>DASVUD010000029.1:0-3197 GCA_036387235.1 Pyrinomonadaceae bacterium
CCGGTAAAAACAAGTAGCCCCACGTCAGCGGATAGGCGAAGGCCAGTTGCGACATGGACAAGAGCGGATAGCCGGACAACACGAGCGGCGTCCACAAGGGCAGTTGACCGTTCCTGATCATCTCCCATCCGACTGTCCGCAAAGGGTAAGAGTAGGCGAAGGCGTCGCCGCCGACGATGAACTTGTCGCCGAATAAGAATTGATTGAAGAAGAGTGTGAAGAAGGCCGCGTTGAAGAGGAGGGCGAACGCGTCGCGCCCCCGCTCGCGCGAAATCCTGAGCCGCCTCGCCGTCGTGTCTCTCCACTTCATCGTGTGCGGTTTGAAGCCGTGTGAAAAGTAAAGATGCGTTTGTCCCTTGCGTGACTTCTCGTGCTGCTTCTAATCAATAACCGCCTCGCCCATGCGCCGACGCGCGCGCCGGTCGAAGAACGAAAGCAGGCAGAGACCGGCGAGCGTGCACGCGGAGATCACAGCGCCGTTGCGCGCGGCCGGAGCCGTGTAGCGCATCTCGACGCGATGTTTCCCTGCGGGCACATGCACGCCGCGCAACAGATAATTCGTCAGGTGAATACGCGCCTCGCTCCCGTCCACCGTCGCCTCCCAACCCGGATAAAACATCTCGCTGACGACCAAGAGCGCCGCACGGTCTGCCTCCGTCTCAATCAAGAGACGGTTCGGTTCATATTTGACGACACGCGCCGTGCTGTCCGCGTTCAACTCTCCACCGGCGAGCGCGGGCAACTCCGTGGGCGCTACTTCCAGCAAAGCCGTGCGGCGCGGGTCGAAAGGGGTCGGGCTCTCGCCGTTGATGCGCCGCAAGGCTTCTTCTCCGTCCACCGCCTCGGCCTCGCCCACCAGCCACGCACGCGGCAGCGCGCGCCGGTTGCGCATGATGAGCGCGTGATCCTGTTGATAGACCGTCTCCCAAGATTCGTACACGGCGGCGGAGAGCGGGGTCGAAGTTTTACTTGCAGAGTCGTACAGGGTCGCTTTCCACAAGGCGAGGGGCGAACCGGAAGTTAAATTCGTGATCTCTATCTTCCGCACGCGTCCGCGCGCGCCGAGCGGAAGCAGCGCGATGTAGCGAAGCGACGGATAGCTGTTTTGTTCGTCGCCGGGGCGTGTATCGAAGACGGGCGCGAGCGCGTGACGGACGGCGTGGCGCACGTCCGGGCGTTCGTGCGCCCACTCGGCCGTGTCCACGCCCGCGCGCAAAATTCGCTCGACGGCGAGCGTGCCGGAAGACTCGGCCTCGGACGCACCCGAAAACTGCACGCGCACGCGTGCGACGGCCGTGCCCTGCTCCACCTCGCCCGCGCCCGCCAACGACGTGACGAGCGCGAGCGTGTCGCCCTCGCCCGTGCCGCCGCCGAGCATCTCGGTCTTGCCGGGATCAACGGCGATCTGCATGTCCGAGGTGAAATAGGCGACGCCCTCACGATGCAGGAGACTTTGGACTGTCAGCGCGAGGTTCGGGTAAGAGACGACGAAATGTGCGTTCAATAGATCGAGCACGTGCGAGCGCGGCTGAAAGAGTTGCGCGTTTTTGCCCGCGTAGCCTTCGCGCGCCGTCACCGTGTCCATCCCGACGCCGCCGAGCGCGCGGCTGTAGCGTTCGAAGATGAGCGGCTCGTAGCCCGCGAGATTCTGGATGTCGTGGAGCGCCGTTAGATTCGGCGCTTCGAGGCGCGGCCGTGGGTTGAACTCTTCCGAGTAGAGTTCGACGCGCGTGTAGGCGCGCATCTCGGAGGCCGGATAGTTTTGCAGGAAACGCGTCGTGGGCGAGACGACGCTGAAACGCTCTCCCGTCAAGAGCATCCCTTCGTACCAGCGCGAGATGCCCGCCGATGGTTCGACGAAGCACGCGACGGCGATGGCCGTCATCCACAAGGCGGCACGCGCGCGCGGCGTCGTCACGCGCCCGATGCGCCAGATGAGCACGAGCGTGACGAGCGTGAAGGCCGTCTTCCACAAGAGGAAAGTTGACTCCGGCAAGCCCGTGTAATCGAAAGTGCCGGGCAAGGCCGGAACTTGCACGGCGCGCCACCAACAGATGCCGATGGCGAGGGACAGTGCCAGCAAAACTTGAACGACGATCTTCTCGAAGCTGCCCCGTCGTCGCCAGCGCGCCGCGCCCAGAGATTTCGCGAGCCAACCCCGGCGCACGGCGATGTCCCAACCGTGTGCGGCGATGAGGGCGGCGGCGAACGTCCACTCGAAGGTGTGGCGCGAGGGCACGCGGAATTTGTTGAGCAGCGGCAGGCGATAGACGACCTGCTGCGCGGGCGTGTTCGGGCCGAGCATCAAGACCCAACCGACGACGGCCACGGCGAGCCAAAAATAGATGCGCCCGGCGTCGCGTCTCTCGTCGCGGAAGAGGACGAGGGCGACCACGGCCAGCGCGGCGAAGACGAGCGCGAGCGAAGGGACGTAGGCCGACACGTCCGTCGAATAGTAAAGCGGCATGACGAGCGAGGCGGCGGCCTCCTTGAAAGTGAACGCGCCCGTGCTGATGGCTTCGTAGCTGAGCGTGTTGCGGATGCTGCGCCGCGCGGCGCGCATCGTCTCAAGAATCTGGAACGCGGCCAGCCCCGCCGCACACGCAAGCGCACCCATCGCCACGAACAGAGGCCGCCACCTCTCCCACACGCGCCCGCGCGCGTGGATGCTCGCACCGTCGCCCCGTTTCGCGGCGTCGCCACGCTTCGCGTCGTGTTCGTAGTTCGTCGCGTCCTTATCATCCGTCGCGCCCTCGTGCGCCTCGCCCTTCTCCGCACGCGCAGGCGGCGGAAGGAGCGAGAGGTAGAAACCGTAAGCGGCGGCGACGATGCCCGTGTAGAGAAAACTCTGACCTTGCCCGTTGAGGACGGACAAGGTGTAAGCGGCGGTCGCGCCGACGAGCAGAGGGACGAACCGGCCGCGCCTTCTCCACGCGCGGTCAATCGGGATCAGCACGAGCGGCAGCCAGAGCATGCTGTTCGACGGCAACCCCGTGAAAGAGATGCCGCTGCACATCATGCCGCCGTAGCCGAACGTGAGACCGGCGAGGAGCGAGGCGGTGCGCGTGCATCCCACTTCTCTCGCATAGGCATACGTAAAGATGGGAGAGAGCAGAAACGGTGCGAGCACGTAGACTTGCTCCGCCCAGTGTCCCGGTAAAAACAAGTAGCCCCACGTCAGCGGATAGGCGAAGGCC
>DASVUD010000030.1:0-198629 GCA_036387235.1 Pyrinomonadaceae bacterium
CATTCCAACCTGTTGATCTTGGACAACGAGGCCGACCGCCTTGATGGACTGACGCTGACGCGGCGGGTTGCGCCGTTTGGAGCACCGCAAAGAGACGCCGATCATCCTCGTCTCAATGGAAGACAAGGAAGCGGAAGCGCGTGAGGCGGGAGCGAATGCTTTCCTGCGGAAGCCTTACAACTTGATCGAGTTGGTTGATACGATCCGCCGTCTCTTACCAGCGCCCGCCGGGACATGAGGCGGCGGGCGGTTCAGAGCGGGAGTTGGAGGCGGGCTTCGCAGCCCGTGCCGTGGCGTCGGTTGGTGAGCGTGAGCGTGCCGCCGTGGGCTTCGGCGATCTGGCGGCTGAGGACGAGGCCGATGCCCGTGCCGCCCGGCTTCGTCGTGAAGAAAGGGACGAAGAGGTTCGAGGTGTTCGACAGCCCCGGCCCTTCGTCTTCGACGATGAGCGTGAAGTGGTTCGCGTTCTTGACCCAACCCACGGAGACGCCGCCACCCGTTTGCAGCGCGGCCTCGACGGCGTTGCGCTGCAAGTTGATGAGCAGTTGTTCGAGTTGGTCTGCGTCGGCACGGATGGTCAGGTCAGCGCCGGGGACGACGCGGACGGGCAGGCGCGTTTCGAGTTCGGCCACGCGGCGCACGAGTTCGTGGACGTTGACGGGCGCAAGGCGCGGCTGCGGCAGGCGGGCGAGCCGCGCGTAGGCTTGCATGAAGCGGCTCAGGGATTCGGAGCGCGAGCCGATGATGGAGAGGCCGCGCGCCATGTCGTCGTGCCAATCGACGGGACGCGGCTCGCGCACGAGCAGGCTTTCCAGACTCCCGGCGATGGATTTGATCGGCGTCAGAGAGTTGTTCAGTTCGTGGCCGAGCACGCGCACGAGTCGCTTCCAGGCCTCGCGCTCCTCCTCGCGCAGTTCGCGGCTGAGGTCTGTCAGGACGAGCAGTTGATGCGGCAGGCCGCCCTCGCGAAAGGCGCTGCGGCGCACGCTCCAGCGCCCCGTCTGGCCGGGAAAAGTTTTCGGGATGATCTCCGGCGAATCGTCGGCCGAGTGGAGAAATTCTTCGAGGCCGAGTTCGGCGGCCGTGCGCCCGAGGAGTCGGCCGGCGGGCTGCGCGAACAGGCGCTCGCCCGCGCGATTGACGAGACGCAGGCGTTCCTCTCCGGCGTCGAAGGCGAAGACCGCCACGTCGATTTCGCTCATCACGGTGCGCAGCAGCGCCGTCGCTTCCAGTGCGCCGAGGCGTTGCGCGCGCAAGGTTTCGCCGAGCGCGTTGACTTCGAGCATCACGTCGCCGAGCGCGTCTTCGCGTCCCGCGCCGCGCGCGCGGATCGAATAGTCGCCCTCGCGCATGGCGGCCAACAGGTTGGAGAGCGTCTGCAGGTGGCGCACCACGCGACCGCGCAGTGAGAAGGCGAGACTGAGCCAGACGCCGAGGATGAGGAGCGAGAGCGTCCACTGCACTTTCGACGTGTAGGGGCGATCCCAGATGAGGATGAGCGAGATGAGCGTGCCGGGCAAGCCCCCGGCCAAAGCCATCATCAGAATGCGCTGCTCGTGGTTGAGGCGTTCGCGCCGGGGATGTCTCTGTGGCTGGTGGCCGTCCGTCATAAACCGTAACGTTGGAGTCGCCTGTAGAGCGCGCTGCGGCTCAGCCCGAGTGCCTCGGCCGCCTGCCCGACGTTGCCGTCGAAGCGCGCCAGAGTCTTGCGAATCAGGAAACACTCTACCTCATCGAGACTCATCTCTTCGAGTCCGCGCTCGGCCTGCGTGCCCGGCTGCAAGTTCAAATCGGCGGCTTCCACCACCGCGCCCCGCGCCATCAACACCGCGCGCTCGACGGCGTGATCCAACTCGCGCACGTTCCCCGGCCAATCGTAGCGGAGCAGCACCTTGATCGCTTCGTCGGAGAAGGCGGTCTGAAACTTGCGATAGCGGCGCGCGTAAGTTTCGAGAAAGTGATGCGCGAGGAGCGGAATGTCTTCGCGCCGCTCGCGCAAGGGGGGCAAGCGTATCTCGACCGTGTTCAGACGAAACAACAAATCCTGACGGAAACGACCGGCGGCCACTTCTTCGCGCAAGTCCGCGTTCGTCGCCGACAGCAGACGCACATCGACGCGTCTGGTCTTCGACGAGCCGACGCGCTCGAACTCGCCCGTCTCCACCACGCGCAAAAGTTTTGCCTGCTGCGCGACGGGCACGTTCGCGATCTCGTCGAGAAAGAGCGTGCCGCCGTCGGCCAACTCGAAACGACCCACGCGATCCGTCTTCGCGTCGGTGAACGCGCCTTTGACGTGGCCGAACAACTCCGACTCGAACGTGCCTTCGGAGAGCGCGCCGACGTTGACGGTCACCATCGTCTTTTGCGCGCGCGGCGAGACGGCGTGCAGAGTTTGCGCGACGACCTCTTTGCCCGTGCCGTTGTCGCCCGTGATCAAGACGTTTGCGTCCGACGACCCGACGCTTTCGATCAACTGGAGCACGGGGCGCATGCTGGCGGCCGTGGCGATCATGCGCGGCGGCGCATGCCCGTCGCGCAAGAGTTTGTTTTCGGCTTCGAGCCTTTGCCCTTTGCGCAGGGCTCGGCTCAGCTCGATCTGCGTGCGCAGAACTGACAGCAGCCGCGCGTTCTCCCACGGCTTCTGGATGAAGTCGCGCGCGCCGCGCCGCATCGCTTCGACCGCCACTTCGACGCTGCCCCACGCCGTCATCACGACGACCGGCAGCGTCGAATCAATCGACTGGATGCGCGAGAGCAGGTCGAGACCTTCTTGGCCGGAGGTGGTGTCGCGCGTGTAGTTGAGGTCGATGAGGAGCAGATCGAACTCCGTCGCCTTGATGGCCGCGAGCACGGCGGGCGGCGACGTGACGGCCTCGATGCGGTAGCCCTCGCCCTTCAACAACAGGCGCAGGGCTTCGAGCACGTCGGGCTGATCGTCGGCGACGAGCACGCGGGGAGTGAACGCTTCGTGTGTCTTCATACGTTTCAGTGAGACGCGCGAGACTCCGGCGAGAACGTTTTCGCGCGCCCGTATTGTAATCCCAACGTTTCACTCACACGCAACTCGAAACTCCCGGCGCGCCTGCGTGATGTCATAGCACCCCTTTTTTGTTGACGGCCGTGAGCACGCGCCCGCGTTCGTAATCCGAAGAGAGCGCCTGCGCCGCCTCGACAATCGCGGCGCGCACGGATTTGTCGGCCGCGTTCTGTCCGGCCGCGCGAATCAACACGTTCGCCTTCTCGAAATCCGAACTCATCCCGCCGACGGATTTCAGCGCGAGCAACAAGGTCTCCGGCGACAAGTCGCTGCGCTTCAGGAGCACTGAGAGCACGCGCCCGCGCTCGTAGTCGGACGAGAGCGTGTTCGCCGTCTCGAAGAAGGCCGAGCGGACGGCCGTGTCCGCCAAGTTGTTTTTCAAGACGTGAATCAAGAGCGTGGCCTTTTCGTAATCCGAGGAGATCGACGAACTCTGCGCGAGCAATTTCGCCAGTTGCCCGCTGTTCAGATTCCCGCGCTCGACAAGCACGCTCGCATAGACGCGCCGCGCGTAATCGGATTTGAGCCGCCCCGTCTCGGAGAGCACGGCGTTTACGCCGCCGCGACGCAGCAGACGCTCGACGCGCCCTTCGACGTCGTAGCCGCTCCCGGCCACCGACTCTGCCAACAACTTGCCGAGCCACTTGCGCGCCGCGTCGTCAAAGGGGCGCGCCACGCCCTGCTCCCAATAGGCGCGCTTGAGTTGGCCGTCCGCACCCGGTGTGATCTCGACGCGGCGCGTGCGCCCCTCACGCTTCTCCGACAGGCGAAAGTAGCCGTCGGCCGCGATGCGCTCAATGTCCGTGTAGTCGTCGTTGAACTCGACATCCTTCGCCGCGAGCGTCACGTCCGTCTCGTCGTCGCCGCTCCGGTGCTCCCAGCGCAAACTGCGCCCGTTGATCTGGACGTGATCCTGCGCCTCTTTCTTCGTCGCACTCTTCTTCCCCTCCTGCGCCGCTGTCGCGTTGACGCACAGGCACAGCGCGATCAGACAGCCGGTAAAGATTTTCTTACTCATAACTCAAAACCTTCTTTCTTATTCATAGTGAAGCGCGACGATTGGGTCGACACGCGTGGCGCGTCGCGCCGGGATGTAACTGGCGAGCAGGGCGACCGCCGCGAGCAGCAGCGAGAGCGAGATGAAGATCGAAGGGTCGGTCGCGCTCACGCCGTAGAGCAATCCAGCCATCAGCCGCGTCAAGGCGAGCGCGCCCAACAGTCCCAGCCCGACGCCCACACACGCCATCAACATCGCTTGCCCGACGACGAGTTTCAAAATGTCGCGCCGCGTCGCGCCGAGCGCGATGCGGATGCCCATCTCGCGCGAACGCTGCGACACGGTGTAAGCGATGACGCCGTAGATGCCGACGGTGGCGAGGATCATGGCGACGGCGGCGAATAGGCCGAGCAGCAGCATGTTGAAACGCTGCGGCGCGACGGCGGCGGTGAACGTCTCTTCCATCGTCGAGATTTTCGTCACCGGCTGATCCTTGTCCACCGCCCACACTTCCCTGCGCACGGCCGCCGCCAGATTCGACGCGTCGCCCGTCGACGTGCGTACCGTCAAAGTCATGTTCTCCCAGCCGCTCTGTTCATAAGAGAGATACATCGTCGGCCGCGCGTCGGCGGAGAGGCTCGAATGCTTGACGCCGCCGACGACGCCCACGACCGTCATAAATGATTTACGTTTGTGCGAACCCTGTTCGTCGATGCGCTTGCCGATGGGGTCTTCGCCGGGGAAGAAGCGGCGCGCAAAAGCCTCGTCGATGATCATCACGCCGGGCGCGTCGGCGCGGTCGCGTTCGTCGAAGGGGCGGCCGCGCATGAGCGGAATTCCCATCGAGCGGAAATAGTCGGGCGCGATGATGCGAAAGTCCGCCGATTGCGTCAGGCCGGCCGCCTGCTCCTCGGCGCGTCCTTCGATGGTGAAGCCGTCGATCTCTTCCGCGCCGCTCAAGGGCAGTTGCGACACCGCGCCGACCGCCTCGACGCCCGGCAACTGCCGCACGCGCGCGATCACCTGCCGGTAAAAATCCGCGATGCTTTTGTCGTCTTTGTACTTCTGTTCGGGCAAGCCGATCTCGGCCGTCAAAACTCCTTCGGGCGCAAAGCCCGGCCGCACCTTCTGCAAGCTGATGAAACTCTTGAGCAAGAGTCCCGCGCTGATCAAGAGGACGAGCGCGAGCGCCACTTCGGAGACGACGAGGAGACTGCGCGCGCGCAGTCGGCGCGGACTTCCGCTCGCGCCGCGCCCGCCCTCTTTCAACGACTCGTTGAAATCCGGCCGCGAGATTTGCAACGCCGGAATGAGACCGAAGAGGACGCCCGTCGCCAAAGAGACGAGGAAGGTGTAGGCGAGCACGCGGCCGTCGATGCCGATCTCGGCCGGGCGCGGGAGGTTGCCGGGGCTGAGCGCGACCAGCAGATCGACGCCCCAGATCGCCAGCCACACGCCGAGCGCGCCGCCGCCGAGCGCGAGCAGCACGCTCTCCGTCAAGAGTTGCCGCACCACGCGCCCGCGCGTCGCGCCGAGCGCGCTGCGAATGGCGATCTCTTTGCGCCGCGCCGTGGCTCGCGCCAAGAGCAAGTTGGCGACGTTCGCGCACGCGATCAAGAGCACGAAGCCGACCGCGCCGAGCAGGATCAGGATCGCGCGACGGCTCTTACCCACCACCTGTTCGTGCAGCGGCAAGACGGCCGCGCCCCAGTCTTTGTTATCGTCCGGATATTGTTCTTCGAGACGACGCATGAGGTTCGTCAACTGCGACTGCGCCTGTTCGAGTCGCACGCCTTCCTTCATGCGTGCGACGACGGCGATGTGATGGCTGCCGCGATTGCGCGTCTCTTCGTCCGAGAGCGCGTAGGGCGTCCACAAATCCGTCTTCACGCTGAAGTCGAAGAAGGCGGGCATGCCCATGTCCTGCGGAAAGGTCGCGCTCGCGGGCATGATGCCGACGACGTTGTAACTCTCGCCGTCGAGCGTGAGCGTTTTGCCGACGACCGACGGGTCTGCTCCGAAGCGACGCTGCCACAGGCCGTGGCTGAGGACGACCACGTGACTCGCGCCCGGCCGTTCGTCTTCCGGCAACAGGGCGCGCCCGAGCATCGGCTGCACGCGCAACAGCGAGAAGAGATTCGCCGACGCCTTGACGCCCGTCAGGCGTTGCGGCTCATCGCCGCCTGTCAGCACGACGTTCCAACCGTTAAGCGCGGCCATGCCTTCAAAGAGATCGGCTTGCTGTCGCCAGTCGTTGAAGTTGGCGGTCGAGCCGGGCAGGTGTTCGTAGCCGAGTTGACGGCCGAACGGATGCGTCTCCCACACGAGGACGAGTTGTTCGGGACGCTCGAACGGCAGCGGGCGCAGCAGCACCGTGTTGACGACCGAGAAGATGGCCGTGTTCGCCCCGATGCCTAAGGCCAGCGCCAGCACGGCGACGAGCGTGAACGCCGGACTCTTCCAGAGCATCCGAAAACCGTAGCGCAAATCTTGTAGCAGCGTCTGCATCTTCTCTCCTCTTCCAACTATTCTTCGCCTCTCTTCGCGTCCCTAGTGACTTTGTGTCTTCGTGGTGAATCAATTGTCATTCACCACCGAGACACGAAGACACGAAGAGAAGACGGAATCCGGATCGAACCGATCACTACATTCTTATTCGTATCTGAGCGCCGTCATCGGATCGACGCGCGTGGCGCGACGCGCGGGGATGTAGTTGGCCGCAAATGCCACGACGACGAGCAGCACGGTGATGAGGCCGAACGTCAAAGGGTCGGTCGCGCTCACGCCGTAGAGCAAACTGGACATGCTGCGCGTCAGCACGAGCGAACAGACGAGCCCGAGCGCGACACCGATGGCGGCCAAGAGCATTCCCTGTTTGAGCACCATCCGGAGCACGTCGGGCGGCTGCGCGCCGAGCGCGAGACGGATGCCGATCTCGTGCGTCCGCTGCGTCACCGTGTAAGACATCACGCCGTAGATGCCGAGGCTCGCCAAGAGCAGAGCGACGAGCGCGAATAGGCCGAGCAGGAGCATGTTGAAACGACGCCGCGCGACCGATTCGGACATCAGCGTGTTCATCGTGCGGACGTTCCACAGCGGCATGTCTTTATCCAGTTCCCGGATGAGACCGCGCAAAGCAGGCATGATGCTCGCCGGGTCTGGCGATGCGGTGCGCGCGACGAGCGTTAAGCGCCCGGACGCGGCTTGCGAGTAAGGCACGTAATACTCAAGCCCGGCCGGAGCATCGAGACCGGCGTGGCGGACATCCGCGACGACGCCCACCACTTCACGCGGCGGCGCGTCTTCCGTATCCGTAAACTCGATCCTTTGTCCGAGCGGGTCTGTGCCCGCGAAGTGGCGACGCGCGAACGTCTCGTTGATGATGCAGACGGGCGGCGCATCGCGTGCGTCGCGCTCGGAAAACGCGCGCCCGCGCTGCACGTTGATGTTCATGGCGCGGAAATAGTCCGGACTGATGATGCGCCGGTCGGCGCTCGGTTCTTCGCCGTGCGCGAAGGGCGCGCGCCCCGGAAAGCCGAAGCTGTAGGCGTCGAAATTTCCGTTCAGCGGAAGCGGGTTCACGAGGCCGACGGCTTCCACGCCGGGAAGCGCCGCGGTGCGCTGCAACAAGTTTTGGAGAAAAGCGACTTGCTGCGCGCTGTCGGGATATTTTTTCCGGCCGACGACGAGGTCGAGCGTCATCACGCGTTCGGGATTGAATCCCGGCGTGACGTTCAACAGGCGCATGAAACTCTGCACGAGCAGGCCGGCGCCGACGAGCAGCACCAGAGAGATCGCCACTTCGGCGACGACCAGAGCGTTACGCAGTCGGCTGCGGCGACCCCCGCCTTCGCTCATGCCGCGCCCGCCGTCTTTGAGCGCTTCGTTCAAGTCGGTCTTCGATGCTTGGAGCGCGGGGGCGAGACCGAACACGATCCCTGTCAGCAAGGTCATGGCGGCGTTGAAAGCGACGACGCGGCCGTCGAGCGTGATCTCGTTCAGGCGCGGGAGGTCTGCGGGAGTGGCGGCGAGCAACAGGTCGATGCCCCACATCGCGATCAATAAGCCGAGCGCGCCGCCGAGCACTGCGAGCAACAAACTCTCCGTGAGCAACTGCCTGACGATGCGCCAACGACTCGCGCCGAGCGCCGTCCTGATCGAAATCTCCTTGTGCCGAGCGGCCGCGCGCGCCAACAGCAAGTTGGCGACGTTCGCGCACGCGATCAAGAGCACGCAGCCGACCGCCGCCAGCAGCACGAGCAAGGCCGGGCGCAGATCGCCGACGAGATTTTCGTGCAGGGCTTTGAGCGCATAGCCTTGCCCCGTGTTCGTCTCCGGGTACTGCATCGCCAGACGCGCGGCGATGGTGTTCGCTTCGGCCTGCGCCTGTTCGAGTGGGACGCCCGTTTTGAGACGCGCCGCGATGGGCAGAAAGACGAGGCCGCGTCCCGTCAGTTCGCTCTGCGACGCGACGTTGGCGAGCGGCATCCAGAAGTCGTAATTGTCGCTGCCGCCGAGCGGGTACTTGAACCCTTGCGGCATGACGCCGAGGACGAGCGCCTGTGCGCTGCCGAGCGGAATCTGCTGCCCGACGATCTTCGGATCACCGCCGAAGCGACGTTGCCACAGGCCGTAGCTGAGGACGATGGTGCGCTGCACGCCGGGCTTGTCTTCCTCGCGCGTGTAGACGCGGCCGAGCGCGGGCTCGACGCCGAGCATCGGAAACAGATCGGCCGATGCGATGATGCCGCGCACACGCTCCGGCTCGTCGCCGCCCGTGATGAAAGCCGTGGACGGGCTGTAGGCCGCGACGTAAGCGAAGCTCCGGCTCTGGTCTCTGAGATCGACGTAGTTCGGATAAGAGTGTTCGGTAAAGAGCGAGCCGTCGCGCTCGTTGCGTCCCTGCACGGCCACCAACTCTTCCGGCCGCTCGAACGGCAGCGGGCGCAAGAGCACGGAGTTGACCACGCTGAAGATCGCGCTGTTCGCGCCGATGCCCAAACCGAGCGCCAACACCGCGATGAACGTAAAGCCCTTGCTCTTGAGCAGCGAGCGAAAGCCGTAGCGCAAATCCTGCCATAACGTGTTCATCTCAAAAACCCCCGTTCGATTGCGGAATTCGGATTGCGGAATGCGGATTGAAAAGCAGAGAGAAACGTTAGCAGCGCGTTCTTGTTTTCCAATCCGCATTCCGCATTCCGCAATTGTTACTCGTACCTGAGCGCCGTCATCGGATCGACGCGCGTGGCGCGACGCGCGGGAATGTAGTTGGCCGCAAACGCCACAATGATGAGCAAGAGAGAGATCAGCGCGAACGTCAAAGGGTCGGTCGCGCTCACTTCGTAGAGCATGACGCTCAAGCCCTGCATCAGCCAGTAAGAGGCGACGAGTCCGATGGCGATGCCGATGAAGGCGAGCGCCATGCCTTGACGCACGACCATCCGGCGAATGACCTGCGGGCTTGCGCCCAGGGCCATGCGCACGCCGATCTCGTGCGTGCGCTGCGTGACGGCGTAGGACATCACGGCGTAGATGCCGACCGAAGCCAAGACGAGCGCGATCAAGGCGAAGACGCCGAGCATCCCCATCGTCACGCGCTGCGGCGCGAGCGATTCCGACAGGACGCGCTCCATCGTTCGCACGTTGTAGACCGGCTGCTCTTTGTCAATCGCGCCGATCTCGCGCTGCACCGCGCCGCCGAGACCTGCCGGGTCGCCCGTGGCGCGCACGACGATGCTCATCGTGTACCACGGCTGTTGCGTCAGCGGCGTGTAAACTTCCGGCACGATCTTTTCCACCAGCGACTCGTGCTTGATGTCGCCGACGATGCCGACGATCTCGCAGTTGTCCGTCTCTTTCTCGCCGCCGAAATTCAGGCGTTGACCGATGAGGTCGGCATCGGGGAAATGGAGGCGCGCGAGTTCTTCGTTGATGAGAATGACTCTGGACGCACCGGCGCGGTCGGCCGCCGTGAGGTGACGCCCGCGACGCAAGGGGATGCCCATCGTTTCGAGATAGTGCGGGCTGACGACGCGGAAGTTCGCTTGCGGCTCGCGTCCCTTTTCCGGTGCAGGTCGGCCGACGACTCGGAACACCGAATCGGTGTTGGAGCGCGACAGCGGCAGGATGTTGACCGCGCCCGCCTGCTGCACGCCCGGCAAGGCTGAGACGCGTTCGACGGCCTGCGTGTAGAAGTTCGCACGCGCCGCTTCGTCTTTGTACTTCGCGCGCGGCAACGCCACGTCCAAAACCAGCAGGCTTTCGGGTTTGAAGCCCGGCTCGACGCGCAACGTCTCGTAGAAGCTCTTGATCATCAACCCCGCGCCGATCAAGAGCGTCAGAGAGATCGCCACCTCGGCGATGACGAGCGCGCCGCGCAGGCGGTTGCGCCCGAAGCTGCCCGACGTGCGCCCGCCGTCTTTGAGCGCCTCGTTGAAGTCGGTCTTCGTCGCTTGCAGCGCGGGCGCGAGTCCGAAGATGATGCCGGTCAAGACCGAGACGCCAAGCGTGAACCAGAAGACCTGTGCGTCGATCCGCACGTTTTTCCAGCCCGGCAAATAACGCGACAAGCTCGCCGGGATTCCCGCCTTGAGCAGATCGACGCCCCACACGGCGACGAGCAAACCGAGCCCGCCGCCGATGAGCGCGATGAGCACGCTCTCGGTCAACAACTGGCGGATGAGACGCAGGCGTCCCGCGCCGAGCGCCATGCGAATGGCGATCTCTTTCTGGCGCGAAGCGGCGCGCACGAGCAGGAGGTTGGCGACGTTGGCGCAGGCTAACAACAGCACGAAGCAGGCCGCGCCGAGCAACACCAACAGGCCGGGGCGCGGGCCGCGCACGTAGGAAGCCTTCAAGGATTCGGTGGCGAGCGTGCGGTTGCTGTTCGTCTCCGGGTATTGCGCTTCGAGACGAGAGGCGATAGCGGCGAGTTCGGCGTCGGCTTGTGCCGGGGTCACGCCGGGTTTGAGTCGTCCGAGCGCGCGCGCGTAATGATTGCCGCGTTCCTCTCTGTCCTTCGGCGTGATGGTGAACGGGATCAGGATGTCATTTCCGGTCGGCGGAAAATTGAAGTCCTCGCCCATCACGCCGACGACCGTGTAGGGCTGTCCGTTCAGCATCAACGCGCGGTTGACGACGCCCGGGTCGGAGCTGTAGCGGCGACGCCAGAAGTCGTGCGTGAGGATGACGACCTTATCGCGCCCCTCTTGTTCCTCGTCGGGCGTGAAGGTGCGCCCACGCGCGGCCTGCGCGCCGAGCGCGTCGAACATCGCGGGCGAAACGGCCGCCACTTCCAGACGTTCCGGCTTGTCGCCTTCGGTCAGGTTCAGAGAGTTGTTGTTGTAAATGGCGAGGTGCGAAAAACTTTGGCTCTGCTCGCGGACGGCGATGAAGTTGGCGGGCGCAATCGAGTTGCGAAAGGCGGTCTGCGGCGGCCGTTCCCACAGGACGACGAGCGCGTCGGGGTCTGGAAAGCTGAACGGCTTGATCAGCAGCGCATTGAAGGCGCTGAAGATCGTCGTGTTCGCGCCGATGCCTAAAGCGAGCGCCACGACCGCCACGGACGTGAAGCCCGAATTCTTCCACAACATGCGGAACGCGTAGCGCAAATCCTGCCAGACTGTTCCCATCTCACACCTCAATCTATGGCGGAATTCGGATGGCGGAACGCGGATTAAAAGCAAAGACGCTTAAGAGGCACGCTCTTGTTTTCTAATCCGCCATCCGAATTCCGCCATCGTTATTCGTATCTGAGCGCGACGAGCGGATCGACCCGCGACGCGCGCCGCGCCGGCAGGTAGCAGGCCACGAGCGCCACCACGACGACGACAAGCGACAGCGCGGCGAAGGTTAGAGGGTCGGTCGCGCTCACGCCGTAGAGCAAACTCACCAGCACGCGCGTCAAAGCGAAGGCCGCGACGAGGCCAGTGCCGACGCCCGCCAGCACGAGCACAAGTCCGCGCCCGAGGATCAGGCGCAGCACGTCGCGCGTCTGCGCGCCCAATGCCATGCGGATGCCGATCTCGCGCGTGCGCCGCATCACCGAATAGGCCATCACGCCGTAGACGCCGACGAGCGCGAGCACGAGCGCCAGCAGCGCGAAGACGAGCAGGAGCATCATTGAGAAACGACGCGCCGCAATCGACTCGGCCACCAACTCTTTCATCGCCCGCACGCCGAAAACCGGCAGCCCCGGATCGACGGCGAGTATTTGACCGCGCACCGCGCTCGCCAGCGTTTGCGGCTCATCGTGCGAGGCGCGCACTAAGAGCGTCAGCCCGCCCGCGTACAGCGGCATCTGCGCGCTCGGCGACTGCGCGAGCGAAAAATAGAATTGCGGTTCGACCGGCGCTTCGCCCGCCAAACCGTAATGCTTGACGTGTTCCACGACGCCCACGATCTCGTACCACGGATTGTCGGGCGCGCCCGGCTGGAGACGCCGCCCCACGGGGTCTGCGCCGGGGAAATATTCGCGCGCGAGTGTTTCGTCGATAACGACCACGGGCGGGCTCGTCGCCCCGTCTCGCTCCGACAGGAAACGCCCGCTGCGAAGTTCGATGCCGAGCGTCTCGGCGTAGCCGTGCGTGGTCGTGTAGCGCACGGCCACGGGGCGCGACTCGCCGGCAAGCGCCTGCGGCCGACCCTCGATGCGGAACGACTGTTCGGCCGCGCCGCCGAAGGGCAGCCCGTTCGTGAAGGCGACCGAACGGACGCCCGGCACGCTCTCGACGTTCTGTTCAACCCGCGTCAGAAAATCGCGCACGCGTTCCGCTCCCGCGCGCTCGCCCGCGAGCGACAGTTGCAGCGCGAGCACATCGTTCGGCTCGATGCCCGGATCAACCCGTCCCAACTGCCATAGGCTGTTGACCATCAACCCCGCGCCGATCAAGAGCACGAGCGCAAGCGCAACTTCGGCGGCCACGAGCACGCCGTGCAGGCGCAAGCGTCCGCCCGCCGCGCCGCCCGACGACTCTTTCATGAATTCGTTGAAGTCGGCCTTCGCCGCGCCACTCGCGGGCGCGAGTCCGAACACCAAGCCGACGAGCACGGCCGTGCAGACGGTGAACGCGAACACGCGCAGGTCAACGCGCGCTTCCGCGAGACGCGGCACGTCGGCGGGCGCGGCGGCCACGAGCAAGTCCGTTCCCCACAACGCGAGCAACAAACCGAGCGCGCCGCCCACGAGCGAGAGCAGCGAACTTTCCGTCAGCAGTTGCCGCACGATGCGCGGGCGGCCAGCGCCGAGCGCGAGGCGGATGGCGATCTCTCTGCGCCGCTCGACCGAGCGCGCCAAGAGCAGGTTGACCACGTTCGCGCACGCGATGAGCAGGACGAACCCGACCGCGCCGAACAAGATGAGCAGTGCCGGGCGCACTTCGCCCACGGTGTTTTCGTAGAGCGATTCGACGTGCGTGCCGCGCCCCGCGTTCGTCTCCGGATACTCGGCGGCCAAGCGCGCCATGATGGTATCGAGTTCGGCGCGCGCGCCTTCGACCGTCGCCCCCGGCGCGAGCCGCCCCGTCACCCACAAGCCCGGATGCGAACCGCGCTCATGGTAAAAAGGAACTTCGGCCACCGAGAGTTCGATGGGCACGTACACGTCCGCCTCGAAACCGAAAGCGACATCGGTGGGAGCGATGCCGACGACCGTATAGCTTTTGTCGTTGAGCGTGAGTTGACGATTGATGACGGAGGCGTCTGCGCCGAACCTGCGTTGCCAGAAGCCTTGACCGAGGATGACGGTGGGCGCGCTGTGTGGCTGCAAGTCTGCGGCCGCGAAATCGCGTCCGGCGACGGGGCGCACGCCGAGCGTGGCGAAGAAGTTTCCGGTGACGTGACGGCCGCCGATTCTCTCAGGCTCGCCCGCGCCCGTCAGGTTGAAGCTGTCGCGGCGGGAGGCGGCCAGTTGCGCGAACGAGCGGCTGCCCGCGCGCCAGTCCAGATAGTTCGGATAGGCGACCGCCGAGTCATCAGTTCCCTTCCGCTCCCAGACGACGACGAGACGTTCCGGCTCGCCCAACGGGAGCGGTCGCAGGAGCACCGCGTTGACGACCGAGAAGATGGCCGTGTTCGCGCCGAGGCCGAGGCCGAGCGTGACGACGGCGACGAGTGTGAAGCCGGGCGTCTTGCGCAACATGCGGAAACCGTAGCGCAAATCCTGGAGGATGTTTCCCATCACTACCTCAAGAAGTTTTCCACCTGCGAAGTTTTCAAGCTAGGAAATTTTCAGCTACAGCACACACACGCCCGGCCGTGTTCGTGGAGACACGTGCCGTGTCTCGCGTCGAAGCACTTCCGCACTTTGCCCGGCGCGCTGCGTTCGTCGTTTGCTCGTCCCGGCGCGTCCGCTCGGTTCTCTTTAACTCTTTCGCGGCGAGCGCGTCGCCCGGCCGTCTATTGCCCGCCGAGTTTCTTGATCAACTCGGCGGCGGCCTTGGCGTTCGCGTAGTTCGGTTCGACCTCGATGGCCTTGCGATAAAACTCTATGGCGTGCTCGGTGTCGCCGTTTGTCATGTAGGCTTCGGCGAGGCTGTCGTAAGTGTTGCCCGACTTCGGATAGGCGTCGACGTTCAGTTTGAACACGTCAATCGCCTCTTTCATGCGCTTCTGCGCGACGAGGTAATAGCCGAGCGTGTTGATGAAATTCTCCTGCACGAACTGCGACTTCGGATCGCGTTTCCGAGTGAGGTCGAAGGCGCGCCGGAATTTTTCCACTCCCTGTTCGAGAATGATGTCTCCGGCGCTGCGCGCGAGCAGGTTGTCGACCGGGTCGTTGTAGCGCAGGTATTCCCAGACCTTGTCGGAGCCTTCGAGCAGCCCGGCCTTCGTCGTCTCCACTTGCTTGGCATAGAGCGCGGGCACGTCTTCGAGCATGCGTCGCAACTCGCTGTGCGGCATCCAGCGCCCGCGCGCCATCACGCCCGTGGGACGCGACAGAGTGCCGATGTCCTGCAAGGGATTCGCTTCGACGAGCAAGAGGTCTGCGCGTTTGCCCACCGCCACCGTGCCGAAATCGCCACGGCCGTGGGTGAGAAACTCGCCGGGATAACGCGTCGCCGCGCGCAACGCCTCGAAAGGCGTGAGGCCGACTTCGACGAGATAGCGCAGTTCTTCGTGTTCGGAGAAACCGGGCACGACGCCCGGGTTCATCGCATCCGTGCCCGTCATCACGCGAACGCCTTGACGATGCAACTCGCGCACGAGTTTCTTCTGAAAGGCGAGCGACCGGTTGAGCGCCACGCCCTCCGAGCCGAGTCGCAGCTTGTAAGGGTTCACGTCCACGCCCCAACTCTCACGCACCCACGGCGCGAGATATTTCATCTCCGGCATGGCGAGCAGCGCGGGCAGCGTCTCGACCTGTTTGATGATGTGGTCGTAGGCGACGAAAGTGGCGACGACTTGGACGCCCGCTTTGGCCGTCGCGGCGGCCACTTCGGGGATGCGGCGCTCGCTCTCTTCGTCGGTCTTATTCTTGAAGGTCGTGTAGACGTACTCTTCGGCGTGCGCGATTGTTTGCTTGGCTTCGAGCACGCTCTCGAAACCGGGTTCGCGCGGGATGTGACCGATGTAGAGCAGGCCGCGCCGCCGCGCTTCGGCGATGAGCACGTCGTAGGCTTCTTTCGAGACGCCGTTATAGATTTTGATCGAATCGTAACCGGCGGCGGCCTGTTCTTCGACGAGGCGGCGCGCTTCGTCGGCCTTCTGCGCCGTGCGAATCGTGGGGCCGCAACTGTAGATCGTCGGCCCCGTGAGTTTCCCCTGCTCGATGTCGGCGCGCCACAACAGATTCGCGGGGCGGCCGTTCAGGTTATAGACGGTCGTGACGCCGTTGGCGAGATAGAGCGGCAACTCGCCCGGCGAATAGAGGTGCGCGTGCATGTCCACGAGGCCGGGCAAGAGGTAGCGCCCACGCCCCTCTACGCGAAGCGCCCCCTTCGGAACTTTCGTCCGTCCGGCCGCGCCCATCTCGCTGATGCGCCCGTCGCGGACGATGACCGTTTGATTTTCGAGGATGCCTTCTTTGTCCATCGGCAGGACGTTGACGCCCACGAAGGCGACGACGGGAGAGGCGGCGGTTGTCTTGCTATCGCGTGCGGCGCGCGACGCGTTTTGCGGAAGGGCGCGCCCGTTCAAGACGAGGACGAGCAGAAATAAGAGCAGAACCTTCGGTCTCATGGCATCCTCCCAAAACAAAGAGGCGGGCGAGAGGTCGTCTCTCCCGTCGAGACGACCTCTCGCCCGTCGAGTTATTCGTACCTGAGCGCGATCATCGGATCGACCTTCGTGGCCTTGCGCGCCGGGAGGAGACAGGCGAGCAGAGCGACCGAGGCGAGCAGGACGGAGACGCCGCCGTAGGTCAGCGGGTCGGTGGCGCTCACGCCGTAGAGCAAACTGGACATCAGGCGCGTCAACAGGATCGCGCCGAGGAGGCCGATGCCGACGCCGATGAAGGCCAGCTTCATTCCTTGCGAGACGACCATGCGGAGCACGTCGCGGCGGCCCGCGCCGAGCGCCATGCGGATGCCGATCTCGTGCGTGCGCTGCGTCACCGAATAGGCCATCACGCCGTAGATGCCGATGGCCGCCAAGAGCATCGCCGCGCCCGCGAAGACCGCCAAGAGCCACGTCGCAAACTTCTGCGGCGCGACCGTCGCCGACACGATCTGATCCATCGTCCCGACGTTCGAGATCGGCTGATCCTTGTCCATCTGCAAAACTTCGTTGCGGATGGCGGGCGCTAAACTCGTGGGGTCGCCTTTCGAGGTCTTGACGGCGAGCCAGAGGTTGCGATTCGAGGCGGCGAAAAATTCCGGCGGCACTTGCTTGTAAGGCGTGAAAATCTCGACGCGCCCTTCTTCGTTCGGCCCGTAGTGCTTGATGTGTTTGAAGACGCCGACGATTGAGCGTAGGGGCGCGCGGTCGCCGCCGATGCGCAGGCGCTTGCCGACGGCATCGCCGTTCGGGAAGAAGCGCGAGACGAACATGTCGTCAACCATGACGGCCATCGGCGCATCCTTCGTGTCCTGCTCGGAGATGAAGCGACCTTCGAGCAGTTGGATGTTCATCGTCTTGAAGTAGCCGGGTTCGGCGAACAAGTTGACGGCCACCGTGATGTCTTTCGGGTTCGTCGATTCCTGCCCTTCGAGCATGACGCCGGATTCGATGCCGCCGTTCATCGGCAGGCCGCGCGTCAGCCCCGCGCTCTCCACGCCGGGCATGGAGCGCACGCGACGGAGCAGTTCGTTCCAGAAGTTGTCCACCTGCCCGTACTCTTTGTAGCGCGCTTCGGGCAAAGGCACGCGCAAGGTCAGGACGTTCGACGGGTCGAAGCCGAGTTCGATCTCCTGCAAGCGCGAGAAACTCTTGATGAGGAGTCCGGCGCTGACGAGCAGCAACAGCGAAAGCGCGACTTCGGCGACGACGAGCAGGTTGCGCACGCGCTGCCGGCTCGCGCCCGCCGACGTGCGCCCGCCGTCTTTCAGAGACTCGTTCAAATTAGACTTCGACGCTTGCAAGGCCGGGGCGAGACCGAACAGCAAGCCCGTCAGGATGGAGACGCCGAGCGTGAAGCCGAGCACGGACGTGTTCAGGCCGATGCGCGAGACGAGGAGGCGCGGCACGTTTTCGGGCAAGGCGGCGAGCAGCGCGTCGATGCCCCACAGAGAAAAGAGCAGGCCGAGCCCGCCGCCCATCAAAGAGAGCAGCAAACTTTCGGTGAGCAACTGGCGGATGATGCGCAGGCGTCCCGCGCCGAGCGCCGTGCGAATCGCGATCTCTTTCGAGCGCGAAGCGGCGCGCGCGAGGAGCAGGTTGGCGACGTTCGCGCACGCGATCAAGAGCACGAAGCCGACCGCCGCGAGCAGCACCAATAGCGACGGGCGGATGTCTTCGACCGTGCGGTCTTGCAGCGAGTCGAGCACGGCGCTCTGCCCCGAATTCGTGTCCGGGTATTGCTGCGCGAGGCGTTCGGCGATGGTTTTAATATCCGTGCGCGCTTGTTCGACCGTCACATTCGGCTTGAGCAGACCGATCACGTACATGCCGGGATGGTTGCCGCGCGAGTTCATGTTCGGATCGGCCGAGCGCAGGCCGACGGGGATGAACACGTCGACGGGCGATTGCCATTCAAACGTCTGCGGCAGGACGCCGACGACGGTGAAGCTCTCGTTGTTGAGCGTCAGCGGCTTGTTGATGACCGAAGGGTCGCCGCCGAGGCGGCGTTGCCAGAAGCCGTGACTGATGAGGGCTACGGGATTGCCGCCCGGCTTGTCTTCTTCGGGCGTGAAGTTGCGACCGAGTGCGGGCGCGACGCCGAGCACGTTGAAGAAGTTGGCGGAGACTTGGCGGCCGTCGAGCCGTTCCGGTTCGCCCACGCCGGTCAAGACGTAGTTGGCGCTGCGAAAGGCGGCGATGCCTTCCATCGTCTGCTGCTGGTCGCGCCAGTCGGAGAAGTTCGGATAGGAGACGGACATCTCCGGCACTTGCTGCGACCATTCGCCCATGAAGACGAGGCGCTCGCCGTTCGGGTAAGGCAGCGGATTGAGCAGCACCGTGTTGACGACCGAGAAGATGGCCGTGTTCGCCCCGATGCCTAAGGCCAGCGCCAGCACCGTCACGAGCGTGAACGCCGGACTCTTCCAGAGCATCCGAAAACCGTAGCGTAAATCCTGCCCGAATGTATTCATGGTCAACACCTCTCTGAAACAGTGACAAGTGACGAGTGACACGTGACGAGTTAAAGCGACGAGAAGACAGTTAAGAGTAACGAGTGACAAGTGACGGGACGGAAAACAAGTCTTTGGTTTTAAGTTGTCACTTGTCACTCATCACTTGTCACTGCTTTTAACACTCGTCACCGCCTTATTCATTTCTCAGCGCCACCATCGGATCGACTTTCAGTGCGCGGCGCGTCGGGATGTAGCAGGCGGCGAGCGCCACCATGCAGAGCAAGAGCGCGAGGCCGCCGAAGGTCATGGGGTCGGTTGCGCTGACGCCGAACAGGAGGCTCGACATGACGCGAGTTAAAGCGAAGGACGCGACGAGTCCGAGCGCGATCCCGACGAGCGTCAGGGCGAAGCCGCGACCGAGTATCAGTTTCAACAGGTCGCGCGTCTGCGCGCCGAGCGCGATGCGGATGCCGAGTTCGTGCGTCCGCTGCGTGACCGAGTAGGCCATCACACCGTAGATGCCGATGGCCGCGAGGACGAGCGCGAGCGCGGCGAATAGGCCGAGCAGGAGCGTGCCGAAGCGGCTGCGCGCCGTCAACTCGTCGATCCAGCTCTGCATCGTCCGCACGTCGGCGACGGGCTGGTCTTTGTCAATCGCCTGAATCTCGCGCCGGACGGCGGCGGCCAGATTCATCGGATCGCCGTTCGTGCGTATGACATAGGTCATCTCCGAGTAGACGAGTTGCGGGTGTGCCCAGTAGACCATCGGGTGCGGCGGGCCTTCCAGCGTCTTGTACTTCGCATCGGCCACTACCCCGATGATCTCCATCGGCTGCGGGTCGGGCATCATCTGCACGCGGAGATATTGACCCAGCGGATTTTGGCCGGGGAAATGTTGCCGCGCCATCGACTCGTTAATGACGATGGTGCGCCGGTCTTCCCTCGCCTCCTGCTCGGTGAACGTGCGGCCGCTGAGCACCGGAATCCCTATCGTCTGAAAATAGTTCTCATCCGTCACGCGGACGTCGGTCGAGAGTTCCTCGCCGGGCGGCGGGGCGGGACGCCCTTCGATCCAGAAAGAGGTTCGAGCGCCGAGGTTGCCGCCGAAAGGCAGCGCGCTCACAGCCCCGACCGAACGCACGTCGGGCAACGATTTAAGTCGCTCAAGAGCTTGCCGGTGGAAGGCGACGACCTGATTGTCCTCGGGATACTTCGACTCCGGGACGGTCACGCGCAGGGTCAGCAGATTGTCGGTCTTGAAGCCGGGATCGACCGCTTGCAAGCGAAGAAAACTCTTGATCATCAGAGTGGAGCCGATCAAGAGCACCAGCGCGAGTGCGACCTGTGCCACGACGAACCCGCTCGACAGGCGGCGGCTGCGTCGGCTGCCCATGTTGCTCTTGCCCGTCTCTTTGAGAGAGTCGTTGAGATTCAAACGCGTCGCTTCGAGCGCGGGCGCGAGACCGAACAGGACGCCGGTCAACAATGAAATCACAAAGGTGAAAGTGAGCACGGGCAGGCTGAGGCTGATCCTCTCAGTCCCCAACAGATTGGGCGGGCTGAGCGCGACGAGCGCGTCCACGCCCCACAGCGCGATGAGCAGCCCCAGCGCGCCTCCGAGGATCGATAGCAACAAACTCTCGGTTAACAACTGCCTCACGATGCGCCAGCGCCCCGCGCCGAGCGCGGTGCGGATGGAGAACTCGTTCTGGCGGCTGGCCGCACGCGCCAGCATCAAGTTGGCGACATTGGCGCACGCGATCAAGAGCACGAACCCCACCGCGCCGAGCAGCACGTAGAGCGCGGTTTTGATCTCGCCCGACAGTTGCTCGCGCACGGGCACGACATGGATGCCCATGTTCGTGTTGAATCGCGGATGCTGTTGTTCGAGACGAGCGGCGATGGTCGTCATCTCGGCCTGCGCCTGTTCGGGCGTGACGCCCGGCTTGAGCCGCCCGGCCACGGTGATGAAGCGTCCTCTCCCCTTGGTCGGGCCGTTCAAGACCGACGCGAAATTGCTCGGCGTCCAAATCTCCGCGGCCTTCCCCGTGCGCGACCCTTCTTTCATGAACCACTTGAAGCCCTGCGGCATCACGCCGAGGACGGTCACATTCTGCCCGTTGAGACTGATTTTTTTGCCGACGATGTCCGCCGCGCCGCCGAAGCGACGCTGCCACAGGCCGTGGCTGATGACCACCACGTCGTCGCGTCCCGGTTCGGCTTCATCTTTCGTATAGACGCGGCCGAGCGCAGGCTCCGTGCCGAGCATGGTCAGGAGGTTGCCGCTCGACACCTGCGCCGGAATCTCTTCCGGATTGCCTTCGCCCGTCAGGTTGAAGGCCGCATCGTGGAAGGCGGCCATCTCCTGAAAACTGTTTGCCTGCTGTTGCCAGTCTAAAAAGTTAGCCAGCGAGGCGACGTTATTTCGCCCGCCGCGCGCACGATTTTGCTCCCACACAATCATCACTTGGCCGGCATCGCGATAAGGCAGCGGGCGCAGGAGCACCGCATTGACGACCGAGAAAATGGCCGTGTTCGCCCCGATGCCTAAGGCGAGCGCGATGAGCGCGACGAGCGTGAAACCCGGACTCTTCAACAGAGTCCGCAGACCGTAGCGAACGTCTTGGCCGAAGTTTCCCATTACGCCACCTCCGCGGGTGAGCTAACGTGCAGCGACGCTCCTTCTTCGTCCTGTTTGAAAGAGACCATCTCTTCTTTCACGACCCGGCCGTCGAAGAGATGGATGGCGCGGTCGGCGAACGTGGCGTAGCGCGGGTCGTGCGTGACCATGCAGATGGTCGCGCCGCCCCGGTGCAGTTCGCGCAGCAAGTCCATGACCGCCTCGCCGTTTTTCGAGTCGAGGTTGCCCGTAGGCTCGTCCGCGAGCAGGATGAGCGGTTGGCCTGCGACGGCGCGGGCGACCGCCACGCGCTGCTGTTGACCGCCGGAGAGCTGGCTCGGCAAGTGTTTCGCGCGGTGCGCCATGCCGACCTTTTCCAGCGCCTCGGTGACGCGCGTCTTGCGGTCGGCGCTCGACAGGCCGCGATAGGTGAGCGGCAGTTCGACGTTCTCGTAGACCGTGAGGTCGCCGATCAAGTTGAAGCTCTGGAAGATGAAGCCGACTTCGCGGTTGCGGATGAGCGCGCGCTCGCTCAAGGACAGGTCGGAGACGAGTTTACCGTTCAACCAGTATTTGCCTTCCGTCGGCGAATCGAGCAGGCCGAGGATGGAGAGGAGCGTTGACTTGCCGCAACCGGAGGGGCCGGTGATGGAGACGTATTCGCCGTTGGCGATGTCGAGATGAGTCCCGGCGAGGGCGTGCGTCTCAACTTCGTCCGTGAAGAACACCTTCTTCACGTCCTGCAAGCGAATGAGGGGTTGTTTCGATGCGCTCATGATTTTTAAGTGACAAGTGACAGGTGACACGTGACGAGTAGGAATTAAGACAAGTTTAAAGACAGGTTTTCGTCCGCCTTAACTTGTCACTCGTCACTTGTCACTTGTCACCTCTCTCATCCTTTCTCTAGTTAAGTCGAATGCGGTTAAAGGCGTCCCATTGGGAAGTGTCCGACAGGATCACCTGATCGCCTTCCTGTAAGCCCTCTAAGACTTCGATGGTGTTGACGGAACTGCGGCCGAGTTTGACTTGGACGCGCGTGGCGAATTGCCCGCCCGGCTCGAGTTTGAAAATGCCGACGCTCGATTGCGCCTGACCGAAGGCGGGGCGGCTGACGTAGAGAATGTTGTCGAGGCGTTCGAGTTCGATAGTGCCATCGACGCTCAAGTCTGGACGCGCGCCTTGCGGCAGCGCCGCGTCTAACGCCACGTCGATGGTGACGGTGCTGTTTTGCGAGGCCGGGTCGATGCGGACGACGTGGCCGGGGATGATGCCGTTGCGCGTGTCGATGCTGGCCTGCTGGCCGAGCGCGATGTCTTTGGCCTGCGTTTCGGCGATGCGCAGTTCGGCCTTCAAATTTTGCGGCTCGACGACGCGCGCCAGATTCGTGCCCGGCTGCACCTGCTGGCCGACTTCAACCTGCATCTGTTGCAACACGCCGTTCGTCCCGGCGAGGACGCGCAAGGTTGCCACCTGCGACTGTCGCAGTCCGAGTTGCGCTTTGAGTTGATTGATGCGCGCGGTCTGCGCGGCCAGTTGCGCCTGTGCCGATTTGATCGAGCCTTGCAAGCGTTTCTGTTCGATGGCGTAGCGGTTGGCGAGATCGGCCACGCGCACGCGTGAGAGTTTCAGATTGATGGCGGGGATCAGGCCGTCTTTAGCGAGTTCTTCGTCGGTGTCCGATTGCAGTTTGGCTTGTTGATATTCTGACTGGACGGTGGCGGCGGCGGCCTGCTGGCTCATGCGCTCGCTTTCGAGGCGCGCGCGGATGTTGTTGTATTCGGCTTCGGCGGCGCGCATCTGGTATTCGATGTCAACCGTGCCCTGTTGCAATTCGGGATTGCTCAGTTCGATCAAGACCGTCCCGGCCGACACTTCCGTGCCCGGCTGGACGAGCACGCGCTCGACGCGCCCCTGCGTGGCGGCGGCGATGACGCGCACGTCCTGCGGGACGAGCGTGCCGATGCCGCGCACTTGGCGCAGCATCTGGCCGCGCTTGACGGTGTCGATGAGCGTGGTGGAACGCTCGACGCTCGGCGCGGCCGGTTTCATCCGCGACACGCCGAGCGTAATGGCCGTCACCGCGACGATGGCGATGACGGCGTAGACGGCGACCCGCACGCGCCGCTTGCGTGCGGTAGATTTACCGCGAGGAACATCCATGCCCAAAGTTTTATCTCGTCCTTCCTGACCTAGAATGTCGCCGCGAGCGTTAGCGAACCCCATGCCAACGCGCGCCACGCCAAACTCCCCAAGTTTTCCCGGCTTTTATCCATCACCCGCCACTCTTCCCGAATTCGTTTTCCCAAAATCGAAATCGTCTCTCACCGATTCCGAACAAAAGCGGACAAACCCGAACGTCACACCGGAGAGCGCACGAGCCGAAAAACCGAGACCGCCCCGCCGCTTCCCGTTCATCGTTCATCCTTCCTACTTCATCGTTCTTCCTTCATCACCCAGCCGTCCACGAGTTGAATGATGCGATGGCCGAACTGCGCGTTCTGTTCCGAGTGTGTGACCTGAACGATGGTCGTGCCCTCTTCGTTCAGACGCTTGAAGAGTTCCATGATCTCGCGGCCTTGACTGGAATGCAGATTCCCGGTCGGTTCGTCCGCGAGGATCAACTTCGGGTTGGCGATGACGGCGCGCGCGATGGCGACCAACTGCTGCTGCCCGCCCGACAACTGGTTCGGGTACAAATCCTTCTTCCCCACGATCTGAAAACGGTCGAGCACGTCGCCCACCATCGACTGTCGCTCCGCCTTCTTCACGTCCTTGTAGGAGAGCGGCACGTCCAGATTTTCGTAAACCGTGAGGTGATCGAGCAGGTGATAACTTTGGAAGACGAAACCGATGTGGCGTTTGTGCAGTTCGGCGCGCTCCTTCTTTCCGAGACGATGGACGGCCGCATCCCAGAAGTAGTATTCGCCCGTCCACGCGCTGTCGAACATGCCGAGGATATTGAGGAGCGTCGATTTGCCCGCGCCCGAAGGCCCCATGATGGAAACGAACTCGCCCTCGCGCACGTCCACATCGACGCGCCGCAGCACGTAAGTTTTATTCACGCCCTGCTCGTAAACTTTTTCGACGTTGCGCAAACGGATCATGTGTCACCTTTCGGAGTGCGGACTGCACAGAAGCGTTTCAGCTTGAGGCCGGTTAGAGAGACGCGAACAAGCGTCTTTACGTTTCAACGACAACCTGAGTTCGCTGCGAAGCTAATGGAAGCGGCGTGCCAGCGGTGTGTGGAGAGGCGGGCGGAGATTTGCGGGCGTTTCTTCTGAGGTTTCAGGACGCGACGGAAAAGCTCAAACTCTCCGCCCTTCCCACTTTCGGGACGCGCTTTCCCGAAAGCGAACAAACGCCCCTCACGCCTTACGAAAGAATGGAAGGAAGAATGCGAAACGATGAACGAGGAAGGATGAATGAGGAACGGAAGACAGGTCAATGGTCATGACTGAATGGATAAAAACCAGTTTCATCCATTCAGCCATGACCGTACAGCTTGTAGTGCTGCTTGCGCCCGCGGACGTGAATCATTTTTTCGGGATCGCAAACCTTGAATCTTCTATGGCTTGATTGAATAAGACCTCGGAAGTCTTAATCACTGACGTGACCCCGGGCTGCAAGACTTGATATTTGAAGGGCACTTTGACGCCTTCGACTTCACGGTAGTCGTCAATGAGGTACTGGGTCGGAATATATTGCTTGCCTCTCAGATACATAATGTCGAGACGCACGAGCAACCCCGTCTTGGTATTGAAGTAGGCCGTTTCGGGATAACCTAGCGCGGGCGTTAGCTCGACCACGTAGGCGGGCTCGGCGTTCACATTCATGACGCCTTTCATCACTATCTGCGAGTAAGCCTCTCTGACGCGCCTGATGCTGGTCGGGGAGATAAGCGCGCTCTCTCTCTTTTTGTAAGCGTTCAGCCAGTCGCCTTTAAGTTCCACCTTCCCGCGCATGTCCGTCGCCCAACTCGTCATCCCATCGAACCCTTCTTTCAGAGTGCCGATGTTGGTGATATTTAAGATGGAGAGCGACTTATCAGGAGACTTCTCGAACGATTCCAGCGCGCCGGTGAACGATCTATTGCCCGACGTGGCGAGATACTCTCCTTTTAAGACACGCGACTTGATGCGACTGAGCGCGTCCTCGCCGCCCATCGCCTTAATGTACGCGCCGAGCGCTTCCTCGGCGGTGGGAGTGGAGGCGTTTGGCGGTTCGAGCGCGGGCGCGGAGAGGGAACGCGCGCCCGCAGCACTGCCCGCCGTGACGCCTTCGGAGGAAGCGCCTTGTCCGGCCGGGTGGAGCACGGGGCGGCCGCCGGAGTTCGTCGCGGCGACATTCCCTTCCCCGTTCGCTTTGCCTTTGCGCGGCGCGTTGGTCTCGACGGTAAACTGCGTGCCCGCCTTGAACTCCAGATCAGGGCCGCGCGTCTTCAAAGTGGTGGTCACTCCGAAGCTCGCGCCGATGGCTGCGCCGAGTGCCGCGCCTTTCGCCCCGCCGAGGAGGCCGCCGATGATCGCCCCGGCCGCCGTCGCCGCGCCGATCTTGAGCGCATCGCGCTTCACGGTGGACTTCGCCTTGATCAATCCTTCATTGTCGGCGCGCCCCTGATTCGCCGCGTCAACTACGTCGAAGACCTCGATCACCATCGCGTTGAAATCGCCGGAGCGACCGTCGGACAAGGTGATGGTGTCGAAGATCAATTCCATCTTGGAGTCGCCCTTCGCGGTGCCGGAACGTTTGGCCGTCTTGATATGTCCGTCAACGATAGCTTCGGCATATTCAGCCGGACTCAAAATCTTACAGCTGAATTTGTCTCCCTTCTGATTCGACGCCGTACTCAGCGGCGACAGCAGTTCCAGAGAGAAGCGTCGACCTTTGGGCACGACCAAAGCCGGCGTCGCGCCGTCCTGTGCGGCCGGGACTATTCCCGCACAGGCGAGCATCAAGGCGAGCGTGAGGGTGAGATTGACGCCGATGTTGTTCCTGAGTGTCTTCATGGTTTTATGCTCCTCTTTGAAGTGCGACGTATTCGATGAGCCGCTAGTGAGTGTCAGCAATGAGTGTCAGCAATGAGTGTTAGCAATGAGGGTCGGCAATTGAGGGTCAGGGATGAAAGATCGGATTCGCCAACGGTCAGCAAGATTGGCTGCGCTTACTGCCCGCCGTCCGTTCCCGGCCTTAAAGACTTCCAGTTGATCGAGAAACGGACTGCGCGTTTGGCATCTTTCGGGCGGAGACGTACCACGGTGCGTCTCCACTGATTTCCCGTCCCCGGCGTTTCGCTGAACGAGAAGTCGGCGACGTTCTCGATGCGCACGAAATCCACTTGGCACGGGAAGCCGGTTAACATGCCCTGCGCGTTGCTCGCCTCCCCCGTCTGAGCGACGGGAGCGACTAATACTTCCAGCGTCCCGACGGCCGCCGAGGCATCTCCCGATCTTCCGGTCAACGTCACCAATATGTACTTCCCGTCTCTCGCCGTTTCGACCGTCGTCGCCCTGTCGGGAGTAAAGCCCGGCCGCGTGCGCGCCGCCAGACGTGTCGCTTCGAGTTCGAGCGGCGGCTCAAGATAGACGGACTCGCCCGGCTTGACGACGACCTCGCGCGTGACAGTGCGGTAGCCGCGCTTAGAGATCGTTACTTCGTACACGCCCGGCTCGACGCTCAGCTTCTCCACGCCGCCCGTGTAGATGCCGATGGTGTCGTTGCGCCCCTTATTAACAATCCCGATCTGTGCATCCGCCGTCAACGGCTTGATGCTGAGGCCGCCCGGCACGGGGCGCAAAGAGAACGTCAAAGATTCGGGCAGACCGGCGGCCAGCGTCAGGCTGCGCGTCTCCTCGGAATAGCCGGGGCTGCTGGCGGCGATGGTGTAGGTGCCGGGTTTGAGATTGCGCGTCCATCTCCCATACTCGTCTCTCAACTCAAGCCGCTGTCCGTTGACCAGCACAACACTATCGGGCGGAGTGACCGAGATTTTGAGCGGGACGAGAACGGGTTCGGGTTCACGCGCCCGCTCCCTGCGCGGCTCGTTGCGACTTCCGCCGCCGCCGCTCGCGGTTCGCGTCGCCTCCTTACGCCTTCCCGCTGCCGGTGGATTACCTTTAGGCGGCCTGCTTACGTTCGGCGGTTTTACGGGCGCAGTGTCAGAGCGACCACGAGTGCCCGTTTCACCTTGCCCCGCGCGACCCGTGGCGCAGAAGACCGTCGCACCGAACAGTAAACAGAGGAGCAGATTGAAAGATTGCTTCATCGTAATTTCCTTGCCCCGTGGCGGCGTGAGTCTTATCTGCCGGGCGCATCGCTCGCGGCGGCGTCGAGCGCGCAACGAAAACTGGTGTTGCTGTAATCCTGTTCCCCGCGCGCTCCCCATCCGGTGCGATAGGTGGCCGTCGCAAAACCCGGCCGGCTCCCCCAATACCCGCCGCGAATCACTTTCTCCTCTTTATGAGTGGCGCTCGGTTTCACGTCCGCGCCGGGATAAGGTTTGAAGTCGCTGGCCGTCCACTCCCAAGCGTTGCCGATCATGTCGAACGCACCGCTCGGCGAACGACCCGCCGGGTAGCTCCCGACTTCGACCATGCGCCCCGCCGAATGGTCGCCCGCATTAGCGGCGTCAGACCGCCACTCGTCGCCCCACGGATAGCGTCGTGCGTCCGTCCCCCGCGCGGCCAACTCCCACTCCTCTTCCGTGGGCAATCGTTTGCCCGCCCAGCGCGCGTAGGCGTTCGCTTCGATCCAACTGACCCCGGTGACGGGCAGGCGCGCATCGGATGGCGCAAACTCCCCTTCGCGCCACGTCGGCGGCGGGGGCGCGCCGGTGGCTTTCATATATTTTGCATATTGCTCGCAGGTAACTTCGTAAGCGTCCAGGTAGAAAGATTTCACCGACACGAGATGTTCCGGTCGCTCGTATTCGTCGCCGTCCACGCGCCCCATGCGAAAACTCTCGCCCGCCACAAACACCATGCCCTCCGGTATGGACGCGGCCGGGTTGGTGGCGGCGGTCGATGCGCTCGACGATGTCGAAGCAGTCTTGACGCCCGGCGGAGCACTCCCCAAGTAGAATTTGCCGAAGACGGCAACCGTGATGAGTAGCAACAATGCGCCGGACAGGATGAACCATTTTTTGTTCCGTGGCTCGTCTCTCAATTCGACCGCCGGCGCGAGGTCTTTGTAGAGGTCGTCCAACTTGGCGACATTCGCACGTCCGTCGTCAGCGCGGATCGAACGGGGCAAGGTCGCAGTTGGCGTCGCGTCGCCGCGCGCGGTCGCCGGTTCGGCCGTGGGTTTGCCTTGCGCTTCATCCGGTGTCTCAGGCTTCTCAGGCAATACCGTCCCGGACGCGACCTGAACTCCGTCTACCGTCCCGGCAAATGAGGGCGTCTCTTTGACCTGCTGAACCGTGGAGGAAGCTGTGTTCGGCTGCGGCGGTTGCGACACGGTGGAACGCGGGGCGGCTGGAGAGACTATTTGCGAGCCGCAGTTCTCGCAAAAGCTGCCGCCTTCTTCCACCGGCTGCCGGCACGTAGAACAACTTTGCAGCGCGCTTATTCCATCCGGCGGGGCGGCCGCCTGCGCTTGAGTGAGATGACCGCCCGGCTCCTGCTGCGACTGCGGAAGCGGCGCACGACATTTGCCGCAGAACTTCCAACCAGCTCGCGCCGTCGCGCCGCATTTCGGACAGAGTTGCACCGCCGAACTACTCATATCGCCAACTCCCTCCTCAGGAGTCATCAACGCCTACGCGCGCGCCCCGCCCGGTCAGGCGTTCTGCCCCGGAGGCGGTATCGAGATGTCGAGCGTGTAATGAGACATCCCGTCCGCGACCTCAACCACAATGTAGTAATCGCCGGTGTAAGGCATCGAGCCCGTCCATGAACCGCTGCCGCGGTCGCTCGCCAGCGATTCCATGCGCGCGTCGAAGACACGGAGGGTGGCGTTGTTCTCCGCCGAGTTGAGGTTGACGGACATGGTCTGACCGGCCAGAACTTTAATCACATAAGATTCGCCGCTCGCCGTCGCGCCCGTGAGCCTGGCTGTCGTACTACCCGCACCGAACACGATGCGCGATGCGGCGCGGCTAATCGAGTTGCACTTCGCCGCCGTGTCGTTGACCTTGCGCTGGATGCGTTCCGGATTCCAATTGCTCATCCCGTCCGTGCCCCGGTTGAGTGCTTCCTGATACATCTGGCTAGCGCCGCAGTTATCGCCGCGTTGCGCCAGAATGTCGCCGAGCCACGCGTAGGGGCGCGCCCATTGGGGAGCGCGTTCCTTCGCCTGTTGGTAATAACCCTCGGCCTGCGCGTATCTCTTTTCCAGAAAATAGGAAGTGCCCATATTGTTGTAGGGCACAGCCCAGTTGGGAGCGAGTTGGATGGCTTCGAGCAGGTAGGTGCGCGCCGTCGAGTAGTCTTTCTTGATGTTGTAGATGAGGCCGACGCCGTTGAGCGGCAAAGGCCAAGACGGATCGGCGCGGCTGGCCTGCGTCCAAGCGTCGAGCGCGTCGTCGAAACGGTCTTGGAGATAAGCGACGCGCCCTTTGCAGTAGGCTGCTTTCGCAGCCAGCTTCTGGTCGTCCGGCTTCAGTTCGCTCGCCCAAGCCGTGAGCCGCTGCGCCTCCTGCCATTCCGGGAGCGGATGACCGACGCCTTCAAAATTATTGATGAGATCATTCATGATCCGTTCGGGCTGGGCGGTCAACAGGGGCAACAATTTCTCGTTGTATTTGGATAAGGTGCTCGCGCTTGCGCCGTCCTGTTTCAGCTTGGCGTAATAGTCGTAGGCGCTCTCGCCCGACGGGGATAACAAATTGCCTTTCGCAATGGCGTGATCGAGTTTACTTTCGGTCGTGAAAGCGAACGTGCCGACGCCGCGCATGCTCAAGCCGCCAAGCACGATGACTGCGACGAGTGTGAAGGCGGCGACCACACCGATCAACTTCCCCTTGCCCTTCTCCGCCGGCTTGCCGGGCGCGGGCGTCAATGGCGCGCTGTGAATTGCCGTCGCATCGGCTTCGGCTAGTGGAACGACTGCTCTGGCCGGCTCATGGCCGTTGAAGGTCGGCGCGGAAGAGGCTGCATGGACGGCCGGCGCGGCCGGGGCGGCGGCAGGCGTTGGAGGCGCGGCTGCGGCGAACTGTGCTCCCGGAAGACGCGCCCCGCAGCCCTTGCAGAATTTGTGCGAAGGTTTCCCCGCCGTGCCGCAGACCGGGCACACGGCGGCGGGCGGCGCGCTCGTGCCGACGGGAGCGAGCGGCTTGGTCGCCAGAGGGTCTTTGGCCGCGCCGCTTCTGACTTCGAGCCGGCCGACCTCCGCGATCTTCCAGCCCCCTTCGGCTTCCTTGATCACGGCGGGCGAGATGATGAACACATCACCCGCGCGCGGATGCTCGCAGTCGTAATAATCCTTGTAGCTGTTATCGAAATCCTCCGGCGCGTCGAAGCTCGTCGCCTTCGGCAAGGCGACGGTTTGCGTCGTGCCCAGACCTCGCGTAATCACTAAGAACTCGCCATCGTCCGCCGCCGTCAACAACCACTCCGGCGCATGATGGCGGGCGACGATCTTTTCGCCTTTGAAGTCGCGCATGAAGTCCGCCATCGAGATGGGGAATGAGATCGGCTGCGGGATCGCCTCCAGACAGAAGGGGCACGTCTCGCGCGCGGTATTGAAGAACGCGCCCGCCACTTCGCAGGCATGACCGCGCAACCTGTGCGGCGGCGGCTGGCCGCAGCCGGGGCACGACGGCTGCGGGCTGCCTTTCGCCTCCAGCGTAAACAGCTTTCCGCGCGCGGGCTTATCCGCCTCGTAAGACAACACCTGACAGGAGGCGCACAGGAAGCGACGCGCGATTTGGCGGTCGCAGACGACGCACTCGTGCGACGCCTTAACGCCCTTGCTGAAGTTTGAAGGGATGAACGTCTGGCAGTCGCAGCAGTAATCCCACGGTTGGTCGTAGGGGAAATTCAGGTCAAGCTCGTGCAGCCCTCTCGGACATTCGAGGCGTGACGCTCGCGACGCCTGAAAACCGAGACTATGATTCGTGCAATAGATGCGCAGCAATTCGCCCGCCTGTGCGCCGGGTGCTGCCGGACTTGCGTTCGACATCAGCGAACCTCCAGTCTGCCTTTCTCGCGCAGTTGCCAGCCGCCCGAAACTTTATCCACCACGGCCGGGTCGAGAATCCAGACCGCGCCCGATTCCGGGTTCGTGCAGTCGTAATACTTCTCGTAGAAGTTGTAATACTCCTGCCGCATCTGAAACTGGGTGACGCGTGGGACGATGAAGAGGGGTTGGACTTCATCGGGGATGCGGGCGTCGCGGATGAGCACGAGTTCGCCTTTGCCGTCGGGGTCGCTGACGAGAATGTCGTTCTGGAAGTCGCGCTTGACGACCATGGCCTTGGGCTGCATCCGGCGCAGGAAGTCGTCGGCCGCGATGGGAAACGAAGGCATCTCGTCGCGCTTGTCGGGCGCGGCCTCCGCGTAACTCGGCGCGGGCGGCGCGCCCGCCTGAGACATGCTTCCACGCGCGTTCTGCTGGCTCAATTGCAAGCCACGACCGACCTGCCTGACCTCGCCGTGCAAATCCGTCAAACGCTGCTTGATCTCACTATTGACCACGGCGAACGCCGCCAACTGCTTGCCGAGTTCCTCGTGTCTCACTTTCACCGCGCCGAAATATTTAGGGAGCGAGACGATGAGGTCGTCGGTACTACGCCGTAACGCGCTGAAGGAGATTATCGAGTAAATCAATAAGCCGAGAGTGGTCAGCGTGACTAACCCTATTAGAGTTGGAGTGACGTATTGGAAGAGATTGGCGAAGAGAGTTGCATCATCGGCTTTCGCATCTCCTTTGGTCTCTCCATTGCGGCCACGCGCCGAATCGTCTCTTGGAGGCATAAGTGTTTTAAGCGACTGACTGCTTGCACTTAAAATTGTCAGCACATTTGAAACTGCCTCTTTAGTGTCATTTTTTTTGGCCATATCTCTCGCGCCATTCAATTCGGTTATGGCTTTGGTTATCGAAGCTAGTGCCAGTTCAAGATTTTGTCTTACTCCTTCATCGCTTCCTTCCGAGGAGTCATGCGTTTGAAGCGCGTTAGATAACTCGTTATTGGCTTTATTAAGGTGCGCTATCCCTAGATTGATCTTGTCTGCAAAAGCTGTATCAGGATTGGTGCTCAAGCTGGTGGCGACATTTATTGCATTCTTGACCTTTGTTTGAACGTCGGTTACACCATCTGTCACAGTGTCCGCTCTCACCACCACGCTCGCGCCTAGCAAGAGCGGACAGCAAAGCATCATCAGTAGCGTCCGTATAACTCTGGGTGTTTTCATGTTCTACTCCTCATCTGAGTTGTTACGATACTGGCCGTTCTTTCGCGCGAGAATGTCGAGCACGTCGTGCGTGCTGTTTTGCGGGTAGAGGATGTTGGAGACGAAGTAGTTGATCGGCGACTGCTCGATGCGGTCGCCGCGCAGGTCGCTGATGCTGTCGATGAGTTTGCCGTTGATGTTCGTCCACGCGTCGGCGGGCATGTTGTCCTCTTTGTTGGTTTGCATGTTGCCGACGCAGGTGAAGACCGAGAGCACGTGGTCGAGTGGCTGCTCCTGATTTTCAGGCGATTCGAAAGCGACCTCGGTGAGGCTATCCATGAAGCCGTACTTTTGCTTGAACTCGTCGAAGCCCCAACGCTCGCACCAGCGATGGGTGAGGGCGTCAAAGTTGTTGAGTTGTAGTTTGTTGAGCGTGATGCCGGTGTAGGGCGTGGCGCTCTGGTCGCCGTTCTGCCGGACGGGGTTGGCATTGAGCGCGCCGAGCGCGACATCGGTTTTCGCTTTGCTCAGGTCGGCTTCGTTGAGCAGTTCGAGACTGAAGATTTTCAACATCTCCAGACACTCCCGCTCGTCTTCCTGCAAGGTCGGCGACAGTTCGCGCTTGATGAGGTTGAGGATTTGGGTGGCCTCTTCGCTCAGGCGTTTAGCGGAGCGCGGCATGTCCGCGAAGACCATCAAGCCCCAGCCGTTGCCGCCGAGCACGAGTTTGAGACCGCTCGTCAATTTGAGCTTGCGCTCGACGACGGCGGAGCACGCCTGCAACAATCCGTAGGCGAGGATGTGCCGGAAGAAGAGACGCGTGCGGTACTTCTGGTAGGAGTGCGTGCCCATCGTCTTCTTGAGGATGCCCATTTCGCGGTCGCGGAACTGCTCGTCGTCGAGCGCGTTGATGGCGACCGAGTAGTTGACGCCGAGTTTGAAGTCGGCGTCGGGGTTCGTGATCTTAAACTCCGCATCGTCGTTCTTGTCTTGCAGCAAACGGCGCAGGTGTTTCTTGAACTCGGAAGCCCCGCGCAGGTCGATCTTGAAATTCTTTTCGGCGAAGCGGAAGAAGGTGTTGCCCGCCACCTTGATGCTGTCGAGGACGAGGAAGCGTTTGCTGTGTCGCACCGCGATGTCGGCCGTGCCCCCGCCGATGTCGATGAACACATCCATCGTCGCCGTACTAGCCGCCGCGCCGATGGACTCGGCGATGGCCGTGCTCTCGTCAACCGTCTCGACGTAAGTGAACACGTCGGTCGTGGGATTCGTCCCGTAACAGTATTGCCGCACCTTGCGCAGCGCCGCCTGCACTTTCGAGTGGTAACTTTTGCGCTCGTCTTTGGAGAAAGCGAGCGGAAAGGTGAAGACGTACTTGTTGAGTTTGACGCCCTTGTTGAAGAAGAGTTCGGCGTGGGCGTAGAGCATGGTGAGTTCGAGAAAGAGCGTGCGCCACGGCTTCCCGCCCGAAGTTTCCCATTTCGGATTCGGGTGCATCTTCCACACGCGATTGAATGTCCCTTCGCTCAGACGCGCCTCCATATTTTTGTGCAGGCCGGGGATGTCCACCTTGAACAAGTGTTCGAGACCGACCTTGTCCGGATGCAAATCGTCGGTGAGGTTTTCGTCGCTGCGTCGGGAGAGCAGGATGGTCGGGAAGAAACCTTTGTGGCCGCCCCATTCGAACGGCACGAAGCCGGGATTCTCCAATTCGGGGCGCGTGCCCCAGAGAATTTCCGGCGTCAACTTGAAATTGAGGACTTTCGAGTCGCCGTCGCTGTAGGCCAGACAGGTGTTGCTCGTGCCGAAATCGACTGAGAGTGTGGCCGTGCCGTCGCCGCTCGTCATCTGCTCCTGAAAGTCGGCGAGGAACAGCACGCCGCGTTCGACGTTCTCGTTGTCGCGCAGCAGCAGCGAGGCCGGTCGGTTAGCCATCCCATCCGTGCTCTGCGAGACGCTGAAATATTCTTCGTCGTCGATCTCGATCAACTGACCCGGCCGCCCGTTTTCGTCCACCAGATGCCAGCGCCCGCAGTCCTTCTTCTTGCCGATTCCATAGGCGGCGTAGAGATGCCACTGGCGCGCGACCCGCGGCGGCCACATCCGCAGGGACGTGGCCGAAAGGGCGCGCGCAAAGGTCGGGCGCGTCAACCACTTCACTTCCTTGCCGAGCAGCGGCAGAGACCACTCGATGGCCGTCCCCTGCCAGTCAATCGTGGTATGCACCTGATCGAGATGGCGCAGGATTTCCGGGAAGTGTTCGAGAAACGCGCCGGTCAGCGGGGCGAGGCACACGGCCAGGTCGTTTTCCGTGAGCACCGGATCGCGCATTTCGATTTTGTGGAGCGGCTTGATGCGCGAGACGTGCGTGTCGGTCGCCTTCGGCACTTTGCACCAATGAGGCGAATCGGCGAGGAACAGTTTGTGCAAATGCACGATGTCGTCATTCTCGGAAAGTTTGCAGATCAGTTTCTTGCCCGCGAAATCGACGGTGATCTGATTGTTGCCGGTCTCGACGTACTGGTGCGGGGCAGGCCACCCGGCGGCGGTCGAAGTCGTCATCCAATCGGCATGTCTCGGCATCCCGCTGACGAGGTAATAGATCACGCCGTTTTTCTTGTTGGGCTTTTGCAGCGGGTAGTTGCGTAGAAACTCGATCTGCTCCGGCTGTTTGTTACCGGGCACTTCCCAGTCGGCGGGGTCGGGCGGAAGCGTCCCGGACGGATTGATTTGACCGTGGAAGTTGAGGGCGCAAAACTCGCGCAGGCGATCCTGAAACACTTTGCCCGGCAAGTGCTGGCGTGCGATGCGTTCGAGGTGCTCGTGAAACTCCTGTCGCTCGCGCTCGCCTTTGAGGAGCAGCGCGCTGCACTTCGCCCAAGAGAGTCGCGTGCCGTCCAGATAGGCGGCGAGCTTTTTGTCGCGCGGCCACTGCGAACGACCTCGCCCGGGGAAGAAGACCGTCTCCGGGTAGTAGCCGCCGACGACCGTGTGCGCGTCGGTTTCGAGCATCTTGATCGAGGTGATGGCGCGGTCGCCCGAAGCCGGATACGTGCCGCTCAGCGCGAGCCACAGGTCTTTGTCATACTCAGTCTGTAGTTTGTCGATGTCATAAGAGACCAGATGCAGGTCGCCGAAATAGTGCAACAGGAAGAGCGAAGCCCACTCCTCGGTGGCGTTCTCCATCGCGGTCAGACGCTCGCCGACGGCCGCGCCGCCGTCGTTTTCGGTGGCGAGCATCTTGCTGAAAGCGTAGGCGCAAGCCCAGACGGTCGGGAAAGTCTCAAAATATTTCGCATTGTATGCGGGCGTGTCGAGATACTGCGTGGCGATGGCGCGGAAGCCGCGCTTGTTGGCTACACCCGCCGCGTCGCCCAAGATGCCGGAGTTGAGATAGTTCGACATAGTTCCTTCCTGCTGTCTGGAGTAGTAAGTTTTCCGACGCCCGCACGGCGCGTCGCCCGCGCCGTGCGCGGCAGCGATTCCGGCGAGCGGCGTCGCAATTTAACGTTCGGCGATGATGTGCGCGCGCCCGCTGCCTTGCGGCTCAGTCCACGCGCCGGAAATTTCTCACGGGAATGACGGCCTTGATCGAGAGCAGGTCTTGCTCTCGCGTCACGGCGATGTTTTGAATCTGGCGCAGGTCGTTCGCTTCGCTCTGCGAGAGTTTGTGTTGCGGCAACGCGTGTGTGAGTTTCTGCACGATGTTGAGCGAGCCGGAGACGAGACTCGCCGCTTGCTCATCTTTCATCAACGCGAGCATTTCGAGGGGCAGCGTGCCGCCTTCGCGCGAGACGGCGCAGCCGAACCCGCGCACGTATCCGATCTTCTCAAGCAAACTTCCCAGACCGCCGAACCGCGCGAAATCAAGCAGCGCCGACGAGGACTGCAAAGCTACTTCGGCCATGTCTTGAGTCTCTTGCGGGTAGACGGCGATCATCACAATCGGGAAGTCGTTTTTTCGCAGCCGCGCGATCATCCGTTTGTTGGCGGGGCTGTCGGCAAAACTCTCCGACTCGCCCCGCTCGGTATCGATCACGCCCTTGACGCCGCCCCGCGTGCCGCACACCACGAGCCCCGATTTCAAGACCGCGCACAACTGTCCGGAGTTTGTCCCGTGAGTCCAGAGTTTCTGCCCTTCGTAAGATTCTTCGCCCCATCCCTGTCCGGACAAACGCGTCCGCACGGCGCGCGCGTCGAACGTGCCGCGCAGGATTATTCCGTTGCTCCCCGCCATGCTCCCCGCCAGTTGCGCGTCGGAGAAAACCGACACGTCCGAAACCTGCGCGCTCGTGATGCCCAGTTCCTCGAAGACGGGTTCCAAACTGTCCGTCTTCAAGAGCCGTTTGAGTTCGCTGTCCTTGCCGACGGCGCGCCAGTTGAGCGAGACGGCCATGAGGCTGCCCGCAGGCACTACCTTAAACAAAGGCCGGGAGCGACCGCCCGACGTGCAGCCGGGGGCTGAGAGAAGCATGACGATCAGCCCGCACGACACGAGCGCGGCATACACGGAGCGCGTGCCGCGAAGCGGCGAGCGACCTATCATTAATGTCTGTTTCATCTCAGCCTCCAACACTGCGCGCCCGGACAGGGCGCGGACGAGACCCGGGCGGTTACAACTTGTCGTTGCAGCGCGAGAAGAGTTGCGACCAGACGTGGCGCAAGTATTCGCCCCGACTGAACTGGTCGCCTTCGGGGCACCATTTACCGAAATCGAAAGTGGTCAGCTTGATGGCCGACTCGCCCAGTTCGAGCGCGCCCTTCGGCTCGCTGCTCATAAACTTTTTCGCCATCCGTGCCGTCACGTCGGCCACGTGGGAAGGCTCGCTGGAGAGGTAAGTCCACAAGCGCGCGGCGTCCGTGCCGCTCCAACCGATGGTCGCGCGCGGGTCGAGCGTGGACATCAGGAAATTCGTGATGAGGTTGGCCGCGTTTTCGTAGCGGGCGCGGTCGTTCTCCTTTCGCGGCTCGTTCGCCTGATAGAGCCGTCTCAGCCCCTCGATCTCTTTCCCCCATTCTTTGGCGCGCTTGTCCCACGGCACTTGATGCTTGAGCAGATGCACGAGCACGGCCGTGGTGAGAAAGATTTTCTCGGCGTCCACATCCGTGTCGTCGATGCGGTAGGTCGGCATCTCGTGCAGATTCAGACGCTCGGAGTGGATCAAGTCGGGGACGCTGCCGATGATGTACGACTGCGGATCGCCCGTGTTGGTCGAAGCGTAGAAATTGAGCGCGGTGAGCGCGCCCACCACTTCGGCCGAGTTGAGCGGATTGCTCTGACTGGTGCCGCCGTTGCTCCACACTTTGAGTTGATCTGGTTCGGGCTTGCCGACGAGATAGAGTTCGTCGAAGTAGTCGGCGCTGTGATCCTTATAGTAGGAGAGTCCCTGACGGGCACGCGCCTCCATCGCCTCCGGGTCGGCGAAGAAGCCGTTGAGGATTTGGTCGACGAGTTTGCGCTTCTGTTCCGTCGTGAGACCGGCGAAAGCGGGGTCGTCGGCATGGGCTTGGAGTAAGTTGTCCTTCTCCTGCTCGGAAATAAACTCGCCTTCCTTGAGGGCGTTGAAGGGCGGTTGCGGCGGCACGCAATAGGGCGCGAGCAGACACGCTCCGACGCGCCAGCCCCACGCCGGATTTGCATTCTTGCGCCCGCCGAGGAATCTGCCCATCACCGGCACGCCGCAGGCTCCCGTCCCGCCGTGCAGGCTGCCGCAGAGAAAGAAGTTGGCCTGATTGTTGTGGAAGGCCGTGAGGTTGCACTCTTTGCCGCCCGGCGAGTTGTCGTTGCGCAGCGAGTCGGCAAAGATCGCCATCACGGCCGCGCCGATGAACGGTTTCTGGTAGAAGCCGCGGTCGATCTCCACTTCGAGGTCTTTCGCTTCGTAGAACGAAGAGAGGATCGCCTGCGAACTGGTCTTCCCGCCGTAGCCGGAATCGAGAATGCCGCGCAGCGTCTTCTGCTCGTTGTCCGTGGCGGTGGCACGCGGCAGTTGCAGCGGGTCGAGATGCCGGATGCGCGTGTCGATGCTCATCGCCCAACTGCTGCCCGCCACGCCGCCCGGCGTGTCACCGCCGTTCAGGTGCGCCTGCAATTCCGCATACTGCTGGACGCACTGTTGGAGCGACACGGCCGCGCCGGAACTGCGGTCAGGGTCGATCCGCCAGATTTGTAAGCTGTCGCCCGCGCTCGTCCACAGACCTTTCTCTTTGTGCGTCGGGAAACCGATTGCCAGCATGCGGACGAGCGCCTCGGCGACTTTCGCGCCGCTCCCGCCCACCGCGATGAATACATTCTTCATTGCCCTTCTCCTCCTCCGACAGCTACAGAATCTCGCGCCGCCACGGGCCTGCCACGTGCCCGACGAACATTAAACAAAGGTAGAACAACCATCCGAAGAGGATGCCCTTGAACAGCCCGCCGAGACCGATGATGTCGAAGTAGTCGCCCTTGCTGTACCAGAGCGCGAGCATGATCAGGAAGAGCGGCAGCAGTCCGATGAGCATCAACATCAACGTCTGCCCCCGGCTCCAGATTTTCTGGTTGAGGTTCTCGGCCGCCGATTTCTTGAGCCACTTGTAGAACATCATCAACCCGGCGCAGAGGATGGCGATGACGATGGCCGCGATGAGCCAACTCTGCGCCGTATCTTCCCAACCGTCGGCGTCGTGGTTATCGGTCAGCCAGCCAAGAAAGTCCGACTCGATCAAGGTTAAATAGATATAGGCAAGCATGGTTTTCTCGTCTCCGTGTCAGGGTTCAAAAAGATTCGCGCGGCGTCTCTCAAGGCCCGACGCGCAAGTAGATGCGTGCGATGGTTTTGTTCTCCAGATGTGGATTTCGCCAGAGACCGAGCAGCGCGCTTTCCAGATAGAGCGTCTTGTTGGCCGACTCCACGGTCGTGTCGAGATTGGTTGACCACTGCTTGATCCAGGTGGGCGTCTGTTGCGACAGGTTGAGGCGACCTTCGAGCAGGTAAGCGCGCCATTCGGTCGTGCCTGTTTTGCCGCCCGGATATTGTGCCGTCGCCTGCAAGACGACGCTCCCGTCCGCCTCCACCTGTTGACCGACGAGTTTGAGTTCCGGGTAACGCTTACCGCTCTGCGCCTCGCTCTCGCGCTTGAGCGGGGTGAGAGTCCAGTCCACCAGTTCGGCGAGTTCGCCGGGCGTGCCCCCGTCGCGCACGTTCGGCGACCACGGAGGTGTGACTTTAAGGTTGAACGGCACAGGCCCTTTCTTGTCCGTCTCGACGCTCACGCGGAGCGTATAACCGGGCGGGTCGTCGTGCCGCCCGGACTTGCTCGAACTGAGCAGGCGGCTCGATTCCTTCGGCACATCCAAGGCCGACTGCGTCGCCCCGGCGCTGTAGTCCGAAGTCAGGGCAATCGTGCGCAGGCTGTCGGCGCTCGATAGCAACGGGCGCAGTCGTTCGAGTAACACGCCGATCAGTTTGTCGAGCGCGGCGCGGTCGGGCGAGAAGAGATAAATGTAGAAGGGACGGAACGATTGCGGGTCGCGCCGTTTCGATTCATATGCGACGGAAGTGCCGCGCGAGATTTCGGAGAAAACTTTGCCGCGAAACTCGCTGCGGATGCCGATGACATAGCCGCCCCAGCCCTTTTCCAGCAGTGCGAGCAGACGCTTGCGCACGCAGATTTGATCCGAACCGGCGAGACAACTCGCATCGGCCGTGCGCTCCGTGCGCGACTGCACGCCGTCCGTCACGAGGACGTGGAAGCGCGCCGGGGGCGGCGGCTCGTCGTCGTCCTCCTCCCCCTGCTGCGCCCGCCCATTCTTTGCGCGGTCGTCCTCTCGGCCGTTGGCGGCGGGCTGCGTCTGCTGAGTCTTAGTCTCGACGCCGCGCTCGAACAGGCCGACCGCTCCCGCCAGGTCTGTCTCCTTGCCTGTGTAGATGCCCTGATTGATGGAGGCGTCGCTCAGGTACGAATCCGGGTAGACATCGCTCACCTGCGAATCGACGCGTCGGACGGCCACGTCTATCGGCGGGCTGATCAGACTGACGAAGTTGCGCAACTCTTGCAGCGAGCGGCTGTAGACGGTCTGCCCCTGACGATCCGGCGAGACATAACCGGCCATGCTCCCGCTTGAGTCGAGATAGACGACCAACAGGTTGGCCGTCTTCGGCGGGGGCGGCGTGTCGTGGCTCCGGTCGCCGTTCTCCGCGATGACCTCTTTCCAAGGAGGCGGGTCGGGTTTATTCGCGCAGGCGTTGCCAAGTAGTCCGGTCGCAATCGCCAACAGCAAACCGAGCGCGACCGGCGCACGATGTTTCGCGGCGGAGCGCGCGCTCGCGCCTTGCACGCGCACGCACGGTCGTAGTTTCACCCCCAGGCTATTTATCAACACGCGAAGTTTCTGTCTCATGCGGCGGCCTGATCCTTTGAAAAGAGGTGTCTGCAAATTCGTCGAGGCACGAGCGAACCGAAACCGGCGACCCACAACCAGCCGCCGACGTAGAGCACGGGGCCGCCGCGATTCCAATGCAACGCATCGCGAAAGCGTCCCGCCGACATCGCGCAAAAGCTGCGCGTCATTCCGCAGAATGGACAACCGGCGCACGCCCTGCGCGGCAGCCACGGATGACCCTCGGTCAAGACCAAATCGTAAGGAACGAACGAGCCGAGCAACGCGGCGATCATCAAGAGCGTGAGGATCACGAAGACCCAGCGCAGCGACCGCCACCACTCGCGCGCCTCAGGCAGCGGAAAGACGCGCCGCGCCGCGGCCACGCCTCGCGCCGGTGCGCCGGTCACGCCCTGGGCCGACGGGAAATGCGTTGGCGGCGATGCCTCGCTCTCTGCCGCGCGCGCGCTCACAGGCAACCTCCACCGAGGATGAGGCGAAAAAATCCGACGAACCCGGCGACGGCGGCGAAGACCAGTCCCATCAAAGCCATCCCGCGCGCCCGCTCGTTCTTCACCGAGAGCGAGGCGATTAAACTCAAAATGAAAGTGAGCAGGCTGAACGGGAGCATGATCCAGTTGACCCAGCCGAGACACGGAACTAATCCCACCAGCATCAACGAGAGGGCGATGATGCCCATGACGCGCGCCGTCGAAGCGAGGCCGCTGTTTTCCACCTGCGGCACGAACTGTTGATAGACGACTTGCGGTGCGGGCGGCTGCGCATATTGCGGTTGATACAGTTGATACGGCGTCCCCGTCTGCTCGGCGCGCGGAGGAGGAGGCGGCGGCGGAGGCTGAGGCTGAGGCGTCGCTCCTTCCATCCAAGGATATGCCCCCGGAGTTTCATAACCTTTGGGCGGTGGCGCGGACGGCGGCGCGGACGCGCCACAGTTAGGACAAAAAACGCATCCCTCTTCGATTTCCGAACCGCATTGACCGCAACGCGGGAACAATTGTGACATCGTGTTTGTCCTTATCTCCGCCGTTCAATAAACGCCCGGAGCCGTCCTCAAATTGAACTCAATCGGTGCGCGCGCTCGATAACTAAGGCGAGCACGTCGCGGCGAAACTTCACGCCGGGCGGTGGCCGTCTCCGCTTAATGCCATTCTCCTTGCAGCACGAACCCGGCCCAGTAATAAGGCTCGCGCCAGCGTTTCTCTTTCCACATCTGAGACTGCGCCGCGCGCAACGCCGCGCCCGGTGGCGAGCCGTCACGCAACAGCTTGCGATAAAAGCGCACCATCAATTCCGCCGTCGCCCGATCATCAGTCGCCCAGAGACTTCCGACGACCCTCTGCGCGCCGGCATACATAAAACCCCGCGCCAGCCCGACCAACCCTTCGCCTTTGAACTCTTTGCCGAGCGCCGTGCGGCACGCGCTGAGGACGACGAGGTCGGCCGATATTTTCAAGTTGAAAATATCGTGTGCGCGCAGGAAGCCGTCTTGCGGGCGGCCGTCCCGGTCGAACATGGAAAGCGCGATGCCGGACAACTCCGGGTGCGCGTTGTTGACAATGGCGTGGGTGGCGAAATGAATGATGCGGCTTTCGCCGACTCCCGCGCCGACGGCCGTTTCGCGATTGGCGTCGAAGTCCAGGGCCTGCACCACGCCGCGCGGGCGCGCCAACTCCGCGATCCGCTCGGCCTCCCAACGCGTCATGAACAGCCGTGGCAACGCGCGATAGTCGTTGTCCTCAGCGCCCGCCGGGAACGCCGGATTGTTGCCCTTCGTCCCGTCCGCCCCGTTGAACGCGCCGCCCTTCGAGGCAGTCGCCACCACGGCGGGGGTCGCTCCGACCTGAGTTTCGGTCAAGCGTTCATCGCTCAAAGAGAAAACCGGGTCGGCGAAGATGGCGATGAGTTTGCTCGGACGACGCGCCGTTTCGCGGCGCAGCAAGGCGAGCGTCGAGGCCGACGGCATGGTGACGATCTCATGTCCCAAGACGAGCGGCTGGCTTTCCCCGTTCGACGCCGCTGACGGATCGGGCAACGCACTAAAGGCAACAAGTTGCATCACTCCCGGCGCGACGACGAGCAGACGTTTTGCGCCGAGTTGCGCCGCCGCCGGCGCGAGCAGCATCTGACTCAAGCGCGCCGCCGCCCCTTCATAGAGGCCATCGGCTTGAGCGATACGAAACCGTTTCCGCGCCGGTGTTTCGTTTGGGATGAAGAGCCCGCGCGCGGTCAGCGATTCGTGCACGCGCAGGACAGCCTGTTCAATTTCCAGACGGGCGGGCAGTTCGTAACTCGTCAGCGTCGTGGGAGACACGACCCAGAGAAAGCTCCGCTCTTTACCGAGCGCGTATTCGAGCAGCAGCGTGTCGGCATCCACCACTTCGCGTTGAATGCTTGAGGCGGTGAGCGGCTGCGGTCGCGTGAGGGATGCGTAGCGCGGGCTGACCTGACGGATTTGCGTCTCCACTTCGCTCAAGGCGACGGAGAGATCGTCGACTTCTTTGGCCGCCGCCGCCGCCTGCGCCGTGGTGTAGCTTTCGCTCAGAAGTTGCCGCTGGTAGTTCGCGGCGGAATTGAGTTTCAAGCGCACCGCGTGCTCGTGCTCCAACAGCGCGGGCGGCACGCCCTGTCTGACATCCACGCCCGATTCGTTCAGCAGGTCGAGCAGACTGCGCGCGCGTGCGCGCTCGCTCGCCTCAAGCGCGGCGGCGGCATATCCCTGATTGGGATTGAGCCGTTGCATCTCCATGAGCAGATCGATGTGAAACTCGTAGTACTCCAGCGCGAGGGCGAAGAAAGAGAGCCGCAGCGGTTGGCTCAACATCTGCGCGCGCAGCGACTCGATGATGGCGAGCGCCGATTCAACTTGCAGGCGGGCGTTATACAGGTTGCCCTGTGCGCGCTCGACGTGCGCTTGGCCGAGCATGGTGATCGCTTCGCCGGTGCGGTCGCCGGCCGCGCGGCGCAGCGGCAGCGCCTCGGCGAAAGCCGACTGCGCTTGGCTCATCTCGCCGAGCGCGTAGCGGCACCAGCCGATGCTCGTCAGCGTTTCCGCCTCGCCGCCGCGATCAGTGCCGGCGGCGCGTGAAAGCTGCAACGATTGGGTGAGATAACTGATGGCCTGCTGTGGGCGCTTCGTCCGGCGATAAACTTCACCGATGGCCGCGAGGCGGATGGCTTTGCCGCGCGGGTCGCCGAGTTCGCCGAGGGCATTGTGAGATTGTTGAAAATAATCGAGGGCTTTGGCGTAATCCTCGCGCAGCGCGGCCACCCAGCCGAGACCGAGCAGGTCTAGAGGTTGACCCAACTGCTCGTTGATGCGCCGCCGCGTTTCGAGCGCCGCGACAAAATCAACTGAAGCCTTGTCCGCGTCGCCGAGGTAAATGTATGCCCAGCCGCGTCCGGTGCGCGCCACCGCTTCGCCGTAATCGTCGCCCTGCGCGCGCATCAGGCTGGCGGATTCACCGCAATCGGCGATGGCTTGCTCATTGCTGCCGAGCAGTCTGTAAGTGAGACAACGACCGTAGAGCGCAACCGCCGTCTCATACGACTCGTCCAATGCCCGCCACAGAGCGATAGCCTGACCGAACTTCTCTAGTGCCTGCGGCAACGTCACGGCAGTCTTGCGCGCCCTCAGGATTTCGGCCTCCGTCACGACTCGTTCGGCGGCCATGCGGCTCTCGTCACGCGGCACGGACGGCCGTTGCTCGCTGATCGAAATCTCGTACTGCCCGCGACGCGCGGCGCGCTCCAGCGTGCGAATCTCCAGACGATACTGCTCGCCCCGCTGCGCCATCAGGGAGACGGATTCGTGCCCCCCCGCGCCGTTCGGGCGATCAATCACGGTGCGCTTGTTTTCGCGGTTGATGACCGTGACGACGACATCGCTGCCCTGCTGTTTGACGAGTATGCGCGCGTACTGTTTCTCGGCCAGCTCGACCGCATAGAGGTGAACATCCGTCCCGCCGATTTCCTGACGAATAGTTTCGCCGGATGTGAGTTTGACCGGCTCGGAAGCCTGTCCGCGAGAGGCGGAAGCATAAGCGGAGGGGGCGGATAAGACAGAGGGGGAGGAGGCCGCTAAAGAGAGGGGCGGCATGAAGATCAGGAGGCCGCAGATTAGACTACGACCACAGGTAACAAGATGTGGGAGAAGTAAAGGCATCTTGTGTTGTTCAGACTGCGGGTCTGATGAGGTAAAGGCGGTAGGTGAAGATGAAAGTCATTCACCCTTTTTGAGTGCGCAGTTCGAGGTGAGTCGGGATCGAACTACCGTCGTGTGTGCAACCGCGTTGCGACTGCCACGGATTCATTACTTAACAGGCGCTTGGTCAGGTTCGTTGATCTGTATCAGGAAACAGTCCGGCGCTTCTTCACCGCGCGCGAGACACAGGCGGTATTTCTTCTTATCCAGAAGGCGCAGATCAAGTTGGACGGTCAGCGTTCTTCCGTCGGAGTTGGCCGTCGTCGTCAGGAGCGTCTTGCCGAACACGTCTACCACAGTCACCATGTAGCGTCCGCCGCTGCTGCCGCGCGGCATGCGCAAGCGCAGTCGTTGACGTTCCCGCGAAAGATTGATCAAGCGTTGTCTGCTGCCGGTTCCTTCGGCGCGCAGGTAGTAATCTTCGGCCAGATCAACATCGATAATTTGCGGAGCACGTGCGGCGCGCGCCTTTTTCCGGCTCACTTGCGGACGAGCGGGTTCGCTTTTCCGCGACGGCGCAACAAGGTCTCTCGCTTGCGTCGGAGGCGACAGCGGCGGCGCGTCAATGGCTGCCGGAGCGACGGCCGGAGACGTTGACGGTGTCGTCATCGGCGACGAACTCTCAGGCGGAGGATTGTTGAGTGCAACCGAGGGCGCGTCCGTGCCGCTACCGCGCCACACCGGCACACACACCATGACGATGAAGAGAACGAAACACAAAACCGCGGCGGTGCTGAGCGCATTGCCTGTCGCCAGACGTGAACAGGCGACGCCGAATCCGCGCAACCAAGAGTCCCTCCCCACGGCAGTTTGCCGGCTGCTCATCCGCACGCTGCGATAAGTGCGAAAACACTCGGAGCATTTGAACAGGTGCGCACGCAACTCGGCGGCTGGCAGCGTGTTCGAACGTGCAATGCCGCGCAACAATTCCGCCGGCGGGCACTCTTGCCTTTCATAATTCGGGAACTCTGTGGCGTAGTAGGCCTGCGCGAAAGGTACGACTTCTTCCGGCTCGGCAAAGAGGTCTTCACGATCATTATATTCGTGATTCATCTGCACCTCTCACGTCTCCGCCGCCGGTCGCCACAATGTGCAACTGACTGCAGAGACGCGCACGCGCCAATATCTCCGACGCCATGAGCGAAGCCGAACGATAGTTTTTACCGCCCGCATCGTCCGTATATTCCGTCTACAATCGTATAGAGGGTTTGAGACGGAAGAAAGTCATCAGCCGTGGAAAGATATTTTTTCAGGCAGGGCGGCGCGCGGTTAAATGAGAGACCTGTCGCGGCCGTGGGCTGCGTTTCGGGCTGGCGAAACTTGAGCCGGGCTTAACTGCCGCCGTTGTCGTCTTCCCGCTCTCGGATTTGTCTGATGAGTGCGCGGATGTGCCGGTCATACTTGTTTCTTAAAACTTTATGATTCATGCCGAGATGCTGGGCGATCTCTTTGAAGCTGTAATCCAGCGTCAGCCACTCGAAAACGTTGCGCGTCCAATCGTCCATCGCCCTCACAATCTGATTCAAGAGGACGCGGCGCTCGACGTTGGTTGCCTGAGCCTGCCATTCCAGATCGAGATGGGCTTCCGATTCAAAGCGGCGGCGGTTGTTATCTTTCTCCAGCTCGGCCAGAATCACGCGTTTGAAGGTCTGGTAAAGATAGCCTTCAAGCTCATTTATTTGATGGAGTTTTTCATCGCGCGCGCGCGCGTCACTTGAGCGGCAGCTTTCATCAGCAGCGTCCGGGCGCGCGCATGGTCGTCGCTGTTCAGAACTCTCGACGCATATTCCTGAGCTTGCCGCCAGATGCTGCCGGCAGCCCTGTACACATCGGGAGCAACCGGCCCGAACTCGTCTACATATACGGCTTCAAGATTGCCCCATTCCGGTGCGGGGTGAGGGTGTCGCATCGCTGACCTCCAAAGCTGTGGCGCAGCAGCATACACCTAGTTTTAATTAGGTCAAGTTTTTTAAGTTCGAGACAGACTCTTGCGGAGCGGGCGGGGAGGCGAAGTGAGTCAGGCCAAAGTTATACGCCTGCCAATCAAATGATAAATTTCAATCCGTTTTCATGCGTTTGCAGGTGTCAACGTTATTTACCATTCAGTGCTTTTACTTCATCCTTCATCGTTCATCCTTCATCGTTTTTTGTTACTCCGTTTCGGTTCGCCTGTCATCCTCGTCTCGGTGGTCGTCGTCTTTGATCCAGACGGTCTTGAGGTTGACGAACTCGCGTATGCCGTGGACGCTCAGTTCGCGGCCGTAGCCGGAGCGTTTGACGCCGCCGAAGGGCAGGCGCGGGTCGGAGGCCACCATCGCGTTGATGAAGACCGAGCCTGCTTCGAGTTCGGCGATGAAACGCGCGCGCTCACGAACGTCTTGCGTCCAAGCGCTCGCGCCGAGTCCGAACGTCGTGTCGTTGGCGATCTCGACGGCCTCCACGAGCGTGCGCGCGCGGAACAAGAGCGCGACGGGGCCGAAGAACTCTTCCCGGTAGGCCGGTGAATCTTTCGGGATGTCCGCGAGAATTGTGGGCGCGTAGTAGTTGCCGGGGCGCGGCAGGCGCTCGCCGCCCGTGAGCACGCGCGCTCCGGCCGCGACGGACTTACGCACCTGCTCTTCGAGTTCCGCGAGGATGCTCGCGGTGGCGAGCGGCCCCACCTCCGTCGCTTCGTCCAGCGGGTCGCCGACTTTCAGAGCGCCCAACGCGTCTGTGAAGCGACGCGCGAACTCCGCGTACACGTCCGCGTGGACGATGAAGCGTTTGGCCGCGATGCACGATTGCCCGTTATTGATCGTGCGCGCCTTGACGGCCGTCTTGACCGCCGCTTCGAGGTCTGCGCTCGGCATGACGATGAAGGGATCGCTGCCGCCGAGTTCGAGCACCGACTTCTTGATCGCACGCCCGGCGCGGCTCGCCACGTCGCTCCCGGCGTGCTCGCTTCCCGTCAGCGTGACGGCGCGCACGCGCTCGTCGTCAATCAATCGACCGACGCGTTCGGCGTTCGCGAGCAGCGTCTGGAACGCGCCTTCGACGAAACCCGCGCGGCGAAAAATCTCTTCAATCGCCAGCGCGCACTGCGGTACGTTCGAGGCGTGTTTGAGGAGGCCGACGTTTCCGGCCATCAGCGCGGGCGCGGCGAAGCGGAAGACTTGCCAGAAGGGAAAGTTCCAGGGCATGACGGCGAGCACCACGCCGACGGGTTCGTAGCGTATGTAAGAACGCGTGGCGTTCGTCTCGATCTCTTCGTCGGCCAGAAACGCTTCGGCGTGCTCCGCGTAGTAGCGACAGACGAGCGCGCACTTGGCCGCCTCGTCGCGCGCCGCCTGCACGGGCTTGCCCATCTCGGTCGTCATCAGACGCGCCAACGTTTCCCTGTCCGCGTCCAGAATCTCGGCCGCCACACGCATCTTCGCCGCGCGTTCCGCGAACGTGGCGCGGCGATGCACGGCGAAGGCCGCGGCCGCGCGTTGCAGCTTCGCTTCGACCTCCGCGTCCGAGTGCGGCGCGAACTCGCGGAGCGTCTCGCCCGTGGCCGGGTTCACACTTGCGATTGCCATCGAATAAAACTCCCCTTCGTCTGTCTCAAGGAATCGGTGCGCCTATCATAGCGCAACTGCCCGCCCGGCGCGCGCATCATGTATAGTTGCCCGGTTCTGAAGATTCCGGCGGTGCGTGTGTGTCAACAGTCGCATGGGTTTTAGTCTGCTGCAAGGGGTGGCTTTGTTCGCGTCCGGCTTCGTCGCAGGGATGATCAACTCCATCGCGGGCGGCGGGACGCTCCTGACTTTCCCGACGCTCATCTGGCTCGGCCTCGACGCCAAGGAAGCGAACGCAACGAGCACCGTGGCGCTCTGGCCGGGACTCGTCGGTGGGCTGTTCGGCTTCCGGCGCGAGTTGGAGCGCAGTCGTCCGCTGCTCGTGCGTCTCGGGCTGGCGAGCCTCGCGGGCGGCGCGGTCGGCGCGCTGCTCCTGATCCGGACGCCGGCGCAAACTTTCGCGCGCCTCGTGCCCTTCCTCATCTTCTTCGCCACGCTCCTCTTTATGGCGCAAGAGCCGATCACGCGTCGCCTCAGTCTGGACACGACGGCCGACGAACGTGCGCGCGGCTGGTGGACGGGCGCGATTCTCTTTCAGTTCTGCGCGGCCGTCTACGGCGGCTACTTCGGCGCGGGCAACGGCATCCTCATGCTTTCGGCGCTCGGTCTGCTCGGCATCTCCGACATCCACCGCGCCAACGGTCTCAAGAATTTTTTGGGACTCACTTTGAACAGCATCGCCGTCGTGGCCTTCGCCGTCTCAGGACTCGTGCGCTGGCCGCAGGCCGCCGTGATGGCCGCGGGCGCGATCATGGGCGGCTACTACGGCGCGGCCCTGGCGCGCCGTCTCGGCCGCACATTCGTCCGCCGCGCCGTCATCGTCATCGGCCTCTCCATCGGCTGCCTCATGCTCTGGCGTCTCTCGCGCTGAACCGGACGCCCACGACGATGAACTCAACCGCCTCGTCTTTTCAGCACGACAAAATGTCTTTGAAGTCTGGGTTCAGCATTCAAGTTTTCCTTAAACGACCAAGCGTCAAGAGCTAACTGCCACATCATAGCAATCAACTGCTGCGGGGATTTACCTTTCAAATCCTCCCCGCCCTTTGTGTCACGTAACGAAAGCTTTCTAATCAACATAAGTTCTCAAGTCTTTGACGACGAAATCAAATTTCGGCGACGGGACGCAGTGAGATGACGACGGATTTGGAGGCGGGCGTGTTGCTTTTGTCGGCGACGCTGCGGATGGGGACGAGCACGTTCGTTTCGGGGAAATAGGTGGCGGCCGAACGACGCGGGATGTTGTAGGGGACGACGGTGAAGCGGCGCGCGACGCGCTCTTCGCCCTCGAAGTGGCTGACGAGATCGACCGTTGCGCCCTCCGTGAGGTTCGCCTCGCGGATATCTTCGGGGTTGAGCAGAACGACGCGCCGTTCGTTCCGTATGCCGCGATAACGATCATCGAGGCCGTAGATGGTCGTGTTGAATTGATCGTGGCTGCGAATGGTCATCATCAAAAACTGGCCGGGCGCTAAGTCGTGTCGCGGCAGAGCGTGGACGGTGAACTGCGCCTTGCCCGAAGCGGTCTGCCACTGTCGCTCGCGCGCGAGGTTCGGCAGGTAGAAGCCGCCGGGGTTTCTCACGCGCTCGTTGTAATTCTCGAAGCCGACGACGACGCGCGAGATGCGCTCGCGGATCAGATCGTAATTGGAAGCGAGTTCCAACCAGTTGACGCTGCCCGCGCGCGCGCCCAGAGTGGCCTCGGCCAGCCGCGCGACGATTGACACTTCGCTCAACAGTTCATTCGAGGCGGGCTCTAAATTCCCGCGCGATGATTGCACGACGCCCATCGAATTCTCCGCGCTGACGAACTGCTCGCCCGACGCCTGACGGTCTACTTCCATCCGCCCCAAGCACGGCAGAATCAACGCCTGCTCGCCCGTGATGAGATGCGCGCGGTTGAGTTTCGTCGAGACTTGCACCGTCAGTCGCAGGCGACTGAGGGCTGCGGCCGTGTACTCCGTGTCGGGCGTGGCCGAGAGGAAGTTGCCGCCCATCGCGAAGAAGACTTTCGCGCGCCCGGCGTGCATCGCCTTGATCGCTTCCACGGTGTCGAAGCCGTGTTGACGAGGCGGCTCGAACGCGAACTCGCGCGCGAGAGCATCGAGGAAGGCGGGCGTGGGGCGCTCCCAGATGCCCATCGTGCGGTCGCCCTGCACGTTTGAATGGCCGCGCACGGGGCAGACGCCCGCGCCCGGCATGCCGATCTGCCCGCGCAAGAGCAAGAGGTTGACGATCTCTTGAATGTTCGCGACGGCGTTCTTGTGCTGCGTCAGCCCCATCGCCCAACAGAAGATCGTGCGCCGCGATTCGATGAACACGCGCGCGGCCGCTTGTATCTGTTCGCGCCCGATGCCGCACGTCTCCGTGATCTCGTCCCAGCCGACCTGTTCGAGCGCGGAGGCGAACTCCGTGAAGCCGACCGTGTGCTCCGCGATGAAGTCGCGTTCGATGACACGGCCGCCGCGCCGCGCGTCTTCCTCGAAGACCGCTTTCGAGATGCCTTGCAGGAGCGCCACGTCGCCGTTGATGCGAACTTGCAGAAACAGATCTGCCAGTTCGGTTCCACGGCCGACGAGCGTGTCGAAAACTTCCTGCGGGTGTTTGAAACGCGACATGCCGGCTTCGGGCAGCGGGTTGATGTGGACGATGCGACAGCCGCGCCGCTTGGCGGCTTGCAGCGTCGAGAGCATGCGCGGGTGGTTCGTCCCCGGATTCTGCCCGACGACGAAGACGGCCTCGGCCTCCGAGAAGTCTTCGAGCGTGACCGTGCCCTTGCCGACGCCGATTGATTCCGAGAGCGCCGAACCGCTCGACTCGTGGCACATGTTCGAGCAGTCGGGCAAGTTGTTCGTGCCGAATTGGCGCACGAAAAGTTGATAGAGAAAGGCCGCCTCGTTGCTCGTGCGCCCCGAAGTGTAAAAGACGGCTTCATCCGGCGAACGAAGCGCATTCAACTCGCGCGCGATGAGACGGAAGGCTTCGTCCCAACCGACGGCTTCGTAATGTTCGCCGCCGCGCCGGAGCAGCATCGGGTGCGTCAGTCGCCCCTGATCGTTCAGCCACATATCGGTCTGGCGCGAGAGTTCGGCGACGCTGTGGCGGCGGAAGAATTCGGGCGTGACGCGTTTCGTCGTCGCTTCGTCGGCGACGTGCTTCGCGCCGTTTTCGCAGAACTCGAAATGCGTCCGCTCGCCGTCCGGCTCAGGCCAAGCGCAGCCGGGACAATCGAAGCCGCCCTTCTGGTTGACGCGCGTGAGCGTCTTCAAAGTGCGCCTTGCGCCCATCTCCGTCCAAGAATGTTTCAGAGCGGACATGATGGCCGGTAAGCCACCGGCCGTCTCGCTCGCCGCCGAGAGTTTGATCCCGGTGAACTCCGCGGGCGGCTGCGCGCGACGCCCATCGTCCGCGACCACGCCGCCTTCCGGTTCGCCGCCCGTCGAAGCCGTGGCCTCGGCGCGCAGTTCGCGTTCGGTTTTAAGGTCTTGCTTAGCGGGTTCGTAGTGGCTCGGATGCGCCTCGACCGTCTGCTCTGGCGCGCCTTGCTGCTCTTGAGTTTTTGTCTCCTGCTTCATCATCTCTTCCCCGGCAATTCTATCGCAGCAACTATACGACAATCGAACTCAAGAGCGCGTGTCGCAGTTACGGCCTTTCCTTCGCGCCTCCCGCGCCTCCGGCGTGAGATTTATACTGACTAAAGAATACAACTCACGCCGGAGGCGCGGGAGGCGCAAAGAGAAGATTTGTTATATTGCCGCGCATGCACGGGAAAACTTACATCGCATTTTTGCGCGGCATCAACATCGGCGGGCATCGCGTCAAGATGGAAGAGTTGCGCGCGTTGTTCTCGGCGCTCGGCTTCGGCCGCGTGCGCAGCTACATCCAGACCGGCAACATCTTCTTCGACACGGACGATGCGGAAGCGCGCGCCGCGCTGACGCGCAAGATCGAAGAACACCTCGCCACGGCGCTCGGCTACGCAGTGCCCACGTTTCTCCGTACCATTCCCGAAGTCGAAAGCGCCCTTCGGCTCGACACCTTCAGACACCTCACAGCCTCGCCCGACACGCGTTTCCTCATCACCTTCATCTCGCGACCGCTCGCCGCCACGCTCAAGCTGCCGCACGTCTCGCCCAAACAAGACTACGAGATACTACAAGCCACGCGCGGCGAAGTGTTCAGCCTGCTGCGCGTCGTCGGTGGACGAGCGGGCAATCCCGCCCCCTTCATCGAAAGGTCTTGCGGCGCGAAAACGACCTCGCGCTTCTACCGGACGACCGCCGAGATTCTCCAAGCCGCGAAAAGCATCTGAGCGCGCATCGCGCGTTCACGTCCCTTTTCAGATCATCGCGCGAATCTTGCGAGCGTTCAAAATAGACTGAGGCCGGGCGACGCTTCCCTTGCGCCGCCCGGCCTTGACTGTGCCGCGACGATGTTTCGCTCAACGCCTCACGCGCAACTTAAGGCGCGGGCGCGAGCCGCATGAGACTCGTCGCGTCGCGGACGTAGAGGTCTCGGCCGAGCAGGACGGGCACGGCGTAAGTCTCCGCGTCGGCCACGTCGTATCGCTGCTCCGACTCGAACGCGTTTGTCGCGCGTCGTGCGACGATGAGGTCTGCGCCGTTCGTCAGGAAGAGAACGTGGTGCGGCGTCAAGAGCACGGAGGCGTGTTCGCCTTCGCGCCCCTCCGTGATCCAGCGCGTTGCGCCGGTCTTCGCATCGAGCGCGACGAACTGCCCTTTGCGTTTGACCGAATGGCCGTACAACAGATCGTCGCCGTAGACGGGCGAACTCATGTACATCGTCACGTCGGCGTTCTTCCAAGCCTCGGTCGCTTGCCACTTACCCGCTTCCGGCCGGAGCGTGTAAGCGTGCGTGCCTTGTCTTATGCCGGAGACGACGAGGTGCGTGCCCGTCCAGACGGGCGTGGTGATGTTCTCGTGCCAGTCGTCCGGGAACGGCACAGACCACAGTTCCTTGCCCGTCTTCGCGTCGAGGCCGACGATGGAACTCTCCGTCATCGAAGCGACCTGTTCCGTGCCCGCGACCTTGAAAGTGATGGGCGAGGCGTAGCCCGGCCCCGCGCCGCGCCACTCCCAGCGGCTCGCGCCCGTCGCCGTGTCGAGCGCGAGAATTTGACCGCCGTGCACGTCGCTGCCGACTTGCACGACGACGAGTCCGCCGACGAGGAGCGGCGAAGCGGCCGTCCCGCAAAACAGTTTCGACGTATCGACCGTCGGCGAAAAATCCTTGCTCCACAAGCGGCGACCCGTGTTCGTCTCCCAAGCCGTGACCACTCCGGTCGTGCCCACCGTGAACAGGCGCGTACCCGCCACGAGCGGCGTCGCGTTCGGCCCCTTCGCCATCTGCACCGCGTATTGATTCTTCTTAAACGGCGCGGCGTATCGCTGCTGCCAGACGATTTTGCCGTCCGCGAGATTGACGGCCGTGACGAGTTCTTCCGGGTCTCGGCGACTGTGGACGAAGGCGCGCCCGCCCGCGACGACCGGCGACGAATAACCCTCGCCCAACTCCGTGCGCCACACGCGCTGCCAAGACTTCGGCCAACCGGCGGGCGCATTCTTCGCCGTCACCGTCCCATCCCGCGACGAGCCGCGCCACTGCGTCCAATCCTGCCCGCGAGCCGTCAACCCGCACGCGCACACAGCCAGCACGACCAACACGGCCGACGCACTCACCGGCCGCACACGCCCACCTCTCACGTCGCACCGTTCGTCCATCGTCTTTCTCCTTAAATCAATCTAACGACAAAACTGCAACCACCTGCCTTTGCGCCTTTGCGCCTTTGCGTGAGTTATTTCTTTGGTCAGCATTAACCTCACCCAAAGGCGCAAAGGAAAGACAAGTATTAGTTACGAATCGCGCAGTCTCTTTGCCCGATCTACTTCGCGCCTTTGAAGACCTTGCCGTTCTTCATCACGAAGTTCACTTGTTTGAGCGTCGAGATGTTTTCGAGCGGGTTCTCCGGCGTGGCGATGATGTCCGCGAACTGGCCGGGCGCGATTGCGCCGCGTGCTTTCTCGACGCCGAGCAGCCGCGCCGCGTTCGGGATGAAGGCGCGCAGGATTTCCTGTGGCGGAATCCCGGCCGCGACGAAAATGTCCACGAGCGAGATCGTCCAAGTGCCGCGCGTCTCGTCGGGCGCGGAGAAGATGAGGTCGCTGCCGAAGGCGAGCGTGACGCCGATCTTGTGCGCGCGTCTGAGGCGGTCGATGCCGCGTTCGACGAAACGCTTCGCCACGTCCTGCGGCAAGTCGTAAGCCATCCAAGCTTTCTCTGTGAAGTCGGTGCTGACGAGCACGACGTTGTTCTTCTTTGCTAAAGCCAACGTCTCGTCCGACATGTTGAAGCCGTGTTCGATGGAAGCGACGCCCGCCTCGGCGGCGTTTCGCGCGCCCTGCTCCGTCACGCAATGCGCGGCCAGTTTCAACCCCGCGCCCGCCGCTTCGGCCACCATGTATTTGATGTCTTCGACCGAATAGATGTAGGGCTGGTCGTCCACGACGATCTTGATGACGCGCGCGCCGAAGTGCGCGTTCTCGCGGATGGCCTTGCGCATCTCGTCGCGCGTGTCGGCGTAGAAGTATTCCGGCTCGCCGAGGTGTCGGCGTTCGGGTTGAAGTTGGTACTGGCCGCCGAAGGGAGCGATGATGCGGCCTGAGTTGATGATGGTCGGCCCCGGAATGAGTCCTTGATCGATAGCGCGGCGCAGGTCTGTATCGACGTAGTTGGCATCGTTGCCGACATCGCGGATGGTGGTGAAGCCCGAGTCGAGCATGTCGCGCGAGTTGACGACGCCGTGAATGGCGCGCTCGGCGTTGGTGTGCGTCAGGTCGTAGAAAAAGAGCGAGCCGCGTTCGCGCGTGCGCCGTCCGCCGATGAGAAAAGCCATGTGCGTGTGGCAATCGAAGAGGCCGGGCAACACGGTCTGGCGCGAGAGGTCGATGATCTTCGCGCCCGCCGGTATCTGCACGTCCGCGCCGACGGCCTTGATGCGCGTGCCTTCGACGAGAATGATCTGGTTGGTCAAGGTCGCGCCTGTTTCGGGCACGACGAGTTTACCGGCGCGGATGGCGGTCAAGGGCGCGGGCGGCAGCGTGGGCGCGGCCGCTTGCGCGAACGCTGTGGCGGCGGCGGCCGTGGCGAGAATCAGGGCGAAAACGGCGAGGCGGAGAAATCTTTTCATCGAATCCCTTTCTATCACTGTTGCGTTTTGTGGTGTGATTCGGACGAACCGGCGGATGCGCTCGCGCCCGCCTCGATACGAGTCTCTACGACGGGAGCGGCGGCCGAGTTCGACAAAAGGCGGGAGAGAAACCAAGAGCGACTAACAAAGGCAAGAAACCACGCGCACGACACGAAGCAACACGAAAAGGAGTTTAGTGTCTTTTAGTTTAGTGTGGTTTCGTGTGTCTTCGTGGTTCCACCGTTTTAGTTTTCTCAGTCGCTCTCAACACGAAGGCAAGGCGCGGCCGAGAGACGATTCGACGCGCAGCGAAAGTTTAGCAAAGCGACGATGCATAGTCGCCGCTTCGACGTTTGCTCGTCGTTCTAGCGCTTGATGAAACGCCCGTTCGCCCAGACGAGTTCGTAGACTTTCGCGCCCGCGCGATTCGTGACGGCGATGACCGTGCCGTAGCGCGGCAGTTCGTAGTTGAGCGTCGGGTCGAAAGGCAGGGGCAGCACTTCGTCCGTCACGTCGCTCCACTTCTCGGAGTCGTAGCGCAGGAAGAAGAGTCTGGACACCCCGCGCGCGGCGGGCGTGCCCTGACGCGTGTGTCTGAGGGCGACGAGATAACCGCCCGTGGTGCGGCGAAAGACCGTGAGGACGTATTGGCCGGAGACGCCGTTTTGGAGCGAGATGTAGCCGTTCTTCGTGTCCACGAGGGCGACGCCGCTTTGCAGCAGACCGGCGCGGTCGCTGACCGGGATGTCCAGATAGCGTTCCGGCAGCGTGTAGAAATAATCGCGCACGCCGCGCAATCTCGTGCCGTCCGCGTCGTTCTCGCCCGCGGCGCTTCGCGTCTTCGACGTGGCATCGTTTGCCTCGACGTTAGCGGTCGCGGCGTTGCCCGCGGGTGCGTTTCCCGCCGGTGCGTTGGCTGAGGGCGAGACTCCGGCGGGCATCTTCCCCGTCGGTCGAACGTTGGCGCGGCGGCGCGCGAGCGGTGCGAACGCGCCGTTCGGATACGCCTCCAAGTACGCCTTGAAATCTTCCGGGTCGGTGCTGTTCTTGATCGACTCCCAGAACGTCAACTCGATGGCCGTGGGATCGACCGGCCTCGCCGTGGCGGCTGAGGTGTTGGCAGGCGCGCTGCCCGTTATCGTCGCCGTCGTCGCCGTCGTCGCCGTCGTGGGACGCGCCGCGCCCGTGCGTGTGAAGATGAAGTCGCCGCTCTCGTGGCCTGAGTTGCGCAGAGGATTATATTCGGGCGTCTGGTTGGCTCTGCCCGCGACACTCTCTTCGACAAAATCGCGGAACAGTTCGCCCGCCGTGAACTGCTCGCGCTCCATCTGTTTGAGACCGCGCAGCAAAGCGTTGGCGAAGACCGAATGATTGGCGCCGCCGCCACCGTCGGCGACGGGTTCGTTGCCGCCCGAAGCCATCAGCGTGCGCGACTTCCCCGCCCACATCTTCTGCAAGTATCTCTGCCGTTCCGAAGGCGCTGGGAGACTCGCCTCCAACCCGCGCGTGAGCGTGCCCGAATAACAACTGTCCGAGACGATCAGGACGTGCTTGGCCGGGATGCCGCGTATGTTGCTCGTGATGTCGTCGGCGCTGATCCAGTTCGAGTTGTCGTCGAGCCGCGCATCGACGGGCAGCCAGTAGGCTTTATCGATCTCTTTGTCGTTGACGCCGTGCCCCGCGTAATAGATGAGCAGGTTGGCATCCGCCGACAAATCGCGTCGATAGGAATTGATGGCCGAGATGATCTGTTGGCGCGTGGCGTTGAGGAGCACTTTGGTTTGAAAGCCGTACTGCGTGCGCAGGAGCGTGTCGATCTCGCGCGCATCGTCCTCGGCCGTCTTCAAACGCTGGACGTACTGATAATTGTTGTTGCCGATGACGAGCGCGAAGTAGCGACCCGCTTCCGTCTGCCCGCCGACGCCGATGCCGCGTTCCTGCGCCGCCGTGACGGCAAGACAAACGCAGGAGACGACGAGCGCCGTCGCGAGGAAACGTTGAAGGAGCGTGACGACTGATTTCATAAGACTACCTGCGAGCTTTGGATGTAACCGAAAGAGGCCGAGATGCGGAGGCGGCACGCTCCACTGCGACGGAAGCGCGGCCACAGAGTAAGTTAAACGCCGGACAGCGTCAATATAGTGGTAAATGGTGAATGGTAAATGGTGCATGGTGAAAACGGGTTCTTTCCATTCACCATTCACCATTTACCATTTACCATTTCATCGTTTGTGTTATAAGAAACCTGTCCATCCGACAAACAATCTTTTCAGAGGAGCACTTAAAGATCGTGAGAAAGATCGCCGCACTTCTGCTGCTCGCGTCCGTGTCGTTCAGCCCGTTGGCCGCCGTCGTCAGGGCGCAGACGCCCGCCGCGCCTGCCGCCGTCCAAAGCGAGCGCATCGACATGGATGCTTATTGGAAGATTCGCCGCGAGGGCTTGGAGCGTTCGCAGGCCATGCGCACGCTGCACGTTTTGGCCGACGTGTACGGGCCGCGACTCACCGGCTCGCCCAACTTCAAAGCCGCCGCCGATTGGACTGTGAAGCAGATGACCGACTGGGGCTTCAAGAACGCGCACCTAGAGCCTTGGGACTTCGGCCATCCGGGCTGGTTGAACGAGCGACTTTCGGCGCACATCGTCTCGCCGGTCAAAGACGCGCTCGTCTGCGAAGCGCTCGCGTGGACGCCGGGCACGAACGGCACGGTCACAGGCCGCGCCTATCAACTCGTCCTGCCCGAACGACAGACGAAAGAAGCGTTGACGGCCTTCCTCGAAGGCATCAGGGAACAGTTGAGAGGCAAGATCGTGCTCGTCGGCCGGCATCAGAGCGTGCCCGTCACCTTCAACCCGCAGAACAAGCGACGCGAAGACCAAGAGGTGCGCAACCAGTTCGACCCGAACAACCCGGCGTCGGCGCAGCCGCCCTTCGCCGCGCCTTCGCCCTCGCCCGCGCCTTCGCCCGCCAACCCGTCGGCGCAACCGACGCCGCAGCCGCCCGCGATTCTGACCGCGGCGCAAGCGAACGAACAACTCGATCAATTTCTCGTGGCGAGCGGCGCGCTCGTCCGCATCAACGACGCGGGGCGCGAGCACGGGCAGATACGCGCCTTCAACAATCGCACTTTCGACGTGACGAAGGCCGTGCCCACCGTCGTCATGCGTAACGAAGACTACGGGCGCATCAGTCGCATCCTGGCCGACGGCACGCCGGTCGAGTTGGAGTTCAACATCGTCAACCGCAGTTACCCGGAAGGGCGCACCTCCTACAACGTCGTCGGCGAGATACCGGGCACGGACAAGGCCGACGAGGTGGTGATGCTCGGCGGCCACCTCGACTCTTGGCACGCGGCGACAGGCGCGACCGACAATGCCGTCGGCTGCACCATCATGCTCGAAGCCGCGCGCATCCTGCACACGCTCGGCCTCCGCCCCCGCCGCACGATTCGCGTCGCCTTGTGGAGCGGCGAAGAACAGGGCTTGCTCGGCTCGAAGGCTTACGTCCGGGAACACTTCGGCATGTTTGAAAATCCGAAGCCGGAGTATTTCAAGTTCAACGGCTATTTCAACGTCGATTCGGGGACGGGACGCATTCGCGGCGCGAACGTTTTCGGCCCGCCCGAAGCGGCGACGGTGCTGCGGCAAGCGCTCGCGCCGTTTGAAGATTTGGGCGTCGTGGGCGCGATTGCCACCACGAGCCGCCGCACGGGCGGAACCGACAGCACCTCCTTCAACGAGGCGGGCTTGCCCGGCATCGGCCTCGGCCAAGACCCCATCGAATACGGCACGCACACTTGGCATACGAACCTCGACACCTACGAACGCATCGTCGAAGCGGACGTGCGCAGCGCCGCTGTCGTCGTCGCGGCGGCCGTCTACCACCTCGCCACGCGCGACGAAATGCTCCCGCGCTTCACCAAAGAGCGGATGCCCGCGCCGCCGCCCGCGCCCTCGCCGAGTCCAAGCCCGACGCCCACGCCCCGTTGAGGCGCGGCTCGGAAGCGCAAAATTAAAGTCCCCGCCTGCGATGCGACGGAGCGTATCGATGCGCAGGCGGGGACTTTAATTTTGCGCTCGCCGTGTGTTTGGCCGTAGAACGCACGGCGGATTCGCGCGGGGGTAGAAGTCGCGTTAGTCGGCCGTCGAAGTGGCCGGGTTGACGAAGAGATTGGCGAAGGCGCGACGCGGGTCGGGCGTGTGGCGCTGCTTGCGAAATTCCTTGATCCAGGTGTTGACGTGGCCGGCGATGTCGCGCGTGGCTTGGCGCGGGTTTTTGGTTTCGGGGGTGCGGCTCTGGGTCGCCTTGTGCGTGGCTTCTCGCTCGCTGCGTTTGATGATTCTGATGTTGGCGCTCATGTTCTCGTTCTCCGTCGTCGGGTCAAATCCTCTTAAAACTTCGTTAGCGAGTCTCCAAATTACGTCTCATCCACTAACGCGAGATTTAGACTGAAAACGGATCATCCGAAAATTTAGGCCGGAGGGGTGAAGTTCCGGGGCGGGAGTCGAGACGACGGCGCGACTCCGCGAGGGGTGTTTATGAGGTGTGTTTATCCGGTCAATTAGCGTCCGACGGGGATGCGTTGAAAGCGCGTTTTCCCTTCGGAGTCTTCCCAAGAAATATCCAGCACATAAGGTGGCCTGACGCCCGCTGCGGCTTTGAGGCGTTCCAACTGGTCTTCGCCGGGCGGGGCAACTTTCCCGTCAATCAAGGTCTTGTGCGGCATCACGGCCGTCTCACGCGGGCGGATGAATTTGACGGCCTCGAAACGGATGTGCGCCCGCGAGGGCGCGCCGGAAGTCTCCACGTCCTTGAGAAAGACGGTCAGCACTTCGACGCACCTGAGCGTCTCGTCGCTGGTGTTCAGCAATTCCAGACGCGTCTCCGCGCCTTCGCCGGTGAAGGCGCAGGTGAGAGGAGAGGTTTTAACGTCTGTCACCATAATCTTTTTTCGCGGGCGAAACGTGCGCGGCCGCTGTGCCCTATTTGTAGCGGTAAGTGATGCGTCCACGGCTCAAGTCATAGGGCGACAATTCGACGCTCACGCGGTCGCCGGCCAAAATGCGGATGTGATTTTTTCGCATCTTCCCGCCGATTTGAGCCAGCACCAAATGGTCGCCGCCGTCGAGTTTCACCTTGAAAAACGCGTTCGGCAATTTATCGATCACCACGCCTTCGGCCGGAACTAAATCTTCTTTCGCCAATATTTTCTCTCCTTCATCAGATGTCAGGTGAACGCATCGTGCGCGGCGCGGGCGCTTGATCACGCCCGCGCCGCGCACGAATTTACTTAGTAGCGGTTGCCGCCGTAGCCGCCACCGCCGCCGCGATTGCCGCCGCCGCCATAGCCGCCGCGACCACCGCCACCACCACCGCCACCGCGCCCGCCGCGGTCTTCGCGCGGCTTGGCTTCGTTGACGTTCAGGCTGCGGCCGTTGACTTCCTTGCCGTTGAACTGCTCGATGGCTTTCTGGCCTTCCTCGTTAGACGACATCTCGACGAAGCCGAAGCCACGCGAACGTCCCGTCTCGCGGTCTTCGACGACCGAAGCCGACTCGACCGTGCCCGCCTGCGCGAACAACTCCTGCAAATCTTCGCTCGATGTTTGAAAAGCGAGATTGCCGACGTAAAGTTTCATAGACATAAATTTATCCCTCTCCCCTGTGGGAGGTGTTGGAAGAAGCGTCGAATCGAAGGAGGCTTAGGAGTAACGGTAGGTAGGCGAAAGCTCTTAGTTCGTGTGCCCGGCTTAAACGGGCGGCTTCTGATGTTGAGATCGACCTTCCTCCTGATTATCCGAAACGCCGCGCCGCTTTAGTGCGGCCAGTACCGGCGTACCACCGTTAATACATGAGAGAAGGATTAACTGGCAGCCATCATGCACTATTCCAACTGTGAACGCAAGCACGCCCGCCGTCCGCCGCCACGAGCCGCACGACGCGGCCGCGCCGATTCGACCGTGCCGCCCTAAGTGCTAGAATGGCGCGCGATTAAATCAAACGTGGCGGGTGTGTTTTAAAGGTTGACTGCCGTGGCGGAGTTCAAGTCTGAGGGACGAAAGGTCGGGCGCGTGCTGAGCCTCGACGCGATGCGGGGCGTGGCCGCCGTGGTGGTGGTCGTCTATCACGCGCTCGGCGTCGCGCCGCAGACCGCCTACGCGGGCTGGCAGTGGTGGCTGCCGACCGTCACCGCGTGGGTCGTGCATTTCGGCTACGCGGGAATCTTCCTGTTCTTCGTCATCTCAGGCTTCTGCATTCACTTGCACTGGGCGCGCGCACGCGCCGCCGGCGTCGAGCATCCGTCCATCGACTTCTACACCTTCTGGAAACGGCGCGTGCGGCGTCTCTACCCGCCATATCTGGCCGCGCTCGTCCTCTACCTCGGCTACAACGCTTACCAGACCGCCCCCGACCTCAACGGTTTCTACTTGTGGGACGCCGCGCTGCACCTCTTGATGCTGCATAACGTGGACATGCGCACGACCTACAGCATCAACGGCGCGTTCTGGACTTTGGCGATTGAGGAGCAACTCTATCTCGCCTATTTCCTGTTGCTCTGGCTGCGCATCCGTTACGGTTGGGCGCGGACGCTCGCCGTGTGTTTGGGGGCGCGCGTCCTGTGGCTCGTGATCGGGCGCGCGGTCGGCTACGCGTTCGGCCTAAGCATCCCCGTCACCGAAGCGGCGGCGACCAACTGGTTCATCTGGGCGCTCGGCGCGCTCGGCGTGGAAGCGGCCTTAGGCGTTGTGCGCCTGCCCGAATGGTGTTACAGGTGGCAGACGGGCGCAGGCGCGCTCCTGCTCGCGATGGCTTTGGCGACGGGTCTGCCTTACGTCAACCATCTCGTCTGGCTGCACGACGCGGGCTGGCTCTTGATGCATCCGGCGTGGGGCCTGGGCTTCTTCGTCATGGTCAACGCCGCCGTGCGCGCCGAGGGGCGACGCCGCGCCTTGTCGCAACACGCCTCGCGCTTCTTCATGGCGCTGGCGGGTCTCGGCCTGATCTCTTACTCGCTCTACCTGACGCATCTCTTCGTCTTGATGCAGTGGTACTGGTTCGGCTTCACGCAGTTTCACATCCGCACCGTCGCGCTCGTGGTGATGACGCCGCTCTCCATCCTCTTCGCGTGGCTGTTCTTCCGCCTCTTCGAGCGCCCGTTCATGGCCGCCTCGGTCGGCATGGGCGCGCACCACGCGCGAACGCATGGCAGCCACGTCTCTCAGACGCCGCCCGAACCGGTCAGCGACCCGGCCGCCGTCTGACAAGAGTAGGGACGAACAAAGCCATGAACCCACGAAACGACGCGAAACCACACGCACAAGGATTTAGTGTGATTTCGCGTCGTTTCGTGGTTGCAGTCTTAGTTTTGATGGCGACCACGACGGGGGCGGCAACAGTGGCGGCCAAAGATGCGTGGGCCGGCGTGCGCTCGCCGCATTACCTGCTCGTCGGCGATGCGAGCGAGAGCGAACTCAGAGAAGTCGCCATCAGGTTCGAGCAGTTTCGCAACGCCTTCTCGCAACTCTTCCCCGCTTCCGGTCTCAGTTCCTCCGTGCCCACCACGGTCGTCGTCTTCAAAGACTTCGATTCCTACAAAGACTTCCGCCCGCTCTATCAAGGCAAGCCCACGGACTTCATCAGCTATTTCCAGTCGGGGCTCGACATCAACTACATCGCTCTGCCGCTCGACCGCGACCGCGAAACTCTCTACGTCAAACTCTTCCACGAATCCGTCCACCTCTTGATCGACAGCCAAGCGCGCCGCATTCCCGATTGGCTCAACGAGGGCTTGGCGCAGTATTACAGCACCTTCGAGTTCGACATCGCGCGCAACCGAAACATTCTCGGCAAGCCCGTCAACGGCAACCTCTCGCTCCTGCGCAAACAAAAGTTGCTGCCGCTCGCCGCACTCTTCAACGTGGATCGCGCCTCGCCCGACTACAACGAACGCGAGCGCAACGGCATCTTCAACGCCGAGGCGTGGGCGCTCGTCCATTACCTGATGACGGCCGACGACGGGCGCAGGCAACTTCAACTCCTGCGCTTTATCGAACTGGCGGTCGCGGGCGCGCCCTACGAAAAAAGTTTCCGACAGTCGTTCAAGACGGACTTCGCCGGGATGGAACGGGAGTTGGCGGAGTACGTCGCGCGCGCGGACTTCCGCGCGCGCAACACGCAGTTGGAGGAGAACTTGAGCGTCGTGGCCGAGTTGCAGTCGCTCCAGTTGACAAGCGCCGACGCGCACTATTTCTTGGGCGACTTGCTTCTCCACATCAATCGCTACGAAGACGCCGCCCGGCATCTGCAAAAGGCCATCAATCTCAACCCCGGCGCGGCCTCGGCCTACGCCTCGCTCGGCATGGTGCGCGTCCGGCAGCGGCAGGGCGCGGAGGCGCGGCGTCTGTTGCAGCAGGCCGCGACGCTTGAGCCGAACAAATACCTGACGCATTACTACTACGCCTACGCCCTCAGCCGCGAAGAGATGGACGACGAGCAGGAGATCAACTCCTACCCGCCCCCGACGGCCGACGCGATGCGCCGCGCCCTGCGCCGCTCAATCGCGCTCAAGCCCGACTTCGCCGAATCCTATCGCCTCCTCGCCTTCATCAATCTCGTCACGGGCGAACAACTCCCCGAAGCCGTCGAACTGCTCCGGCAGGGACTCAAACTCTCGCCCGGCCGACCCGACCTGACCTTCATCCTCGCGCAAGTCTACCTCCGCATGAAAGACACCGAAGCCGCGCGCACGACGCTGCGCCAACTTCTCAACAGCGGCGCGAACCCGCGTCTGCGCGCGCGCGCCCAAACTCTCCTCGACCGCATGGACACAAACGGCGCGACGCGATAATTTAAGAGGAAGGACACTCGACCGAGTATTCAACCCTACCCGCTTTCCTATGGACGCTTTCTCCTATCTCGTCACTTTCATCAGTTTGATTCCGGCGCTGGCCTTGACGCGCGTGCTCGGGGGCTTGGCCGATCTCGTGCAGCATCACGTGCGGCCGCGCTCGGGGCGCGTGCGCTGGTCTGGACTGTTCGTGCTGTGGTCGCTGGCGCTCGTGCTCTACAACGCCTACGAGTGGTGGCTCATCTACGGTTGGCGTAAAACGTCGCCGTTCAGCTTTTGGCTCTTCGCGTTTTTGCTGGTGAAGCCGTCGCTGCTGTTGTTCGTCGCGCGCCTCTTCATGCCGGACGTGGAACCGGGAGACGACATCGATCTCGACGCACACTATTTCGGCGTCATCCGCTGGATCGTGCCGCTCATCTCGCTCTACATTCTGCTCGACATCCCGGACACGCTGCTGCACGGCAGCGACCACTTCGCGCGCCTCGGCGGCATGCGCTACGCCTTGCTCGTCATCGCGATGAGCCTGCTCTTTATCGTGCCGCTCCTCTTCACGCGCAGGCGCTCGGTGCACTGGCTGCTGTTCGGCCTCGGCTTCATCGTGTCGATCATCCTGCAAGTCACCTTCAACACCAGCGTCATCCGTTGAGCCCGCAAAACCGGGATGCGCGCGGAAGTAAGTTGAAGTAGGTTTAAGTAAGTTGATTGCCGTATCTTCGCGGCCGTAGGATCAATTCAGAGGATTGCGTGGATGTCATCTCAGACAATGAATATCACAAGTGGAGATTTGCCCGCGCTCCATAATGCCGCGAGCAGCGCTTCGGGTTCAGCCCAGAAGCGTTACTTGGCTTTATTCATCGCGGATTTGATTTTTCTGATTGTCGGCGCGACGTTGTCCGCCATCTCCGTGGGCACGAGCGCATATATGTCGCTGCTGGCCGTGCTCGGCGGCATTTCATTCATCATCAGCCTGGTGCTGACGGGGGCGATCAGATTCGGCAGGTATGAGAAAGATTGGTATGGCGGGCGTGCGATTGCCGAATCGGTGAAGACGCTCGCGTGGCGTTATATGACTTGTGCCGAGCCGTATTTGATTAGCCTCACGGCGAAAGAAGCTGATCAAAAACTCGCTGACGATCTGGGACTCGTGCTCTCTCAGCGCAAGTATCTGTCGGGCGCGCTCGACGGGAAGTTGAGCGATAAGGCGCAAATCAGCGACCGGATGCGCGAGATACGAAACTTAAACACGACGGCGAGAAGAGACTTCTATATCAAAGCGCGAATCGAAGAGCAGCGAACTTGGTATGGCCAAAAAGCGCACGTCAATCAAAGGAAAGAAGAGGTCTGGTTTATCGCCATCATGTGCGCGCAAATAGGCGCGGGCGCGGCGGCTTTCTGCCTTGTTCGCTGGCCGGAATTTCCCTTGAATCTGGCCGGGATTTTCTCCACTCTGGCAACCGCCTTCATCGCTTGGCTACAGGTGAAGAGACATCAGGAATTAGCCCAGTCCTATAACTTGGCGGCGCAGGAATTGGGACTGATCGCGATTAAGGCTCACCACGTCGACACCGACGACGAGTTGTCCGTTTTTGTCGCCGACGCGGAAAATGCCATATCGCGCGAGCACACCATGTGGATTGCACGCAGAGACCAGGCGTAAGCGTCGATCACCACAATCCAACGCGCGTCTCTCTCGACGGGCGCGCATCGCCCAGCCTCCATATCGTTAACCTGTCGATGTAAACGTTAGGTTCGCGGTGACCCGAAGCGCGAGGCGTCTCCGGCGGCGACGGCGATGGCGCTTAACGGAGATTTAATATGATCGGAAGTTGACAGGTTCAATCCCGGCTTCGTAATATTTTGCTCTCGAAAGGGGAGTAGGTCGCCCGCTAACTCGTCGGCGGGTCTGGTGTGGCCGTCAAGACGATGCTCGTCGTAGGGCATCCGGCTCATCGGGAAGAGGCAATCGACGCTCAATGACCAAGACCTTTTGCGGCCGTAGGTGGGCGCGCAAAAGGTTTTTTTCTTTTTGCGCGCTAGGCAACAGAGCGTGAAAGGATTGAGCGATGATTGAACTTTTTCCGTTTGCTGATTATTGGTGGTTCTACTTGGGCTTCACGGGTTTCGTGCTGCTGCTCTTGGCGCTCGACCTCGGAGTGTTTCACAGACAGGCGCACGAAGTCTCTTTTCGTGAGGCGGCGACGTGGAGCGTGGTGTGGGTGGCGCTGGCCCTGCTCTTCAACTTCCTCTTGTACCAATATGCCTTGTGGAAGTTTCCGCACGACCCGCGCTTGATTGCGACGCCGGGCTTCGACGCGCCGGGCGCGGCGTGGCGCGTGGCGCTTGAATTCCTCACCGGATACGTCGTCGAGAAATCGCTCTCGGTCGATAACATCTTCGTCTTCGTGCTCGTCTTCGGCTACTTCGCTATCCCCGCGAAGTATCAACACCGCGTCTTGTTCTACGGCATCGTCGGCGCGCTCATCTTCCGCGCCGTCTTCATCACCGTGGGGAGCGCCCTGATGCAGTATCACTGGGTGGTGTTCGTCTTCGGCGCGTTTTTGATCTTCACGGGCATCAAGATGATGTTCACTTCGGAGAAAGGCGTCGAGCCGGATAAGAATCTGCTCGTCCGCTTGTTCCGGCGTTTCTTTCCCATCACTCCCGAACTGCACGGGCAGCGTTTCTTCGTGCGCTTGAAGGGCGTGCTCCATGCGACGCCGCTCTTTGTCGCGCTGCTCTTTCTGGAAGCGACGGACGTGATCTTCGCAGTGGATTCCGTGCCGGCCATCTTCGCGCTGACGGGCGAGCCGCTCGTCGTGTTCACGTCGAACATCTTCGCCATCCTCGGCTTGCGTGCCATGTACTTCATGCTCGCCGGAGCGATTGATAAGTTTCACTTGTTGAAGTACGGGCTGGCCGTGGTGCTCGTCTTCGTCGGTTTGAAGATGGTGTGGCTGAACGACCTGTACGGCGGCAAGTTTCCCATCAGCCTCAGCCTCGGCATCATCGCGGGCGTCATCGCCGCTTCGGTGCTGGCTTCTCTGGCCTTCCCGAAAGCCCCGGCCGACGCGGAAGGCTTGAGCGGTTGACGCGCTCACGTGCGCGCGCACTCGCTCCCGCGTTCCTGAAGGATTGAAGCGAAGTTTGAGAGCGGCGACTTGGCAACTCAATTCTTCAGGAACGCGATGCGGCGCTGCGGGTAGTTGAAGACGATGGTGAAGGGCGCGAGGAATTCGCGCCCGACGACGCCCGCGCCGCCTTCACGACTCCGACCCTCGACGCGAAAACCAGCCCTCGGCCGTTTGAATCTCACGCCGCCGAGTTCGAACCATTCGACCGTGCCCGTCATCAACTTATAATTCCCGCCCGACCCAAAACTCGTCTCCTCTTTCAACGCGCGCCCTTCGAGCAATTTTTCGTCGCGGATAAACTTGTCGTAGAAAGTGACCGTGCCCGTGTAGCCGGTGTCGAGTTGAAACAGACCTTCGCGGTTGCCCTCGAAGCGACAGACGACCGCCGGAGTCAGATCGATGTAAGACAACTCCCCCCACTTGCCGCGCGGCAACTTGTACGTCGCCGGATCGTGGAGCGCGATCCGTCGGCCGCCGCCCGTCACTTCGACGACGACACGCGCGAGTAGCGGGTGGCCGATGAGTCCGGCGCGACGCGTGCCGGGCGGCGCGTTTTTGTCCGACAAATCGGTCGAGAGATAGAGCGGGTTCTTGAAGGTGACGCGGCCGAGTTGCAAAGTCTTGCCCTGCCGGATGGTCACCTCCTGCGGCTTGCCGTCCGCGCCCATCGACATCGACTTGCCGAGGACGGGCATCTTCAATTCGTCCGCGAACTTCGCGTCCAAGTACATCGCATCGCCGCCCGTGTCGAAGTGAAACCAGCCGACATCGCGCCCGTCCACGAGCGGCCGCACGTAGTAGTGCCCCGGCGTGTCGGCCGAAAAGGCGACGCCCTGCGCCACCTGCAACTGTGCGGGAAGCGTGTTGTCGAACACAGTGTCGTCCGGCAGCGCGGGCGCGGCGAAGCGCGCGGTGTCCGCCGCTTGCGCCTCGCTCACAGACCTGACCGCAACTTCAGAATCCGAGCCGCGATAATTAACGATTGTGGTGTGGGGAAAGCGGAAGCCGAGCGCGTCCCGGTAATCACGCAGGGTCACCGTGTAAGGGCCGCGTTCATACTCGACGACGAACGTCTCCGGCAACCACGTCGCGCGGTCTATGAAAATCTTCGCGCCCACCAAGCCCTGCCTGACTCGCATCGAGAGCGCCACGCGCCTGTCGTTCGTCTCTTCCGGCAACATCGAATAGACGAACGGCGCGCGCGCGTCCAACCACCATCCGCCCCTGACCCACGCCGGAATGAGAACCTTCTCGCGCAAGCGTTGCGGCATCGGGGCGGCGAGTCCCGTGCGATCAACCTGCCAGCCGAACCGCCCGTCGAAGCCGAGCGGCCTGCTGTTCTGCGGCCGCGCGTCCTCTCGATACTCCCCGTTCGCGCCGAACGTCAAAATTCTCCCCTCCCCGGCCTGCGCCTCCTTCCCCGCTTCCTCCACCACGAAGCCGTGTCGCAGACGCTTGCGTCTCTCATACCCCACGGCCTCACGCACCTTCGCCAACACGCGCTCCACCGTCAACTCGCCCCCGCCCTCCTTCTGCACAGACGCCGACGAATGTGCGGGGCGCGGCGACACGAACACACACGCCAGCAACAACAGACATAGCAGCGCACACGAACCGCGCACGACTGACGTGGACGCCGCGCGCCCGTCAAAGCGACTTCTCATATTCGCCTCCCGCGAGGACTAAAGGTTTATTAAGAGGGGGAAGAATTTAAGGGGACGACTACAGTTTGCGCCTTTCCCGTCAGAGGCGCAAATCAGTCGGGGACATGCGGTTGTTAGTCGGCACGCTAGGTTCATCCGAGCCGCTTGAGATACACAATTTCCGGGTCGCCGTCATCTAAATTGTCGAGCGAGCAAAGAGCCTCTATGTCATTCTCGACGGCCGGGCGAATCGATATCATATCTCACTCTAAGGTTGCAGGAGTTCCCCGTAGCCCCACAACAAACGAAGCGGCCTAACGCCCGAATTTGTATAACCGGCGAGTAGTTGCCATTATTGATAAAAGGCTCGCTGATGGCCGAGTCCGGTTCAATGAATTGTTCGGTGTCGCCGTTGAAAGCATGCGCTACTTTTGTTTAGCCTTCCATGCTTCCGAACCTGCTTCAATGGTGGGGGGATGCTCAAACAAGCTCTCGTCGTATGGAACGTTGATGAGATACTCCACGTGGTACCGAAATCTCCTTTCGGTAATTTTCTTCGGCACTTTAATCCCAGCCACCTCTACATAGTCTGACATACTTTCCGTGTGGATTGACTCCACTCCTCCGAAGTTGTCATAGTGGCTGAACTCCAACGGTAAATGGGATTTGCCGTCAAGCACAAAATCCACCCGCTCGCCGTTCACCAGCGTTCGCACTAAATCAACTTGTCTAAACCCTCTGCGCTCCTTCGACGCGCTGAGGGGCACGGGGCGCACCCAGCGTGATTCCATTAAATAACGGAGCTGCGCCCGCAAGATTGAGTATCTGAGGTCGGTGCAATCGGGGCAAAGCTGACTAACTCTCGGCGATTCCGGGTCTTTCGGGTAGGTGAGATACGTTAAGTTACGCTCCAGGTCGAGCATCTGCACTTTGATGTCGAAACCTTCAAGCCCGGACTCCCTCTCATCGACCCAAGTCCAGCTTCTGACGGGGAACACAAAGAAGTGTTCATAACGAAGGGTGAATGGCTTGACGAGATACTTAGTCCCGTTAAGCCGGGACGAGGCCAACATATTACTCACGGCATGAAGTTTGTCGCGGCCGCCTTTGGCGAGAACCGCTTGTTCCCAAAGTTTTTCGGCTTCCTGTCGTGAATTACCTTGCAGTACCGTAGATGTGTGTGTAGCGGCGGAAACAGACGCCTGCGAAACCAAAAGCGTAGACGAAACAATCAACTGAACCAAAAGCGTTTTCACTCTGAATCTCTCCTAACCAGATGAACTCGTTCAAGAGAGAGGCAGCAACAACCATGCCAGTAATCCGTGCTTTATAACCCTCGGCGCGCACGATCATATGGTGGAGTAATTTTGCGACACGTGAATGATTTTGTGTGAAGTCTGAGAGTCACCGAACGCCCGCATTAACCGGGCGCGCATTCAACACCAACAATTTCAAGTTCTCGATAAAAGTAGCGCTATTCGCGCTCCGGTTCAATGAGTTGTTATGTTGCGCCTATGGAGCAAACATTTCGCCTAGAACAGCTAAGGCCTCCGTCTGGATTTGCTTATCAATTTTGCCAAGTCTCTTAACCAAGCGTGTTTTATCTACGGTGCGTATCTGGTCAAACACAATTTGCCCCTGCTTTCCCTGAAACTTACACGCGACTCTTGTGGGATACGATGTGCCCTTCGTAGTCATCGGCGCAACAATCACTGTTCGTATAAAGCGATTCATCTCGTCCGGCGAAATCACTAGGCATGGCCGAGTCTTCTGAATCTCGCTTCCGATTGTCGGGTCAAGGTTGATGAGGTAAACATCAAAGCGTTTGACTACCATTGCCACTCATCCTCATCCCACTGAGTTTGAGCGAGCAAATTGTTATCAAGCAAGGCATCATCGTTACGCTCCGCCATAGCACGAAACGCTCGCTCCCAATCCTGTCGAGGTTGTTTTGTCGAGCGGATAATGATTCGATTGTCCTCCGCTTCTAGTTCAACTTCTTCGGCAAGATTACTACGTTCCAAGAGCAGCTTCGGAATACGGATGCCTTGCGAATTACCGATTTTCACGATGCGAGTTTTCATAGCCACATTGTAATTACGCGATTGTTTTGTAGTCAAGGTGGCGCAGGTGCAAGCAACATAACGCATATTGTGCCGAATGATTCGGCCTCACTACGCAATAGAGAGGCAGAAGCCGAACCTGTCGGGCTAACTCCGCCGGAGGGCGTGAAAAGCCGACTCACACGGCCGGTCTACGTAAGGGACGGCACGTCCCGCTGCGGCAGCGGCCGGAAAGATTCGGCCTGACTTTAACTGATGCCTAAAGCAATGCAAAAAATTTCAGCCGCGCGGAACAAACTTTGGACTACGGGTTCAAAAATTGTTCCGCGTGACTCAATTTTTGAGGAGCGAGGTTTAAAGTTTGAACCGCGTCGCTCAAAAATTGGAGCGGTTAGACATTAACTTAATCCGCGTTGCTCAAACTTTGAGCAACGCGGAACGAATCTCGAACCGCGCGTCTCAAAGTTTCTCACCAAAATAACCTTGTCTGAACATCCGGCGGAATATTTTCTCACACCCGTTCAAACTTCAAATTGTTTGCTTTATACTCTTCTTCCTCGCACACGATTGCGAACTTCCTCAACCTGTTCTTCACCAACTCTCAAGGAGAAAATCCTCATGCCGAGAAAATACAATTTCGACGCGACGCTGGCCGACAGCGAGCAGATCGAGCGCGTCTGGGCGGAAAACCCGACCTTTGCGCTCGGCGAAATCACGCTCGCCAAACTCCAGAGCAAACTCAAAGACCTGCGCCAGAAACGCGAGCAAGCCGAAACGCTCCCCACCCAACTGACGGCTCTCTCAAACGACCTCAACGCACAGATGGCCGAACTGACAACCATCAACACGCGCGCCCGCAGCGGATTTCGCGCCGTCTACGGCCCCGACTCCACACAGTACGAACAGGCCGGAGGCACGCGCGCCAGCGAACGCAAACGCCCCTCGAAGAAGAAACCCGCGCCCTCTTCCGGCACACCATAAACAGACGGCGGGCAGTGTTCAGGCACTCTTAGCGTGAACACTGCCCGCCGTCTCTGTCGATCTTTATCTACGGCAAGGCAATAAATTCGTCCGCGCCGAGACCTGCCTGCCGGATGATCGCGCGGAGCGTACCGCGATCAAGTTCTTGATGAAGCGGAACTGTTGTTTGCGCTTGCGGACGCACGCCGCCAACATTTATTTTACTGCTCCATGATATTCTATCCCGTCCGCTGAATCACATCCGACGGCATATCCAGAGGATGATCTCTTCGCCTTAATTTATGGGAACTCTCAATATTGATCGTTATCACGCGACGATGGGCGACGCTTCGTTCAAGGACGAGACGCGCCTGCATGGGAAACCTCTGAGCGAGGCCGAGGCGACCTTTTACGTGACGCAGCGCAAGCTGCCGTTCGCGCCGTGTCTGGGGCACGGGCGTCTGGTGCGCTCGATGGCCGAGGGCGAACTCGACCGGCCGCGCCTGCGTTTTCTCGAACAGGACAGGGGCGGCCTCGCTCGTTTTGCGAAGGCCGTCGAAGACGTGAGTTTCGTCGGCGAGGTGCGCGCGGTGCGCCCCGCGACGATCATGTTCGCGGGCGAGCCGTTCGCCGACATCACGGGGCCGTTCGGTTTGACGCAGGCGCAGGAGATCAAGTTCGAGCACGCCTTCGATCTGCCGATGACGACCGCTTCAATCGCCATGCAACTGCGCATGGCGGCGGGCGACACGCGCTGGCTGTCCGACTTCTCTCTCCGACGCAACGGCGACATCGAACGCGCCGTCGAAGTCGCCACCTACGCCTTCATCGGCGGCTTCAACGACACCTCGAACATGGAGGCGGCGCATCGTCTGGACATTCCGGCCGTCGGCACTTCGGCGCACTACTGGCAGCAGGCTTTCATCGAATACATGGACGAGCCGGAGATCGAGCCGCGCACCGGGCAGCCCAAACATTTCGAGCAGGTGGCCTTCGAGCGCTGGCTCGACGCCAACCCGCAAGGCACGACTCTCTTGCTCGACACGATCAACGTCTACACCGGCGCGGCGCACGCGGCGATGGCCGCCACTTCCACGGACGCCCGACGCCGCGCCTTCAAAGGCTTCCGCGTCGATTCGGGCGACCTCGCCAAACTCGGCGCGTGGTGTCTGCGTTTCTTCGAGGCGAACGGGCTGACGAATTTGATGCCCGTCTTGACGGGCGACTTGGACGTGGAGAACGTCCGGCGGATCGTCGCGGAGTTTCCCGAAGCGGCGGGCTTTGGCGTCGGCACGAAACTTTCGGGTGAGGTGCGGCGCGTGGCGGGCGTCATCTTCAAACAATGCCTGATCGAAGGACGGCCGACGCTCAAGGCTTCCAACACGCCTGAGAAATCCACTCTGCCCGGCCGCTTGCAAGTGTTTCGCGGCGCGGACAGAGACGGCTATTACGTCGGCGATGTCGTGGGACTCGACGGAGAAGAGATCGACATCCCCGGCGCTGTCACGGTCACGCCGTTGCTCGCGCCGTTTTGGGAACGCGGCCACGATGCGCTCCCGTCCATCACCAAGCTGAAAGCCTTCGTCGAAGAACAGCGCCAACGCTTCCGCGACATCGAAGAATACCCGCACACCTTGAGCGACAAGCTGCGGCGCATGCGCGACGAACTGACCGCGCGCATGCTCAACGACGAATCGAACTGGCAGTCAGTCCTCCGGCGCGTGCCGGAATCTTAAAAAGTCCCGAAGTCCCAAGTCCCGAAGTCCCAAGTCTGAAAGCTAATCTGACTTGGGACTTGAGACTTGAAATCGATATGTCCCAACCCGCGCCGCTCAAGCTCAACTGGTCGAAGCGAAAACTGCGCCTCGCCAAACTGGCGTTGCTGCTCGTTGCCGTCCTCTTCGGCCTGCTCGTCGCGGAGGTCGCGCTCCGGCTCGTCGGCTACTCCTACCCGGTCTTTTACACGAGCGACATCGTGCGCGGCTACGCGCTGCAACCCGGACTCTCCGGCTGGTATCGCAAAGAAGGCGAAGCCTACATCCGCATCAACAGCGAGGGCTTGCGCGACCGCGAGCACGCGAAGCAGAAGCCGCCGAACACTCTGCGCATCGCGCTCGTCGGCGATTCCTACTCGGAGGCTCTGCAAGTCTCGCTCGAAGAGACCTTCTGGATGATCTTGGAAGAGAGGCTGCAACATTGCCCGGCCTTCAACGAAGGCAAGCGGGTCGAAGTGATCAACTTCGGCGTCTCCGGCTACGGCACGGCGCAGGAGCTGTTGACGCTGCGCGAGCGCGTCTGGGAATACGCGCCCGACGTGGTGCTGCTCGCCATGACCACCAACAACGACATCACGGACAACTTGCGCGCGTTCAAGAAGGCCGAAGAGATTCCCTATTTCGTCCACCGCGACGGAAAACTGACGCTCGACGATTCGTTCCGCGACTCGCGCACGTTTCGCCTGCGCCACTCCACGCTCAACCGCGCCGGTCGCTGGATCAGAACGCGCTTGCGCGTCATACAGGCTTTGCATCAAAGCCACTACGCGCTCAAAAATTACCTCTCCTCGCTTCGCGCACCCGCTGCCGCTGTAACGCCCGCAGAAGGCGAGGCGAACGCGCCGCGGGCGAACGGGCAGAGGCCGCAGTCGAACGAGAACGCCCCGGCCGCTCTCATCGCGGACGAAGTCGGGATCGACAATCTCATCTACCGCGAACCGTCCGACGACGCTTGGCGAGAGGCCTGGCACGTCACCGAAGACTTGCTCCGCGTCATGCGCGACGAGGTGCGCGGGCGCGGCGCGCAGTTCATCGTCGTGACCTTGAGCAACGGCGTGCAGGTGCACCCGCGTCCCGAAGCGCGCGCCGCCTTCCTCAAGCGCGTCGGCGCGTCGGACATCTTCTACCCGGACACGCGCCTGCGCGCGTTCGGCGAGCGCGAAGGTTTCCCCGTCCTGAATCTCGCGCCCGCGCTCCAACAATACGCCGAAGAGCGCCAAGTCTTCCTCCACGGCTTCGGGCGCGAACTCGGCAACGGCCACTGGAACGCCGCAGGCCATCGCGCCGCGGGCGAACTCCTCGCAGGGAGGATTTGCGAACTCGCCGGGAAGGATTGAGCAGCACCCGACAACCGAGTCAGAGTAAGGCACTCACTTGCAGTTCAACGCACGAAGAGAAACGTCCGGCGGTCTGATGAACGTCGAAACGATCACAAAGGCGCTCTGCGGTTTCTTTGACGTGCTCGTCGCGGGGGCTGAGAAAGCGTTTTGAGTTAGAATGGCACGGCAGTTCACATCCCATCCCGAAACAGACGAAAGCGGCGCTCGGCCTCCCGCGCGTGCGCGCAATAGACATAGATGAAAACATCGCTTACCGAAGAGACGACACACGAAATCCTCTCGCCCTTGCAACAGGCCAACGCGGCCTTTGCCGAAAACTATCCGGGCGAAACCGGCCGCCGCCAACCCGTCCACACCGTCTACGGCGGCGCGCATCTCTTCAAGTCCGACACGCCCCGGCGACTCGGCGTGCTCGCCCTGCGCGCGCTCGAACAGTTTGCCCCCGACGCCGAAACTTTCGCGCGTGCCCTCGGCTTTTCAGCGAGCGCGCCCGAATCCATCGCGGGCGGCGCGCGTTCCGACGCGTTCGCTCACACCATCTACGAACGCGTGCGCGAGAAACTCGGCCGCGAGCCGGTCGAGGATTTTCGCATTGACTTCGAGGACGGTTACGGCAACCGCCCCGACGCGGAAGAAGACGCGCACGCCGAAGCGGCCGCGCGCGAAGTGGCGCTCGGATTGAAGAACGGCACGCTCTCGCCTTTCATCGGCATCCGCATCAAGCCCTTTACGGAAGAACTGCGCGCGCGCTCCGTCCGCACGCTCGACATCTTCGTCTCCACGCTCGCCGCCGAGACCGGCTCGCAACTCGCGCCAAACTTCGTCGTCACGCTGCCGAAGATCACCGTCCCCGAACAGACGGCCGCGCTCGCCCGCCTGTTCGATCTGCTCGAAGCGCAACTCAATCTCGCCGCGGGCACGCTCAAAATGGAGATGATGATCGAAACCACGCAATCGATCATCAACCATAAGGGCAAGATTAATCTGCCGCGCCTGCTGGCCGCCGCGCGCGGGCGCTGCACGGCCGCCCACTTCGGCACTTACGACTACACGGCCAGTTGCAACATCACGGCCGCGCACCAGCACATGACGCACCCGGCTTGCGACTTTGCCAAGCACATGATGCAAGTCTCTTTCGCGGGCACGGGCATCTGGCTCTCCGACGGCGCGACCAACATCATGCCCGTCGCCCCGCATCGCGCTACGGAGGGCGCGACCTTGACGCCCGCCGAGGAAGACGAGAACCGTCGCACCGTCCAACGCGCTTGGCGCATACACTACGGCCACGTCCAACACTCGCTCACCGGCGGCTTCTATCAGGGCTGGGATTTACACCCGGCGCAACTGCCCACACGCTACGCGGCCGTCTACGCCTTCTTTCTCGAAAGCCTCGACGCCGCCTCCGAACGCCTCCGCAACTTCGTCGAGAAGGCCGCCAAGGCCACGCTCGTCGGCGACGTGTTCGACGACGCCGCGACCGGACAAGGCTTGCTCAACTACTTCCTGCGCGCGATCAATTGCGGCGCGCTCACCGAAGCGGAAGCCCTGGAGCGCACCAGCCTGACGCTCTCCGAACTGCGCTCCGGCTCGTTCGTCAAGATTCTCAAGAACCGGCAAAATCTATAGCGCGCTTCAACCTCTTCGCTCGACGGAAGCGCGAGCGCGCCCGCGAGTCGTCGGCCGATAGCGACACGAATGAGTTGGTAAAAAGATGAGTGACGACAAGAGCAATTTCTGGGAGCCGTGTTGGGCTTGCAGAATCGTCGCGGGCGAGCGGGTCGGCTCGGTCGTCACGGAGACGGAGCAAGTTCTGGTCTTGATCAATCCGTACTGGTTGACGGCGGGACACGCGCTCGTCGTGCCTCGCCGTCACGTGGAAAATCTGTACGAACTTCCGGATGAACTCGCCGCCCCCGTCCTCTCCGCGGCGGCGCGCGTCGCTCGCGCGCAGAAGCGCGCTTTCGCGGCCGCGGGCGTGACGCTCAGGCAAAACAACGAAGCGGCGAGCGACCAGCATCTATTCCACTTCCACCTGCACGTCATCCCGCGCTTCAACGGAGACCTCGCACGCTTCAACGCCGCGCCCGCGCTCGTCCCAAGCGCCGAACAGGAAGCGGCCGCCGCGCGCCTGCGTCTCTTCCTCGAACCTCTCTGAAAAACTTCGCACCCGGCCGCGACCCATCTCTCGTGCGTATGCACACGATACGGAACGGCTTGATACCTTATCGTGCGTTGCGGCGTGAAATCCTGCGAAAAATAGGGCGGTTTGTGTGGGTTTTGCTGCTTATCGCCTGTGGCACGGCGGTTGTAAGTTACCTGTCCAGACGGGCTAAGTTACCTGTCCAGAGTGTTCGCAATGATGCGAGTCTCAGTTGAAATGAAGGGGTGACGAAACGATGAGAAGCAATGGTAGCGGATTAAAGACGAAGGCATTGATGTTTGCCTTGGGCGCATTCATGCTCGTGCCGACGGCGACGTTCGCGCAGGATTGGCGCTACGGCCAGGACAGGCGCGACGACGACCGTTGGGAACGTCGCGACGACAGGCGTGATCGCCGCCGCGACAGGCGCGAAGACAGACGTGAACGACGCCAAGAACGCCGTGCGTCGCGTTACGGCAACAGCTACGACGGCTATCCTAACTATGGCGGCTCGTTTGAACTTCGCCAGACGGCCTTGAACGCGGGCTACAACGAGGGCATCAAGGAAGGACGCAAGGATCGCTCGCGCAACGACCGTTTCGATTACAGCGACGAGAGCGTCTATCGCAGCGGCACGAAGGATTACAGCTCGCGCCTCGGCGACCGTGGACTTTATCAACAGTACCTTCGCATGGCCTTCGAGAAAGGCTACAGCGACGGCTACAACGGTTACTAATTAACTAACCGACAAACTTTCAAATGCAAAAGGGAGCGGGAAGACTCGACGGTCTTCCCGCTCCCTTTTTGTGTTTGGAGTTTCGATTCACGCGCGACGGATGAACTTGGCGGCGATCCAGCCGACGAGGATCAGCCCTGAGAGGATGATCCAATCGGAGCGGCTGCCGTAGGTGGCGGTCGGGAAGTGGTTGCTGATCATGGTGAAGACGACGGGCACGGCCATGAAGGTGTTCTGCTTCGAGCGGAGTTTGGCCTGCGCGCCGAGACGCGCATCCGGCACGCCGCCCGCGCGCGTCGTGGCGATCATGCGCCGCTGCGCCGGGAGAATTCGCATCCACACGTTGGCGACCATCAGCGTTCCCATCAGCGCCCCCATATGTATGTAGGCCGCCCGCCCGCTCAAAACGTGCGTCAGTAAATACGCCGCGCCGACGAGGAGCGCGTAGGCCACGGCGGCGAACGCCGTCTCGTTTCGACCGAGCGGCGACAGCATCAACAGATCGTAGACGACCCATCCGGCGACGAGCAGGCCGACGCTGAATCCGATGGCCGCGCCCGTGCCGATGTCGCGCACGTCCGGATCGACGAGCGCGCCGCCGAGATAATAGACGACGACGAGCAAGACCATTCCGCTCAACCACGTCAAGGCCGCCTCCCAGCGAAACCAGTGGAGAGTCTCCGTGCCCGGCTGCTTCTGTTTGTCTACGACGTAGAAGCCGCCGCTATGCACCATCCAGACCTGCGCCCGCTCGCCCGGCAGGGCGGCCGTCTGTTCGGCCTCGGTGAGTCGCGCGTCGAGCCAAGTGAAGTAATAGGTCGTGCCGACCCAGAGGATGCCCGCGAAGACGTGAAACCAGCGCGCGAAGAGATTGAGCCATTCGCTCGTGTTGGGATCGAGTGTCATTGTAAGAATTAACTCCCACGATAGGTGGAGTAGCCGAAAGGACTGACGAGCAGTGGCACGTGGTAATGCGCCGACGCATCCGAGACGATGAAACTGATCTCGACTTTGGGATAAAAACTTTCGACGCCGCGCGCCGCGAAATAATCCGCCGTCTCGAACGTGAGACGATAGACGCCCGCGCGCAACTCGAAACCGGCGGGCAACAAATCTCTCAGTCGCCCGTCGGCGTCGGTCGCGCCTCGTCCCAAAACTTCGCCGCCTCCGTTCCGCTGCACTTCAAGAGTCACGGCGACGCCGCCCGCCGGTCGCCCCGCCGACGTATCGAGAATGTGTGTGGTGATCGCGCTCATAAAAGTCTCAGGTCTCAAGTTCCAAGTCCCACGTCTTCAAAAAGACTGAGTCCAAGTTCCAAGTCTCGTTTGTTTGAGTCTCAAGTCTCAAGTCTGAATGTCACTCTCGACTTGAGACTTGGGACTCGGGACTTGGGACTTGAGACCCGGCTTTGACTTGAGACTCAAGTAACTTTTCCAGACGGAGCCGTGTGATCTTGCTTTGCTCCGTGGCGGCGTTGCGAAGCTCGGCGGCGGCCGGGTTGGAGAGACGCGTGCGCAGGAGCGCAAGCATCTCTGCGGCCGTTTTGCCGGTGGCGCAGACGATGTAGATGTGGCCGAACTTCGCTTCGTAGGCGCGGTTGGCTGCGGCCAGTTCGTCGAGCGTATCCACGGCGGCGTCGCGCGTGCCGGATTGCTCCTGCTCCGACCACGCTTCGGCCTCCGCGTGCTGCGTGCGGGCGGCCGCGCCTCGCCTGCTGCCGATCTTCGGGTGCGCGGCGAACGCTTCGAGCCAGTCGCCCTCCGTCAAATTCCACCAGACTTCTTCGGCCGCACGAAACAACTCTCCCGCATCACCGAACGGCCGCCGCGCCGCGACCGCACGCGCCCACCCGGTCGAGCCGCAACACTTCAACAACTCCGTCTCCGCCTCCCCCGCCCCCAACGAATTGAGACGTTCAAGATTTTCGTCCGGGTTCGTCATAAAAATCCCAAGTCCAAAGTCTCAAATCTTAAGCATGATCAAGTTCAAGTTGCAGTTTAAAGTTGAAGAGCAAAGTGCCTTTCAGACTTGGGACTTGAGACTTGGGACTTGAGACTTATTCCGCAATGTTTCCGTAGAGGCGCAGGCGCGAGACGCCGCCGTCCGGGTAGATATGGAAGCGCACGTGCGTGAGCGCGGTCGCTGTCGCGTGCTGCAATTCGTCCGTGAAGTGATGGCGCGTGTGTGCCTGTAATTTGGTGCGCGGCAAAATCTCCGTCCACGCCGCACCGTCGAGCGCGGCCGCGTCGCGTCCAGCGTCGCCGAGGTCTGAGCCTTCGAGCGAACAGCTTTCGGGATAGTTGCCTTTGAAGTGCGAGGTGTCAACTTCGACTTGGTGAATGTGGCCGCGCGCGCCGAGTTTGATGACGACCCAATCGTGGCCGGGGCCGCGCCTGCGCTTCGTCTCCCAGCCGTCGCTCATGTTCGCGGCGCGGCCGGGCATGATCAAATTATGTCGATGACCGAAGAACATATCGCTGCACGCGAGCACGAGTCCGCCCGCTTCGACGGCCGCCAGATCGACGCGCCCGCCCGCCGCGCGGATGCGCGTCCAATCGGGCAAGACCTCGCCGTAGACGCGCAGGCGCGCCACGCCGCCGTCCGGGTAAATCTTGAAACGCAGGTGTGTGACGCGCCCTTCGTCTTCGATGGGAAAAGGATTTTGCGAGTCGCCTTTGAGTTGTGAGACGGGCAGCACCTCGCGCCAAGCGAGGCCTTCGTCGAGCAGTTGTTCGACCGCCGGTTGGCCTGCGACATCGCAGGCTTCGAGCGAACACTGTTCCGGATAGTTGCCTTTGAAGTGCGCCGTGTCCACGACGATGCCGCGCAGGCGGCCGGGCAGGCCGAGGCGGATGATGCACCAGTCGAAGCCGGGCGTGCGCCGTCGGCGCGACTCCCAACCATCCATCCACTTGCCGCGATCCGTGTACTTACCTTCGACGAAGACGGGCGCGCTTGCCTTCAACAAATTCTCCTTCGGCGCGAAGAAGTCGTCGTTGGCGTAGAGCACCGCGCCGCCCACGCGCTCCGCGGCCAGATCGACCAGTTCCGTGAAATCCGTCATCGCATCTCCCCGCGCGCGAGCAGCGCGCCCGTCGCCCGCTCGCTCTTGAAATGGCCGCTCTCATAAATGAGCGCGCCGCGTAAGTAAGTCGCCGCGACCGCGCCGTTCAGAGTTCGTCCCGCATAGGGCGTCAGCTTGTGGCGGTGATAGAGCATCGAAGGTCGAACTTGAAACTCCGCTTCGGGACGAAAGACGACGAGGTCTGCGTCGCACCCGGCGCGAATCGCCCCTTTGCGCGCGTCCAAGCCGACGAGACGCGCGGGCGCGGCGGCCGTCCATTCCACCACGCGCTCGATTGAAACTTTGCGACGCCGCGCCTCAGTCCACACGACGGAGAGACGCAGTTGCAGCGACGCGATGCCGCCCCAGGCGGCGAGAAAGTCGCCCGCGTCGCGCCGCTTCAACTCCGGCGGGCACGGCGAATGATCCGAGACGACGAAGTCGAGCACTCCGGCCTTGAGCGCGTCCCAGAGTTGCTCGCCGTTCGCGCGCTCGCGGATGGGCGGGCAGCATTTGAATTCGGTCGCGCCGTCGGGCACGTCTTCGGCCGCGAACGCGAGATAGTGCGGGCACGTCTCGGCCGTGAAGGGCAAGCCTTCGGCTTTCGCCGCGCGGATGAGTTCGAGCGAAGTCGAGGACGAATGATGCACGATGTGGACGCGCGCTCCGGTCTCGCGACAGAGGCGAATCATCAAACGGACGGCCTCGTCTTCGGCCGCCTTCGGACGCGAGCGGAGGAACGTCTCGTAGCGCCGCGCATCAACGCCGCCCGCACGCTCCGCTTCGGCGAGCGCCGTCTCAATCGGCGCGGGCGTCTCCGCGTGCACGATCAGAAGCGAGCCGAGGCGCGCGAGTTCGGGCAAGGCCGCGCGCAAGTCTTCTTCCGAGACATGCGCAAACTCGTCCACGCCCGACGGCACGAGGAAACACTTGAAGCCGAAGACGCCGCCCTCGAACATGCGACCGAGTTCCGCAGTGTTGCCCGGCACGACGCCGCCCCAGAAACCCACGTCGACGTGGCACTTCCCCGCCGCCGCTGCGCGCTTCACGTCCAACCACGCGCGCGTCGTCGTCGCCGGGATACTGTTGAGCGGCATCTCGACGAGCGTGGTCACGCCGCCGGCGGCGGCCGCGCGCGTCGCCGTCTCGAAGCCTTCCCAACCGGTGCGCCCGGGCTCGTTGATGTGAACGTGCGTATCCACCAGCCCCGGCAACAGCATCGCATCGTCTTCAACTTCGACGAGCGGAAGTCCGTCGCTCACATCCGCAAACGCCCCGACCGACGCGATGCGCCCCTCGCGTACACGCACCGACGCGGGCACGACCGCATCAGGCGTGACCACGCGGCGGCCGCGTATGATGAACTCGTCAACGTTCATAAGTTACGAATCAAAACTCTCTTCATCTTTGCGTCTTTGCGCCTTTGTGTGTAGCTCTTCTTTGGTAAGCATAAGTCTCACGCAAAGGCGCAAAGGAAGACGAGGCGGCAATTTGAGACTACCCCGCGCGCGCAACGTGTCGCAGGAAATCGGCGAGCAAGTTGGCGGCGACGCGCGTGCGGTAGTCGGCCGTGGAGCGCATGTCGTCAATCGGCGCAATCTCTTCGGCGAGCACGGCGCAGGCGTCTCTGATCGTCGCTTCGTCGGGCACGCGTTCGCTCAGGACTGCTTCCGTGCGCGTGCAGCGCAAGACGGTGGGCGCGACGCTGCCGAGACCGAGGCGCGCGTCCGTGATGCGCCCGTCGCGCCCCCTGCGTGCGCCGGCCGCGAAGCAGATTTTCGAGATGGCCTGCGCTCTGCGCGTGCCGACTTTGCGATAGTAAGTCTTCAAGTCACCGGTCGCGCGCGGCAAGATGATGCGCGCGAGCAGTTCGTCCGGCCTCATGTTCATCTGCTTGTAGCCGGTGTGGAAATCGCGGTAAGCGACGCGGCGCGTGCCGCCGGCGGAGACGAGTTCGAGTTCGGCGTCGTAGACAAGAAGCGCGGGCGGCGTGTCGGCGGCGGGCGAGGCGTTGACGATGTTGCCGCCGAGCGTGCCGCGATTTTGAATGGCGATGCCGCCCGTTTCGCGCGCCGCCGCGACGAGCAACGGAAACTCGCGCGCGACCGTCTCGTGGCGTTGAATGTCCGTGTAAGTGGTCAGCGCGCCGAGCGCGACCTGGGCAGTCGTGACCTCGATGCCGCGCAGTTCCGGCAGGTGTCGGATGCTCAAAAATTTCTGGTGCGTTAAAGCGCCGAGTTCGAGCAAGACCATCAAGTCCGTGCCGCCCGCGAACGCGCGCCACACGCCCGCGTCGCGCGCCAACAAGTCGAGCGCGTCGGTGAGAGTCTCCGGCGCGCGCAAGTCGTAGTCGGGCAAGTAGGCTCTCACGCTTTGACTCCCGTGCGCTCGCAGGCGCGCACGACCGCCGCGAAGATTTTCATGTAGCCCGTACAGCGGCAGAGATTCCCGGCGAGGCCGTGGCGGATGTCCGCGTCGGTCGGTTGCGGCGTGTGTGCGAGCAAATTGACGGCGGCCAAGATCATCCCCGGCGTGCAGATGCCGCACTGCGCGCCGCCGCATTCGATGAACGCCTGCTGCACGGCGCTCAGTTCGGATTCGCCCGCGACGCCCTCGATGGTCTTCACCTCCGCGCCCGCCACTTGCAGCACGGGCACGAGACAACTGTTGACGAGTTCGCCATCGACCAAGACGGAACATGCGCCGCACTCGCCCTCGCCGCAACCTTCTTTCGTTCCGGTCAGACGCAAATCTTCGCGCAGCACGTCGAGCAGGCGCGCCAGAGGATGCACGCGCAAAGTGTGCGGCGTGCCGTTCACCGTGCAACTCATTTCGACTTTGGCTGCGCCCTCAGTCATGTTACGACTCCGTGGGGAAAAGAAATTTCACGCTGGAGGCCAAAGGCGCGAAGGAAGGCCGCGCGCAGGATGGAAGATGAGTTAAGAGAGACGGAAGACGACGAAGCAAAGACGCGAGTCGCGTGCGTCAGTCCTTCGTGTTCCTGCTGTGCGCCTTTGCGCCTTCGCGTGCGGTTCATGTTCTCCATGCTCAAGCCTTCTCGCTCAAGCCACGCATCAACGCTTCGGGCATCAGCGGGACGTGTGTGAACGAGACGCCCGTGGCGTGTTCGATGGCGTTGAGGATGGCGGGCGCGCCGCCGTCCATCGGGAGCTCGCCGATGCCCTTCGCGCCGCCGGCCGGGCCGTGTTGATATGGTTGCTCCTCGAAATGAACTCTGATCGGCGGCAGGTCGGCCGAGGTCGGGATGACGTAGTTGGTCATGCCGTTGTTGACCATCCGGCCGTCGCGCCAGACCACGTTCTCGTAGAGCGTGAAGCCGATGGCCTGCGCCACGCCGCCCTCGATCTGCCCCGCGGCGAGGATCGGGTGCACGACCTTTCCTACTTCCTGCACCGCGACGAAATCTTCGACGTGCGTTTCATACGTCAACGTGTCAACCGACACCTCCGCGACGTAGACCGCCCACGCGTAAGCGCCGTAAGCATCGCCCTCGTACTTCTCGTCGTCCCAACGCACGCCCGGCGGCGGCTTGTACTGGCTGAAAGACTTCAACGCCCCGTATTGTTCGATGTACGAGCGACACGCCTCGCGCCATTCATCCACGGTGTATTCGTCCGCGAGCAGCCCCGCGCCCTGCAACGTCTGACGCAGGCCGAGCGCGGCCGATTCGACGAGTTTGCCGACGATCATGCACGTGCGCGAGGCGACCGTCGGGCCGCTGTCCGGGACGTTGCCCGTGTCGGGCTGCGCCATCTCGAACAGGTCGTAGTCGAGTTTGAGCGCATCGGATGCGATCTGCGCGAAGATGGTGTAAGTGCCCTGCCCGATCTCGGTGCTCGCGGCCAGGATGCGGACGCGCCCTTCCCCATCCGCCTCCACGCCGACCACCGATTTCAGATAATCTTCGCCCGAACCCGTGAAGCCCGCGCCGTGCATGAACGACGCGAAGCCGATGCCGCGCTTGACTGTGCCCGCGCCCGCCTCGCGGTTTTCGCGCGCGAAGCGTTCGCGTTTGTTTTGGTAGTCCGTCAGTGCAAAGGCGCGCGCGAGCAAGCCCGCCATGTCGACCGGCTCGCGGATCACTTGGCCGGTGGCTGTGGTCTCGCCCTCGCGGATGAAGTTGCGGCGGCGAAACTCCGCGGGCGAGAGGCCGACCGCCTGCGCCACCTTGTCCAGATGTCTCTCCAAAGCGAAGATCGATTGCGGCGCGCCGAAACCGCGAAACGCTCCGTGCGGCGGCACGTTCGTCGCCACGGCGCGACTTCGTATCCGCACGTTCGGGCAGTTGTACGGCCCGGCTGCGTGGATCGTGCCGCGCGACAAGACGACCGCCGAGAGCGTCGCGTATGCGCCGCCGTCCACGACGAACTCGATCTCCATGCCGAGCAAACGACCGTCGCGCGCAACGGCCGTGCGATGGCGCGTGCGCGAAGGATGGCGCTTGGTCGTCGCGGCCATGTCTTCGGCGCGGTCGTAAATGATCTTGACGGGGCGGCCGCCCGCTTTCCAAGACAGCAGCGCCGCGTGGCCGCCGATCATCGAAGGATATTCTTCCTTGCCGCCGAAGCCGCCGCCCGTCTCGCATTGCACGACGCGCACGCACTCCGGGGGCAGCGCGAACAATTTCAAGAGCGCCTTGTGCACGTAGTAAGGGCACTGCATCGAACCCCACACGGTGACGCCTTCGTCCGGATTCGCCACGGCGATGACGCCGTTCGTCTCGATGTACAACTGCTCCTGCGCGCCCGTCGTGTATTCGCCTTCAACGACGAGGTCGGCCTCTGTCCACACCTCGTCGACGTTTCCCTTGTCCACCAGATACGACTTGAAGACGTTGTCCTCGCCCCAGATGATCTCTTTTCGCGCGAGCGAATCTTCGAGCGTGAAGACGGCCGGGAGCGGCTCGATCTCGATGCGGACGGCGCGGCGCGCGCGTTCGAGCAGGTGCTTGTCTTCGTGCGCGAGCAAGAGGATCGGTTCTTCGGCGTGGTTGACGAAACCGTCGGCGAGATAGGGTTGATCCAAAAGGATGAGTGCGACGGCGTTTTCACCGGGAATGTCCGCGGCGGTGACGACGACGAACTCGTCCCACGGAATGCCGTCCTCGAAAGTGATGGAACGGATGCGCCCGCGCGCCATCGGCGAACGCACGGTCGCGCCGTGGAGCAGGCCGGGCATCGAGAGGTCGTCCACGTAGCGCGCCGCGCCCGTCACCTTGCTGCGCCCCTCTTTGCGCGGGACGGGTTTTCCGACCGCCTCTGTTTGCATCTGTGATCTTTTAGTTTTAGACATCGCCGCTGCAGGGTGCGCTATTCTGCTTTCCTCGCCCCCTCCAAGTCAATCGAAGAATTGATTCATTGATTCAATGAGTCAATCGAACCGTCCCACAAAACTAAAAACCATGAACCACGAATCAACACGAAACAGCACGAAACTCTGCTTCGTGTCGTTTAGTGTGTGTTCGTGGTTTCATGGTTTTGTCAGTCGCTCTAAATATTGAATCGACGAGTCAATTTCTTTCGTTTCGGCAAACGGCCGATTTCGTTTACACTAACCGGCCAAATGAGCGACACCACTTCCGACATCGACAACGTCGTTTCCGACAACAACGAACCCGTCGCGCAGCGCAACACGCAGGCGAATCTCGAACGGCTCTTGAGCGACATCATCGAGCAGCCGGAGCGACGCGAAGAAATCGCGCGCACCATCGAGACCATCTTCGCGCAGGAGAAGGCCGTGCTCGTCTTGGACATGAGCGGCTTCTCGCGCACGACGCGCCATCACGGCATCGTCTCCTTTTTGTTGATGATTCACCAGATGAAACTCTTGGCGCGTCCGGCCATCGAAGCCAACCGGGGCTTGCTCGTCAAGGCCGAGGCCGACAATCTCTTCTGCCTCTTCGACACGGCTTCGGACGCCATCGGCGCGGCCACCGAGATCGTCCAACGCCTCAACACGGTCAACGTCCTGTTGCCGGAAGACCGGCGGCTCTACGCTTCGGTCGGCATCGGCTACGGGCGCATCCTCAATGTGAACGACAAAGATTTATACGGCGACGAAGTGAACCTCGCCAGCAAACTCGGCGAAGACGTGGCCGGGCGCGGCGTCGTGCTGCTGACCGAAAACGCCCACGCGCAGTTGACCGATAGCCCCATCCGCACGCGCGAAGAAGTGATCAGCGTCTCCGGCATCTCGCTCGTCTACCATGTCGTCGAAGGACAAGGCTGAATAGTGGTGAATGGTAAATGGTGAATGGTGAATGGAAAGAACTGAGTTTCTTCCATTCACCATTCACCATTTACCATTCACTTTCTTTATGACGCCATCTTGAGGGTGCGGACGAGGAAGCCCCAGATGTCGGCGTATTCTTCGATGATTTTGGAGGTGGGTTTGCCCGCGCCGTGGCCTGCTTTGGTTTCGATGCGGATGAGGATGGGCGCGCTTCCCGATTGCGCGGCCTGCATGGCGGCGGCGAACTTGAAGCTGTGGCCGGGCCAGACGCGGTCGTCGTGGTCGGCGGTCGTGATCAAGGTCGGCGGGTAGTGCCGTCCCGGTTTCAGGTTGTGCAGCGGCGAGTAGGCGTAGAGCGCTTTGAACTCTTCGGGGTTGTCGGGCGAACCGTAGTCGGAAGCCCACGCCGCGCCGATGGTGAACTTGTTGAAGCGCAGCATGTCCATGACGCCGACGGCCGGGACGGCCGCGCCGAACAGATCGGGTCGCTGCGTTAGAACAGCGCCGATGAGGAGGCCGCCGTTCGAGCCGCCGTTGATGGCGAGTTTCGGCGTCGAAGTGTACTTGTTGGCGATGAGCCATTCGGCGGCGGCAATGAAGTCGTCGAAGACGTTCTGCTTCTTGAGCTTCATCCCGCCTTCGTGCCACTCCTTGCCGTACTCGCCGCCGCCGCGCAAATTCGCCATCGCAAAAACGCCGCCCATCTCCATCCAGACCAGACGGCTGACGGAGAAGTAGGGCGTCTCGGAGACGTTGAAGCCGCCGTAGCCGTAGAGGAGCGTCGGGTTCGTGCCGTCGAGTTTCAACCCCTTCTTGTGCGTGATGAACATGGGCACACGCGTGCCGTCTTTGCTGTGGTAGAAGACCTGCCGCGTCTCGTAGTCGTTCGGGTTGAAGTCAACTTTGGGCTGGCGAAAGATGGTGCTCTTGCCGGTGCGCAGGTCGTAGCGGTAGATGGGAAAGGGCGTGGTGAAACTTGAGTAGGCGTAGAACGTTTCGGTGTCCGTGCGCTTGCCGCCGAAGCCGGAGGTCGAGCCGATGCCGGGCAGTTCGACCTCGCGGACGAACTTGCCGTCCGTCCGGTGAATCTTCACCTGCGAGTGCGCGTCTTTGAGATAGGAGACGACGAACATATCGCCTATGACGTTTGCGCTCTCAATCGTCTCGGCCGCTTCGGGGATGACCGTCTTCCAGTTCGCTCGTTCGGGCTTGCGCGTATCGACGGCGATCACTTTGTAGCGCGGCGCGTCACGGTCGGTCATAAACCAGAAGACCGCGCCGTCGTTGTCGATGAAGTTGTAGGCGGCGTCGAAGTCGTCGAGGAGTTTGACGACGGGCGCGTCGGGCGTCTGGAGGTCTTTGTAGTAGATGCGGTTTCGAGCGTCGGTTCCGACCCAGACCGAGATGAGCAGATAGCGGCCGTCCTCGGTCACGTCGCCGCTGAAGCCCCAGTCCTTTTGATCCTTGCGCTCGTAGATGAGCGGGTCTTCCGTCTGCGGCGTGCCGAGGCGGTGATAGTAGAGTTTCTGAAACTCGTTGACGCCCGACAGTTGGCTCGCGCCCGCTTTCGGCTCGTCGTAGCGGCTGTAGAAGAAGCCACGGCCGTCGGCCGTCCAAGACGCGCCGGAGAACTTCACCCAACGGACGAGGTCGGGCAAGTCTTGTCCGGTCTCGATGTCGCGCACGCGCCATTCAGACCAATCCGAACCTGACGCGGACAACCCGTAAGCCATCAACTTTCCGTCGCGGCTGATGGCTGTGCCCGCAAGCGCCACCGTGCCGTCCGTGGAGAGTTTGTTCGGGTCGAGCAGGACGCGCGGTTCGTCCGCGAGCGAGCGAACGGTGTAGAGCACGCTCTGATTCTGGAGGCCGTCGTTCTTCGTGTAGAAGTAGCGATTGCCCTCGCGAAAAGGGATGCCGAAGCGCTCGAAGTTCCACAGTTTCGTCAGCCGCTCCTTGATCTTTTGCCGCGCGGGAATCTCCGCGAGATAAGCATCAGTGAGACGGTTTTGCGCTTCGACCCAAGCCTTCGTCTCCGGCGAGTCCAGGTCTTCGAGCCAGCGGTAAGGATCGGCCACGCGCGTGCCGTGATAAACGTCGAACTGCTCGCCCTTCTTCGTCGCCGGATACGCGAGCGGCTTCGAGGCCGCGCTCCCCGTTGCGCCATCGGGCGCGGGCTTCTGCGCGAGCGCGGGCGACAGGGTTTGAGTCAACAACAGGACGACGAGACAGAGACGCCCGAACGTGCGCGCGCGCGAAAAGTCGAAAGCTGGCATTTTGGTAATTCCTTTCCGTGAACAAGTCTGCAAGGCAACCGCGAGAGGTTGGGAATGCTTTGGAGAATCTTCTAAGCGAAATCGGTGGTTCAAGTCAAACAGGAGTAAAAGCCGTGAATCGTAAATCGTAAATCGTGAATAGAAGAAAATCAGATTTCTACTATTTACGATTTACGATTCACCATTTACTTGTCCTTCCTCATCCGCCGAAGCTTCTTCTGAACAGGTACGACATCTTGATGAAGAAGGTGCGGCTGTTGCGGCGGAAGCCGGGTTCGAGTTGACGGCCGAAGGGGGAGAAGGTGTTGATGTTGGCATCGTCGTTGTAGCCCGCGTAGAAGGCCGTGCCGGGGTTGGGCGTGTAGCCCAGGAGGAACTGGCCGCGCGCGCGGCGTGGCAGCGTCTCGTAGTCGATGCGCGCGCGGGCGAAGAGGAAGCGCGTGAATTGATAGGTCGTGCGCCAGGAGATCAAGTTTACGTCGAAGGCGACGAGGTTGGTGTCGTAGCGGCGCAGGCGATTCTTGGTGTAGTCGAGCGTGGAGCGCAGGGCGTTCGTCGGTTGATAAGCGAATGAGCCGCGAAACTCGAAGAGGCCGCCACGGCCGGGGTCGAGCGGCGGCGGCGGGGGCTGCACCGCGGGGCGCTCCGGGTCGGGATTTTCGAGGCGGCGGAGGTATTCCAGATAGGCGGGGCTGGCGAGATAGGCGAGATAGCCGGGACTGACGCGCGGAAAGCGACGGCCTGCGCCGAAGTCGAAATCGAAATGGCCGTCGCGATAGACGGCGCGCCAAGTGAGCGAATATTTTTTGCTCGGCCGATAGCCGCCGGCGAAGAAGTAGTGATTCTTGCGCGAGGAGCGTTCCGAACTCTCGCCCGCAAACGCGCCCGTTAGACTTTCCGAACGACGCGCGCCGAACTCTTCTTCGATGAGGCGCTCGTAGGCGTACTCGTACCCACCGCCGAGATTGAACTGTTTCTGGAAGAAGAATTGAACATAGTTTTCGCTCTCCCACGCCTGACTGCGCCCTTGAAAGTCGTGGCTGATGAAAGTGAAATTGTGGACGTGCCAGTTGATGAGCGTGGCTTTGGGTTTCGGCGTCGTGTCGTAGCTCGTGTAGAGACTGTGAAAGTTCGTGTTGTTGCGCGAGGTGAAACCCACGTCGGCGCGATAGTCGTTCGTGTTGCCTTCGCTGTAATACTCAAGGCCGAAGTTGCGGCCGGAGCGCGAGTAGTCGAGCGTGTAGCCCATACCGCGCCCGGTGCGCAGTTGGTCGTCGTCGATGTCCGGATTATAGAAGGCGCGGTGCGAGGTCGTGCCGACGAGCGAGAAGCTGAGAGTGCTTTGCGGGTCGAGTTTGAGGCGGCCATCGACGCCGCCCGTCTGGTTGTGTCGCTCCTTGAATTGATAGGTGGTGGCGACCGCGCCGATGGTGCTCTCCTGCCCGACGTTGCGATTGAGACGAAAGACGCCGATGAAGGCGTTCTTGTCGATGAAACGGAAATTGCCCTGCTCCTGGTCGGGACGGCGGCGTTGCTCTTCCTGTGTGAAGCGCGTGCGTTCGTCTTCGGTGAAGTTGCCGGGCCCGTTGTCCGAGGCGACCAAGAGGCCGTAGGTGTTCGCGCCGCGCCGCCCCGTCAGTTTGAGAGCGATGTCGGGGTCGATGATGGCGCGCGTGTTGACGACGCCGAGTTGCGTCTGAAAGATTTCGATGCCTTCGAGGAAGAACGGCCGTCGTTCGGCGAAGAAAATGGGAAAACGTTGATTGGCCGTGACGACGAGTTGGTCGGCTTCGACCTGCGCGAAGTCCGGGTTCAAGGCGAGGTCGAGCGTCATGGTCGGCGAGATGGCGAACTTGCCCGTGAAGCCGGGGTCGAGTTTGACCGGTTGATTGACGAAGCGGCCGGGTTCGACGAAGCCGACGGGCGCGTTGCGCGGCGGGACGGTGCGGACGCGGCGGCCGTCTTCGGAGAGCGTCAGGCTCGGAATGAGATCGATGGTGCGCTCGGTGGAAATGTTTTCGATGCCCGTGATGTGCCCGGCCTGATTCAACAGCCCGCTGATGTCGCGCGAGATGGGCATCCACGAATCGGTCTCGTTGTTGAAGCGTTGAATCTGCCGGAAGATTTGCAAGCCCCACTGCTTATCCTTGCCCGATTCGTACTTGAGCGACTTGAACGGAATGGCCGCTTCGACCACGTAGCCGTCCCCGGTCAGAGCGCCTTTCGATTCCATCACGAGGTCGAAACTGAAATCCACGCTCTGGCCTTCGGTGCGGATGCCGTCTTGCTGCACGCCGAGCGGGTTGAAGACGAGGACGTAGGCTTTGCGGCGGTCGTTGAACGTGTCCAAGAGGACGCGCACGCTGTCTTCGTTCGCGAGCACGTCGTCGCGCTTGGCGACCGTGGCGCGCACTTTCGCCGGGTCGTCGTGCGCGCGGAAGGCGATGTAGAGCGTGCGCGCGTCGTAGGCCATGTAGACTTCGGTGTGGAGCGAGGGCGCGATGTTGTCGCCGGGGCTGATCTGGTAGAAGTCTTTGAAGACGGCGGCCTGTCGCCAGACGGCGTCGTCGAGTTTGCCGTCGATGGCGGGCGCGCTCTCGACGCGCGGGATGCGAACGGGCGCGGCCTTTTCCGGCGGCAGCGCGACCGCGCCCTTGCGCGCGCCGGGCATGAGCGGGACGGCCGCCTCGCTGACGGGCGTCGTGCCGCGTTCCGGCGTCACGGCTCCGGCCGAAGTGCCCACGGTCGAGAGCGGCTGCGTGCCGGAATTGTCGGCGGGCGCGTTTGCTTGCACACCGGCGGACACGCTTTTCTTCTCGTCCAGGGGCGCGCTCGCGGCGGGCGTCGGCGTCGGCTGCGGCGCGGGCTGCGGCGCGCCCTGCCCGCCCGCCTGCGTCCACACCGAGAGCGTCCACGACACGCCGAACGCGACCACCAAGAGAGCTTTCATCCTCATAATATCCTTTGAACTTCTACAGACTTCGAGCGAAAAGCTCTTGATTAATTCTTCTACCCCACCAGCGAGCAGCCTGTCGATTGTAAGAGTGTCGAACGCGGAGAAAGTTTCAAAAAAAGTGACGAGTGACGAGTGACGAGTGACAAGTTAAAAACAGGTTCTTGGTTTTAACTTGTCACTCGTCACTCGTCACTTGTCACTGCTTTTCAAATGCTGCGCCGGATCAGGTATGACGCTTTGATGAAGAAGGTGCGGCCGTTGCGGCGCAGGCCGGGTTCGAGTTGTGAGTTGAAGGGGTTGTAGCCGTTGCGCTGCAAATCGTCGTTGTAGCCGACGTAGAAGGACGTGCCGGGATTGGGCGTGTAGCCCAACAGGAACTGGCCGCGCGCGCTGGTCGAGAGCGTGCCGTAGTCGATGCGCGCGCGCGCGAAGAGGAAGCGCGTGAACTGGTAGGTGGAGCGCAGGGCGAAGATGTTGTCGTCGAAGGCGACGAGGCCGTTGTCGCGGCGCGTCAGACGCGCTTTGACGTAGCTGAACGTGGTGCGTAGGGCGCTCGTCGGCTGGAGCGTGACGCCCGTTTCGATGTCGAAGCCGTTGGCCGAGCCGGGGTCGAGCGCTTGATTACAAACGGCGGGCACGGGGACGGGGTTTCCTTTCTCATCCTTCCGCTCGGCGCACCGGCCTTCCGCGATGGCCTGACGGCGCGCGACGGCGTAAGGGCTGACGCGCGGGAAATCAGGCCCCGCGCCGAAGTCGAAATCGAAGATGCCGCGCCGCGTGCCCGTGAAGAAGTAGGCGTAGAACTGTTTGTTGAACTGTCGTTCGCCGTAGACGAAGATGGTCTTCTGCCGCGTCTGTCGTTCCGAGTCGTCGCCGGCGAACGCGCCCCGGCGACCCACGGCGCGGCGCGTGCCGAACTCTTCCTCGAAGATGCGCTCGTAGCCGAAGTTCGTGCCGATCTGCACGAAGGTCTGGTGCGCGAGACTGAAGTTGTAGTTCGTGCCGTCGATCCAACTCTGGATGCGCCCCTGCCAGTCGTAATTCAGATTCGTGAAGTTCTGGAAGCGGAACGAGGTGAGGATGGCTTTCGGGTTCGGCTCGGTGCTCAGGCGGAAGCCAAAGCCGACGTTGTTGGTGTTGGTCTGGCGCGTAAAGCCCACGTCGGCGCGATAGTCGCGCGTGCGGCCGTTGGCGCTGAGGGCATAGCCGAAGTAGCGGCCGGTATAGTCGAGCAGGTAGTTGTAGGCGAAGCCGTTGCGATTGCGATAGCTCGTCACGTCGGTCGCGAGGTCGCGGAACTTGTTCTTCGAGTTCGTCGCGATGATCTCGAAGGTGGTGAAAGTTTTCGGATCGAGTTTGAAGCGCGCGTCGAGGCCGAAGAGTTGGTTGTGGCGCTCGGTGAAGTTGTAGGTGGTGGCGAACATGCCGACGCTCGATTCGCGTCCCACGTCGTGCTTCAAGCGCAGCACGCCGATGAAGGCGTTCTTATCGACGAAGCGCGCGAAGTTGGCCTCGGTGAACTGTGCGCGTTCGAGCCGCGCGTTGTAAGCCGCTTCGCTCTCGTTGATACCACGTGGGCGACGCAGGTTGAGCGCGCGCAGGGCCACATCTTCGCGGTCTTCGTCGGTGAAGTTGCCGGGGCCGTTATCGGAGGCGAGGATCAGGCCGAAGGTGTTGCGGCCGCGTTTGCCCGTGAGCTTGACGGCGTAATCGGGGTCGATGATGGCGCGCGTGTGCACGACTTGGCTGGACGTGTCGAAAATCTCTTTGCCTTCGAGGAAGAACGGCCGCTTCTCTTCAAAAAAGATCGGGAAACGTTGGTTGGCCGTCACCACGGTTTGATCCGCTTCGACCTGTGCGAAGTCCGGGTTGTAGGCGAAGTCGAGCGTGACGGTCGGGGTGAGTCCGAACTTGGTGGTGACGCCGAAGTCGAACTCGACGGGCTTGTTGAGCATGCGCCCCGCGCCGAGCGGCGGCAGCGGTTCGGCCGTGTTCGGGAAAGGCGAAGGCAAAAAGGTGCGCACGCGTTTGCCCGTCTCGGAGACGGTGAAGCTCGGAATGATTTCGAGCGAGCGTTCGGTGTCGATGCCTTCGAGCCCGGTGATATGCCCGGCCTGATTGAGATTGCCGCTGATGTCGCGCGACAGCGGCATCCACGAATGCGACTCGTTGTTGAGGCGTTTGATGCGGCGGAAGAAATGGACGCCCCACTGCTTGCCCTTGCCCGCTTCATACCGCAGAGACTTGAACGGGATCGCCACTTCGACCACGTAGCCTTCGCTCGTCAACGAGCCTTTCGATTCATGCACGAGGTCGAAGCTGAAATCCTCGCCGTTGTTTTCGGTGTAGATGGCGTCGGCCTGAATGCCGAGCGGGTTGAAGATCATCTCGAAGGCGCGGCGCTGGTCGTTGAACGTGTCGAGATACATGCCGACGAAATCATCGTCGAAGACCGCGTCGCGTTTGGCGACGTTGGCGCGCACCTTCGCCGGCTCGTCGAAAGCGCGGAAGGCGACGTAGAGAAACTTCGAGTCGTAGCCGATGAGCACTTCGGTCGGCTGCGAGGGCGCGATGTTGTCGCCGGGCTGCGTTTGATAGAAGTCTTTCAAGACGCGCGCCTGTTGCCAGACGGCGTCGTCGAGTTTGCCGTCGATGACGGGCGGCGCATCGAGTCTGGGGACGACGACGGGCGCGGCCTTCTCCGGCGGCAGCGCGATGGCCTTGCCTTTGCCCGCCGCCACCTTCGCGTTGTTGACGTTGGCGGTCGTGGTTGAACTGTCGCTCGTGGTCGTGCCGGGCGCGGGGGCGGGCGCGTCGCTCGGCGTCGTGTTCGTCGTGCTCGTGGGCGTGGCGGTCGGCGCGGGGTCGGCGGGCGTGACGGGTGTTGCCGCACTGCCGCTCGTGCCCGTCTTCTGCTGCGGCTGCTGTTGCGGCTCTTGCGCGAAGCGCACTTCGAGACGATTGAAACTCTGCTTGACTTCGGCGCGTGCGCCCGCTTCGAGACGGAAAGAGAGCAACACGTCCGCGCCGCGACGTTCGATGCGCGCGTCGGTGAAGCCGCGCCCGCGCAAATTGTCCGCGAGCGAGGCGGCCGCGTCCGTCGCCTGCGCCTGCGGGATGTGGACGTAGAAACGCCCGCCGCTTTCGTAGGTCGTGTAGTTGGCAAGTTCCGCGTCGCTGGTGACGGTGACGCTCGCGCCCGCGTTCGTCTCGCGTGTGCGAAGCGAAGCGATGCGGCGCGCCGTTCGCGCTTCCGCGCCCGCAGCGTTCGTCGCGGCTTTAGTCTTCGACCCGTCGGCCAGCGACGCGAGCTGCTGCGCGCGCATGGCGGGCGTGAGCCATGCGGCGAACAGGAGCACGGCGAGACTCAAGGCAATGGTCGGACGAAGAAACGAGAGATGTGGCGACACGAGGGAACGCGGAGAGCGATGGACGGCTCTTTCAGTCATCTTAGCTAGACCTCAAACTTGTAACAGACGCGCGAAGCGTTCACGCTTCCCGCCGCGAACGCGCGCCGCCGGGAGCAAGCCAACTGGGCGAGGTAAAAACGTGGCCGCACACGCGGCGGCCGGGCAGAGCGGGAGCAAAACGGACGTGGATAGCCTGTGGTTCATTAGATTTCGTCTTAAACTTTGACGCTTCGCAAACGGGGCGCAGGCGAACGCATCGGGGAAACGCGGACACAGGCCGTTTGGCTATTAGACGCGCGACCGGGCTAAAATGTTTCGCCTAACTTCGCTGAATTAACGCGCCCGACTTCCAATAATTTGGAAACAACTCCCGCACCTGATCTAACCGGACGCGAAAGTAAGAACTCAGAGCGGAACCACGAAATCACACGAAACCACACGAAAGATTTTGTTCGTGTTACTTCGTGTGATTTCGTGGTTTCATGTTTTTGTTCAGTCGCCACCCGGCATCGCAAGCGACGAGCGCGCTCTACTCTTCGCGCGCATCGCCCGCACGACGCAAAAAGATTTGGCCGTCGCCCGTCCGCAGGTTGATCTGTGTGCCCGCGCCCGAACCGACGCGCCAACGCCTGACGCGTCGCTCGGACGTATCCTCTCCCGCGCCGCCGCCGTCTTCGGCCACGGCCGACGTGTCGTTGATGACGCGCACGGAGTCGGTCTCAATCGTCGCGTTCGTGCCGTCGGGCAGGCCGAGCGAGATCGCGCCGTCGCCCGTGCGCGCCGTTAGCTTGGTGAAACGACCGTCGAGCGAGATGCGCCCGTCGCCCGTCTGCACGGCCGCGTCGCCGTCGAAGCCCGCGACGCGCACGCGCCCGTCGCCCGTCTGCACGCGCAGACGCCCGCGGCTCTCCGTCACGTCAACCGAACCGTCGCCCGTGTTCAACTCGATCTCGCCCGCGATGCCGTGCAAGCGCAAACGACCGTCGCCCGACTTGACCGTGACGTTCGTGTTGCGCGGCAGCCACACGTCGAGCGCGACGGCCGCGCCCGTGCCATGCTCCGCGCTCTCCTGCGTCCGGTCGAACTCGGCGATGATGTTGACGGTGTCGCCCGACTGTTCGGCGCGCAGGCGGATGCCGCGCATGGCGCGTTCGTCGCGCGCGCGTTTGACGGCCGAGTAGCGCACGGTCGAATCGTTGGAAGGCTGGATGTTGATCGAGCCGTCGAAGGTTTGAATGTTGACGCGCGGCGTGCCCGACACGTTGAAAGACTTGGCGTCGCGCTCGACGAGACGATAAGAGTATTCCCCTTGCTCGCCCGTCAACTGGCCTTGCTGTTCCATCGCCTGCTCGATCTCGCGCGCGGCGAGCGCCACGTCCCGCTCGATCTGCGCCTGATTGCGTTCGAGGTCACGCGTCGCTTGTACGGCATCACGCTGCGCCCGCTCCGTCGCGCGCGACGTGTCGCGCACCGCACGACGCGTCTCGGCGCGCTCGGACGCCCGCCGCGCGCGTTCCGTCTCGCGCATCGCCTGTTCGATCTCGCGCTCGACGCGCCGCTCGATCTCCTGTTCGGAAGGCGCGACGCCCGAGACTTGGCGCGCGTCCACGATCAGGTTCGTGACGGGCGAGGCCGCGCGGCCGTCCGCCGCACGCGTGATCTTGATCTGGCCGCTCACGTTGTTGAGCCGGATGCGCGCGCCGCCGCTTTGACCGGGTTGGCCGAGTTGACCCGCCATTTCGTTCCCGACGTATTCGCCGCGCCGCACGGGCAGGCCGAGGTCGTTCGTGATCTGCCCCGAAAGCGTGTTGGCCTTGATCGTGCCGGTGGCGTCCGAAGGGAGGCGCAGGATGATCTGGCCGCTGACGTTGCCGAGCGTGATCGCGCTCGCATCGTCCACACGTTCGAAGCTCGCTTCGAGCACGCCGCTGACGTTCGCCAGTTTCGCCTCGCCCGACAGGTTGCGCGCCGTGAACTGGCCGCTGACGCACGAAGCCTTGACGCCGCCCGCGACGTTTTCGATGTCGAGCCGCCCGCTGATCACTTCGATTGATTCCAGACGCGCCGTGCGCGGGACGCTGATCTGGTAATCGACGCTCGCCGCGTTGCGTCGCCGGTTGTCGCCGCGCTCGTAGCGAAAGGCGTCTTCCGGGTAGCGCGTCTCGATGTTAACGGCGTCGCTCGTCGCGTCCACGACGATGCGCGCCTCGTCCACGCGCTCGCGCGACTCGCCGCGCTTGACGGCATCGACGCGAACTTCCGCCCGCTCCCAACCCACGATGCGCACCGCGCCCGTGATGTTCTTCAACGTCACGCGCCCGCGCGCCGACAGCGGATAGCTCTGATGAAACTCCTCGCGCACCGCATCGCGCCCGCCGCCGCCCACTTCTTGCGCCAGCACACCGCCGCACAACAACAGCAACACGCCCAGCGCCGACGCCGCACGATTCCAGATTCTTCTGCTCATCACTTAATCCTCGTAAATCGTGAATCGTGAATCGTAAATAGTGGAAGACAGGTTTTGTCTATTCACGATTTACGATTCACGGCTTTTATTAGCTCCGGGGCGCGAGGCTCACGCGACCGTTGACGCCGGAGACGTTGATGGGTGCGCCGCCCGAGCCGATGCGCGCGTTGAAGTTGTTGCGGCTGACCGTGCCCTGCACGACGACGTTCGGCATGTCGGCGTTGACCGAGCCGTTGATGCCCGTCACGCGGAGGTCTGCGTTGAGCGCATCGGAGAAGCGCAGTTCGACCGCGCCGTTGATGCCGCTGACGCGGATGCCGCGCTCGCCGAGTTGCGAGATGGTGACGACGACCGCGCCGTTGATGCCGGAGAGTTCGGAATAGCCCACGGCTTGCGCCACTTCGACGCGGCCGTTGATGCCGGAGACTTTGACGGGGCCGTCAACTTCGCCCACCATCGTCCGGCCGTTGATGCCGCTCGCCGTGAGATCGATCTGGCGGGGCACGCGCAGGGTGACGCGCTGGCGCACCTGCGGATTCTGGCCGCGGTCGTAGCGCCGCTCGTTGTCGTTTTCCCCGCGCACGACGAGGCTCGAACCCGTGTGCTCGACGATCACTTTGCGATATTCGAGGTCGGCGCGGTTGCGCGCCGAACGGACGACGTGAACTTCGGCCGTGCTGCCGCTCGTGGTCTCGATGTCGACCGCGCCGTTGATGCCGGCGACGCGGACGGTTGCGCCGGGCGTCAGTTGATAGGTCTGGTGTATCTCGTCCTTTTCCGTAAACTCGCTGTCGTCGTAATTGGTGTGCTCGCCCTTGTGCCCGTAACCCTGTTTGTTTTTCTCCTTGTCTTTCTCTTTGTCCTGCGCCGAGACGACGAAGCTGTCCGTCGCGTTCGGGTTGAGCGTCTTCGAGAGTTGACTGCTCACTTGCGGCGCGGTCAACACGGCGACGGAGGCGAAAAGCAGCGTCTGTATCCATCCGAATTTCTTCATCGTTCTTCTCCTGTAGTGCGGCAAAATTAAGTCCAAATTTTTCCGTCCGGTTACGGGCACACACTTGCCCCCCGACGAAGACGCGTTGTCTCCGCCCAACTTGTTAGGCTCCTGCTTGTACGGGAAACTTTTTACGCGGCGACGCGGCGGCGGCGCATCCTACTTTTGCTCCGGCTCGGTGTCGCAGTTGAGCGTCCAACTGTTACCGAGTCCGTTCGACGCGGCCGGCAATCCCGGCTCGGCCGCCGGAGCCGCAGGTTCTTCAACCAAGACCAGCACGTTCGTCTTCGCCACGGGCGCGAGGATGGCGGCGACCGGCGCGACCGGAATGATGGGAGCAACTTCCGGCGTCACACGCGTCTTCTCGCAACCGACGCTCGACGTTTCGAGCAAGGCCGTCGGGCGCGGCGGCTCGGCCCGAGGCACGATGACCCTGATCCGTTCCAAGCGTTCGGGGCGCGCCGGGCGACGCATGACTCGCATTTCCAGACGACGCTGCAAACTTTCGGTTTCGTCAAGCGCATGCACCTTCATGTGCTCAAGGTGCACCTGCGCGCTGGCAAGCCGTTCCGCTTCGGCGGCGAGCTTCGCCGCGTCCGCTTCACGCATGAACGTGCGCGCCATCACGTTGGCTTCGTATTTCAACTTGCGCGACCCGACGCGCACCTCGTTCTTCGCCACTTCTTCGTAGACGCGCGCGCGCTCCGGCTTCGGCGCGGCGACGAATTGCGAGGCCACCAAATCGAGCGGCAAGTTGTTCAAGGCCAACTCGGACTTCTCGGTATCTTCCGCTTCACGCTTCGCCTCGGCCATCAGAGTCGCTTCCGAATTTGTAGCCGCCACCGTTTCATCGCCGTGATTATTGCTCGCTCCGGGCTTGGCGGCGTTCGTGCCGTTGCTGTTGTGGTCGGCCAACACGGGCTGCGCGGCGGCGGGCGCGGGTTGCTGTTGCTGTGCGGGCGTCGGCATCAGGTAATAGATTTGCGGCGTCGGAAGTTTGCCGTCGTTGACGGGCTGCGCGTAGACGATGAGCCCGCTCCACAGACTGGCGCGCGTGAAGTTCTTCAGCGACGACTTCAAGCCGTCGAACTGGTGCGCGGCCTCCTGCGTCCCGGCCAAAACGGTGATCCCGATCAGAAATAAGATTCCCAACTTGCGTCTCATCACGCTACCTCCTCAACCTCTGCATGCGCGGCGTCCATCCGGCTCTTTCGCAAACTGTCCGTCCCACTTTCGGGAACGCCCGGTCGCGTTCTCAAACTTACCCTCGCCGCATCTCATGCAGGTAGACGCGACTTCCGACCGAAACGTTTCAACTCGCCGCTTTTTCAAACTGCCTCACCGCTTATACTCTGAAAACACCGCGCTCGTTTGGTTTGTGGCAAGTTTTTTTAGAGTTTCGAGTTTCGGGTTTCAGCTTTCACGTTTGGTAGTTCGCGTTGCGCGGCCTGCGAGTTTCAAGGGCGGCTCGTGCCGTCAAGCTCGAATCGTTCTCAAAGCATCTGCAAAACTGAGGCCACAAACTTAAAACGCTCGCAACCCGTCGTTCATAAACCAAACCCACGGCCAAAAATTTCAGACCCGCCGCTTCAAATTTCGACATACGCGATTCAGACCCGGCACTTCTCTACTCCTGCCGCTGCTTACTCCTGCCGCTGCAAGTGCAGCGTGCCGCTGAAGGACGACAGGATCAGCGTGGCGTCCGTTTTGCCGCCTTTGCCCGTCACGCCCGTCAGACGGCCTTCGCTGAGGAGCGGGCCGCCGACCGTCGCATCGTGCCCCATCCCGCTCGCCTTCATGGGCACTTGGCGGATCGGAAAATCCGTCACGATCTCGCCCGAATGATGAACTTTGGCGTTGAGTTGGAAGGAGGAATTTGAAGGCAGAGACAGGCGCACGCTCCCCGAATGTGACTGGAAAGTGTAGAGGCCGCCCCCCGCAAGCGCCCCCGTGAAATCGATCTGACTGTTTGAACTGTAGGCTTCGACGTGCGTGTGCCCGACGTTCGTGAGCGTGATTTCGCCGCTCACGGTCTTGGCGAAAAACCCGTCGGCCGCTTCGTCCGCCGAGAGATCGCCCGCGACGATCTCGCCGCCGATGGTTTCCAGACGCACGCGCCCGCTCGACTTGCGCATGATGAGCGCGCCGTTGATGCTCGACGCCTCGGTCGATTTCGTGATGCCCTGCAATTCGATGTCGCCGCTGAGGGTGCGCGCGCGCGCATGGGCGACGCCCGTGATGCTGATGTCGCCCGTGTTGCCCTTGATCTGGACGGTGCTGCCGCGCGGCACGTCGAGTTCCAGATTGCCGGAGCTGCTGCACAGGCCGGGACGCGCAGGCTCGCCCTCTTCTCTGGTGACGAGCACTTCGACGCGCGTGGCCGGGTTCGGATCGGCCGTCGCGTCGGCGCGGCGCAGTTCGATGCGCGAGGCATCGGTGGAGCGCGCGCGCACTTCCCTGCGATCCCAACCGCGCACCAACACGTCGCCCGATTCGATGCACATCAAAATCGTCACCGTCGCTTCGGCGGGCAAAGACTGCTCGGCCGTGATGACGCGCGCGCCGCCGTCCGCGTCATCTTTCGCGCTCGCCTTGCTTTGCAGCGGCGCGGCCGCGATAGCGCCTTGGAGCGACAGGCAGGCCAGCAGACACACGGCGACCGGCAGCAGGTAATAACTACTACTATTGCGTCTCATTCTGAAAAAAGTTCCTTTAAAAATGGGGCGGCGCTGGTGATCGGTGGCGACGCCGCCGGGAATGCAGAGTTTAATCACGGGCACTGGCGAGTTGCGTCTGGTCGGCAATCGCGCTTAAGAGCTCGACCTTATTTTGATAGGCGGCGCGCAGGAATTCCTTCGCGTCCGTGTCCTGCGGATTGCGCCGCGCCGCGACGCGCGAAGAGACGATGGCCTGATTGACGACGGCCAGATTGCGTTCGTATTCGGCGCGCAGGGTCGGCGTCATCGCTCCCGCTCCTTGCGCCTCGATGGCCGAAGTGAGCGAAGCGATGGAGCGCAGGTAAGTCTTTTCGTCGGCCAGCACCGGCTCGCCGCTCGTCGTCTCCGGAGCGGTGGCGGCGGGCGTCGTGTTGGCGGCGACGGCCGGGTTCAGCGCGTTCGCGTTAGTTGCGTTTGCCGTCTCGACCGCGCCGCCGCGTACCGCCTGCGGCGTGCGACCGTTGACTACGCTCGTCGGCGAAGTCGTTGCGCGCGTCGCTCTCGACGGGGCGGCAGTATTCGTTTCGCCGTCCGGCGTCCGCGTCGCGAGTTTGTCAACGGCGTGCGCCGGAGTGCTGTTGCCTGTCTGCGTCGTGGCGGGCGTGTTCGTCACGCGCGCAATCGGTTGCGGGGCGTCCGTATCGCCGGGCGTCCGCTGCATCAGCGCGAAGACGACGACGAGCGCGACGGCGACGAGGAAACTGGCGAAGGCCGTCGCCTGTCGCGGCGTGAAAGTCGTCAAGGAAGCGGCGAGCGAAGCGAAGAATCCGCGAAGGCGCGAGGCGGCGGGCGTTTCGATCTTTGCGAATCCGCGTTGCGGCGTATTGAGTTCGGCGATGGCTTCGTCTAAGCGCGCGCGCAGTTTTTCCGTCGGGACGCTCGCGTTAAGCGCCGGGGCGAAGGCCGTGGAAAAGAAGGCGAGTTCTTGTTCGGCCGCGCGTGCGGCCTCGGTGCACGCGGCGCAAACGGCGAGGTGCGCGGCGGCGGCCGTGGACGTTTCGGTGGAGAGTTCGCCGTCCAAGTACGCTTGCAATGTTCCTTCGTCGAGACAGGTTTCCATCAACGGCGTCCTCCGATCTTTCCGTACACTCTCGCAAATTCCTTTCGCCCGCGCGCCACCAGACTGCCCACGTAATTTTCGTTGATCGACAGTGTCGCCGCAATTTCGCGGTAAGACAAGCCCTGCTGTTTGAGTAAGAGACAACTGCGCATCGGTTCTTCGATCTTCGCGAGCGCCCGGCGCGCTTCTTCGATTTCGGTGCGCCGTTCGTAATCGGCGTCGAGCGGCGCGGTCAATCCGTCGTCGCCGATTGTTTGTTTGACGAACTCTTCCTCGCGCGCCACCGAGCGCGTGCGGCTGCGCATCGTGTTGTGCGAGAGATTGATCGCCACACGGAGCAGCCACGGCCGCAAAAATTCGTCGGCCGGCGGCGCTTGGCCGAGTTGATTGTAGAGGCGCAGGAAAACTTCCTGCGTCACGTCTTCGGCCAACCCGGCGTCGCGCAACAGCGCGTAGGACGTGTTGTAAACGGCTGGGTGGTGCAACATAAAAGCCTCGTCAAAGCCGAGAGCCGTCGCGCCGGTCGCTGTCTCTTGGTGGGCGGGGGTAGCCACTGGATTTCTCAGAGCCTCTGCGGCCATGTCGCTCATCTTCGGCGCTCTCATCCTCGTAAACACCGCCCGCGCTTCGTTTGTGGCAAATAATTTCGCCGCCGGACTTGAAACTTAAAGTTGCAGCTAAAAAAACTTAAGAATTGAAACCACGAAATGACACGAAACAACAGGAAGAAGAAGTTTAGTGCTGTTTCGTTTCGTGTTGCTGCGTGTGGATTCGTGGTTTCATGGTTTTGTTTGTCTCTATACTGCTCGCCGCTAACGCTTCCGGCGCTATCTATTGTAGTCTGCACGTGTCCGTTGCGACCGGATTCGACAGGCGGGGCGGCACGGTCTCTCGGAATTTTTTACGCCCTGTCACGACCCCAAGTTTCGTAAAGTGTGGACTCTAGTAACTTGACGACCGACAGCCCGACCCCAGACACAACCGAATCCCCGTCCCAAGCGAATGACGATGCGCTGACGGACGCGCTCAGGAACAGCCCCTTCATGCGCGCGTGCTGGCGCAAGAGCGTGCCCTACACGCCCGTCTGGCTGATGCGACAGGCCGGGCGCTACATGCCCGAATACCGCGAGGTGCGCGCCCGCACCACCTTTCTCGAACTCTGCAAGACGCCCGATCTGGCATCGGAAGTGACGGTCTACGCCGCACACCGCCTCGGCGTCGATGCCGCCATCATCTTCGCCGACATCCTGCTCATCCTCGAACCGCTCGGCCTCCAACTCGAATTCGCCAAAGGCGAAGGCCCGGTCATCCACAACCCCGTCCGCACGGGCACGGACGTTGATCGCTTGAGCGAAGTGGAGACGATTGAAAGCCTCGATTACGTCATGCAGGCCATCCGGCAGACGCGCCGCGCGCTCAAACCCGATCTGCCGCTGATAGGTTTCGCGGGCGCGCCCTTCACACTGGCCTCTTACATCATCGAAGGCGGTTCTTCACGAAACTACATCCACACGAAACGGCTCATGCACGCGGATGCGGGCGCGTGGCACGAGTTGATGTCGCGCATCGCGCGCGCTCTGCCGCTCTATCTCAACGCGCAGATCGAGGCGGGCGCGCAGGCCGTCCAACTCTTCGACTCGTGGGTCGGCTGTCTGAGCCCCGACGATTACCGCGAGTTCGTCCTGCCCCACACATTGCAAGCAATTCGCAACATTCGGCCGGGCACGCCCGTGATACACTTCGGGACGGGGACGGCCACGCTCCTCGAATTGATGCGCGAGGCCGGGGGCGACGTGATCGGCCTCGACTGGCGCATCCCTTTGGACGAAGGTTGGCGACGCATCGGACACGACCGCGCCGTCCAAGGCAACTTCGACCAAATCCTGTTGTTCACCTCTCCCAAGATCATACGCGAGCACGTCGGGCGCATCCTTCAACGAGCCGAAGGACGCCCCGGCCACATCTTCAACCTCGGGCACGGCATTTTGCCGGAAACGCCTGTAGAGAACGTGCTCGCGCTCGTCGAAGCGGTTCACGAGTTGAGCCTGAGATGAGACGACGGTGAGCAGCAGCGGTCGGCGGTCTTTCGAGCGCGTTCCCTCGTTCGCGCGAAAGACTCTTTGACAAGTTAAGCAGAGTTCGCGCGTGGCGGCGCTACCCAACGTCCCCACGCGCGAGCCGGACATCAACCCCTGTTAAGACCCTTTGAGGATTCCCCTGATGCTGACGCAAAAAAGCAGAACCCCCTTCGGCCTACTCGTGTGCGCCGCCGCGCTTCTTTTCATCTTCGCCTCGAACGCCTCGGCGCAAAAAACCTGCAAGCCGCGCGTAGACAAAAACAATATCGCCGTCGAACTCTTGATCCCGAACTTCAACGGCGGGCAGCGCATCGTCTTGTCGATGCCCGCGAAGGAGAAAGAGATGCGCGCGTTCGGCGACGCCGCCGCGAATCAGACGGCGGCGCATCACGCCTCGCCCGTCTCCTATTCGGTGCTCATCACGGACAAAAACGACAAAGGCGTGACGCTCGACTTGAACGTCCAGATGCAGAACCGAAACGGCGGCTGGCAACAGACCAGACGCACCATCGTGCTGCCCTTTGAAACCATCGTCGAGCAGCGTTACATGACCGGCGTGCAGGTGAAGGCTTACTTCAAACTGCGCCCCTTCAGTTGCAAAGCCCTCTGAAACTGGATGACCGGACATCCTTCCGGACATCATTCGGGGCACGCGCTCGAAACAGAGATCAGACAGATCGTCACATGCGAGCCGCGCGCGTGACACTAAAGATGCGCGCCTGCTGCCGACGGGCTGGCTCGACTATAGCTGACCGTGACTGGACGTTACTCAGTTCGGCTGAACGCGATGACTGTTCACGTTCCCCGTCGCAGTGAGGCCGATTCATTCGGCACAATAACGCGTTCGGGCGGCTCGAACGAATTGGAGGCTGGGATGGCAAAGATTACGGGAATCGGCGGGGTCTTCTTAAAGTGCAAGGGCGATAGCGCCGCGCTGGCGGCGTGGTATGAGAAGCACTTGGGGCTGCAACTGGAACCCTTTGGCGGCGCGATATTCAGATGGCCGGACGACAAGGCTGAAGACCGCGGCGTCACGGTGTGGCATCTGGCGGACAAAGACAGTCAATGGTTCAGCCCGAGCGATTCTTCTTTCATGATCAACTATCGGGTCGATAACCTCGTTGAAATGATTGCCCAACTGCATGCGGCCGGGGTGACGGTCGTCGGCGGCCCCGAGTCGCACGAGAACGGCAAGTTCGCATGGATCATAGACCCGGACGGAAACAAGGTTGAGCTTTGGGAACCGATGCGCTGGGACGACAAGAACAAAGGCGACTGACAATTCATCGATGAGCGATTCAGGAATGGTGGAAACTTACGATGCGCTGCTCGTCGTCTCCTTCGGCGGCCCCGAAGGGATGGACGAGGTGTTGCCGTTTCTCGAAAACGTGCTGCGCGGTCGCAACGTCCCGCGCGAGCGCATGCTCGAAGTCGCGCATCACTACGAGTTGTTCGGAGGCGTCAGCCCGATCAACGCGCAGAACCGCGCGCTCATCCATGCGCTCGAAAGCGCGTTGGCCGCGAGCGGCATCGACCTTCCCGTCTACTGGGGCAACCGCAACTGGCATCCGCTGCTCACAGACACCCTCGGCCGCATGCGCGATGATGGGATAGAGCGCGCGCTCGCCTTCGTTACTTCCGCTTACAGTTCCTATTCCGGCTGCCGCCAGTATCGCGAAGACATCGAGCGGGCGCGCGAGTCGGTCGGCGCGGGCGCGCCCACCATCGACAAGCTGCGCGTCTTCTACAACCATCCCGGCTTCATCGCGCCGCACGTGGAAAACTTGCAGGCCGCGCTCGCGCAAATTCCACCGGAGCGACGCAGCGAAGCGCACGTCGCCTTCACCGCACACAGCATCCCGCTTGCGATGGCCGCAGGCTGCGACTATCAAGCGCAACTACTTGAGACCTGTCGCCTCGTCTCGGAAGGCGCGGGGCACGAGCGTTGGCAACTCGTCTTTCAAAGTCGGTCAGGCTCGCCCGCGCAGCCGTGGCTCGAACCCGACATCTGCGAACACCTGCGCGCGTTGAAAGGGGCGGGCGCGACGGACGCGGTCGTCGCACCCGTCGGCTTCATCTCCGATCACATGGAAGTCTTGTACGACCTCGACACCGAAGCGCGGCAAGTGGCACAGGAGATCAACCTCAACATGATCCGCGCGGCCACGCCGGGCACGCATCCCGCTTTCGTCGAGATGATCCGAGACCTCGTCCTCGAACGCATGACCCATGACCCCGTGCGCCCCGCGCTCGGCACGCGCGGCGCGAAAGAGGATGTCTGTCCCGCGGATTGCTGCCTGCTGGGCGCGTCGCGGCCGACGGCTCCACGCACGCAAGAGACAACTAATCCGGCGCACTCCTCCTCCGCCGTCGCCGCTCCAACAAACGACTCCGCGCCAACAAACGACTCCGCGCCAACGAACGACTCCGCACGCGCCGCCTTGACGAATGAACGCCCCGCCCGCAGCAACTAGCCGACGGCGACGACGAATCGTCATCGTCGGCGGCGGCATCAGCGGGCTGGCGGCGGCCTATGAACTCACGCGCCGCGTGCCCTCTGATCATCCCGCGCCCGAAGTCCTCATCATCGAAGCATCGCCGCGACTCGGCGGCACTGTCCGCACGCACAGGCGCGAAGGCTTTCTGCTCGAAGGCGGCCCCGACGCGTTCATCTCCGAAAAACCCGAAGCCCTCGAACTCGCCTTGGAACTCGGACTCGAATCCCGCCTCGTCGAAACCAACGCCGCGCATCGACGCTCTTTCATCGTCGGCGGCGGCCGTCTGCGCCCCGTGCCCGAAGGCTTTCACCTGCTCGCGCCTTCGCGCTTCCTCCCTTTCCTGACGACCGACATTTTCAGTTGGACGGGCAAGGCGCGCATGGCGCTCGACCTCCTCTTGCCGCGTCGCGCCGTCGCCGCGCACAGTAATCAAGACGCGGGCGACGACAGCCACACGGCAGGCGACACGGACGACGAAAGCCTCGCCGCGTTCGTCCGCCGGCGCTTCGGCCGGGAAGCTCTGGAGCGCATGGCGCAACCGATGGTCGGCGGCATCTACACGGCCGACCCGGAACAGTTGAGCCTGCGCGCGACGATGCCGCGTTTCCTAGAGATGGAGCGCGCGCACCGCAGCGTCATTCTCGCCATGTGGCGCGCGCGCCGTCGCGCCGCCACGGACACGCGCGGCACGAGCGGCGCGCGCTACAGTCTCTTCCTCTCCTTCGACGCGGGCGTGCAGACGCTCACCGACGCGCTCGCCGCCGCGCTTCCCGCCGAGACCGTCCGACTCAACACCACCGTCGAAGCGATTGATTTCAAACGCGAGACAGAGCGTTGGCACTTGAGCGTCCGCACGAGGAGCGGCGCAGACGGCGAGTTGAGTGAAACAGGCGACGGCGAGTTGATCGAGGCGGATGCTGTGTGTCTCGCCTTGCCCGCCTACGCCTCCGGGCATCTCGTCCGAACCGTCGACGCGGAACTCGCCGACGAACTCGACGCAATCCCTTACGCTTCGACCGCCACCGTCAACCTCGCCTTTCGCCGCGCGGACATCCCGCACGCGCTCGACGGCTTCGGCTTCGTCGTCCCCTACGTCGAACGACGGAGCACGCTCGCCTGCACTTTCAGCAGCGTGAAGTTTGCCGGGCGCGCGCCTGAAGGATATGCCCTCTTGCGCGCCTTCGTCGGCGGCGCGCTCCAACCCGAAATGTATGCGCTCGACACGGAGCGCATGATCTCGGCCGTGCGCGCAGACCTCCGCGCGCTGCTTGGCATCGAACGCGCGCCGCTCTTCACGCACGTCGAAAAATGGCCGCGCTCGATGGCGCAATATCATCTCGGCCACCTCGCGCGCATCGCGCGCCTCCGCCGACGCCTCCAACACTTCCCCACCCTCCAACTCGCCGGAAACGCCTACGGCGGCGCGGGTCTCCCCGACTGCATCAGCAGCGGCCGCGCAGCAGCACAGGAAATGATGAAGGAGTAGAAGCGGTCAATGGTGAATGGTCAATGGTGAATGGAGAAAGACAGTTCTGATCCATTCACCATTGACCATTTACCATTCACCAGCTTTCCATTCACCATTCACCATTCACCAGCTTTCACAGATAGATGACGTGCGATGTGCGCCAGACGTTGGCGGGGATTGAGCCGGGCGGGGATGTGGTGAGGAGGATGACGTAGTGCGAGTCCGCGTTGTCGTGCGCGGCTGGAAGCGACGACCAGAAGTCGTGCGGCGCTGTCGCTGTCGTAGTTGTAGTCGTAGTCGGCGTGGCAGAAGCGGCGGGAGTGTCGGTCGGTTCGTGCGGGCGGACGAGGGCGAGGCGACGCAGGCAGGCGTAGAGGTGTTCGCGCCCCGCGCCGTAGGGTCCCGTCTCTGCGCCGAGCGTGAGTCGCACTTCGGCGCGCTCTTCGAGAAAGTGCGCGACGAGAGCGGCCGCCTCTGTCACGCCGCTCTCGAAGCGCGCCTCGAAAGTTTTCGGCTCGTCCTCGCCGCCCGCGTCTCTTTTCGCAGCCTCGTCGCCGCTCCCGGTTTTCTTCGTCTCCTTGCCCGCAGTTTTCTTCGCACCTTTGCGTGCAGGTGTCTTCGCCGCGCCGTCCGCATGCTCTCTCGCTTCGTCGCCGTGCGGCGCGCGCGTGTCGAAGACGATGTGGACGCGGCGCTCGTCTTCGGAAGTGAACTCGCGGACGATCAGGCGACTGGAACGCGCCGTGGCTTTCCAGTCGATGTGGCGCATGTCGTCCTGCGGTTGATAGTCGCGCAAGGAATGCAGGTCGTGCCCCGCGCCGCGCCGCGCGGAGAGCATCCGCCCGGCGTTCATCGGCAAGAGGTGCAGTTCGTCGCTCGCCGGTTCGAGCTTCGGATAGATGACGAGTTCGACGCCGCGCGCGCGCAGTCGCCGGCGCAGGCGGAAGAAGCCGAAGGGAAAGCGCGTGGACAACTCGAAGCCCGTGACGAGGACGTGGCCGCGCCGTGGGAACAACTGCTCGACGCGCTGCTCGGCCTTCGCGCGGCGCGGCACGTAGATGAAATAGGCGAGCGCGTTGCGCACGTAGCGCGGCCGCTCGCGGCGTCGCCGCCGCTGCTTCTTCCGGCGTCGTCCGTCGCGCACCGTCGCCGTCTCTGCGGCCAATGCTTGGTGGCGCGATTCAACGAGGATGGAGAAGGACGGCAGCAAACGCTTCGTGTTCTGTAGACTGACGAGGACGGGCGCTGGTTCGTCCGCGAAGATGTGGTCGGGGAAACGCGCCGACACGACGAGGTCGCGCAAGGAGGCGCGCGCGGCCGTCCACGCGACAAAGAGCGTCGAGGCCAACACGGAGAAGATCAGGAACAGTAGATTGTTGCCCGTGTTGTAGGCGGCGAAGGCGACGGAGAGAAAGATGCCGATGAAGATGAGCCCGCCGGTCGTCACTTGAAACGGCGGGTCGAGCTGGCGCACCTCCGAGCGCGCCGAACGCAAGAGCGGCGGCACGACGAAGACGGTGATCAGCAGGACGAAGACGAGCGACGTGATCGCGCCCATGCGCGCGAGTTCCCAATCGCCGTTGCGCCGCGCCCAAGACGTGACGCCCGCCACCACGAGACCGCACACGACCAGGAGCGTCCCGAAGATGGCGTTGCGCCACGCGAGCAGATGTCTCAAACCCAAAGCCATATCGCAGCGATTCGCCGTCAACGTCTCTTGCGGCCGTCGCCCTTCTAACAAAGGAACTTCCCCGCCGTCGCTCCTTAAGTTAAAGAGCACACTTGCGCGCGTCGCTTATGAAGAAGCAGGCGAAGAAGCCGGTGCGCGCGTCGTCTCCGTCAAAGGTTCGGCCGCGTCCGTGTAATTTCGCAGAACGCGGGCGCAACTGACAAGCGCGGCGAGCAGGGCGAGCCAGCACAGCATCCCGGCGCAAAAGTAAAAAGTTTCCGAAAGAAATTGCGACAAGCCGAGCGCGCCCTGCGCCGCACGAGAGAGGGTCAGATAGAACAGAGTGATGTAGCAGGCGCTCGCCCAGTAATAGAGCCTTGTGCCGGGCGCGCCGCGCACGAACATCCAAGGGGCGAGCCACGCTAGATATTGCGTCCCGAAGCCCGGCGTCAGGAAGAGAAAGAGAAACGCGACGAAGCCGCATTGAAGGAAGATGGGCGGCCTCTCCTCGCGCCTGCGCCAATTCATCCACACGGACGCGGCCGTGATCGAAGCGAGCATCAGGTATCTTCCGGCCGTTGCTGCTTGCGCGTGCAAGCCCGTCAGTTGATGGTTGGAGTTCAAAGGCAAGGGCGCGCCGGGAAAAAGTTTGACGGTGAGTTGCGTCCATCCCCAACGACCGTATTGGCTCTTGTAGCCGAAGACCGTCTTCCAGATGACGAAAGGGTCTTCGGCGATGTAAGGCAAAGACGCGAGGAGAAAGACCCCGGCGGCGGCGGCAAAAAATTTGGCGCGCGTTTTGAGATCGGGCAGAAAGAGAAAGACTGCGGGCGCGAAGACGACCGGCACGATCTTGATGTTCAGAGCCATGCCGAAGGCCGCGCCCGCCAGCCACGTCGCGCCACGCGCGCTCATCAGCCACGACTTCGCGCCGCGCGCGCGGTGGAGCAGGTAGAGCGACAGCAGGACGAAGAAGATCATCAACGGGTCTGTGTTGCCGTGGTAGCCGGAAATCCAGATGGAACCGGGATAGACGGCGAGCAAGAGCAGCGCGCGCGGCGTGTGTCGCAACGCCGGATTGCGCTCGCAGATTTTCCAGACGAGGAAAAGATTTCCGAGGTCTGCGAGGATCGCAGGAAAGCGCAGCCAGAAGCGAAAGGGCAGGTGTGTCGCGTCCGCGAGCCAGCCCATCGCGCGAATGGCGTGGATCATGAAGGGCGGATGGTTGAAGGGATTGCCCGCGCGTCCCGTGCGGTAATACGTGGCGATGCCGCCCACGTCGCGTATGTTGGCGAGAAATTCCCGGAAGGCGAAAACGTCGAGCGTCCCGCTGCTGTAGAGCGCGAGAAAAATCTTGACCGTCGTGGCTAAGAGGGCGCAAGCGAAAATCGCGCGCCGCCAGTTTTTACTCAACCCCGTCATTGCGCTGTGGCGTTCGTCTCCGACTGGAAGAGCTGGATGCGCGCGGAAGCAGTTGAAGAAGCGGCGTGTCGTGGTCGCGCGCCGTTCGTCGCAATCGACATCTCACAGCGGCACGCTGATCGTCTTCATGATCTCGCGCAGGACGGCTTCGGCCTCTTCGCTGCGACGCAGAGAAGAAGAGAAACGCGAGTTGACGACGAGGCGATGCGCGAAGACGGGCAGGACGAGCCGCTTGATGTCGTCGGGCACGCAGTAGGTACGGTCTTCGGTGAGGGCGAGGGCTTGCGCGGCGCGGAAGAGTGCGAGCGTGCCGCGTGGGGATACTCCGAGGTCGAGCATCTCCGAATGGCGCGTGGCCGAGACGATGCGCATCAGGTAATCGACGATGGCATCGTCCACGACGACGCTGCCCACCTGTCTTTGGAGCGCGGCGATGTCCGCGCCTGAGAGGACGGGGCGCACTTGCGTGAGCGGGTCGCTCGCGGCGCGGTCGCGCAGGATGATCTTCTCCATTTCGGCGTCCGGGTAGCCGATGCGCAGGCGCAGCATGAAGCGGTCGAGTTGCGATTCGGGCAGCGGGTAAGTGCCGTGATGTTCGATGGGGTTCTGCGTGGCGACGACGATGAAGGGCGCGGGCAGTTTATAGGTCGTGCCTTCGACCGTGACGTGGCCTTCGCCCATCGCTTCCAGTAAGGCCGACTGCGTCTTCGGCGTGGTGCGGTTGATCTCATCGGCGAGCACGACGTTGGCGAAGATGGGGCCGGGTTTGAACTCGAACGCGCCCGCCGGTTCGTTGTAGACCGACAGGCCGATCACGTCCGAGGGCAAGAGGTCTGAGGTGAACTGGATGCGTTGGAACGTGCAGTCGAGCGCGCGTGCCAGAGCTTGCGCGAGCGTGGTCTTGCCGACGCCGGGCACGTCTTCGACGAGCAGGTGGCCGCCCGCCAACAGCGCCACGAGCGCGAGCCGCACGGCTTCGCTCTTGCCCTTGATGACGCCTTCGATGGCCGCCTGAAGTTGTGCGACCGAATCGGCCGCCGACGCCTCAGCCTGCCCTTCGCTCTCGTGCGCCGTTTGTAAACGTCTCATCAATCCCTTCCCCTGTGTCTCCGCGCGTCCACGGTATTCTACATGAAAGAGAGGTCGGAGGTTAGAGGCCAGAGGTCAGTTAAAAGCTGAAAGCTGGTTTCACTAACCTCTGACCTCTGGCCTCTAACCTCTTGACTTGCTGAAGTGACTTGCCGCGCGGGCGTGTAGTAGAATTCGGGTCGCCGACTTGGAGAGGAAGAGACTTCCCGGCCTGCGCGTGAATAACGGAACCTAGCGCCCGCGTCCGTCGTGTAAAAGTCGGCAGAGTTAGAGACCCACCATTTGAGGAAGCATTGAAAATGTCCCAAGATTTAAAACGTCGCAAAAGTGAACGCGGATTTTCGCTCATCGAGCTGATGATCGTGATCGCCATTATCGGCATTCTCGTCGGCGTCGGCATCCCGGCGTGGCAATCGAGCGTGCGTTCGGCCAATCAGGCCGCCGCCATCCGCACCCTGCAAGCCATCGCCGTCGAGCAGCGCATCTATTACAACTCGCACAATCGCAGCTCCTACGGGACGTTCGATCAACTGATCGCCGACGGGCAGTTAGACCGTCGCTACGCGGGCGAAGAACCGCTCGTCGAAGGCTACATCTTCCGCTTGAAGACGACGCCGAAGACCGGCAACCAGCCACCGATGTACACCGTCAACGCCGACCCGCAAAAGCCCGACGGCGTGACGGCGACCGGCAAAGAGTTCTATTACATCGACGCCAACGCCAGCACCATCCACGTCAACGGCACGCAGCCCGCCGGCCCGAACGATCCGCCCATGGGCGGACAGTAACCGGAACGGCCGACGAAGCCTCTGCGGCGGCACACCTCTCTCACCGCGGGGGAAAGCGCGCGAGGAAGCGCCTCGCTTGACGCTCCCCCGCACGCTTTGTTAGCATGCCGCCTCTTCAATTAAGTCTCTTGTGCTCGCTTAGCTCAGTTGGTAGAGCACACGCTTCACACGCGTGGGGTCGTAGGTTCGAGTCCTACAGCGAGCATTTTTTCCCGCCTTAATCAATCCTATAAGGACACAAAACGATGCTTGAGCAGTTGACGAGGGATTCGTTCGCGGCGCAGTTGAACACGAAGTTTCGGGTCGAGGTCGAGCCGGAGAAAGCGGTCGAGTTGGAACTCGCGGAGGTGCAGGGGCACGGCGACGTGGCGGGGCAGACCGAGAGATTCTCGGTCTACTTTCGCGGCCCGCTCGAACTATTTCTGCCGCAGAACACCTATCGCATGGAGCACGACGCTCTGGGCAGCCCGGAGATATTCATCGTTCCCATCAGACGAGACGACGCGGGCTTTTATTACGAGGCGGTCTTTAATCGCGTGAATTAAGAGCCGGCGGGCGCGGGCGGCTCGTTCGCGCCGGGGACGGAGGTCACGGCGGCGGCGGAAGAGGAGGCGGGGCGTCGTTCCATGTGTATGTACGCGCCCACGTCGTCGATCTGCTCGAAGCCGAAGCGACGGTAGAAACGCAGCGCCGCCGTATTGGGTTTGAAGACCATGTGGCGCAAAGGCAAGCCCGTCTGTTCGGACTCGGCCAAGAGGCGACCGAGCAGCGCCGCGCCGATGCCCCGGTTCTGAAATTCCGGGAGGATGGCGATGTCGAGCAGGCGTATCTGCTCGCGTGTGCGTCCGATCCACAATCTTCCGGCCGGTTGTTCCCGGTAGAGTATGACGCTGTACTCGGCGTCTGGGAAACGCTCTTGATATTGCGCGCGTTGCGCCTCGAATTGCGAACGCAGGAAAGTGAGTTTCTGCTCGTCGCTCCAAGCCACGAGCTTCATCTCTTCGGCGCGCGAATCGGCATAGACGCGCAGCAGAAAATCTTCATCCGACGCCTCGACCGCGCGCAGGCGCACAACGTCGCCGCCTGCCTCTTGTGGACGCTCCACCTTCTTCGTCGCCTCCGTCAAAATAATTTCCCCGCGTGATGCGCAGACGGCTTCGCGCGTGCGCGTCGGCTTAGTCCTTCGTGCGGCCGTCGGCCGGGTGCGCGTGGTTGATGACGGCCGAATAGTAGACGCCCTTCCCTTCCTCGCTGGCGTCAACCAGAAACAGGGAGAACTTTCCGAGCGCACCGTGTTGCAGCACGTAGGTCTGTTGCAAGTCTGAGAGTTTGCCATCGGCTTTGAAGACGAGCAGAAAGCACTCGCCCTCCATCCGCAACATGCCTTTGCGCCGGGGCTGCCTGTGGTCTTCCACCTTCACGAGCCTCAGATTCACCCTCTTGTAAGGGCCGACCGTGACGAGGAAATCGCTCTCCAAGTACGGCTCGAAGGTCGCGCGCGTGAAATGAAAGGTGGGTTCGCCCGCGGCTTGCTCCGGAATTTGAAAGTAGCCTTGCGCGTCTTTCATTAACTCCCTTTTCTGCCCGAAGGAGAAGCGGGCTGATTGGGAGACGATGGCGGCGGCGGTGACGGACATCAACGCGGATTTCAAAAAGTCACGACGGGGGGTGGACATGAAAATTCTGACTCCTGATTTGTGGATGACTCTGACTGTTGGCTTTAGACGAGAGTGGAAAAGTGGCGGATAACTCTGTGCCCTTCACTTTTGAGTGTAATGGTTTTACTAGAAATTAACAACGAGAATTTGGAAGCTTTAACAGTGCTGTGTATTTGTCCTTGAATTTGCAGGGATCAACGCTTACAATGGGCGGCCTCGCGCGTGGGTTCATGCCTTTCCGAATCCTTTAGAACTCTGGCTTCAAAGATTACCCGGCGGCGTCTGGCCGCTCCTCGTTGTATTAGAACCCTAAGGTCACAACGCACCACCCGACATTCAGCTTCGACGCTTTCAGTCGAAGTGCGCTCTTTAACTCATTCACACACTGCGCCGCAGAGAACTCTTCTCTGTAGTCGAGAAGGAGAAATGCATGGCTGAACCTTTTCTCAGTGAGATCAGAATCATGTCCTTCAATTTCCCGCCGAAAGGCTGGGCACTTTGTAATGGACAACTCCTGCCTATCAACCAAAATCAAGCGCTCTTTTCCCTGCTCGGAACGACCTACGGCGGCGACGGTCGCGTCAACTTCGCGCTGCCCGACCTGCGCGCCCGCACCCCCATCCACGTCGGCAGCGGCCACACTCTCGGCGAACGCGGAGGCGAGACGGCGCACACGCTGACCCTCGGCGAGATGCCCGCGCACAACCACCCGGCGATAGCCGCGACCGTCGACGGCACAGCGATCATCCCGACCGCCAATTACCTCGGTTCGTCGCCTAACCAGCTCTACGTAGCGCCCGACCAGAACCTGCAAGCGCTCAATCAGGGGACGCTGGCGAACGTCGGCGGCAGTCAGGCGCACCAGAACATGCAGCCGTATCTGGTGGTCAGCTTCTGTATCGCTTTGCAAGGCATCTTCCCAAGCCCAAATTAAGGAGACTACGATGGCACAACCCTACGTTGGTGAAATTAGAATGTTTGCGGGCAACTTCGCCCCGGTGGGCTGGCTGTTTTGCGAGGGACAGTTGCTTCCCATTTCAGAGAACGAAACCCTGTTCCAATTGCTCGGCACGACCTACGGCGGCGACGGGCAGTCCACTTTCGGCATGCCCGACATGCGCGGGCGCATCCCGCTCCATCAAGGCAACGGGGTCGTCATGGCCGAGCAGGGCGGCGTGGAGGAAGTCACTTTAACGATTCAGCAGATTCCCATTCACAACCACGCCTTCCTCGGCTCGACCAGTATCGCCAACAGTCCCAATCCCGGCAACAACGTGGTCGCTCAAGCCTCCACCTTCTTCCCCTACATTAACGCGGCGCCGCCGATTGCCATGGCGTCGCAGGCAATCGGGCCTGTCGGCGGCAGTCAACCGCACACAAATTTTCAGCCCTACCTGTGCATCAACTTCATCATCTCGCTCTTCGGGATTTTCCCGTCCCAGACATAAAGAGAGATGCGCGGTTGCTGGCCGCGAAAAGTTGCGAGCCAACAGGTTCGGTTTTTCTTAGTTACTGTCGAGACAAGGAGACCTTTCATGGCAGACCCGTTTGTCGCTGAAATCCGTATCTTCCCTTTCAATTTCGCCCCGAAGGGCTGGGCGTGGTGCAACGGCCAGTTGTTGCCCCTCAGCCAGAACACGGCGCTCTTCTCGCTGCTCGGAACCACCTACGGCGGCGACGGCAAATCAACCTTCGCCCTCCCTGACCTTGAGGGAAGCGCCCCCATGCATCCCGGACAGGGGTCGGGGCTCTCGCTCCATGACCTCGGTGAGACGGGCGGTTCGGAGACGGTCACGCTGTTGCTCTCCGAGATTCCCCTGCACCCACACGCCTTGATGGCAAATACGACGACCGGCACGAAGTCAACTCCGGCGGGCAACAGTCTCGCGCGCACGTCCGGGGCGACGCCTTACCTGCCCACGACCGGAAGCCCGGCGACGACATTGATGGCGCCTCAGGCCGTCACGGTGACGGGCAGCAGCCAGCCGCACAACAATATGCAGCCGTATCTGACCTTTTACTTCTGCATCGCTTTGCAAGGCGTTTTCCCGCCCCGCGGCTAAGTTCAAACCGGCGGGGTCGAACATGAGTGATGACCCTCGCGTTCAATTCACCAGCCTGAATAACGTAATTGCGGCGGCGGGCGCGCCCGCACCGGAGCGCCCGCCGCACTTGAACCCAACGCCCTCAAAAAAACTTCCGCGAGGTAGTCAGGTCGGGCGGGACATGGTATAAAGTTTAACGTGATGACGGCGCATCACCTCAATCTACGGCGCTTCACAGAAGTTGCTCCGGAAATCAATCGTTCCCTTACTTACGTTCTCTGCGCTAACAGTTCTCATTTTGCTGGTGTGCGATAATTTGGAATCCTAAATTGCCAAGACGACCCGCACCTAGTCGTTCCGACACCAGTCACAACCTCTGATTCGGTCTCTTGCCGCAGGCCGCCCTTCGCAGAAGTCGAAATGAAATTCACTTAAGGAGAGTTATGAAAAGTTTGACCCCCAAGCCCGGCGTCAGCACGTCCAGAGCCTTTCTCGCAAGCCTCCTCACTAGCCTGTTGCTGGTGACCCCACTCGCACCCGTCGGGTTCGCTTCGACAAACAGATCACAACTCGCGCAGACGAGATCGAAGAGCGCGGAGCAGAAGCAGCAAACGCCTGCCAAGACCAACCCCGCGACGACCAAACAAACGCAACCGACCGTCGCCCCCGCCGCCATCGCCGCCACCGACATCACGGCGACGAAGACCGACGCCATCGTCGGCGACTCGCTCGGCGACGGCAAGGCGCAGGCCGGCGACACCATCAGGTACACGATCACCGTCCGCAACAACAGCGCGACGGACACGGCCAACGGCGTCACCATCAACGACACGATTGATCCGAACACGACCATCGTGGGCGGGTCGCTCCACGCGCAGCCCGTAGCGCGCACGGACAGCTACACGACCGTCAGCAACACGCTGCTCGAAGTCGGCGTGACGCCGAGCGGCGCGCCCGCCGTCGGCGTCACGGGTTCCGTTCTCGACAACGACACGCAGCCGAACGGCGCGGGCGGCACGGACGCCTTCGAGTACGTCTCCAATACCAACCCGACCAACGGCACGCTCACCTTCAACAGCAACGGGACGTTCTCCTACCTGCCAAACGTGGGCTACGTGGGCGCGGACTCTTTCACCTACACGGTGCGCAACAACGGCGACAACACGCTGACCGATACGGCCACGGTCAACCTCACCGTCAGCCCTGCCACGGCCACCGCCGGGTCGGACATCTGGTACGTGGACAACTCCTACACGGGTGGGGCGTCAGACGGTCGCTCCACGCGCCCCTTCACCTCGCTCGCCAATGTCAACGGCGCGGGCGGCTCGGGCGACTCGGACGCCGCCGGCGACATCATTTATCTGGCGACGGGTAACGCCACTTATACGACCGGCCTGATTTTGGAGAACTCGCAGTTGTTCATCGGCAACGGCGTCGCGCTCAGCGTCACACTCGGCGGCACCCCGACGACCTTGCGCGCGGCGGGCACGCGTCCGACGCTCAGCAACTCCAGCGGCAACATCATCACGCTCGCCCAGAACAACACCGTGAGCGGTTTAAACACCGGCGCGACCGCCGCCGGGAGCGCGGCCATCGCGGGCAACACTTTCGGCACGGCCACCGTCGGCAACCTCGCCATCGGCAGCGGCGCAGACCGCGCGCTCAATCTCGCGACCGGCACGCTCGCCATCACGCTCGACAGTTCCACCTCTTCGGGCGCGAACACGGGCATGAATCTCACCAACACGGGCGGCACGCTGACCGTTACCGGCGCAACGTCGATGAGCAACGGCACCGGCCTCAACATCGCCGGCGCGGCGTTCCCGACCGTCAACTTCAACGGCGGACTGTCAATCACGAGCACGGCGGGCGCAGGCATCGTCGCCGCCGGCGGCAATATCAACATCGCCGGAACCACGAATACCATCGGCTCGACGGGCGGCCCGGCGCTCGACCTCACGAACGTGAATCTCGGCTCGGGCGCGACCTTCTCCACCGTCTCCTCTTCGGGCAGCGGGACGAACGGCATCAAGTTCAACAACGTCACCGGCAACTTCGTCGCCAACGGCGGATCGATTGGGACGGCGACGGGCACGGACGTTGACATTACCGCCGGCGGGGGCGACTTCACCTACGCCGGTTCGATCACGAACGCGGCCGGTCGCTCCATCTCCGTCATCAACCGCACGGGCGGCACGGCCACGTTCTCCGGCAGCATCAACGACACGGGCACGGGCATGCTCCTTAAGGACAATACGCCCACCAGCGGCACCTCGACCTTCAACTTCAGCAACACGACCAAGACCTTCAACACGGGCGCGAATGCCGCCATCACGCTCGACAACAACGACAACGCGACCATCAATTTCACGAACGGCAACCTCTCCGTCACGACCACGGGTGGCATCGGCATCGACGCCAAGAACGGCGCGTCGGCCATCAACATCACGGGCACCGGCAACATCATCTCGTCCGGCACAGGCACGGCCTTGAGCGTCGTCAGTTCCAACATCGGCTCGTCGGGCCTAACGTTCCAGAGCATCAGTTCGAGCGGTGCTCCGAGCGGCATCGTCCTGAACGCGACCGGCGCGACCGCCTCGAACGGCGGACTCACCGTCACCGGCAACTCAAGCGGCATCTGCGGCGGCTCCGTCACCGTCAACGCCGTCGGCACGCCCGCCACCATCACCGCCCCGAACACGGCGGACTGCACGGGCGGCCTGATTCAGAACAGCACCGGCGACGGCATCTCGCTCACGAATGTGAAAACCATCTCGCTGACGCGCATGCGCGTCGTGAACAGCGGCAACCTCGCGGGCGGCGACTTCGATCACGGCATCAGCGTGAGCGGCGCTACCGGCGTCACGCTCGACCGCATCAACGTCTCGGACAACACGGGTCTGTCGAGTGAGAACGGCGTCGATATCAGGAACTCCAGCGGCACCGTCACCGTCTCGAACAGCACCATCGGCACCTCGCCGGAGCACTGTCTGGTGGTGGACAACTTCAACGTCAACATGACGGCCTTCAACCTGACGAACTCCGTCCTCAGAGACACGGCCACCGACATCAACACGACCGGCACCGGCGGCGACGGCCTCCTGCTCCAGATGCGCGGCAACTCCGTGCTGACGAACGCGGCCATTGCCAACTCGGTCTTCACCAACCTCGCCGCCACCGGCATTCAGGCGCTCACCGCCGACACGGCGCGCATCGGGTCGGCCTCGAACGGAGCCATCACCGCGCCCGCCGCCTCGAACAGCGTCACCATCCAGAACAACACGTTCACGAGCAACAACATCGCGCTCGACATCTCTCAGGCTCAGCAGAGCAGCGAAGCCTTCCAAGTGTTGAGCAACACGCTCCAGACTCACCGCAGCCACGCCATCAACGTGTTTAGCGCCACCGGCGCGGACACCGGCGGGACGCACTTCCACGTCGGGAAGATCGACGGCAACCATATCGGTATTCAGGGAACGAAGGATTCCGGCTCCCGCATCGGTAGCGCCATCCGCGCCGTGATTCAGGGACGCACCACGCAGGGCAGCATCACCATTAGCAACAACACCCTGCGCGAGACGGTCAACGCCGACATTATCACCCTGTTCGGACAGGAAGGCAGTGCAACGGCTGGCACCACCGGCTCGGCCAGATTCAACGTCATGAACAATGTGATGCCCACGCCTTCCGGCTCGACTCAAGCTCTGTGCGGCCCGGCCAACACTCCCTGCGCCGCGAACGGAATTTTCGTCCTCGCCGACGAAGCCTTCCCCGTCTGCGTGAACATCACGGGCAACAATATCTACGACGTTTCGACCATGAACGGAACGGCCGGTGTCTATCTGGCCGAGCGCGTAGGCCCGCCCACGGGCGCGCAGCTCACGGTTCAAGGCTCCGGCGCGTCCACGACCTTCATCGCCAGCAACAACACGATTGCGGGGATCAATAAGGTCATAGACGAAGGCGGCAACACCACGACGGTCGCCTCCTGCGGCTCGTTCCCGACGCTGCCCGACTACGTTGACATCAACGCCATCCGCGTCTCCGAGAACGTCAACACGCAGAGCGCGCCCGCGCCGGCCGTGAGCGAAGTTGCCCCGGCCGCCGCGAACGCTCAACCCACGTTCTTCATCGGCTCGCAGCAGAAACTCGCTTCCACCGCGAAGGCCAACTCGGCCGCGCAGAAGACGGCGACGACCGACGCGGACGCCGCGCAGTCGAAGACGCCTGAGGTTCAACCTATGGTTGGCGGCAACGCCTTCCCGGTCAGCCTCGGCTCGCTCGCACCGGGCGACTCCGTCGTCCTGACCTTCACCGTGCAGGTCGCCAGCACCCTGCCGCAGAACGTGACCCAAATCTCGAATCAGGGTCAGATCACGAGCAGCAGCTTCGGCGGCACGGTCTTGACCGACGACCCCGACGCGGCGGGCACGAACAACCCGACCGTCACCCCCGTGCTCGGTCTGCCGACCATCAGCATCAACAACGCGTCAGTGGCCGAACCCAAGTCCGGCTCCGCGCCGATGCCTTTCACCGTCACGCTCGACCACGCCTACGGCTCGCCCGTCTCGGTCAACTTCTCGACCGCCGACGGCACGGCCACGGCGGGCACGGATTACGTCAGCACGTCCGGCACGGTTAATTTCAACGCCGCCCAACTCGTGCAGACCATCGACGTGCCGGTGCTCTCAGACGGCGACGCGAGCGAGACGGACGAGACTTTCACCGTCACGCTCAACACGCCCACCAACGGCATCCTCAGCGGGACGCCGACGGCAACCGGCACGATCACCGTCGCCAATCCGGCGGGCACGGTGCTCATCAGCGAAGTCCGCACGAGCGGGCCGAGCGGAGCGAACGATGAGTTCGTCGAGTTGTACAACAACACCGACGCCACCATCGACATCAGCGGTTGGGCTCTCGTCAAGAGCGGCGCAAGCTGCACCGACACGCCCGTCGTCGTGGCGACGATTCCGGCGGCCAAGACGATCCCGGCTCGCGGCCACTACCTGATCGCGGGTTCGGCCTACGGTCTCGGCTCGCAGGCCACGCCGGATCAAACCCTGCTCGTCTCGAACGACATTGAAGACGACCGCAACCTCGGCCTCTTCAACACGTCGAACTTGGCGAACCTCTCGACGGCGACGCGCCGCGATGCGGTGGGCTTCGGCTTGAACACGCTCGGCAACTGCGCTCTGCTCCGCGAAGGCTCGAACCTCCCGGCGGCGCTCGGCAGCACTTCGCAGTACAGCTTCGCGCGCAACCTCATCACCGGCTTGCCGAGAGACACGAACGACGCCACGGCGGACTTCATCGTCGTCTCGACAACGCCCGCCACGATTGTCGGCAACAACGCGACGCCCGTGCTCGGCGCGCCGGGGCCGGAGGCCACCACGTCTCCCATCCAGCGCAACGCGGTCGTCAAGTCGTCCTTAATCGACCCGACGCTGCCGGCAACCGCGCCTCCCAACCGCGTCCGTAGCTCGTTCGGCGCTAACCCGACGAACGCGGCCTTCGGCACGCTCTCCATCCAACGCCGCTTCAAGAACACGCTCGTCGGCGCGAACGTGACGCGGCTCCGCTTCCGCATCGTTGACCTGACGACCATCAACAACCGCACGGCCGGACAATCCGACCTGCGCGTGCTGAGTTCAAACGGCGTGGTCAGGGATTCGGCGGGCAATCAGGTCGGCGCTACGATCAACGGTCTGACGCTCGAAGGGCCGCCGCAACCGAACGGCGGCGGGTTGAACTCCACGCTCACAGTGGTCTTGCCGGGCGGCGGTCTCGCGCCGGGCGCGACCATCGACGTGCAGTTCCTCCTCGGCGTGCAGGAGCAGGGCGCATTCAGCTTCTTCATCAACACGGAAGCGTTGCCCGGCACCGGCACTATCCCCAACGAAGCCACGGGCGCGACGAAGGGCGCGACCGGCGGCAAACAAGCGGATGCAAACGCGGGAGGTGCGGCGAAGCCCGACAAGGAATAGTCACACTCCCCTAACCCTTTCGCTCGCGCCCTAAAAAGCGCCGGGCGAAAAGAAGAGGCCGCCGGTGCAGCGAGGGCACCGGCGGCCTCTTCATTTGAAGACTGGTGAATGGTGAATGGTCAATGGTAAATGGTGAAAAGCCGTGAATCGTCAATCGTGAATCGTAAATAGACAGAGACGTTTTTTTCTATTCACGATTGACGATTCACGATTTACTGTCTTCTTCCATTCACCATTCACCATTGACCATTTACCATTCTCCCGTTCATCGTTCTTCCCATATCTTTGTGAAGGCTTCGGCGAGTTGGTCGCGCCAGCTCGTCCAGTTGTGCCCGGCGTTGGATTCGGCGTAGGCCACCGGGTAGCCTTTGCCCGCGAGCATCACGCGCACGCGCCGGTTGACTTTCCAGATCGGCTCTAAGAGTCCCACGTCGAAATAGAAACGAAACGGACGCGTCGCCTGTTGCTGCCCCGACGGCTCCAGGGCGGCGAGCGCCGTCACCACGCGCTCGTCGTCAATCTGGAAAGCCGTGGACTGCCCGGCCACGCGCGCGAAGGTGTCCGGGTAGCGCAAAGCCGTCCAGACGGAGATGACGCCGCCGAGGCTTGCGCCCATCAACGCGCGCGAGGCGCGATCCGTGCGCGTGCGATAGCGCGCGTCGATGAACGGCACGAGTTCTTTCGCCATGAAGTCCGCGAAACTGTCGTTCGCCCAATACTCCTTGAAGCGGTTCGCGGGATCGACGAAGACGATGATGAAGGGCGAAACCGTCCCTCGCGCGATCAACTGATCGGCGATCAAGGCGGCGCGTGCACGCGTCGCGTACTCCGAACCGTCTTGCAGGTACAAGACCGGGAAACGCTCGCCACGGCTCGCGCCGCGCGCGTAAGCGGGCGGCAGGTAAACCTGAATTTTGCGCTTCCCGCCTTCGAGCGCGGCGGCGGGCGCTTCCAACTTTTCCAACGTCCCGCGCAAGTCCCACTTCGCTTCCGCGAGCGCGCCGGGGCGATAGCCGGGCATCGTGAAGAAGTTGTTGAAGCCGCCAACGCCGTTATCGATCTTGCTGTCGCTCAACGGATCGTTCGTCCACTCGCCGTCGGCGATGAACTTGTATTCGACGCGCGCGTCGCGCGGAAATTTCAGCGTCAGGTATTTCAAGTCAGTCCCCGCGAGTTCGCGCAACACCAGACGACGCGGGCTCCAGCTCGTGAAATCGCCGACGGCCTCCACGCGCCTCGCCTTGCCGCGATACACGAACGTCGCCTCGTCGCCTTCCACGATGGGCGACCGCTCCGCTTTGCGCAGGCGCTCGACGAAGGCGGGCGCAAGTGAAGAAGGCGAGACGGGCTCGCCGCCCTCCGTCGTGGACGCGCGCAAGTTCTCTTTCGTCATGCCGCGCAGAGTGATACGCCGGTATCCGGTCGCGCCGTTCGTTTTGTGCATGCCGACAACCACCGTCGATTCTCCTTCGGGCACGCGCACGTCCAATGCGCCCCTGCCCTGTTCGTCGATCTTCACCTCGCGCGCCTCGCCGTTAACTAACGCGTAGACGCGCGTGCCCGCTTCGACCGTGCCGCCGAGATTCACGATTGTCCCGGCCTCGACCGGCGACCACACTTCTTCCGCGTCGCCGCTCAGTGCGCCGCCCGCGTCGGCCGGTGCGCCGGGCTTCGCGGTGTAACGCGCCGCCACGATGTCCGGCGTCTCAAGGTTGCGCCCTTCGGCGAGATTCGCGGCCAGACGGATGAACTGCGCCATCGACCAAGCGAGCGGCGTGGCCGAACCCGTCCCTTCGCCGAACATGAAATCCGCCGATGGACTTTCGCGCCTGTCCCAGATTTGTTCGGGCAGCATGAGACCGTCGTTGGCGAAACCGAGCATGTGTTCGAGACGCATGCGCGCCGACGCACGCTCGCCGCGCGCCAGTTCGTATTGCCCGCGCTCGCCCGCGAGCAACGCCCACAGGCGACCTTTGCCCGTGTACTTGCCGTCGAAATTCCAGGGGCGGCCGTCGTCCATCTCGCCGTAGCCGTCGTGGTTGTAGCGATACCAGGCCGCGCCGTTCGGCGTCTCGACCTTTATCACCTTGTCCACCACGGCCAGAGACTTTGCGATTAAAGGATCGTCCGCGCGACGGATGCCGAGGCGCACGAGTTCGAGGAAGCCCGCGTCGATGTATTCGCGCTCGTCGTGGTCGCCGCCGCCGTTGCCCGCGTTCATCACGTCCGCATCGTTCGGGTCGTCGTCCGTGTGCGCGATGCGTATGTAGTAGTTGCCGTCCGCGTACATGCCTGTGGAAGTGGCCGTCCAGCGTTCGACATTGCGCGCCCACTCGTCGGCCACGGCCAGATAGACTGCGGCCGAGGCGTGCGCGTCGTTGCGCCGCGCGATCTCGGCCGCGCAGACGAGCCCTGCGATCTCGGCGGCGATGGTCGAAGGCGAATAGCCCGGCTTCTCTTCCCAACGCTCCTGCGGCGTGCGCGGCCCGGTGCGGACGAGAAAGTCCGCAGCCGGGCGCACGTGCTTCGTCCACGTCTCGTTGTCCGTGCGTCCAAGCGTGTAAGCGAGGATGAGCGGAAAGGCCACTTCGTCGAGTTGGAGCGAGCCCCAGAACGGCCGCCCGTCGAGCCAAGAGTTTTGCGGGAAACTGCCGTCGGCCTTCTGCTGAACTTTGAAGAGATAATTGAGCGCGCGATCCGCGCCCGCCTTGTCGCCGAGCGCATAGAGCGCCGTCGCCACCTGATAGAGATCGCGCGACCAGACGAGATGATAACCGCCGACGTTCGGCTCGTTGGCCGTCGCCCCGCCGCCCCACGGCACGGAGAGCGAAGCGATGTTCGCGCCGCGATAAGTCTTGTCCTCGTGCGCGCGCAGGATCATCGCCGCCATGTCGAACTGCGCCTGATACCTTGCCTCCACGCGCCTGAGCGACGCGAGATACTCGTGCCAGCCCCGCTCGTATTCGGCGCGCACCGCCGCGAACCCTCGTGCCAGAGAGGCGCGCGCGCTCGCCAGCGCTTCCTCCGCGCCCGCGCCGAACGAGAGCGCGAGCGTGAACGCTTGCGCGGGCGTAACGCGCGCCACCTGCACGACGTTGCCGTCCGCCGCGCGCATGTGCCTGTTCGCGATGCGCCCGCCCGCGCGCCGCAACTGCGTGAGCCCGTCGCTCGTGCCGAGATAGCCGTTCGTCATCTCCGTGAACCCTACGTTTGACAGAAGCGCGGAAGTTTTACCTGCGTCGGACGCCAGTAGCGCGCCGCCTTGCGTCCAAGCGGAATCGTGGAGGCCGCTGTTCGCCAGCGACGGATCGTAGTACACATAAAGCGCGGCGGGCGCGCGCGTCTTGAACTGCACGTCGATGAGAACGGTGTGGCGCGCCGGGTCGGTCGTGTAAGTTTTGACGATTGACCACGCGCCGCTCCTGGCCGTGTTGATTTGCCGGAACGAGAGCGAGCGCGGATCAACTATCTCCAAGCGGTGCGTCGCATCCGCGCTTTCAGTTTCGACGCGCCCGCCCGTCGAGACGACGATGAACTGCAACTCCTGCGAGTTCGCCACGTCGACGGTCGGGTAGTAAACCTCGGTCATTACCCCCGCGCGCAACGTGAACCACACTTTCGATTCGAGCGTGTTCGACGTGCCGACGCCGTTCTTCCCCGCGCTCGGCCAGCGCGCCTCCGCGCCCGGCGCACCCGGCGCGAGATTGCCGCCCGCCGCCGTCGCTCCGGCCTCTTGCGCCCGCACCGACTCGTTGCCGCACACCCACGCCAAAACAAAAAGAACGCACCACCCGGATGCGTTCATCACACTTTTAACTTTCATCACACTCTCTTCCGGTTAGTTGTTCGTCAACTGTACTCATCCCGTTTTCCTTTGCGCCTTTGCGTGAGACTAATGCTTCCAGAGAAGACAACTCACGCAAAGGCGCAAAGAAGAAGTTGAAGCTACCCTTGCTTGCGTCCGAGCATGTCGAGGCCGACGGCAGTGACGAGGATCGCGCCCTTGATGATGTATTGCGAATAGGGCTGCACGTTCAAGAGCGACATGCCGTTGTCCAGACTCGCCATGAACAACGCGCCGAGGCACGCGCCGAAGACCGTCCCGCGCCCGCCCATCAAACTCGTCCCGCCGATGACGCACGCCGCAATCGCGTCGAGTTCGAGCAGGTTGCCCGCATCGGGCGAGGCGCTGCCCACGCGCGCCGTGTAGATGAGCGAAGCCACGCCCGCCAACAGCCCCATGATGCAGAAGACCGCCCAGATGTGGTTGCGCACGTTGATGCCTGAGAGACGCGCCGCCTCCGGGTTGCCGCCGATGGCGTAGAGGTAGCGGCCGAACGTCGTGCTCTGCGTCAGAAACGCGCCCGCGAGCGCGACGAGGATCAAAATGATCACGGGGATCGGAATCCCCTCCGAAGCGTTCATGTGACGGACGAACAAAAAGACGACGAGCGCCGGCAGCACGATGCGCAGCACCAGACCCGGCACGCTCGCGCGTCCCAACCCGTAACGCGCACGCGCGCGCTCGCGCTTCAAGTTCAACCAGACGATAGCGAGGACGGCCAAGAGCGCGAGCGCAAGCCCGGCGGGGCGCGTCACGAACTGCTGCCCGATGGCTCTGAATCCCGCGAGCGTCACCGGAATCGTCTCGCCCTTCGTCATCCCCAGCACGACGCCGCGCCATGCCAAGAGTCCGCCGAGCGTGACGATGAAGGCCGGAATGTTCGCGTAGGCCACGAGCGCCCCTTGCGCCTCGGCGTAGGCGACGGCGACGATGATGGCCGCCAAGAGTGTCGGCACGATTCCCCAATTGTTCTGTGCGCCTTGCGCCGTCGCGGCCACGCCGCCGATGAAGCCGACGAGCGAGCCGACCGAGAGATCGATGTTGCCCGTCAAGATCACCATCAACATGCCGACGGCCAGCACGCCCGTCACGGCCGTCTGCCGCATCAAGTTCGAGAAGTTGCGCGGGTCTAGAAAAATTCCGTCCGTCGCGTAGTTGAAATAAATCCAGATGGCGACGAGCGCGAACAGCATCGTGTAAGCGCGCAAAGCGTCGGTCGGAATCTTGAATCCACCGATCCGCGTCTGCCGCGTCAACTCCGCCTCGGCCGGCGCGGGCGTCAAATCAGCCGTCACCGGCGGGCGATCAACGGCGGGTTCGTTAGCTTGTTGACTCATATGAAAACCTCAGAGGTCAGAGGTTAGAGGTTAGAGGTTAGAGGTTAGAGGTTAGAGATCAGTGAAAGACAGTTCTTGTTTTTACTAACCTCTAACCTCTAACCTCTGACCTCTCTGTTCTGTCTTTGTCCCGTGGCGCAGGCCATGACTTTTTCGGGCGTGGCGTCGGTACGCGTGAACTCGCCCGTGACGCGGCCTTCGTGCAGGACGAGGACGCGGTCTGAGAGGCCGAGCACTTCGGGCAACTCCGAGGAGACGAGCACGATGGCGAGGCCGGTCTTTGCCAGTTGGTTGATCTGCGCGTAGATTTCCTGCTTCGCGCCCACGTCGATGCCGCGCGTCGGCTCGTCCAAGAAAAGCACGCGCGGGTTGGTCAACAGCCACTTGGCGAGCACGACCTTTTGCTGGTTGCCGCCCGAGAGCGTGCCCGCCACCGTGAAGACCGAGTTGGCCTTGACGCGCAACTCGCGCATCGAGCGATTGCCCTCGGCCGCTTCCCGGTCAACGTTCGTGACGAAGCGACCCGAAATGCGCGAGAGTCCGGCGAGCGTCATGTTGTTCAGGATCGTCTGGTCGAGCACGAGGCCGAAGCGTTTGCGATCCTCCGTGACGAAGCCGAGGCCGTGGCGGATGGCGTCGGCCGGGCTTTCGATCCGCACGCGCTTGCCTTCGAGGCGCACCTCGCCCGTCGTGCGCCCCGCGTGCGCGCCGAAGATCGACATCAAGAGGTCGCTGCGGCCGGCGCCCATCAAACCCGCGATGCCGAGAACTTCGCCGCGCCGCACCGCGAAACTCACGCCGTCAACGAGACGTTTCCCCGCCACGCCGGGGTCTTCCACAATGATGTCGCGCGCCTCGAAGACCACTTCGCCACGCGCGTGATCGGGCAGGGGAAAGATGTCGCCGACTTCGCGCCCGACCATGCGCGCGATGACACGCGCTTCGTCGAGCGCGCTCGTCGGTTCAGTGCCCACGGTGCGGCCGTCACGCAAGACCGTGATGCGGTCGCTCATGCGAAACACCTCTTCGAGTTTGTGCGAGATGTAGATCATGCCGACTTCGCGCGTGCGCCTGAGTTCGTCGAGTAGGCGAAAGAGCGTCTCCACTTCCGCGTCGGTGAGTGCGGCGGTCGGTTCGTCCAAGACGAGCAGGCGCGCTTCGTGCGACAGAGCTTTGGCGATTTCGACGAGTTGCTGCTGGCCGATGCCGAGGTTGCGGATGGGCGTTCGCGGGTCGAGCGCGAGGCGCAAGTCCGCGAGCAGGCCGCGCGCGCGCGCATAGAGTTCGTCCCAGCGGATGACGCCGAAGCGGCGCGGCTCGCGCCCGAGGAAGATGTTCTCGCCGATGGTCATCTCTTTGACGAGCGAGAGTTCTTGATAGATGACGGCGATCCCGGCGGCTTCCGCCTCGCGCACGCTGCGGAACTGTCTGACCGCACCTTCGATCCGTATCTCGCCGCCGTATTCGGGGTAAGGATAGACGCCGCCGAGTATCTTCATCAGCGTCGATTTGCCCGCGCCGTTTTCCCCGACGAGCGCGTGAAATTCGCCGCGCCGGAGGTCGAACGTGACGCCGTCGAGCGCGCGCACGCCGGGAAAGGTCTTCGTGATGTCGCGCATCTCCAGGAAAGGCGCGACTGCGGCGTCGCGAGCCATCGTCGTGTCTGTCATCGCCGAATTCCTCACGCGCGCGAGTTGCCATAGAGAGACGGACGCGGCGCGCGTCTCCCGTTGTCGGATTAACGCGCCGGCAGTTCTCAGGCGTCCCGGTTTACTGACCGGCGGCGTTCGCCGTCTCAACTTTCGGACACTGTGCAGGGGGAATCTTCTCGCAGATTTTTTCGAGCGTTTGATAGCCGTCTTTGACGACCCGGCCGATGTTCTCTTTGTCCACGGCGATGGGTTCGTAGAGCATCGAGGGCACTTTCTTTTTGCCGTTATCGACCGTGTCGTTCGTCTCGACCTGCTGGCCGCGCGCGAGTTTCATGGCGGCATCGACCGCGCCGTAGGCGAGCGGTTGGATGGGCTTGTAGATCGTCATCGTCTGCTTGCCTTCCACGATCAGTTGGAGCGAGGCGAGGTCTGCGTCCTGACCTGAGACCAGAACCTTCCCGGCGAGCCGCTGCCCGTCGAGCGCCTGAATCGCGCCGCGCGCCGTGCCGTCGTTCGAGGCGACGACGGCCACCACGTCGTTGTTTACCTGCGTCAGCGCGTTCTCCACGATGTTCAGAGCCTCGCTCGCCAGCCATTCGCGCGCCGGTTGATCGACGACGACACGGATGTCGCCGCGATCCACGGCGGGCTTCAAGACGTTCATCTGCCCGTCGTGCAAGAGACGCGCGTTGTTGTCCGTGGCTGAGCCTTGCACGACGATGTAGTTGCCTTTCGGCGCGCGCTTCAAGATGTAGCCCGCCTGCAACTCGCCGATTTTGACGACCTGATGCGAGACGTAGAGGTCGACGTCCGAGTTCTTGATCAAACGGTCGTAGCTGATGACGGGCACGCCCTCGCGGTGCGCCATCTCGACGATGGTTTTGGCGATCTCGCCGTTGTGCGGTGCGACGATGAGCACGTCCACCTTTTGCGAGAGCAAGTTCTCGGCCTGTTTGATCTGCAAGTTGTCGTCGCCGTTCGCCACCTGCACCGAAAGCTGCGCGCCGACTTCCTGCGCGCGTTTCTCCACCAACTCTTTATCGCGCTGCCAGCGTTCCTCTTTGAGCGTGTCCATCAGAAAGCCGATGAAGATTTTGTCGTTCGGCCCCTTCGGCGTGCGCTTCGTGGCCGCGCCGCCCGCCGGGTTGCCGCCCGCGCCGCCGTCGCCTCCGGTGGTGCACGCGGCCGCCGACAGCAGCAGCAGCAACAACAACGTGAGGGGTAAGATAAAAAGTTTGCGTCTGGACATGCTCAAGCTCCTTCTTTTGTGATCGCTCTTCTGCGGCCGCTTCAGGTCAAGAGCGCGGCACGCGTGCGACAGGGATGACCGACAGGCGAAAGCGGTGAGACCGCGAAATCGGGTCTCGACCGTCCGGCGGATCAGTGTCGAATAAAGCTGTCTGATCTGATGGCCTTAGCTTAACAAGGCGGGGCGCAGAATTCCATTGAATTTTTCTTATCCGGGTGCTACTTTGCGCTTACCCGATTGCTTCCCCTTGTCCGTCAGCGTCTGTCAGCCAGTGCCGCATGAACTTTGCCGCGTCCGCGTCCCCCGATTCGGCCGCGTCGCCTTGAAAACTCCGAAGCAATATTTCCGACTTCACGCGCGGGCGTTCGTCGCGGCCTCGCGCTCGGTCGAACGCCGCCCGGACAAGCGCACGTCGCAGGCGCGCAACCGTTACTTCGTCACAGTTGTCACATTCGTCTCATTCGTTTCATGGAGGGCTACATGATGGATTTAGCGCAGCGCGGTTCTCTACGCATCACGGTCTGGTGCGCACTCTTCCTGTTTCTCGCTGCCACGACGGGCAACGCGCAATTTCGCGCCGCCGTGCAAGGCTCTGTGACCGACCCGCAGGGCGGCATCGTCGTCGGCGCGACCGTCACGCTGACGAGCACCGAAACCAACCGCACGCAACAGACGACGACCGGCGACGAGGGCTTTTATCGTTTCACGGGTCTTGCGCCCGGCCGCTACACGCTCGCGGTCGAGGCCGGCGGCTTCGGCAAGAAGACGCTCGAAAACGTCGCCGTCAACGCGGAAGAGACACAGGGCGTCAACATCACGCTTGAGACGCAAGGCGTGTCCGAGACGATCACCGTGACGGACGTGCTTGCGCCGCCGCTCGAAACCGAGAACGCCAATCTCGGCAAGGCCATCACGAATCAAGAATTGAAACAACTGCCGCAGTTCGGCCGCGACCCTTACGAACTGTTGCGTCTGACGCCGGGCGTGTTCGGGCAGGGGGCGCGCGGCGGCGCGGGCGGCGCGGTGAATTTGCCGAACCAGACCGGCCCCGGCGGCTCGAATCGCGCCATCTTCCAGACGGAAAATCAGGTGCAGATCGTCGCCAACGGCCAGCGCGTCTCGGCCAACAATTATCAGATCGACGGCACGAGCGTGAACAGTCTGACGCACGGCGGCGCGGCCGTCATCACGCCGAATCAAGAGTCGGTCAAAGAAGTGCGCGTCATCGCCAACAACTATTCGGCCGAGTACGGGCGCAACTCCGGCGCGCAAGTCCTGACCGTCTCGCAAAACGGCACGAACGATTTTCACGGCAGCCTGTTTCTCAAAAACAACAGCCCCGGCTTGAACTCCTTCAACAAGTACGGCGGCTTCAACAACGCCCCGGCCTTGCGCGTCAACCAGCGTCTCAACCAGTTCGGCGGCTCAATCGGCGGCCCGATTCCTCTCCCGCGCTTCGGCGAAGGACGCCCGCCCGCCTTCAAGTTGGGGCGCAACCGCGCCTTCTTCTTCTTCTCTTACGAGGGCTTGCGCAGCAGCAACACGGACGCCGTCAACGCCTTCGTCGAGACGCCCGCATTCCGCAACCAGATACTACAGACGCGCCCCAACAGCATCACGGCGCGCATACTCGGCGCACCGGGCATCGCGCCGCGCGTCTCGGCCGTCATCCCCGTCACGTGCGCCGCCGCGGGCTTCAACGCGGGCAACTGTCGCGAGGTAACGGGCGGCCTCGACCTCGGCTCGCCCGCCGGCGCGACCGGGCAATATCTCAGTTTCGGCAACTTGCAGGGCGGCGGCTTCGACAACGTCCCCGACCTCCAGTTCGCACAGCTCGCCGTGCCCGGCCTCAGTCGCGGCAACCAGTACAACCCGCGTCTCGATTTCAATTTCACAGACCGCGACACGCTGACCGTCAGTTCTTACTTCTCGCGCTTCAACGGTCTCGGCGCGGATTCTTCGGGGCGCAGCCGCCCGATGGGCGACATTCGCACCGCGCCCGAAAACACCTTCGTCACGCTCGCCTACACGCGCACGCTCTCACCGACCATGCTCAACGAAGCGCGCTTCAACGCGACGCGTTACGCTTACAACGAGATCGAATCGTCGAGCGAGACGCCGTTCAACTTGCCGCGCATCGAGATCGAAACGTACCCGGGCGACCGCCTGCGCTTCGGCCCGCCGCGTTTCGAGACGACGCCCGGCATCTTCGCCGAAAACACTTTCGAGTTTCGCGACACGCTCCGCTGGGTGCGCGGCACGCACGGCTTGAGTTTCGGCGGCGAGATACGACGCGAGCAGGACAACAACAATCTCGGCGGCGGCGCGCGTCCGCTCTACACCTTCGCCGGTCTCTTCAATTTCGCCAACGATGCGCCCCTCTTCTATTCCATCAACGCAGACCCGCGCACCGGCGGCACGGCCGACGCGCAGCGTTACTTCCGCACCGGCACTTATGCCTTCTTCGTCCAAGACGACTGGAAGGCGCGTCCCAACCTGACCTTGAACATCGGCCTGCGCTACGAATACTATTCGCCCCTGCGCGAGAAGCGCGGCCGCCTGAGCAACTTCATCCTCGGCCCGTCGGGCGGTCAGGAACTCACCGGCGGGCGCATCAGTATCGTCGATGAACTCTACGAAGCGGACAAGAATAACTTCGCGCCGCGTCTCGGCTTCGCCTACAGCCCGACGAAAATTCTCGGCACGGATTTCACCAACAAGCTGGTCATTCGCGGCGGCTTCGGCATCGCCTACAACCGGCTGCCCGTCAACGTCTTCGAGAACACGCGCGGCAACCCGCCCTTCTTCGCGCGCTACAACATCTGCTGCGGCACTTCGGCGCAGGATTTCAGCACGCCTTTCGCGGGCGGCCAGATTCTCTACGCGCTCGGCGCGAGCAATTCGCCGTTCAGCTATCCGGTCAACCCGGCGCTCGCTCTGACCTTCAACCCGACGACCGGCATTCCCGTCGTGCGTCCCGGCTCGGAAGTGGAAATCTACGGCGCGCCCGCCGACGTTGCCACGCCCTACGTCTACACCTATTCGCTGGAGACGCAGTACAGCCTGCCGGGAAACTTGACGGCCGAAGTCGGCTATCAGGGCAGTTCGAGCCACAAGCTCGTGCGCCTCGTCGATCAACGCTTCCTCTACCCGAACGACCCCGGCAACTTCTTCGCCTCGCGCATCATCTTCCCGCTCACCGACACGAACGCCAACTACAACGCCATGCTCCTCCGGCTCACGCGTCGCTTCGCGCAAGGCTTCCAGTTCGACGCGCACTATCGTTGGAGCAAGAGCATCGACGTGGTTTCGAGCGAACAGGTCGGCGCGCCCAACCCGACCTACCCGCTCGATCCCAGACAAGAACGCGGCCCTTCGGACTATGACGTGCGCCACCACTTCATCGCCTCCGGCCTCTGGGACTTGCCTATCTTCCGCACGCGCAAAGACGCCGTCGGCAAGATTCTCGGCGGCTGGCAAGTGAGCGGCATTCTCACGCGCCACACGGGCTTCCCTTGGACGCCGCTTCTCTCCGATTGCGTCAGCACGCGCGGCCCGAACTTGTGCCCCGCGCGCCCCGTCGCTTACTTCGGCGGCGCGGGCACGGACACTTCCAACGAAGCCTTCCTCACGGGCAGCAACTTCGCGGGCGGCGGCACGCGCTACTTCAGCACCACCTCGCCCGGCACGCAATTGCCCGGCATCGGCCGCAACGTCTTTCGCGGCCCGCGCTACTTCGACATCGACCTCTCCGCCGCCAAGCGTTTCGGGATGCCGTCTCTCTTCGGCGAAGGGGCATCCTTCGAGTTCAAGGCGAACTTCTTCAACGCCTTCAACATTCTCAACCTCCAACAATTCGGCTTCAACAGCGCGAGCACCGTCATCACCAACCCCAACTTCGGCCGCGCCGAACGCGCCCTCGCCGGACGCGTCATCGAACTACAGGGACGACTCATCTTCTGATGAAGTAAAAGCCGTGAATCGTCAATCGTCAATAGAGAAAGACAGTTCTTTCTATTGACGATTGACGATTCACGATTTACGGCTCTTTAATTTTGCGGTGGCGGGTTGTTGATCTCTTCGTCGTCGGTCTGTCCTCCGGCGGCGCGGTGTCGTCGGCGCGCTTCGTCGAGTCGTTTGAAGGCGTCGAGCGCGCGTTCGGCTTCGGCGGTGCGTTTGAGGCGTGAGAGCGCGATGAACTGTTGATAGTGGACGCCCGCGTCCTCCGGTTTGATCTCCGCGCCGCGTCTGAGGACAGCGAGCGCTTCGTCGTACCGGCGCGTCTTAACGAGCAGGCGGCCGAGATCGTAGTGCGCGTAAAAATGGTTGCGTGCGAGCGAGGCGGCGCGGCGCAAAGTGTTTTCCGCTTCGTCGAAGCGGCCGCGCTCTGCGAGGATGAAACCGAGTTGGGCGAGCGCGTCGGGGTTCTCCGGCTTGAGCGCGAGCGACTTGCGAAAGGCCGCTTCGGCCGCGTCGTAATCGGCGAGCGCGCGTGCGGCGATGCCGACGAAATAATGCGCTTCCGGCACATCAGGAAAACGCTCCGCGCCGCGACGAAAAACTTCCGACGCCTCCGCGTGCCGCACCAAGAGCATGTACGTGCCGCCGAGCCGCACGTAATAGACGAGCTTCGACGAATCCGAGGCGAGCGCGCGTGCGTAAAACTCGACCGCGCCCTCATAGCGTCTCTGCCGCTTCAACTCTTCGGCGAGCGCGAAACTGGCCTCCGCGTAATCAGGGCGCAGAGCGAGCGCGGCCTGCCAGAACTGCGCGGCATCTTCCGCGCGCCCGCGCGCGATTGAAGCGAGGCCGCGATAATAGAGCGGTTCGGGCATGGCGGGCGCGAGCGCGGCGGCCGTCTCGAACGCGGCGTCCGCTTCTTCGTAACGCTTGAGTTGATAGAGCGCGAGGCCGAGATTGAACGCGGCGGGCTGGTGGCCGGGCGCATCCGCGAGCACCGTCTTGAAGAGCGCGACGGCTTCGACCTGACGCCCCGTGCGCGCCAGCAGCACGCCGAGATTGGCGCGCGCCGCGACCGACTTCGGATTCACATTGAGCGCCGCGCGAAACTCGCGCTCGGCCTCACGGCTCGCCCCGCGCCTGTCCAAGATCACGCCGAGCAGACTGCGCGCGTCCGCATCGCGCGGCGCTTCCGCTACGACGCGCCGCACCATCGGCTCGGCCTCGTCCAACTTGCCCGCGCGCAACAGCGCGGCTGCTTCGACGAGTCGTGCGCCGTTGTCTTCCACGCGCGCGCCGGCAACTCCACGCGACTGCGCGCCGCTCTGCGTGCGCGGCGTCTGCGACAAAGAGACGTGCGGGCAAAGCGCGAGCAGTACGAACAACGTCGGCGCGCACAACGCACACGACGCCCGGACGCGATGCCGCTTGCGTCTGAGATTCGTCGGGCTTGTCTCTAATGCGATTGGACGGGACATGCGTGGCTCGGAGCGGCGCGCCGGAAGACGTAGGCCGTAGGTCAAAAGAGGTTGTAGTATACTGACCGAAATCGTTGTACAGCAAACTACTCGAACATTGGTCGGCGTCCCAAGTTGATTTGTCCTTATATCTTTCTTCGTCTCTCGGTGTCTTAGTGGTAAATGCTTCTCAAAATATTTACCACTAAGACGCCAAGTCACGAAGGGACACGAAGGGACACGAAGGGACATTATCGCTCCGCCCCTTCGCCTGCAAAAGGAATTGCGCTCAAGTAAACATCGCAGGAGATTTTCGATGAAGCTCGCAGCGAAACAGGTGCGCCTTTTACTCGTGCTCGCGCTCGTCGCGGCGGCAACGCCCGCACACGCCCCGGCGCAAGAGCAGCGGCGCACGCGGCCACGCACGCCGCAGTCAACGGTCGAGAGCAAGATCGACTCGCTCATCGCGCGCATGACGCTCGCTGAAAAACTCGGCCAGCTACAGATGCTCGACGGCGAGGCCAACGGCAACTTTCGTCCCGAACATCGCGACATGGTGCGGCGCGGCCTGCTCGGCTCAACCTTGAACGTGCGCGGCGCGGCGCGCACGAACGAGTTGCAGCGCATCGCCATGACGGAATCGCGCTTGAAGATTCCGATGCTCTTTGCCTTCGACGTGATCCACGGTTACCGCACCGTCTTCCCCGTGCCCCTCGGCGAAGCGGCGAGCTTCGATCCGGCGGCAGGCGAACGCGCGGCCGAGATCGCGGCGGCCGAAGCCAGCGCGGCGGGCGTGCGCTGGACGTTCGCGCCGATGGTCGATATCGCGCGCGACGCGCGTTGGGGGCGCATCGTCGAAGGCGCGGGCGAAGACCCGTATCTCGGCTCCTTGTTTGCGCGCGCGCGCGTGCGCGGCTTTCAAGGCACTGACTACGGCGCGCCCGGACGCATCGTCGCCTGCGCCAAACACTGGGTCGCCTACGGCGCGGCCGAAGCCGGGCGCGATTACAACACCGTCGATATGTCCGAGACCACTTTGCGCGAAGTTTACTTCCCGCCCTTCAAAGCGGCGGTCGATGCGGGCGTCGGCACTTTCATGAGCGCCTTCAACGATCTGAACGGCGTGCCGACTTCCGCCAACCCTTTCACCTTGAAGACCGTTTTGCGCGACGAGTGGAAGTTCGACGGCGCAGTCGTCAGCGACTATGAATCGGTCAAAGAGTTGATGAACCACGCGCTCGCGGCCGACGAAGCCGATGCGGCGCGCGCGGCGCTCGCGGCGGGCGTCGATGTCGAGATGGTTTCGCGTCTCTACAACAAACACGGCGAAGCGTTATTGAAAGAGCGCAGGCTCTCGCTCGCGCAAATCGACGAGGCCGTGCGTCGCGTGCTGCGCATCAAGTTCCGGCTCGGTTTGTTTGAACGTCCCTACGCGGACGAGGCGCGCGAGCGCAAGATGATCATGCGGCCGGAACACTTGGCGGCGGCGCGCACGCTCGCGGCGCGTTCGTTCGTGCTGTTGAAGAACGAGCGCAATGCGCTGCCTCTGTCGAAGAACGTGAAGTCAATCGCCGTGGTCGGGCCGCTCGCCGATTCGCCCAAAGACATGCTCGGCTCATGGACGGGCGACGGCCGCGCCGAAGATGCCGTGACGCTCGTCGAAGGCATCCGCGCGAAAGTGTCGCCGCAGACGAAAGTGACATACGCGAAGGGCGTCGCCGTCGAAGGTCGCGGCGTGACGGGCAACTACGACGCGCCGCCCCCGCAGGCGAGCAACGCCGGAGGCACGAACGTCGCGCAAGCGAACGACGAAGCGCGAAACTCGACCACGCCCGTCGAACGCGAGCGATTCGACGACGCTCTGAAACTTGCGCGCGCGGCGGACGTGACCGTCATCGCCGTCGGCGAATCGGCCGAGATGAGCGGCGAGGCCGCTTCGCGCACGTCGCTCGATCTGCCGGGCAGGCAGTTGGAGTTGATCCAAGCGATTCACGCGACGGGCAAGCCTTACGTCGTCGTGTTGATGAACGGGCGGCCGCTCACGCTCAACTGGCTCGCGGAAAACTCGCCCGCCATCCTTGAGACTTGGTTCGCGGGCACGCAGGGCGGCCACGCCATCGCCGACGCCCTCTTCGGCGACGTGAACCCCGGCGGCAAACTCCCCGTCACCTTTCCGCGCGCCGCAGGCCAACTGCCGCTCTACTACAATCACAAACGCACGGGTCGCCCGCCGACCGATCAAAAGTACACCTCGAAATATCTCGACGTGCCGTGGACGCCGCTCTACGCGTTCGGCTATGGCCTCAGCTACACGCAGTTTCGCCTGTCCGATTTGCGCCTGAGCGCGACCAGCATCCGCCCCGGCGGGCAACTGACGGCGAGCGTTGAGGTGGAGAACACGGGCGCGCGCGCGGGCGACGAGGTGGTGCAGCTTTACGTGCGCGACGTGGCATCGAGCGTGACGCGCCCCGTCAAAGAGTTGAAAGGTTTCGAGCGCGTGACGCTTGCGCCGGGCGAGCGCCGCCGCGTCGAGTTTCGACTGACGCCCGAGCACCTCGGTTTTTATAATCGCGCGATGCGCTTCACGGTCGAGCCGGGCGCGTTTCAAGTGTTCGCCGCGACGAGTTCCGAGGGCGGCCTCGAAGCGAGTTTCACCGTCGTCGAGAAATAGCCCGATGCGCGCCCGAACTCGCAGCGGCACGTTCACACACGCACGCATGCGCGCGCGCTCGTCGTGCGCGCTTCTCTTCCTCGCGCTCCTCTCAGTCAACAACATCTGTCCGGCCATCGCTCACGGCGCGAGGGCCGGCGTCGGTCAAGCACGCGCGGGCGTCAGCCAAGTACGCGTCAGCACGAGTGCGCGCGCTGCTTCTCGTCTCAGCGCAAGCGACGAAGCGTTTCTCGAAGACATGTCGCACCGCGCCTTTCTCTACTTCTACGAGCAGACCGACCCTTCGACCGGACTCGTGCGCGACCGCTCGCGCACGGACGGCTCGCCGCCCGACGAGGCGCACACGGATGTGGCGAGCATCGCCGCCACGGGCTTCGGCCTCACCGCCCTCTGCATCGCCGACGCGCGCGGCTGGCTGCGGCCGGGGGAAGCGCGCGAGCGCGTGCGCGCGACGCTCCGTTTTTTCGCCGCGCGCGCCGCGCACGAACACGGCTGGTTTTATCATTGGATGGACGCGCGGACGGGCGCGCGGCGCTGGCAAAGCGAAATCTCTTCCATCGACACGGCGCTGCTGCTGGCGGGCGTGCTCACCGCCCGGCAGAAGTTTCGAGACAACCCGGAGATCGCCGGTCTCGCCACGTCGATCTACGAGCGCGTCGATTTTCGGTGGATGCTGAACGCTCACCCGACGCTCTTGTCGCACGGCTGGCGACCCGAAACCGGCTTCATCAAATATCGTTGGGACGCGTACAGCGAACACCTCATCCTCTACCTGCTCGCCATCGGCTCACCCACGTATTCCATCACGCCGCGCTCTTGGCTCGCGTGGCAGCGCGCGCGCATGACCTATGCGGGCTACACCTACATCACCGGCGGCCCTCTCTTCATACACCAATACTCCCACGCGTGGGTTGACTTTCGCGGACGCCGCGAAGACCGCTACCCGTTCACCGACTACTTCCAAAACTCGGCGGACGCCACGCGCGCGCACCGCGCTTTTTGCCTCGCGCTCTCCACGGAGTTTCCCGGCTACAACCGGGACGTGTGGGGCATCACCGCTTCGGACAGCGCGCGAGGGTATCTGGCGTGGGGCGGCCCGCCGCGCGACCCGGCGATTGACGGCACGGTCGTGCCCTGCGCCGCGGGCGGCTCGCTCATGTTCACGCCCGACATCAGTGTGCCCGCCCTGCGCGCCATGCGCGAACGCTACGGCGCGCGCATCTACGGCCGCTACGGTTTCGCGGACGCCTTCAACCCGAACAACGATTGGGTCAACCCGGACGTGATCGGCATCAACCTCGGCATCATGCTGCTCAGCGCCGAGAACCTGCGTTCCGGCAACGTCTGGGGCTGGTTCATGCGAAACGGCGAAATCACGCGCGCGTTGGATCGCGTGGGATTGCGCAGAAGAACGAAAGCGGCGTATAGGACGACTGAGAGAGGCGCGAGCGTCGCGGTTCAACAAGTCAAGAGCGACTAACAAAAAACAAGGAACCACGCGCACGACACGCGCCCCACACGAACAAGAGTTGCATCCTGTTTCGTGTGGGGCGCGTGTGTCTTCGTGGTTTCTTGCTTTGGTTAGTCGTTACTTAATCGTGCGCCGGAAGATGCGATAGCCCCACGCGTCGAGCGCGAGCGCGGGCAGGCCGACGGTGCGCGCGCGCGGCCGGTGTTCGGGGGCGGGCGCGTCGGGCGGAAGCGGCGGTTGCACGTCGGGCGTCACGTCCGCGAAGGTTCGGCCGCCCGGCGCTTCGAGCGTGCCGTTGAAGGCGCGGTTCGAGAAGTTGATGGCGACGATGATCTCTTCGTCGCCCGCGCGGCGCAGGTAAGTGATGACGCGCGCCTCGTCCGAGTTGCGCAGCCATTCGAGCGTGCCGCGACGAAGGGCGGGACTCTGTGCGCGCAGTTCGATGATCTGTTTGTAGAAGCGGGGAAACTCCGGCCGACGCTCGGCGATCTGCCAGAAGACGGGAAGTTTTTCAAACAGCGCGGGCGCGCCCGATTCCGTCGTGTCGCCTGCCTCCATGCCGTTGTAGATGAGCGGCACGCCGTCCAAAGTGAACATCAGAGCGGAGGCCGCGAGCGCGGCGCGTTCTCCGAAACGCGCGATGGCGCGGCGCTCGTCGTGGTTATCGCTGAAGCGCATGTGCAGAGCGTTGCGCGGCCACTTCGCGTGCTCCTCTTCCCAAGCGGCGCGCACTGTCGTCGCGGGCGCTAAGCCCATCAGCGCATCGGTCATCGCATGATGCAGCGGCCACGAATAATCAACGTCGAAGGCTTTGACTAGGAGTTCCGGTTCGTGCCATTCGGCGAGCATCAGGATGTCCGGCTTGACGCGTTCGAGTTCCGCGCGCGCCGCTTCCCAGAAATCCGTGGGAACCATCCCGGCCACGTCGCAGCGAAAACCGTCGAGGTCGTATTCGCGCAGCCAGAACTTGAGCATGTCGATCATGTAAGCGCGCAAGGCCGGGTTGTCGTAATTGAGGTCGGCCACGTCCGCCCAATCGGCGACGGGCGGGATGATCTTGCCCCCCGCGTCGCGCGTGTAGAAATCGGGCGTCTTCATCATTACGCTGTCCCACGACGTGTGATTCGCCACGATGTCGATGATCACTTTGAGGCCGCGACGATGGGCTTCGTTGACGAGCCGTTTGAGGTCGGCGGGCGTGCCGTAGTCGGGGTTGACGGCGTAGTAGTCGCGCACGGCGTAAGGGCTGCCGAGCGTGCCCTTCGCGCGCTCGCGCCCCACGGGATGGATCGGCATCAACCAGAGAATCGTGACGCCGAGTTGTTTCAGGCGGTCGAGTTCGGCCGTGATGCCTTCAAAGTTTCCGCGCGCGGAAAAGTTGCGCGGGTAGATTTCGTAGAGCACGCCGTCGCGCACCCAGGTGGGCGACGTGCGCGCCGTCTCTTTCGCGAAGTCGCGCTGTGGCGTCGAGGTTGTCTGCGCGCGCGCGATGTTGGTGTCAGGTAACGAAGCCATAATGATCAAGAGCAGCGAAAGGGCGAATTTGTACAACGAAGCGTTCGCTGCCGGATTGCAGGATGAAGTTTTCATATCGTTGGCACGGGCTACTTACGAAGGTAGTGCGGGCAATAGCCACCGGGCGACGTGATGACCAGTTTGATTGGCCCCGCGCCTTCTCTCAGAGTGAACTTCACCGGCTCGGCGTGCATCTGCCCGGCCCCGCCCTCGACATTGACGTGGGCGTGCGCCCAGTAGGTGATGCCGTCGAAGCCCGTCGCCTGATAGTGCCCTTCCTGCCCGTCAACTTTTTTAGCGCCGGTTATACTGCCACCCCAATCGTAGTCCGGGTCTTGCAGCGTCACCCAAGCGTCGCCCACGGGGCGACCGTCCGGCCACGTCAAGACGATCTCGACGGCGCGGTCGGCGGGAGGCGGCAACAGTTGCAGATCATACGCGGGCAGATTCACACCCTCGGCGACGTTAATCACCGTCGCTTGCGCCGCGCTCCAGACGCCGGGATAGTAAGCGCGCGGCGGGTGGGGGACGCGCGCGCCGCGTTCGCTCGGCAAATCAAAGAAGAGCAGGAAGCGTCCCGCCGGGATGCCTGTCAACACGTAATCCCCTCCCCCGCCCGTCCAGGTGTACAAGCCTTCACGGACTATTTCGGTGGCTTCGGCATGGATCAGACCGACCGTGACTCCGAGCAGCGGACGCCCCTCCGCATCGATCACGCGGCCTGTGAGGCGCACGTTCGAATGGGTGTCGAAATCGAGTTGGGCACAGCCGCGCGCGACGACCTGTGCGGATTGAGAACCGTCGTCCGCGGAGAGATGCGCCGGGTAGGCGGGCGTCACCTGATAACTGCCGGGCGGTAAATCCTTCAACTCATACTTGCCCCCGGCATCGGTCAACGCCTCGAATGTTCGCTTGCCGCTGCGAGCCGTGACCTTGATGCCCGCAAGCGGCAGCCTCTTTTGATCGTCGAGGTTCACACTCTGGTCGGCGCGCTCGATGCGCCCGAAGATTCTGGCGGTCGGGGCGGCGCGCGGCAGTTCGTTGACGAACTTCAAGTCCGCGGCGGCGTCTTCCAGCTTGCGCGTGCGGTTTCTGGGAACGTTCAGCGTGCCGTCCTTCTTCGCGCCGAGGTTCGCATAGACGAAATAGGTCTCGCCCTCGTCGAACCTGTAATCGCAGTCCGTAGGGGGCGGGTGGAGCAGCGTCGGCGTGCGCTGCTCTCCGCCGGCGGGGGCGGCGGCGGCCCACAGGTGCTCCTCCGTGACGACTTCGGCCACCTTGCCTGCTACGCCCTTATAGGCCGTCTCGACGGAAAAGCGCGTGATGCGGCGACGATATTTCCAGTAGTTGTCGCCGCCCCGCCGGTAGATGTCGGAGTAGGTCACCTTCGTCACCGTGCCGACGAAGACCGCCTGCGCGCTCCAATACGCCTGACACGGCGGCGCGTCATAGTACACACACAAGGCTTCGGCGCGCCCGGCGAGCGCGATGGTCAAAACGAAGGCCGCAAGTAAGGTTGAAAGATAACGAGACTTCATGACCCTCACTTCTAACTACCGCCATCTCCGCACGATTATGTTTTAAGAACGTTTATGTTTTAAGAACGTTGCCTCGGCTCGTCGATCAAGCCCGTGCTCGGCACGGGTTGGACGGAGCCTTGCGGGATGATGGGCGTGTGCTCATCGCCGCGGATGACGGCGCGTTCGGGCACGTCTGCGTCGGCCACGTCCGCAACGCGCGTTACGAGCAGGGCGGCGAGCAGCATGAAGACTCCGCCGATGAGTACGACGTAGAGCGAACTGCGCGGGTTGTTTTCGCCGAAGACGTTGCGAATGATCGGCCCGAAGGTGAGCGCCTGCACGATCTCAGGAATGACGATGAAGAAATTGAAGACGCCCATGTAGACGCCCATCCGCGCGGGCGGCAAAGCGCCCGACAAAATCGCGTAGGGCATCGAGAGAATCGAAGCCCAAGCGATGCCGACGCAAATCATCGAAACGATGAGCAGCCACGGCGCGCTGATGAAATAGATCGAGAGCAGGCCGAGCGCGCCGAAGACGAGGCAGATGGCATGGACGGTTTTGCGGCTCGTGGCGGCGGCCAGTTTCGGCAGCAGAAACGCGACGCCGAAACAGGTGATGTTCATAAAAGACATGGCGAAGTTTCCCCACTCCGCGCCGCGCGTGTAGGCTTCCGACTGCGGGTCGAGCGCGGCGAAGACGTGGCGCGCGACGGCCGGGACGTAGAACAGCCACATGCAGAAGAGGCCGAGCCAAGTGCAGATTTGCACGGGCGCGAGTTGGCGCATCGTGCGCGGCATCTCGCGCAAGGCCGAGTTGATTTCGCGCAGTCCCGCCGCCAGCCCGCGCTTCTCCTGTTTCATCCGCGCGAAGGCTTCCATGTCTTCGGGCGGATACTCTTTCGAGGTGAAGACCGTCCACAAGACCGCGAGGAGAAACGCGGCCGCGCCGATCTGGAAGGCATACTTGATGGTGAGCGGAATGCCGCTCGGCGTGTTGCCAGTCACGCCGAAGTAGCGAAAGGCGAGCGGCAGCCAGCCGGCGAAGGTCGCGCCCAGACCGATGAAGAAAGACTGCATGACGAAGCCCGCCGTGCGCTGGTCTGTATTGAGCTTGTCGGCGACGAAGGCACGAAAAGGCTCCATCGAGATGTTGATGCTGGCATCGAGAATCCAGAGCAGCCCGGCGGCCATCCACAGCGACGACGAAGTGGGCATAAAAAAGAGCGCGGTGCTGGCTAAGAGCGCGCCGACGAGAAAGTAGGGGCGACGACGGCCGAGCGGCCCCCACGTGCGGTCGCTCATCGAGCCGATGATCGGCTGCACGAGCAGGCCGGTGAGCGGCGCGGCGAGCCAGAGGATCGGCAACTGATCGGGATTCGCTCCGAGCTTTTCATAGATCGCGCTCATGTTGCCGAGCTGCAAACCCCAACCGAACTGGATGCCGAGAAAACCGAAACTCATGTTCCAGATTTGCCAGAAGCTCAAACGTGGCTTGTGCTGCGTCATCTCTCACTCCTTCGGAGAGCTATTAGCTGTTAGCTCTTAGCTGTTAGCTTTGAAATCCTCACAGAGCGCTCAACCTTCACCGACACGGGCGACCTTAGACAACAACTTTTTGTTTTTAGCTAACAGCTAATAGCTAATAGCTAACGGCTGTACAAGTTGATGTCTTCAAGGACGACTTCGCGGTCGAGCGAGAGCGCGAAGAGAAGCGTGCGCGCCATGTTGCGGACGTGGATCGCACCGGCGCGCGGTTCTTCTCCGGCGTCCATGTGTTCGACATCGACGAGGCCGGGACAGAAGTTGAAGACGCGTATGTTCGCGCCCGTCCGGCGCGCGTGGTCGCGCAGGGATTCCGCGTAACCGAGCAGGCCGAACTTCGAGGCGCAATAGGAGGGCACGTCCGCGTAACCGTGCTTGCCCGCCTGCGAAGAGACGTTCACCACGTCGCCGAAATCTTCGCGCAGCATGTAAGGCAGAGCCGCGCGCACGAGCCACATCGCGCCGCGCAAGTTCGTCTCCATAACCTTGTCCCAGCCCGCCTCCGTCAACTGTTCGACCGTTTCGGCGACGGCCAATCCCGAATTGTTGACCAGCACGTCGAGCGCGCCGAACTTCTGCGCGACGTAATGGACGAGCGCCTCGGTCTCGGCGAGATCGCGTATGTCGAAAGCGTAAGGGTGGACGCGCTGTGCGCCCGCGCGCGCGTTCAACTCTTCGGCCGTCTCCTTCAGCACGTCCGCGCGCCGCGACGCGATGACGACGGCACGCGCGCCCGACTCGGCCAAGACGGCCGCGAACGCGCGCCCGATCCCCGTGCCGCCGCCCGTCACGAGCGCGACCTGTTCACTCAACAGTTTATTGCGCAAGGCCATGATCGATTCGTCGATTCATCGCAAAGTTCAACGCGCCGCGTTCGTCAGGATGGCGGCCGAGCGCGGCGGCAGAGTGAACTTCAAAGTGCCGCCCGTGACGCGCACGTTTTTGAGCGTGTCGAGGCGGTCGTCGAGCCGCGCGCCGGGGGCGAACTTTGTCTGGCCGACGTTGAACTCCAGAGTCGCGGGGTTGGCCTCGTTGTTGATGGCGACGACGATGGAGGCGCGTTCGGTCACGCGCGCATAGGCGAACTGCTGCGCGGCGGCATAGAGGTTCACCTGACGGCCGCGCCTCAAGGGTTCGAGTTCGGCGCGCAGGCGCGTCAGGCGTCGCACGTGCTCGTACACGTCCTGTTGTTCGGGCGTGCGCCCGCTGCGCTCGAAGGCGTTCAGGGTATCGCCCGCGAAGCCGCCGGGAAAGTCGCGCCGATTGTCCGGGTCGCCGCCGCCGGGCAGGGCGATCTCGTCGCCGTAGTAAATCTGCGGCGTGCCGCGCACGGTCAGGATGAAGGTCTGCGCGAGTTTGAGCCCGGCGGTGGTTGCGCCGCGCTCATTCATAAAACGCAGCATGTCGTGATTGCCGAGAAAGACGACGAGGTCTTGCGGGCGCGGGTAGAGATGATCGCGCGCGAGCATCTGCATGACGCCGCGCGCGTCGCCCCCTTGCGCGAACGCCTCGCGCACTTTGAAGAAGAGAGGAAAGTCGAACTCGGAATCTATCCGGGAGTCGATGCCGTCGAAACGGACGCGGCCGCCTTGAAAGAAAGAGACGATGGCCGGGTCGCCGTCGTAGAGTTCGCCGACGACATTGACGCGCGGGAACTCGCGTTTGATGGCCGCCATCCAATCGCGCCAGAAGCGCCGGTGGACGTAGGGCAGAGTGTCTTGACGGATGGCGTCGATGCCGGTCGTGCCGATCCACCAGAGCGTGTTCTGAATGATGTAGCGCGCGGTTTCGGGGTCGTTCTGGTTGAGGTCTGGGAGGATGTTGAGAAACCAGCCGTCGAGCGTGGCCTTCTGCATGTCGGGCGTGCTGTAAGGGTCTTGCAGCGTCCACGTCTGCCACGTCTCGTCGAGGTGTTGGGCCTCCGTGCCGTTGTACCAAGTGGGCGTCGGGCTGTCTTTCACCCACGGATGATAGGGGCCGGAATGGTTGGCGACTTGATCCTGAATCACTTTGATCCCGGCGGCGTGCGCTTTCGTAATCAACTCGCGCAGTTTCTCGAACGTGCCGAAGTGTTCCTCGACGCCGTAGAAATCCGTCGCGCCGTAGCCGTGATAATCCGTGATGGGTTTGCCCTGCGGCATCTCGCGCTCGTTCAGGTGATTGACGTTGTCGTACCACGGGTTGAGCCAGATGGCCGTCACGCCCAACTCTTTCAGATAAGGCAGGCGGTTGATGACGCCCTGAAAATCGCCGCCGTGGTAATAGCGCGCCTCGCCCCGATTGTAGAGGCCGCGCGAAGTGGCGGGGTCGTTGTTCGCCGGGTCGCCGTCGCTGAAACGGTCGGGCATGATCAGGTAGATCACATCGTCGTTCGTGAAGCCCTGAAAACGTCCCGTGCGATTCAAGGGCGCGAGCACTTCAAACTGCGCTTCGCTCACACCATTCGGCGTCGTGATGCGCAGGCGACGCAAGCCCGGCGCGGCCTGCGCGTCGATTGCGACATCGACGAACAGATACGTTCCTGCCGCGTTCACGCGCGCCTCGCCCGCGCGCACGCCCGCCCCGGACGCCTCCACGCGCGCGCCCGCCAGATTCCTCCCGCGCACCAACACGCGCACCGGATTCACCGTGCTCCCCGTCCACCAACTCGGCGGCTCGACCTTCGACACCTCCGGCGCGCCCTGCGCGATAGCGACGGAAGCCGACGATAAAGACACGGCGATGAGAAGGAAGAGACGCCTAAATATTTCGTTGTGCTTAGTGTTCATACGTTGGAAAGCATCGGCGCGAATGTCTCTACGAGACTCAAAACGTTTTTCCGTCATCCTTATCCAGCGATAAATCGCCGGGCTATTTTCAAACGTCCCTCCGGGACAAAGAGCGTTTAAAACTGCGGGACTTAAAAATTCTTCTCTCGCGTTAATGCTCGTCGGATTTCAGGTCGCTGATCTCGGTCTTCAAGTTGCGGCCGTAGAGTTCGGACAAGGTCTTGAGACGGTCGCGTAAATCGTTTGTGAGCGCGCCGTCGGCGTAGCGCCAAGACCAGTTGCCGGTGGTACTGTTGGGCAGATTCATGCGCCCTTCGTTGCCGAGGCCGAGCAGGTCTTGCAAGGGGATGATGGCGATCTGGCCGACCGAGGCGAGGACGGCGCGGATGAAGTCCCAGTGAATCTCGCGCCCGTCCGCGTTGAGATAGTCGAGACAGTATTTGCGCTCGCGCTCGATCTCTTCGAGCGTGCGGGTCGAGCCGGCCCCAGCCTTCGATTCAAACCAGCCGACCGTGGTGTCGTTGTCGTGCGTGCCGGTGTAGACGACGACGTTGCGATGATAGTTGTGCGGCAGGTCGATGTTCTTGCTGTCCTTGCTGAAGGCGAACTGGAGGATGCGCATGCCGGGAAAGCCGAAGTCGTCGCGCAAAGCTTCGACGTCGGGCGTGATGACGCCGAGGTCTTCGGCGAGGATGGGCAGGTCGCCGAGGGCGCGCTTGATGGCCTCGAAGAGTTCGCGCCCCGGCGCGTTGACCCATTGGCCGCGCTCGGCCGTCGTGTCGCCGCCCGGTATCTCCCAACTCGCGGCGAACCCGCGAAAGTGATCGATGCGCACGATGTCCACCGTGTGCAGCATCGAACTGACGCGCGCGATCCACCAGCGGAAGCCTTCGGCGCGCAGGCGCTCCCAATCGTAGAGCGGGTTGCCCCAGAGTTGGCCGGTGGCGCTGAAGTAGTCGGGCGGCACTCCGGCGACGACGCGCGGGCTGCCGTCCGCGTTCAACTTGAAGAGGTGTTGTTGCGTCCACACGTCGGCCGAATCGTGCGCGACGAAGATCGGGATGTCGCCGACGATGGAGATGCCGCGTTCGTTGGCGTAGCGCTTGAGCGCCCCCCATTGCCGGAAGAAGAGGAATTGATAAAACTTCTGCGCGCTCACCTGTTCGCGCAAGCCCTCGCGCGCGGCGGCGAGCGCGGCGGGTTCGCGCCTCACCATCGGCGGCTCCCACTTGTTCCACGCCGCGCCGCCACGCGCGTCTTTCATGGCGCGGTAGAGCGCATAGTCGTCGAGCCAAGCTGCTTCGCGCTGGCTGAAAGTTTCAAACGCGCCGCGCAAAGTGGTGCTCGTCGTATGGCGAAAATTTTCAAACGCGCGCCGGAGCAGTTTGTTTTTGAACTCGATGACGGGGCCGAAATCGACGCGCTCCGAGGGGAAGGCCGGCGCGCCGTCGAGGTCTTGCCGGTCGAGCAAGCCTTCCGCGACGAGGCGTTCGGGGCTGACGAGCAGAGTGTTTCCGGCGAAGGCCGAAAAGGATTGATAGGGCGAATCGCCGTAGCCCGTGGGGCCGAGCGGGAGCACTTGCCAGAGCGTCTGCCCGCCGGCGGCGAGAAAGTCGATGAAACGATAAGCCTCCGCGCCCAAGTCGCCGACGCCGAAACGCCCCGGCAGGCTGGTCGGATGCAACAGCACGCCGCTCGAACGTGAAAAACTCACAGACGAACCCCTCGAACTTCTAAGAGATGTATAGAGCTAATTTTCGTTATCTCGCTGTTATCACGCTTGCGACTACTTTTACAACAGCGGCCGCGTATCATCAAGCCGCTCGCCCCGGCTCGCAAGTTACGGAGCGACCCTGTAGGCGACGGCCGTGCGCGGCGGCACTTCAAACGTGATCTCGCCGCCCGCGACGCGCGCGCGCTCTTTCGCCGTCAAGAGCGGCACAAGCTCCGCGCCGTCGGCTATGTGGACGAAAGCGGACGGCGCGTTGATTCGTTTCGGCGTGGCGGCGCGATTGAAGGCGAGGATGACGGTCTCGCCCGTGGTCTGTCGCGCGAAGGCGCAAGTGTCCGCGTCCGAGGCGAGATCGATCTGGCGGCCGTGGCGCATGGCCGCGTGCTCGCGCCGGAGTCTGAGCCACGCCTGCGTCCACTCGAACATGCGCTGCTCGGTGGCCGTGCGCCCGGCGCGCTCGAAGGCGCTCCGCGCGTCGCCGGGGAAGCCGCCGGGAAAGTCGCGGCGGTTGTCTGGGTCTTCGCCGCCTTCCATGAAAATCTCGTCGCCGTAGTAAAGCTGCGGGATGCCGCGCACGCAGAGGAGAAAAGCGTGATGCAGCATCGACCCTTCGAGCGTCATGCCTTCAAGGGAAGCGACGCGGCGCACGTCGTGGTTGTTGGTCATCGAGACGAGCCGCGACGCGTCCGTGTAGAGCGCGTCGTTTCTGAGCATCTTGCGGAGCGCGTCGGCCGGGGCTTTACCGGCGAACACGTCGAGCGAGGTTTGCCAGAGAGGAAAGTCGAAGACCGAGTCGAGTTCGGTGTCAATCTGATCCCAACCCTTGCGGCCGCCTAAGAAGAAAGAGACGTGGACGGGATCGCGGTCGAACACTTCGCCGACCATCCACAGGCGCGGGTACTGGCGACGCAGGGCGAGGGAGAGGTCGCGTATAAACGGGCGCGGCAGGTACTGGATGGTGTCTTGACGAATGGCGTCCGTCCCCGTGATGCCGACCCACCAGAGCGCGTTCTGGATTTCGTAGCGCGCCACTTCCGGTTCGTCCTGATTCATGTCGGGCAGGTCGTCGGAGAACCAGCCGTCGAGCGTGGGGCGGCGCGCGGCGTCCGAGGCGTGCGGCGAGAGCAAGAGGTCTGCGCGGAAAGGGTTCTGTGGGTGGCGCGCGAGCGTGCCGTGAAACCAGTTGTCGAGCGGCGGGTCGCGCACCCACGGATGCTGCGAGCCGACGTGATTCGCCACTTGATCCTGCACGATCTTGATTCCGGCGGCGTGCGCCTTCCGGACGAGTTCGCGCAGCGTCTCCAAGTTGCCGAAGCGATCTTCGACGGCGTAGTAATCAATTGCGTGATAGCCGTGATAGTAGGTGTTCGGACACCAAGGCTTGTCGCACGAGTTGATGCCGTTCCAGTTGTCGTACCACGGATTGAGCCAGACGGCGGTGACGCCCAACTCTTTCAGGTAGGGCAAGCGATTGATGACGCCGCGCAGGTCGCCGCCGTGAAAGGCGCGCGCGTTTCGGCGGTCTGTAGCCGCGCGGGGCGCGCCCGGCGGAACGTCGTTCGCCGTGTCGCCGTTCGCGAAGCGGTCGGGCATGACGAGATAGATCACGTCGTCCGTCGTGATGCCTTGAAAATTCGTCGCCGGGTCGAGCGGTGCGTTCAGGCGAAACGGGACTGAGGTTTTGCCGCCGGAGGTCTCCACGGTGAGCGGGTAGTCGCCGGGCGCGGCCGTGGGGTTGATGTGGACGTTGACGAACAGATAAGTGCCGGCCGGGTTGACGAGAACGGCGCTCGTCTGCGTCCCCGTGCGCGTCGGCGTAACGCGCGCGCCGTGCAGGTTCGCGCCGCGCACGAGCAGGCGCACGGGGTTGACGGTGTGCGCCGCCCACCAAGACGGCGGTTCGACCTTCGAGACGGACGGGAGGCTTTGCGCGTTCGTCTCGGTAGCGGAGAGAGAGAGCAGGGCGAATAGGATGGCGAGGACGAAAGAGCGTAAGGGAAGGTGTGCGAACTTTGTCGGCGGCATAGTGCTCTGGCGTCGTGCCTCGGAAATCCGGGCGTGTGGTTTTTAACTTAAAAGGAGCGACTAACAAAACCAAGGAACCACGAAGCCACACGAAACCACACTAACCTCTGCTTCGTGTGGCTTCGTGGTTTCATCCGTTTAGTTTTCCGAGGTGCTCCGAGTTACTTGCCGTTGAACATGCGCACGTAGGCGACGAGCGTGGCGATGTCGGCTTTGGAGAGTTGATGGCCGAAGCCGGGCATGCGCTCGTCGTTGCGCCCGTTGCGGATGGAGTTGGTCAGGCGTCTGTCGGTCGGCCGTTCCTTCTTCCACCAGCCGGGGTCGGTCAAATTCGGCGCGTTGAAGACGCGCCCCATCGGCACTTGCCCGCGCCCATCCGCGCCGTGGCAGCGCACGCAGTTGTCCGCGAACAAACCGCGCGCGCGCTCCAGACGCTCGCCCTCCAACTTTCTCTGTCCCGCCGACGCGGTAGTAGTAGCGGCGCGGCGCGCGGTCTGCGAGGCCGACGCAGTAGCGGCCGGACGCGCGAGCCGAACGCTCGCGAACATCGCGCCCAAGAGCAGCAGCGAGACGAACAACGCGGTCGTTTGCTTCCCTCTTCTTTCCATGATCTGTGCTCCGTCGCTTGCCAGATGTTTCTCTCAATCAGCCGCCGCCAGAGCGCCGCCCGTCGTGTGGCAGAGAGGTTAGTTTGCACGCCCGGCGGCGCGTTTTGCGGAAGTCATGTTACAACGAAGGCGTTGCGGGCGAATAGCTATGGAGACGGATAAAACAGAGCGTTGCCGCCATTCACGCGAGCAGCATGGATAACGGCAACGCCCTGTAAGAGACGTTGAGCCGGGCAGCGGCAATAACGCCGCTGCCCGACGGTTAAAGGCGATGAAGACTTGCGGCACACGCGGGGCGCGCGTCTCACCGGCGGTTGATTTAGAACTGCAAACGCAGGCCGAACTGAATCTGCCGGTTAGTGAACAACTGCGTGTTCTGAATCCGCCCGAAGTCGTTCGCGTTGTTGTAGTCCTGATTGGGCGGATTGAACTGCGGCGTGTTCGTCAGGTTGAAGAACTCCGTGCGGAACTGCAAGCGCGTCTCCTCCGAGAGCAGGAAGTTCTTCGTCAGGCCGAGGTTCAACTGCTTGTAGGACGGCCCGCGCAGACTGAAGCGTTCGAGATTGCCGACGCGCGTGGGCACACCGTTGACCGTGGGCACGGGCGTGAAGGCCGCGCGGTTGAGATAGTAGCCGGGCTGACCGCTGTTGTAAGGGTCGCCCGTCAAATCAACGAGGTTGCCGTTGACGCGGATATCGAAGGGCTGACCGCTCTGCAAACGCACGATGGAGTTGATCTGCCAGCCGCCGAGCACGTAGTCGAGCGCGCGCGGGATGTCCGTGCCGTACTGGCGTCCGCGACCGAAGGGCAGGTCGTAGACGTTGCTGAAGCTGAAGACGTGCGGGAAGTCGATATTCGAGCGGCCTTCGGGTTCGACGAAGAAGAGGCTGCCCTGTCCCGGCGCGTCGAAAGCTCCGGCCGCGTTGTCGCGCGTGCGCGAGAAGGTGTAGGCCAGCAGGTACTGCAAGCCGCGCGAGAAACGACGCTCGACCTGCACCTGGAGTGAGTCGTACTGCGAACGGCCTTCGTCGTCACGCACGCGCACGTCGCCGAGGTTCGGGAACAGGCGCGCGCCGCCGCCGATGCGTTGGCCGTTGATGTTGTAATAGTTCGAGAGGTTGCGCCCGCGCGTGCCGATGTAGCCGACGCTGACCGCCGTGTTGCCGGTCAACTGGTGCTGCACCTGCACGTTGAATTGGTGCACGTTCGAGGTCTTGTTGTCGGGCAGGATGGCGAGGACGGAAACGTCGCGCGGGTTGTTCAGGTCAACGCCTGAGACATCGCCGGTCGGCAGCGGGAGCGTGCACAGGCGCGAGTCCTGCGTGTTGTTCGGGCAGCGACCCGAAAGCGCGATGCGGAAGCCGTTCGAATAGTTGAACTGCGAGAAGCCGCTGTAGGGCGGATTCTGCGCGAGTTGGTTGTCGATGCCGCCGCGGTCGAGGAAATAGAAGAGGCCGTAGCCGCCGCGCAAGACCGTGCGGCCGTTGCCGCCGAAGTTATACGCGAAGCCGAGGCGCGGGCTGAAGTTGTTCTTGTCGGTTTCGACGAGCGCATCTTTGTCGTCGCTCGCCACGACGAGCCGACCCGACGCGAGGTCGAAGTTGGCCTGACGGCCGTACTGTTCCGTCGGGTTGGTGAAGTATTCGTAACGCAGGCCGAGGTTGAGCGTCAGGTTGCGGGCCGCGCGCCAGTCGTCTTGAATGAAAGCGGCGTTCTCCCAGTTGCGCGTGCCGACCGTGCCGAAGGGCGGGCCGACCTGATAGTTGTTGACGAAGCCGATGAGCAAGTCGGACTGCTCGAAGCGAGTCGAACCGGTCTCGACGCCTTCGCCGTTCTCGCCGTTGCCGAAGAGGAAGAAGTAGCCCTTGCCGCGATTCGGGCGGAAGAGATTGACCTCGCGGCGCAGGATCGTGCCGCCGAAGCGAAAAGTGTGGTTGCCGGTCGTGTGGCTCACGCTGTCGACGATCTGATAGGTGTTCTGCGGCACGGTGTAGAGGCCGAAGTCGCCCGTGTATTCAAGCTGGCCGTTGAAGCCGCCGATGAGCGCGCCGCCGCCGCGCAGCGCGTCGGTGTTGGCGTTCGGGATGCCGAGTTCGGCCGAGACGCGGCGCTCGAAGAACGGCGGTTGATAACCGTAGTTGACGCGGCTCGCGTTCAAACGCAGGTCGTTGACCGTGCTCGACGAAAGAACGGACGTCATGCCGAGCACGAGGGCGCGCGTGCGGTTGAAGTTCGAGCCTGAGCCGAAGCCCGACGGGAGCGTGGGCAGGCGCGAGGTCGTCTCCTGAATGGCGCGCCCCCAACTGATGCGGCCGAAGATTTGATTGGTGTCGCTCGGGATGGCGTCAATACGCAGGTCGAACGAATCCTGATCGAGAATTTCGTTGCGCGTGTTCTCATAGTTTCCGAGCACGCTGTTGACGTTGCGATTGGGCAGCGGGAAGGCGTTCAGATAGGCGAGACCGACCGGGTTGATGCGATTGCCCGGCAGCAGGTCGATGCGGTTGCCGGGAATGATCGCGCCCGTCAGCGGGTCGCGCAACTGGACGACGCGGCCGAGGCCGTTCGTGGAAGCATTGAGCAGTTGCGAAAAGTCGCCGCGACGGAAAGCGAGAGTCGGGACGGTGGCGATGTCCGTGCCGACGGGCAAGAACTGGCGCAAGCCTTCGTAATCGGCGAAGAAGAAGAGACGATCCTTGCCGCTATAGATGGCCGGGCCGCCTTCGCCGAAGCGCGGCAGATGAAGCGGGCCGCCGACGGTTCCGCCGAACTGGCCGCGCCGAAACTCGTCCTTGCGCGAACTGAAGGTCGGGCGCGCGTCGAAGTTGTCGTTGCGCACGAAGGCGAAGGCGCTGCCGAAGAAATCGTTGCGCCCCGACTTGAGGGCCGCGTTGACGATGCCGCCGCCGCCGCGCCCGAACTCGGCCGGAGCGACGCTGGTTTGCACGCGGAACTCTTGGATGGCATCGGCCGTCGGGAAAATCTGAATGGTGTTGACGAGCGATTCGTTGTTGTCCACGCCGTCGAGCAGGAAGTTGTTGGCCTGCGTGCGCTGCCCGTTGACGGAGAGCGCCGCGCCGCCCGTGTTGCGCCCGCGGAACGTCTCGGCGTTGCCGCTCACACCACTGGCGAAACCGCCCGGCGTGCCTTGCGTGACGCCCGGCACGAGGCGGGCCAGCTCGATCACGTTGCGGCCGTTGAGCGGCAGCTCCACGATCTGACGACCTTGAATAACTTCACCGACGGCGGAACTGGCCGCGTCCACGAGCGGCGCGTCGGCCGTCACCTCGACCACCTCGGTGACGTTGCCGAGTTCGAGCGTGAAGTTAATGACCGCCGCCTGTTGCACCTGCAAGGTGATGTCCTGTCGCGTGGTCTTGAAGTTGGCCTGCGACACCTCGATGCGATACTGCCCCGGCTGCAAAGAGGCGACGGTGTAGTCGCCGTCTTCGTCCGTCTTGGTCGTGACGACGCGATTCGTGCCCACGTCCGTAACGGTGACGGTGGCGCCGGCGACGACCGCGCCGTTCGGGTCGGTGACATTACCTTGCAGGCGAGCAGCCTCGGTCTGTGCAAGCAGGGGGAGAGCAGAGAGAAGCAGGAACGCGACACACAGCGCGAGGCGATTTGCCCACACCTCCCATGACCTTAAACCAATCATCACAATTCTCCTTTAATGCAAAATCTGGATAGGGAAAACACCTTGCAGCAAGGTTCGGAGTCCGCCGCCGCCACCTGCGCCCGTCAACGAGAGCAGACACGAGCGGGAAGAAGACCGACCTTGATGCGGCATTCAAAAGAAGCAATCACAAGAGTATCAAATACGTGACCGCGACGACGCCAGAGGTTCGGCTGTGCCAACCGCGCGACCAGTTGAAGAGTCGAGGTGCGGATAGCGCGCTCGTCGCGAGCAGACGGAAAGTTTATTCGCAACAGCAGGCCGGGGAGACTCTCTCGGATATCCGTGCGCGCGCGAAGCGCAGGGAAAGAGTAGTCTCGCCCACCGAATAAATGGCGGACGTATCGGTCAAGGTATCCGTGGCGACAAAACGGGGCTGAGGATTTGCGAGGACGACTTGAAATAACGCGAGCCCATGTTTGTTGCCTGACCGAACGAAGTTATTTAATACAGAAACGCCTGCCCTGTCAATTTTATTTCACCCGTCGATAGCGTCCTCAATTGAATAGTGCTTGGTGTCTTGGCGTCTTCGTGTCTTGGTGGTGAGTGGGGGTGAATGAGCATTAACCACGAAGGCACGAAGACACGAAGAAAGATGGAAGGATGGGTTGAACGAGAGGCCACTACTCATCCGTCCGCGGCGGCTTAGAACTTCAGACGACTCTTCGCTTCGTCGATCAACTCGTTATTGGTTTCGTAAGAGAGCGGGTCGTTCGTCTCGTTGGCATCGTCCGTCCGGCGCGGCGGGTAGCGGTGCGCGGAGTAGACGGGATAAGCCTCCGTGCGCAGGTGCGCGAGCATGTGATGGCCGCGACGGGCGGCGCGCTCGTGGCGCAAGGCGGAGATGTCCACGGGCGCGACGACGATGCGCTCGCCGGGGCCGGGACTGGCCTCGGCCAAGAGTCGCCCGTCGAAATCGACGACTTGACTGCCGCCCGGCCAAGAATAAGGCGGGTAGTGTTTGAGGCTCGCGCCCTGATTGGCGGCGACGACGTAGGCCATGTTCTCAAGCGCGCGACAGCGGTTGACAATCGTCCACCAATTCATCGGCTCGGTCGCGCCCCACGGATCCATGTAGGCCGAGACGCGCACCAACACTTCCGCGCCCCCGGCGGCGAGTTGGCGGATGGCTTCGGGAAACAGCCAGTCGTAGCAGATGGCGCAACCGATGCGTCCGATCTCGGTGTCGGCCACGGGAAAGAGCGGTTCGTCGTAGTCGGCGAGGTCGTGCGGGCTGGTGTGCACCTCGTAAGGAATCCACGTGTTGACCTTGCGATATTTGTAGACGACACCGGCGGGGCCGATGAGGCACGTCGTGTTGAAGACGGCCTGCGGCCATTTCGGATCAAGTTCGAGCATCGACCCGCTCTGGATGTAGAGATTGTGCTCGCGCGCCTTCTGCTCCAGGCGTTCGGTGTGCTCGTTCGGGATGGGCACGGCCAACTTTTGCCTGAGCTCCGAGAGCACGGGGAAGACCGGCGCGGCGTGCGCGAACTCCGGAAAGACGACGAGCCGCACGGGCAGAAACGGCGCGGCCCCCGCCACGGCCGAATCCACCATCGACAACATGCGTTCGGTGTTGCGTCGCATCTCGCGCCGCTCCGAAGGGTTCGGCTGATCCGTCTGGCAAGCGGCGACGGCATAACGTATGTGAGTCATAAGAATATCAAGAGTGACAAGTGACGAGTGACAAGTTAAAACAGTGAAGGGTGAATCGTAAATCGTTCGAGAGCCTTGAATCGTGAATCGTCAATCGTGAATAGAGAAAGACAGTTTTCTTCTATTCACGATTGACGATTCACGATTCACTTGCTTCTCTTGTCACTTGTCACTTGTCACTAATCTTTTGATCGGTGCGCCGACGGTGCGCGTGTTGTAGCGTTCGAGATAGTCCAGGTGCGCCGGTGTGTGCGGGTACGCGTCCGGCCAGCGATAAGGGTACTCGCGCATGCGCCGGAACGGAAGCGGGGCGACTTGTTCGGGACTGGCCGAGTTGATGTCCATCTCTTTGCTGTAGCCGTGCGCGTAGAGCAGAAAGGTGCGCGTCCAGCCGCGCGGCAGAGGCGCGAGCGTGGCCGCATCGAAGGAGAGCGCAAGTTCGTCGCCGGGGAGCGAGATGACGAACATGTCATCGACGGTTTGCACAAGCTCGCGCACGTCGCCCTCGCGCGTGTAGCGCCCGGTGAAAACTTTCCACGGCGAGACAGGAGAGACGCGCGCGTAATCGTAGAGGTAAGGTTCGCGCCCGTCCGGCGAGGTTTGCGCCGAGAAACCGCGCCAACGCAAATCCGCGCCCGACGGATCGAGCCGCACGAGTTGCGCGTGCGCTCGCGCGGCGTCGCGCTTGTCAGCCAAAGTCGCGCCGGTCGTGTTGACAGTCGAACCCGATGCGGCGACCAAAATTTGATCCCAGTAGATGCGCATGTTCGTGACGATACGCACCTCGCGACTGGACGACAAAAATTTTCCGCCGAGGTCAACGACGACCGCTTGCGGCCGACCGACGGGCACGCCGATGTCTTCAATCACCGTGCGCCAGCGGCCACGCGCGTCTTTCACTTGCAGCGCGGGCGGACGCAAACCGAGGCCGCGTTGCGCGGCGGCCACGTTGTCGCTTGAGAAGGCGTAGTCCGTCCAACCCGTGAGCAGAAGCAGCGTCCGCCCTGACGCGCGCGGGAGGTCGAGCGTGAGCGTGTGTTCGGCTGCATAGCCGCGCGTGGGTTCGAGCTCGAAGTCGTCCGGGTAGGTGCGGTCGAGTCGTGCGAGGCGCGCTTGTACGTCGTGGCCGTGTTCGTCGAAGGCGCGGCGGGGCGGGCGGGCATCGCGCGTGGCGTAGAGGCGAAACTTCGAGGCGAGCGGGCTGCCGAGTCCTTCGCCGGGATAAATCTCTGTGCCTTCAGGGTGCGCCACGGCCAAGAGTTGCAGCTTGTCCATGAAGAGGACTTCTTCAAGCTCGTTCGTCACGCGCAACTCGTAGCGCCCGTCGCGCGGCTGCAACTGTTCGCTGCGGATGCGCACGTACTCGTCCGGGTCGGGCGCGGCGCGCACGCCGGGCGCGACCCAGTAGCCGAGTTCGCCGCCGCCCATGAAATCCGTGACGAACTCGAAGCGCTCGCCGTTCCAAGCGAACAGGTAGGGACACGAAGAGGGCTTGCGATCAAGCTCCGTCACCGTCAAGGTCGAACGCGATGCGGTGCTCGCCTTCGCGTTCGTCTCGCCCTGCGGCCGCTCGCCGACAACGCTCGACACACTGGACGCGTTCGACGCGTTGGCAAACTCCGTCTCCGCCTGCACCGTGCCCGAAGGCCAAATGACGCGCACGGCATCGGCGCGCTCGCGCCCTCCCAGACCGAACGAGAGGTCTGCGGGCGCGGGCGCGGGCACGGCCGCGTAGACTTCCAACTTTTGCCAGAGGCTTCCGGCGCGCATCTCTACTTTCGCTTCGACGCCGCCCCGATTGCTGACGCGACCGGCGAGCCGCACGCCGAGCGAGCGGTTGCGGTTGCCTCCGTCGTTGCGCCCGAAGCGCAGCAGCCCCGACGCGTTGCGCACGAGCAAGTCCGTATCGCCGTCCCCGTCAACGTCGCCCGAAGCAAGAGCGAGCAAACTCTCCTTCGGCTCGTTCACATACTTTTGGCGGAGCGGCGCGACGGCCCGGTCGCTCACCTCCAACCATTCCCCGCCGCCCACGTTGCGCCACAGGCGCGGCACGCCGCGTGTGACGGCAAACAGATCGAGCAAGCCGTCGTTGTCGTAATCGAGAAACTGCGCGGCCGACGCGTTGAAGATTTCGCGGGGCGCGCTCACGTTTTTGAAATGCCCGCGCGCGTCGCTCAGGGCGAACGTGCTCCCCTCTTGCTCCGCGCCGAAGAAAAAGTCGGTGTAGCCGTCTTTGTTCACATCGCCGGCCGCCGCCGACATGAATCGACCTTTGACGTTCAATCCGACTTCGTCTGCGACATCACGAAAAGTTCCGTCGCGCATGTTGCGATAGAGCGCGGGAGCGTCCGTGTAGTTGACGACGAGCAGATCGACGTCGCGGCGGTTGTCGTAGTCCGTCGGGACGACGGCGACGGCGGAGTCCGCGCCGCCTGAGACTTTCGCCGCCGCAGTGATGTCGGTGAAACTACCGTTGCCGTTATTGCGCAACAGGCGATTCGGCGCAGGCACTAAGTCGAAGGAGGTAGACTTGCTGCCGCTTAAGTTATCCGACACCTGCGACACAAGGCTTGACTTCGCGGTCTCTTCACGACCGGCGATGAAGATATCCAAGTCGCCGTCGTGATCAACGTCGGCGAAGGCGGCGGAGGTGGAGAGATAAGGATAGGGCGCGAGCTTGGCGGAGTTCGTCGCGTCGGAAAACTTGCCCGCGCCGTCGTTGTGATACAAGGCGATGCCGAAAAATCCGAGCACCAAGAGGTCTGGCTTCGCGTCGTTGTCGTAATCTCCGGCGACGGCGGCGAGACTGCCCGCGCGCGCCGCCTGCAACGCGCCGGACGTGCGCGTCACGTCCGCGAATTTACCGCCGTCGTTGCGATAGAGGCTCTGCCCGGCGTGCCCGGCTTCAAACAGGTCTAAGTCGCCGTCGCCGTCGAAGTCGAACAACGTCACGCCGCCGAGGTCAACTCCGTTCTTCACACTCACGTCATACATCTCCGTGGCGGAGGGCGTTTGGCGGCGCGTGGGACGAGTCGCGGCGGCGCGTCGTGGCGGCGTGCGCGTCTGCGTTCGAGCGGGAAGGACGGCGCTGGTCGCGTCCGTGAAAGTCACGTCCGGCGTCTTGCGTTCGACGAGCCCGGCTTCAGCGCCCGTGGAGGCGACGGCTTCGGCGTAGCGTCCCTGTTCGAGATAGTTCGTGCCGATTGAAGTGCCCGCGCCCGTCTGGCGCAGAGTTTGAAACTGCTGCAAGAGGCGCTGCCCTTCTTCGCGTTTGCTCGCACGCAAGAGGACGTTGGCGAGACCGTAGAGCGCGGTCGTGTTGTAAGGCTCGGAGTCGAGCGCGGCGCGAAAGGCGCGTTCGGCTTCCGCGTAGTTGCGCGCCTGCGCGTAGAGTTGGCCGAGGTTGACGTTTGCGCCCGTGTCCTGCGGGTCAACTTCGAGCACGCGGCGAAAGGCCGCGACGGCCTCGTCCGTCTGGTTGCGCGAGCGCGCGACGAGGGCTTGGATGTAGAGCGGCTGCGGCGCGCCGGGCGCGTGCTTGAGGGCAACAGTTGCGGCGCGCGCGGCGGCGTCGGCGTCGGGCAGGTTGTAGAGCGCGATGGCGAGATTGACGTGTGCGAGCGCGAGTTCGGGGTCGAGCGCGAGGGCGCGGCGAAACTCCTGCGCGCCCTCCGCGTGTTTGAACTGTTCGAGCAGCGCGACGCCGAGATTGTTGGCGCGATAGGCGGCCTCGCGCGCGGGCGTGTGCTTCGGGGCGGGCGAAATTTGACGCGCGCCTTCTTGCGCCGCAGCCGCACGCGCACGCTCGGCGCGACGCCACGTTCCGGGCTGCGCGCCGAGCAACAGCAGAACCGCGAACGACGCCGCGATGACGGCGATGAAGAGACGGCGCTTCCTTCGTCGGGAAGCGCCGCCGGGAGACAAAGACAAACTGCTACCTCAAGTGTAAAGACAAACTGCCGTCGCTAAAGAGACGAACTGCTACCGCAAAGTGATCGTCACGTAACGCCGCCCGCTGTAGAGGCGCACCCCGCTCGCGGCGCGCGTCATCATCAGCGGACGCGGGCGGCGCAAGTTCCGGTCGGGTTCGGTGTTGACGGTGAACACTTGCGTGCCGCCCACGTCCGAGATGGTGAAGCGATTGTTTTCGACGAAGCCGAAGCCGTATGCGCCCGTGGCGAGTTCCTGCCCGCCGACGACGACGGGCGTGTCCACGATGAAGAAGCCTTCGTAACGCGAACGCACGTCGGCCGAATAGCCGGAAGTGTCAACCATCCCGGCGACGACGTGCTGCCGTGCGCCGAAGCGCGCGGCCGCCGCGTTTCGCATCTGCGTGGGCGCGCTCTGCCCCTCGAAGAAGAAACCCGCCGGCACGACGCGCGCGAGTTGCGCCCCCGAAAGAATCGCGGGCGCGCTGCCCTGCGCCGACGTGGCGGCGGGCAACGACGCGACGAGCGCCAAAAGTAGAAACAAACTTGTCAGGCTTCTCTGCTGTCTCATTATCTTCATATCTTCTCCTTGGCGACTAAGAGCGACTAACCAAAGCAAGAAACCACGCGCTTCACACGAAACAACACGAAGCAGACTTTAGTGTGAATTCGTGTGATGCGCGTGGTTTCATCCGTTTAGTTTTCTTAGATGCTCTTAACACAGCTTAACTGTTCACATAGCTTCTCGATGAACTTCGCCCGCCGCCTGCACATCTTTTGGCGCGGCGACTTCTCAACGTCGATTCGTGCGCGGCCTTGTCGTCGGCGTCGCCGTTCGGTTCGCGTCCGCGCCGTTCGCGCCGGTGCGTGTCTTCGCGCCCGCATCGCCCGCGTCCGCCGTGCCCGCGAGGACGCTGAAGCGCCTGCGCGTCTCGGCAGACCAGCCGGGAATGATCTCGGTCACGATGCCCTTGTCGTCGATGATGACGGACATCGGGACGGAGAGTTCGTCGGTCGCGTAGAGGCTCTCGATGGCCGCGACGCCGCCCTTGAAGTTCGGGTATTGCACGCCGTGCATTTTGATAAAGCCGCTCACGTCGGCCACGGGGTCGCTGTCCACGTTGAGGCCGAAGAGGTCGATCCCGCGCGCGGCGAGCGGTGCGCGCAGAGCTTCGAGTTCCGGCATCTCCGCCGCGCAGGGCGTGCACCACGTCGCCCAGACGTTGACGAGCGCGCGACGACCGGGCTTCAACTGCTTGCGTAAGGACGCGACTGCGACCGCCGCCGCCCCTGACGCCGCCGACGCTGTACGCCGCACGGGCTGCAAAGAGAGTTCCGGCATCGGCTGGCCGACCTTGATCTTCAACCCGCGCGCGAACGCTTCCGTGCGCGTCAGTGGGTTGGGCAGCGTCGCGCGTGCGAGCGTCACGGCTTCGGCGCGCCCCGTGCCTTCTTTCAACAACAGCGTCGCGCCCGCTTTGGCTTCGCCCGCGAAGCGTTCCGTCTTGCCGTGCGGCCAAGTCACTTCGATCCACTCGGCGCTCGCGTCGCGCCCCAGACCGAACAAGAGGCGCGGGTCGTGCTGCGAGATGAAACCCGAACCGCCGTCTTTGATCTTCGTCAGCGTCCCTTGAGAAGTCTTGACGCGCACGACCGCGCTGAAAGCATCGCGCCCCGTCTTGGCATTTCCTTCGAGCGCGATGCGCAGCCAGTTGTTCTCCTGCCCGACGTTGTTGCGAAAGAGCAGGTGCGCTTGGCCTTGAATCGTCGTCGAGAACACGTCCAAGTCGCCGTCGTTGTCGAAGTCGGCGAAGACGCCCGCGCGGCCGTCCGTGATCGAGTCGATGCCGGAGACGCCGGAGATGTCCATGAACTTCTTCGTGCCGAGATTCAAATAGAGCGGGTCACGCTCGTAGCCGCTGAACGAAAAGCCCTCGCCGAACATCAACTGCGTCTGATCCACGCGCAGCGCGCCCTTCTCTTCCTTGCCATCATTTTTTTGCGTCACGACCTGACGCCAGAAGTGGCTTCAAGTGTCCTTCATCGACTTGCCGGAGATGAAACCGTTCGGCGTGTAGATGTCCTCCCAACCGTCGTTGTCGAAATCGATGAAGCCGCCGCCCCAAGCCCAACCGCCGGAGAAGCCGCCCACTTCCGCCGTCACGTCCTTGAACTTCCCCGCGCCCTGATTCTCGAACAGGTTGTTTCCGGCCGCGAGTTTTTTCAGCACGTTGTCCTTCGGGCTTTGGTTCGGGAAGAGACGAGCGAGGATGCGGTTGCCGGCGGTCGAAGACATGTTCGAGGCGTGCAGGTCGAGCAGGCCGTCATTGTTGTAATCGCCGAAGGAGACGCCCATGCCGTTGCCGGGGTCGAGCACGCCGCGCTCTCTGGCTTCGTCCGCGAACTTGTCGCCTTGATTGATGAACAGAGCCTTCTCGCCGAAGTCGTTGGCGACGTAGAGATCGACGCGGCCGTCCGTGTTCACGTCGGCGAAAGCGGCGGCGTAGCTCCAACGGCTGTCGGCCACGCCCCACGCTCGCGCCTCTTCTTTGAACGTGCCGTCGGGCTGGTTGACGAGCAAGAGGTTGGGCGTGCCGTTCGTCGCGCGAAACCAACTGTCGGGCGTCACCTGCCCGTAACGATTGTAAGAGGTGACGTAGATGTCCGGTCGCCCGTCGTTGTTCACGTCGCCCGCGACGGCCGAGAAGCCGATGGCGTTGAAGCCGCCGACGCCCGACTCCTGCGACACGTCTCGAAACTCCAACTTGCCTTCGGGCACGAGTCGATTCTCGAACAAGACTTGCGCGCCGACGTTCGAGACGAACACGTCGGCGTCGCCGTCGTTGTCGTAGTCGAAAATGAGCGGAGCGACGCCCGTCGCCAGCAGTTTCACGCCCGCGCTGTCGGAAGCATCATTGAAACGACCGCGCCCGTCGTTCAGGTACAGGAAGTTGCGCGCGGGCGCGGTGACGAAGAGATCGACGAAGCCGTCGCGATTGAAGTCGGCCGTGGCCGCGCCGTGCCAGATGAAGCCGCCGTTGCCCATCGAGCCGAACGCGGGCAGACTCGCGCCGACGCCCGCCGGGACGGCCACCTCGGAGAAGAGATCGTTTGCCGCCACGAGCGAATCGAGACTCGCGAGCGCGAATTCGTCGAACTGCCAACGCTTCGAGGCGTCGTAGCGGACTTGGACGTTCGCGACGCCGCGCGCCCATTCGCGCTTGCCGTTCAAGTCGCGCCCGATGACGTAGAAGGCCACGCGCGCGCGCCCCGTCGCGCCCACCACGGCCGTCGGCTCTTTCGCGCCCGCGACCGCCTGCGCCGTCTCGTCGAAATACGCCTCTTTGACTTTGAAGCGCGAGTCTTCAATCTCGGAAAAGTGCGCGAGAAACTCCGACCAGCCGAGCATGAAGAGCGGGCGGCCGATACGTTTCGGGTCTCCTGCGGCGATCCCAGCGCGCGGGCGCGCCGTCCACTTGTGCGCGCCGATCCATTTCACTTTCGTCTCCGTGGCTTCGGGCACGGAAGGAAAGGGTTCAGCCGTGAGTGCGGCGGGGAAGAACGCGGCCGTGCGTTCGAGGTCGCGGTCGCGCGTGGCGACCGATAGTTCGAGCAGGTCGTTGGCGAGCGATTCCGACAGGTCTTCGATGACTTCGAGCCGCGTGCGTTCCGCTACTGCGGCCGCCGCGGGCTGCTGTTGTGCGAGCGATGCGCGCGGGACGAGACAGACGAGCGCGAGCGCGAAGGCGAGCGCGCCGGTTGCGTAAGATTTTAGTTGTGGAAGAAGCACGGAGGGGACGTTCAAAACTCTCATTATTCCTTCGCGTGGGCGACCGACAAAGCCTCTCACAGTCTTTCGCGCGTAACTGTACTATGCCCCCCCTTGCCTGTAAAGTGAGCCATCTGTCCGGCGCACCGTCCCGACCCGGACAATAAATCCACTTGACTCGCCCGACACAGAGCAGTCGTTGACGCGCCTGAGCGAGTGTTAAGCAGAACATTCCGCTTTCCACGCGCTCCGTCTCGGTGAGGCCAATTCATTCGGCACAAGATGCGTTAGGCGTCTCTTTTATGCGAGAGGTAAAGCACATGCTGAATAGCAAAGTTTATATCCTTGGTGCATTGGCGCTGTGCTTTTTAGTGCATGGCGATACGCTAGCTTGTTCGTGTAGCCCGATAGATGGCAGCCTTAGTGACGCGCAATTAGTTCGCCAAGCTCGAAAGAAAGCCGATGCCGTTTTCACGGGCAAGGTGATCGCCATCCGAGAGTTTGGGACTGATACGCTAGCGGTCAGCTTCAAGGTTGACCGGGTGTGGAAAGGAAAGATACCCAATCAAGCCGTCGTTCTTACGGATAGTGACAAAATTCATTGTCAGCTTGGTGTCCCCTTCCGAGAGGGCGAGCGTTATATTGTTTATGCTGAAAAGGCGTACACCTCGCTCGTTACGTCAATCTGTACGCGGACGGTTAAGGTGAGCGAGTCGTTATTAGATGTGAAAATACTAGGGCGAGGTAAAACACCCGAAACTAAGAATAATGGAGATTGATTTATATCTTTCCCCACACGCCTAACAACGGCATGCACCCTGACCGCGAATAGCGTCGCCTTCATGCGCGAGACGCTCTTCTAATTGCGTTGTCTGCGCGGCGGGTGATGGCGGGCGTTAGGCGCTGCCTTTTGCGAGAGGTGTTCCATGAATTTACCGGCATCATTCGATGATGTTCCTTATTACCGTAAACGCTACAGCGGGGATTTGATTGTGACGGAGGGCGTTCTCTATTACTTCACACATACAGATGTGGAGCAAAATTTTATTGATGAGCAACGGAAACGATTTGCGCCATCAATATCGCTCTCTAACATTCCTCGGAATTTCCCCCTCATCCTTAAAATTGCTATCAAGGTAACGTCCACCATTATATGGTCTGTAGCGTATGCAACTAGAATCAGGGGCACAAATCATTCTTACTTGCGCGGCGGCGAGTTATGGGCGGCGACTGACTCAAATGCTGAGTTGCAAAGTAAACTTGACGCCCATATTTCTCAACTCAAACTTCAGAAAACGTCCTCAATGGACTTCTCGTCCTCCCTCCCAAAGCCGCAACGTTTCACTCTTGCAGAGATAAAAAACTTGAAATTGACTGAGATGGGGCGGCTGACTTTTGACACTGAATTTGATAATCACGATTTTAAGGTCGGAATAATCCGAAGGGGATTACTGATAAAGGCACTGCTCAATGGGGGCTTCTCACTAAGCGAATAGCATGGGGTCGAGTTTCAATCCGCTCACAATTAATTGCTATACACTTACGCCGCGCCGAACAATGGCATGCGCCCGAACGCGATTCAGCACGAATATCATCGCGAACTCGGATGGTTTCGAGGTCAGTTGCGCGGCGGGTGAGGCCGGGCGTCGGGCGCTCGTCGGTTGGTAGTGGCTAAAGCAATCGTGAAAGGTAAATCGTAAATCATGACTATCCATTTCAGTCGTTGGCTGGCCGTGATCGGCGGCATCCTCGCTCCGCTGTTGGAAACAATCCGGCGCTGGAGCACTTGGCGACAAGCGCCGGCGAATCTATTTGATGATTACATTATGGGAGCTTTCCTGCTGTATGGGGCTTGGCGCATCGGCAAAGATATGCGAAGCGGTCAACGATTTCTCATCGCGGCGTGGGCGTTTGCTTGCGGCTTGGGCTACTACAGTTTCTTCGGGCAGTTGGATAGCTTGCGTCAAGGAGTGCGTGACCCGGCCCCTATCGCTTCGGAATGGGTTTTGTTGATTAAAGGTATTGCTTGGAGTTCGGCTATGCTTGCTCTCGCGGTAAGTCTCAGACGTTTGCCGGAGAAAGAGGTTTTAAAATCAGCATGATAAAATCCACGCCGCGCCTGACAACTCATTCAGGGATTGCGGCCGGGCAAGTATGAACCAGCGCGGCGGTTGCGTGCCGGGTTTTGATGCCGGTCACACGTTTGTGACGCTTGCGCCGAAGGCACGTCACGTTTCCACAGGTGAAAGTCTCGTCGCCTTGAATATCAGTCGGCAGCAATTTACCAAGCAGCGCCAGAAGTTTCAGATGAACGCCATTTCAAGTTCCCTCGCACGTCGTCTCTCGTCGCTCGTCTCACACGTCGCCACCACCATCGCGCTCTGCCTATCGGTCAACTTCATCGCCCTTCACGCACGCGCACAGCAGCCCGCGCCGCAGCCGACGCCAACGCCGCAGCAGCAACGCACGGGGCGTTCCTACGACGGCGGCCTCCCGGCGAAAGCGCCTCCGCCGCCCGCGCCGCAGTCGCCCTCGCCCGTCACCTTCACCGACATCACGGCGGCCGCGCGCATCGACTTCAAACACGCCGCCTCCCCAACCTCGCGCAAGTACCTGCTCGAATCGATGGGCGCGGGCGTCGCCCTCTTCGACTACGATGCGGACGGCCGCCTCGACATCTATTTCACCAACGGCGCGCGGCTCGAAGACCCGATGCCTGCGGCCGACGCGCGCCCCGACAAACGCGACGCGCGTTTCTGGAATCGACTCTATCGACAACGCTCCGACGGCACGTTTGAAGACGCCACGGAGCGCGCGGGCGTGCGCGGCCTCGGCTACGACATGGGCGCGGCCGCCGGAGACTTCGACGCCGACGGCTACACAGACCTCTACGTCACCGCCTACGGCGCGAACGTCCTCTATCGCAACCGGCGCGACGGCACGTTTGAAGACGTGACGCGGAAACTCGGCGTTGCGGGAGGCGGGTGGTCTACGAGCGCGGGCTGGCTCGATTACAACAACGACGGGCGGCTCGATCTCTTCGTCGCGCGCTACATGGATTGGGACTTCGCGCGCGGCGACCTCTATTGCGGCGAGATGCGTCCCGGCTTTCGCGCCTACTGTCATCCGGACAACTTCAAAGGCGCGGCCAACATTCTCTATCGTCAACGCGCCGACGGCACGTTTGAAGACGTGACGACGGCGGCCAAGCTCGCCGACCCGGCGGGCAAAGGACTCGGCGTCGCCTTCGCCGATTTCGACGGCGACGGGTTCACGGACATCATCGTCGCCAACGACAGCGTCCGCCAGTCGCTCTATCACAACCGGGGCGACGGCACGTTCGAGGATGTCGCGCTTCTAGCGGGCGTCGGCTACGACGAGAACGGCAAGACCTTCGCCGGGATGGGCGTGGACGCGGCCGACTTCGACAACGACGGCCTGCCAGACATCTTCATCACCGCGCTCTCGAACGAAACCTATCCGCTCTATCTGAACACCGGCGAGATGTCTTTCAACTACGTGACGCAAACTTCGGGCGTCGGCCGCATCACGCAACTCTATTCGGGTTGGGGCACGCGTTTTCTCGACGCCGACAACGACGGCTGGCGCGACATCTTCGTCGCGCAAGGCCACGTCCTCGACACGATTGAACGGACGACGAGCTATCTCAAGTACAAACAGACGCCGCTCCTGATGCGCGGCGTCCCGGCCACGGCGAGCGCGGGCAAGTTGCACACCTTCACGAACGTCTCGGCGGCGGCGGGCGCGGCCTTCAATCAACCGCGCGCGGCGCGCGGCGCCGCCTTCGGCGACATCGACAACGACGGCGACACGGACATCGTCATGGGCGTCACGGACGGCGCGCCCGTCCTGCTCAGAAACGACGGCACGAAAAACCACTGGCTCGGCATCACGCTGGCGGGCACGCGCTCGCACCGCGCGGGCACGGGCGCGCGCGTCGTCGTCACCGACACGACGGGTCGCAGGCAAACTTTCGACGCCACCAACTCCGGCAGTTATCTCTCTTCGAGCGATGCGCGCCTCGCGGTCGGCCTCGGCGCGGCGGCGGGCGTTTCCAGCGTCGAAGTCCGCTGGCCGAGCGGTCAGAGACAGACGGTGACGAAGCCTGAGATTGATCATTACATCGTGATCAAGGAGACTTGAGACCCGTTGAGCGGTTGATGCCGCGAGAGGCGCGTGTAAATGTCGAAGCTCATTAAAATCATCGCGGCGCTTGAAGTGCTCGGCGGCGTATGCGGCATCGCGTTCGTCGCGTGGTCGTTGATAGGCACGGCCTTCGACTTCTTCCCCCTGCTGCTCGCGCTGGTGGTCGCGTTTGTCTACCTGCTGAGCCTCGTCGCGGGCGTCGCCCTCTGGCGAGGCGACGCGTTCGGCCGCCGAGCCTCCATCGTCGTGCAGACCGTTCAGATTCCCAAACTCATTTCTCCGCTGCTGACGTTCGGATTCAGTTTCGGCCTCGACCTGTGGGCGCAGTGGTTGCTGGCGGGCAATTTTTCGCGGGTCGGCGTCGAGTTTAGAGTCTTGGCCTTTTACACGCTCTACATCAATATGCCGAGCGCGCCGATGGGCTTGGGCGTCAGCCTCACGGCCTGCCTCTTTCTGGCGGCGCTGTTCAAGTATCAACCGCACGCGACGCCGGAGGAGATCATCGCGCCGCCACCGCCGCCCGCGCATTGGGAGGAGGAGGAGACGGACAAGTTGACTTCGACTCACACAACCGAACCGCCCGCGCCGCCCGCAACGCTTTGACAGTCGAGCAAGCCGCTCGTTATGTTGTTCGCCCGGTGCGCTGGTGTCGTACCGGCCTTTCAGTTTCAATCGCGCCGGAAAGAAAGTTGATGCTCCATAAATTTTTCGCACGCGCCTTGAACGTGCCCGTCAACGTGCCGGTCAACGGACTCAGTGTCGCGCGTCGTTCGGCGCGCGTCGCGTCGGCGCTGTGCCTTTCGCTGCTGCTCTACGTTTCGTTCCTCTCCGCGCAAACACCGCCGCAAGGCATGGGCGGAAACGCGACGGGCGAGGCGCGCACTTACACGACCAAACGCACCGTCGGCATCACCGACGCCAAAGCGCCCGTCGTCTTTGAAGACGTGACGGCCAAAACCGCGCTCGCCGATTTTCGTCATCGCGCCGGCAGCGCCGCGAAGGATTACATCCTCGACACGCCTTCGGGCGGCGTCGCCGTCTTCGATTACGACGGGGACGGCCGCCCCGACATCTATCTCTTGAACGGCTCGACCTTCAACGCGCTCGCGGGCAAGGAGCGTGCGCCGCGCGCCGCGCTCTATCGCAATCTCGGCAACTGGAAATTTGAAGACGTGACGGACAAGGCGGGCGTCAGGAACGAGCGCTGGGGTATGGGCGTCGCCGTTGGCGACTACGACAACGACGGCCGCCCCGATATGTTCGTCGGCAACTACGGCACGTCGCGTCTCTATCGCAACAACGGCGACGGCACGTTCACGGACGTGGCCGAACGCACGGGCGTCGCGCGCAAGGGTTGGTCGACCGGCGCGACCTTCGGCGACTACGACATGGACGGCCGGCTCGATCTCTTCGTGCCCGGCTACGTCGAATTCGACGTGCGCAATCTGCCCGCCAGCCCTTCGGATGCGACGAAGCCCGGCGCTCTCGCGCAGAACTTCTGCCAGTTTCGCGGCGCGCCCGTGATGTGCGGCCCGCGCGGCCTCAAGGGCGAAGGCGACACGCTCTATCATCAAGAGCCGGACGGCACGTTCAAAGATGTGAGCAAGCAGACGGGCACACACGACCCGCAAGGCTACTACGGCTTCGCCTCCGCCTTCGTCCACGCCAACGACGACGACCTGCTCGACCTCGTCGTCATCAACGACTCGACGCCGAACCAGCTCTACTTCAACCGTGGCGGCGGCAAGTTTGAAGAGGTCGGCTACGAGTCGGGCGTCGCCTTGAACGAGAACGGGCGCGAGCAGGCCGGGATGGGTCTCGGCGTCGGCGATTACGACAACGACGGCCGCGTCGATTTCTACGTCACCAACTTTTCCGACGACTCGAACACGCTCTATCACAACGACGGCGAAGGCAACTTCACGGACGTGACCTTTCAGACCGGGCACGGCGAACCGACCATCCCCTTCCTCGGTTGGGGCACGACCTTTCTCGACTACGACAACGACGGCTGGAAAGACGTGCTCGTCGCCAACGGTCACGTCTACCCTTCGGTGGACAGATACCAGTGGGGCACGAGTTGGGCGCAGCAGCCGCTTCTCTTTCGCAACGTCCCGTCGGCGCGCGGCACTGGAAACAGCGGCGGCGCACAGGAGCGCGTCTTTGAACGCACGCCCGCCGCGCCCGGCAGCGCCCTCGCCAACGCTTACACCGCGCGCGGCCTCGCCGTCGCGGACTTCGACGGCGACGGGCGGCTCGACGCCGTCGTCAATAACATCGACAGTGCGCCCGCCCTCTGGCGCAACGTCTCGGAACAGAAAAACCACTGGCTCGTCGTGCGTCTGATTGGCGACGCGTCGAAGAAAAGTCCGCGCGACGCGACGGGCGCGCGCGTCTACGTGACGACGGGCACAGAGCGGCAACGGCTCGACCTCACGAGCGGCGCGGGCTTCGCCTCGCAAAACGACCCATGCCTCCACGTCGGCCTCGGCGCGGCCGCTCGTATCGACAAGCTCGAAGTGAAATGGCCTGACGGCACGCTCGAAGCCGTCACCGTTCCCGGCATCGACCGCACGATCACCATCACAGAGGGCAAGGGGGCGAAGTAACGTCAAGCGCGAATTCCATGAACCCGACCTTCACGCTCGCCGACGCAACGGACACGGAGCAACTCGTCGAATTGATGCGCGAGTTTTACGCCTTCGATCACATCGCTTTCGACGAAGCGGCGGCGCGTCGTGCGCTCGCGCAAATTCTAGGCGACCGGCGTTTCGGCCTCGTTTATCTCATCCGCGCGGGCGCGGAGACGGTGGGCTATCTCGTCCTGACCTTCGGCTTCAGCCTTGAGTTTCACGGCCGCGACGCCTTCGTCGATGAACTCTACCTGCGCGAATCGTTTCGCGGGCGAGGCATCGGCCGTGCGAGCATCGAGTTTGCCGCCGGAGTCTGCCGCGACGCAAGGATAACGGCGCTCCATCTCGAAGTGGAACGCGCGAACGCGCACGCGCTCGGTCTCTACCGCCGCACAGGTTTCCGCGACCACGACCGCTACCTGTTGACTAAATGGCTCTCGTGAACCGAGTTCGGACTCGCAGTCGTTTTGGCAGCATTATCATAAGCTCCCGGTGGAAGTTCGCGCCCTCGCCGATAAAAATTTCCAGCTACTCAAAACTGATCCCAAACATCCTTCACTACATTTCAAGAAGATTGATAAGTTGTGGTCGGTTCGCGTCGGCGCTCATTATCGAGCGTTGGGCTTGGATAAGGCGGAAGGCATCATCCGGTTCTGGATCGGGTCACACGCCGATTACGACAAGTTGCTTCCCTAGCGCCCGCATCGTCACAATTCATCCAACCCGCACCGCCTCAACACACTTCTCGACAAGGTTGTCGTGATCGCATGCGTCTCTGCGTAGCATCGCCGGCGAATGAATTGATGCGGGCGTTAAGCCGATGTGATGGAGGCGAATTTGCGTGCGAGGACGAGGCTGAGCGCGCCCATCAGGGTGGGGTGGTCGCCGAGGACGGAGGGCATGATGAGCGCGGAGGGGAGGCCGCGGCGGACGCTGCGTTGGATCGTCTCGCCGAGCACCGCGCCGACGAGCGGCCACGCGCGCGCGATGGGGCCGCCGACGACGACCGCTTCGGGGCTGAGTCCGACGATCAAGTTGGAGATGCCGATGCCGAGATAGTGCGCCGTCTCTCGGAGCGCGTGGATGGCGCGCGCTTCGCCCGCGAGCGCGCGGTCAACCACCTGCGCGAAATCAACTCGCCCGTTGTTGTTGCTGCTGCTGTCGCCGCCCGCTTGCAGGTAACGCGCGACGGCCGCGCGCCCCGAGGCGAACGCCTCCCAACAATCGTGATTGCCGCACGAGCAGGCCACCGGGCCGCGCTCGCCCACGATCATGTGACCGAACTCGCCCGCGCCGCCGCGCTCGCCCCTGTAGATCTGCCCGTCCACGATGATCCCCGTGCCGATGCCTTCGGCCACGAGCACCATGATGAAGTCACGCGCCTCGCGCAGCTCCTGTCGCCCGAACCAGAGCGCCGCAAGCGCGGCGGCGTTGGCGTCGTTGTCGATGATCACGTCGAGTCCGGTGGCGCGGGAGATTTCGTCGGCCACAGGCCAGTTGCGCCATTCAAACCAGGGGATGTAGATGGCGCGGCCGCTGTCGGGATCGACCAGACCGGGCAGGCTGACCCCGACGCCCTCGATCTTGCGCTCGCCCGCTCTGGCCGCAAACTTCCTGACGCTCTCAATGACGCGCGCATAGAGTGCGTCCGGCTGCTCGATGTGTTGGAAGTCTTCGCGTTCGAGCACGCGCCCGGCCAGATCGCTCGTCGCAATCGTGGTGCAGGTGGGCGTGATGTCCACGCCGATTGCCATCGCGCCCGCCGCGCGCAGGCGCAGCAGCGTCGGGCGGCGTCCGCCCGTCGATTCGCCTTCACCGATCTCTTCGATCAACCCGCCACGCTTCAACTCTTCGACGATGGTCGAGACGGTCGAACGCTGCAAGGCCGTCTCGCGCGCGATCTCGGCGCGCGAGATCGGCTCGCGGTCGCGCACGTAGTTGAGCACGATCTGTCGGTTGATGTTGCGGATCGTGCTGGAACGCGCGACCTGCGCTTTTTTCAGATCAATGCGACGCATGACGTTGGTGTTTGAGCGAACCTTTCTCCCGAACGGGCGTGTGTCAGGCTTCGGGCGGCGCGGGCGTCTACGTTCGTTCGCACGCACACGCCCGCGCGAACTTCTGTTGTAGTTGTTTGCCGCGCCGTCGTCAACTTAATTTTATTTTCCGCCGTCGTCCCCCAATCACCCCGCTTCAACCAGCATTCGTTGGAACAAAGCGCGCGGGCGGGCGTGTCAGTCTCGACGCAAATTCTCATCAAGGTTTGGAGAGAGCGTGCGGATGGCAACCGGGACAAGACACTTCACGGAAGAGACAAAGTCGCCTTTGCGTTGAGCAGTGCAAACGGCGCAAGCAAACATTGAACGGCAAACAGTGAACAGGAGAGAGATTATGTTTTCATTCAAATTGAAAGTCGCGGCGGCGCTCTTGCTCGTGCTCGGTTGCGTGCACGCGACGGCCGCGCAGGAGGGCGCGGGCAATCAACCATCGTCCGCGCCGCCGGACAACTTCGTCACACACACGAGTTTCAAGAGCCGCGTCTTTGAATTGAAATACCGCGAGCCGGAAGCTCTCTATTCGGTCGTCTACCTGATGACGAGCGGGCACAAGGGCGCGCAGGTCTCTTACAATCGACAATTCAAGACGCTCACCGTGCGCGACTTTCCCGACAACCTCGCCAGCATCGAAGAGGCCGTCCGGCGGCTCGACACGCCCGAAGCGCCGCGCCCCGAAATCGAGTTGCGCCTGCACGTCCTCATCGCCTCAAACTCAGTGAGCGGCGCGAATCAATATCCGGCCGACCTGCGCGACGTCGTCAATCAGTTGCAGACGACGCTCAATTTCAAGAGCTATCACCTGCTGACTTCGATCATCCAACGCGCCCATGATCGCCCGGAGCATGCGCCCGGCATCATCCAGGGCGAGGGCGTCGCGCAGTTGCTCTTGCCGGGCGAGAGCGCGCCGCGCGATTTCAGTTATAACTTTCAGGCCAACTCGCTCATGCTCAACACCGGCCCCGCCAGCCTGACGACCGTGCGGCTCGGAAACTTCTCTTTCGGCATTAACGGCAGAGACGGCGACAAAGCCAGCGTGCGTAGCGACGTGGGCGTGCGCGACGGCGAGCGCGTCGTCGTCGGCACGGCCGGACTCCGCGACAAAACCCTCATCCTCGTGTTGTCGGCGAAACTGGTCAAGTAGATCGGGGAAAGGGGAAGGGGTAAAGGAAAAAGGGAAAGACAAAAGCAAAAAGCGTGGGCGCGAGCGACTCGGTGCTCGCGCCCACGCTTTTGTTTTAACCTTTCCCCTTTACCCCTCTCCCTTTTCCCTATCTCAAGATCGGGTGTGCGCCGCCGTGCGTGTGGTCGGCGGTTTGTTGAAAGAGGCGTCGGTCGTTGTGGTAGAGGACGAGGTGCTCGCCTTCGTAGCGGACGACATTCGCCATGCGGCCGAAGTCGCGTTCGTGTTCGGCGACGACGAGCGCGGCGGGACTGTAGGACGAGACCATCCCGGCCGCGTAGATCGAGCCGCCACGGTCGTAGACGCTGCCCGCGTAGTAGCCCGCGTCGAAGGCCATGTCGGGCGAGTAAGCGCCGGTGCTGTCGCGCGTGCGGTCGGCGCGCGCGATGAAGACGACGTAGTCCGTGTAGTTGAGACGCGCGCGATAACCGCTGCGGCGCGCGGCGGCGAACAGGCCGGTCAAGCCTTCGTCAATCGCACGCAGGGCTTCGGCGCGCGGTTGGTTGACGGAGGCGACGCGCACGCCGCGCGGCGTCTCCGTGAAATAGTTGAAGCGGTCGCGCGTGTAAGACTCGGCGCGCGCAATCGTGCCCCGGTCGATGGTCACCACCTGCGGCGCGACGCTGCTGCCGCGACGCCCCATGTTCCTGATGCGCTGCGCGCTCGTCGCGCCCGGCAGAAAAGTTGCGGCGAGCACGACGGCGCAACCGAGCGCCGCAGTGCCGACTGTTCGTCTGAGCGATTTCGTGCGTGTGTAGTTTCCCATCTCTCCGTTTCCCCTTGTTCGCAGACAAAGTTTGATGCCCGCCCAAGACGGCCGGCCTTGCGGCGGCCTGCCATGTTGAGGGGGCATCAATTTTGTCGAAACAGTTCGATTAACTGGCGCGTCGCGCTTCGGCGTCCCGGCCTTCGCGCGCGGCGCACAGCGCGCTCCGGATGAAAGAGCCGGAGCGCGTCTATTCGGGCTTCCCCTTTTTGTCTTCCTTCGGCGGCCGGTCGCGCTCTTCCCGCCTCGGTTCTTCACGGCGCGGCTCTTTGTCCCGCTTGTCGAAGACCTTCGGGTCTTTCGGCGGGGGCTGCCGCTGTTCTCTCTGCGGCTGTGCCGAGAGAGTTCCGGCACACAGCACCGAGAAGACCAAAGCGGACGTTAAAATTTTCTTCACATCTTTCATCATTACTACTCTTCCTGCCTCCTCATGTTTCTGATTGTTTCAGAGACGCGCATGGGAGGGAGAGGAGAGACGCGCATTCGTCTCGCCTCGATATCTCAGCAAGATGGATGCCACACGAGGCGGCCACGACATCCTATGGCTTTTACAGTCCACAGTTTACCGCTTTGCACCGAACCGCGCACGCTTTCCGGTGCAACCATACGGTATCGTGTAAGAAGGGTTAAAGGGAAAGGGGTAAGGGGAAAAGGGAAAAGCGGAGGCACACGCGAACTTCGCCCGGTCTTTGTTTTAACCTTTCCCCTTTCCCTTTCCCCTATCTTCTCACCAGCACGCGCGCGCTGCCGGAGTTGCCGCTGGCGTCGAAGCCGCGCAGGGAGATGGTGTGTTCGCCCGCGCCCGCAATCGGCAGTTCGAGCGTGAAGATTTCGCGCGGGCTGTCGGCGATGCCGTCTTCGGGGAAGACCGCGCGCCACGGGCCGCCGTCGATGCTTACGTCGGCGCGACGCACGCGCCCGCGCGCGTCTTCGACGACGAAGCCGACGCGCACGCGCTCGCCGCTCACGCTCGGCTCGCCCGTCGCGCGAACGGTCGGCGCGCTGTTGTCAACTTCCACCGGCTCGCTCGTGCGTTCGCCCGAAAGCGCCGCGCCGAGCGGATTTTCGGGCGCGTCCGTCGCCACCACCTTGAAGATGTAGCGGCCGTCGCCGAGCGCCGCGCCGTCCACGGTGTAAAAGTTGTCGCGCAGTTTATCTTTCAACAGGTGGAAGGCCGTCTCGCTCTGGGCGCGATAATAGACGGCGTATTCGAGCGTGTCGCCGTTGCGATCCTCGGCCTGCCACTGCAAGGCGACCGCGCCCTTCTGGTAAGCGCGACGCGCGGGCACTTGCGCCACAGGCGCGATCAGCGACGGGTCTAGCCCGGAGGCTTCGAGGTTCGGGTCGGTCTGAATTTGAATGGCGGGCAACAGCGCCACGCCCGTCGGCGGCGTCGTGATCGAGAGCACTTCCGGCGCGACGTTGCGCGGCAAGTATGCGAGGCTCACGTCTTCGATGCGCGACTCGCCGCCCGCTCCCGCAGCCGCCCCTCCTCCCGCGCCGGTGGCCGGAGCGCGCAGCACCGCGCGCCATTGGATGAAGCGCGCGCGCGGGCTGGTGACGGCCGCGCCCGCCGGGTCGCGGTAAGGCGCGCTCCACTCGCTCCAAGTCATGTCGGGTCGTTCGGTGTTGCCCGTGCGTGTCTGCAATTCGACCGTGCCCGCGCCGCGCCACCAGATGCGCCCCCAAGAAGCCACCACCTTCGCATCGCGCACGGGCGATTCATAAGTGCCCTCGGAGACGGGTTCGGCCGCGAAGCGAAACAGTCTTCCCTGATTGCTCGACGCGGCGAACGTCTCGCGTCCGCGCACGACGAAAGAGGAGATTTGATCTTCGCTCGATTGAATCAGCAGCGTGTCGCGCCCGTCGTCCGTAACGTGGTAGATGCGCCCCTTGTCGCTCGTGCCGATGAGCACGCCGCCTTGCGGCGCGGGCGCGACGGCGAAGGCCGTCACCGAACTCGAACTCCACAACACGTCCATCCCGCCGTCGGGCTGGATGCGAAAGACCGCGCTGCGCGCGTTCGCCAGTTCGTTACGACTGCGCGCGGGCGTCTGCTGCGCGGCGGCGAACGCCGTCCCTTGCGCGCCTTCTTCGACCACGACGGACGTGACGACCGTGCCGCTCACGTTGCCGCCGCTCGAAGTCGTGGTCGTCACGGCGGCGGGCGCGCTACCGCGCGAGGCCGCGTCGCTCAAGGCGAGCGCATAGATGGAATTGTCGGGCGCGACGGCGAGCGCGTGCAGTTCTCTCAGCGGCGAATCGAACAAGGCGAACGCCTTTCCTTCCGGCGAGACGCGCAGGACGAGGCCGCCCGGATCAGTGCCCGCGATGAGTTGTCCCTGCTTATCGACGGCGAGCGAAATGACGTGCGTCTCGTTCACGTCAATGAGCAGCGACTCTTCGGGCTTCGCGCCCGCCGCGCGCACGCGATAGAGCTTGCCCGTGTCGCCCGTGCCGACGGCGAGCGCGCCGTCGGCGAGCACGGCGAGCGACCAGATGTACTTGTCGGGCGGGTCGAAGTATTCGGCGGCGCGACCGTCCGTGCCGATGCGATAGACTTTGCCGTCCGGCGAAGTGCCCGCGTACAGAGCGCCGTCGCGCCCGACGACGAGCGCCGTCACGTCTAGCTCCGCCGCGTCGTAGAGGAGCGCGCCGCGCCCGTCCGCGCCGACGCGAAAGATGCGCCCGTCGTGCCCCGTGCCGAGATAGACGTTGCCGCGCTCGTCCGAGGCGGTTGACCAGACGTAAGCCTGCTCGGTGTCGAACAGTTGCGCGAAGCGCGGCGCGAGCATGAGCGCGCCCGTATCCGTGACGGAGACGCCGCGCGCCTCGCCCTTCAACAGCTCCTCGCGCGAATTGGTCTCCCACACGACGGGGCCGCCCGCGCGCGCGGTCTCGGCCGCGCCGCCGACGAGTGAAAATAGAAGTGAACAGATGGTGACGAAACGCAGGCCGTAAGTGTTCTTGAACATCAATGAAGTTTCTGTTGTGTTGAATTGAATAACGCTCATCTGATGATAACTCGAAAAGAAGCGTTGCAGGTATGCGCCGGGGGCGCGAGGCGAACCGGCCGCCGGTCAGTTGCCCACGTAGCGCGCATACAAAGAACGGGCGGTGGTGGGGTCGTCCGTGCCGCGAATGATGGCGCGTGCGTCTTGGAAGATGGTGAGTTCGTGTTGGCCGGTGCGGAGGCGCAGGAGGTATTCGTTGACGTGCACGTCGCCCGCCGCGCGGAGTCGTTCGGCGAGCGCCGGGAGATCGACGCGCGTTGAGTGGCGCGGTGAAATTTGGACGGCGTCGCGCCCGCAGAGCACCGAGGCGAGTTCGACCGCTTCGGCTTGCAGCGTGTCGTAACGCGCGCGGGCGCAGGTCGGGCAATCGGGCGCAGGGTCTGAGAGTTTGATGCGTCGCCAGACGTTCTGCCACACGTCGAACTGCATGAGGGCGCGGTGGAGCGCGTCCGTTTTGCCCGCGAGCAACTTCAAGGCTTCGCTCACTTGCACGGCGGCGACGACGGAGATGATCGGCATGATGACTCCGGCCGTGTCGCACGTCTCGGCGCTGGCGGCCGGGGGCGTCTCTTCAAAGATGCAGCGCAGGCACGGCGACTCGTGCGGGCGCACGGTCATCGTCACGCCGTAAGAGCCGACGGCCGCGCCATATATCCAGTTGACTTCGTGTTTGACGCAGGCGTCGTTGATGAGATAACGCGTCGCGAAGTTGTCCGTGCCGTCGAGCACGAGGTCGCAACCCGCGATGAGGCTTTCGATGTTCGCGTGATGCACGTCGGCGACGTGCGGTTCGACTTCCACGTCGGAATTGATCTCGCGGATGCGACGCGCGGCCGCTACGGCCTTCGGCACGCGTTCGCGCGCGTCCTGTTCGGTGAACATCGTCTGCCGCTGCAAGTTCGACTCTTCGACGAAATCGCGATCCACGATCCGCAGATGCCCCACGCCCGCGCGCGCCAGCGCCTCCGCTTGCGAAGACCCGAGCGCGCCGCAGCCCACGACCAGCACGCGCGACGCCGACACGCGCGCTTGCCCCGCGCGGCCAAGCCCCGCGAATAAAATCTGCCTGCTGTATCTCTCCTGCATAAAACTTGGAGGTGAGAGGTTAGAGGTGAGAGGTTAGTGAAAGACGGTTTTGTTTTAACTGACCTCTCACCTCTGACCTCCGACTTCTGCTGTTAACCTTTGACCTCTGCTTTCGACAGTTTCTCTTCGGCCGCCGCTTGCATGACGGCGAAGGGCGCGTCTGTTCGCGTCCAGAGTTTGAATTGCGCGGCGGCCTGCGCGACGAGCATCGGTAGGCCGCCGAAAATTACTTCGCAACCGGCCGCGCGCGCCTCGCGCATGAAGCGCGTCTCGCGTGGATTGTAAACGAGATCGTAGGCAAAGCGTGCGCCGCGAAGTTGTAAGACCGTGGCGGGCGTCTCCGCTTCGCGTGTGCCGCGCGTGCCGAGCGGCGTCGTGTTGATGACGAGGTCGAAGTCGGCGAAGCGCGCGGCGTCGTTGAGCGCGCTGCAGCCTGCGTCGAACGTCGCGGCCGTCGGGCGTGCGCGTTCGGTGTCGCGTGCATAGACGGTCGGGTGCGCGCCCGCTTCGCGCAGACTCCACAGGACGGCACGCGCCGCACCGCCCGCGCCGACGACGGCGACGCGCGCGCCGTGCAAACGAACGCGCCCGGCGAGCGGCAGCAGCGCGGCCTGTGCGTCCGTGTTGTAACCGCGAAGCGAGTCGTCTTCTATGACGACGGTGTTGACCGCGCCGATCTCCCGTGCCGCCGGTTCGACGAAATCGAGTTCAGGCAGGACAGCGCTCTTGTGCGGCGCGGTGACGCTCAGGCCGCGCAAGTTCCAAGCGAGTTCGCGCCTGCCCGGGTGCGCCATGCGACGTATGAAGCGGCGCACGTCGGCGGTCTCAAAAGGGATGTAGACGGCATCGAGCGAGCGCGCGGCGAAGGCCGCGTTGTGCATGTGCGGCGAGAGAGAGTGCGCGACGGGCGCCCCGACGAGCCCCATGATCTCAGTCCGTTCGTTAATCTCGCGGAGGCGATAGAGCGTGTGCAATTCGCGTGCGGTGATCTGGCCGGGCGCGGTCGAGTCGTCCGGCGTGAGCGCGCCGTAGGTGAGAAACGCGCCGCGCGCGGGCGCAAGGATACGCGTCAAAAGTCCGGCTTCGCCCATCGACACGGCGATCAGTTCGCGCCCGTCGCGGCGCGCCCGTTCGAGCAGCGCGAGCACGGGCAGGCAGTCTGTGATGTCCGAAGCGCGCACGGCGAGTTTCAGGATGCGCGCGGGCGTGCGCAACATGCGCGCGTAAAGCCCGTCGAGGTCGGGCGGTAGCTCCGCGAAGTCGTGATGGGAGCAGATGACTTTGTTCCAATCGACGAGCGGCGCGCGGGCGCGTGTCTCTTCTGTTTGGAGAAATTCCGCGAGGTCGAGTTCGAGGTCGGCGTAGTCGGCCAGCTCGCGGCCGGGGGCGAAAGTCTCGGCGAAGAAGCGCGCGCGCCGTTCGATGTCCGCCGGGTGAGACTGAAGGCTCGCGGTTTGAGGTTCGGTGTTTGAAGTTTGCACGCCGCGTTGTGCGGCGCTGCGGAAGGTGAGGATGAAGGGGCGCGTGCGGGCGCGAAAGAGCGCGGGCAGTTCCGCGTGCATGGCACGCTCAAGCTCGTCTTCGTCCGCGAGACAATCGAGACGCAACTCCAAGAAGTCGGCCACCTCGGCGGCGCGCGCGACCGCTTCGCGCAACCCGGCCGCGCGTCGCACGCAGACGGGAACGCAGAGGCGCGCGTGTGGTTTGGCAGTCATCGAGAAGTTGCGTGCGGCCGTTTGATTTCGACGGCGTTGCTCCGGCATCGGCGCGTTCCCGCGTTTTGCGCGAGCCTTGCGTCGGACGGGCTATTGATCTTTTTCGAGCAGCTTCGTGGTGTTTTCGGTGACGCTCGAAGGCGTGTAGAAATCCGCGCCCGCGCGCCGGGGCGGAAGGGCGGCGGTGTTCGGCGCTTGGTGAATCGCGGGCGGCGTGTAGGCGTGCGCGTTCGTCAACTGCGGTTGCCGCTCTTCACCGCGCTTGGAGAGACGCGCGAACTCGGCGACGCCCGCGCCGAGCGAACCGGCCGCCGGAATGAACATCCAGAACCACCACAATTGACCGGCTATTTCAGGGACGTTTTTCACCGCGAGCGCGACCATCACGAAGGCGAGGCCGACGAAAGTTTTGACGAGCGCGAAAGAGAGACTCGGCGGGTCGTTGCGCCTGTGCCTGTCCTTGCGTCCATGTCTGCCTTCGGCGACGGGCGCGGCAGGGATGTGGCCTGCGAGAGCCTGCGGCACGAGGCTCACGTTCGCGCCGCAGCCGCGACAAAAACTCGCGTCCTCCGCGTTCTGCGTTCCGCATTTCGGACAATACATTTCTCTGCGTCTCCTTCAAATGTGCCGTGCACACGGCCTGCACTTTCGCTCCCAGCGTCGTCCGCGCGAACGGTGTGGCTCGTTCAGGTTCGATTCGACGAGCGCACGTCCAAGTGTCTGGTCGTGGCATCGGTCACGCTCAGGTGCGCGGGAACGATCTCCTTGGTGTCGGGCGACGAAAGTTCCTGCTGCGTGACGGGCGCGAAGGCCGCGGGAGGAAGATAAACGCCCGCGCCGTTCGTCGCCGTCAAACGCGCCGCCTCTTGTCGCGCGCGGATGAACTGGCCGATGCCTTCGCCCACGTTAGCCAGCGCGGGGATGATGAACCAGATCGTCAACCAGAACGCGCCGCGAAAGACGAACAGGCCGATGAGAAAGATGATGAACAGTGCGAACCCCGTGAAGAGACTCTTGAATCCTTCTTCGATGGTGGCGGGCGGGCGCTGCTTCTTCCGGCGGTGCGCGGCGCGCGAGTCGGTCTCGGTGTTTGCCAGAGCGTCGGGCGGAAGCGTCCCGCGCACGGCCTGCGGCACGAGCCGAATGTCCGCGCCGCACGCGCGACAAAACTTCGCGTCGTCTAAATTTTGCACCGCACAGAGTGGACAATACATGCGCATCCTCCGAAGGAGTCAATGATTAGGGGAAAGGGGAAGGGGAAAAGGGGGAAGGTTGAAAAGCATAAGCTCTTGGTTTTCCCTGCGCCTTCTGCTTTCCGCCTTCTGTTTTCTTTGCGCCTTACGTTTTTCTTTCTTTGCGCCTTTGCGAGAAATCAGTTTCACGCAAAGGCGCAAAGGAGAAAGACGTAAGGCGCAAAGGTTGAGCAGTTAAAAGTTGAGCAGTTAAAAGTTGAACAGCTAAAACTTGAGCAGCTAGAAGTTAAGCAACTAAAACTTGAGCAGCTAAAACTTGAACAACTGTTCGCCTTCTCCTTTTCCCTTTACCCCTTCCCCTTACCCTTCCTCTTCCCCGCTTTCTACCGGCTCGCCGTCGCGCCGTCCCTCTTCATACGTCGCGGGGCGCGCAAGTGTTCGTTGCCTGAGTGCTTCGTAGAGCACGACGGCGGCGGCGACCGAGACGTTGAGCGACGTAATGCGGCCGCGCAGAGGAATCTTGACGAGCGCGTCGCAGCGTTCGCGCACGAGGCGACGCAGGCCGGCGCCCTCGCCGCCGAACAAGAGCGCGCACGGCTGCGTCCAATCCCAATCCGTGTAGGCGATGTTGGCTTCGGCGTCCGTGCCGACAGTCCAGATGCCGCGCTCTTTGAAATCTTCGACGAGCCGCGCGATGTTCGTCGCGCGCGCGACCGGCAGGTATTCGAGCGCGCCCGCCGCGGCCTTCGCCACCGTCTCCGTCAACCCGGCGGCGCGGCGTTCGGGCACGAACAAGGCGTCGACGCCCGCGCACTCGGCCGTGCGTATGATCGCGCCGAGGTTGCGCGGGTCTTCCACGCCGTCGAGCACCACGGCGAGCGGCGGATCGTTCGTGCCAACGCGCGCGGCGAGCGCATCCGCCAACTCGCCCGCGTCCGCGTAAGCTGCGGCCGCGACGTGCGCCACCACGCCCTGATGATTCGCGCCCGGCGCGGCCAGTCGCTGCAACTCGGCGCGCGGCGCGCGGCGGATATGGACGCGAAACTCGCGCGCCAGTTCAAACAACTCGCGCAGGCGTGATTCGTGGACGCCCTCCGCAATCGTGATGCGCTCGATGCGCCGGTTGCCCGCGCGCAGGGCTTCGAGCACGGGCAGCACGCCGTACAAGTGCGATTCGTCCGGCGACCTCTCCGCGAAGTCGCCCGACGACGATCCGGCCGCGCTCGCTTCGTTACCGCGCGCGTCGAAGCGACGCGGCGTGTGGCGGCGCGTATGGTCGCCGCGCGCGTCGGAGTTAGGCGTCTGGTCGCCGCGCGTTTCGTCGCCGCGCGCTTCGCGTGCCTGCCGTTTGTCGCCCGCCGGGCGGGGCGCGTCGGGCTTCAATTTGTGGCGTCGAAAGTTTTTCATGCGGGCGTCGATAGTTCGCGCAGGCGAAAGTATTGCAGCAGTCGCGTGTAGCGCGTGAACTGCGTCTCGTTCGTCGTGCTCGTGATGGCCTCGGCGTTGTAGCGACCGGGTCGGATGCGCTTGAGGTTGCCCGCTTCGGTCTGCTCGGCGAGCGGCCAAGCGTATTTCAGAAAGTGGCGCACGCTCGCGTAGGAATGTTCGGAGCGTGCCGCGCGCGCGCGTTCTTTGAACGTCTCGGAGAGGCGTTTGAAATTCTCGGCGGCCGTCAAACTCTTCGCCGCGCCGAGACACGAATAGTCGAAGTTCTCCGCCATGATGCGCCAGCCCGTCATCCGGTCGGCGAAGTAGAGATCGACGACGCTCTCGTCATCGTGAAATTCGCGCGCCTCGACCATCTCGCTCTCCGCGCCGCGCCGCCCGCGTCTCTCTTCCACTTCGACGCGCTTGCGCGCGATGCGTCCCGTGACCAACAGCGTCACGCGCTCCCACGGAACGCTCGCCCCCTCGCCCTCCGCGCTCGACCAACCGTTGACGGCGTCCCTGCCGAGTTCGAGTTTGCGGATGCGCTTCTGCGCGTCCGTCTCGACGCGGAGTTCCGCGTCCGCCACGATCTCGACCGGCCAACCGAGCCCGCGTAGTTTACCGTCCACGAGCGCGGCCTCTTCGCGCGTCTTCGTGCGCGCGAGCGGCAGAGGCGGGTGCGCCTGCACGAGAGCGCGCAACTGTTCCAACTCGATCCGCAACAACGGGACGGCCTCTCTCATCTGAATGATGTCCAGTTCAACCGTTGCGCGCGCGACGAGCACGACGTTGAAACCTTGCTCCCAAACTTCGAGCGGCCTGAGCGCGGGGCGGCGCTGATCTTCGCCCGCGACGGAAGCGGGCAAAGCCGCGCCGCAATAGAGACAATCCATGCGCGTCGGCGGATTGGCGCGCAGGCAGACGACGCACGCCACCATCTCCGCCGGCTTGAACGCACGCACGGACGGCAATGCGTCTGCGCCGTCTTCCTCCGTCAAAGACAGTTCGTCGTCCGCCGCCGGATTGTCGTTTTTGTTCGTCAAGGCTTCCCTTCTCCGTGCCGCGATTATACTGCCGGTGAACAGTGAATGGTGAATGGATGAAGAACGAGTGAATGGTAAATGGTGAATGGCGAATGGTAAATGGTAAATGGTAAATGGATGAAGAATGAGTGAATCGTGAATCGTCAATCGTGCACAGGCCAAGCTCCGTTCTTACCATTCACCGTTCACCATTTACCATTCACCATTTACTATTCACCATTTACCATTCGCCATTCACCGGCAGTATAATCGCGTCGCGTTCCTATTCATCGACCAATTCGAGCAGGCGAACTTTTATGCCACGAGTCCGCACAGGAAATTTCAACGCGCCGTGCGTCGCCCTGCGCTTGGCGCTCTGCGTGTCGCTCGTCGTCGCGGCGGGCGCGTGCGCCGGTGCGCGCGACCCAGACCCGGCACGCCCGCGCGCCAACGAACCTGCGTATCCGGTTATTCTCGCGGCCAATCCGGAGCGGCGCGAACAAGCCCTCGCCGGATGGGCTGCGCTCGCGCGCGACCACAACGTGCCGAACGTTCCGCCGCCGGAGTTGCAACCCGTCACGGCCACGATTAGTCGCCTCCCTTCGCTTGAAGCGCCTCTGCGCCTGCCCTTAGTCGAGATCAGGGACGAGGACGGGCAGGTGCGCGCTAACTCCGAAGAGGAATCGCGCCGCGAATCCCTGCGCCGTTTCATCACGAGCGCGGGCGCGCTGCTCGGCGTCGCGCCGCAAAACCTCTCGCTCGTCGCGCGCACGGACGAAGCGAACGGCACGCGCCGCGCGCTCTATCAACAACAACCCTTTCCCTACCCTCTGCGCGCGGGCTTCGGCCGACTCGACATCGCTTTCACGGACGACCGGCGCGTCCTCTCGCTCTCTTCCACGGCCATCCCGGACACCGAGCGCCTCGCGCGCGCGCTCGCTCTCCTGCGCCCACAGCAGTTGACGGCCGATCAGGCCATCGAACGCGTGCGCGGCCGTTCGTTCACCTATCCCGGCACCAGCGCGCCGCTCACTTACACCGTCGCCGCAGCCGACCCCGTCACGCCGCGCGAACTCGTCATCTACCCAACGCGTGCCACCGGCGGCACGGGCGAGATCGAGTTGCACGTCGCTTGGGAACTTTTGGTCGGCAAGGGTGCGACGCCCTATCTCGTCTATCTCGACGCGGTCAGAGGCGAGATCATCGCGGCCGAAACTCAGGCCGTGCAAGCGGAAGAGAAAACGGCCGCGCCACAGTTGCCTGCGCAATAGCATTTGCGGGGATATTTCTCCGCTTCACATTTTCGCTTGACCGGACGTGCCTCGCGGCGGCATCCTAGAGCTAATGAAGTGACACGGCGCTATGAAATTTCAACGTTCAAAAATTTTAACGACGGAGCGTGTTTTTGCATGCAGCACTTTGATCCGACCAACAATATTTCTTGGCAGTTAGGCTATCGAGGGAGAGTCGCGGTTTTCATCGACGGAAACAACCTATTTCACGCAGCACGTTTTCACAACATCGACATCGACTACAACAAGCTCCTGCGTGTCCTTTTAGGCGACGGCCGGCTCCTGCGCGCTTTCTTCTACACCGGAGTTGACGTGGGCGCGGAACGCCAGCAGGGTTTCCTGCTCTGGATGCGCCGCAACGGTTTCCGCGTCATCCACAAAGAACTCAAGACCTTTTACGACGGCACGCGCAAGGCCAACCTCGACGTTGAGATCGCCGTCGATATGCTCTCGCTCGCCGGTCGCTACGACACGGCCGTGCTCGTCTCCGGCGACGAGGATTTCGTCTACGCCGTCAACGCCGTCGCCTACAAAGGCTGCCGCGTCGAGGTGGCGGGCTTCCGTTCCAACAGCGCGCCCAAACTGATCGACGTGGCCGACTATTTCATCGACCTCGGCGAGATCGCCGACAAGGTGCGCAAGGAACACTCGCACGGCACGCGCTACTACGAGCACCACCCGCACGAGGATTCGCACACACACTCGTTCCTGCACACGACGGAGAGCGCGCCGCTCGCCGCTGCCACCACCGCCGAGCAGCACGAACAACTCGCCCAGTCCACGACCGTCTCGGCCGCCATCGCCGAAATCGAGATCACCGAAGAGACCGAACACTTCAACGCCCACTCGGAATTCATCCGCATCACTGACGACCACTAAAGCAGAGGTCAGAGGTGAGAGGTCAGAGGTCAGTTAAAACAAAAGCTGTCTTCTCTCACCTCTCACCTCTCACCTCTCACCTCTGACCTCTGACCTCTGCTCTTATGAAACTGTTCACACTCTCGGAAGCGAACGCGATGTTGCCGACCGTCGGGCGGATTACGGCGGCCATCTCACGCGCGCACCGCGAAGTAGTCGCGTTGCAGGAGTCGGCGCGCGAGGCGGCCGAGCGTGCGAAGCTCGGTGGCGGCTTCATGGACGAGGGCGTGCGCTACGTGACGGATTTGCTGAGTCTGGCCGAACACACGAGCGAGTTGGAGTCGCTCGGCGTGCAACTCAAGGATTACGAACGCGGGCTGGTCGATTTTCCTTCCCTGCGCGAAGGGCGCGTAGTCCTGCTCTGCTGGCAACTCGGCGAAGGCGACCGCATCGAGTGGTGGCACGACCTCGAAACGGGTTTCGCCGGACGCCAGCCGATTTAAGAAATTGGGAAAAAGGGGAAGGGGGAAAGGGAAAGGGTAAGACGAAAACGGGCGACGCTTCATCCCGTTTTCCACTGCAACAGCCGACTCCATTTCCTGTTTTTCTCTTCGCCTTTGCCCCTTCCCCTTTTCCCTTTCCCCTAATTTTTCCTTCCCTGCTTTCCCCTATCTTGTGGCTTCCCCGCGCTCAACTACATTGATTTGTGTATTTTCTGATTGACGACTTAAAGTAATCTCTGATAGCATCCGCCGCGACTCCGCAAAGGGCTTGGGTTTACCGGCTTCGCCCGTCATCCCAAAGATTTAAATTTGAAGATTTCCACAGGGGAGGCTCTCAGTCTATGCAGTGTGTCGTGTGCGGCGGCTCTTACTCCGAAGCGGAGGAGAAATGCACGCGTTGCACGACCGAAGACACCGCAACGATTGACGCCTTTTCCTCGTCTCCCGAAGAAGAATCTATGTCGAGTTCGACCGGACACGAACGCAAAACCAAACGCGCGACAGCGGCCGCGACGGAAGCGAAAGGCGCTTCGAGCGGGGCGACGGCGAGCGCTACTTCGACGCTCATAGAGTTTCCCGGCGTTCCGCCCAAGCCGCAGTGGCGCAAGGAACTGAGCGAGCGCGTGCGCGAGATTCAACAACGGCGTGCGCTCGAAGCCGCGCGCGAGGCCGAAGCCTCCGCGCCGCCCGCAGGCCACATCTCTTTCGGCATGGCTGACGACCCGACCTCCGATGTCGCGGGCGTCGCTGCCGCCGAGACTTCCGCGCCGCCGCTCGGTCTCGTCCCGCCGCCGCCCGAAGCGCCGCAACCGAACCCGCTCGTCGTCGCCGCGCTCAAACGCATCGAGCGCGCACGCCAAGCGCAGCCGCCGCCCATGCCGCGCTCGTCGAGAGGCGGCGCGGCGACCGCCGCGGCCGTCGCGCACGTCGTCGAAGAAAAGTATCAACCGGCGGAGAGGCATCAAGCCGAAGCGGACACGGAAGTCCTGCACGGCCACGCCGTCTCGCCCGCGGCGGATGCGGCCGTGGGGCACGCGGCCGTCGAAATTGAAAAGCCTGTCGAGCCTGCGCGCAGTGCACCGCCGCTCGTCATCGTGCCGCCCACGGTCGCGCCCGCGTCGAAGCATGCCGAGGCGAGCGCGCCCACGCTTGAGACGAGAGCGCGCCGCCACATCCCCGTCGTCGCGGACGAAGCCTCGCTCTCACAAATCGAGGCCGAGATGCACGCCGCCGTGCTCTCGAATCACGCAGAGACGCCGCAGCCGAAGAAGAGCGTCGAGACGGACGACTATGCGCCCCTCTCGAAACGCATCGCGGGCGGCATCATCGATCTGTTCGTCGTGGCGTTCGCTTCCACGCCGTTCGCGGCCGTTATCGAACTGACGAGCGGCAACTGGGCGGACGCGCGCGTCGCCGCTTCGATGGGCGGCATCGTCGTCGTGTTGATGTTCTTGTACCTGATGGTGGCGACGGCGCTCGCGGGGCGCACGTGGGGCATGTCGCTCGTCTCTCTGCGCACGGTTGACGCGCGCACGGGGATGGCTCCGACCACAGGCCAGTGCATCCGCCGCGCCGCCGCCTACATGCTCTCGCTCGCCGTCGCCGGCCTCGGCCTGCTCTACGCACTCTTCGACGCCGAAGGCCGCGCCGCGCACGATCATCTCTCCGGAACCGTCGTCATCGCCGATTAACCCTCGCACCAAGACAACGAAGCCCCGTGTTGTTCGCGCAACGCGGGGCTTCGTTGTTTGTCCGAAGTCAGTTGTTAGTTGCAGATCGTCAGTGGTCAGCCGTCAGTCTCATGTGCTTAACTTGCCCGGCGTGCAGCGCAAGCGGTCTCGGCAGGAACCGGAGACCAATCCCGGCGTGCTACTGACGACCGACCACTGACCACTGATCACTGACGACCGATGAACGACCAACTGATCGCAGACCTCGTTGCCGAGCTTGCGCCCGCGCTCGAAGGGCGCATGTTGGGCAAGGTGTGGCAACTGTCGCGCGTCGCGCTGGCCTTCGATTTTCGTGTGAGCGACGGCCGCTACTTGTTCGTCTCGGTCGACCCGGCCGCCCCGCGCCTCTACCTGTTCGCGCGCGCGGTGCGCGAACTCGAACGGCAAGCGCTCGCGCCGTCGAACTTCATCCTCACCTTACGCAAACAACTCGGCGGGGCGCGCCTTATTCGTCTCACGAAAGACGAGGGCGAGCGCGTCGTCCGTTTCAGTTTCGCTTCATACGACGCTGTCGGCGACACGCACGACCACACGCTCGTCGCGCAACTGACGGGGCGTGCCGCCAACCTGCTCCTGCTCGACGCCGACGGGCGCATCCGCGAAACCTTGCGCACGCCGCGCGGCGAAGGGCAAGAGATCGCGGACATCTACCAGCCGCCCGCGCGTCCCGAAGGCCGGCCCCCGCACGCGCCGCCCGTGCTCGCCTTCACGCGCCGCGCGCACGATTCGCTCTCCGAAGCGGCCGATGCCTACTACCGCGAACTCGAACAGCGGCGCGCCTTCGACGCGCGCGCCGCCGCGCAACGAGCGCGCCTGCGCGCGCTCGTCGAGAAGCAGCAGAAACTGCGTCGCAATCTGGAAAAAGATTTGGCGGCGCACGGCGACGCCGAAGCGCATAAACGCGTGGGCGATCTATTGCTCGCCAACATCGCCACGGCCGAACGGCACGGTTCGCGCGTCCGCGTCGTCGATTACTTCGCCGAGGATGCCCCCACGATTGAACTCGAAATCGACGAGCACGCCAGTCTGCAAGAAGAGGCCGCGCGCCGCTTCGCGCGTTACGCGAAGGCCAAACGCGCCGCGCAGGAGACCGCCGCGCGGCTCGCCGAGTTGAACGCTTCGCTCGACGCGCTCGAACGCGGGCGCGATGAACTCGAACGCATCGTCGCCGCGCGCGACCCGGCCGCGCTCGAAGCGTTCGACGCGACGGGACGCGGCGCGAAAGAGACGCGCGGGACGAATGCGCGCAACAAAAGTGCGGGCGGGACGCGCGGAGGAGGAGGAGAAGGTGGCGGCGACGCCGTAGCGGGCGCGGATGCGCGACGCACGAAGGCGCAAGGAAAAGCGTCGGACGCGGTGGCGGGCGCGCGTCGTTATCGTTCGTCGGACGGCTATGAAATCCTCGTCGGGCGCGCGGCCAAGGATAACGATCAACTGACGTTCAAAGTGGCGCGCGCGCACGACCTCTGGCTGCACGCCGCGGACTATCCCGGCTCGCACGTCATCGTGCGCAATCACGCGCGCGGCGAAGACGTGCCGCACCGCACCGTCATCGAGGCCGCGCAACTCGCCGCGCATTTCAGTCAGGCCAAACGCGACGCCAAAGTCTCCGTCCACTACACGCCGCGCAAGTTTCTCTCCAAACCCAAAGGCGCTGCGCCCGGCCTCGTCCGCATGTCCAGTTTCCGCACCCTGCTCGTCGAACCGCGCGAAGGCGTGGAGAGGATTTGAAAGCCGTGAATCGTGAATCGTAAATCGTGAATAGAAGAAACCTGTTTTCAAACTATTCACGATTTACGATTCACGATTCACGGCTCTTTTTTTGCAAAAGGCGCACAGTTTCGCCACGGGCTGCGTCTATGGTGTGTGAGAATTTTTCAGGGACGGGTTGATGGAATTTTTATGAGCGCAAACTTTGTCGAACCTCTGGAACAGATCGCAACCGACTTGTTGGACAATCTGGCCGACGCCATCGTCGGCAAGGCTTCGACCTTGCGCGACGGGACGGAACACGCGGGCGTCGAACTGCCGCGCGACCTCTACGCGCACGCGAACGCGCAGACCGAATGGTGGTATTACACAGGCCACATGCAGACGGCCGCGGGGCGTCGCTTCGGTTTCGAGTTCGTCTTCTTCAAACGTCGCACAGACCTCGACCGCTTCGGCGTCGTGCCCCTTCGTCTCATCGCCAATCCGCTCTACCTCGCGCACTTCGCCGTCACGGACGAGACGCGACGCCGCTTTCGCTACGCGCATCGCAAGAGCGCGAACAGTCCTTTCGACCCGCCCGCCGAGATGAGCGCGACGCGCTACTATCTCAGGCTCGGCGACTGGACTGTCCGCGAAGCGCACGGCCTGCACCTGTTGCGCGCCACGCTCGGCGACGATCTCATCTTTGAAGTCGCCCTGCGTCCAACGAAGCCCGCCGCGCTCAACGGCCACGAAGGCGTCGGCGTCAGTTTCAAAGACGAGGGCGAGGCGTCGCGCTATTTCTCGTTCACACGCATGGAGGCCGAAGGCCACGTCACTTGGCACGGCGAGACGGAGCGTTGCACCGGCTCGGCTTGGATGGACAGAGAGTTCGGGACGTGGCGGACGACGGCGAATCAACGCGGTTGGGATTGGTTCAGCGTGCAACTCTCGACGGGCGCGGAGTTGATGGTCTATCACATCCGCGACGCCGCGGATCGGCCTTCGGAGTTTTCGAGCGGCACGTTCGTCGACCGAGCGGGGCAGGCCACGCATCTGGCGCGCGCCGACTTTGCGGTTGAGCCGACCGGCCGTTGGCGGAGTCCGCACACGGGCGCGACGTATCCTAGCGGTTGGCACTTGCGCGTCCCGCGTTTCGACATCGACGTGGAGGTGCAGCCCGTCATGCAGGATCAGGAACTCGACACGCGCGGCACGACTATGATCGTCTATTGGGAGGGCGCATGCCGCGTGCGCGGGCGACACGCGGGGGCGGACGCGGAGGGGCGCGCCTACGTCGAACTCGTCGGCTACGAACGCTCGCACGAGCAACCTTCGATCACCGCTTTCCTCTTCGGCAACTCGCTCGACCGGCGCTGGCGCAGCATCTTCGGATGAGACGAAAGCAGCGTGGTCGGCAACATTAACGACGCGCCGTTTTTGCACGTGTGCTGTGTAAAAATGTCGGAAATCGTGCAGCGTGTGTTCTATTTGGCAACGTGCGCGCGCGTTTCTCAACACGCACGAGGGATGAGCCTTGCTGTGCGCTCAACACTTTAAGTAGGGCACGCCGCTGCTCTCGCCGCGCAGCGACGGCACGGCACAGTGGTTGCCGTTCTTTTGCGGCGTAAGTCTTATTCGGAAAAACTCTCTCCGGCGGCTGACGGCGACCGTTTCAAACAATCGCCGTATTTCACGATACTGATATTTAAAGGAAAGGGTTGAACGATGAAAAAGTTTCTACTTCTAAGCGTCGTGGCCTTGCTTCTGGGCGGCGCGAGCGAGGCTTCCGCGCAGTGGCGCAGAAACGACCGCAACGACCGCACACGCATTCGCCGGGGCGTCCGCTCCGGCCAACTCACGCGCGAAGAGGCGCGGCAGATACGAGAACGCGAACGTCAACTGCGCGCCGAACGACGCGCTTATCGCTCCGACGGCGTGCTGACGCGTGAAGAGCGGCGCGAGATTCGTCGCGACGAGCGCGAGCAGGATCGTTACATCCGCAGCCAACGCCGCGACGACGACCGAAACAATCGACGCTGGCGCGACCGTGATAACGACGGGCGTTGGGACAACGACGACCACAGGCGCGGCAACGGCTACTACCGTCGCGGCGCGGGTTCGCCCACGCACCCGGTCTTCGGCAACGGCGGCAACCGCGGTCGTGGTCGCGGCCGTTACTAAACAGACGTTGAACTAGTAAACCACCGAACGAAAATTTCCCGACGACGAAGCCCGCGCCGTTTGAACGTGCGCGGGCTTCGCTCATTTCGTCTCGCGCGCATCGAGGAGGAGCGAGAAGTAGGGCAAGACTTCCGTGTAGAGTCTGCCGGTGCGCCCCCACAGTCGATTGCGATGGTCGCCGTTGTATTCCTCGAACGTGTGTTCGACGCCGAGTTCGGTGAGTTTGCGTGCGAGGGCGCGTGTGGTCGGCGGGATGTGCGCGAACTCGTCTTCCCAACCCGTGTCGAAGCGCAGGCCGCGCAGGCGCGCGAGGTTCGCTTTGTAGGCGACGACCATGTTGAGCGGCATGTTCTCAGTCCACTTGGTGTAGGCCGGTTCATTGGGCTGCGGTTTTCCGTCAACCATTTTGTAAGGCAGGTCTGCGTAGAAGGGCGGGCGCGCCGGGTTCGGCGAGAAGGCTTGCGCCAGACAGAGCGCGCCGACGGTATAGATGCCGCCGCGCATGACCTCTTCGAGCGTCGTCATTTTGAAGACGGCGGCGAACGCGGGATTTTCGAGCGACACGTCCGCGCCCCAACCGAGCACGGCCGGGTTCAAAGCGTAGACGACGCTGAACACTTCCGGATGCTTCATCCCCACCTTGAGCGCGCCGTGCCCGCCCATCGAATGCCCGGCGAGGCCACGGCTTTCGGCGCGCGCGAGCGTCCGGTATTTGCGGTCGATGTAGCTCACCAAATCCTTCGCGGTGAAATCCTCCCAGTTGCCCGTCGCCGTGGAGTTCGTATAAAAGCTGCCCATCATCTTCGTCCGCTCGTCGGGCATGACGACGATCATCTCCGGGAACCGACCCTCGGCCACGCCGTTGTTCATCAAGCCTTGAATCGTGCCCCACGTCTCGGTCTGGTTGCGCCAAGCGTTGGTGAAAGTCTTGTCCGTGTCGCCGATGCCGTGCAGCAGATAGACGACCGGGTAACGCTTCGCCGTCGCGCGTTCGTAAGAAGGCGGCAGGTAGACGGAGACGTTGCGCTCCGTCGCCTCGCCCGTCGCGTTACCTTCGAGCGACGCGCCGTGCACGGTCTCGCGGACGATGCGGCCACCTTGCGCGAACGCCGCCGGAGGCACGACCGAGGCGTAGAGGAACAGTAAGAGCAACAGAGCGCACGCGCGCACGACACGGCGCGGCAAGCGGTTTCCGGCCTTCGTCTGGTTCGACATTTTCGATTCTCTCCATGGCAAGTTCGGATGGCAGAGCGGCGACGCTTGCGCGTTGTGGACACGGGCGCGTCTTTATAAAGACGCGCCCGCGCCGGTTTCCGTTTCAGACCGCCACCCGGCAGAGTGCGCGCCCGCGCACGAATCGGCTATTATCGAATTCGATTTGCCCTGAGAAAAGTTGAGACACAGATTGGCACAGGATAACTAACAGATGACAGCCAGCAGCAGCACCGGACAGAGAGACACAAGGGACACTTCAGCCGAACTCTTCGCGCGCGCCGTCGAACTCATCCCCGGCGGCGTCAATTCGCCCGTGCGCGCCTTTCGCGGCGTCGGCGGCACGCCCCGCTTCATCCGCTCCGCCGTGGGCGCAACCATGACCGACGTTGACGGGCGCACTTACATCGACTACGTCGGCTCTTGGGGGCCGATGATTCTCGGCCACGCCGACCCGGAAGTGATCGCCGCACTCTCTGACGCGCTCGCGCGCGGCACGAGCTACGGCGCGCCCACCGAACTCGAAATCGAGATGGCCGAAGAGATCACTGCGGCCGTCCCTTCAATCGAGATGGTGCGTATGGTCAACAGCGGCACGGAGGCCACGATGTCCGCCATCCGGCTCGCACGCGGCGCGACGGGGCGCACGAAGCTCATCAAGTTTGAAGGCTGCTATCACGGCCACGGCGATTCGATGCTCGTGCGCGCAGGCTCAGGCGTCGCCACGCTCGGACTGCCCGACAGCCCCGGCGTCCCGCCCGCGCTCGCCGCCGAAACTCTGACCGTGCCCTTCAACGACGCGGACGCGCTCGCGCAAGTCTTCGACGAGCATGGGGCGCACGTCGCCGCCGTCATCATCGAACCCGTCGTCGGCAACATGGGCTGCGTCCCGCCGCGCGCGGGCTACTTGGAAGCGGTGCGCGAACTGACACGCCGCCACGGCGCGCTGCTCATCTTCGACGAAGTGATGACCGGCTTTCGTCTCGCGCGCGGCGGCGCGCAGGAGTTGTACTCGGTCGCGCCCGACATCACGACGCTCGGCAAGATCATCGGCGGCGGTCTGCCCGTCGGCGCATACGGCGCGAGCCGCGACATCATGAACCGCGTCGCGCCCGCCGGCCCCGTCTATCAAGCGGGCACGCTCTCCGGCAACCCGCTCGCCATGACCGCCGGACTCACCACGCTCAGACGCCTGCGCGACCCGTCGGTCTACGCGCAACTGGAACGCGCGGGCGCGCGCCTCTCGGCCGGACTGGCTGACGCCGCGCGCGAATTCGGCGTCAGTACCACGACCAACCGCGTCGGCTCGATGTGGACGACCTTTTTCACGGCCGAGCCTGTGGGCGACTGGACGAGCGCGGCGACGAGCGACCGCGAGTTCTACGGAAAATTCTTCCACGCGATGCTCGAAGAGGGCGTCTATCTCGCGCCCTCGCAATTCGAGGCGGGCTTCATCGGCCTCGCGCACACGGACGAACTCATCGACCGCACGGTCGACTCGGCGCGCGCCGCCTTCGCGCGCGTGACCGCGAGTTGAACGCGCGCCGAGTCGATGCGTTGAGGCTTGGCCTCGCCCTGCTGATGTTTCTCGACACAACGCTTCGTTTGAATGAAGGAGGTCTGGTTTGATGACGACGCCGATCAACATGCACGCGGCGCGCACCGCGCTCAACCGCGACCCCGAACTGCGACGCTGGGCTGAGCAGTGGTTGAAGGACAGAGAGCGTTTAGCCCAACCCGCCATGACCGACGAGGAGTTTGAAAAGCACTGGCGCTACGTTCGACCCGAACGGATGCACGAGGGAGCCATCGAAGCCGTCACGGCTCACGGCCAGCGCGACGCGGGGCAAGCGTAAGCAAACAGGCACGGCGCGCCGTGCGAAGCGAATCGAGGGCGCGTGTGAATGTTCGTTGCCAACGACACAGCGGCGGCGCGCGA
>DASVUD010000031.1:0-223479 GCA_036387235.1 Pyrinomonadaceae bacterium
CGGTTCGGACAATAACGACGAGGACATCGGCGTCAGACGGCAAGGCTTCGTCGCTTTAGTGCCGCAGCCGATAGAGTCGATCAGGGAGTATCAGGCGATCACGCTCTTGGCTCCGGCGCAGTTTGGGAGAAACATCGGGGCACAGGTCAATGCCGTGTCGAAGTCCGGAGGCAGCGAACATCACGGCACGCTCTACGGGTTTTTGAACACCAGTCAACTCAATGCCCATAACTCCTTCGACTCGATCAAGGTGACGCCGCAGTTTGCGCTCACGGCGGGTAACAACCAGCCCGTCCTGCTCGACAACCAACCCGTCATCGTGCGCAACGGGGGCGGCGGCGAGGATTCGTTCACGCTCGGACAGGGCGGCTTCGTTCTCGGCGGGCCGCTCGTTCGGAACAAGACGTTCTATTTCATCTCGGCCGAAGGCATCAAAACGAATGCGACCAAAGAAGAGAGTTTCGCCGTCCCCACCGTCGAGCAGCGCGGCGCGTTCGGCACGGGCGCGACCGGCATCTTTCGTAACTTCTTCGCGGAGAGAGACGCGGCCGGAAATCTTTTCGATCTGGCGGCCAACTTTCCCACCACCGCCGGCGGCGACGCCATCTTCAGTCTTTACCCGTTTCCCAATAACCCGACCGGCGTCTTCGGCCGCAACACCTTGACGCAAGTTCTCCCGGCCAGCGGCAAAGGTCTCATCCTCTCAGGCAAGTTCGACGCCAACTTCAAGCTCGCAGGCCGCGAGCAGTCGATCACGGAGCGATACAATTTCACGGACGACGAGCGGGAGATTCCTTCGACGGGCGGCGCGCTCTTCTCCACGCTCCGGCCAAAGATACGGACGCAGAACTCCTCTTTCTTCTTCAACAGCGAGATCACGCGGCCGGACTCGTCCACGCCGATCTTCAATCAGGTGCGTCTCTCCTACGGCCGCACGCGGCTCAACTTCGAGGAGGTGCGCGACACGACGCATCTGATCCAAAGTTCGCTCGCGGGCGTGCCCTTCCTGCTCAACGCGCGCTCCATCGAAAACTTCACGCTGCCGGAGTTCGTCTTCACCGGCACGGGCGGGAACGCGGGCTTTCAAAGCAGCAGCCCCAACACGGGGCCGGTTCGCTATTTCACTTCCTCCAGAACCGTCGAGCAAGGACTAGGCCAGATCGGTCAGGTCGCCATCGCCGGATTCAGCCCCGTCGGCGTTGACGTGTTCAACTTCCCGCAGCGCCGCGTCAACAACACCTACCAGCTCGCCGACAACCTGACGCTCCGTGCGGGCGACCACCGTTTCGCCTTCGGCACGGACACGCGCCGCACCGAACTCAACTCGGAACTGCCCCGCAACTCTCGTCCGCAGATCGTCTTCGCCGGAGCGCCGCGCCTCGCGGGCTTCAACCCGGCGACCGGAACTTTCTCGAACCCGCGCTTCACCGGCGAGTTTATCCGCCCCGAAACGCTCGTCGCGGCGAGCGCCCCGAGCGGCTTCACGCAGACCTTCGCGGCGGGCGGCGAATCCGGCATCAACCTGCGCTATTACCAGCTCAACTTCTACGCGCACGACGATTGGCGTCTGCGCCCGAACTTCTCTCTCTCCGTCGGGCTGCGCTACGAATACAACACGCCGCCCGGCGAGACGGCGGGGCGCATCGAAGGAACTTTCAACGACCCGGCGGTCGATCTCATTCCCGGCTTGCGCACCTTCATCGGCGACCGCACGCGCATCTTCGAGCCTGACCGCAACAACTTCGCGCCGCGCATCTCCTTCGCCTACGTGCCCAACCTCTTCGGGCACGACCGCGGCACAACCGTCATCCGCGCCGGTTACGGCATCTTCTACGATCAAATTCTCGGTGCGGCCGTCAGCCAGTCGAGAAACGTCTACCCGACTTATTCGACCGTCGATCTGGCGGGCGGCGGTCTCAACAATCTGCGGCTCGTCGGTCTGTGCCCGACCAACGGCCCGCTCGATTGCCCCTTCTCCTACACGCCGCCGGGGCGTCTCACAGTCTCCGGCCAGCCCCTCGTCCAACCGGGTTCTCTCAACACGCTCAATCCGAATCTCTCGTTTGCGCAACTCGTCAATTTGTTCAACTCTTTCTTTTCGAGCGGCGGCAGCCTTCCGCCCACGAGCGGCTTCGGCTTCACCATCCCGCAGCAACAGTTGGAGACGCCCTCGGCGCACCATTACACGTTTGCCTTCGAGCAGCAGTTTGGGTTCAACCTCGCCCTCTCGGCCGCATACGTCGGCACGCAGGGGCGGAACCTCCTCCGCTTCACGACGCCGAACCTCGGGCGCAACGCCTTCAACGCTCCGTTCTTCTTTCCCACGGGGAACATCATCAATCCTCAATCGCCGTTCCCGCTCTTCGACCCCGTCTATTTCGGTTTCACTTTGCCGCCCGGCACGCGCATCTCTGCGGATGGCAGAGGCTTGACTGGCGGCCGTCCCGTGGCGAACGTCGGAACGGTCAACCGCTACGAGACGACGGCCGCCTCGCGTTACGATTCCTTGCAGCTTCAGGCGCGCGGCCGCTTCCGGCGTGGTCTACAATTTCAGGCCGCCTACACGCTTTCGCGCTCGACGGACGACGTGTCGGATGTCTTCGACTTGGCGGGCGCTTCCGCCCTGCCGCAGAACAGCCTGACGTTTGAAGGCGAACGCGCGCCATCGAACTTCGACGCGCGGCATCGCTTCTCGTACAACTTCATCTACGATTTTCCCTCACTCGGCGGCCGGGTCGGGCGTGCGGTGCTCGGCGATTTGCAGATCGCCTCGACGGGTCGCCTCCAGTCCGGCCAGCCTTTCACCGTCAACAGCATTTACGATGTCAACCTCGACGGCAACTTAACCGACCGCTTGAATACCACCAACGGGATCATCGTGACGGGAGACAGGCGACAGCCTTTGCGTCTGGCGACCGGCGATCCGGCGGCGTTGCTTGCGCCCATCGGTCAAGACGGACGCGTCGGCAGAAACAGTTTTCGTGCGGGGAACGTGCTCGAATTCGACGCGGCCGTCGTCAAGAAGTTGCGCTTCGGCCGGAGTCAGAACGTCATCCTGCGCGTGGACATCTTCAATCTCATCAACCGCGCGAACTACGGCATCCCGGTGCGCTTCCTCGAAGCGCCCGGCTTCGGCCAAGCGGTCAACACCATCACGCCCGGCCGCCGCGTCCAGTTCGCGTTGAAGTATTCGTTCTAGCCCGTCAAAGAAATTCAGGAACCACGCGCCTCACGCGAAGCAACACTAAACAGGACGTAATTCTTGTTCGTGTTGCTTCGCGTGAGGCGCGTGGTTCCTTGCTTTTGCGAGGCACACTCGATCAAGTCTTTGAGCAACGAGCGTCTGCACGCTTCAACCGTTGCGCTCGACGACGAAGAGGAAACGTTGTTCGGAGTCCGGCATCCTGAGGGTCGCGTGCAGGCGCACCGTTTGGTCTCCCGCGATCAACTCTCCGAGCGCGGTTCCGCCGAACAAGAGCAGGCGCGAGACGTGCGGCGACGACCAACGGACGAGTTGCGCGTACATCTCCGTAAAACGTTCGAGCGCGCGGCACGTCAACACGTCCGCTTCGGGCGCGCTCGCGCGCTCGAAGCGCTCCGCCAGAACGACGGCCTTGTCTTGCAGTTCCAAACGGCTCACAGCCTCGCGCAAAAAGACAGCCTTCTTTGCGGAGGCTTCCACGAGCGTCGCGCGCCGTACGTCCGGCCGCGCCAAGAGGCAGGGAATGACGGGCAGCCCGCCGCCCGAACCCACGTCGCACACGCGCGCGCCTTCGGGCATGTACGCGGTGGCCGTCAACGATTCGAGCACGTGGCGCGTGGCAAACTCGGCGGGCGGGCAAGGCGCGACCAGATGCAGCCGCGCGTTCCACTTCGACAGGTGTTCGTAATAGACGCCGAGCCGTTCGCGCGCGCGCGCGTCGAGGTGCGCGCCGTAGCGCGCGGCGTGCGCCTCGATGGTCTCCGAGAATTTTCCGAGGGCGTCCGTCATCTCTCTCGCAGGCTGGAATAAATCAGTCGGCTTGAGTTAGCTTAACGGAACTCCGAATTTCATGCACAGGGAAGAGATCGTCAAATGAGCGAATCGTTAAGCGCCGAGCACGCGGAACTCGGACGCCTCGCCACAGAGATCATCGCACGTTACGCGCGCACGCTCGAAGAAGCGCGCGTCTGCTCGGAAGCCACGCCGTCCGAACTCGAAAAAATGTTCGACGAGCCGCTTCCGCGCGAAGGCACAGCCGCGCGCGAATTGTTCGACCGCTTCGAGCGCGAAGTTCTGCCGCACGCGATGAACATTCCGAGCCCGCGTTACTTCGGGCTGTTCAACCCGACGCCTCTGCCCGTCTCGGTCTGGGCTGACGCGCTCGCCTCGGCCATCAATCAGAACGGCGCAGCGTGGCGCAATTCGCCCTCGGCGAGCGTCGTCGAGTCGCGCGTGCTGCGCTGGCTCTGCGAGATCATCGGCTACGGCGCGGAGAGTTTCGGGACGCTCACGAGCGGCGGGTCGGAAGCGAACCTGATCGCGCTCAAATGCGCGCGCGACCGCGCCGCCGCAGAGGTGCGCGACCACGGCCTCCTGCGCGCCGTCTCGACGGGCGGCAACCTCGTCGTCTACGCGTCGGAGCAGTGTCATTACTCTTTCGTCAAGAGCGTGGACATACTCGGCCTCGGCCGCGAGAACTTGCGCAAGGTGGCGTCGGACGAACAGTTTCACCTTCGGACGGACGAGTTGCGCCGCGAAATCGAGCGCGACTTGGCGGCGGGGAATCTGCCCGTCTGCATCGCGGGCGCGGCGGGCGCAACCTCGACCGGCGTCATCGACCCGCTCGACGAACTTGCCTCGATTGCCGCCGAGTACAACGTCTGGTTTCACGTCGATGCCGCATACGGCGGCGCGCTCGCCATGTCGGAAAAGTACGGCGCGCGCCTGCGCGGCATCGAGCGCGCCGATTCGGTGACGCTTGACCCGCACAAATGGATGTACGTGCCGTTCGCGGCCGGTGCGGTGCTCGTGCGCGACGGCGGGCGCGTCCTGCGCGATGCGTTCGACATCACGCCCGAATATTTGAGCGAGGAACGCGGCGGCGAAGACGTGCCCTTCGACTTCTTCCGCTACGGCCAACTCGGCACGCGTCGCTTCAACGCGCTCAAAATCTGGTTCGCCCTGAAAACGCTCGGCACGCGAGGGTACGCGCGTCTCATCGAACGACAGATCGAACTGACGGAATATTTGGCCGCGCGCGTCTCGGCGCTCGAAGGCTTCGAGTGCGTCGGGCAAGTGGAAACGGCCGTCTGCTGCCTGCGCTTCGTCCCCCCGGAGATGCGCGATGCGCCGGGCGCGGAACTCGACCGCTTGCAACGCGATTTGCAGGCGCGCATCGAACGAAGCGGCGAGGCGTGGTTTGCCACCACCGTCCTCCACGGGCGGCGCGCACTGCGCGTCAACGTCAACAGCTTTCTGACGGAGCGGCGTCACATCGATCATCTGTTAGAATTGCTCCGCCGCGAAAGCTCCGAAGTGTTGAAAGCGAGAAAGGCTCTATGAGAGTTGTCGAAATGAGACTTGGCAAACGCGCGCTCGGCGTCGCGCTGGTCGTCTGCTCGGCGTTCCTGTGCGCCGCCGTCGACACGCACGCGCAACGCAGCGCGCGGCGCGTCAGAGCGCCCGCGCGTCAGAGCACGACGGCGACGAACGCCGCAGCGACGAAGACCACCGCCACCGCCGACGAAGCGGGCGACCGTTCGCTCCCTGAAATCAAAACGCGCGCGGAGTTCGACCGGCTGGCGCGCGTCAATATGGACGCGGGCTATCCGTTGCCGCACGTCATGTACGTCATCGACCGCAAAGACCGGAACCGCATCTACTACGTCAACTCGAAACGTTATCGCTTCCACAAAGATTTCATCAACGGCACGTATCTCTCGCTCGAACGCGGGCGCGAGTTTTTCGAGAACAACTATCTGAAGCCGAACCGCCGCTTCATCCTCGGCACGCTCGCCTATCAAACGCCGCTCGCGCGCTGGACGTTTGAATATTGGGAAGGCGACCTCATTCCGACCGAGCAGATCAAACTGACGGGCGAGACGATCAATCGCACCTTCTTCGCGCCCGTCGCCTTCAAGCCCAACTCGATCAAGCAGGACGAAGCCTCCGTCTCAATCGCCGGACTCGCGCGCGTCTCGCAAAGCGAGATCGCGCGTGAACAGGAATATCAACCGCTCAATCTGGCGCGCGGCCTCGGTCGCATCCACATCATCAAGAATCTGGACGAGCACGTCGAGATCGGCTTCAACGAAATCCTCGTGCTCGACGAAGTGCCGGTCACGCTTCCGCCCGTCGCCGGCATCATCACGAGTCGGCCTTCCACGCCGCTCTCGCACATCAACCTGCTCGCCAAATCCTGGGGCGTGCCGAACGCTTACGTTCGCAATGCCTCGGAGTTGTTCAAAGAGTACGATGGCTGGTGGGTCTCTTTCGAGACGAAGACGGGCAAGTACGAGATCAAGCGCGCGGACATGAACGCGCTCAACGAATACCAGCGGCGACTCAAGGAACGGCGCGACGTGATGACGCCGCGCTTCGATCTCTCGGAGAAGCGTCTGGCCGATTTGCGCTCGCAACGCGCGTCGATGGCCGACGCTTACGGCGCGAAGTCCGCGAATCTCGGCGAGGTGGCGAACGCGCGCCTCAGCGGCATCACCGTGCCGAACGGATTCACCATCCCCATCTATTATTACGACGAGTTCATCAAGGCGAACGAACTCGAACAGCCGATCTACGAGATGGTCGAGGATCAAAAGTTCGTCCACGACCCGGCCTACCGCCGCGAACGACTCGCGGAGATGCGCGCACGTATTCAAAGCGCGAAGATGCAGGACGACTTGCGCGCCGCGATTCTCAAGCGCGTCCGCGCCGAGTATCAGGGCAAAGGTCTGTTCGTGCGCAGTTCGACGAATGCCGAGGACTTGCCGAACTTCAACGGGGCGGGACTCTATTCGACCGTGCCGAACGTGCGCGAAGAGGAGAAGTTGATCGAGGCCGTCAAGACCGTCTGGGCTTCGGTCTGGAACTTTGAAGCCTACGAAGCGCGCGAGCGCGCCGGGATCGATCACATGAAAGTCTACCCGGCCGTGCTCATTCAGGAAGGCGTCAATGCCGACAGCGCGGGCGTCATGATCACGACCGACCCTTACAACGACGCGAACCGCGACGCCATCTACATCAGCGCCAAACGCGGCCTGGGGATCAAGGTGGTCGAGGGCAAACGAATCGCCGAGCAGATCATCTTTCGCCCGCGCTCGCAGGCCGTGCGCGTGCTGACGCGTTCGGACGAGGAAAGTTTGTTGACGTTTGACGACGCGGGCGGCGTCAAAGAGATTCCCATCAGCGGCGAGCGCGCCGTCCTGACCGATGCGACCGTGCGTCGTCTGGCGCGCGCCGCCTCGCTCATCAAGCGCGTCTTTCGCGGGCGCGAACAGGACATCGAATGGGTCTTTCAAGGCGGCCAAGTCTACATCGTGCAGTCGCGCCCCTACATCGCCGGAAGCTGAGAAGAAAGTGACAGGTGACGGGTGACAGGTAACAGGATAAAAACCTGTTCTGTCTTGTCACCTGTCACTTGTCACCTGTCACTTAAGAGAGATGAATCACATGCGAGTCTTTGCCGGATTGTTGAGTTTGGTGTGTGCGGCGCTGGTGTGCGGCGCGTGCGCGAAGAGTGCGCCGACGACGGCGGCAAATGAGAACGGCGGGACAAACGCGGCCGTGGCGTCGCCGGGTGGAGCGAACGCGGGCGCGCAGGGCAGCGGCGGCGTGTTGGACACGGCGAAATTGGACTCGGAGATTGCGGGCTTGGAGCAGCAGGCGGAGAAGAACCCGGACGACGAGACGACGCTCTCGGCGCTGGCCGAAGCCTACGTCCGGCGCGGGCACGCGCTGCACGAGGCGCGCCGCTTGACCGATGCGCTCCGCGATTATCAAAGCGCGCTCAAATACAGTCCCGACCACGAAGAGGCCAGTCTCCGCGTCGCGCAGATCAATCAAGAACTCGAAGCCGAGCCGCACGCCGAAGACGGCAAGCCCGTCGCCGTCCCGGCCAAGCCGGGAGCGAATGAGAACCAATAAGGATGAACGATGAACGATGAAGTAAAGACAAGTTGTTTTCCGTTCATCGTTCATCCTTCATCGTTCATCGTTTCAGAAAGGTGTCTATGGCAGAGAGCGTATTCGTTGAGGGCTTGCTGGCGGGGCGCGTCGCGTTTGTGACGGGCGGGGGGACTGGGATCACGGGCGGGGTGGCGCGTGCGCTGGCGGAAGCGGGGGCGCGTGTGGCGCTCGTGAGCCGACGGTTGGAACATCTCGAACCGGCGGCCGAAGTGATTCGCGCGGGCGGCGGCGAGGCCGTGGCCGTGGCGTGCGACGTGCGGCGTGCGGAAGAGGTCGAACGCGCGGTGGCGACGACGGTGGAACGCTTCGGGCGGCTGGATATCGTAGTCAACGGCGCGGCCGGAAACTTTCTCTGCGCGGCGGAAGAACTCTCGCCGAACGGCTTCGGCACGGTGGTGGACATCGATCTGAAAGGCACGTTCAACGTCTGCCGCGCCGCCTTCGGCGAGTTGCGGAGACAGGGCGGCTCGATCCTGAACATCAGCGCGACGCTTCATTATTTGGGGACGCCGTTTCAACTACACGTCTCGGCGGCGAAGGCAGGCGTCGATGCGTTGACGCAAAACCTCGCCGTCGAATGGGGACGACACGGCATTCGCACGAACGCCATCGCGCCCGGCCCCATCGAAGACACCGAAGGCATGAAACGGCTGCTCCCGCCCGCGCTCAAAGAGAAACTACAAAAGCGCATCCCCGTCGGACGTTTCGGCCGCATCAGAGACATCGAACAAGCGGCCGTCTTCCTCTGCTCCGACGCCGCCGCCTTCATCAACGGCGCGATCCTCGTCATCGACGGCGGCCAATGGCTGTCGGGCGGCAGTCTCTTGGGAAGCGATTAGAAAACAGTAAATCGTGAATCGTAAATCGTGAATAGAGAAAAACCGTCTTCATCTATTCACGATTGACCATTCACGATTCACGGCTTTTATGCTTGAGCTACAGCCCGCGACATTTGAGGACTTCGAGCGCGAGGCGGCGCGTGGAAACGTCGTGCCCGTGGTGCGTCGCGTGCTGGCGGATTTGCAGACGCCCGTGGGCGCGTTTTTGCGTCTGGCGCGCGATACGGCGCGACATGCGTTTCTGCTGGAATCGGTGGAGGGCGGCGAGCGCGTCGCGCGTTATTCGTTTCTCGGCGTCGAGCCGGAGATGATCGTGCGCGGGCGCGGCGCGGACACGCACGTTACGCGCGGCACGCAGACGGAACACTTGCGCGGCGTGCGCACCACCGATTTTCTGCGCGACTATTTCCGAAGACACAAACTCGCGCGGCGCGACCACCTCGCCCCGTTCGCGGGCGGCGCGGTCGGCTATCTCGCTTACGACGCCGCGCGCTGGTTCGAGCCGACGCTCCGAGGAGACGACGGCGCGAACGGTGAGACGGACGAAGCCGTGCTGATGTTCTTTCGCACCGTGCTCGCCTTCGACCGCGTGCGCCAACAGATCGAGATCGCTTCCGTCGTCTTCACCGAAGAGGCGGGCGATGATCGCGCGCGCCTGCGCGAGCTTTACGCAGAGGCCGTCCGACGAACCGAGGCGGTGGAGCGCGAACTGTCTGGCGAACTTACAAGCGGCGCGACGGCGGCGGCTGCGAGCGAATTCGTGCGGGCGCGTGCGGCGAAGGATGCGCCGCCGCCGCGCTTCGTCTCAAACTGGGCGCGCGCGGATTTCGAGCGCGCGGTGGAGACCATCAAGGAACACATCCGCGCGGGCGACTGTTATCAGGCCGTGCTGTCGCAACGCTTCAACACGGAAGTCGCTGCCGCGCCGCTCGAAGTTTATCGCGCTCTGCGCGCGACCAACCCGTCGCCGTACATGTACTTCTTGCGCACGGGCGACGAGGCCATCGTCGGCGCGTCGCCGGAGATGCTCGTGCGTTGCCGAGGCCGCGAACTCGAATATCGCCCGATTGCGGGCACGCGCCCGCGCGGCGCGAACGAGGCGGAAGATGCGCGGCTCGGCGCGGAGTTGCGCGCGGATGAAAAGGAAGTGGCCGAGCATTTGATGCTCGTCGATCTCGGCCGCAACGACCTCGGCCGCGTCGCCGCGTTCGGTTCGGTCGAAGTCCGTGAGTTGATGTCCGTCGAACGCTACTCGCACGTCCAACATCTGGTGACGAGTTTAACAGCGCGACTGAGAGACGGCGCGGACTGTTTCGACGCTCTCGCTTCGTGTTTCCCGGCCGGGACTGTAACGGGCGCGCCGAAGGTGCGCGCCATGCAGATCATCGACGCGCTCGAACCAGACCGGCGCGGCCTCTACGCGGGCGCGGTGCTCTATCTCGACTACGCGGGCAACCTCGACTCCTGCATCGCCATCCGCACGGCGCGCATTCGCGAGGGACGCGCCGAAGTGCAGGCCGGGGCAGGGATCGTGGCCGATTCCGTCGCGGCGCGCGAGTATGAAGAGACGGTCAACAAAGCGCGTGCGATGCTGCGCGCCATCGAGATGGCCGAGCGCGGTTTGTGAAGCGGCGTTTGACGGGTCGGGGATTTTTGCGACGGGCGGAAGCGGCGATGAGAGAGAAAAATTCCTTGCGGGCTGTGTGCGTTTGCGCGGCAGTGTTCGCGCTCACGCTTGCGTGCGCCGGTTGCCTGCGGCAGCCGAGCGAGCGTGTGAATCCGGAGACGGCGCGGCGCGAGTTGGCTCTGCGCGGCATCGACTTCAAAGAGGCCGAGTTTGTGCGGTACGCGGGCGACGGCGACCTGTGGGCGGTCAAACTTTTTCTCGCCGCCGGGATGAATCCGGACGTGCGCGGCGAGCACGGCGAGCGACCGCTCACGGCCGCGATGAGGCAGTCGCAAAAGTCAATCGCCAAACTTCTGCTCGAACGCGGCGCAGACCCGAACGTCCTTGACCGTGACGGGAAGACGCCTCTGGTACGCGCCGCGCAGGCCGGAGACAGAGAACTCATCCGCGCCCTGCTCGACCACCGCGCCGACGTGAGCATGCGCGACATCGACGGGTTCACGCCCTTCGTCTACGCGATGCGCCACACGGATATGGAAGCAGCCCGGCTCCTGCTCGAACGCGGCGCGGACATCAACGCGCGCGACCCTTCGGGCGGCACGCCGCTGTCTTGGGCGGCGTTCTACGAGCGCGCCCCGCTCGTCGAGACGCTGCTGTCGAAGGACATCGATCCGAACACAACGAACGAAGTGGGCGGCACGCCCCTGATGATCGCCGCCGCGAAGGGCAACGCGGAGATCGTCAAACTCCTGTTGCGCGCCGGCGCAAAGACGAACCTCAAAGACAAACAAGGCCGCACCGCGCGTCAGTTCGCGCTCGACAACAACCACGCCGAAGTGGCAGAGTTGGTGAAATAGCTGTTAGCTCTTAGCGATTAGCGATTAGCTGTTAGCTGTTAGCTTTCAGCATGGATGTCGAATGCCGGATGCTGAGTGTCAGTAACGACCATAAGCAATCAACTTGATCTGCCGAGTGAGGTGTTTTGCCAACAGCTAACAGCTAACAGCTAACAGCCACCAATGATCTTCGTCATCGACAACTACGATTCGTTCACGTACAACCTCGTGCAATATCTGGGCGAGTTGGGTGCGGAGCTCGCCGTGCGGCGCAACGACGAGGTGACTGTGGATGAGATCGAGCGCGAGTTTCGTCCCGCGAAGATACTCATCTCGCCCGGCCCCGGCGAGCCGAAGGACGCGGGGTTGACGTGCGCGGCGATTAAGCATTTCGCGGGGCGCGTTCCCGTCTTCGGCGTCTGTCTGGGGCATCAGGCCATCGGCGAGGTGTTTGGCGGGCGGGTCGTGCGCGCGCCCGTGCCCGTCCACGGCAAACCGGCCGACATCGAACACGACGGGCGCACGGTCTTCGCCGGGTTGCCGCAGCCGTTCGCCGCCGGGCGTTATCATTCGCTCGTCGTCGAGCGCGAGACGCTGCCCGCCTGTCTCGAAGTCTCGGCCGAGACGGCCGACGGTTTGATCATGGGGTTGCGCCACCGCGAGTTGCCAATCGAAGGCGTCCAGTTTCATCCCGAATCGATCTTGACGATGGAAGGGAAGCGTCTGCTGGCGAACTTTTTGAAGGGTTGATAGTCAACGTGCTTCGATGAGCGACGAACGGCCAACTTGGCTTTTGCCGACGCCCGCGCGCAGGGATGAACCTGTGGCGGGCGCGGGCTTGCGTGCGCTCTTACTGCGTCTGATGCGGGGCGAGAATCTGAATCGCGCCGAGGCCGCTTCGCTGCTCGACGCGTTGCTCGAAGAGAGCGCGACGGATGCGCAGATCGCGGGCGCGCTCGTCGCGCTGGCGTTGAAGGGCGAGACGGTCGAAGAGTTGACCGGGATGGCCGAGGCGATGCGCGCGCGTGCCGTGCGCTTGAGGACGCGGCACGAACGTTTCATCGACACGGCCGGGACTGGATCGAGCGCGGCGAAAACTTTCAACGTCTCGACGGCCGCCGCCTTCGTCATCGCGGGCGCCGGCTTGCCCGTGGCGAAGCACGGCAGCCGCGCCGCGACGAGCCGTTCGGGCAGCGCCGACGTGCTCGCGGCGCTCGGCGTGGGCGTTGCGGCCGCGCCCGCCGTCTCGCAAAAGTGTCTCGACGAACTCGGCATCTGCTTCATGTTCGCGCCGCTCTACCACGGCGCGACGGCGCGCGTGGCGGGCGTGCGTCGCCAACTCGGCGTGCATACGACTTTCAACCTGCTTGGCCCTTTGACGAACCCGGCGGGCGCGCCGCGACAGATAATCGGCGTCTGGCACGCCTCGCTCGTCGAACCGCTCGCCCGCACGCTCGCCGCGCTCGACACCGAGCGCGCGTGGGTCGTCCACGGCCGCGACGGTCTGGACGAGATCACGGTCGGTGACAAAACTCTCGTGGCCGAAGCGTCGGGCGGAGAGGTGCGCGCGTTCGAGATTGCGCCGGAAGATTTCGGACTCGCGCGCGCCGGACTCGAAGCGTTGCGCGGGGGCGATGCCGAGATGAACGCAAGAATAATTCGCAGCGTGCTGGCGGGCGAGCGGCATGATGCGGCGCGCGCGCTCGTCTGCGCCAACGCGGCGGGCGCGCTCTACGTCGGCGGCGCGGCCGAGAGTCTGCGCGAGGCCGCCGAACTGTCCGCCCGGAGCATCGACAGCGGAGCGGCTCTCGACAAACTGCGCCGGCTCGTAGAAGCCACGAACGCATGACGGCCACGCCTGATCTCAACGCATCACGCACACGATTGATTTCAACGCATCGCGCACACGACCGATTTCGACGCCTGACGAGATCGCAATGAACGGCGAACGCGCACGGGTTCAACGGATGACGAAGACGCCGGATTTTCTGACACGCATCATCGAGTGTAAGCGCGCGCGTCTGGAGCGCGTGTTGAGTCAAACGTCGCACGCGCGGGAGGTACGCGCGGAAGCTCTGCGCGTGCGCGGCGAGGCGCGGCCACATGCCCTGCGCGCCGCGCTCGCGTCCGCGAGCGGATTTCACATCATCGCGGAGATCAAGCGCGCTTCGCCGTCGCTCGGCGACATCCGGCGCGACGTTGCGCCCGCCGAGGTCGCGCGCCTGTACGAATCGTCGGGCGCGGCGGCCGTCTCTGTCCTGACCGAAGAGGATTACTTCTTGGGCGCGCTCGCGGATTTGCAAGAGGTGCGCGCGGCCACACGGCTTCCGCTGCTGCGCAAAGATTTCATCTTCGACGAGTGGCAACTGTACGAGTCGGCCGCGGCGGGCGCGGACGTGTTGTTGCTCATCGTCGCGGCGCTCGACGACGAGCGGCTCGCGCGTTTCCGGCGCATCGCCGAAGACGAACTCGGCCTGGATGCGCTCGTCGAAGTCCACACGCGCGCGGAGTTGGAACGCGCGGCGACGTGCGGCGCGTCCATCATCGGCGTCAACAATCGCAACCTGCACACGTTCGAGGTGTCGCTCGAAACTTCAGTCGAGCTCGCCGGACACGCGCCGCCGGGCGCGCTTCTCGTCAGCGAAAGCGGATTGCGCGCGCACGCGGACTTGCAGCGTCTCAAGTCGCTCGGCTATCGCGGCTTCCTCGTCGGCGAGACCTTGATGCGCGCCGCAGACCCGGCCGCCGCCCTGCGTGCGTTGGCCTATGCGGAGAGTTGAAGCACCTCGGAAAACTAAACGGATGAAACCACGCGCGCGGCACGAAGACACACGGGCGAAACAGCACGAAACTCTGCCTCGCATCGTGCGCGTGTGGCGCGCGTGGTTTCAACGCTCTTTTAGCCGCGCTTAATCGAGTGCCTGTGGTCGAGCAGTCGTATGGTGAAAGTTAAAGTTTGCGGGATTACGAATCTGGCGGACGCGCTTGACGCGATTGAGGCCGGAGCGGATGCGCTCGGCTTCAACTTTTACAGGCGCAGCCCGCGCTACATCGCGCCGCGAGAGGCGCGACGGATCATCGCGGCGTTGCCGCCCGGCGCGTTGTGTGTGGGCGTGTTCGTCAACGAGGAAAGCGCGGACGCGTTGGCGCGAATGGCCGAGGAGGCGCGCGTGTCGGCCGTGCAGTTGCATGGCGACGAGTCGCCGGAGTATTGCGCGTCGCTCGGCCGCTTTGAAGTGATCAAAGCCTTGCGCGTGGGCATGGATTTCGCGCCGGCAGAGGCGCGGCGTTATCCCGCGCGCTCGATTCTGCTCGACGCCTACAACGCGCACGCGCGCGGCGGGACGGGCGAGACGTTCGATTGGACGCTCGCACGACGAACGCGCGAACTCGTCGCGGAGTTGTATCTGGCCGGAGGCTTGACGCCGGAAAACGTCGGCGCGGCAATTGAGGCCGTCGCGCCTTACGCGGTTGACGTGTGCAGCGGCGTGGAGTCCGCGCCCGGCAGAAAAGACGCGGCGCGCGTGCGCGCTTTCGTCGCGGCCGTGCGCGCCTGTGCTCGTGACAAGCGTTGAGCGTTAGGCGCACATAAGAAAATCAAGGAACCACGAAATCACACGAAACAACACGAAGAAGAGGTTAGTGTGATTTCGTGTGATTTCGTGGTTTCACGTTTTAGTTTTGTCGGCGCTCTAAGTCTTAAAATATGCCGCTGTCCATTGTGCGGTGCGAAAAAGTCTTGACGCCGAACCGCCCGGTTAATGTATGCTGTGGGCGTATCGTTTTTGAGATGCGCGCTGCCGCCACAGAAACCTCTTCGCGCGGCTGCCCGGATCGCCCCAACACCTCCTGCTTAATTGTTCGATAAAGAACTTGCCCCGCACGAAAAATCATGAGCGCCGGAATTGCGCGAGAGATTAGCAGACAGGCGAACTCGCGCGAGCAGGGACGCGTCCTCGTCGTCACGGACGAGCCGGGACGCGCCGCTTCGTTCGCAGCGTTGACCCAGATTGGGCTGGCGGTCGTCGGCGTAGCGGGCAGCGCGGCGGCCATCGTCGCCCTGCACAAGTCGCGCCCGCACGTCGTCATCGCCGACACGAATCTCAAAGGCATCAGCGCCGACGAACTGACGCGCCACATCGTTCACGAACAGGAGCACGTTCCGCTCGTCCTCTTCGGCGACGCGGAAGCCACCATCGCGCGCCGGCACGCGACGCTCGCCGCGGGAGCGTTCGACTATTTTCAACTGCCCGCCGAACTCTCTCTGCTGCTGGCGCGCACCGAACAACTCGTCTGCGTCAGGCGCGAGATGGATCGCTTGCGCGCCGAGGCTGACCGCGACTACTTGACCGGACTCGCCAATCGACGCCGCTTTCGCAACGCGCTCGGTCAGGAACTCGAACGCTGGCGTCGTTATAAAGTCGCCTGCTCGCTCCTGCTCGTCGATATAGACTTCCTTAAACGCGTCAACGACACGCACGGCCATTCGGCGGGCGACGCGGTCATCCGTCACGTCGCGTCGGCGCTCAAGGAACTCTCGCGCGACAACGACACGGCGGCGCGTCTGGGCGGCGAAGAGTTTGCGCTCCTCTTGGCGGGCGCGACCGAGCCGAGCGCGCTGGCCGCGGCCGAACGCTTGCGCGCGGCCGTCGCGGTGCAAGAAGTCGAGAACGTGGGCACGGCCACCGTCAGCATCGGCGTCGCCTCGTGCCCCTCGCACGCCACGTCCGAGCGCACGCTCTACGCGGCCTGCGACGCAGCCCTCTATCGCGCCAAAGGCGAAGGCCGCAATTGCTCCGTCCTCGCGCCCGCCCTCAACCCGCCCGCCGCGACGGTGCTATAATCCCGCGACACGTTCCAAGTTTGTGAAACTTGTGCGGCGGCTTCTCCGAAGCGCGAGCGCCGAGCGTTATGCGATGAACCTGTTTCAGCCCACGGATGCGGAATACGAAAGCCGGATTCGCGCCAGCTTCCTGCGCCAACAAGTGATGCAACTGTTGGGCGCGAGCTTGAGGCGTATCGAGCCGGGAGCGGTCTCCATCTCGCTTCCATATCGCGAAGACCTGACGCAACAAAACGGATACCTGCACGCCGGGGTTATTACGACGATTGCCGACAGCGCGTGCGGGTACGCGGCCTACACGCTGATGCCCGCAGGTTCGGGAGTTTTAAGCGTGGAGTTCAAAGTGAACCTTCTGCGTCCGGCCGAAGGCGAGGAGTTCAACGCGGAAGCGCAAGTCGTCAAGGCCGGTAAGACTCTGACGGTGACGCGATGTGACGTTTACGCGCAGGCTGCCGACAAGACCGCGTTGATCGCGACGATGCTGGCGACGATGATTCGGCGTTGAAGATGGTTGTCGGCCTGTGCTGCCAATTTGTGCTTCTGAAATTTATGCCCGAAAATTTTCTCACCGAGCCCGACGCGCAAGGGCACTGGGGCGTCTATGGCGGGCGCTTCGTGCCGGAGACGTTGATGGCTCCGCTCGAAGAACTGGACGCGGCCTATGCGCGCGCCCGCACGGACGAGACGTTTCAAGCCGAGTATGCCGCGCTCCTGCGTGATTTTTCGGGACGCCCGACGCCGCTCCACTTCGCCGCGCGCCTGACGGAACACGCGGGCGGCGCGCGCATCTTCCTCAAACGTGAAGACCTCTCGCACACCGGCTCGCACAAGATCAACAACGCGCTCGGCCAAGTTTTGCTCGCGCGTCGTATGGGCAAGCGGCGCATTATCGCGGAGACGGGCGCGGGGCAGCACGGCGTCGCCACGGCGACCGTCTGCGCTCTGTTCGGCCTCGAATGCGTCGTCTACATGGGCGCGGAGGATGTGCGGCGGCAACGCCTGAACGTCTTTCGCATGGAACTGCTTGGCGCGGAAGTGCGCGAGGTGGATGCGGGCGCGCGCACCCTCAAAGACGCCATCAACGAAGCCCTGCGCGATTGGGTAACGAACGTTTCCGATACTTACTACCTGCTCGGCAGCGCCCTCGGGCCGCACCCCTACCCGCTCATGGTGCGCGATTTTCAGAGCGTCATCGGGCGCGAGGCGCGCGCGCAGTTTATGGAACGCGAAGGGGGACGTTTGCCCGATGCGCTCGTCGCCTGCGTCGGCGGCGGGTCGAATTCAATCGGGTTGTTTCATCCGTTTCTCGCGGACGCGGGTGTGCGCATGATCGGCGTCGAAGCGGGCGGAAGCGGCGACGGGTTAGGCGAACACGCCGCGCGTTTCAGGCGCGCGGGCGGCGGGCGTCCCGGCGTGTTGCAGGGAACGTTGAGTTACGTCTTGCAGGACGAGCGCGGGCAGATCGCCGCGACTCATTCCATTTCCGCCGGACTCGATTATCCTTCCATCGGCCCCGAGCACGCCTTTCTGCACGACGCGGGGCGCGTCGAATACGTCGCCGCCTCGGACGCCGACGCGCTCGCGGCCTTTCGCACGCTCTCCGAGCGAGAGGGCATCATCCCCGCTCTCGAATCGGCGCACGCCGTCGCCTACGCGCTCGAACTCGCGCGCGAACTCAAAGCCGAACAGACCCTCCTCGTCAATCTCTCCGGTCGCGGCGACAAGGACGTGCAGAGCGTCTCGGACGCGATTGTGAAGAAGAACGCGGACGCACAGACGGCAGACAATGCAGAGCCGCCGGACGATGCGACAAAGATGCGGCCGGACGATGCGACGATGCAACGACCGGACAATGCTTCGGAGCGCGCGCACGGCGAGACGTTGGGAGGCGTCGAACTGCCTTGAGCCGCATCGCGGAAACTTTCACGCGCCTCGGAAGCGAAGGCCGCCGCGCCTTCATCCCTTTCATCACGGCCGGAGACCCCGATCTCGAAACGACGCGCGCGCTTCTTTTGGAACTCGCGCGCGCCGGGGCGTCTCTCATCGAACTCGGCATCCCTTTCACAGACCCGATGGCCGACGGGCCGGTCATCCAACGCGCCTCCGAACGCGCGCTGCGAAACCGCGTGGGCGTCGCCGACGTGCTGGCGTTGATTGCGGACGCGCGGCGCGAGACGGACGTGCCCGTCGTGCTGTTCAGTTATTACAACCCGCTCCTGCAATACGGCGCGGAGCGCCTGTGCGCCGAGGCGCGACGCGCGGGCGTCGACGGCATGCTCGTGACAGACCTCGCGCCCGAAGAGTCCGGCGAATTTGCCTCGACGCTCGCGCGACACGAACTCGACCTTATCTTTCTGGTCGCGCCCACTTCGACCGACGCGCGCCTGCGCCGCATCGCCGAACGCGCGTCCGGTTTCATCTACGCCGTGTCGCGCGCGGGCGTCACGGGCGTCCGACAGCAGTCGAGCGCCGAGGCCGAACGTCTCGTCGCGCGCGTGCGCGCCGTCACAAGTTTGCCCGTCGCCGTCGGCTTCGGCCTCTCGACGCGCGCACAGGTCGCGGACGTGTGGCGCTATGCGGACGGGGCGGTCGTCGGCTCGGCCATCGTCGCGGAGGTCGAGAGACACGCGGGACAGCCCGACCTCGTCCGGCACGTCGGCCGTTTTGCGCGCTCTCTGTTGCCAGCCTGAACGGCGCGGCGAAAAACCATCTGGCCGCACTCGACTTGGGCGCGGGGGTTGGCGTATCCTAGCGCCGCTTTCTAGAGAAGGGATGCGCCGTTCCCGGCACGAAAAACCGGTCGGCGTTCGAGTTGGTGAAAACCTCACTTCCGGTGAAAAATAATTTGTTGCATACGTGAAACGGTGTTCCATTCTTGCGTTGTGTGTGCTATACTGCCCTCCGGTTCGCTGGTCGGACGCATAAATCAAACGTGAGAAGAGGGGACAGAAAGAGTGATTACTGCAATGGCTGATAGCAAACAGGGCGAGCGCGGCAAAGCGGTCGAAGCGGCGCTGCTCAATATTGAAAAGAAATTTGGCAAAGGGTCGATCATGCGTCTCGGCGAACGCGAGGTTGCGGACGTGCAGTCGATCTCGACCACGGCGCTCTCGATTGACGCGGCCATCGGCATCGGCGGCGTCCCGCGCGGCCGTGTCGTGGAAATTTACGGCCCGGAATCTTCCGGCAAGACGACGCTCGCCCTGCACATCGTCTCGGAAGCGCAGCGCGTGGGCGGCGTGGCCGCCTACATCGACGCCGAGCACGCGATGGACGCGGAGTATGCCGGAAAACTCGGCGTCAACATCGACGATTTGTTGATCTCGCAGCCGGATTCGGGCGAGCAGGCTTTGGAGATTTGCGAAGCGCTCGTGCGCTCGAACGGCGTGGACGTGATCGTCATCGACTCGGTGGCGGCGCTCGTGCCGCGCGCGGAGTTGGACGGCGAGATGGGCGACAGTCTGCCGGGCTTGCAGGCGCGTCTGATGTCGCAGGCGTTGCGTAAGTTGACGGCCATCGTCTCTTCGTCGAACACGACCTTGATCTTCATCAACCAGATTCGCGAGAAGATCGGCGTCATGTTCGGCTCGCCCGAGACGACGACGGGCGGCCGTGCCTTGAAGTTCTATTCGTCGCTTCGTTTGGACATCCGCCGCATCGGCGCGATCAAGGACGGCGACCGCGTGGTGGGCAACCGCACGAAGGTCAAGGTGGTGAAGAACAAAGTTGCGCCGCCGTTTCGCGAGTGCGAGTTCGACATCATGTACGGCGAAGGCATCTCGCGCGAGGGCGACGTGATCGACCTCGGCGTGGCGAACAAGATCGTCGAGAAGTCGGGCGCGTGGTTCTCCTACAAGGGCGAACGGCTCGGACAGGGACGCGAGAACGCCAAGCAGACCTTGAAGGACAACACGGAACTCAGGCAGCGCGTGGAAAACGACGTGCGCATCGCGCTCGGCATCCCCGTCGCCGAGACCAATGAAGAGCGGTCTGAGAGGTCTGAGAAAGCCGACAAGTCGAAGAAGGCCGAGTCGGCCGCGAACAACTAAAACTGCTCGCTCTCATTCACGACAGAGAGCCGCCGCCCGTTCGTCTCATATTTGTTTGACGACGAACGGGCGGCGGCTCTCTGTTGTTCGGCCTCCTTCTTCCTTCGTGTCTCGATGTCTTCGTGGTTAATCAACTGTCATCCACCACTGAGACATAAAGTCACTAAGTGACACTAAGAAAAGACAGAGGATTCTTTATCGCTTTACAGCACACACCCCGCGAAGCATAATCTCTGCCGTTTGACACGACCGGCGGCACTTCCATGACCGATTCCATTCTCATCAAAGGCGGCTTGATCATCACTGCGGACGCGGGCGACCGGGTCTTGAAGGGCGACATGCTCATCCGCGACGGCCGCATCGTCGCCATCGGCGACGTGAACGAGAGCGCGTCTGAGGTGATCGACGCGCGCGGCGCGGTCGTCATGCCCGGCTTCGTCCAGACGCACATCCATCTCTGCCAGACGCTCTTTCGCGGCGCGGCCGACGACTTGCCTCTGATCGATTGGCTCAAGCAACGCGTCTGGCCTCTGGAGGCCGCGCACACGCCCGCCTCCCTGCGCGCTTCGGCGCGGCTCGGCATCGCCGAAATGATCAAGGGCGGCACGACCACGGCCTTGACGATGGAGACCGTCAACCACACGTCGGAAGTTTTCCGCGTCGTGGAAGAGACTGGATTTCGCGCCACAATCGGCAAGTGCATGATGGACGCGGGCGACGACGTGCCCGCTGAATTGTTCGAGCAGACGAAAGAATCGCTCAGAGAATCGCTGGCGCTCCTCGATGAATGGCACGGGCGCGCGGGAGGCCGCATACGCGCTTGCTTCGCGCCGCGCTTCGCCGTCAGTTGCACGCGCGAACTGCTCGAACAGGTCGCCGCGTTGTCGCGCGAACGCGGAGTGTTAGTTCACACACACGCCTCCGAGAATCGCACGGAGATCGAGATGGTGGAGCGCGCCACGGGCAAGCGCAACATCGAATATCTCGCTTCGCTCGGTCTGGCCGCGCCGCACGTCGCGCTCGCACACTGCGTCCATCTGAACGACGACGAACTCGACATCTTGGCGCGGACGGGCACGCACGTATTGCATTGTCCATCCTCGAATTTGAAACTCGGCTCAGGCATCGCGCCACTCGTCGAAATGCTCGCGCGTGGCATCTCCGTCTCGCTCGGCGCGGACGGCGCGCCCTGCAACAACCGACTCGACGCCTTCACGGAGATGCGCACGGCCGCGCTCTTACAAAAGGCGACGCACGGCGCGGACGCCCTGCCCGCGCGACGCATCCTGCGCATGGCGACCATCGACGGCGCGCGCGCCCTCGGACTCGAACGCGAGACGGGAAGCCTCGAAGTGGGCAAGCGTGCGGACTTGAGCGTCATCGCGCTCGAACGCCTGCACCTGACGCCGCGCCCCGACGTAGTCTCGGCCGTCGTCTACGCGGCCGAGGCGAGCGACGTGAGAACGGTCGTCATCGACGGCCACGTCTGCATGCGCGAGAGGGAACTCGTGACCGTGGACGAGCGCGAAGTGATCGCGGAAGCAAACGAACAGGCGAGAGCTTTGTTTCAACGCGCACGTCTCGACGCGGAGATGCAGGGATAACGAACTCGCTCACAAAACAATGAAACCACGCGCGCCGCACGAATCAACTTTTCGTGTCGTGCGCGTGTGGCGCGCATGGTTTCATTCTTAGTTGTTGTCGTTGATTGACGGAGGCGACGCTCTCGGATGGTCTCAAAAGAAGACGGCTTGCGGCGAAAGCCGCTCGCCGGAAAGACGTTTGAGTTGGGCTCGCATCGCGGCCTGAGACTTCTGCTCGACGCGTTCCGGCTCAAAGGATTGGCCGAAGGCGAAAGTCTACGCCTCTGGCCTGACCTGTCGGGCGCGGGCAACGACGGCGTGACGACCGACGCGGCCTTCGGTCTGACTTATCACGCGGCCGAATGGGAAGACGGCTTGCCCTACGTCTCCGCCGACGAGCTGACGAAATACATGACCGTCCCTGTCCCGGCGGGCGCGCAGAGAACTTTCTTCGTCGTCGCGCGGCAACAGTCGCCTTTTCCCTTCGCCTATCTGCTGCGCTTCAACGTCAACAATCACATCTACTCAGGCCCGCATCCGGGCACGGGCTGGGGCTGGTACAAGAAGGCGGGCGCGCAAGGCACGGAGCCTGCGGGTTACAGCACCGAATGGTCTGTGCTCTGCATGCGCCAGAACGCGCGAGACAGCATCACGTTCTTCGTGGACGGCGCGCCCGTGGAAACCATCACGCCCGCCGAGTCGCCCGCCGATTTCACACAGTTCACTTTGGGGCCGGGCGCGGGTCGCGTCCGTCAGGTCTGCATGTTCGAGCGCGCGATGCCCGACGCGGAGGTCGCGCGCCTGACGGAGAAACTGCGCGCTTACAATCGACTGTCGTATCGGTTCGACTTCGTCGAGTTCCTGACGACGCCCGCGCTCGTCATGCGCAAGGAGGGATTCAAGGGCGTGCGCCCCCTCGTCATCCTCAATCATGCCGCCGGGTTTACCGAACGACAGTTCAACGACCTGACCGCGTATCGCCCGTTGCTCGACGCGCTGCTCGACGAAGGCTACATCGTCGCCGCCTCGCGCCTGACGGACAACCCGGCCACGGGCGCAAACAACTGGGGCAATCAAGCCGCCATCGACGCCAATGTAGAGATGTACGGCCACGTCAGAGATCACTACCGGGTTGACTCGGCGCGCGTCGCCATGATCGGCAGTTCGATGGGGGGACTAGCGACGATGCTCGCCTTCGCCGATGGTCGCGTGCCCTTGCGCGGCGCGGCTCTCTACAGCGCCGTCTTGAATTTACGTCACCAGTTCGTCACCAACCCTTTCATGGCGCGCGGGATCAGGGTTGCCTACGGCATCGCCGACGACGACTCGAACTACGACGCCAAAACCGCAGGCCATGACCCCATCCTCCGTCCGCCCGCAACCTACTCCGGCCGCCGCTTCCGCTTCTACTCCGCTCACGACGACACGCTCGTCTCACACGAAGTTAACACCCGGAGCATGTCGGCTTTGATCAACGAATCGGCGACGGAGTCGGGCGTCGTTGAGTTAACGGGAGGCCACGAAGCGAACATGAAGGTGACGGTGCAAGACCTCGTCGCCTTTCTACGCCGCTGCTTCGCTTAGCGTTGGCCTCCAGCCCCTCGCTTTCCAGATCGCATAAGATGGTCTGAGTAAGCGATGAAATGTATCCTCCGTTTTTCCTCCAACGGAGCATCGTTTCAGGCAGAGAGAGGCGATTTGAAATGACGGGCAGGGGATCGGCGAGCGCGGATTAATTCGGGAAAAGCCCGGCTACTTGATAAAAAGGCTGTGCCAGCTCGGATGGAGCGCAACCGGGGGGCGGTTCGGCGTCCGAGCTGGCACGGGCGGGCATCTAAGTATCCGTCTCGGATGTTGTCTTGCGACGCGGCCGGCTTGTGGCAACCGACTCATCCTAAACACGTCGGATTATACACTTCTTCGCAAAACTGTCAACGATTTTTTGTGACTAATTCGACAAAATCTATCGAACGTGGTCTCAAGTTGACAGCCGCCTCCGAGTCTCCATATACTTGCGCCCTTCATTGACTTTCAGATGAAGACAAGGCCAGGTAGCTCAGTTGGTAGAGCACCTGACTGAAAATCAGGGTGTCGGCGGTTCGATTCCGTCCCTGGCCATCAATCAATCCGACAAGTTACGGGCAACCCCTCGGCTGCCCGTTTTTCTTTGTATGCCTATAGTGTGCCAAATTTCAGGATGCACAATTTCAGTCACATCCAAATCAAGGTTTGCCTCTCATCAAAGAACAAAAACGCATCGTCGCTAAAGTCGATCAACTCATGGCTTTCTGTGACGAACTCGAAAGCAAACTGCGCCGGGCGGAAGCGGACGGCGAAAAGTTGATTGAAAGCCGCCGTGCGTGATCTGCTCGCCCCGGTCGCCGGAAAAGAGGAGAGCCGACACGAAACCGCGCCGGCTCTCTCGTCGGCCTGATTTGTTTGCTTGAGTCATACTCCGGTGCTGCGGCGACGCTCGCTTTGAGTCGCGCGTCGTCAGTAAGCCAACAGACTCTCCGCTTTCATGCCGGCCTTTTGCCGATCTTCGTCACACTCGTTACAATCCAATTTCGTTGTCATCAAGATGAACAGAGCAGCCCGGAAGCAGGGTTGGATTCTACTGTCCACCTGTTGACGGCGAAGCCTACGAATTTGCGCGTCCGTCAGGGGGGAGCCAAATTCCTCACGGGCGACCATAAACTCATCCGCGAGTGCAAGACGATCTTCGACAGTCTGGATGCACTGCCGGGTGATGTTTTAGGAAAAGAGGGGAGCGCCATGAAGATGGGGGTCGGCGAACGAAGCGGCGCGGCGGTGATAAAAGAGGCGCGCGCCGCGCAGGGAAGTGAAGCGCGGCCGCCCGCGCGGGTCGTGCCATTTGCCGCCGCGTTCCGCTTCTGGGTGAAACTCGGCTTCATCTCGTTCGGCGGCCCGGCCGGGCAGATCGCGATCATGCATCGCGAACTCGTCGAGCGCAGGCGTTGGTTAAGTGAAGAACGGTTCCTGCACGCGCTCAACTACTGCATGCTCTTGCCCGGCCCCGAAGCGACGCAACTTGCCATCTACATCGGCTGGCTCATGCACCGGACGTGGGGCGGCATCGTCGCGGGCGCGTTCTTCGTCATCCCTTCCATCTTCATCCTGCTCGCGCTCTCTTACGTCTACGCGGCGCACGGCAACGTCCCGGCGGTCGCGGGCGTGGTGTCGGGATTCAAACCCGTCGTCGTCGCCATCGTGGTCGAAGCGGTGCTGAAAATAGGGAGCAAGGCGTTGAAGCGCGGGGCGCACGTGGCGCTCGCGGCGGCGGCGTTCGTCTCGATCTATTTTCTTCAAGTCCCTTTCCCGTTAATTGTGCTGGCGGCTGCCATCGTCGGTTTGATGGGAGCGCGTTACGCGCCGAACGTTTTCGCCGCCGCGCCGCCGAAGGCGAAAGAGGCGGACAGGAAGACCGAAGGCGAGGGCGAAGCGACCGACGACGTGCCGCTCGTCATCGACGACCACGCGCCGCCGCCCGCGCACACGCTGCCCAGACGGGAATGGACTTTCAAGGTGCTGGCCGTGGGCGTCGCGCTCTGGCTGTTGCCGCTGCTCGCGCTCGTCGCGTGGCGCGGGTGGGGGAGCCTGCACGCGCAGGAGTATCGCTTCTTCACGCAGGCGGCGCTCGTCACTTTCGGCGGCGCATATGCCGTGCTCGCCTACGTCACGCAGGCGGCGGGCTCTTTCGGTTGGATGACGAAGGTGCAGGCCGTCGACGGTTTGGCGCTCGCAGAGACGACGCCGGGGCCGCTCATCATGGTCTTACAGTTCGTCGGCTTCATGGCCGGGTGGAACAATCCGCAAGGCATGAGCCCGGCGGCGAGCGGCGTGGTCGGCGCGCTCGCCACCACCTACGTCACCTTCCTGCCCTGCTTCATGTTCATCTTCCTCGGCGCGCCCTACATCGAGAAGCTGCGTGGAAACAAGAACCTCACGGGCGCGCTCACCGGCGTCACGTCCGCCGTGGTCGGCGTCGTCTTGAATCTCGCGCTCGTCTTCGGCGCGGCGGTCGTCTGGCCGCACGGTCTTGCGGGCGGCACCGACTGGTTCGCCGTCTGTATGAGTCTGGCGGCCTTCGTCGCGCTCTACAAATTCAAAGCCGAGGTGCTGTGGGTGGTTTTAGCCGGGGGACTCGTCGGCCTTCTGCGCGTGTTCTTGAAAGGGTGACGTGGATGGCCGTGAGCGGAGAACAAAATTTAGCGTCTACGGCGACGACCAGACGCGAGCGCGTCGCCGACTACCTGAGTCTTGAGCGGAACGTGACGCTCGCCTCAACAGCCGTCTTCCTGCTCGGCATGGGCGAGGAACTGTGGAAGAAGTTTTTGCCGAAGTACATGGAGTCGCTCGGCGCGGGCACGCTCGCCGTCGGCCTGTTCGGGACGGCGAAGGATTTCTGCGACGCCGTCTACCAGTATCCGGGTGGCTGGCTCGCAGACCATCTCGGTCGTCGTCGCGCCTTTCTCACTTTCATCGCGCTGGCATCAATCGGCTATCTCGTCTACATGCTCAGCCCTTCGTGGCCGTACGTGTTCGTCGGGGTGGCCTTCTCGATGGCGTGGCACAGCATGGCGAGCCCGGCGGTCTTCGCCGTCATCGCCGATTCGCTTCCGAAAGAGCGGCGCGCGATGGGCTTCACGCTCCAGTCGATGTTGAAGCGCGTGCCGATGGTCGTCGCTCCGCTGGCGGGCGGCGCGCTCATCGCGCGGTACGGCGTGTTGACAGGAGTGCGGACGAGCCTCGCCCTAACTCTTGTCCTCGCCGTCCTCGCGGCGGCGACCGTGCTCTCGATCAATATCCCGGTGGCCGTGGGCGCGCCCGCGAATATCAAAGGCGTCTGGCGTTCCTTTCACACAACCCTCAAGCGCCTGCTCGTCTCCGACATCATCATCAGGACGTGCGAGGGGCTGTCCGAAGTTTTCATCATCCTCTACGTGACGAACATCGCGGGAATCGGCGTCGCGCAGTACGGCGCGCTCGTCGCGGTGCAGATGGCGACCGCCGTTCTCATCTACATCCCCGCGGCGCGTATCGCCGACCGCATCGGGCGCAAGCCCTTCGTCATCGCAACGTTCCTCTGCTTCTCGCTCTTCCCGGTGGCGGTCGTGCTGGCGAACAGCTTCGCGACCTTGTTGTTGGCTTTCGTCGTCGGGGGCTTGCGCGAGATCGGCGAGCCGTCGCGCAAGGCGATGATCGTGGACTCGGCCGACGCGCACCTGCGCGCGCGCACGGTCGGGCTTTATTATTTGATCAGGAGTCTGAGCATCGCGCCCGCGGCGCTGGCGGGCGGGCTGCTGTGGAAGATCGCGCCGCAGACACCGTTCGTCGTAGCGGGTATCATCGGCATCATCGGAACAATCGTCTTCGCCGCGACGGTGGAGGAGCGGCACGCAGGTTAAAGGAGAGCATCATGATGGAGAAGATAGATCGGCGCGAGGCCGTCAAACATATCGTCGCCGGGGGCGCGGGGGTAACTTTCGCGCACCTCACAAGCGTTGAGGCCGAGGGCCAGACGCCGGGCGTCGCGCCGGGCACGCGTGCGTTTCGCGGCCAGCACCAGCCGAAGCCTTTGCCGTTCGACCCGGCGAAACTCAAGGGACTGTCCGAAAGGCTCATCCGCTCGCACTGGGAGAACAACTACGGCGGCTCGGTCAAAGCTCTCAACGCCGTCGAGCAGCGGCTCGACGCGTCGATGCGCGAGCGGGAACTGCCCGCCTACATCTACGGCGGCTTGAAGCGCGAGGAACTGCATCGCACCGGTTCGGTCGTCCTGCACGAGCACTACTTCGCGAACCTCGGCGGCGACAACAAACCGGGCGGCGAGGTCTTGGACGCAATCAAGCAATGGTTCGGCAGCTACGAAGGGTGGGAGGCGGAATTTAAGAAAACGGCGCAGGCTCTCGGCGGCGGCTCAGGCTGGGCGATGCTGACTTTCAATCTGCACACCGGAGAGATTCACAATTACTGGGCTTGGGATCACATGCACAACGCGCCGACCGGCCGCCCCTTGCTGGTGCTGGATATGTACGAGCATTCCTACCACATGGATTACGGCGCGGCGGCCGCCAAGTACATCGACGCCTTCATGCAAAATGTTAATTGGGAAGAGGTCAACCGCCGGCTGGTGGGCGCTCGCAAGATGGCCGCGTTGATCTGAGAGCCATCTCGGATTCTCAACTTGCAGTATCCATATCCGATCAAGTCGCGGACGGTAAATTCGATTCCGTCCCTGATCAATCGAACACAAAAGGAAAGCGCCCGCTCTTGGTTATTACAAGAGCGGGCGTTTTCGCTTGCGGTAGTCACACGGTAGACGATTTCGGAGCATCCGCCGGATTGCGCGCGGGCTGAGTTGCGACAGTCACCGGCGCCGTTTTCGCTGAGGTTTGCGTTTGGCGGGCGCGGCCGTTTGAGACTGTGCCGTGCCGTTTCCCGAGACGGCGTGGTAGAGATCGTCGATCACCATGAGCGGTTGCTTCTCTTCGCTGCCGAACAGGGTTAGTTTGAATCCGACCTGCGCGTTGCCGCCGGTCGTCGGGTGTTGTTGCTTGATCCAATCGGCGACGGCCGCCGCAACCACCGAGGTAAAGGTCGGGATCATGGTTGGGCTGACCGGCGTCTCCACGGGCGGCAACAGGCAGATTGGCAGACTGACGGGGAAGCCGGTCTGCATCTGGTAATTGTACATGCCCGTCATCGTGGCTTCCACCGAGACCGTCCCGTCCCCGCCGGTGAACAAACCGGCGAAGAAGTCGTTCAACAACTGCTCCAGACTTTCGCCGGAAGTTCCCGCTCCGTCCAGCGAGAAGGTGGCGTAAGTTAGACGCGGCACGACCGGGTTGGAGAAGCTGACCCACGGTGTCGTGAAGATGAAATCCGGGTTGGTCGTAATGGCCGAACCGACGGGGAACAATATCCTGTTCCTGTCCACGGAAATCTCCGCCAGCCCGTTTTGATAGAGCAGCACATCGAGATTCGGGAGCGACACGGTGCGCAAAGGGTTGTTGAGCGCCGCGTCGTATGGCAAATACTTCGCGGGCTTCGAGCCGGTCAATTGATAGACGTATGACAGGCTCTCGGCATCGGTTGGAACGACCGGCGTGTATTGGTCGGGAGCAATCGCCAACACCACGGCGGGCAGGGTGACGACGCCGTTGGAGATAGTTCCGGCGGACGAATCCCAAGTGGCGTCGATCTCGTTGATCTGTAGGTTCAAGATGTTGGTACGCGCGCCGCCCGTCTGCGGGTCTGTGTCGAGCGCGGTTTCAAAATCGATCTCGACCAACTTCGGCAAAGCTGCGAAAGCCGCCGTGAGAGGGACGAGCGAAGCGGCGTAGGCCACGGCGACCTGATTCAAGTAGGTCTGGAACGCGTCCACAGCTTTCTTCGCGCCGTCGATAGTGGCTTTGTCGGTGGGTTCGCTGGTCTCGGCGTCGATCTTGACTAGGTACTCGCCGAAGTCGGCCAAGATCGCGGGGTATGAACTGACGAACTGCGCCAGCGCCGTGAACAGGTCGGGGCCGGACGTGAAGGCGGCGGCTGAAACGCTGCTCGTCGGCACGTTGAGTTGGATGGTGGTTCGGACGGTATCTTGCGCGGCGAAGCGGTAGAGGTACTCGAAGGAATAGTTCCACTGCGTGAGATCGAGCGGCGTCGTGGGTGGAACTTCGGGCGAGACCGCCGGTGAGAAGTAGACTTGACCGGCGGTCTGTTCCTGCACGGTCGGCGGCGTCGGCAAATTGCGGTTCACCACGGGGATGTCGGCGGCGGTATTCGTGTTCAGGTCGTAGGAGAACGGCCCGTTGACGAAGACCAGCCATTGACTCTGCACGTATCCCTCGATGCCGGGCACGGTGCTGCGATTGAATTCGAGATGGGTGATGTCCAGCGTCAGGTTCAATGGAACGTAAGCCTGCCCGGCGACATTCTTCGTGGTGAAGACAAAGCACAGGCGCGGGTCGTAGATGTTGCCGTTATCTTTGGTCTGAGCCAGCGGGATGCGTGAAGCCGTCAGCGTGAAATTTTGATTGCCCTGATTGTCGCTTCCGGGAATTTGGCCGCCGGGCTGGCCGTACAAGTTCGGCGGGCCTGCCGGGTTGTCAGACGACGCGCCGGAAACATCGTTCACTTCGTAAACCACGGCCGCACCGGCCGCGTAAGCCGCGCCGATTTGATTCAGGAATTGCTGGCGCAGTTTTTGTTGCGCGAACCAGCGCGTGGACGAATCCGCGAGACTGGTGGAAAGAATCGGCTCGACGGCGCTGCTGATACTGTTCGCCAAACTCTCCTTCGCTTGCAAGACGAGACCGAGGTAGCCGTCCTTCAACGGATCGTCCGTGCCCAACAACTTGTCGAGAATAAAGGTCGAAGTGGAATCGGTCGCGGACAGGAACGTGTCGATGGCATCCAGACAGGTTTGAAACCACTGGTTTTGATCGACTCCGTTGAAGCTCGCCGTGATCGTGTTCTGCGTCGTGTAATCGACGATCTGGACGGTCTTGCTGGCGAGCGTGGTGGCGATGGGTTTCGGCGCGTAGTAGCTCGGTTCGTCCTCGACGATCTGGAAGAAGATTCCCTGGCCGGTGGCAGTGCCGAAACGCACCGCCCAGAGTTGCAGCGCCGTGTTGTTGTCGCCCGCGTCGCTTTCCAACTGCATGCCTTCGCCGACCTTCATATACCAATCAGCGGTCTTGAAAACAGTCTCGAAGGCGGTGGCGAATCCGACGTAAGCGGGTTCTTCGCCGGGCTGTTCGCCCACGTCCGGTTTGGGCAGCACCGTGCCGGAGACGGAGAGGCCGTCGGTTAACGACGCTATGGCCGGATCGGTCAGCAACGGATTGCGCGTGAGGACGAGCGTCACGTCGAGTTCGATGATGTTGCTGCTCGAATCAATGTCGCCGACGGAGACGGGGAAGCTGACCAAGGCGGACGGCACAGGCTGCGGGGTTGAGGCGTGGACGATGGCGGCCAAGTATTGAACACACGCGCTGACGTAACCGCGTATCGAGCCGGCCTGTGCGGGGGACAGGGAGTTGACGGGAGAGGCCAAGAGCGAATTCGACAAACTCATCGTCACGGCATTGTCATTCACGCCCGGCACGTTCAAGTTCGTGTAGTCCTGATTTAGTTGGAAGTAAATCTTCTGATACAGCGCGAGGTCGCGCTTGGCCTGACCGGCGTTGCCGATGTAAGGCGTCGGGTCGAACGTCAGACTCAAATTCAACACCGGAGAGCCGGCCGTTCCCGCATAGATGTAGTTGGACATCGTGCTCGTCCAACCCGACAGACCGACGAGCCGGTCGCTATAGAGCACGGTGGCGGCCGAGCCGTTAAGCGCGCCTTTATAACTCGTGGGCGGTTGGCTGAAAGGCGTGATGGTCGTGTTGCCGAAAATGTCCTGCCAGCGCAGAGCGATCTGGAGCGTGCCGCCCACGCCGACGTACGGGTTGGCCGATGCGGGCGGCGAGCCGGGCGCGGGGTTCGACGGCGCGGGGTTGATCTGTGCGAACTGCGCGAAGCCGATGGACTGAGTGTATTCAAAATCGTCGAGCGTGGCGGCGGCCAGGAGCGCGCGCCTGTGCTCCGCGAGTTTCGCGTGGCTGGCGAAAGCCTGTTCCTGTTCGTCGTTCTCGACCTGCGGGCCGAAAGGCAAGCCCATCGGGCTGTCCGACTTGGTGTAGACGTTGGACAACAACCCGGCCGACAGGTTGTTGTAGAGCGAATACATATAAGTCTGCGGATAGCCGGGGTCTGCGGGGTTGTCGGGCGGGTCGCCGTAGTTCGTCCGCGACAATTCAAAACTGACGTTGCCGGGGCCGAGGGTCGAGCGAAGGTCGAAGACCTGCGTGTTGACGGCGAGCACGGTGTTTTGCGAAAACAGCCCGCCGACGTTCAGCGCGTTGACCGCCAAGGCGTCCAGAGAGAGGGCGTAATAGGCGGCCATCTTGGCAAACGTATTGCCCGGCGCATTGACGGCGTTCACCACGTAATTGACCGGCGGGATGTAGAAGACCGCTCCGAGCGCGACCTGCACGCCGGGGTTGAAATTTTGAATGTCGGCCGCCGTGATCGCCGTCTGCGCCCCCTGCGAATAATAGGTCGCGAGGTTCGCTAAGGTCTGACCCGGGTTCGTCACGTCCGCCTGCGTCAACTGGCGCACGATGCCAGCGATGGGGACGACCGCACCCGTCTTCAAGGGAATAGTTTGGTTCGATTCGACGATTGCGCCCGGCCCGGCTCCGTAAAGCGCGGACAACGTGGCGATGGTTTCGCCGGGCAAACCTGTGAGCGGCAGGCTCGCCCCGGAGGTGGGTTGCGAAATTAACTGCACCGCGTCGGTCGCCGTGTTCAAGTTGTCGGTCGTGACAAAGGAATTGACAAAGCCGGGCGCGATTTCGCCGAACGAGAACGCGCCTTGAGCCGCGAAGGTCACGACCATGCTCATGGTCGCCGTGCCGCTCGGATCGAAGATGGACGCGGGCAATCCGCCGCCGCCATCGACGACCTGATAGAACAGGAAGTAGCCGCCGCTGCGCACGACGCTCAGTTCCCAAAGCAGTTTGATGAACTCGCCGGGCGCGTTGGCGATGCCGCGCGGGGCGGTGCTCAACGTTGCGAGCGCAAGCGAGAGCGAGCGCGCGGGATTCGTCTCGGTGGACAGGTTGGTCTGGGTCATGAAGGCCAAGAATTCCTGCGCGCCGAGCGTGGTCAGAGAGATGTTCGAGCCGGATTGCGGGTACAACAAAAATAGACCTGAGACGATATCTTCGCCGAGCGAATCCATCGAGCGCAGTAAGAGTTCGAGCGTCTGCGCGCCCTCGGTCGAAGCTCCGATCACTTCATAAACGTTCGGCAAAGTCGGCGCGGAAGCCGCCCCGTTCGGAGTGTCGCCCGCGCCGCCCGACGATGCTCCGCCAACGGGCAAGCGTTTGATCTGGAAATCGACGCGCGTCGTCCAAGCCCAATTATCGAGGTCGGAATATTTCGTCTGCTGTCCGGCCGGAGAAGTTTGACCGCGTTGCGGCTGGAACTCGGGGAGCAACGGAATCATCTTCTTCATGTCGCCGACGAGCGGACTGAGCGTCGCCTGTCGCGCTTCCGTCAAACTCAACAAACCGGACGGCAGAGGCCACAGCGTCGGTTGCATCTGTCCGGAAGAATTGCCGTTGCTGCTGCTGCCCCGGTTGGTCAGGCTTTGCAAGCCGGCCAGATCGGATGTCGTCCAATAGGCGTAGTTGTTGGCGGCGAATTGTTTCGGTTGCGGGATAGATTGCGGCAACACGGCAAAGGACGGCGACGGTTGGAAACTGCCGCCCTGCGCCCACGTCAGCACCGTCGAGAGGCTGGCGTATGGCGCGGTCAGGTCGATGGCCGTACCGGAACCGGCAGCGCCGTTGAACTGAATGAAACTGAGATTAACTTTATGCGAACTGGCGGCGGCGTTCACCGTGACGGGGAAACTCTTCACCGTCGCCGGGGCTGAGGTCGGAAACTCCTGCCCGGTCAGTTGGTACAGCGCATACTCTTTCTGACCTGCCGGGAAGAGAAACTGGCTCGACAGCGAAAGCCCGGCGGCCGAGGGCAAGCGCAACCCGTACATCAGGAAGCGCGAGACCATGCCCGCCGTCTGCGCGACCTGATCGGTCGTTTGGATCGCCGTCCACAAACCGCCGACGCTCCAAGCCTGCAAATTGGCGAGCGTGATCACGCCTTGCTCGGCCGCGGTCGAGAATAGTCCCTGCACCGTGCTGCTCGCCCCGGCCAAGAGCGGAACGGTCGTGGCGAACTGCGCGGCGACCGTGCTGAGCGTGTCCGACGTGCCGGTCTTGTAAGTGATCCCCGGAACGATCATTTGCGATGCGGAGACGAGCAGCGGCCGCGTGTTGTAGAGGATCGTCTGTTGCGCGAGCGCCGGGAGAGTGATGGCAAACGCGTCCGCGATTGATTGAAAACTATCACCGGGCACGGTCGTGTAAGTTTTCGAGTTGATGGTGAGAGAAATACCGGGGAGCAAAATACGCGCTGTGCCGTTAGCCGAGATCAGTTGCGCGGGCGTGGTCGTCCAACGCGGCGACGAGTTCGTGTCGGAGAATTGCGCCGCGATAGAGTTGAGCGTATCGGTCGATTGGATGGCGTAGCTCGAGGGCGGCAACGTGATCGACAAATTCGGCGTGAGTTGATGGTCTTGGTTGGGCACGGCAACGTCGGCGATCTGTAAGTTGTTGCCGAGGGCGTTCGCCGCCGTGATGATGCTTGCGATTGAATCGGTCGATTGCAGCGGATAGGCGTAACCGTCGAGCAGGTTGCGCGCCGCTTGCAGCAATTGGCGTCCCATCATCGAGAAGTAATCGATGAAGATGAGAGCGGCCATCGATTCGGGATCGTCCACGGCGTTCTGCGTCTTCGGCGCTTGAGATTGATTCTCGGCCTCGATGTTGGCTTCGACCTCCGCGAACGTCTCGGCGACAAATTGCCGGTAGCTGGAAGTCGCCGTGGCGTAGGTCTCGAACGTGACGGGTTTGGTTGCGCTGCCGCCCGCCGGGTCGGGCACGGTGAGCGACAGACCGTCGAAGACGGGGAACACGGAAGCGCCTTGCTGGAACAAACTCTGGTCGCCTGAACTCTTCGCATAGGCGGGCGTCTCGATGTTCAGGATGAAACTCGAAGCCATGAAATTCAGCAGCCCCGGCATGTTGAGCGGAGGATCGGCGAGGTCTGCTAATTTCTTTACGTAAGCCTCCAACTGCTCGCGCGTGACGATGGTGGCCGACGCGTCTTCGAGGTCAACTTCATCGCCCTGCGATTGACTGAGCGCGTCGATGACCCACGGGAAGAAAGCGGCGGCCAGTTGATCGAAGGAGGTGTTGCCGGTTGATGTCGTAGAGGTGGCGGTCGGCGCGTCCATCGCCAACAGGAAGACGAAAGCTCCCTGTTGCTGTTTGTAGGCGGTCGCCGCTTCGGGTGCGAGGACTGTGAATTGGGGAGACGCCAGCACCTTGAGCGTGGGCACAGTGACGCCCGCCTTGCGCACGACCGTCTTGAGCCTCGGCTGCAACAACGCCGCGCGCGCCGTGACCGCGTCCGGCCCCGCATGCAACAGAGAGGTCTGCATGAGCGGCAGGGTTGACGCTCCGTCCCACGGCGCTGTCTCATCCGCACCGATGACGAACTGCGCCGTCACCTTCATGTGGAACGAGAAGGAGATCGAGATCGAAAATAAGCCGAGATTGATCTTCACCGTTAAGCTCACATCGACGCTCGCGGTGGCGACGAGGGGAATGGCGCGGTAGGACTCGTAAGTGATCTGTAGAGAGAGAACTATCTTGACGTTGATCGTGGCCGAAATGATCGCGAAATCTATTTTGCCGTAAAGCAATCCGATGACGCCGACCGTGCCGCTCAGTTTGAAGTAGTAGTCGCTTTGCATCGAGTCGCCGAGCGCCGTGGTGGAACGCTGGAGCGCCTGACCAGGATACGGATGCCAAGCGGCGATGACGCCTTCGATGATGCCGAAGACCGTCAGCGCAAATCCGGCGCTGAGCGGCCCTTTGGTAAAGTTGTAGCCCAGCCCCAACTGCAAGCCGATGCCGAACACGATCACCGGATCGAAAGTCCCTTTGGTCGTCTGCGGCACTTGGGTCGCCGTGGCGCTGCTCAGTTTGCCGAAATAGAACCCGCCCGCGCCCATCACCGGAACGCCGTAAACGATGGCGTAGATGGCGAACGAACGACTGAAATCCAAGTTGTAGGGGAAGCCGATGTCGATGAGGAAGTCGCCGTTGGTGTAGATCTGAATGCCGATCTGCGGCAAGGTGATCGAAACCGCCCCGAGGTTGATGTTGCGAATCGAATCGGGGAAAGTGAAGTTGATCTGGAAGAGCCCGACATCGTCCGTGATCTTTTTGTAGAGGATGTCGATTGCCAACCCGGCCAGCCCGCCCGCCTTCGTGCCCGCGAGCGCCAGCCTCAGACCGTAAAGGTTGGGGTCGTTGAAGACCACCATCAGATCGACCGTCCACGCGCTGCCCACGCGCAGCAGACCGAGATGCCCGGCGATGAGCCAGTTGTTGCTCGGGTTGTAGTAAGGAAGTCCGGGGGTCGTGCCCTGCGCCGGATTCACGGGGTTGAGTTTTCCGGTCGTGCTCGGCACTTTCTGCAAGGCGTTGATGACCGCCTGTGTGTTGGCGAAACCCGAACTCCCGCTGATGCCGATGCGCTGTCCGAGGACGAGCAAAAACACTTTGAAGTAGTCGTTGCCGCGACCGGGGACGGGCGGCAAATTCTGCACGTCCTGCCCCTTCTTCGGATCCATCAAGCTGCCGAGCGAACTGCTGATGGGCGACGAGCCGTCAATCGCCAGAGTCACTTTCCCGGTCGTGTCGCGCCGGAAGATCAAACTGTTGATGACGATGAATCCCAGATTCAAAGGACTCGAAAGCGTGTAGCTGGCCGAGAGCCGTTGGCTGAAGGCGAGACCGTTTTGCAGCGAGACGATGACGCTCAGGCCGTCGAGCGAAATTTGATTCAAGAGATCCCACGGCGAGGAGAGCGTGAAATAAGGATCGCCGAGCGTGCGCACGAGCGCTTGAATCAGAGAGCCGATGCTCCAACCTTTCAACGTAAACGCGATCTGGTTGTCTTTGCTGGTGTAGGTGGCCGTGAATCCTTGCCACGTCAGCGAAAGCGTCTGGTTGGCGACGTTTTGCACATAGGCAAATTTGTAGGTCAGGAGTAATTCCAGATTGATGGCTTCGTAGACCCACGTGGCCGCGACCATGCCGGAAAATTGCTGACCGGAGGGGAGCGAGCCGTCGTATTTCAAACCGATCTTGGCCGGGTTGAGGCCGATCTTTTGATCCCCCAGAGTGAAGAGCCACGAAAAGCTGACATCAATCGTATAAGTCGTCGCGCTCTTCTGGCAGGACGAGGTGGGGATCGTTGCGGCGATAGCGAAGGTGGTGATGGTCAACGTGCCGGGCAGGAAATCCGGGAAGTCGTAAACTCCGCCCGCCGCGAAGAACTGCCGGATCAATTCCTGCACGGTGATCGGCTGCGCGAGCGCGGCCTTCAAATTCCATTGCGGCGTCGGGAGCGTCCCGTCATACGACACGACCACGTTGGCCTTCAAAGGCCCCACGCCCAACAATCCGCCGACCGACCCAGACCAGACGTAACCGCCGCTCGCCGCCACGGTCGTGCTCCTGATGAGCATCTCGGTCTGCGGCAAGACCGGACGAGATTCCATGATGGATGCGTGAGATTGACTGAGGAGCGAGAGAGCTTGCGTCTGTTGCGATTTGCCCTGCGGCGGCGTCATCGCCCCGATGCTGACGTTGCCGTCCGAGATCGAAAGAATCGGTTCGTCGTTGACGGTGAGGAACGCCAACTCGACATCAAAGGCGCTGGACAAATTGAAACTCTTCGCGTTGAAGTCAACCGTCAGAGCGATGTCGGAGAGCGAGGCTTCGATGCTTGGGGGAAGCGAGACGGCTCCGCCGCTGAGCGTGGAGAGAAAATCGCTCAGGCTGACACTGCCGCCGAACATGGCGGAAAAATTCAAAGCCGAATCGAATCTCACGGTGAAGACGCCGTCGCCCACGCCGTCCGGCCCTTTGAAGATCGACGGCATGAGCGTGAATTGCGTCTCGAACAGGAAACTCTGCGAGCGGGTCGAGTCGAGCGGATTGCTCATCGACCACTGCAACGAAAACTCGTTGATGCTGAAATCCAAACCCGGCGGCGGGTAAGGAATCGGCGTCCAAGAAGTGTTCGGCATGCTGCCGACGAGGATGCTGACCTGTCCGACCGTGGCCGGGTTCAACGTCCCGTTGATCGTCATCCCTTGCAACGCCACGAAGGCCAGGAACTGTTGCAAGACGCTCGGCGTGCCGCTGAAGTAGCTGCCGTTGCCGCCGATCAGGGAAACGATTGAATCGGGAGTTAAGGGCGTGCCCGCGCCGGTCGCGTTCAAGCCGATGCCGTAGGCGACCGCGTCTTGAGTGCCGGCGGGCGAAATCTGTACTTGTAAGATGTAAGGCGACTGTTCGGGCGAGACGCCGCCGACGCCGAGCAGCGCGCTCACGGCCAGCGTGGGCGCTTGGCCGCTGTCGTCCGTGTCGTCGGTCGGCGCGGGGATCGACACGGCGATGCTCGGATTCGAGACCGTTAAATAGAAGACGGAGAACTGGCCGTTTTGCAAAGTCGCCGTCAGCGTGCCCGGCGGCATCAAGACCGTCGTGCCGTTATAGGCGGTCATGTCAAGGACGCCTTGCAGGGTTAAATTGGCGGCGGGCGTCAGTCCGGAAAAAAGCTTCAGGAACGGCTGCACCACGCTCGGCAGAGGCAGAGCGGCGGAGAAGTTCTGTTTGCCTCCGCCTTTGACTTTGGACGCGGCACTGTTCGTCCACGGGTAAGTTCCGTCGGCCGTCGAAAAGACGAACAACGCGTCGGTGACGGGAAGTTGATTGAACGGCCAGCCGCCCATGAACTCGAACGAATTCGTCCACGTCCAAGAACTCGGCGCGCTCGCAATCTGCACGACGAGCGTTGGCTTGGCGTCGGTCGTGACGGCGAAGACGAGCGTGGCGGTGGTCTGCAAGGGAACGCCCGTGCTGCTCAGGAAAGGGATCGTCGCGTTGGTCACCGTGAAGCTGTTGCCCGTCACGGCTCCGACGTTTTTCTGATCCGCCTTGACCGACAGGTCGGACGCGGCCGCGAGTTGGAACGCGGCCATCACGATCTGGTCGTAGTCGGCCGGAACGGTGACGCTCGCATCGTTGAGACCTTTGGTGAGAAACGCCGCATCGAGCGCGAACGCGCCGCCTGTGCCAGCCGCCGTTTTGACTGCTTGCTGGAGATTACTGATGGCCGTATCGCTCACGTGCAAACTCCTCTCGGCTTTAGACCCTCGCAAAGACCGCGAAGTGGTCGCTGGTGCTGTACTGATAGCCGTAGTTAGCCCAACTGGTCAGGCTGTTTCTCCCGCCGATGTTCGCCACGCGCGGAGCGTTCGGCGCGGGCGGCCAGCCCACGGGCGCGTTAGTCATTTGCTGGGCGAAGGCCACCGTGCCGGGCGGCGCTCCTCCCGGTATCGGCGCGACGGCGTTGAAGGGCGTGCCCACGATGCCGTTCATAATTGTGGTCTGGTAGTTATAAGGCGCGCCCTGATGCGGCCAGACCAAGATGTTGTCGATGGAATAAAAGTTCGCGACGAATTTGCTGCCGATGTAACCGTAGCCCGGATACGGCGAGGCGTTGGGAGGGTCAGACCAGAGGAACTGCGTCGCTTCGGTGTTGGCCGTGTACTTGCGTTTGATGTGCGTGGCGAAGTATCCGAGATAGGCGTTCAAGTTTGGCGCGGGCGGTGCGGCGGCCGATTGCAGCAGCGGAACGTAGTTAGGCCCCAAAGGCGCATAGACGTTGGAAGGGCCGCCGTTGGCCGCCAGCAAGCTCAGGTTGAAGTCGCCGCCGATCACGCGCGTCTCGTTCGCGCCGAGCGCCGCCACCACGTCCTCAGTGTTCTGCAAGTAGACGATGAAGACTCCGGGGTCGCCCGCGACCGCGGGAGAGTGCACGCCGAACAGAGTGAGATTGCGTTGGACGTTTCCCATCGCATCGGCTTCGGTGAAAGTCACCATGTAAGGAGGCCGATAGATTTGGTAGTCCACAAAGTAAGCGGGAGCACCTGAGAGCCGGAAATGAGTCCGCGCCGCCACGACGTTTTCCGCCAAGCCGCCGTTATGCAAAGCGCCCGCCGGAATGTTCCGCGCCGGGACGGCGGGCATTACCGGAGGCACGAGCATCGTGTCGAGATTGCGCGCGGCCGGGTAGGCATTACCGACCACTCCGAAACCCGGCTCGGTTGAATTACCGTTGACACCGCCGACCCAGAGATTCGGCCCCGTGAAATAACGACGCACCGCACCGCTCACGCCTTGATAGAGCACCGCGACCGTTTCGGGTTTGCTTCCCGGTCGCCGTCCTACGCGCAGCGGCGGCACGAGCCGCCAGCCCATCGCCGGATTGGCCGCACGCAATTGGTTCAAGAGATACAGCGCCCCGGCCCAGCCGTCTGTGTTGGTGGCCAGGTCGTCCGGGTAACTGTCTCCGGAGGCGACCTCGACGAGGACGATAATCTCCGGGGCAGTGTTGACGATGATGTTGGCGACGAGCGCCCGGCGCATGGCCGAAGCCTGTTGTAAGGTGAGCCCGCCGATCCCCGCGCCGCGCCTGATACTGGGGTCGTTGATCTTATTGATGCCGAAAGTCTGCAAGTTCCAAAACAGCACACGCGTCATTTTTTGCCTCCTCTCGAACTCTTGGCAGCCTTCGCTTTCTTCGTCGCTTTCTTCGTCGCTTTCTTAGTAATTTTCTTTGCAGCTTGCTTCGCAGTTTTCTTAGTGGTTTTCTTGGCGGCCTTCTTAGCCGCCTTCTTAGCCGCCTTCTTGGAGGCTTGCTTAGTCGCTTTCTTAGCAGCGACCGGAGCGGCCTTCTTAGCCGCTTGCTTGGCCGCTCGCTTGGCCGCTTGCTTGGTCGCTTGCTTAGAGGCCGACGGCTTTTTCGCGCCTCCTTTTTTCTTGGCCGGAGGCAGAGACGATTTTTTGGCGGCGGATAGTGGGGGCGTTTCCTCGTCTCCTAAGTTTTGCGAATCGGCGACGTAGGCGGCATACCAGCCGAGACTGGCGGTGCTGTTCGGATCGCCGAAGAGGAAGAACTGGATCGTCGCATCGGGCGGCAGTTTGGCGATCCCGAATATCTTGATGCCGATGTCGTCGAGCCGCAGGCAATAGAAGTCGCCGCCCTGATTGCCCGGCACCGGCTGGCGCAGCAGAGTGATCGCGCCGACGGCCACCTTGAAGATGCCTTGCAGGCTAAACAACTTCGCGCCGGGACTCGCGCCGGGCAAACTGAGCCCGATGAAGACGGCTTGTTGTTTGTCGGCGGGACGCGTCGAAGGCGACCACGCCAGCAACAGGTCGGAGTTGAACCCGGCCGCCGAGGCCAGAGCGCCCGGCCCTCCCATCGTCACCTGATACACGACGCCGTACCACGGCGGGGTCAGCATCTTCAAGTTGAGTTGTGAAGTGACGGGCAGGAAACCGAAACTCTGCGGCGTCCTGTCGTCCAGCACGCTGATGAAGTTTTTCAGTTGCAGACCGAAGCCCTTGAACAAGCTGTCGGAGCGCGGCGCGCTGGCGTTCAGGTCGTAGGCCATGTTGTCCGCCGTGACGGCGAAAATCTGCGCGTTCGGCGTCGTCTCCGCGAACGACATTCCGATCACCAGATTGGAGAACGATAGTCCGCTGCCCAACTGCAAGGCGTTCGTGCCCGGCGGGCTGCCGAACGAAGTAACGTCGAACAGTAAGCCCTTGTTGTCGCTCAACTCGATGAAATCTAAAGCTCCCCACACCAGAAAACGCGAAGAGGTGACGCCGTTGCCGTCCGTGCCGAGCGTGTTGAATTGAATGCGATTGAAGGCCATCGCCTGCAAGACGTTGCTGTCGAGCGTGAAGACGGAAGTGTTGGTCTGCTGGAAGACGTAAGAGCCGGCCGTGGATCCCGCGCCGGTCTGAGCCACGTAGCTGCCGTCGAGGACGATGCCGTTGGCGGGCATGGGCACGCCGTTCGCCTGTCCGGGTATGACGTTGCCGGTTGTCTGCACCACCTTCGAGCCCATCAAGGCTTCGACCGTGAGCTGAATGTTGCTTTTGAACTTGGCGATCTTGGCGTTCTCGAAAAGCACTTGGAGCAACAAGACCGTGAATTGAAAATCAGCGGAGACGGCGACGGGGATGGGAATGTTCGGGTCGATGCCGTTGGCTAAATTAAGCGCGTAGGACGGGTCTTCGTAATCGATCAAGCCGAAAAAGCTGGAGAGGCCGTCCATGTAGAGCGGCGGAGTTTTGGTGGGGTCGGCGCAGACGCGGCTGACGGTGAATCCGAAGTGATGCGCCGTGAAGCGCGAGAAGTCGATGCCGGCGGCGAGCCCGGCGATCTCCGGCGGGAGGTCTGTCGGCGAGAGGTCTGCCTCCAACACGATGACGCCGTTCCAATCCGGGTCTTGAGCGATGCGCGCAAAGTTTTTATAAAAATCGGCGGACGTGCCGCTCGCCCGCGCGATGCCGTCTTGGATGTAGGCTTGCAGCCATTGAGACAAACCGGCGTAAGCGATTGATGCGCCCACCTCGCTCGTTCCGGCGGCGAGCGAAAAGTCTTCGGCGCTCGTCCAGCGGTTCGGATTGGTGACGCGCTCCAGCAAACTTCCGCTGCAAAACTTGAAGATCATGACGTTGCGGTAGCTGGTGGCCGTGACGCCTTGGCCGACCAGCGCGGACAGATTCCACCCCGCCACGTTGGCTTGATTTTGGAACGAACCGGGATTGTACGGGGGTTGATTTTGGAACGTACCGAGATTCAGCGGATTTACCGCCACGAGGAAAAGCTGATTCGATTGCAACGCATTTTCCAGAGGTTGCGGCGGCGACGTAAAGCCGAAAGGAAATACCTCGCCCGTGTCCGGGTTCTGCGACTGGGCGAGTTTGACGTTCAGGTACGCGCCCGAAGTCGGATCGCTCGTCACCAAAAAACCTTGCGGCGAGGTCGTGTATTGTTGCTCGGCCTCGGCCTTCAAGTATTTGCGGGCATGTGCTCTGGCCGTCCAGACGGGGGCGACCGAATCCGAGATCACCTTCTTTCGCGTCGGCGCGATGATCTGGCTCTCGAAAGTGCCGATGGTGTCCGGGTTGATCGATTTGACCGGCGCGCCGGCGTAAGGGGCGAGGGGAAAAGTGTGCTGCGTGTTTCCGCTCAGAGGCAGTTTGGGAGGCATGGAGGCCAACACGGGCGGGCTGCCGCCATTCGCCGACGCAGCCGGCGCAACGCCGAAGAGGGAACTCCCTTCCGGCTCGGCTTGATAAACCACGTCCTTCGTGTCGCCGTCCAGAACCGTCGCCCAAGCGGTTTGATAATCGGGCGTCAGGCGAGGCTTCAAACTTCCGCTGCCGGAGTTTTCCAGACTTGAAGTTTGGAAAGGGAAGACCGGAGCGAACGCCGGTTGCGACGGAAGGAAGCACAAAGTATCGTTCGCCGACCCGGCCTGATAATTTGCCAGCGTCAAACACTCCGACCCGAAAATTCCGCCCATGATGCTGACCGGCTGCCCCGCCGTTGTGCCCTTTCCGCTCACACCGAATTGGCCGCCGGGTACGAGATAGACCAGAGCTTGCCCGAGCGGCGTGGCCGCGGGCGACGCCGAGGCCATGACCAAAGCTCCGGCCGCCAAACCCGGCGACTTCGCGCCCACCGCAGACCCCACCGGCACGAGCGAGATCGCATTGCCCTGCGGCGTCAGGTAGTTGCTCGCGAGCGAAGGCGTCCCGGCCAGTACGAGTCCGGTGCGCAGGTGGCCGCTTTGCAAGTCGGCCGCGCTGATGATCGTATTCACCGGATCGCTCGGATCGACCGTCGCCACGAACGACACGCTCGCCGGCCACGCCGGAGTGTTGAAGGCGGGATACAACAGGCTTTGCGGTTGGCCGCTGCTGTCTTGGTAAACAAACCGCACGCCTTGTGCGAGACCGTTGAGCGCGGGCGCGAAAGTGTTGGCGGGCGTCAACGTGCCCGTGAACAGGAAGCAGGCGGTGTTCGCCCCGGCCAGTGGAATCTGCGTCGAAAGCGGCTGCGGCTTAATCCCTAGGAACGAGTTGCCGCTTTGCAGGCTGATCAGTTGGACGGATGAACTCGTGAAACTACAAACCAACTGGCTGTTGGTATCGTCGGCCGACAGAATCAGCGAACTGTTGACGTTGAACGCCAGGTTGCTCCCCAACTTGGCGTTGAGGTTCGTATTGACGACCCATTGCTTGTTGATGTTCTGTCCGAATTGAAACCCGAACATGTTGAACGGGCCAAACGTGGGCGCAGTGTCTTGCAGCCAAAACAACGCGCGGTTTTGGCTGATGCTGGCGTTGACGTATGTCACCATCTGTGTGACGAAGCCGGCCGGGTCGGAATCGACGATGGGCGGGCGCAGTGACGAGAAAACGTAAGCGCCGTTGTACTGGATCAACCCGCTCTTGTCCTTCGTGCCGTTCAGCGAATCGGGAATGCTGATCGTCGGCGGCAGCGTGACGCTCGTGTTCATCACCACGTAACCCGCCCAGCCGACCGAACCCGGAACGCGGGTCTCGTACAACCTGGTGCCGACGCCCTTAGGGTCTATGACCTGCTGAAAAAATACTGGGTCGCCCATATCGCTTGCTCCGTTTAGGGACTTCTGTGCCATGCTGGAGGTGGCAGGGAAGGTCTAAGAAATCAGTGCTTCGGCGTATGTGTCTTCGAGGTGAGTCGAAGATGAAAAGGAAGGCTGCGGCGAGCAGCGCTATTCACGTTTCGGGCTGCTAAGGTGGTGGACGTTTCGGGCGATCAGGCGATTCAAGACACTGCGTCCAGATACTGTGTCAAGACATTATGCCGAGACACTGTGCTAAGACATTATGTCAAGATACTGTGTAAGCATCGCCGCGCCCGGCGGCCGCGGTTACCTCCGAGACCGGCCGGACAATCGTGCGGCCGGTCTCGGAGATTCCGGGCTTCATTCCGCTCGACCCTGCGCGGCCGCCGCCGGGCAGAGCCGTTTCAGTTAATCAAGCAAGCTTGACTGAAACCGTGCCGCTCGCCGCTCCGGTCGACATATAAACAACCGAGCCGGCAAAGGTGTACAACGAGCCGTTGTCGACGATGTTTCCCGACAGGAAAACGTTATAGGCTCCGCCCGTGCCGGTGGCCGCGTAGGTAACGGTGAGACCCTGCTTGAAGGTCACGACGGCGTTTCCGATGTCGCCCGACAAGACCGCCGTCTTGAGGGCGCTGGAGACGGCTGCCGTCCACCAGACGATGCCGTTTTGAGGTGAATAGAATTGGACGGTCGTCGAGTTGTTGGTATCGCCCGAGCCGACGGCGGTGCAGTTTGAGTTGGGGGTCAACGGGGTCGTTTGTGAGTTGCTGGTTGCTGTGCCATTGCTAGCTGCGGTGGCTTTTTTACTTGGCATTAAGGTTTCTCCATGTTGTCGCGTGGCCTGAGACACCACGCCGTAAGGTCGAATGAATCGTTTGTGACGTTGAGCCGCAACCGGTCACGCGTCGGCAAACGAAGGTTAAGTTGGGATGACGGCAAGCGAGGTTGGTGATGCAAATAAGAAGTCGAACGAGAGTCCAAATCCGGCTGATGCAAACCGCACGGCGGCAATGTCCCGTCGGCTGCGCGAAGCGAGAATTGAAGCGTCGTTTAATTTACAAAGTGCTGAGAATCACACCCTTCGGATTGTGCAAGTGAATCGGGCAGATGATGACATTGAATTCTTAACAGAGCATGAACAGTCTTGACGGGAGCAAAAGAGACGCGGGCAATGTTGATAAAAAAGGAGGCGCACACGGAACCCGGTGTTAGGTCAGAGAAAAATGCGCTTCCTAGCTCGAAGGTGATGAAGATCGCTCACCACGCCGGTTAGTTACGGGAGATGCTATGTGAAACATCGGATGCATAGTAATTTGCTAGTTCGCAAAGGACTTGTACGCCGTTGCAAATTTCTTGTCAAGATATTTTTTTTAAAAAAGCCGTCCACGTCCACGCGGATGCTTATGCTTGTTGCTTGAAGGTTGAACGGACGATGGCCGGGGTGTTCTTGTAGAGGAGGGCGTTGGTGAAGGTGTAATTCGTGTTGCTGTCGACGATGTTCCCGTTCAGGAGCACGTAGTAGGAACTGCCGCCGCTGGCGAGGTATGAGATGGTCAGTCCTTGCTTAAAGGTGACGACGGCGTTTCCCGTATCGGCGCTCAGCATGACGGGTCTGAGCGCATTCGAGGTCATGGCAGTCCACCAAGGGATGACGTTTGGCGGCGACATGAACTGCACCAGCGTCGAGTTATTGATGTCGCCTGAGCCGAGCGCGGAAGAGTTGGAATTCGGCGTCAGTTGTACGACTTGCGGCACACTGACGGTTGCCCACGAAAGAACCTTCGCGCTGCCGGGAAGCTTTCCGTCGTTTGCCGTCCCAAGCAGCTTGACATCGTTTGCCTTCGGCTTGACCGTCCCCATGAGCGGGGGCGCGACTGACATTTTGCCGCTGATGAACATCGCTTGGAGTTGAGCCACGGCGAAGGGCGGCAGACTCCCCTCCTTCAACAACTGATCGGCGAAGCGACGCGCTTGCCGGCGTTTTCCCGCATTGAGCCACAGAGAGGCCGCACGCACCGCCGTGATGCCGCGCGTCTGCGTCTTGCGTTTGCTCATCGAGGACAGCGCCGACGTTTCCCGCTCGGCGGCGCGCCGGTACAGTCCAAGCGCCCGGCGGTAATCACCGTCCCGGACTGCCTGTTCCGCCAAACTCGCGTAGTGCTCGCTTTCGGAATGGTGCGCGGCCCAGTTCATGTGGGTTCTGTGACGAACGGAAACTCGATCACCTGTTGACGGAATCCAACAAAGACACGGATGCGAGCGGGAAAGAAATACGCCAGCCAGCAAAAGCGTTTGATAACCGGAACGTTATTTAAGTACGGAGAGAATGTCAATTAAGGACGCGCGAATTCTTCGCCGCCACAATTTCCCACCTCGACGGCGGGCGCGAACGGTCTGCTCGCCGTTCCGCACCAGACCGCAAATTTTTTGCTCGCCAGCCCACGCTCGAATGAATATAATGAGCGCCGGCCACACAAAGTTCGCACGACTATTCTCACCGGTAGTCGATGCGGTTTCGACCGACAATTTCTCATATTCGCGTAGAGCCCGAGTGGGGCACACGTCATTTCAGAGGAACGCTCTCGATCAGATGCCGTGCCTGAGACGTGTGCACTTCTGAGTCGGAAACAGACGCCGTGGGTGATGAATCCACGCTGCGAACGAGCCCGGAAGTTGACGGCGAAGACCGGCGCGTGGTGATCGAAAGACTGTCCGGCGGCGTCGGCTTCCGAGAGTTTCGGCATTTCTACCTAGACCCTCACGAAAGGTAGGTCTCTCATGGCAGAGGTCAACGAGCGCGAACGTCTCCTGTCGCCCTCTTCGTTACTGGCGAACGTTCTGCCGCTGTCGGAAGTGCGCGGCAGGAGCGCCTATTCGCGTCGGCTGGAGCGGTTCTGGAAGTTCGTCGAAGAATTTCACGCAGACCCGAACATACATCTCGCGGACGCGGCCAAACATAGCGGCGTCAGCCCGGATCATTTGAACTTCCTCCTGCACCGTTTCGCCGGGACGACCTTCCACGATCTGCTCTCTCGCTACCGCGTCGAGAAATGTCTGGAGCTGCTGCACGCGAAAAACTATACCCTCACGGAAATTTACACGCGCTGCGGGTTCAACAGCCCGACCACTTTCAACCGGCAGTTCAAGAAATGGGTGGGTTGCCTGCCGAGCGAGTATAAGAAGTCTGTCGTGTCTCTACGCCGGAACGGATTTACAAAAAAACTCGATCTCGATTTTTGAAAAAATATTGCCGCTTTTTGGAAAGACTTTAAACGGCAAGTGTGTAAACTGACGCCACGCTAAACACAGTTCGAGGAAGGGGCAATTAACTCATCCTAATTGCCGCAGAATCTTCCGGCACAAATAACCCAAGGAGGCTTCCCACTATGAGAGGAGTAGTCCGCTCACGCGCCGCCTCGTGGCTGAAAGAACTGCCGAGAGTTATTTTAATCGCCCTGTTCGCTTTCGCGGCCGTCGATAAACTTTTCCACTTGAACGGCTTCGTCAACGCCATCCACAGCTATCGCTTGCTTCCGTCTCAGGTCGAATACATGGCCGCCGTCTTCTTCGTGATGGCCGAGTTAGCCATCGCCTTCGGGTTGCTCACGAGGCGTTGGCGGCGTTCGGCGTGTCTCGCCGCCGTGCTGTTGCTCTCGGTCTTCACGATTGTGTATCTGGTGGCGCGGCCGGAAGGAATTTGCGGGTGTTGGTTCACGCTGACGTTGAATACGGGCGGCTATTTCCACATCCTCCAAAATCTCGTCTTTATAGGTCTCGCCATTCTCATCTGGTTCGACAGCAAGCCGTCAGCCTCAAGCTCGAACGCTCCCTTACTGAATCAACACACGAGCGTGACGCTGGGAGGCTAGCTGAGAAAAACTAGATAGCGAAGGTGCGCGCGCCTGTTTTATGAACTGGCGTCCGTAATCATAACTAAAGGTCAGACGTTTCATCCGCTTCATACTAACGCCATTCAACCGCAACCGAGGAAGGCCGACGACGGAGGACTCAACCACGTTCGTTGATTTTCTCAATCGAGTAAAATGGAGGGAGACAACAGATGAAACAGCAAGTTCTCAGATTAGTTCTCACCGCGGTGGCATTGCTCATGGTGTTCGCCGGATCGCTGAACTTGAACAGTACCAATGCGTCAGTCGCGCCCGGCGCTGGCCTTTGTAACGACACTTGCGGCTGTACGCCCGGCCCGCAACTGTGCTGCTCGCAAGGTTCGATCACGTGTTACGGACAGGGATAAGAGTCTAGCCGGACGCCCGGCAAGAGCAGCGGCTGAATGGAACCTCACGGTTTTTCGTCGTCGGCCTCAATCAAAGAAAAGACAAGTCGGATAGCAACGCGTGCGGCAGACGAGTCTGTCAGCAATAGGACTCGTCCGCTCTAGCGACGGAGGTGTGCGAGACATGACGCGACATATTTTCAGAATCGCGCTTTGCGCGCTGGCGCTCTTGACGCTCTTCGCAGGCTCGACGAATTCGTTGAGCACGTCGGCCAGCGCCCCCGGAGGCGGTCTGTGCGGGCCGACCGGAATTTGTGGGTGCGACATCAGCAACTCGAATATATGTTGCACCTGGAATGGAATCACGTGTTACGGGGAGTGCAGTGGCTGCTAAGAGTCAACGCGAGTTTTGCTTTGTCGGCCGACGGCCGAAATAAGAGAACTAAGGAGCGTCGAAAGCTATGTTCAAGTTTCTGCGTAAGGACTTAATCCTGGTGCTGACGGTGGCGGCGGTCTTCTTGTCGTTGAGCTACGCGATAGGTTTCGTGTCGGATCACACACCGAACACGACCGAACTCGAACCTGCTTTTCTCAGCGGGGAACGCGCGCCGAAAAGCCAGACGGTCGCGGGCCGCGTCTGGAAAGACCTCTCGTTTGAAAAATCTTTCGCGCTCGACTCAGGCGCGCTCGCCGACCCGCGCATCGTGCGCGCCGACGGCGCGGGCAACCTCTACGTCCTCGATTGGTCGGACTTCAAAATCAAGATGTTTTCGCCCGACGGAAAACTGCTGAAGGCGTTCGGCGAAGGAAGGGCGACGCCCGCGGGCGGCGTGGCCGGTGCTTTCATCAACCCGACGGCCGTCTCCGTCAGACCCGACGGCGAGTTGTGGGTCTGCGACCCTTTGCAGAAAAAGATCACGCACTTTAATGCGAACGGCGCGGCGGAGGAGATCAAGCCGGATGGCGAAGCGTATCGCGTCGCGGCCCTTGGCGACGTGCTGGCGACGATGTCCACGCCCGGCGGCGACATGCTCTTCAAGGTCTATAAACCGTCGGGAGAACCCATCTCGTCCTTCGGCCAGATCATCCAAGATCAAGCCGGACAGGGAATCGCGCTCGACGGCAACATCGTGGGCGATACGGAAAGCGGCGGATTTATTTATGGCGGCCGTTACATGGGCGTCATGGCCGGTTACGGCGCGGACGGCGCACAGCGTTTCGTCGTGAAGACGATTGACGCGCTGCCGCCGCCGAAAGTGTTGGACATCGACGGCAGGCGAAAGGTTAAACGCAACGGCACGCGCGCCATCCTGAGCATGAGCATCGTGGGCGATAAGTTGTACGTCCTGACCGGAACGTCTACGGGCGGCACGCTCGGCGCGGGCGAGCAGGTGATGGACGTGTACGACAAACGGGACGGCAGTTATCAATATTCTCTGAAACTCCCGGTGACGTGCATCGAGGCCATCGTCCGGCCGGGCTATCTCTACACGGTCGGCGACGGCGGGGTGACGGCTTGGCGTTTCAAGCAGGAAGCCTGAGCGCGCGATTGCCCCAAGTTAGAGAAGTGGCGAGTGACGAGTTAATACAAAGAAACTTGTCTTCAACTCGTCACTCGTCACTGAGGTTATTTCGACCGGCAGTTAATGTCGTCGTTCGGTTTCACTGTGAGCGCGTCGGCGTTTTGATGAGACGCGCGTGCACGCGCCGGTCGAGTCTGTGCGAATTTAAGATCGACGCACAGCGACGCTTTTGGACGGATTTATCTCCGACACCGCGGAGCCGGAGCCATGCGAACTTTGTGGATCAACTTGCGAGGCGGGGTGCGGTCACTTCTCCGCAGCCCCGCCTTTGCCGTCACGGCCATCCTCATCTTGGGGTTGGGCATCGGCGTCAACACGCTCGTCTTCGGGATCGCCGACGCGGTCTTTTTGCGTCCCTTGCCCTATCCGGAACCGGACAGGCTGGTGTGGCTCAGTCAGGGCGTCTCGGCGAACAAGAACGAGTACGCTCTGGCTCCGGACTTCGTCGCGTGGCGCTCGCAGGTCAATTCGTTTTCACAGACGGTCGCTTTCTCCGAACGCTTCCGCAACTTCGCGGGCGCGGGCGAACCCGAACACGTTCTCTCGGCCGAAGTGTCTCTGGAATTTTTGCCCACGCTCGGCGGGCAGACAATCGCCGGACGAAACTTTCTCGCGGAGGAAGACGCGCCGGGCGGCAACCGCGTCGCCATTCTCACGCACGACTTCTGCGTGCGCCGTTTCGCGTCAGCGACGGCTTGCGTCGGGCAGCAGATCAAACTGGACGACGAACCGTTCGAGGTGGTCGGCGTCTTGCCGGAGAAGTTTCGCTTTCCCGAACCGCTCGACGTGGAAGTGTACACGCCTCTGGCGCTCGGCTTGGAGCAAGCCAACCGCGAGACGAGCATGAGCGCGGGCGTGCGGCAGCTCAAGGTCATCGCGCGCCTGCGTCCGGGCGTCACGCACGCGCAAGCCCAGGCCGAACTCAACACGGTGCAGCAAAACATCGTGCGCGCGAGTCCGCGCCTGCACGACGGACAGCAGGCGCGCTTGCGCCCTTTGCGCGAACACTTGACTCAGGGCGTCTCGTCGGCCGCGCTCTTGCTGACGGGGGCGGTCGGCTTTTTGTGGGTGCTCGGCGTGTTGAACGTCGGCAGTCTGTTGTTCGCGCGCACAGTCGTGCGCCGGACGGAAATGGCCGTCCGCATCAGCTTGGGGGCTAACCGGCTGGACTTGTTCAAGCAGATGCTGGCCGAGAATATGGTGCTCACTTTCCTCGGTTGCCTGCTCAGTTTCTTCGTCAGCTTTTGGGGCTATCGTTTCGTCGTCGGAATCTTTCCGCAGAAGGTTTTCGGAATCACTGACGTTCAACTCAACTGGCGGGTCGCGGCTTCGGTGCTCCTGAGTTTCGTCGTGACGGTGTTGCTCATCAGCTTGGTCGCACTGTGGGCGCTGCCCACGCGCAACTTCGGCGAGCTTTTGAAATCGAGCGGGGCGGGCATGATCGGTTCGGTCAAACTCCGGCGCGTGTTGAACGTGGTGGTGGTCGGAGAGTTGGCTCTGGCGGTCATCCTGCTGGTCGGGGCGGGTTTGATGATCAGAAGTTTCTGGTCTCTACGCTATCGCGATCTGGGCTTTCGCCCGGATCAGATTCTCACTCTCCGGCTCGACCTCGCGCCCGCGCGTTACCCGGCGAAAGACCGGCAAGCCGCCTTTTTTGAAAATCTCACAAGTCGCATCGCGGCGCTGCCCGGCGTGGACGCGGTGGGGCTGTGCAGTTCCGCTCCGCCCGTGCCGGTGGGCGGGATGTTTCGCCTGTCGGTACAGGGCGACGCCGCTTCGCAGCCCGCGCCCTCGACGATGGTGCGCGTTCAAGTCGTCAACTCCGGCTATTTCCGCGCCCTGTGGATTCCGCTCGTCGAAGGGGAGATGTTTTCGGACACACGCCCGAAGGATGACGAGCCGGTCGTGGTCGTCAATCGCGCCTTGAAGGATGCCTACCTGCCCGAAGGGTCTGCGGTCGGCAAGAAGATCAGGCTCGGCGGCACGAAGTCTCCGTGGATGACCATCGTCGGCGTGACTGAGGATTTCAAGAACGTCGGCCTCTCGGCCGCGCCCGAACCGGAGGCTTACTATCCTTATCGACAGTTTCCGCTGGTCGAGAATATGTACGTGCTGGTCAGGTCGCGCACGGTCGCGCCACTCAGCCTTGCGCCGTCGATCAGAAGAGAGGTCTGGGCGTTAGACCGCGAGCAGCCCCTCGCCGAACTGCAAACACTCGAACAGCGTTTGAACAGCGCCGTCGCGCAGCCGCGCTTCGTCATGTTCCTGTTGGGCAGTTTCGCCTTGATGGCGTTGCTGCTGGCGGCGGCGGGCGTCTTCGGCATCATGTCTTATTCCAGCCGGCAGCGGACGCGAGAGATCGCCGTGCGGATGGCCTTGGGGGCGCAACGAAAAGAGGTGATCTGGATGATCCTCAGAGAAGGCTTGGTCTTGAGCCTGCTCGGTGCGGCCATCGGCATCGCCTGCGCGCGCGCCTTGAGCACTCTCTTGTCCAGCATGCTCCACGGCATCGTCGACTCCGACCCCTACACCTACATCACCGTCCTCGTCCTGCTCATCTGCACCGGCCTCGCCACCTGCTACCTCACGGCTCGTAGAACGGCCGACATCGACCCGCTCGAGGTTCTCAGAAACTAGACGCGGACGACAATGATTCTCTTCGGCGTGCGCGCGTTCTATCGAGCGCCGGATGATTCGTTAGAGCGGACGAACGGATTGTTAGTTAGGCTGCTTCGCTTTCGTATCCTACGAGGGATTGCGACGAGGTGACGTTGATGACTTGGCAAGAAGCCTCGCCCCTCCGGCGGCGATTCAGCCCGTCGCGACGTGGCGCGCGTTGACGGCCGTGTAATCTCGACGCGTGCATTGTGTCCCGCGCTTGCCCGCCTTACTCGCCTGTGGACAAGACTCTCAGGCGTGTGTTAATAAACCGGCAAGGTAAAAAATCGTGACGCGGAAATTCGTAAATTTTTGTCTCGCCTTAGCTCTCGTTTGGGGCTGCTGCGGCAGCGTGCTCGCCGCCGTCTGCCCGCACTTGAGCTGTGAGACGAAGACGGCCGCGCCCATTGTTTCCACGACACGGGACGCCCACGTCGCAACTCACTGCCACGACGCCGTCACAGCGCCCGCCGTCGAGCCGGGTTCAAATAACACGGACACCGGACACGTGACGGAGGCATCAGGCGAGCGGCAAGAATTCGCACGCGCGAAACTGAGCGGCACGGTCGCACGGCCGCACGAAGGTTTTTGCGCACACTGCGTCGGTCGCCCCGGCTCGACGCCTTCCGTCTTCTTCGAGCCGGAATTCAACGCGGCCAAGAAGAATGTAGACTTCGCCGCGCCGCACGCCGTGGCACAGACCGCGCCGCCCTCCGACGTCTTCCGGCGAAAGATTACGCCCGCGCAACACGCTCCGCCCGCATGCTCCGGCAAACAGCTTCTCCTTCTGAACGTCTTCCGCATTTAGACCCGCCGCAGCCGCCGCGCCGTCTCGCGGTCGGAGTGTGCCTCCGCCCCGCACGCTTCGTCTCTCAATAAAACTTGTGGCATGCACGTCTCACGCGCCGCGCGCCGTTTTACCGTCGCACGCGCGAATGACGACTGCTCTGTAACGACACTTGCGGAGGAAATTATGAATCAATCTCGACGCGTCCGCGCGCTCGCGCGCAACTTCCTGTGCGCGCTCGTCGCCGTGTCCCTTGTCGCGGCGGCGTTCGTACACGCGCGGGCGCAACACGAGGGGCACAACATGCCTGCCGCGCCCGCCAAGCCGAAGGCCAAACAGCCTGTCAGGAAATCGACGCCAAAGAACACGCCCGCGCGACGAACAACTTCAAGCCGCGCCCGGCGCAAGAAGACCGCCCGGCCGGCGACCCGTCAACGAACGTCCGCCGACGTGAACGACGCCGCGCCGCACGCCGACCCGCACGCGGGGCACACGCAACAACCGACGCCGGACACGCAACAGCCGCCCGACACGCAACAGCCGACACCCACGCCGACGCCCGCGCCCACGCCTGATCCGCACGCAGGCCACTCGATGCCCGCGCCGCCGCCTTCTCCTGCGGCGACAACGCCGTCGCCTTCAGGCGCAGAGCAGCATCAAGGGCACGGGCAGCAAACTCCCGCGTCGCAACCCTCCGTCTCGCAAACGCCCGCCGCGCAGCAACCGGCGGTGGATCACGGCGCGCATCAATCGACGCCGTCGCAAGTTAGGACGGAGCAGCGGCGCATGGCGCGAAGCGGCATCATCCCTGACAGTCCCGTCGTGACGCTCGAAGAGTTGGAGCGCATGGCGACGGAGCGCAACCCGACGCTCGCACAGGCGGCGGCCTCCGTCCGCGCGGCCGAAGGGCGTCGCAGGCAGGCGGGCGCGTTTCCGAATCCGACGGTCGGTTACTTCGGCGAGGAACTGGCCTTCCGCGCGCTCAGCGACAACAGCGAACACGGCGTCTTCGTCGAACAGACGATTCCGCTCGGCGGAAAACTCGGCAAGTCCAAACGCATCTTCGAGCGCGAGCGCGAGCAGGCCGAAGCCATCGCCGAAGCGCAGGCGCGGCGCGTCGCAAACTCCGTCCGCATGCTCTACTTCGAGACTCTCGGCGCGCAACAGTTGGTCGAACTCCGCGCCGACCTCGCAGACCTCGCGCGCGAGGCCGTCGAGATCACCAAAGAGCTTTACAACGTCGGGCAGGCCGACCGCCCAGACCAGTTGGAGATCGAGATCGAGGCCGAGCGCGCCGAGATCGAAAGCCTGCGCGCGCGCACCGATTGGGAGCAGGCTTGGAGCGCGCTCGGCGCGATGGTGGGCGATCCGGCGCTGCGACCGGCGCGTCTGGCCGGGAGTCTGGAAGAGGGCGCGGGCGTGCTCGAACAGGAGCAACTGCTGAGCGTCGTCCTGCGCGACAGCCCGGAGCTGCGAGCCGCGCGAGCCGGTGTGGAACGCGCCCGCGCCGTCGTCTCACGCGAGCGCGCCGAACGCATCCCAGACCTCTTCTTGAGCGGCGGCGTCGGCTACAACAACGAGATACTCGAACGCGACGGCCGGAAGACCGGCGCGGAAGGGCGCATCGAAGTCGGGGTCAACGTTCCCATCTTCAATCGCAACCGTGGCGGCATCGCGGCGGCCGAAGCCGAACTCGCCATCGCCGAACGCGAACTCGAACGCCTCCAACTCTCTCTGCGCACGCGCCTGTCAACCTCTTTTCGCGCCTATCGCAACGCGCACACGATGGTCGAAAAATATCGCACGCAGGTCGTCCCGCGCGCGCGCGAGGCTTACGAGATGTATCTGGGAAACTTCCGGCAGATGGCCGCCTCTTACCCGCAGGTCTTGATCGCGCAACGGACGCTCTTCCAAGTCGAAGTCGAATACGCGCGCGCGCTCGTCGAACTGAGACGCAGCACGACGGCCTTGCGCGGCCTCCTGCTCGAAGGCGGCCTCGATGCCGTCAACCGTCCCGGCGAGACGGGCGAGCGCACCGAAGGTTTCACTCTCAGGTCTTCGGCGAACGGGGCGACGGGCGACTCCGATCAACGTTGAAGCCGCGCGGCGGGGGAAAGATTTTTTTACACGACAGGAGTTATACAAATGGACAACAGCAGACGCAATTTTCTGAGACGCGCTTCCATCCTCGGCGCGGCGGGCGCTTTGACGGCGGGCGCAAAGACCGCCGGCGCACAGCACGAGGGACACAACATGCCTGCGCCGCCGCCGCCGCAAGCGCCGCCCGTCGTCGATCACGGAGCGCGTGCTTCGTCCGGCCGGAACGTGCCCGTCGAAGTGCCCGACGTGCCGCGTCTCCCTTGGACGCTGGAGGGCGGCGTGAAGGTCTTTCATCTCGTCCCCGAAGTGGTCAAGTGGCAACTCATTCCGGGGAAGGACATTTACGGTTGGGGCTACAACGGCAGCGTGCCGGGGCCGACCATCGAGGTCAACGAAGGCGACCGCGTGCGCATCCACGTCACCAACAAGTTGCCCGAAGGCACGAGCATGCACTGGCACGGATTGGAAGTTCCGGCCGCGATGGACGGCGTGCCGTTCCTCAATCAACCTTTGATCGAGCCGGGGCAGACGTTCACCTACGAGTTTCAGCTCCATCAAAACGGCACGTTCTTCTACCACTCGCATATGGCGATGCAGGAGATGATGGGCATGATCGGTTTCTTCATCGTCCACCCACGCAGACCTTACGCGCCGAAGGTGGACAGAGACTTCGGACTGGTCTTGCAGGAGTGGGCGCTCTTGCCCAATAACCCCATCCCGAACACTCTGGCGATGGAGTTCAACTGGCTCACGATCAACGGCCGTTCCGGCCCGCACTCGACGCCGATGCTCGTCCGGCAAGGCGAGCGCGTCCGCATCCGCATGATCAACATGGGCATGGATCATCACCCGATGCACATCCACGGCCACCAGTTCTACGTGACGGGCACGGAGGGCGGGCGCATCCCCGAGACGGCTTGGTATCCCGGCAACACAGTGCTCGTCGGCGTGGCGCAGGCCAGAGACATCGAGTTCGACGCCGTCTACGCGGGCGACTGGATGCTGCATTGCCACCTGCCGCATCACATGATGAACCAGATGGTCTCGATGGTCGGGCCGATGGCGCACGCCGGCATGGGCGCGCGGACGGGGAAGGGGATGGAAGAGGGCATGGGCATCGTCACGCAGGGGCACGCGCTCTCGGAAGACCTCTCGCCGGGCATGGGGCGCGGCATGGGCATGACGGCGCAGGAGCGAAACGTCTCGAACATGGTCGGGCCGCCAGAGCAGCATCAAGGTCACGGCGGGCAGACGCCGCAGTCGCCCGCACAGGGCAAGGGCGCGGAGGTGCAGCCCGGACAGGTCGAACGTCTCGGCCAAGTCTCAAACCCGGACGACACCGCGCGCCGCAAGCGCGTGCCCGGCTACCCGCAGGACATGGTCATGTTCATGGACAAGGAAGTGGCGAAGCCTGAGACTTACGGCTTGCCGCCCGGCTGGACGGGTTCGTTCATGGGCATGATGACGATGGTCAGGGTGTTGCCGCCGGAACTCTACGATGAGATCATGCGCCGCGTCAGGGAAGGCATCATCGAAGCGCCGCAAGGTCAACCCGCGGGCGGCCACCAGCACGATTAAACACGAAAACGCCTTAGAGCACTTTGCGGTTGAGTTTACCGAAGCCGCGATTTAACGCAGAGTTCGCAGAGACGCGGAGGACGCGGAGAAGAGATAGTTTTCTCTGCGTCCTCTGCGTTGAAATGATCATGCAGCAAACTCAACCGCAAATCGCCCTTAGACGCGCTTCGTCAATAAACGCGTGGCCGTGGCGGTGAGTCTCAACACGTCCTGCGGCTTCCGCAAAAAAGCATCGACGCCCGCGGCGAGCGCCTCGCCTTCGACATCGCTCGCCGACAACATGATGATCGGCGTCCGCCGCCGGTGCGGCAACTGCCGCGCCCGCCGCGCGATCTGTAAACCGCTCTCGCCGGGCAACTCGTTGTCTAAAATCAGCAGATGCAAACGCGACTTGCTCTCGATCCTTCGCATCGCTTCCGCGCCGTCGGCGCACAGTTCCACCGTCCAACCCATCTCCTCCAAATTCTCCTTCAACGCATCCGCCACAACCTGACAGTCTTCGACGCAGAGAATGCTGATCTCCCGCGCCTTAGTGCGCCCCCGCCCCGCGCGCCGACCATCGCGCTTGATGATGCTCTGCCGGCGCGGCTCACGCGGCGTCCGCAGGTGCGCGAGGTCTTTATGCCTGCCACCTTCGTCCAGCATCGCCGCCAGCGTCGCATGATGATGCAACCCCAACAAACGCGCCGCACGCGTCACACTGCCTTCTCCATCTATCAAAGCGCGCCGCACGTACCGCGCCTCGAATGCCCGCACCTTCTCGTTCAAATCAAAGTTCGCCCAAAAATCCGTGAGACTACGCACCCGCCCCTGCGACAACGAAGCGCGCCGCGCCGACACGATCCGCAACGCACACCCGCGCAGACGCTTGATCGTCTCCGCATCCTGCGTCTCCTTCAACAAGTTGTGCGCCCGCTCATAAGCCTCCAACAACTCCTGCTCCCCAACCCGCTCTCCATGCTCCTCCATCAACACGAGCAAAGCCTTCCCCGCATCCTCCAACGCCCCCGCCTGCTCCGCCACATCAGCCGCACGTCTCAGCGTGTTAACCGATTCGACGAAGTTGCCGAGTTTGGACAGGACGCGCCCTTGCGTCGTGAGAGCTTCGGCTAATAAGCCCTGCTCGCCGCCTTTGGAGACGACGCCGACAGCTTCCCGAATTGCACTCTCGGCCGCGCGTAGCCTACCCTCTGCGAGCAGGACGCGGGCGCGTGTTTCATCCACCTGTGCAATGCTGCCCCGGTCATTTAAGTTGACGAACAAGCGGCGCGCACGGTTGAGGTGTTCGTGAGCTTCGTCAAACCGCCGGACGGTGTGCAGCAAGAATCCCAGATTGTTTTCGGCGCGGGCAAAATATCTTGTATGTCCTGCCCGCTCGAAGTGAACTGATGCGGCGGTGAATTCAATGATGGCGCGGTCTAGGTAATCCGCACGCTCTTCGACTTGGCCTAACGACATCAGCGCGCACGCGCGCTCGTTATGAAAATTTCCTTTGAGGGCATCGCTCGCACTTCGCTCGAATAACTCGGTTGAGTCTGTCAGGATGTTAAGCGAGTCGGCATAGCGGCCACTAAACGATTCCACTGCCGCGAGGCGTAGAATTATTTTAGCTTTCAACTCATTCTCATCGCTGTTGGTCAGTTGCTCCAGCGCCTTATTATAAAATAGCCGTGCTTCATCATGTGCTCCCGCGCGGCGATAGCAGAAAGCAAGCTCGCACTGCGCTGTGGATACCTTCGTTGTCTCTCCAAGAGCTTTAAAACGGTCTATGCTTTCGCTGATTAAGTCTTTAGCTTTCTCTTGCGCGTCTTTAATCTGTCCTGCGCTTCCGAGATAACCGGAGAGCGAGCCAATGCGCAAAAGCACCTCTGCTATAGTCAAATCGGATAGTCCTTCGACCGTAGGCCGTTCGCCGACGCCGTTCCACAATTCGCCAAGCGCCTCACGTGCAGCCTCATACTGACCTCTATGCTCGAACTCCGCTGCTATCTCGCATTGAAGCCGCGCCCGCTCGTCAAGGCTCAACGCGGGATTTTCTAACTGCTTCACTAATGATTCAGCTAAAGTCATGTGAGGACTCGCTTTCTTTGTGCTTGCTGGAAAATTTTCAGGCAGGTTAAAGTCGCGTCCTTCCGTTAGGATAGGCCGCAAATCAAAACCAGAAGGGTCTGGCTTCACTAACTACCTCAAAGGGAAAGAAAAGATGAAAAGCTACCGAAATGCTCTCGCAGCAATAGCCCTAGCCTTTGCCTTCGCCACATCTACCTTCGCTGGCGAAGGGATAATGCATACGGAGAAGACTCCGCCACCGCCTCCACCGCAGGCAGAAAGCGTAATGTGGACTGATATAGCGCTCAACCTGATGCAAACTCTGTTGCCGCTGCTCTGAGTTTGCGGGACAGTTCAAGCTGGTTCAATGCTGCCGAGAGGTTCACGGGCGGCGCGGTCTTCGTGTGTCCGGCGGGAATATACAACAATTGCGCGAGGCTGCAAGAAAATTTTGTGCGGGGAAGAGACGATGTGCCGGTCGCGTCGCTGCCCGGATGATTTTTATCTTGACAATTATCAAGCGGAGTTTAGAATCCGCGCAGCATCCATCATTGAACGCACAGTAAAAATTCAGGAAGGCTTTCGGGCAGCCGTCAGGCAGCCGCCTCTCTCGGAAGCTAAGAAGGGGACAGTTGTAAAAATTCGGGCGACGCTGGGTGTGGGTGGCGGGGCAGTTTCTCGCACGCCTTCGCTTGACCCTCAAGGGTAGTCGCCCACGTGTAGCCAGACAACAGCGCCGCAGCCTCACCGCTTCTCAAACGGCGCGTCGATCTTAACAAAGTAAATAGTGGTTTGCCTCGCGCTTAAGTCTTCGTGTGTCCGGACGGGGAGGGCAGAGTGGTCTCTACTTCCGCTCGTCGCCTGATTTTGCAGGGCAGCACGAACGCTCCAAGCGCTTGCTCTTTCGTTCGCAAAACAACGCGGCGGTTGGTCGCACCTTCACTCGACCGACCGAGTTCGCAACCTGTCAATAAACTTCACCACACAGGAGAAAACAAGATGTCAACCTCGTCCCTCACGAAACGAATCATCGGATTCTCACTCTCTTTAGCGATTCTGATGAATTGCTTCCTCACCACAGCATACCCGGCAGTCGCCCGATTTTCGACGGCGACCAACTTCCTTGCGACCGGAGCGAGCCTCGCCCTCGCGCCCGTCAACGATAACTTCGCCGATGCACAGATCATCGGCGGCGACAGCGGAAGCGCAAGCGTCGATAACACGGAGGCGACGGCCGAGGCGGGAGAACCGGATCACGCCGGGCACGCCGCCGGTCTCTCCGTCTGGTATCGCTGGCAGCCGACGACGAGCGGCAGCGTCACCTTCGACACCTTAGACCCGGCGGGCGTCTACAGCGACACGGTGTTGAGCGTCTACACCGGAAGCAGCGTGGGCGCTCTGACGGAGGTGGCGAGCAACGACGATGCTTCGTCTTACATTTACAGCGCCGTCTCCTTCGAGGCCACGGCCTCCACGGTTTACTACATCGCGCTCGACGTGCACGACGAGATGGGCTTCCCCGGCGCGCTCGTGCTCAACTGGCAACCCGGCTCTCCTTCGCCGTCGCCGACGCCCGCCGCCGAAGGCAAAGTGGTCTTCGGCAGCGTGCGCGGTCTCACCATGCAAATTTTCGTGATGAACGGCGACGGCAGCGCGCAGACGCGGCTCACGGACAAAGCCCACGACGCCTTCGCGCCCGTCTGGTCGCCCGACGGCACGAAGATCGCTTTCGTCGATTACCGGCACGGCGCGGGAGAGGTCTACGTGATGGACGCAGACGGCACGAACCAGACGCGACTCACGGACTCGGACGGTTCACGCTATCCAACTTGGTCGCCCGACGGCACGAAGATCGCGCTCACTACTTACGACTCCACCTTTCACTCCGATGTCTATGTCGTCAACGCGGACGGCAGCGGCATGACCAACCTGACGCAAGACCCGACCGAAACGTCTTGGTGGCCTCGCTGGTCGCCGGACGGCACGAAGATTCTGTTTCTCAGCAGCCGCGATGGTCTGCCGAGCCTCTACCTGATGGACTCGGACGGGACAGACACGACGCGGCTCACATATTCGTCGGACGACGCACCCGTCTGGTCGCCCGACGGGACGAAGATCGCTTTCGTCAGGTGGGGCGAATCCGGCACGGAAATCTACGTCATGGACGCGGACGGCAGCGACCAGACCAATCTGACCAACACGGGCGGCGTCTTGCCCGCCGCTCCTTACCACTTTGAGCCGTCTTGGTCGCCCGACGGGACGAAACTCGTCTTCACCACTTACGCCGATGACCAGTCGCAAATTTACGTGATCGATGTGGACGGCACAGACCTCGCGCAGCTCACCAATACCTCCGACTGTATGGAGCCGCGCTGGTCGCCCGACGGGACGCACATCGCCTTCATCACCTACCGCGACGACAATCAGGATATTTACTTGATGGACACGGACGGCGGCAACGAAGTGAACTTCACGGCCAACGCGAACTCCAACGGCTCTTACGGCTGGCAACCTCTCGTTCCCGCTCCTTAAGTCTACGAAGAGAAAAAAAGAGGCGTTGACCTTTAAAGGTCAACGCCTCCGTGAAATTTCAGCTTGCGCTGAACAGTCGCAGCCTTCGAGCAACAGGTTAGGGCTGGCCGAAGCGGTTGCGATATTCAAAGGAGTGCAGGAAGCCGAAGATCAGCGTGCGGTAGTCGCCGGGTTGAACATTCTGCGCGCCGTTCGACAGGATGTTGACCCATGCGTCGAAGCCCGCCGGTTCGGGGTCGCGACGCAGGTAGCCGAAGTATTGCATGGCGACGAAGCCGCGATAGAAGAAGCGCGTCTGCACTTCTTGGCTTTCGATGAAGGCGCGGAGCGTCTGCGCCGCCGTCTTCGCGCCCGTCGCCATCCCGGAGATGAGTTGCGCGCGGTTGGCGAGCGTCACTCCGGCCGTGCGCTCCAACTTCGTGACGAAGGCTTCGGCGTTCACGGCGTTGGTCAGTCCGCCGTAGAGCGCCGTGAACTCGGGGCGCGCCATGATCTCGGCGACGAAGGCGTCTTTGCTCGCTTCCAGTTCGGCGGCCGTCTGCGGCGTGCCGATGCGCGAGAGGTCGGGCATAAACTCGGCGTAGCGCGGCATGCGTCCGAGCGCGGCGTCGTAGAGACGATAGACGAAGAAGCCGCGTCCGCTGAACTCCGGCGAGCGATAGAAGCCCGAAGAGATTTGCACGCGGTCGCATTCGGGATTCGTCGAGCCGTAGCCGCTGTTCGGGCACTTCGAGAGCACGCCGAGCCAAGCATCGAGACCGCCCTGTTCCGGCGCGCGGTTCAGGAAGTCGAGATACTGCTGGCGGACGAAGAAGTTGCCGTCTTCGAGCGGATTGGCTGCGGGCGCAATCGCGCCGAAGAGACCGGCCACGATGGTCGCGCCCGTCGCGTTGTTGACGACGGCGACGGTCGTGCCGTTCGTGACTGCGGGGACGCTGTTGCCGTCGTTGGTGTTCAATTCGAGTTCGCCGCGGAAGAATGAGTTGAGCACGATCTGCCCGATGCTCGTATTGTTAACCAGCACGCGGAAGGTCGTCCCGGCGGGCAAGTTCACGTCTTGAATCTCGACGTTCAAGCGGCGGCCTTCGGGGCGTTGGCGGAAGTCCGCGTGGCCTTGCGGCATCATGCCGCTGATCGCAGCGCCGGTGAGCGGGATGCGAACACGGAGTTCGCCGTTGGGGTTGGGAGCAGGCGTGGGCGTCGGCGTCGCGTTCGGGTTCGGGAGCGACTGCGAGAACGTGCCCGCGATAACGGTCGTGCCCGTGCGGTCGGAGATGACGATGCTCGTGCCGTTGACGACGGGCGGAGTGGTCTGTCCGTGGTCGGTTCTCAGTTCGATCTCGCCCTTGAGCGAGTTGATGACGATCTCGCCCACCTTCACGTTATCGACAAGGACGTTCAGCACCGTGCCGTTCGGCAAGTTGACGTTCTCAATCTTGATGCGCAGGCGGCGGCTGCCTTCGGCTTCGCGCCGGAACTCGGCCTCGCCCACGGGCGTCGCGCCGTTCAAACTCGCGCCGACGAGACGGATTTGCATTCTCGCCTCCACGCCTTGACCGGGCGACGGACTCGGCGAGGGACTTGGCGACGGACTGGCCGTCGGGCTGGGCGAAGGCGTGGCCGTCGGCGAAGGGCTCGGTGTCGCTGTCGGCGAAGGACTCGGCGTCGCGTTGGGATTGGCCGAGCAGGCCGAGGTCAGAGGCTCGACGGCGTCTTCGCCCGTGACCATGCCCATGCGTCCGCCGGACTGTATCAGCCAGCGAGAAACTTTCGTCCCGATGATGGCGTTGCCCGCGGGGAACGTGCGCGTCGCAAGCTCCGGACTCTCGCGCCCGATAAAAGGATTGCTGCCGCTGACGATCAGGACGCGACCCAGCGAATCGACGCAGTAGACGAACAACGGCCCCAGTTCGTGCACGACTTCGGCTGCGGGCTCAGGCTCCATCTGGAAGATGCCGCCCTCGCTGCAATCCTTCGACTGAATCTTCATGCTCTGGCCGCCGCCCGAACGCTGCAAGACGAGTTGTTCGCTGCTCAGGTCGATGCTCAGGCCGCTTGTCAAAGTGCGCCCGTGCAGAGCCTCTTTGCGCGTGAAGATGACGGCCGGTTGGTTGGCCGTGATGTCGCTCTGGAGCGTGTAGTTGGTCACGCGGAACGTGTCCAGATCGACCGTGTAGTTGACGAACTTGCCGCTCACGCGCGCGGTCAGACCCGCGCCGACGGCGACCGTCACTTTGGTCGGCCCCGTGATGACGCGGCCGTCCGAGAGTTGCACGGTGAACGCACCGCTGCAATCTTTACCGGCGTAGGCCGGGGAACTATTCAGGACGAACAGGGTGAGAAGAAGGATGATCCCCGCCGCGCCCCTCCGAACATTGAATGATTGCATCTTGCCTTTCAGAAAACTCATCTTTACTTTCCCTCTCGACTATAAAAAATCGCGCCCCTTGAAGTTAGCGCCCCTCGACATTCCAAACTTTGCGTGCTGCTCAAGCGAACTGCACTGAGCGCTTGTTTGCGCCCGAACGCTCTCTACAACCGCCGTGCCAAGCGCCGAAGTGCTTGAAAACATGAGTTTCAGCGGCAGAGAGTTACAGCGAGCCGTTTCCGCCGGCGGCAGGCCGTCTGTTTCCGGCGATAAAAAGTGATACCTCCTTCGCACAACCAAGCCCGTAGAATCTCTCAAAGCATTTTCAGTCGCATAAACATTGAGTTTTTGGGGAAACTGCGAACGGAGTATGCGATGCGAAAGAGATATACAGGGGCGTGCGGCGTGTTTGTCGATGCGGAGGTGTGGGAAGAGATTTTTTCGCGCGCGGGAAAGAGGGGCTGAAAGCGTGTGAGACGCGTTTTTACAGAGGTTTCGCCAACTTTCGGGAAGAGTCGTCGCAAGGCGCGGCCTTTGGCGAGGTCTGTGCAAGGCGTTCGTCGCAGTTGGCACGATTGTTGCACTAAGGACAGATGCGTGAGTTGAGCAAAGAGGGGTTTTAAATTCGACATTTGAGCGAATGGGCAGCAACGTTTAGCCGCTTGAAATCCTCAAAGTTTGCGCCATCCGTTTCTGTCCGTACAGTTTAAATCCCCCTTGCTGGTTGTTCACACGAAAGAGAGTTTTCCGCATCGTCTGTGAAACCGAGATGAAGAAAATCATTCGCCGCGCGCGCAAAAGTTTCGTCCCCCTGTTCGTCTTAGCCTCTCTGTGCTTCGCCAATCTCGGTGGGCTGGCCGTGCGCGGGCAAGTTTCGCCGGGCGGGAAACGCACGGGCGGGGCGGCGGCAAAAACCGGCGCGGCCGTGTCGGACAAAACTAAAACTCCCGGCCTGCCGCTGACGAAATACAACGCGCGACTCGATAAACTCTCGCCCGACCTGGCCGGCGAGCTTGTCCGCTCCGTCCATCGCAAGAGAATCTTCCGCGTCATCTGTCGCTTCAACGCTCCGGCCGGCGCGGGCGTGCAAGAGGTCTACACGCGTCCGCGCGTGCGCGTCAATTACGCCTTCCAAGATTCGAGTTTCGTGAGCGCGGAGATGACGGCGAAGGACGCGCTCGATTTGACGCGGTTCGGGGAAATCTCCTACATCACGCCCGACCGCGAAGTGCGCACGCTCGGCCACGTCTCCGCCACGACCGGCGCAGACCTCGTGCGCACGCAGGCCACGGGCGGTCTCGACGGCACGGGGATAGGCATCGCCATCCTCGATTCGGGCATCAAGCGCAGCCACAAATCTTTTCGCGACGGGCGCTCGACCGATAGCGACGTGCGCATCCTCGCCGAAGAGGATTTCGTCGATTACGGCAACGCCTCCGATCAATACGGGCACGGCACGCACGTCGCCTCGCTGGCCGCGGGCAACGGGCGCATCGCCGGGGCGGCCTATGTCGGCATCGCGCCGAACGCGAACATCTTGAACTTGCGCGTGCTCGACAACGAAGGGCGCGGCTCGGTCTCGTCCGTCTTGCGCGCGCTCGACTGGGTGATGGCGAACCGGGCGCTCTACAACATACGCGTCGTCAACATGAGCCTCGGCATGCCAGCCGTGGATTCTTACCGGAACGATCCCATCTGTCTCGCCGTGCGGCGTCTGGTTGACGCAGGCATCGTCGTGGTGGCGGCGGCGGGCAACAACGGCAAGAACGACGACGGGCAGAAAGTTTACGGGCAGATTCATTCGCCCGGCATCGAGCCTTCGGCGATCACCGTGGGCGCGTCGAACACTTTCGGCACGAACGAGCGCAGGGACGACGGCGTTGCCACCTATAGTTCGCGCGGCCCGACGCGCGGCAGTTACTTGGACGCGGCGGGCGTGCGCCATTTCGACAACCTCGTCAAACCGGAACTCGTCGCCCCCGGCAACAAACTCGTCGGGGCACAGGCCGAGGGCGAGTGCCCCGTGAGTCATGACGATTGCGGCGCGAAGAATTTCCTGCTCACGCAAAATCCGCAGATGGAAGCGGGCGTCAGTTCCGACGACAGCCGCGCGATGATGTTCATGAGCGGCACTTCGATGGCCGCCCCGCAAGTGGCCGGCGCGGCCGCGCTGCTCTTGCAAGTCAACCCCCGGCTTACGCCGAATTTGATCAAGACGATCTTGATGTACACGGCGCAGCCCTTGAACAACTTCAATACGTTCGAGCAGGGCGCGGGTCAACTCAACATCGAAGGCGCAGTCCGTCTCGCCAAACTCGTCCGCCGCGACATCGCGAGCGGCACGCCGCTCGGCACGCCCCTGCTCACGGGTGCAGCGCCCGCGCCGCGCACGACCATCGCCGGGCACACGTTCGATTGGGCGCAAGGCGTCGTCCTCAGTCACAGCTTCGCCACCGGGCTCGACCTCATCACCGAATACCAGCGCGTCTACGACCTCGGCGTGATCATCAGCGACGGCGTGATTATCAGTGACGGCGTGATCATCAGCGACAACTTGCTGCGACGAAACCCGGACTTTCTGAGCGACGGCGTGATCATCAGCGACCACATCAGGACGAGCGGCGGCGGGATGCTCGGCGACGGCGCGCCTTACGTCGCCGTCGGCGTGATCATCAGCGACGGCGTGATCATCAGCGACGGGCTGTTGCGCGACGACGGCGTGATCATCAGCGACGGCGTCATTATTAGCGACGTGCTGTTGAGGTCTCTAGCGACGATGGCCGACGGAGATCGCACGCGTTATACGCCCGTCGTCGTGGATACGGGCGCTGACTATCAAGGCTATTTCTAACGGCACGGGCGGCGCACGCTCCGCCGGCGGAGTGTGCGCCGTCCATATCTTAAGAAGTGCGCCGCTTGTGTTCGCGCGGAATGTGTCCCTCGAAGTTGAAGTTGATGCCCTCGTAAGTTTCTTTAATCTTGAAACGCCGTTCCCCTCGCCCTACATCCAGCCATGTCTCAAACGTTTAATTCCTCACCCACCGCGCCGTCACGCGCGCGCAGTTCGCGCGAACGCCGCGTCTCCGCGCCGCAACTGCTTGTCCGCGGGCAAGAGGCCGAGGCTTTGAAGTTTCTGGCCGCGCGTCCGGTCGAGAACGTCATCATGTCGAGCTTGATCCGCGATCACGGGTTCGAGAGCAGTTTGAATCGCGGCGACTTTTACGCGTGCCGCGACGCGCGCGGCGCGCTGACAGGCATCGCCCTGCTCGGTCATCACATACTTTTTGCGAGCGTGTGTGCTGAAACAATCGAGGCTTTCGCGGAGAGCGCGCGCGAGCGGCGCGATGCGCACGTCATTTTGGGCGAGCGGGAAACGGTCGAGCACTTCTGGTCTGCTTATGCGCACGCGGGCGAATCCCCTTTGCGCGTGCAGCGGCAATTGTTGTTGGAACAGCGCTGGCCGGTCGCCGTGCGCGAGTTTGTGCCGGGCTTACGCGCGGCGACGATTGCGGATTTGCCGCAGGTCGCGGCGGTGCACGCGCAGATGGCTTGCGAGGAAAGCTCGGTCAACCCTTTGGAAGTTGACCCGGAAGGTTTTCGCGCGCGGCTGGCGCGTCGCATCGAGGCCGGGCGCGTCTGGGTGTGGATCGAGCGCGGGCGTCTCGTCTTCAAGACGGACATCATTTCCGAGACGCCCGAAGTAAGCTATCTCGAAGGCGTGTACGTCAACCCGGACGAGCGCGGCAAGGGCTACGGGCTGCGCTGTCTGTCGCAACTGAGCCGCGAGTTGTTGACGCGCGCTGAGTCGCTCTGCCTGCTCGTCAACGAAACGAACGAGGGCGCGCAAAATTTCTATCGCCGCGCCGGTTACAAGCCGCACAGCCGCTACGACACGATCTATCTCCCGCCCCGACTGTGAAGCGCGACACACACACTCCCGCCCGGCAAGCGCGCCGGAACTTGTAGTTTGTGATTTAAGAACGCAGCCACTATATTTAACTCAATCAAACGGCCGTCATTCTTGAAGGGCGTCTCCCGGCTCAACGCTTTCGCCGGGAGACAGGTTGTGAGGGACGGTCGCCCCGACGTGTTCGCCTGCAAATAATGTTTCGAGTGGTAAAAGTAAACGGTGGAGGCCGCCGAAGAGATGAGTAAGGAGACGAGAGAGGCGGAGTCCGGCGTCGTCAGTTTGAGCGAAGCGCGCGCGCGCGCGCAGGCCGTGCGCGAGTCGGTCGAACGCGAGTTGGAAGACGTGCGCCTGCTGCTCGATCAAGGACTCACTTCCGAAGTCTTGAAACGTGCGGCCGCGCTCATGCGCGCCGCGCGACAGGATGCGACGCTTTTGGCGCGCACGCGTTGTTTGCTCTCGGCGGCCTTGGAGATGCAGGGGCGCTACCGCGAATCGCTCGAAGCCGTGCAGATGTACGAGCAGCCGGAGGAACGCGCCAAGTGCGACCCGGTCTCCTCGATCTATCTCGGCGTCCAACTCGGACTGGCCTACAACTACACGGGCGATCATCCGAAGGCCATCGCGCTCTTGAACGGCGCGTTGCGCGAAGCGACGGAGCACGGCGGCGGCGCGCAGGTCGGTTCGGTCTACGTCGCTCTGGCGCGCGTCTATCGCACCATCAACGAGTACACCATCGCGCGCGACCACGCGCAAAAGGCGCTCGAACATTTTCGCGGCACGGGCGATTGGCGCGGCCTGGCCGAAGCCTATTTCGCCATCGCTCTGGCCGAACTTTTTGAAGGCGATTATGAGCCCGCGCTGAACAATCTCGAACAGTCTCTGAAACTCGTCGGCGATCATCCAGCGCCCTACCTGCTCGGCAAAATCTACACGAACATGGCGGGCGTCTGCTGGTTTCTCAAACGCCCGCACGACGGCATCAAGTATTTAGAGACGGCCATCAGCTACTACGAGCGCACGGAGCACAAGGCCAACGCGGCCGACGGCTACAACAATCTCGGCATTCATCTCATCCTCGTCGGCGAATGGGATCGCGCGCAGGAAGCCCTCGAGCGCGCGCTCGCGCTCGCCTCGGAAACGGACAAGCGCGGCGAGCAGACGATGATCCTCGATTCGCTCGGTGAGTTGTTGATGCTGCGCGGCGAACTGGAAGAGGCCGAAAAGTATCTGGAACGCGCCGTCGAACTCGCGCAGGAGCACGGCAACAAGTGGTACGTCGGCCAAGCCCTGCGCACGCTCGGCCGCTGTCATCTGGCGTCGAACGACTTGGAACGCGCGCTCGCCGACGGCACGCGCGCGCTCGAATACGCCGAGCGCATCGGCGACCGACAGGCCATCTGCGATTCGCGCCTGTTGCTCGGCGAGACGCATCTCAGAAGAGGCGACCTCGCGCGCTGCGAGGAACAGTTGAATCCGGTGCTCGCCGAGACGGCCGACACTTCGGCCGCCCTCGCCGTCTCGGGCGAAGCGCAGCGCCTCCACGGTTTGCTCTCGCTCGCGCGCGGCGACGAGTTGCTCGCCGCGCAACACTTCGGACGCAGCGTCTCGATCTACGAAATGCTCGGCGACCGTTATCGCAGCGCGCGCTCGCGCTACGACTTGGGACGCGCCTACGCCGGAGCACAGCCCGAACGCGCGCACGAATGCCTGATGCTCGCCGCCGAAACTTTTCGCCAACTCGGCGCGCGCCGCGACATCGCACAGGCCGAAGCAGCCCTCGGCGCGCTCGACCGAAGCAGCGTCGTCGAAGACAACTCGCCCGCCGCGCAGCAGACGCGTCTGGACAGCCTCACGCACCTCGTCCTGCTCCGACTGACCGAGGCCGTCGCCTCGCGCGAACTGCTCCTGCGCGAGCTCGCCGCCGTCATCTATCAGGAGACGGCCGCGCGTCGCATCTTGATCACGGAACAGGACGAAGAAGGGCGCGAGCGCACGGTCGTCGCGCATGGCTGGACGGAAGCGGAGAGCGTCGCACTGTTGGAGAAGCTCGGTCGCGCGGAAGACGAGGAAGAGAAGCGACGCGTGGCGAGCGAGCGTGAAGCGGAGATCGTCGCACTGCGCCCCACGCACGCGCCGCACGCGCGCCTCCTCGTCTCGCCGCCGGGAGCGGCCAAACTTCCGGGCGGTCTTTCGCTCGACCCGCTGCTGCGGATGGTCGAACTCGGTCTGGACGTGTGCGCGTTTCGAGAGAAGGCGCGTGACGGTTTCGACGGCACGGAGCAATCCACGCTCGCCAGCCAGAGCTTCATGCCCGGCTTCGTCCACTCTTCACCGGCGATGACGAGGTTGGTCGAAGAAGTCCACAAAATCCGTTCCTCCGACGTGACCGTCCTTGTTACCGGAGAATCCGGCACAGGCAAGGAACTCGTCGCACGCGCCATCCACGCGCTCTCTTCACGCCGCGCGAAAGTGTTCGTGCCTTTCAACTGCACGGCCGTCCCGAAAGAGTTGTCGGATGCATATCTCTTCGGCTATCGACGCGGCGCATTTACGGGCGCGGTCTCCGATTCGCCGGGCGTGATTCGCTCGGCGGCGGGCGGTACTCTATTCCTTGACGAGATCGGCGACCTGCCGCTCGACATCCAGCCGAAGCTGTTGCGCTTTTTGCAGGAGGGAGAGATACAACCGCTCGGCGAGCAGCGGCCGGCGAAGGTGGACGTGCGCATCATCGCCGCCACCAACAGCGACCTCGAAGACATGGTGAAAGACGGTCGCTTTCGAGAGGATTTGTACTATCGTCTGAACGTCATTCGCCTGCGCGTGCCGCCGCTTCGTGAGCGACGCTCGGAAATCCCGACGCTCGTCAATCACTACATCGGCCACTACGCGCAGAAGTTCGGCCGCCGCGACATCCGCATCACGCCGGAGACGATTGATCTGTTGATGGTCTGCGACTGGCCGGGCAACATCCGCCAACTCGTCAACGAAATTCAACGCATCATGGCGCGCGCCGAAGACGGCACTTTGATCACGCCCGAACATCTGTCGCCCGAACTCAAACGCACCGCCCCGCCCGTCTCCACCACCGACACGAACCTCGCCGCGTTCGGCGCGCACGCGCAGTCGTCTTCGCCGGAGTTGGGAAGTCTCTCGCTCCCCGATGCGGTCGAAGACCTCGAACGCCGCATGATCGCCGACGCCCTGCGCCGCCACAAAGGCAACATCTCGCGCGCCGCGCGCGACCTCGGCATCACGCGTCGCGGCCTCCAACTCAAACTCGGCCGCTACGCCATGAGCGCCACGTCCTAGTAAGAGGGGAAAAGGGGAAGGGGGAAAGGGGAAAGGTAAGACAAGAAGACTCCGGCTTTTCGTCTTCCCCTTTTACCTGTCCCCTTTTCCCTTTCCCCTTAACGCGTATTCTCGGCCAGTATGTTGCAGAAGAGCGCGCCTTGTTCGATGGCGTCGTCGAGGGCTTTGTGTGTGTGGGGCAGGTCGTCGAACCAGTGGCGCGGCATGTTGGATTTGACGACGTGGCGAAAATCTTTTTTGAGGACGGCCATCGCGTAGGATTTGATGTCGAGTCCGATGAAAGAGAAGGGACTCTCGCCCGCGAACTTGTGCAGGTACCACTGCACGAACATGTAGTCGAAGACGACCGGGTAAGCGACGAAGACGGGGCGGCCGGGCAGACCTTTCAGCCACGCGACGTAATTCTTCATCGCTTCGGCAGGCGACTGCAAATCCGTGCGACAGGCCGCCCAAGCCTCCGGCTGCGTCTGCCACCACTGCATCGTCTCCGGGTGGCCGCTCGCGCCCGGCAGCAATTCGAGATTGGCCGTAAACGTGCCGATCAGCGTCTTGTCGGCGAGGTAGGCGGCAGAGCCGACGCTGAGCATCGAGTGCGGGCCGGGGATCGGCCCGTCCGTCTCCACGTCGGTGCTCACGTAAATTTCCTTCATGCGATGTACCCTTAAAAAAGATGGAGGAAAGCCGTAAATCGTGAATCGTAAATCGTCAATAGAGAAGAAATGGTCTTCTTCTATTGACGATTTACGATTCACGATTTACGGCTTTCCTTAGTGTTTAGACTTCCGGCGTCGGCTTCTTCGTGCGCGAGGTGGCGGATTTGGAAGTGCCTTTGCGCGCGGCGGTGGACTTCGGCGTCTTGGTGGAAGCGGCGCGCGCGGATTTAGCGGCGGCGTCGGAGGTTGCTTCGGCGTCGTCGCTCGTCGAAGTGCCGAGGATGTTGGAGACGACGCCCGCCGCACCTTCCATGAGGTCTGTCACGCCTGCGGCGATGTCCGCGGCGATCTCGCGTCCCGATTCGGGGATGATCGAGGAGACGGACTGTTGCGCGGCGGAGGCGGCGGCCGACATGGCTTGCGCCCCCGTCTCAAGCGGGCGCGGGTTGAGCATCGCGTCCCAGCGGTAACGAACTTCGGTCTGCGGTTCGCTCAAACGTTTGAAGACGAGATCGACGACCGCATCCGTCACCCAGTTGTGATAGAACTCGCCGACCGAAGCGAGTTCGGCGTCGGGCGCGGGGTTCATGAAGTCGATGGCGTAGGGGATGCCGTCTTTGATGGCGAACTCGACCGTGTTGATGTCGTAGCCGAGCGCGCGGCAGAGCGTGCGCACGTCGTCGCCGATGCGCTCGGCAAGTTCGGGCGACAAATAGTTCGGGTCTTGGATGTACTGCTCGCCCGACAGGTAAGGCTTGCGCGGGTCGTAGGGCATGATCATCACTTCTTCCTGCCCGATGCAGTAGCAGCGCACGAACTGGTCGAAAGAGATGAACTCTTGCAGCGTCATGCAGAGCGTGCCCGTCGTGTCGTAGACCTGCCAGAGTTCCTCAATGGTGTTGACGCGCGAGACGTTCTTCCAGCCGCCGCCGTCGAAGGGCTTGATGATAGCGGGCATGCCGACGTAATCGACGATGCCTTGCCAGTCGAGCGGGAATTCGAGGTTGCGCAAAGATTCGCTCGTGATGCCTTCGATGTAGTCTTTCTGCGGCAGGAGGACGGTCTTCGGGATGGCGACGCCGAGTTTGATCGCCAGCGAATAGTTGAAAAATTTATCGTCGGCCGACCACCAGAATGGGTTGTTGATGATCTGCGTGCCTTCGAGCGCCGCGCGCTTGAGGAAGGCACGATAGAAGGGAACTTCGTGCGAGATGCGGTCGATGATGATGTCATAGCGGCGTTCTTGGTCGAGACGGACGCCGCCGACCTCTACGTATTCGGCCGTCACCTCGCTCGCGCCGCGCGCGTTAATCCGGTCAATCAATGCCTGCGGGAAAGTCTTCTCGCGGCCGACTAAAATACCGACAGTCTTCACTTTTTTAATATCCTTTCGCCAAAATCCGTGCTCGTCGGCGAACCGCCCGGGGAACTGTCAACTTCCCGTTACCGGTCGCCGATCACGCGCTTATGAAAACCGTGCACTCTACCTTCACGTCCGGCGTGTTGTCAATGTGCGGCGGGCATCCGTCCGGCGGGTTTTCGGCATCAATACTTGTGTTTTGGAGGCGGCCGCTGTGTGGTTCAGTGTCGTTTAGCGCCGTGCGGAACGCGGACGCCTTACGAGGCGCGGCTTCTATGTTACAATTCGCGGCTTGATTTTTCCGTTCTCCACTCCCGTTAGATTTTAAGCCGAAAGTTTTAAGGAGATGTTACCGGTGTTGCGACGCTTTCATTTAATCGCGCTGGCGGCCGTGCTCGTCGGCGCGGCCGGTCTCACGCGCACGACCCGTGCCCAGACCGCCCAGCCGACCCCGCAAACTCCACAGACGGCCGTCCCCACCCCGACGCCCGAATTGAAGGTGGATAAGAAAGTCCAACCCGTCACGGCCAAGGACGCGAAGACGCCGACGGCCGAGCAGGTCGCCGAGACGGTGATTATCATCTACGGCGGCGGCGGCGGGCGCGAGACGCTCAAGCAGATTCGGCGCAACGGCGTCGAGCGCGGGAAGGTGACGCGCACGGCCGGCGACGGGCGCGTCGAGGAAGTCTCTTACGAGCAACGCTTTGTGCGCGGCGAGACGGCGGGCAAAGACAAGGTGCGGCTCGACCAGAAGATGCCCACGATGGAATACGCGCTCGTCTTCAACGAGGGGCGCATCTGGGGCATCATCAATGGCACGTCCTTCACGCCGAAACAGGACGCGACGGCCGAATTCCTCTCGCAGTCGCAGCACGGCATCGACGCCCTCCTGCGTTACAAAGAGAACGGTTCGACCGTGACCTTCGTCGGCAAGGAGAAGTTGAAGGGGCTCGACCTCTGGGTCATCGACCTGACGGACAAGGACAACAAGACGCGCACGCGCTACTACATCAGCGCCAACCCGGACATCCGCAAGACGGCGCGCATCCTCTGGCTCGAATACGAAGAGACGCCGCCCGACGCCTCCGCGCCGAGCAAATACCGGCGCACGTTCCACGACTATCGCTATTCGCAGAACACGCTCGTGCCCTATCGCTCCGTGCTCTACAAGGACGACAAGCAGGTGCAGGAGTCGCGCGTCCAGACTGTCACCTACGGCATCAAGATGGACGAGAGTTTCTTCCAGAACCCGGAAGCGGCGGCGAACTAACGCGCACGGCTCGGAGTCGAACTTTAAGTCTGCAAATTTACTGCGAGAGGCCGAAACGTCAAGGTTTCGGCCTCTCGCATTTTTCCGCGCCCGTGCGAATTGACGCTATAGATTTAGCCTCGCCGCTGTGCTAGTATCCCGCCGCCTTCGCCCTGACTCCGGTACACTCCGACTCTTTTAAGGAGTTCAAAGCATCTTGCCCGGCCTTCATCATCTCGAAGATTCGACGCTGCTCCACGCCCTTTCGCAAAATTACCCGACGGCCGACGCGGCGCTCGCGGAAGCCGCGGCCCTGCGCGCCGCGCTGTCTCTGCCGAAAGGCGTCGTTCACGTCGTCAGCGACGTGCACGGCGAATATAAAAAACTTCGCCACATCATCAACAACGCTTCGGGCAGCCTGCGCGCGCTCGTCTCCAAACTCTTCGACGGCAAACTGGACGAGACCGAGCAACAAGAACTGCTCGCCGTCCTCTATTACCCGCGCGAGTTGATGGAGCACTTGCACGAACGCCTCTCAGACCGCGAGGCGCGCGGCCAATGGGTGCGGCGCACGCTCCGGCGGCAGTTCGAGGTCGTGCGCGAACTGTCGCGAGGGCTGCGACACCGGCAGGTGAGCGCGCTGATGCCCGTCGAGTATGCCGAACTGTTCGAGGAACTGCGCGACGAACCGGCGACGGGGCGCGACCACGCTTACGTGGACGCGATGATCGACGAACTCGCCGCGCACAACAAGGATTTGCAGGCCGTGCGCGCCGCTTCGCGTCTCGTGCGCAACCTGTCCGTCTCGGAGATCATCGTGGCGGGCGACCTCGGCGACCGGGGGCCGCGCATCGATAAAGTGATCGACTACCTGTCGGAGCAGCCGAACGTCTCCTTCACTTGGGGCAATCACGACGTGTTGTGGATGGGCGCGTGTCTCGGACAGGAAGCGTTGATCGCGACAGTCTTGCGCGTCTCCCTGCGCTATCGTCGCCTGTCGCAACTCGAAGAGGGCTACGGGTTGATCATCGCGCCGCTCGAACGCCTCGCCCGCACCGTCTACGCCGACGACCCCTGCGAACGTTTCAAGACGAAGGGCACGGGCTTGCGCGACGACATGCTGATGGCGCGGATGCAAAAGGCCATCGCCGTCATCCAGTTCAAACTCGAAGGGCAGACCATCCGCCGTCATCCCGAATGGGACATGGAGCGGCGCAATCTCCTGCATCGCATCGACAAGGATGGGCGCACGGTTGAAATCGACGGCCGCACGCACCCTCTGCTCGACGCGCATCTGCCGACGCTCGACCCCGCAGACCCTTACGCGCTCTCGCCGGAGGAGCGCGCGTGCATGGATCGCTTGCGTCAGTCGTTCGTATCGAGTTCGCGCCTGTGGGAGCAGATGTCTTACGTGACGCGGCGCGGCGCGACGTGGCTCCGTCGCGATCTGGCTTTGATCTTTCACGGCTGCGTGCCGGTGGACGAGCAAGGGGAATTTCTCTCGCTTGAGGTCGAAGGCCGCGAGTACGCCGGGCGCGAGTTGTTCGACGCGCTCGACCGCGTGGTGCGCCGCGCGATGAACGCGGGCGCGGAAGGCGTCGGCGCGGAAGCCGATTGGCTCTGGTACTTGTGGACGGGCGCGCGCTCGCCCCTCTTTGGCAAAGACCGCATGGCGACTTTTGAGAGCTATTTCGTCGAAGACAAAGAGGCGCGCAAAGAGCACAAGAATCCTTACTTCAAGTTGATTCACGACGCGGATTTCTGCCGTCGCGTGGCGGCCGACTTCGGCATCCCCGAGGACGCTCTCATAGTCAACGGCCACGTGCCCGTCAAAGTCGAGAAGGGCGAAGAACCCGTCAAGCAGGGCGGAAACGCCGTCACCATCGACGGCGCGTTTTCCGAAGCCTACGGCGACCGCGGCTACACGCTCATCATCGCGCCGGAGCGCGTCGCACTGGCCGAGCATCATCATTTCGAGTCGATCTCCGACGCGATCACGGCCGGGGCGGACATCGTGCCGAAGGTGACGACCATCCGCGCACGCACGCGCCCGCGCCTCATCGCGGACACGGAGGAGGGCGAAGGGATACGCCGCCGCGTGGGCGCGCTCGAACGCCTCATCCTCGCCTACGAGCGCGGCGAGTTGTTGGAGCGGCAGAAGTGAAGGGGCGGCCGGGGACGCCGGGGAGAGGCGGCGCGGGGAAGTCGGCCGTCTCCGGTTGCGCCGAGTTGAAGAAGGTCGTAGACGTTTATTAAATAACGTGTTAGTATCCCGCCGCTTCATCGGACGAAACCTAGTCTTTAAAAATCGCGTCTTGCTCTTTCATCCTGATTGGCATCCTTTTGCATCCTGATTTCGCACCCTGATTTCGGGCTGGATTTTCTGCCCACACAAGAACCCGCGGTTTCCAAGTTCGATCTCTGATAACAATCTTCGACTACACGTGAAGCGAGTTTTATGAACACGCACGAGTAAACGCACTTTTTCCGCTTACAACTGCTCGAACTTTATGCGTTTGCGCCTCTTCCCTCGCAAGGACAGACGGTAGATCAAATCTGCAAGGAGTCAGCACCCAATGGAAGCAACGGCCGTCGGCCAAAAGCCCGCGCAACTCGATAACCTCTGCGTCAACACCATCCGTACACTCTCGATGGACGCCGTCCAAGCTGCCAACAGCGGCCACCCCGGCACGCCCATGGCGATGGCTCCCGTCGCCTATCTGCTCTGGAACGAAATCATGCGCTTCGACCCGGAAGACCCGATCTGGCCGAACCGCGACCGCTTCGTTCTCTCGATGGGGCACGCCTCGATGCTGCTCTATTCGATGCTGCACCTGACGGGCGTGAAAGCCGTCAACGCCAAGTACGAAACCACCGGCAAGCCTTCGGTCGAACTCGACGACATCAAGAACTTCCGTCAACTCGACAGCCGTTGTCCCGGTCATCCCGAATACCGCTGGACTTCCGGCATCGAGACGACCACTGGGCCGCTCGGTCAAGGCATCGCCACGAGCGTCGGCATGGCCATCGCCTCGAAGTGGCAGGCGGCTTACTTCAACCGCCCCGGCTTCGAGATGTTCGACTACAACGTCTACGCCCTGTGCGGCGACGGCTGCATGATGGAAGGCATCTCGCATGAAGCCGCATCCTTAGCCGCCCATCTCAAACTCGACAACCTCTGCTGGATTTACGACAACAACAAGATCACGATTGAGGGCAACACCTCTTGGGCCTTCTCCGAAGACGTGGCGACGCGTTTCGTCGGCTACGGCTGGAACGTGACGCGCGTGGGCGACGCCAACGACCTCGACACCTTGAAGCGCGCCTTCAATGTTGCGCGCAAAGAGACCGACCGGCCGACGCTCGTGATCGTCGATAGCCACATCGCCTGGGGCGCGCCCAACAAACAGGACACGCACGCCGCCCACGGCGAACCGCTCGGTGAAGAAGAGATCAAGTTGACCAAACGCAACTACGGCTGGCCGGAAGACGAGAAGTTCCTCGTGCCCGACGAAGTGCGCGAGCATTTCCGGCAAGGCATCGGCGCGCGCGGCAAACAGGCGCGCGACGAGTGGTTCGCCAAACTCGAAGCGTACCGCGCCGAGTTTCCCGAACTCGCAGGCCAACTCGTCCGCATGCAGAAACGCGAACTGCCCGAAGGTTGGGATAAAGACATCCCGGAGTTTCCGGCGGACGCCAAAGGCATGGCCGGGCGCGACGCGTCGGCCAAAGTCCTGAACGCGATTGCGAAGAACGTCCCGTGGTTCATCGGCGGCTCGGCCGACCTCGCGCCTTCCACCAAGACGCGTCTGACCTTCGACGGCGCGGGCGATTTCACGGGCGAAGACGATCAGGCGAAGGGGCGCTGGTACGGAGGGCGCAACTTCCACTTCGGCATCCGCGAGCACGAGATGTCGGCCATCCTGAACGGCCTCTCGCTCTCGAAGATTCGCCCCTACGGTTCGGGCTTCATGATCTTCTCGGATTACTCGCGCCCCGCGATCCGGCTGTCTGCGATCATGGAAATTCCGACCATCCACATCTTCACGCACGACTCCATCGGCGTCGGCGAAGACGGCCCCACGCATCAGCCCATCGAACAACTCGCCAGCATGCGCGCCATCCCCGGCCTCATCGTGATGCGACCGGGCGATGCCAACGAGATCGCCGAAGCGTGGCGCGTCGTGATGGGACTCAGGCATGAACCGGCCGTGATGGTCTTGAGTCGACAGGCGATGCCCACGCTCGACCGCACGAAATACGCGTCCGTCGAAGGCGTGCGTCGCGGCGCATACGTCCTCGCCGACAACTCCGGCGATGGCGGTCAGCCCGAAGTGATCTTGATGGCGACGGGCACGGAGGTCGGCCTCGCCGTCGAGGCTTATGAGAGGCTTGTGGCCGAAGGCGTCCGCGCGCGCGTCGTCTCGATGCCCTCTTGGGAAATCTTCGAGCATCAGGACGAAGAGTATAAGGAGAGCGTTTTGCCGCAGGGCGTGCGTGCGCGCGTGGCGGTCGAGCAGGCGGGCACGTTCGGCTGGCGTCGTTACGCGAGCAGCAACGAGGCCATCGTCGGCATGAAGACCTTCGGCGCGAGCGCGCCGCTCAAAGAGTTGACCAAGAAGTTCGGCTTCACCGCCGACAACGTGGTCGAGACGGCGAAACGCGAAATAGAAAAATTCAGAGGTTAGAAGTCAGAGGTTAGAGGTCAGTAAAAAAGCTATTAGGCGAGAGCAGCGAGTTTGCGGCCGGAGGTCGGTGTTAACTGGTTTCACTAACCTCTGATCTCTAACCTCTGACCTCTGCGACGAAGGAGCAAACATGAATAACCCCCTTGTGGAAATTATGAAACTCGGCCAGTCCATCTGGTACGACAACATCCGCCGAGCGATGCTCGTGAGCGGCGATTTGACGAAGAAGATCGAGGAGGACGACCTGCGCGGCGTGACCTCCAACCCGACCATCTTCGAGAAAGCCATCACCGGCTCGAACGACTACGACGAGCAGTTGCGCCAACTCGTGCAGGCCGGCAAAGGCGTCTCCGAGATTTACGAAGACCTCGTCGTCGAAGACATCGGCAAAGCGGCGGACATCCTCAAGCCCGTCTACGACAAGACCGACGGCATCGACGGCTACATCAGTCTCGAAGTCAATCCGGGCCTCGCCTACAAGACGCAGGAGACGATTGACGAGGCCGACCGATTGTTCAAACGGCTCGGCCGCCGAAACGTGATGATCAAGATTCCGGCGGCGCAGGAAGGCTTGCCCGCCATCGAGGAATGTATCTATCGCGGCATCAACGTCAACGTCACGATGATCTTCTCGATTGAGAATTACGAGCAGGTGGCCGACGCGTTTATCAAAGGTCTCGAACGCCGCGACGCCGAAGGCAAGCCCGTCGATCACATCGCCTCGGTCGCCAGTTTCTTCGTCTCGCGCGTTGACTCGGCCATCGACACAGACCTCGAATACAAAGCGCGCCACGCCTCTTCGCCCGAAGAGAAGGCGCGGCTCGAAGGCATGTTAGGCCGCGCGGCGATTGCGAACGCGAAACTCGCTTACGCGAAGTACAAAGAGATTTTCAACGGCGAGCGTTTCGCGCCGCTCCGCGCGAAGGGCGCGCAGGTGCAGCGTCAACTGTGGGCTTCGACGGGCACGAAGAATCCGAAGTATTCCGACGTGCTCTACGTCGATAACTTGATCGGGGCGGAGACGGTCAACACCGTGCCGCCCGCCACCTACACGGCCATCCGCGACCACGGCACGCCGAAGTTGACGCTCGAAGAGGGCGTGGACGAGAGCCGCCAACTCTTCGACGACCTGCGCGCCGTCGGCATCGACATCAAGGCCGTCACCGAGAAGCTGCAGAAGGACGGTTTGAGCTCCTTCGTCACCTCGTTCGACACTCTGGCCGAGTCCATCGAGTCGAAGCGCGACGCGATCCTCTCAGGCATTAACGAGCGCCTGACGGCGACCTTGGGGAAGTATAGCGAGGCGGTCGCGGGGGCGATCAAAGAGGCGGACAAGGGCGACGTGATGCGCCGCATCTGGCGCAAGGACGCGGCGCTCTGGAAGTCGGAAGAGGCGCACCAGAAGATCATCAAGAACGCGCTCGGCTGGCTGACCGTGCCCGACATGATGATCGGCGTCGAAGACGACCTCGTGCAGTTCGCCGACCGCATCCGTAACGTCCGTGAATTCAAGCACACGATGGTCTGCGGCATGGGCGGTTCGTCGCTCTGCCCCGAAGTTTTGCGTCAGACCTTCGGCAAGCAGGAAGGCTATCCCGAACTGCTCGTCCTCGATTCGACCGACCCCGACGCCTTCTCCGACATCGCCGATCAGATCGACATCACGAAATGTCTCTTCATCATCTCGTCGAAGTCGGGCACGACGACCGAACCGCTCGTCTTCTACAAGTATTGGTACGATCAGGTGGGCAAGCGCAAGGAGAATCCCGGCGAGTGCTTCGTGGCCGTCACCGATCCGGGCACGCTCATGGAGCAGATGGCGACCGAGGACAAGTTCAAGCGCATCTTCCTGAACCCGGCCGACATCGGCGGGCGCTATTCGGCGCTCTCCTACTTCGGCATGGTTCCGGCCGCGCTGATGGGCTTGGACGTGAAGAAACTCTTAGACCGCGCCGAACGCGTCGTGCACGCCTGCGCGTCGGTCGTTCCGGCGGCCGAAAATCCCGGCGCACGGCTCGGCGCGATCATGGGCGAGTGCGCCAACGCCGGGCGCGATAAGTTGACCATCAGCACCGATCCGCGGATCGCTTCGTTCGGCCTGTGGGTCGAGCAACTGCTCGCGGAAAGCACGGGCAAGGACGGCAAAGGCATCGTGCCCGTGGCGGGCGAAACGCTCGGCTCGCCTTCCGTCTACGGCGACGACCGCTTGTTCGTCCACATCAGCGTCGAGAAGATCGACAGCGAGACCGAAGCGAAATTGAAGGCGCTAGAAGCGGCCGGGCATCCTGTGGTCTATCGCACGCTGACAGACCTCTACGACCTCGGCGAAGAGTTTTTCCTGTGGGAGATCGCGACGGCGTTCGCGGGCTGGCGGCTCGGCATCAACCCGTTCGACCAGCCGAACGTGCAGGAGTCGAAAGACGCCACGAAGGAACTCTTGGAGACCTTCACGCGCGAAGGGAAACTGCCCGAACAGGAAGTGCTCGCCACCGACGGCGTGCTCACGATCTACGCGGACGAGCAGACGCGCAAGGAACTGGCGGGCGATTCGGTCGGCGCGGCCATCAAGGCGCATCTGGCGAGAGCCGGGGCGGGCGACTACATCGCACTGCTCGACTACTTCGAGGAGACGCCCGAATACGAGCGCATCGTCCAAGCCATTCGCTCGCACCTGCGCGACACGACCCATTGTGCGACGACGACTGGCTATGGGCCGCGCTTCCTGCATTCGACCGGACAGTTGCACAAGGGCGGTTCGGCCGCCGGAGTCTTCCTGCAACTGACCGCGCCGGACATCAAGGATTTACCGATTCCCGGGCAGCCCTACACTTTCAGCACTTTGAAACAGGCGCAGGCGCTCGGCGATTTCCGCTCGCTCTCTTCGCGCGGACGCCGCGCCATTCGCGTCGATCTCGGCGCGGACGTACAAGCCGGACTCAACCGCCTCCAAGAGTTGATCGGCCAAGCCCTTCCACGCTCCGGCGCGACAGGAGCCTAATAGAAAGGATGAGGGATGAGGGATGAGGGATGAAGAAGAAAACTGCTCAAGCAGCTTGTTCATTCCAATTCATCCCTCATCCCTTATCCCTCATCCCTTAATTCAGTGAGGAAATCCTATGTCAACACCTGAACAGACTACTAAGACGGCCAAAATCGGCATGATTGGCTTGGGCGTGATGGGCGAGAACTTGGCGCGCAACATCGAACGTAACGGCTATTCCATCGCCGTCTGGAACCGCGAACCGCAGAAGGTTGACGAGTTCGTCGAGCGTTTGGAAGGCCATCAAGTGATCGGCGCGCACACGCCTGAAGAGTTCGTGAAATCTCTGGAGCGCCCGCGCAAAGCCATTCTGCTCGTTAAAGCAGGGCAGCCCGTGGACTGGACGGTCGATCAGATCAAGCCGTTCATGGAAGAGGGCGACATCATCATCGACGGCGGCAACTCCTATTTTCAGGATACCGAACGGCGCGAAAAGGATTTGAAGGCGCAAGGCTTCAACTTCATCGGCTCGGGCGTCTCCGGCGGCGAGAAGGGCGCTCTGTGGGGGCCTTCGCTGATGCCCGGCGGCGACCGCGAGGCTTACGAGCAGATTCGTCCGATCTGGGAAGCCATCGCCGCGAAAGTTGACGACGGCCCGTGCGTCACCTACATCGGCCCCGGCGGCGCGGGCCACTTCGTCAAGATGGTGCACAACGGCATCGAGTACGGCGACATGCAACTGATCGCCGAAGCCTACGACCTGATGCGCACGGTGCTCGGCATGTCGGCCGACGAAATGGCCGACGTGTTCGACGAATGGAATCGGGGCGACCTCGAATCGTTCCTCATCGAGATCACCGCGCAGATTTTGCGCGTGAAGGACGAAGAGACCGGAAAGCCCCTGGTCGATCTCGTGCTCGATAAGGCCGGGCAGAAGGGGACGGGCAAATGGACTTCCGACATCGCGCTCGACCTCGGCATCGTCACGCCGACGATTGACGCCGCCGTCGATACGCGCAACTTGTCCGCCCGCAAAGAGGAGCGCGTCGAAGCCTCGAAGCAGATCAAAGGGCCGGAGCGCGGGCAAGTTTCGGGCGACCGCAAAGAGATGGTGCAAGCCATCCACGACGCGCTCTACGCCTCGAAGATTTGCTCCTACGCGCAGGGCATGAACCTCATCCGCGCCGGCTCCGAAGCCTACAACTGGAACATCGATCTCGGCGAATGTTCGCGCATCTGGAAAGGCGGCTGCATCATCCGCGCGCGTTTCCTCGACAAGATCAAGCAGGCTTATCAACGCCGCGCAGACCTCCCGAACCTCTTGCTCGACCCGGATTTCAACGCGTTCGTCCAACAGGCGCAGCCCAACTGGCGCCGCGCCGTGGCGACCGCCATCCAGACGGGCGTGGCCGTGCCCGGCATGTCCGCCAGCATCGGCTACTTCGACACCTATCGCACGGCCAACCTGCCCTTGAATCTGACGCAGGCGCAGCGCGACTTCTTCGGCTCGCACACCTACGAGCGCGTCGATAAACCCGGACAAGAACCCGTCCACACCGAATGGGAACAGATGCTCAAGAAAGGATAACGGAAAGGGATGAAGGATGAGGGATGAGGGATGAATGAAAACTGCTCAAGCAGTTGAGTCATTCCAGTTCATCCCTCATCCTTCGTCCCTCATCCCTTAACTATCATGTCTGCCATATTACAGGAGAACCCTTTGCGTGCGGGCGTGCGTCTGGAACGCACCGCCGAGCCGTGCGTGGTCGTCATCTTCGGCGCGACCGGCGATTTGACGAAGCGCAAGCTCGTGCCCGCGCTCTATCGGCTCGTGCAGGAGCGGCTCGTGCCCGCCGAGTTTGCCATCGTCGGCGCGGCGCGCACCGAACTCACGAGCGAAGAGTTTCGCGCCAACATGAAAGAGGCCGTCGCGCAGTTTTCCGAAGCCAAGAGCGTCGATGAAGAGGTGTGGGAATCCTTCGCGCAAGGGTTGCACTACCAGAAAGTCGACATCGGCACGAGCGAAGACTACACGAAGCTCGGCGAACTGCTCGAACGCATCGACGGCGAGCGCGGCACACAGGGCAACCGCGTCTTTTATCTCTCGACCGCGCCCGCGCTCTACGCCGAGGCCGTGCGCCAACTCGGCGGGGCAAACTTAGCGAAGCCGCAAGAGGGCAAGAAGGGCTGGGTGCGCGTCATCATCGAGAAGCCTTTCGGCACAGACCTCGCTTCGGCGCAGGCGCTCAACCGGGACATCCATCAACATCTGGACGAGTCGCAGATTTATCGCATCGACCATTATCTCGGCAAAGAGACGGTGCAAAATCTGCTCGTTTTCCGTTTCGCCAACGGCATCTACGAGCCGCTCTGGAACCGGCAGTACATCGATCACATCCAGATCACGAACGCCGAGACCGTGGGCGTCGAAGGGCGCGGCGGTTACTACGAGAAAGCGGGCGTGGTGCGCGACATGTTGCAGAACCACGTCTTCCAAGTGCTCTCGCTCGTGGCGATGGAACCCCCGGCGAGTCTCAACTCCGAGTCCGTCCGCGACGAGAAGATCAAGGCGATGACTTCCGTTCGTCCGTTCACGCCCGAACGCATCCGCGCCGAGTGTGTGCGCGGGCAATACGGCGCGGGCTCGATCAACGGCAAAGGCGTGCCGGGTTACCGAGAGGAAGAGGGCGTCGCGCCGGATTCGGCCACCGAAACCTACGCGATGCTGACGATGTACTTTGACAACTGGCGCTGGTCGGGCGTGCCCTTCTACATCCGTTCGGGCAAGCGTCTGGCGAAGCGCGTCACGGAGATCGCCATCCAGTTCAAAGACGCGCCGCACCGTCTCTTCGGCACGGAGATGATGGAGCAGATGACGCCGAACCAGTTGATCATCCGCGTCCAGCCGGACGAAGGCATCACGATGCGCGTCGCCGCCAAAGTGCCGGGACAGGTCACGCGCATCCGCGACGTGAACATGGATTTTCGCTACGGCGCGTCGTTCGGCGTCCAACTGGCCGAAGCCTACGAACGGCTCTTGCTCGATTGCATCCTCGGCGACCCGACTCTCTACGCGCGCACCGACATGACCGAGCGCGGCTGGGAGATCGTCATGCCCATCCTCGAAGAATGGGCGGCCACAAAAGCCGAAGCGCCGTTCCCCAACTACGAAGCCGGGACGTGGGGGCCGCAAGCCTCGCACGATCTCCTCGAACGCGCCGGACGCCGCTGGCGCAGACCTTAAAGACGGTGAATCGTGAATCGTAAATCGTGAATAGAAAAAGCAAAGCAGGTTTTAGTCTATTTACGATTTACGATTCACGATTCACGGATTTCATCTTATGAGTGCAGACATTCAACAGAACGCCGCTGGTGGTGGAGTAGCGAAGAGCGTGCCGCGTGGGATCGACGTGGGGCGTTTGGAGAAGGAGTTGGCGGCGAGTTGGCAGACGGCCGGTGGCGAGGAAGAATCGGGCATGACGCGCGTGTGCGTGTTGAACCTGATCGCCTACGTCACGCCCACGGAGGATCGCCAAAAGATAGACGCCTTGCTCGACGTGGTGACGCTGCATGCGCCCGCGCGCATCCTTCTGCTCATCGCGGATCGCGCGACGACGGAGGCCACGCTCGACGCCTACGTCTCGACGCGCTGTCAGGCGGCGAGCCGCGGCGGCGCGAAACAGGTGTGCGGCGAGCAGGTGACGATTGAGGCGGGCGGCGCGGCGCTCGACACGGCGGCCAGTGCCATCGAGCCTCTGGTCATGCCGGACGTGCCGGTCTTCCTATGGTGGAAAGATATTCCGCACGAGGAAGACAAGTTGTTCAATCGTCTCGTCGAGTTGTCGGACAGGGTCGTCATCGATTCGGTCGTCTTCGACCACCCGCACGAAGACATCAAGCGTCTGGCGCAGATCATCCGCGAGCGGGGGCAGTACATTCTCGTGAGCGATCTGAACTGGGGGCGGCTCACCTCTTGGCGCAACTTGATCGCGAGCTTCTGGGACGTGCCCGACTACCGGCCGCACCTCGACGCCATCGACGACGTGCTCGTCGAATACGATCCGCCCGACGTGGCCTCCACGGAGATCGCCGCGCAAGCCTTGATCGTCGTCGGCTGGCTGGCGTCTGCTTTGAAGTGGCAGCCGACGGGCGAGGCCGTGCGGGAGGGAAACAGCACGCGCTTCACGTTGCAGGCGGGCGAGCGCCGGATCAAAGTGGAGTTTCGTCCGGCCGCCGACCGCGAAGGCTGCGACGGTTACATCGCCGCGCTCACGCTTAAATCGAGCGCGGGCGGCGCGGAGTTTTACGCGGGCGTGAACGAGTCTTGGACGAAGCTGGAAACCTCCGCCCGCATCGGCGACGCGCGCGGGGTTGACCGCGTCGTCTCTTACGAAGCGAAGTCGGAAGGCGAACGTCTCAGCCGCGAACTGAGCATCCTGTCGCGCGATGAAGTTTACGAGCGGGCGGTGGCCTCAGCCGGGCAGTTGATCGAAGTCTTGCAGAAAAGCTAGTCGAATCTGAAATACGCAATTTTCAAAGATATGATATTGGCCGGAGACATCGGGGGGACGAAAACGAACGTCGCCCTCTTCCAGAGTGAAGAACTCGGAAAACCGATTGCGCAGCGCAGTTTTCCGAGCGGCAAATACGAGTCGCTCGAATCCATCATCTCGGAGTTCATCGCCGAGCACGAGCCGCAAGTTTCCCACGCCTGTTTCGGCATCGCCGGGCCGGTTAAAGACGGACAGGTCAAGACGCCGAATCTCAAGTGGGTCGTCGATGGGCAGACGCTCGCCGAGACTTTGAAGGTCGAGCGCGTCGGCTTGATCAACGACCTCGAAGCGACCGCCTACGGCATCGAGGGTTTGGGCGCGACGCAACTGCACGCGCTGAACGAAGGCCGGGAAGAACAGGGCGCGCACCGCGCTTTGATCGCCGCCGGGACGGGACTCGGCATGGCCGGGCTGTTCTACGACAGCCGGCACTATCGCCCCATCGCCTCGGAAGGCGGCCACATCGACTACGCCCCGCGCTCAGGGATCGAACACGAGCTCTTGAATTACCTGCGCGGAAAGATCGGCGGGCGCGTCAGCTACGAACGCGTGCTGTCGGGGCCGGGGCTGTTCAATATCTACAGTTTCCTGCGCGACCACAAGTACGGCTCCGAGCCCGACTGGCTGGCCGAACAGATCGCGGCGGGCGACGGCTCGGCCGCGGTCTCGCAGGCGGGCTTGAGCGGCAAGGCCGAACTCGCCGTCAAAGCTCTCGACCTCTTCGCCGACATCTACGGCGCGATGGCCGGAAACCTCGCGCTCATCTTTAAATCGACGGGCGGCCTCTACGTCGGCGGCGGCATCGCGCCGAAGCTCATCGAGAAGTTGAAGGACGGCACGTTCATGCGCGCCTTCACGGACAAGGGGCGCATGTCCGCCCTCGTCTCCAACATCCCCGTGCGCGTCATTCTCGACGACAAGACGGCGCTCTACGGCGCGGCGCGCTGCGCCGTCGGTAACGCTTGAACTAGACGACTTTCGTAAAACTTATGCCAGCCGATCAAAGGGCGACTTCGAGCCTGCAAATCTTCGCGAACGCGGACGAGGTGGCACGCGCCGCCGCGCGACGCTTCGCCGAACTCGCACAGGGAAACATCCTCGGCAACGGGCGTTTCAGCGTCGCCCTCGCGGGCGGTTCGACGCCCAAACGCATCTACGAACTGCTCGCCGCCGAAGAGTTCGGCGCACAAGTCGACTGGGCGAAAGTTCACATCTTTTTCGGCGACGAGCGCACCGTCCCGCCCGACCACGACGAGAGCAACTTTCGTATGGCGAACGAGGCTCTGTTGTCTCGCGTGGCGCTGCCGCCCGAAAACATTCATCGCATGCGCGGCGAGGGCGATGCGGTCGCCAACGCGCGCCTTTACGAAGACGAACTGCGCGGCTATTTCGGCGACGATGCCGCGTGGCCTGAGTTCGATCTCGTCATGCTCGGCATGGGCGACGACGGGCACACGGCCTCGCTCTTTCCCGGCACGCACGCGCTCGACGTGCATGCGGCGTGGGTCACGGCCAACTGGGTCGAAAAGTTCGACACCTACCGCGTCACGCTGACCGCGCCCGCCATCAACCATGCGCGCGAAGTGATGTTCATCGTCGTGGGCGCGGGCAAGGCCGAGCGCCTGCTGGAAGTCATGCACGGCGCGCACGAACCGCAACGTCTCCCTTCACAACTGATACGTCCCCGCAACGGCGCACTCACATGGTTTCTCGACGAAGCCGCCGCGGCGAAACTAAAAGGAAAGGATGAGGGATGAGGGATGAGGGATGAAGGGGAATGAGCAACGGAAGCAAGTGCTTCTCTGATTCATCCTTCATCCCTTATCCCCCGTCCCTTCTTTTTTATGAAACCCAATCGTGTTGCCATCGGCAGCGACCATGCCGGTTATGAGAGCAAGGAGGCGGCGAAGCGCGAGATCGAGGCGCTCGGCGTCGAGGTTGAAGACAAGGGCACGGACAGTCTCCAGAGCGTCGATTATCCGGACTTCGGCGCGGCCGTGGGACGCGCGGTGGCGGCGGGCGAAGTGGAGCGCGGCGTGGTCATCTGCGGCTCCGGGATCGGCATCTCGATTGCGGCCAACAAAGTGCCGGGCGTGCGCGCCGCGCTCTGCTGGAACGAAGAGACCGCACGCCTCGCGCGCCAGCACAACGACGCCAACGTGCTCTGCATCGGCGCGCGTTTCATCGAGCCGGAACTCGCCGCGCGCATGATCCGCGCCTTTCTCGAAACCGATTTCGACGGCGGCCGTCATCAAGAGCGCGTGCAGAAGTTGACCGAGTTGGACGAGGCGCGCTAAGACGCGGAGAAGTTCAAGTTCCGCCGCCCGTTGTTGATTCGCACAAACGAATTTCACTCGAAAGGCGCAAAGGCGCAAAGCAAGACACTAAGAAAAATGTTCTAGCTTCGTGCCTTCCTTCGCGCCTTTGCGCCTTTGCGTGAGACTTTTTTAGATTCTGTCTCAACTATTACTCAAAATTCCATGCCCACCAAAGAACACGAACGTCTGAACGAGCCTTCGACCGAGCCGATCCACCCGTGGCGCAAGTGGGGGCCTTACGTGTCCGAGCGCGCGTGGGGCACGGTGCGCGAAGACTACAGCCCGCACGGCACGGCCTGGGATTATTTTCCGCACGACCTGGCGCGCTCGAAAGCCTATCGCTGGGGCGAGGACGGGCTGGCCGGAATCTGCGACCGCTATCAACTGTTGACCTTCGCGCTCGCGCTCTGGAACGGCAAAGACCCGATCCTGAAAGAGAGACTCTACGGGCTGGTGTCGAGCGAGGCCAACCACGGCGAAGACGTTAAAGAGTATTACTTCTATCTCGACTCGACGCCGACCCACTCGTACATGAAGTACCTGTACAAGTATCCGCAGCGCGAGTTTCCCTATAGCCAGCTCATCGCCGGAAATCAGGCGCGGCGCTCCGGCCATCATGCCGAATACGAACTGCTCGACACGGGCGTCTTCGACGACGACCGTTATTTCGACGTGTTCGTCGAATACGCGAAGGCCGCGCCCGAAGACATCTGCGTCCGCATCGAAGTCTTCAACCGCGGGCCGGAAGATGCGACCATCCATCTGTTGCCGCATCTCTGGTTTCGCAACATCTGGGCGTGGTGGCCTCAACCTTCCGTCGAACCCATCATCCGCGCGGGCGCAAGCGGCGAAGATTTCGTGAGCCTCGTCGCCTCCGATGAAGAGACGTGCGGGTTGCCGGGCTTGCCTTTCAAATACTGCCTCGGTCGTCGTTATCTCTACGGCGACGCGGGCGGCCGACCGCTCTTCACGGACAACGAGACGAATTCGGAGCGCGTCTGGGGCGCGAACGTCAAGAGCCGCAAGCCCTACGTCAAGGACGGCTTTCATCGCCACCTCGTCAACGGCGAACCGACCGTCAACCCGGCCGGAGAGGGAACGAAGTCTTGCCTGCATTACGAGTTGAACGTCGCGGCCGGCGGCTCGGTCGTCCTCAAACTCCGCCTGACGGACAAGGAGTTGAAGCAGCCGCTCGCCGACGTGGAAAAGATCGTCCGCGAGCGACGCGCGGAGGCCGACGAGTTTTACGAGACGATTCATCCCGTGAAGGCCACCGAAGACGAACGCCGCGTGCAGCGACAGGCGCTCGCCGGGATGCTCTGGGGCAAGCAGATTTACATTTACGACGTGCGCGCTTGGTTCGAGGGCGACAACCCGGCGTGGCCGCCGCCCGAATCGCGCCGCCAGATACGCAACCATCGCTGGATGCACATCAAGAGCATGCGCGTGCTCTCGATGCCGGACAAGTGGGAGTACCCTTGGTTCGCCGCGTGGGACTTGGCCTTCCATTGCGTGCCGCTCGCGCTCGTCGATCCTGAATTCGCCAAAGAGCAATTGTGGCTCTTGCTCTTCGAGCAGTTCCAACATCCGAACGGTCAGATTCCGGCCTACGAGTGGGAGTTCTCCGATCTCAACCCGCCCGTCCACGCGTGGGCTGTGTGGCGCATCTACAACATGGATCGGATCGCGCGCGGCAAGGCCGACCGACTCTTTCTCGAAAAGTGCTTCCACAAGTTGCTGATCAATTTCGCGTGGTGGGTCAACAAAGTCGATAGCGAGGGCAACAACGTTTTCGAGGGCGGCTTTCTCGGACTCGACAACATCACCGTGCTCGACCGCAGCCACGAACTGCCGAACGGCGCGCAACTCGAACAGTCCGACGCGACCGGTTGGATGGGCATGTTCTGTCTGAACCTCATGCGCATCGCGCTCGAACTCGCAAAAGAGAACCCGGCCTACGAAGCGCTCGCCACAAAGTTCTTCCAGCACTACGTCTACGTCGGCGCGGCGATGAAGAAGATGGGCAGCGTCGGCTATCAACTGTGGGACGAAGAAGACAAATTCTTCTACGACGTATTGAGCTACCCGAACGGCGAACATCACAAGTTTCGCGTGCGCTCGCTCGTCGGCCTCATCCCGCTCTACGCCATCGAGCGCTTGGAAGAGAACTGGATCAAACCCTTCACGCAATTCCACCGCGAGCTGCATTGGTTCATCGAGAACCGGCAGGACATCGTGCAGAGTTGCGTCCAGATCGTCGAGCACGAAGACCAGCGCGTCTACGTCCTCGCCATCGTCAACGAAGAACAGATGCGACATCTCTTGGAGCGCATCTGGGATCCGGACGAGTTTCGTTCCGACTACGGCCTGCGCAGTTTGTCGAAGTATCACGAAAAACATCCGTTCCACTTCGGCGGCGCGCAAGTCGGGTACGAACCCGCCGAGTCAATCGAGATGTTGAAGGGCGGCAACTCCAACTGGCGCGGCCCCGTCTGGTTTCCCACCACGTTCATGATGATCGAATCGCTGCGGAAGGTGGGCAAGGCTTACGGGGAGAAGTTTGCCATCGAAAGCCCGGTCGCGGGCGAGCCGAACGTCACCTTGAACGACATGGCGCACGGCTTCGCCGACCGTCTCATCAATCTGTTCACGCGCGACTCTAACGACCGCCGCGCCGCACACGGCTGGTACAAGAAGTTTCAGGAAGACCCGCACTGGCGCGATCTCATCCTCTTCTACGAATATTTCCACGGCGACACCGGCATGGGGCTCGGCGCGTCGCATCAGACGGGCTGGACAGGGCTGGTCGCTTCCTTGATAGACGAGTGGCGGAAGTGAAAGAGGTTTGCGGTCGTGGTTGAGTTGAGATAAAGACATTTCTCGCCGGAGGCGCAAAGCAGAAGGCGCAAAGGATTGACCGGCTACTCAATTGAGCGGTCTTCTTTGCGCCTTACGCTTTTCAACTTTTGCGCCTCCGGCGAGAAATTCTTCCGCACACGGCTTTGTCCGGCACATCCAATTAAACCTCTATCAAAAAATCGCTTGATACGTTTGCCCACGGCTCTGCGCGTTAAATAATGAGGCCGAAAATTTCCGCCGCCGTCAGGGAAAGAAGGGCAAGCTCAAATGGCGTCTCTTAAAATCATCTACACGGATGTCCCGCGCATCACGATTCCCAAAACCTGCTCCTACCTGCTCGCCTTTCTGCTGCTTGAGTTCACGTGCATGCAGGCTCACGAGTTGATTCATCATGCGACCGGCCGAGTGGTTTGCGGCGCGTGGGGCACGATGACGTTCAACCTCTTCCAACTCGCCCCCGAATGCTTCGAGACGAGACAGATGGCTTTGCTCGCGACTTTCGCCGGGCCGGGGCTCAGTTATTTCTTGATGTGGACGGGGATGCTCTTGGTGTTGAAGAACAGGGGCGGGCTGTTCGGGCTTTCTTTGATCTTCGCCAATCTGCCCTTCGCGCGTTTTATCAGCGTGGCGACGGCAAGCGGCGACGAGATGCTGATCGGACGACGCATCATCCGAGCGGGCGCTTACCCGCTCGTCTTGGGCTTGGTGGTGTTGATTCTTTTGCCGCCTTTGCTGGTGGCGCTCAGAGCTATCGCCAACAAACACCGGTGGTCGTTGTTTCTCAGCTTCCTGCTCTTAACGCTCGCCTATGACGGTATCACCAAACGCGTATTGCTCGCGCCGCTCGTCGAGCGTTGGGAACTATTCGCGACGAACGTGTCCGGCGTCCCGCTCTTCATCATTTGCGTCGATGCAGCCGTCCTCGTCGCCCTCGTCTATTTCAGCCGTCACTTGTACGACCGGGAAAACTTTCGCGCCTCGAAAAAAGAGTTCGGGCTGATGCCGGGTTTGTCCGAGCGCCCCTCATAGTTATCTCAAGTACAAGCAGAACTCCTCGGAGAGCGCAGGCGACGGCTTACACGGTCGCCTGCGTTTCGGCCGCGCCCGCCGCGACGGGCGTGGGCTTGCGCGTGTTCTTCTTGACGGTGAAGACCACCGTGCTTTGATTCTTGCCTTTGACTTTCACGTCGCCGAGCGGCTCCGTGTCGTAGTCGATGCCGAGCAGCGAAGCGGTCGAGTCGCTGATCAGGATCGGCACGCCTTTCTCTTTGGTCGTCGATTCGAGTCGCGCCGAGAGGTTAACGGTGTCGCCGATGATGGTGTACTCCAGACGCCCTTCCGCGCCCACCACGCCGCACGTCGCCTCGCCCGTGTGGACGCCGACGCCGATGGCAATCTGCGGACGATCCTTGCCCTTCCATTCTTCGTTAATGCGCTCGACCTCGGCCAGCATCTCCAACCCGCACGCGACCGCCGCGCGCGCCTCCAGTTTTTCACCGCGATTGATCGGCGCGCCGAAGACGATCATCAAGCCATCGCCGATGAACTTGTTGATGTGGCCGCCGTAGGACGTGACGATGCGATGCATACGGCTGAAATATTCGTTCAACCATTCGACGACCACCGTGGAATCGACCGACTCGGAGAGCGTCGTGAAGCCGCGTATGTCCGTGAAGATGAGCGTGACGACGCGGCGTTCGCCCGCAATCGAGAGGTCTGCGCGCTGCTGCCAGAGCGTGTCGGCCACTTCGGGCGAGACGCACTTGGAGAAGATGTCCATGATGGCCGCGCGTTCCGCCTCGGTCGCGTCGCGCACGGCGCGCTCATGCGCGTAGCGCAAGAGGAATCCAGTCGGCGCGAGCATGCCGAGGATACCAAGTTCCGCGCTCGCCAGCGGCAAGATCGTGCCGTGCGCCGTGAACGCCCACGAAGCAATGGCGAGCGTCGCCGCCGCCACAATCACCGTTACCAAAAATCCCCACATCGCGCGCAACCAGAAGACCGCCAGCGCCACCAGCACGAGCGGCAGCAAGAGCATCACCAACTGTTGACGATAGGTCGGGCGCACGAGGTATCTGCCGTTTAGGATGGTGGCGAGAATGTTGGCGTGGACTTCGATGCCCGGCATCAATTTCGGCAGCGTCGGCAAATTCTTGTCGAACAGTTGCAGGAGCGGGCGCACGACGGGCTTCGGCAGATAGTAAGGCGTGGTGAAGAGGTCGGGCGCGTCGTTGTTGGTCGCGCCGATGAGGACGATGCGGTCGCGGAAGAGTTCGTCCGCGAGTTTCGGCCGCTCGGCGCAATTCAGATTCGGAGCCGAATCGCGTTTGAAGTCTTCGCACAAGATGTCTCTGGCCGAGACGCGGGTGAAGGCGGGCGAGCGCCCGCGAAAGTCGATCTGTAAATTGAGATCGTTGCGCAGGGGCAGCGTGCGCTCGCCCAAGATCACTTTGTTTTGGCCCGGCGGCGCTTCAAGCGGCTGCTCCGTGAAGCCGCGCGCGATCTGCGTGGCGAAACTGAACTGCTCGTCAAACGCGCCATCGTCTTTGCGCACGATGCGTGAGAGTTGGCCGATGCGCACGAAGCGGTCGCTTTCGTGCGGCAGGTCGACGAAGCCGACGAGATAGGCATTGTCCGCGAACATCGGCAACGGCTTGATGGAAGACGAGCCGCCCGCTTCGAGTTTCTGCGCGAGCACGACGTTCCCGGCGTTTGCCAGCGACTCGACCATCTTCTGATCGGCCGCCTTGTCTTCGGTCGAAATGCCGCCCTCTTCGCTCAAGTAAAGGTCGAGGCCGATGGTGTTCGCGCCGCCTTCCGTGGCGCGGTCGATCAAGCGCGCGTACCAACTGCGCGGCCACTTTTGCAGGCGCACGTTCGACTCTTTGATCGAATCCTCGTCAACCTCGATGATCGTGATCGGCTCGTTCAAACCGCGCTGTCGCAGTTCGGGCTGGCGCACGTCGCGTAGTTGGAAGAGCACGTCGAGCGCGGAGTCTTCGAGTCCCGTCATATAGCCGTAGGGGCGCGTCGCATAAGTTCCGGCGCGGTCTTCGATGGGCTTGAGCGCAAGGGCGAGCACGCCCCAGATGACGAGCGTTAACAGAATGGTCAGCACCCAATACCAACGGCGTAAGAGGTAGGGCGCAAAAGAGAATTTTTTGAGAATCGACATGGGGGTTTTTAGCGGCGGCAGTTAACAGCGGGTCGGGCGACAAGTTCCAGAGTTGACAAAGACACACGGCCGAGCGCGTGCGATTGTAACCTCAGCCCCCGAGACGGTCAATCTTCTTCCGCCGCGCCGCGTGAGCAGCGTCAAACAGTGCGTGTCGGAGGCGCTCAAACGCACCTTCACCTAATCTTGACTTAAAAGTAAGGTATCCGTATAATCACTGGCGTATCCTAGTAATTGCTGATGTTGGAGCGATTTAGATGAAAGTCTCCGCACAGGAAGAATATGGCTTGCGCTGCCTGTTGCAACTCGCGCCGCTCGGCGAAGGCGAATACCTGACGCTGACGCAGATCGCCGAACGCGAGGGCATTTCGACGGCCAACGCGGGCAAGTTGCTTTGGATTTTGAATAAAGCGGGCTTGGTGACGTCCATTCGCGGCACGAAAGGCGGGTATCGTCTGGCGCGCCCCGCCGCCCAGATTCGCTTGGACGAAATCATCAAGGTGCTCGACGAAGACGTGCTGGCGAGCCATTGCAACAGCTACACGGGCATCCTCGACGCGTGCGTGCACACGGGCAACTGCGGCATCCGACCCGTCATCGTCGGCTTGCACGACGTGGTGCAGCGTGCGATGGCGAGCATCACGCTGGCGCAGCTTTTAGGTACGGAGTCGAACGTCGAGACGACGCTCTACAAGATCAATTCGCGTGCGCGGGAGACGGCGCGCAAGGGCGCTTGAAAGGTTCGTGTAAAAAGCGGCCGGGATAGTAAGTTCAAGTTTGAAGGGTTGAAGAAGAGACGAAGATGAGTTCAATCGAATTACTGACCAACAAAGAATACAAGTACGGTTTCGTCACCGACATCGAGTCGGACATGATTCCGCGCGGCCTAAACGAAGAGACGATTCGTTTGATCTCGGCCAAGAAGAACGAGCCGGAGTTCATGCTCGAATTTCGTCTCAAAGCCTATCGCAACTGGCTGAAGATGGAAGAGCCCGTGCACTGGCCGAACATCACCTATCCGAAGGTCGATTACCAAGACATCATCTATTACAGCGCGCCCAAGCAGAAGGCCACGAAGGCGAGCCTGGACGAAGTTGACCCGGAACTCATTCGCACGTTCGAGAAACTCGGCATCCCGCTCTCCGAACAGAAGCAACTGGCGGGCGTGGCGGTCGATGCCGTCTTCGACTCCGTGTCGGTGGCGACGACCTACAAAGAGAAACTCAAGAAGCACGGCGTCATCTTCTGCTCGTTCTCCGAAGCGGTGCAGGAGTACCCGGAACTGATCCGCAAATATCTCGGCACGGTCGTGCCTTCAAACGACAACTACTTTGCGGCCTTGAACAGTGCGGTCTTCACCGACGGCTCGTTCGTCTTCATCCCGCGCGGCGTGCGCTGCCCGATGGAATTGTCCACCTATTTCCGCATCAACAATTCGGAGTCAGGCCAGTTCGAGCGCACGCTGATCGTGGCCGAAGAAAATTCGCACGTCTCTTACCTCGAAGGCTGCACCGCGCCGCGTTTCGACAAGAATCAACTGCACGCGGCCGTCGTCGAACTCGTCGCTCTGGACGACGCCGAGATCAAATACTCGACCGTGCAGAACTGGTATGCGGGCGACGAAGAGGGCGTGGGCGGCATTTACAATTTCGTCACCAAGCGCGGCGCGTGTCGCGGGCGCAACTCGAAAATCTCTTGGACGCAGGTGGAAACCGGCTCGGCCATCACCTGGAAATATCCTTCCTGCATCTTGCAGGGCGACAACTCCATCGGCGAGTTTTACTCGGTCGCGCTCACGAACCACGCGCAGCAAGCCGACACGGGCACGAAGATGATCCACATCGGCAAGAACACGCGCTCGAACATCGTCTCGAAAGGCATCTCGGCGGGCAGGTCGAACAACAGCTATCGTGGGCTGGTGAAAGTGCTGGCCGGGGCCGAGGGCGCGCGCAATTACACGCAATGCGATTCGCTCCTCATCGGCGACAAGTGCGGCGCGAATACGTTCCCTTACATCGAGGTGGCGAACAACACGGCGAAGGTCGAGCACGAAGCGACTACTTCGCGCATCAGCGAGGAGCAGTTGTTCTACCTGCGGCAGCGCGGTATCTCGCAGGAGGACGCCGTCTCGCTCATCATCAACGGTTTTTGCAAAGACGTTTTCCGCGAACTGCCGATGGAGTTCGCCGTCGAAGCGCAACGCCTGCTCGGCCTGAAACTTGAGGGCAGCGTTGGATAATTCAAGGCCGTGAATCGTCAATCGTCAATCGTAAATAGAAGAAAGCAGGTTTTCTCTATTCACGATTTACGATTCACGATTCACGGCTCTCTGAAGGAGAGCACAGTGTTAGAGATTCGTGATTTACATGCCAAGGTCGAGGGCAAAGAGATTTTGCGTGGCGTGAGCCTGCGGGTCGAGCGCGGCGAAGTACATGCCATCATGGGGCCGAACGGTTCCGGGAAGTCTACGCTGGCGAAGGTGCTGGCGGGTCATCCGTCTTACGAAGTGACGGGCGGCGAGGTCTTGTTCGACGGAAAAAATCTGCTCGAACTCGAACCGGACGAGCGCGCGCGCGAAGGCTTCTTCCTCGCCTTTCAATACCCAGTCGAGATACCCGGTGTGTCGAACGCGCAATTTTTGCGGCTCGCCTACAACGAAAAGCGCAAGCATCTGGGCGAAGAGGAGCTCGACCCGCTTGAGTTCAAAGATTTACTGAAAGAGCGCGCGCAGATCGTGGAGATGGACGCGGCGTTGATGTCGCGTTCGGTCAACGAGGGCTTTTCGGGCGGCGAGAAGAAGCGCAACGAGATTTTGCAGATGGCCGTGCTCGAACCGAAACTCGCCGTGCTCGACGAAACCGATTCCGGTCTCGACATAGACGCCCTGCGCATCGTCTCCGAAGGCGTCAACAAGCTGCGCAGCCCCGACAACGCCATCGTGCTCGTCACGCACTATCAACGCCTGCTCAATTACATCGTGCCGGATCACGTCCACGTGCTCTACAAAGGACGCATCGTGCGTTCGGGCGGCAAAGAGTTGGCGCTCGAACTCGAAGAGCGTGGCTACGATTGGATCAAAGAAGAGGCGGCCGAAGGCGAGGCCACGGTGGTGGCGGGCGCGTAATCCGAGTTGGTATTTAAACGGCGGCTGTACGCGAATCGACAAGTCGAGTTGGAGAAAGTTTTCGAGAGGATGATGGCACAAGCGACGACAGAGAAGAGTTCTTACCGCGAGGCGTTCGACGCGTTGCAGGCCGAGGACGCGCGCACGCTTCCCGCGTGGGTGTTGCGCCTGCGCGAGACGGCTTTGGAGCGTTTCGAGCAGACGGGTTTCCCGACGACGGATAACGAGGATTGGAAGTACACGAACGTGGCGGCGATTGCGAAAGGCGCGTTCACGCCGTTCGCGCCGGGCGCGGGCGACGAGTTGAAGGCCGAACAGGTGTCGGCTTTCTTGGCCGCAGAGGCGTCGAGCCGTCTGGTCTTCGTCAACGGGATTTATCGCGCGGAGTTTTCCTCGAACGGAAACTTGCCGGCGGGAGTTGTCGTCACGGATTTCGCGACCGCGTTCGGGGGCGAGCACGAAACCTTGCTGCGCACCTATCTCGCGCGCCCCGACAAGACCGAGATGGACGGCTTCAACGCGCTCAACGCCGCGTTCCTGCGCAGCGGCGCGCTCATCCACCTGCCCAAAGGCGCGCAGGTGGCCGAGCCGATTCAACTGTTGTTTCTCTCAACCGAGACCGCGCAACCGGCGGCCGTCTTTCCACGCGTGCTCGTCTTGGCCGAACGCGAGAGCGCGGCGACCATCATCGAGAGCTACGCGTCCGTCGCCGCAGAGAAGCGTTCGCTCACGAACGCCGTGGTCGAAGTCTTCGTCGGCGAGAACGCGCGCTTGACGCATTACAAAGTGCAGAGCGAAAGCGATGCGGCCTTCCACATCGCCGCCACCGTGGCGGAACTCGAACGAAGCGGCGTCTATGATCTGACGACCATCACGCTCGGCGCGCAGTTGTCGCGCCACGGCATCAACGTGCAGCTCGCGCACGAAGGCGCGGAATGTTGGGTTGACGGACTCTACCTCGTCGGCACGGGGCAGCACGCCGACACGCATTCCCTCATCGACCACATCAGCCCGCACTGCACCAGCCATCAACTTTACAAAGGCATCCTCGACGGCAAATCGCGCGCCGTCTTCAACGGCAAGGTCTTCGTCCGGCGCGACGCGCAGCAGACCGACGCGCAGCAATCGAACAAGAACCTCTTGCTGTCGAGCGAGGCGCGCGTCGATACCAAGCCGCAACTGGAAATCTTCGCCGACGACGTGAAATGCTCGCACGGCGCGACGGTCGGCCAACTGGAAGAGGAAGAACTGTTCTATCTCGTCAGTCGCGGCCTGCACACAGACCTCGCGCGCAATTTGCTGACTTACGGTTTCGCCGAAGAGTTGGTCGAGAAGATCAAGATCGAGTCGATCAAGCGACAGTTGGACGAAGCGATTCTGAATCGTCTGCACGCGCGGCTCGAAGCGTAAAAATTATGATTGCAGCAGAGAAATCCATGGTGAGTGAGAGACAAGCAGGGGCGTGGGACGTGGCGCGCGTGCGTGCGGACTTTCCGGTGCTGGAACAGACGGTGAACGGGAAGCCGCTTGTCTATCTGGACAATGCGGCCTCTTCGCAAGTGCCGCACGTGGTGATTGAGCGCGGCAGCCGTTACTTGCGCGAGGAACATTCCAACATCCACAGGGGCGTGCATTACCTGAGCCAGCGCGCGACGACCGCTTACGAGGGCGCGCGCGAGAAGGTGCGCCGCTTCATCAACGCGCGCGAGTCGCGCGAGTGCATCTTCGTGCGCGGCTGCACCGAAGGCATCAATCTCGTGATGCACGGCTACGGGCGCAAGTTCGTCTCGGCGGGCGACGAGATCATCGTGTCCGCGATGGAGCACCACGCGAACATCGTCCCGTGGCAGATGCTCTGCGAAGAGAAGGGTGCGCGCCTTCGCGTCATCCCCATGAACGATGCGGGCGAACTGTTGCTGGACGAGTACGAGGCGCTTTTGAACGAGCGGACGAAACTCGTCTGCGTGATGCACGTCTCGAACGCGCTCGGCACGATCAATCCGGTCAAAGAGATCATCGCGCGCGCGCACAAGCAGGGCGTGCCCGTCCTCATCGACGGAGCGCAAGGCGCGCCGCACCTGTCGATAGACGTGCAGGACTTGGACGCGGATTTCTACATCATCTCCGGCCACAAGATGTTTGCGCCCACAGGGAGCGGCGTCGTCTACGGACGCGCCGAACTGTTGGAGCAAATGAACCCGTTCCTCGGCGGCGGCGACATGATCCGCACCGTCACGTTTGAAAAGACCACGTATGCGGGCTTGCCGAACAAGTTCGAGGCGGGCACTCCGGCCATCGCCTCGCAGATCGGACTCGGCGCGGCGATTGACTATCTGAGCTCGCTCGACCGCGCGAGCGCCCACGCTTACGAACAAGAACTGCTCGCCTACGCGACCGAAAAGTTGTCGCACATCGAGGGCGTCCGCATCGTCGGCACGGCGCGCGAGAAGGTGGGCGCGCTCTCGTTCGTCATCGAAGACGTGCACCCGCACGACGTGGGCACGATTCTGGATCAAGAAGGCATCGCGATCCGCGCCGGTCATCATTGCGCGCAGCCGGTGATGAAACGCCTCGGCGTCCCGGCCACGGCGCGCGCCTCCTTTGCCTTCTACAACACCAAAGAAGAGATCGACACGCTGGCGAACGCCGTGCAGAAAGTGATCGAGGTCTTTAGTTAATTGTTATGTCTGAACTGAGCGAGTTATATCAACAGGTCATCCTCGATCACAACAAGAAGCCGCGCAACTTTCGCAAGCTGGAGACGGCGAATCGTCACGCCGAAGGCTTCAACCCGCTCTGCGGCGATCAACTCACGGTCTACATGCAACTGGAAGACGAGCGCATCGCCGACGTGAGTTTCGAGGGTTCGGGTTGCGCCATCTCGAAAGCGTCGGCGAGCATGATGACGCAGAGCGTGAAGGGCAAGACGCGCGGGGAAGTCGAAAGACTCTTCGAGGAGTTCCACCGGATGGTGACGGGCGAACTCGACGAAGAAGCGACGGAGAACGAACTCGGCCGTCTGAAAATCTTCGCGGGCGTGCGCGAGTTTCCGGCGCGCGTCAAATGCGCGAGTTTGTCCTGGCACACGCTCCACGCCGCGCTGACGGGGGAAGACGTGGCGACGACGGAGAACCTGGGGCCGGACATCACGACGGAACAAGTTTCCGGCTGACGGGTTAATCGCGATAACGAATTTGAGGAGACGGCTGGCATGGCCGTCTTTTTCTTTTTGCGCTGTCTTGTTGGCAAAGGCGCGTAAATCCGTCCATAATGGGACAACGACGAAGGAGTCCCCGTGTGAAGATCGCTTCAATCGAACTGCGTGAGATTCGCCTGCCGCTCGTACATTTTTTCGAGACCAGTTTCGGCCGCACGACCGAGCGCAGAATTTTGCTCGTGCGCGTCTTAGACGCGGAAGGCGTTGAAGGCTGGGGCGAGTGTACGGCCGGGGAAGGGCCTTTTTACAGCGAAGAGTGGACTGAGAGCGCTTGGACGGTGATCAAAAACTACCTCGCGCCGATGACGGTGGGGCGCGAGGTGGAGCGAGCGCGCGAAGTATCGACGCTCCTCTTGCGCGCCGTGCGCGGCAATCGCATGGCGAAGGCCGCCATCGAGACGGCGTGTTGGGACATCGAAGCGCGCCGCGCCGGTGTGCCGCTCTGGAAGTTGCTCGGCGGCGTGCACACGGAGATCGCGTGCGGCGTCTCCATCGGCATACAGGACACGCCCGAAGCCTTGCTCGACAAGATCGAGCGCGAACTCGCCGCCGGTTACCAGCGCATCAAGATCAAGATCAAACCCGGCTGGGACGCACAGGTTGTCCAACGCGTGCGCGCCGAGTTTCCGGACATACAGTTGATGGTTGACGCCAACTCGGCCTACACGCTCGCGGACGTTCCGCTGTTCCGGCAGTTGGACGAGTTCGACTTGATGATGGCCGAGCAGCCTCTGGCTTACGACGACATGGCTGACCACGCGCGCTTGCAAAGAGAGATCACGACGCCCGTCTGTCTGGACGAGTCCATTCGTTCGAGCGAGGACGCGCGCAAGGCCATCGAGATGGGCGCGTGCCGCATCGTCAACGTGAAGTTGGGACGCGTCGGCGGGCACGGCGAGGCGCAAGCGGTCGAGCGCGCCTGCCGCGAGCGCGGCGTGCCGGTCTGGTGCGGGGGCATGTTGGAATCCGGCATCGGCCGCGCGCACAACATCGCCATGGCGACGCTCGCGGGCTTCACTCTGCCCGGCGACGTTTCGGCCAGCGCGCGCTACTGGGAAGAGGAGATCATCGAACCGCCCGTCACCGTCACGTCGCGCGGCACAATCAACGCGCCCGTCGCGCCCGGCCTCGGCTTCGAGATCAGACGCGAACGCATCGACGCGCTGACGTTGAGAAAAGAGAGCTACACGGCCGATCAAGTTTAAGAACGGAAGATTGACAAGTGCATATGCCGTTAGATTTGAAACAGAGTGAGGCGCGGGCGCTCACGGACTATTTCGCGGCGCGCGAGGGCGAGTTGTTGACGTTCATGCGCGCGCTGGTGGAGACAGAATCTCCTTCGGGCGACAGGGAGGGCAACGCGGCCGTCGTCTCTCTGCTCGCGGAAGCGGCACGCGGTCTCGGAGTCGAGACGGAAGTGACGCTTGAGTCCGATGCTGAGTACGGCTCGCACCTGCTCGTGCGCGCGTTCGGCGCTCGGACGGACGGCGACGCACTGACGACCTTGATTCTCGGACACACGGACACGGTGCACCCGCGCGGTTCGATCACGGCGCGGCCGTGGCGCGAAGAGGACGGGCGCATCTACGGCCCCGGCATCTTCGACATGAAGGCCAACTGCGCGCTCGCGCTCGAAGCCCTGCGCGCCTGTGCGACGCTCGGCATGCGCCCGGCAAGTCCGGTCTCCGTGCTGTTGACGTGCGACGAAGAGGTGGGAAGCCACAGCGGGCGCGCTCTGGTTGAAGCGGAGTCGCGGCGCGCGGCGCGCGTGCTCGTTTTCGAACCCTCCGCGCCGGGTGGGCGCGCCAAGACCGCGCGCAAAGGCACGAGTAGCTATACGCTCCGCGCCGCAGGCATCGCCGCGCACGCCGGGCTTGATCCGGAGAAAGGCGCGAGTGCCGTCTTGGAGATCGCGCGGCAGATCGAGCGCGTGCATCAGTTCAACGACCCGTCGCGCGGCTTGACCGTGAACGCGGGCGTGGTCACGGGCGGGACGCGTTCAAACGTCGTCGCCGCCGAAGCGCACACAGAGGTTGACGTGCGTTTCAGCACGATGGGCGACGCGCTCAGGATGGACGAGACGTTCATGAACCTGCGCCCCTGCGACGCGCGCGTCAAACTCTCGGTCGAAGGCGGCATCAATCGCCCGCCGCTCGAAAGAACCGAAGCGGTCGTGAAACTCTACGAGCAGGCGCGGCGCATCGCTTCCGTCTTTGGTTTCGAGTTGGGCGAGGCGAGCGTCGGCGGCGCGTCGGACGGAAACTTCGCGGCGGCCGTCGGCGCGACCGTCCTCGACGGCTTAGGCATCGCGGGCGACGGCGCGCACGCCGCGCACGAACACATCAACAGAGCGGACATCGCACGTCGCGGCGCGCTCTTGGCCGCCCTGCTCGTCACGCTCTAAGCGCGTCGCCGCCGATGAAAGGCGGCGGTCGATTTCCGCAAGCGCCGGGTTATGCGAATCTTTGAGGTCGCGACGCGCGAAGAGTTGGAGAAGGCGCGCGAACTGTTCGCGGAGTATGCCGCGTCGCTCGGCGTCGATCTCGGCTTTCAGAATTTTGCAGCAGAGGTCGGGCGTCTGCCCGGCGATTACGCGCCGCCCGGCGGATGCCTGCTGTTGGCCGCTGACGACGTGGAGTTGGCGGGTTGCGCGGCCTTGCGGAGATTCGCGGAAGGCACGGGCGAGATGAAACGTCTCTACGTGCGGCCGCAGTTTCGCGGGCGGCGCGTGGGGCGCGTGCTGGCCGAATCAATCGTCGAGCGTGCGCGCAGCATCGGTTACGAGCGCGTGTGGCTCGACACGCTGCCGGAGATGCGAGAGGCCATCGCGCTCTACATCTCGCTCGGTTTCAAGGCGGTCGCGCCCTATCGCTACAACCCCGTCGCCGGAACGCTGTTCATGGAGTTGAAGCTAAAGTGACTTTCGCGCGTTGCCTGAGAAGTGACGCACGCTGTCTGAGAAGTTATGCACGCCGCCGGAGAAGTTGAACTGACTTTCGCACACCGAAGGAGAGGATCAAGATTCATGCCCCGCTTGCGCATCGCCGTCTTTTTTCTGCTCGCCATCCTGTTCACCTGCGCGCCGCTGTCTCAACTGCCGCGCGAAGCCGTGCGCTCGAACGTCGCCGCCGCCGCAGCCTCGCGCGACCCCGTGCGCGCGCCGCACGGGATGGTCGCTTCGACGAATAAACTGGCATCAGAAGTTGGCGTCGATATTTTGCGGCGCGGCGGGAACGCCGTGGACGCGGCCATCGCCGTGGCCTTCGCGCTCGCCGTGACTTACCCGGCGGCGGGCAACCTCGGCGGCGGCGGCTTCATGATGATTCGCCTGCGTGACGGGCGCACGACCGCCATCGACTATCGCGAGATGGCTCCGCAAGCCGCGACCCGCGACATCTACTTGGACAAGCAAGGCAATCTGATCAAGGGCGAAGGCTCGTCCACGGTCGGCTATCGCGCGGCGGGCGTGCCGGGTACGGTCGCGGGGATGGAGTTGGCGCTCAAGAAATACGGGTCGGGGCGTTTGACTTGGTCGCAGTTGGCCGAACCGGCGCGCCGTCTCGCGGCCGATGGTTTCACGATCAGTCATCAGTTCGCACGCTCTCTGCGCGGGAGCGACGATTTGCTCGGCCGTTATCCGGACAGCAAGCGCATCTTCTTGAACAACGGTCGCTACTTCAAAGAAGGCGAGCGCTTGCGCCAGCCGGAACTCGCCGCCACCTTCGCGCGTTTGCAGCGCGGCGGCGCGCGCGAGTTTTACGAAGGCGAGACGGCGCGGCTCATCGCCGAAGACATGCGGCGCAACAAAGGCTTGATGACGCTCGAAGATTTGCGCGGCTACGTGGCGAAAGAGCGCACGCCCATCCGCACCACCTATCGCGGCTACGAAGTGATCTCGATGCCGCCGCCGTCTTCGGGCGGAGCGGTGCTGATCGAGATGCTGAACATCTTGGAAGGCTACGATTTGCGGAGCATGAACTGGGCTTCATCGGAAAAATATCATCTCGTCACAGAGGCGATGCGCCGCGCCTTCGCGGATCGCGCCGAATACATGGGCGACGCGGATTTCGTCAACGTGCCCGTCGCCGGTCTGATCGATAAGAAGTATGCCGAACGCCAACGCGCCGGGATCAACACGGAGCGCGCTTCGACGAGCGTGGAGGTGCGCGCCGGTCGTCCCACGGGTTACGAGTCGGAAGAGACGACGCACTTCACGGTGGTTGACGCCGAAGGCAACGCCGTCTCGAACACTTATACTCTGAACCTCGGCTTCGGTTCGGGCGTGACGGCGCGCGGGACGGGCGTGTTGCTCAATAACGAGATGGACGACTTCGCCGCGAAGCCGGGCACGCCGAACGCCTTCGGGTTGATTCAAGGCGAGCGCAACGCCGTCGCGCCGCGCAAGCGCCCGCTCTCGGCCATGACGCCGACCTTCGTGCTGCGCAAAGACGGCACGCTCTGGTTCACCATCGGCACGCCCGGCGGCCCCACCATCATCAACACTGTGCTGCAAGCGATCATCAACATCATCGACCACGACATGGACATCCAGCAGGCCATCGACGCGCCGCGCATCCATCATCAATGGCTGCCGGACGAGATCGTCCACGAGCCTTACGGCCTGTCGGCCGACACGCAGCGCGCGCTCGCCGCGCGGGGGCACAAACTGGTCACACGCCCGCGCTACATGGGCGACGCACACGGCATCATGATCGAGGAGAAGACCGGCATGCGTCTCGGCGCAAGCGACTCGCGGAACGAAGGCGCAGCCGTCGGGTACTGAAAGCAGTGACGAGTGACAAGTGACGAGTGACGAGTTGAAAACAGGCGGCGCGGGTTGAGCGACAAATGGGCGGCGAGTTCTGAATCGGAAACAATGTCGCGCGTAGATCGTAAACCCGGAATCTCTTCTTTGCGCCTCCAGCGCCTTTGCGTGAGTTTATTCTTTGGTAAGAATTAACCTCACGCAAAGGCGCTGGAGGCGCAAAGGAAGAATGATGAATGTTGAAAGTAGCTGTGGCTGAAATGAGGTTTGGCGGGATGTATAAAAGAGGTGTGAGTTTTGGTTTGGTGTTGATGTTGTTGTTGGCGTGTGTGGCGGGTGGTGGCGTGCGGCCGGTCAGTTCGCAGAGCAGCGTGGCGGGCGCGCCTTCCGCGTCTGCCGCTGCTGCTCCGGCGATTCGCGTGACGCCGCCCGCGCCGGTCTTCGATAATCAAGCGCGGCTGGCCGAGCTCGCCGAGCGGCGCGCGCGCGTGGCGAAAGAGATGGGGCCGCAGTCCATTCTGGTGCTCTTTAGCGGCGAGCCGCGCGTCTATACGAACGACGTCGATTACGAATTCCGACAGGAGAACAATCTCTATTACCTCACGGGACTCGCGCAGACGCGCGCCACGCTCGTCCTCATCCCCGGCCACACCACGATGCGCGAGCTACTGTTCATCCCGCGCCGCAACCCGGCCGCCGAAGTTTGGACGGGACACATGTACAGTCCCGAAGAGGCGCGTGCGCTCTCAGGCATCACAGAGATTTGGGACGCCAGAGAGTTCGAGCCATTCATGAGCGCGATACGCTCGCGCCGCGCGTATCGTCCGAAAGATGAAGCGATCCTGTTGACGAATACCACGCCGCCCGCGCCCGCCGCGACTCCCACGGCAGCAACGTCCGCAACGGCGACTGCTCCCGCACAGAACGCGCCGCAAAACGCGGGCGGCTTCGAGACTCTGTTCGGCGCGATGGCGCAAAAGACCGGGGCGCTCTATTTGTTGATCCCGGGCGGCGAGGGCGACAACCGCGAGTTTCGACAGGAGCAGGCGTTTGCCTCGCGCTGGGCGCAGTCTTCGTCGGGACTGACGGTGCGCGACGCGTGGCCGATCTTTTCCGAGATGCGCCTGCGCAAGTCGCCTTCGGAGTTGCAACTCTTGCAGCACGCCATCGACATCACGACCGAGGCGCTGGGACGCGCGATGGCCGTGGCCGGGCGCGCGAAGTGGGAGTACGAAGTCGAAGCCGAAGTCGACTACACCTTCAAGCGCCGCCACGCGGACAACTGGGGTTATCCTTCAATCGTCGGCTGCGGGCCGAACGCGACGACGCTCCACTACGTCGAATCCGCCGGGGCGATCAACTCGAACGAACTGCTGTTGATGGACGTGGGCGCGGAATACGGCCACTACACGGCCGACGTGACGCGGACGTTTCCGGTGGGCGGGAAGTTTACGGCGGCGCAGGCCGATATTTACAACGCCGTGTTGGCGGCGCAAGAGGCTTCGATGGTGGCGGCGCGGCCGGGCAACACGTTCGCGGACGTGAACCGCGCTTCGGTCGAAGTCATCAAGGACGCGCTCCTGCGTCTCGGCCTGATCACGGAGCGCAACTCGTTCCAGTACGCGCGCTGGTTCATGCACGGCACGTCGCACTGGCTCGGCATGAACGTGCACGACGTGGGCGCGCTCAACACGCGTTTCGAGCCGGGCATGGTCTTCACCATCGAGCCGGGCATCTACATCCGCCCCGACGCGCTCGACACGCTGCCGAAGACGGAGGAGAACCGCAAATTTATAGAGGCCGTGCGCCCCGCGTTCGAGAAGTACAAGGGCATCGGCGTGCGCATCGAGGACGACGTGGTGATCACGGCGGACGGCCACCGCAACATGTCCGCCGCGCTTCCGCGCACGCTCGCCGACGTGGAGAACTTCATGGCGCGCGCCGTGCGCGAGATGCGCGCGAACTGAGGAGCGGGATTCAAGCAGCGTGATGTTCAGCCGTGTGGCTCGCGGCGATGGGACAGGTCGTTAAACTTCTTTCTGTGTCAGTTGACCTATCTTCCGCTGCGCGAAGACGGTGATGAGGATCAAACTCAAACCGAGCAAGGCGAGGGCGAAAGGGAACAGGAAAGAGTCTTTGAAAACTTCATAAGCCAGATGGCCGAGATAGACATGGACGCCGAGCACGCCGAAGACGAGGAAAACGGCGCGGCGCGCTTTGACGGCGAGTGCGATCAAACCGACGTTGACGAGCGCATAAACGGCGCGCCCCAATTCCGAATCGCTGTCGATCATGGTGAGGCCGCCCCAGAAGGCGAGCGTCCCGAAGAGGTAACACCAGAAAGCGTAATCTTCCGCGTGCGCCGCGCCGCTGCTCCGGCGCATCCGCTCAAGCCCGTAACCGACCGCGAGTGTAAGCAAACCGACGACCACGCTCGTCCACGCGCGCTCTCCGGTGCTCAAAGAAGTTCGTCCGAACAGCCATTCGGCCACATCCATGGAAAAGAACCAGAAGGAGAAAGCCAGCGGCGCGGTTAAGAAACCGAAGTTCACAAAACGCAAGGCCAGCAGCGCGGCGGCCATCGTCGCCAGTTCCATCACGATCCAAGAGCCTTTGATCAAGGGATAGTAATTTTCATAAGCGCCCGGATCGTCGCCCGGCCAGAGACCGAGCATCGCCTCAATCGTATAAACCAACAGCGGCGTCAGGGAGACGGCCACGGTGATGAGCAAACCGCCCCCCACCGGATAACCGCTCGCGCGCAAAAATCTACCCGCTCCAATCGCGATCAACATGTAGACGACGACGGTGACGAAGACGCCGGCGTTGCCGAGCGCTTCCCACTTGCTGCCGAGAAACCAGCCGCAGGCCGAGATCATCAATAACGCACCGAAGTAATAAGCGACTGTGACGGCGTTAAAGCCCTTGCTCTGTTCGGGCGTGGAGGGTGTGGGCACGAAGGGACGTTTGAAAGGCTGTGCGGCTCCCCACTCGACCAGCCGTTCGGCCTCGCCCGCGGAGATGATGCCTTCCGCGCCCGCCCGTCGGATGTCGGCGTAGGTGAGGAACTGTCCGCTGTCTGAGGGTTGGGCGGGTGAAGTCGGCATCGTCTCTCCTTTCAATCCGTGAAGACAAGGTTGCCGGACAGTGGCGACGCGTTATTCGTAACTGAGCGCGTCTACCGCGTCTTGGCGCGCGGCGCGGAGGGCGGGATAGAGCGCACCGATGCTGCCGCCGACGACGCCGATGAGGAGCGAGATGAGAACCCAGCGCGGTTCGATCTCGACGCTCAGACTGCTGACGCGCATCAAGGCGAAGCGCGCCGCGAACGTCAACACCAATCCCAACAGGACGCCGAGCACGCTCACGAGCAGCGCCTCCTGCTCGATGACCCACGCAATCGTCGTGTTCGACATGCCGAGCGACTTCAAGATGCCGATCTGGCGCGTGCGTTCCGTCACCGTCGTGTACATCGCGAGCAAGATGACGAGCATGCTGATAGCGGCGGCGATGGCGACGACGACGCTGATGAAGACGTTTAAGGCGGGCACGCCCGTCGCGTAGAGTTCCGGCAAGTCGCGCGTGAAGATGATCTGGTCGTCGGGAAACGCTTGATGGATGCGCTCGGCCAGCGCGTCCTGTGCGGCCGGCTGCGCGGCGGCGACGAGGATGCTCGTGCAACTCGCTTCGCTGCCCACCTCTTCCTGCATCGTCTTGAGCGGAATCTTGATGCGCGCGCCGCCGGGCGGTTCGTAGATGCCGACAATGCGAAACGGGCGGCCGTAGAGTTCGAGCGTGTCGCCGAGGCGCGCCTTGCGCTGTTCGATCCAGACGGCATCGACGATTGCCACGTCGCCGCCGTCGGGCAGCGGTTGACCTTCGAGCATGCGCGTGCCCGCGAGTTGCGCGTAAGTGTTGAAGTCGATGCCGTCGACGAGGCGGACGCCGAACCCGGTGTCGCTGCTGGCCGTTGTCTGGCCGAGCGGGACGGCGGCGCGCACGCCTTCGATGCGCGCCACTTCCGCCGCGTGCGAGACGGGCATGGCGAACGGCTGCGAACCGCTCAAGCCCACCGTGCCCGAAGCGCGCAGCATGATCTCCGCGCCGACGCCCGCTTCGCGTCGCCCCCGCTCGCGCAAGACTCCGTGCGCCAGCCCGACCGTGAAGACGATGAGCAACACGCCGACGGCGATCCCGACGATGCTCACGAGCGTGCGCGCCGGGCGATGTGCGATGTTTGAGAAAACGAGATTGTCCATAGCTTTTTGTAAACGCGGATGGCGTTCGACGAGGCGACGCGCCGCTTCGGGGAGCGTTCCCCAGGCGAGCATGGCGAGGCCGACGGCCGTCCAGAAGATCATCCCGGCCTTGCGTACGAGCGCGAGCGTCACGCCCGTCGCGGCGGCGAACCCGAGCGTGCGCAGGACGACTTCCGTGCCGCCCTCGTAGACGCCGATGGTCGCGGGCACGAAGCCGAAGACGAAATTGATCACCTTCGTCAGAGATTCGATGACGTAAGGCGCGTCGAAGCCGGGGCGGAAGCCGAGCATCCGTAAGGTGACGTAAACTTCAAAGACGCTCGACGCGTGAGCGACGAGGTCGAAGGCCACGATGAGGAAGAAAGAGCGACGACGGTCGCGGTAAAAATCGTAGATGTTGGATTCGAGTTCAAGGATGTGCGCGCGGCGGCGGGCGAGGGCGCGCGGCGCGAACCCGCGCGCGGCCAGTCGTTCGAGCGCCCAAGTCAAAGGCATCACGCGGCGCGAGGCGGCAAAGCCCACGAGCAGCAAAGTGAGCAGCGCGCTCGTGGCGATGAGCAGCAGCGTGTAGTGCGCGGCGTCGGGCAAGTCGTATGAGGCGAGCATGACGCACGCGCCGCTCAGGATGAAGAGCGCGACCGAGAGGTTGTAGAGCAGATTATCGACGACGAGCGCCTGCACGCCCGTCACGAGCGGGACGCGTTTACGCAGGAGCGCGGCCTTCGTCGCCTCGCCGAGAATCGGCCCGGTGAAAGTGAGAAAAGTGATCGCCTCGCCGCTCAGGCGCGTGGTGAACGCTTGCCAGAGATTGAAACGGCGTTGGACGGGCGGGACGGCCAGATACATCGGCACGGCGCGAAAGAAATGGCGCGAGCCGCTGATGGCGAGCAGGAGGAAGAAGCCGAGACCGATGCGCGCCAGCGTGTCGAAGATCGATTGCACGCCGACGCGGTTGACGACGTAGACGAGCAGCGCCAGACCGAACGCGAAGGCGACGAGCTGCACCCACATGACGCGGCGACTGCTTTTCCGGCGTCCCGCGCCTTCAACGCCTTCAGCGTCGGCCGCTTCGCTCTCGACGGCAGACGCGACCGCTCCGACCTTTTCTTCGACCGAGATCAAGGCGCGACCTCCGCTCTGTTTCTCGCGCCCGCCGTGGTGGTGGCCGTGGTCGCGGGCAGGGTCGGGGGCGTGCGCTGTGAATCGAAAAGTTCGTTGATGATGCGACCGGGGTAGGGACGCGGGGCGCGCTCGTCCAGACGCGCGGGCGAGATTTGCGCGGGACGCGGCAGTTGGTTTGTGAGAGCTAAGATCGTCGGCACGAAACTCAAACTATCATACGGCTCGCCGATGACCAATCCGCGAGGAATGCGTGTGGACGCGCCGCCCGCGAGCATAAGCGTGGAATGGGTGGAGACGCGGAAGAAAGAGCCGTGGTTGCCGCCGGGGTTGAAGCCGCGCACGTCGAAGTTCCAATGATTGTTGGCGAGAACGAGCATGTCCGTCTCGACAAGCAGGCGCTGTCGCCGGCGCAGGCGGCGGATGAGTTGTTCGTCCACGGAGAGGCCGGGCACGTCCGGCTCGGTGGCCGGGGTCATGTGCCGTCCGAAATGCTCTTGCAGGCCGACGAGGCCGTTCGAGTAGGTGGTCAAGTGCAGCGCGCGAAACCATTCGAGGTCTGTGTGCCAAGCGTTCAACCAATCTTCGCGCCGCGCGCTCGGCGGGAGAGAGAGCTTGGGGTCTTCCCACATCTTGAGCGGGAGGTCTGCGCGCCACGCGGCGCGTTCGTATTGAATCGTGCCGTCGGGCTCGGCGCGCAAATTGGCGACGGGCACGTAGCGCAAGCGCAGTTCGCCGTCGCGTTCGTGACGCGCGAGCAAGAGAACTTGATTGTCTTCGCCGCGATAGAGCCAGACGGCTTCGTCGGCGCGAAACTCTTTGCCGTAAGCATCGGTCAGGGCTTCGGCCGCGACGCGCACGGCGATGAAATCGACGGGACGACTCTCGACGCCGCTCTGCACGTTGTTGCGCACGCGCGCGTCGCGCAAGATGGCGAGGTAGTTGACGCGCGCGAAACTGCGCCGCATGTCGAGCGAACCGTCGGGGGCGAGCGCGAGGCCGCCGGGCGCGAGGCCGACGACGTAGTTCTGCAAATCGCCGACGGTGTTCTGTTCGCCCATCGCGCCTTTGGCGATGTAGTCGGGCGGGTTGATGCGCGCAGGGTCGAACCCTGCGCGCCGGAGCGAGAGCAGGTTTGCGAGCGTGCGCAGGTATTCGGTGTACTTGCGTTCGTCCGTCTCCCACGAATCGGCGCGTGCCTTGGCGCGCAGCGCCTCTTTATCGCGCCCCGCGTCCGCGTCGGCCGTAGTCCATTTCTTCGGCTGCGCCGCGACGACGGCGCGCTCGCGCTCGATGAGACGATGGAGCGCGCCGAGTTCTTCCTGCAAGTCCGCATGGAGCTTCTGCCAGTCCGCGCGCTTGCTTTCGAGAAGGGCGAAGAAGGCGTCGGTGGCGGCGCGCCGGTGCGCGGGCGAGAGTTTCTTTGAGCGCAATTCTTCGAGCAGGATGTGGAGGACGTTGAGGTCTGTGTGGCGCAGGTGGAGCGAAGCGCGTTCGTTGCCGTCGAAATCGACGAGCGCCGTCGGGTAGGCCGCGCTCTGGCCTTTGAGATAGTAAGAATCCTCGGTCGTCGTCGTGATCAAAGGCACGAGCGGGTAGATGCCTTTGAGAGCGTAGTCGCTGAGGAGCCTGCGCTTCGTGATGACGTGATGACCGCCGCCCGCGCGGCTCGCCAGCAGTTTGACGAGATTGAAGCCTTGACTGTAGACGCGCTCGTCGGAGTTCGTGCCGTGGTCTGAGACGAGGACGAGGGCTGTCTCGGCGGCTTGCGGCGTCGCTTCAATGGTCGTCCAGATGCGGCCGATGATCCGGTCGAGTTCCTGCATGGCGAAGAGTTGCGTCTCGCGGTCGCGGTTGTGATGCGCGGCGTGGTCGAACTCGGTCGTGTAGAAATCGAGATAGCGGATGCGCGGGTCTTTCAACTTCTCCAAGACCTCGCGCTCCAACTGATCCATGACGATGTTGCGCCCCTCGAATTCCACCAGCCATTCGTCGAACAACTCGCGCGGCGTGCGCGTGAGGAAACGGTTTTTCAAACCGCGTTCGAGCGTCGTCCAACGCGTGCCGCGCTGGTAGAGTTGAAAGCTGATGTGGCGTTCGTCGTAAGGATAGGAATCGACGAGCAGCGGGATGCCGAGCTCGTCCAAGAGTTCCGCGCCGGGCATGTCGACACGCACCTTGCCGGCCGTGCCGAGCCAGAAGGGAATGAAGTTGAGATAGTCGTAGGAGTGCAGGGTCAAGCGGTCGAACTCGACGTTGCCCTTGATCTGCAAGTGCTGCCCCGTGTCGATGAGCGACCAAGAGGGGCCGGAGAGACTGAGGCCGCGCACGTAAAAATTCTCTAAGCGCGTGCCGCGCTCGTAGAAGATGTGCTCGAACCACGGCAGCAGACTTTTACCCGTGCGCGGGTCGCGCTCGCGGACGAAGCGTTCGACCACGTCATGCGACAGGCCATCGACTTTGACGACGACCACGCGACGCGCCTCGGCGAAAGAGCTTACCGGCGCAGCAAGCAACAGGAGCGCAATGAAGGTGAACGCGCGGCGGCGAGCCATCGCGCGCAACGATTGTGCGTTGCGTGCCGTCGCTCCGGCGTATCGCTCGTTCGTCATCACGCGCTTATTGTCCTTCCGTCGCCGAGATGGTGGCGATGATGCGCGCGTCGCCTTGCGAGATGCGCTGCGATTCGCGCGCGGCGCGGCGCAGGTATCCGGCGCTCAGGGCGCGCCAGCGCGCATCGGCGGCCGCGTCGCGGTAGATGCGCACGAGCGTCGTCTTGGCCGTCTCGTTGTTGATGCGATAGAGACTTGAGAGACAGAGACGCTGCGTCTCTGCGTCCTTCGTATGGGCGAAGATGCGCCCGACGGCCGAGGCGGTCTTGCCGTCGGCGCGTTCCCCGTGTTCGTTGACGAAGGCGAGCGCGCGGCGCACGTCTTCGATGTTCCATTGCACTTCGACGGCCGCGCTCGAAGCGGCGACTTCACGCAAAAATTGACGATGGTGCGCGAGACGACGAGCGATGTCGAGCGCGGCAAGCTGTTCGCCCGCCGCGCTGTCTTCACGGTGCTTGTAGAGGCCGAAGGTGGCGACATTGGCGACGCGAAGCAGCACTTGTTCCGCGCGCGTGTGGACGAGCGGCACGAGTTCTGCGCGGCGGTCGCGTTCGAGCCGGTCGGAGAGTCCGCCTGTGGGGCGGCGCGCGTGTTCGAGGAGCGCCGCGTATTGCTCGCGCGCGAGACGCGACTCGGCTTCCGTGTCGTTTTCGAGCGGGTTCAGAGAGACGCGTTCGAGTTTGCGCGAAACTTCTTCGCGCAGTTCGGGGTCGAGCGAGGCGTCGAGGGCGAGCAGCAATTTGAGTTGCGAATACGCGCGCAGGCGCGAGGGCTGGTTGATGTCCGCGCCGCGCCTATCCGCGACGAAATCATAGACGGCGCGGCCGAGCAGGAAGGGCAAGTCGAGATGTGTGAGGCTCGCGGTCGTGCGCGCCACGTCCTGCAAGACGCGCCGCGACATCTCGCGCCGCTTCGGGTTTAAGTTATCGCGAAAGTCCACAAGCAGGATCGGAATCTTCGGATGATCGAGTCCGTAGAGCGCGAGCGGGATGAGTTCGACGGCGCGCGAGTTGGGTGTGCCGGGCGCGACGCGGCGGTTGTCCGTGTCGAAGTAGCGCGTCTCGGTGTAGCCGCGCCAGTCGCGCAGGCGCTTGTCGCCGTAGGGGTTCGAGAGATTGAGGAACCTGTCGCCGTAGGCGTGGGAGCGTTTGGCATCCACGTCGGCGCGCGCGATCCAGAGCAGGGCGTGCGTGGCGTGGCCGCCGGGAAGTTCGAGCGGCTCGAAATAGAGACCTTCCGCTTCGGCGCGCTGCCGCAGGAGTTCCCAGTTGTGGCCGCGCGTGTCGAGCCATTGCGAGTTCTGCTTGTCGTAGACGCGGCTGAGATAGAGGTCGTCGATGAGGCCGCCGAAAGTTTTCTGCGTGAGCATCAAGCGCGCCTGTATCTCTTTCGCCTCTTGCTCGGTGAAGACCGAGTCCGCGCCAGTCTCCGCTTGATAGAGCGCGAGGACGGCGAGAGCGCGTATGACGTGCGCCTTGCGATAGTCGTCCGCGTTTTGCCGGTAGGCGTGCGTGGTCGTCTTGACGGTCAGGCTGTAAGGATTGAGCACGAGCGCTTGCAGCGCGTTCCAAAAGACGCGCTGCCAGACTTCGCGTTTCGTGCCCGCGAGATCGAGCAGGTGCGGCGGCGCATCGCGCCCGGCCCCTTTTTTGTTGGAGACGCGCGCGTAGAGAAAAGGGACGGCCGAAGCCGCGCGCTGGCCGATGGTCGGACGCGTGTAGGTGTGCATCCAGACATAACGCAGGCGGTCGTTCTCCGGCGTTTGGTCGCCGAGCGTGTCGCGCAGGATGGAGACGAGCGGAACGTCCGAGCCGGCGTCGCGCGCGAGTCCGTCGAGACTGCCGAAGACGGTCAACAGTTCCGCCCCGTTCAAGAGCGCCATGCGTTCGAGACGAAAGCCGGGCATGACGGTTTGCGGCGCGGCTGGTTGAGACTGTGCGGCAGCTGGTTGAGACTGTGCGGTGGTTTCTTGTTCCGTCGTGGTGACGGCATCGGCGTGCGGAATAGCGGAGACGGCCGTATCTTGCGCGTCGGCGACGAAGCCGCGCCCCCCGTGTACTTGAAGAAGCAGGAGCGCGAAAATGAGACGGGCAATCGCGCGCGCTCTCCCGTTCGAGTTCACATCGTTCATGCGTTCGTGCGACACCTGTGCCGCGAGTTTACAAAACCGCTCCGATTGGAGCGCCACGGCTGCACTCAATCGTCCGGCAAATTACCGGCGCGCAGCGGTTCGCTTTCGTCCACGAGAGTCGAAAGCGAGTTTCGCACAATCGAATGGCAACCCGTGTGCCGCTTCAGGGAGAGAAATTATGTGCACGCCAACTTTATAATTGACGCGGCGGCAACTCCAAATGTTTACAAACAGCTTGACGATTTGCTCTCCGATGCAGGCACGCCGGCGCTCCGTTGCAATCTATTTTTTCAAGTTCAGCGTCCCACAATTTCGGAAACTGCGCGCTGCGCACGTTCGTCGAGTTGATAAATGCGCACGGCGGGCACGCCCGCGAGCGAGAGTTCGACCGTGGGACGCGTCTCCGCATCGAGCCTCGAGACGATCTGATCGTTGCTGAAATAACGACGCCCGCGCGCGACGATGACGATGTCGCCCGCCGTGAACTCGCGCAAGGCCGTGCGGTCGGAGAGCGAGACGGAGACGAGGTCGCGACGGCCTGCGCGCGCGGCATAGTGCGTGAAGAGTTCGGGCGTCTCGCTGGCGACGCGCGCGCCGGGGCGTGCGAGCGCGGCCACGCTCGCGGCCGTCTCGCGCGTGCTCGCGTCGTAAAATTCGTCGTGCGGAAAATAAGTTCCGGCGCGCGCGTGGCCGCCGCCGAGCGCGTTCGTGTAGAGACGATAATGGGGCGCGGCGTTCACCGATGCCGCGACGGAAGAGGCGATGCAGAGTGCGGCCACGGCGGCGTACGCATAGTTGCGCGGCCGGCTTTCGCCCGGCCGACCTTCGCCCGTCGGAGCGACTTCGCGCGGCCGGAGCTTTCCGGCGAGCCAGAGTCCCGCCGCGTTGATGCTGATACTTGCGACGACGAGCACGACGGGCAGCGCGAACGTGAAATAGCGTGTGAACTTACCGCCGAGCAAGGGGAAGGGGAAGAACCAGAAGAAGAGCCAGAAGAAGACGAAGTAGCGGCCGTCGCCGAGGCGGCGGGAGAGCAACAGGGGCAGCCCGCAGACGAAGGCCGCCACGACCGCGAGCGGAAGTTTGAAGGCCATGAAGGCGTAGTAGAAATACCACGGCGAGCCTTTGAGCCAGAGCGTCATCTGGTTGCGATAGAGTTGTCCCATGAACTCGTAGGCATCGTGGCCGATGCGCCGCTCGCCCGCGAAGATGCGCATCTCGTGCCAAGTGCCGGGCAAGAGAATGGTCGGGTTGCAGACGAGAAAGGCCGCGCCCATGACGGCGAAAAAGACGAGCCACTTGCGCTTGCCGAGACGCCACCGCGTCTGAGGGATGCCTTGAAAGATGTAGTAGTAGGCCGCGCTGATGGCGATCAAGTGCGGCATGTATTTCGAGGCCAGCATCGCGCCGAAAGCGGCGGCCGTCGCCCAGTAGTAACGTTCAGGATTGCGGGCGTCGCCCGACTCGGCCACGCGTTGCCCGCGCAGCCAGAAGGCGTTCGCCAGCAGGAAAAAGAAGAGCAGGAAGGTGTCTTCCTTGGCGATGCGATTGAAACCGATGGCGGCCGGGTTGAACGCCCAGAGCGCCGCCGCGATCAAGGCCGTCGGCACGCCGAACAACTCCGAGACGACGAGATAGAGCAGGAGCGCAGTGAACGCGCCGAACAGAGCGGCGGGCAGGCGCAAGGCCGTCTCTTCGGAGACGCGCCACGCGGGGCGACTCGCGACCGAGCTAGTGGCATTCCAACGTTCGGCGGCGACCACCGTGGTCGTCATCAGTGCCTTCATCAGAAACGGGTGCTCGCCGTTGGTCGAAGTCAGACCGCGCGTGCGATAGTCGGCGACGGCGCGCAGTTTGTTCAACTCGTCTTCGCTCAAGCCTTCAGCGCCGAGCCCGGCAGCGCGAAAGCCGAAGCCCGCCGCGACGACCACGACGAGCGCGGCGATGACGAGCGCGCGGCTCGCCACGCGCACGCTCTGCTGTCCGTGGAACAGTTCGGGCTTGATGCCGGCCGTGACGGCAGTTGCGGCTGTAGTGGCGGACAAAAGTTTCGTCAAAACTCCAATCGGAAAATTGTTCGGCCTCGTGGACAGTTAAGGCCGTGCGACGCGTGAACGCGCGCTCGCCCCGGCAAAAGGCGAAAGGTTACTGTGCCCTCCGCCGGTCTGTCAAAAACCGGGAGAGCGCGACTGAGTTTAAAGTCAAAACTCTCGCGCGACTTGGTAGTTATGACACTTTGCCGATTGTCACTAACTTTGGAACATCAGCGCGGCGGCGCGGGCGGCGCGTTCGGCGCGCGCGCATCTCTCGCAGTGGCCGCCTCTCCGGCCGCAGTCGCCGTCACGTTCTCGACGGGCGGCATGGGCGGCTTCCACCCGGCGCGCTCAAGGAGCGGCACGGCGAAGCGCACGGGCACGGCGAAGTTGGCGTCCTGCAAGCCTTCGAAGATGCCGAAGTTGACGCCGATGACGCGCCCCGACTGGCCGAACAGAGGCGCGCCCGATCCGCCTTCGGCCGTGCGCGCGTCGTAGATGATGCGGCGCGTCTGCGAATCGGTGATGTGGCCTTGTGTCGTCAAGGGCTTGATCAAATTGCGTTCGGCGAGGTGTCCGACCAGCACGTCGAGCGACGAGCCGAAACGCTGCTTGATGCCGTTGGCCTCGTCGTCGGGCAAAGAGACGAGGATGCGATCCGGCCCCGAAGGATAGCCCATCATGACGACCGACTTGCCCACGCCGCCCGCGTCGGAGTTGTCGTCAATCGGGAGCGCCGGGATGTCCACCGCGCCGCGCGCCGTCGCGTCGAAATAGAGGACGGCCAGATCGTCGCGCGTCGAAGCCTGTCGAAACTTGAGCGGGAACGCCTGCGCGTGGCCGGGGAAGTAGGCGAGCAGTTTCGTCAGGCGCGGCTTGCCGCTGACGGTGCTGCTCAAGACGAGCGAACGCTCGTCGGCCACCCACGGTTCGACGCCGACGTGGCGATTCGTCAAGACGTACCCGCCGCCGACGTGAAAGCCCGTGCCGACGTAAGGAAACTCGGCAATCGCGCCTGTCCCTTCGGGCGTCAGCATGTCGCTGCTCTGCCCGCCTTCGGTCGCGTCGTCCGCGCCGTCGCCCTCGGTGTCGGCCGCCACGGCGCGCTGCGGGTAACGCAAAGGCCGACCCGTCCCCGCCTCGACGAAGACGTACATGCCTGATATCAAACAGACGCCGTCGCCATATTCGCTGCGCAGTTTCGGCGCGAGCGAGAGGCTGTTGATGATGTCTTTGTTCGAGCGATTGACTTCCTCGAACTGGTTCTGCGATTCGCCGACCTTTTGGTTGAGACGCGCGATCTGCGCGTTCTGTTCCTCGATGTGGCGGCGACTCTGTTTGAGTTCCTTGAAGCCCGCGTAGCCGAAATAGAGCACGCCGCCGACGAGCGCTAGCACGATCAGAAGCGCGATGATCTTCGTGCTCAAATTGATCTCGCGGATGAGTTCGCGCGTGAACTCGCGCAGGAACACTTTCGCGTCGTCGCGGCGCGCGGTGGCGGCCGATTCGATGGCCGCGTTTTCGATGAAGGGCGCGACGTGAACGTCCGTGCGGCGATTGGCGACGAGGGCGGGCGGCGATTGGACGGGGAAGAACTGGAGGACGAAATCCGTGTCGGGGATGCGCACGGTGTCGCCGTCTTCGATGGAGGCTGCGGGCGCGAGCGGCGCGCCGTTGTGCGTGAGCCGGAGCGAGCGGTCGAAATCGCCGACGCGGTAATGGCCGTTGGTGCGTTGCAGTTCGAGCAGGAAGCCGTCGGCGCGCGGGATCACGCCGGATTGGAAGCGCAGTTCGCAATCCGCATCCGAGCCGATGCGGATGCGTTCGTGCGTCAACACTTCCGTGTGCCGATCCGTGCCCGTCTCTACGTGTACAACCAGACCACTCGCCATACGTCTTGAAACTTCCGCAAACCCCGTCCCACTGTCCCCTTAATCGAAGAGGCGACCGCGACGCGACCGCTTCACATCGAACTTCTGCGGTCATTCTGCGCGCAGTCGCCAACGCCCGTTATTTTATACTAAGATGAACCATAAGATGAACCATACGGGCAAAAATTAACCATTCTCAATGAACGAATGAATATGAAAGAACTCTCTTTTATCGAAAACAAAGACGAAGTGTGCGCGCTTGCGCCCGTGGCCTACGCGCCGATTCGACTCCATGTGTTTGTGTGTTCGGGTAAGTCCTGCACGAACGTCGGGAGCGCGGAAGTGAAAGCGGCTTTCGAGCACGAACTCAAGACGCGCGAGCTTCTCTTCGGCAAAGCCAAGAAGGGCAAGAACCCGCAGGGCAGCATCGTCTTGACCGAGTGCTCGTCGGTCGGCTTCTGCGCCGTCGGCGCGGCCGTCATGGTCTACCCCGACGGCATCTGGTACGCGCAGGTGCGCGCCTCGGACGTGCCTGAGATCATCGAGGAACACCTGATCGGCGGGCGCGTCGTCGAACGCCTCGCGCTCTTGAAACTGCCCGCCCCGAACACGCAAGCAGCCTAAAGCAGAGTTAAAGCCACCTGACGCCACGACATAAAAGTAGGTTGAAAAGCGCGCGTCTGATGGTGATGTGCCGCTTGCGGTCGAGAAAGGGAGTTGATCTGATTAGGTTGCTGGCGGTAATAGACGGAAAACTGTGGAGCAGTTATCGCCGTCGGTCTAATTGTAGTTAGGCCGCCTATAACTAAAGATGAGGGGATAAATATGAGACTTCTTCTGACTGCCGTGATATGTCTGTGTTGCGTCGGTGGTGCTTTCGCTCAGACAGCTGGCAAGGAAAAACAGGTGCGTCAAGCGGTTCAAGCATTCTACGACGCCTTCAGTTCGGATGATTTCGGGCGTGCCGCGGAGTACACGACGGAAGACTGGAACCACATCAATCCGGCAGGCGGGTGGACGCGCGGGCGGGAGGCGGTGCTCAAGGAGGTGAAGGAAGTCCACTCCTCCTTCCTCAAAGGCGTCTCTGACACACCTGAGGAGATGTCGGTACGTTTTGCCACGCCTGAAGTGGCGGTCGTGACCGTGCCCAGCAGAGTCAGTACCTACACAACGCCCGATGGGGCCAAGCACGAGAACGAGCGGCAGATCAGGACTTTCGTCGTGGTGAAGCGAGACCGCCGGTGGCTGATCATGCAAGACCACAACACCGTCAGAGGCCGCTGATTCCGCCCGGCGGCCTAACAACGGCATGCACCCGACCGCCGACACGCCGCTTGTCATGTTCCAATAACCGCTCGGGGCGGCGGGTGATGCCGGGCGTTGGGCGCTGTACTGGTAATTAGGAGTCAGCTTAGAGGATGGGTGTATGAGTCCGGAAGTTAACGCCGCAATAATTACTGGGATACTTGGGCTCCTGGGCATCTTCGTCACGCTCTATAGAGATGAATTTGGAAATCTCCTTCGTAAACGGCGTCGGAACATTCGAGGCTTATGGGTCGGTGAAGGTAATGATTTAGAGGTGCCGCCCCAACTCACATACAGCATAAGTCAACGGTACGATGTTTCATTCAAAATGAAGCAGTCCGGTAACAGAATCAGCAGTGAAGTTGTGATCTCGTTGAAAGATAGATCTAAGCATTGGGAAGCTGAAGCTGAAGGTGGGTTTATCTCAGATAGTTATATTCACGTTGAGTATCATATTACCGTGGAAGGTGCGCTCCATTTTGGCACGGTCATCCTTAAAATAAGTGATCTTGGAGATGAAATGACGGGCTATTATCTTGCAAAGCGAGTGGTGCAAGAGGGCATTGTCTTTGGACAAGTGCGTCTGGCTAAATCACCCGGCAGGCAATGAGTTTTCCAGCACAACGGACGCGCCCGACAACGGCCTGCACCCGTCTGCGAATAACGTTGCTCTCATGCGCAAGACTTGGCTCATAATAACGATTCGTCGCGGCGAGTGAGGCGGGGGTTAGATTGCGCGACGCCCGGCAAAACTAAAACGGGCGGCAACTCGTAAACCATTCTCAACCCGCCGCGCGTTTAAACGTCCGAACTCGTGCGCCGTGGATTATTTGTGCAACAGTACGCGCGGCGTCGGGCATCAAATGCGCGCGGACTAGGTTTTGCCGACCGTCGGCCGACACTTCATTTTGGAGCGAACAATTTATGCCTCGATCTACGCGGAAAGTTTTCCGGTTATCCGTCGCTACGGCGCTCGCAGTCGTCGCCGCCGCGCTGCTCGTCTCCGGCGCGCTCGTCGAACGCGGCGCGCGTGCGCAGGCCAGAGTGCCGCGTCTCGATTACCGTGAGCGGACGCTCGCAAACGGCCTCAGAGTCTTGAGCGCGGTGGACAAATCGAGCCCCACGGTGGCGATACAGGTCTGGTACAAGGTCGGCTCGAAAGACGACCCGGAAGGCCGCAGCGGTTTCGCGCACCTCTTCGAGCACATCATGTTCAAGAGCACGAAGAACATGAAATCCGAGATGATGGATCGTCTGACCGAGGACGTGGGCGGCATGAACAACGCCTTCACGGCCGACGACGTGACGGTCTATTACGAAGTCGTGCCGTCGAATTATCTGGAGACCTTGCTGTGGGCGGAGGCCGACCGTCTCGCCTCGCTCAACGTGGACGACGCCAACTACAAGTCGGAGCGCGACGTGGTCAAAGAAGAGTTTCGCGAGCGCGTGCTCGCGCCGCCCTACGGCAAACTCTTTTACCTGATCGAGCAGAAGTCTTTCGCCAAGCACCCGTACCGGCGTCCCGGCATCGGCAGCATCGAAGACCTCGACGCCGCTTCGACCGAAGACGTGCGCGCCTTCCATTCGACCTTCTATCGCCCCGACAACGCGACGCTCGTGGTCGTCGGCGACTTCGATCAGAAACAACTCGACGCGTGGATCGATAAGTATTTCGCCGCAATCCCGAAGCCCAACCGGCCGCTCCCGCGCGTGAGCGTCAAAGAGCCGGAGCGGACGGGCGAGATGCGCTTCGTCGAGTTCGGCCAGAACGTGCCGCTCCCGGCAGTGGCCTTCACGTTTCTCGCGCCGCCGAAGGCGAGCGAGGATTCGGATGCGCTGCGCGTCGCGGAGTCGATCTTGTCTTCGGGCGAATCGTCGCGCCTCTATCGTTCGCTCGTCTACGAGCAGCAGGTGGCGCAGAGCGCGTCCGCCGGGGCGGACTTGCGCGAGGATTTGAGTCTCTTCAGTTTCCTCGGCATCCTCGCCAGCGGCAAGAAGCCCGACGACTTGGAACGCGCGCTGATGGCCGAGATCAAAAAGATGCAGGACGCGCCCGTCTCTCCGGCCGAACTTGAAAAGGCCAAGAATCAGATCATCACCAATCAATTGCGCGAACGCGAAACCAACAACGGCAAGGCGCTCGCGCTCGGCGACGCGGCCGTCCTCCTCGGCGACCCGAACCGCGCCAACACGGACATCGAACGCCTCTCCAAAGTGACGGCCGCCGACGTGCAGCGCGTGATGCGTAAGTATCTGACGGATACCAACCGTCTCGTCATCTATTACCTGCCCGAATCCTTGCGCCCGGCGAAACCCGCCGACGAAAAGAGCGGGCGAACGAGCGGACAAGCACAGCGGCGCGACGCGCGTAGCGCAACGCGGGGAGGGGAATAAGCCATGAGCATCTGCACAGAACTTTCGCGTCGCACCTTGCAAACGTTCGCTTCGACCTCCTTCGCTGCGTTGATCCCATCATTCGCCGTGCGTTCCCTCATGACAAGATCGCTGGCCGTCGTCGCCGTGCTCGCCGCGTTCAATGTCGCGGCTTCGGCGCAAGCGCCCACGGCACAGGCGACGCCGCCGCCTCCGGCCGCGCCGCGCAACGTGCCCATCCCGAAACCCGTGGAGCGCACGCTCCCGAACGGCCTGCGCGTCGTCGTCGTCGAACGCAGCAACATGCCGCTCGTCTCCGCCGCGTTGATGATCCGAAACGGAGGCGAAGTTGACCCGCCGCAACTCGCGGGCTTGGCCGACATGACCGCGTCGCTTTTGACGAAGGGCACGCAGGCGCGCACCGCGCCGCAGATCGCCGAAGCCATCGAAGCCCTCGGCGGCTCCATCGAATCGGGCGCGCGTTGGGACGCTTCGACCGCCAGCGTCGGCGTCATGTCTTCGCGCATCTCGAACGCCGTGGAGATACTGGCCGACGTGGTGCGCCGCCCGACCTTCAAGGACGAAGAGATCGAACGCCTCCGCGCGCAATACTTGGACGACCTGACGGTGGCGCTCGGCCAGCCCGGCTCAATCGCGCGCTACGTCGCCTCGCGTGTCGTCTTCGGCGATGCGCCCTACGGCCACCCGCTCTCAGGCACGCCCGAATCCATTGCCCGGATCAAGCGTGACGACATCGTGCGCATGCACGCAACTTACTATCGACCGGACAACGCCGTCCTCGTCATCGGCGGCGACATCACGGCGGCCGACGCCTTCAAAACCGCCGAACGCTTCTTCGCCGATTGGCAGAAGCCGACCGCCGCGCTTCCCACTGCGAGCGCGAAAGCGACTGCCACGACGGCGAGCGCACAACCGCGCGTCGTCGTGGTTGACAAGCCCGACGCCGGACAAGCCGCAGTCCTCGTCGCGCGCACAGGGATACGACGCACCGACCCCGAGTTCTTTCGCGGCATCGTCGCCAACTCGGTCTTGAGCGGTTATTCCGGCCGTCTCAATCAAGAGATTCGCATCAAGCGCGGCCTCAGCTACGGCGCGCGCAGCGCGCTCGAAACTCGTCGCGACACGGGGCCGTTCACGGCCGAAGCGCAGACGAAGAACGAATCGGGCGCGGTCGTCGCCGGACTTCTGCTCGGCGAACTGAGCCGCCTCGCCAGCGGCGATTTGCCCGAAGCGGAACTGACGCCGCGCAAGGCCGTGCTCATCGGCGGCTTCGCGCGTAATCTGGAGACGGCGAGCGGGCTGGTCGCGCAAGTGGCAAACCTCGCGCTCTACGGCCTCAGCTTCGACGAGATCAACAACTACATCAACAACGTGCAATCGATCACGGCCAAAGACGTGCAGGGCTTCGCCGGTTCGCGTCTCGCGGCGGGCGCGGCCAACGTCATCATCGTCGGCGATGCCAAGAAGTTCTTGCCCGAACTCCAGAAGCAATACAAGAACGTGGAAGTGATCCCCGTCGCCGACCTCGACCTCAACATCGCGCAACTGCGCAAGACGAAGTAACACGGCCGCACGCGTGCGCTCAGTTGAAACTTAACTGAGCGCACGCCTCCGGTTCTCATTCATCCTCTCCTCAAACGCGACCTTCGCGCGTCTCTTCCCGTCCCGGTTAATTTCAAGTCTTAACGCCAGAGGAATTTCGACATGCCCAACCGAACATCGCTCACACGAAACGCTCTTTTGCACTCCGCCTTCGCCGTCCTGTTAATTTTCAACGCAGGTTTCGCGTTGTCGCCGCAAGCCCCTAACGCGACAAGCACACAGGCGGACGTGCAGGCGTTGATGCGTCGTCTGACGGACAGAGACGCTTTGACGCGGCAGCGCGCGGCCGAAGACCTCGCGCGACTCGCGCCGCCCGCCGAACGCAAGCTCGTCGAAGGTTATCGCCTGCAAGAGAAGAACGCGCGCGTGCGTCTCGCGCTCGACTGGGCGCTCTATCGCATGGGCAAAACGTCCGCGCTCTTTGCCGTCGTGCGCGATCTCGACAGTAACCGTTGGAATCAGTCGGAAGCGTATCTCGGCCAACTCGAAACGCCCGAACCGCTCTACAACCTGCTGCCGCAAGTCAACGGCAACACGCAGATCAAACTGCTCGAAGCCCTCGCGCGCACCGGCAACGCCGGGACGCTCGCCGTCGTCGAGCCTTACGCCTCCTCGGTCGATCCCAAGATCGCCGACGCCGCGCGCTTCGCCACGCGCGAGATCACGCGCCGCCTGAACGCCCCCGCGCCGCCCGACGCCAAGACGCGCACGCGCCAAACCAATAACCCCGCAAACGATACTCCCTAACCGAATCTCAAACGCACAAAATCAGAAAGGAGCGAGCGCCCACTCGCTCCTTTCTGATTTTTTATGGTATTAAGCTAACAGCTAATCGCTAACAGCTAACCGCTCCTATGCACCCGAACCTTCGCTCCTTTCTCGACCAACTCGCACGCGAACGCGATCTCATCAACATCGACGCGGAAGTCGATCCTTATCTGGAACTGGCGGAAATTCATCGGCGCGTGATCGTGCAAGGGGGCGGCGCGCTTCTGTTCAAACGCGTGAAGGGCAGCCGTTACCCGGTCGTGACGAACCTCTTCGGCACGGCCAGACGCATCGAGCTAGCGTTCGGCCGCAAGCCCGAATCTCTGGTGAAAGAAGTTGTCCACGTCGTCGAGTCGCTGTTGCCGCCGCGCCCCGCCGAGTTGTGGCGGCATCGCTCGCTTGCGCTCGAAGTGTTGAAGTTGGGGACGCGCCGCGTGCGTCGCGCGCCCGTGCTCGAAGTCGTAGACCGCCCGGCGCGGCTCGACGAGTTGCCGATCCTGACGACGTGGCAGGAGGACGGCGGCGCGTTCGTCACCTTGCCGCTCGTCTACACGGAACACCCGCGCACGCGCAAACACAACCTCGGCATGTATCGCATCCAGCGGCACGACGCCCGGACGACGGGCATCCACTGGCAGATACACAAGGGCGGCGGCTTTCATTATCACGAGGCCGAAGCCGCGAATGAATCGCTGCCCGTCACTATCTTCATCGGCGGCCCGCCCGCGCTGATGCTCGCGGCCATCGCGCCGCTGCCGGAAGACGTGCCCGAACTCGTGCTCGCCTCAGTGCTTGCGGGCGAAAAGATTGCGGTCACGCGCGACACGTTCGCGCACGGCCATCGTCTTGTCGCCGAAGCAGAGTTTGCCGTCACGGGGCGCGTCCCTCCGCACGAGCGTCGCCCCGAAGGGCCGTTCGGAGACCACTACGGTTATTACTCTCTGCAACACGACTACCCTGTCTTTCACGCCGAAGCCGTCTGCCACCGGCGCGACGCCATCTATCCGGCCACGGTGGTGGGCAAACCGCGACAGGAAGATTTTTTCATCGGCGACTATTTGCAGCAACTGCTCGCGCCGCTCTTTCCGCTCGTCATGCCGAGCGTGCGCGATCTGTGGTCTTACGGCGAGACGGGTTTCCATTCGCTGGCCGCAGCCGTCGTGCGCGAACGCTACGCGCGCGAGGCGCTCGTCTCAGGCTTCCGCATACTTGGCGAAGGCCAACTCTCGCTCACGAAGTTTCTCTTGCTCACCGACACGCCGCAAGACTTGCGCGACTTCCCGTGCCTGTTAGAACACATCCTCGCCCGCGCGCGTTTCGAGAGCGACCTCTTCATCTTCTCCAACGTCTCGATGGATACGCTCGACTACACGAGCGGTAAGATCAATCAGGGCAGCAAAGCGATCCTCCTGGGCCTCGGCGACGCGGTGCGCGAACTGCCGCGTGAATTTCGCGGCCAACTGCCCCGTGGCATCCGGCGCGCTGAAACGTTCTGCGGCGGCTGTCTCGTCGTCGAAGGCGCGCCCTACGCGGAAGACCCCGAACAGGCCGCGCGCCTCGCGACCAATGAAGCGTTCAATGCTTGGCCGCTCGTCGTCCTGCACGACGACGCGAGCGTGGCGCACAAGGCGGCCGACTTCCTCTGGGCGACGTGGACGCGCTTTGAGCCCGCTGCCGACATCTACGCCAAACAGACCGGCATCGTGCGTCATCACCTGTCATACACTCCGCCCGTCGTCATCGATGCGCGCATGAAACCGACGTATCCGGATGAACTCATCGTCCGTCCCGACATCAAAGAACTCGTCGACCGTCGCTGGCGCGAATATTTTCCGCAGACGAACTTGGCGTCGGAGAGTTAAGAGCATCGAAAAAAAATATGAGACCACGAAGATACACGAAACAACACGAAGCAGATTTTCGTGTTGTTTCATATGGGGCGCGTGGTTTCATGTCTTTGTTTGGTGAGACGCGCTTGAACTAAATTCCTCCCTCGCACGTGAAAACATTATGAGCGAACGTGCGATTGTAGAGACCCTTGAGACGACTTGCTGCATCGTCGGCGGCGGCCCGGCGGGCGCGGTGCTCGCCCTGATCCTCGCGCGACAGGGAATCCCCGTCGCCCTGCTCGAAGCGCACGAAGATTTCGAGCGCGACTTTCGCGGCGACACCATCCATCCTTCCGTCCTCGAAATCCTCGACGAACTCGGACTCGCCGAACGCCTCCACACCCTGCGCCATTCCAAAATTCGCACGGCCGCCTTTATGACGCCCGCGGGCGCGCTCACGCTCGCAGATTTCGGACGACTCAACACGCGTTTCCCCTACATCATGATGTTGCCGCAGGCGCACTTCCTCGCGTTCCTCGTGGAAGAGGCGAAGCAATGTCCGAATTTTCAACTGAGGATGGGCGCGCGCGTCGAAGAGTTGATCGAAGAGGGCGGCACGGTGCGCGGCGTGCGCTATGAAAGTGACGCGGGCGTGCATGAAGTACGCGCCGAACTGACGGTCGGCGCGGACGGGCGCAGTTCGCGCGTGCGGCATCTGGCGGGGATGGAGGCGTTGAAGACTTCGCCGCCGATGGACGTGCTCTGGTTTCGCCTGCCGCGCGAGCAAGACGAGCCGGAGGGCCTGCTGGCGCGCATCGGCGGCGGCCACATCGTCGTCATGCTCGACCGCCTGGAGGAATGGCAGATCGCTTACGTCATCCTCAAAGGCGGCTATCAGCAGATTCGCGCCGCCGGACTCGAAGCCTTGCGTGCCTCGCTCGTCTCGGTCGTGCCGGAAATGGAAGGGCGCGTCGCGCACCTCAGAGAGTGGAAGCAGGTGTCGATGCTGTCGGTCGAATCGAGCCGGCTCAAGCAATGGTGGAAGCCGGGGCTATTGCTTATCGGCGACGCGGCGCACGTCATGTCGCCCGTCGGCGGCGTCGGCATCAACTACGCCATTCAGGACGCCACGGTCGCCGCCAACATCTTGGCCGCACCGCTCGCCGCGCGTCGCGTCGAACTCAGACACTTACGCGAAGTGCAGCGCAAGCGTTCGCTGCCCACGCGTTTCATTCAAGCCATCCAGTCGCTCATCCAGCGCGAGATCGTCGCGGGCGTGCTCAAGTCAAATCAACCTCTGGAAGTTCCTTCGGTCGTGCGTCTCTTCTTGCGCACGCCTTTCTTACGCAACCTGCCCGCGCGCATCATCGCGTTCGGCCTGCGCCGCGTCCACGTCAAACGCTCGCTTCGAGGTGCAAAGGCAAACGGAGCGTGAAGACTGCGCCGCCCGCTTTCGCGTTCGAGGCCGTGAGCGTGCCGCCGTGTTCGGTGATGACGCGGTGCGCGAGGGCGAGGCCGATGCCGTGGCCTTTCGTCTTGGTGGTGAAGAAGGGAATGAAGATGCGTTGCAACTCGGAGGGCGCGAAGCCCGTGCCTGTGTCGGCGATGGAGAGGACGAGCCAACGACCACCCGCGTCGTCCTGTTCGACGCCGCCGTGCGCGCTGACGCGCCGCTCCGCGCGCGCGTCGTCAATCGCCTCGGCGGCGTTGCGCAGCAAGTTCAAGAGCGCCTGACGCAGCATCAACTCGTCCGCGCGCACGCGCTGGAACGTGCCCGCGACGGAGAAGGAGACGCGGCGTTCGTCGTAGAGAGGTTGCAGCTCGGCGGTGCAGTCGGCGAGCAGTTCGTCGAGCGAGACTTCGGAGAGTTGGAGCGGTTGGGGGCGCGCGAAGTTGAGAAAGGCCGTGACCATCTGCGTCAGGTTGCGCACTTCTTGGAGGAGCGCCGAGGCCGCGCCGCGCCCGCGTTCGTCGGAGTTGAGATTCTGTAAAAGCTGCGCGTAGCCGTGCAGCGTGGCGAGCGCGTTCTTGAATTCGTGCGCCAGACCCGCCGACATCTCGCCGAGACTTTCGAGATTTCTTTTCAGCGCCAAAGCCTCGCGCAACTGCGCGATCTCCGTGATGTCCGTCAACAGGCAGAGCGCGCCGCGCGTCGCGCCGCCGCGTGCAGAACGCGCCGCGTCGCCGTCGTTCGCGCCGCCTACGTTCGCAGCGCGCTCGGTGTGCGAGGCGTCCGCGTCCGTCGTCTGCGTCGTGGCGTCATCGGTGGCTTGCGGGTCGATGGGCGCGACGGTGACGCCGAGGCGACGCGTGCGTCCGTCGCCCGTCGTCGCCGAGACTTCGACGCGGCGGAAGAGTTCGCCCGTGTGCAGGCAGCGTTCGACCATGCCGGAGAGTTCGGGCGAGAGGCGCAAGAGCGCCGAGAGGTGTTGGCCGGCGGCGTCGGCATCCGTCTCCAACAGGGCGCGTGCCGGGGGATTGATGATCGTGGCGATGCCGCGCGCGTCGAAGGCGACGAGGCCGGAAGGGACGCTCGCCACCACGCGTTCGCTGAATTGCTCGGCCGTGGCGGCGCGCTCGCTCGCCTCCGCGCTCAACTTCTCCAACTCGCGTTGCTGCGCGCGCAACTGCGCCACGACGGCCTGAAACGTCTCAAGCACAAACTCCGTCTCGTCGCGCGCGCCGCCGCTGGGTCGCGCCGCGACCGGCGCGCGCTCGGCCTCGCCCAAAAGTTCGCGGTACGGGCGCGCCAGCCAACGCGGCAACAGAAAGATGCCCGGCAGGCTGACGAGCAGCGTGATGGTGAAGACCGCGAACAGGACGGGCGCGCGCACGCTCCTATCCGGCGGCGTCATGGCAACCAGCGTCAGCGTGAACAAGTTCGCCACGAGCAGCAACCCGACCACCAGCGCCAACACCAACTGCACGCGATTTTCGTAACGAGGAAGCATAAGAGCAGAGGTTAGAGGTCAGAGGTGAGAGGTTAGTAAGAATCAGTTTTTTTAACTGACCCCTGACCTCTAACCTCTGACCTCTGTATTTAAGGAACGAAGTGACGTAGATACCAGTCGATGATCTGTTGGCCGAGGAGGAGGCTGAGTAGTGCGCCGATGCCGAGGAAGATGCCGAAGGGGAGGAGCATCTGCATGTCGCGCTCGCGCCGCCAGAGCATGAGGCTGACGCCGACGACCGCGCCGCCGACGACGCCGAAAAAGATCGTCAACACCGTCAGAGGCCAGCCAAGATACGCGCCCACCATAAAGAGCATCTTCACATCGCCGAGTCCCATCGCTTCGACGCCGCGCAGGCGTTCCCACAACCAGCCCATCAGCCAGAGCGAGCCGCCGCCGATGGCCGCGCCGAACAGCGCGCCCGCCACGGACACCGCCCACAGAGGCCAACCCTGCAACAAGCCTTCGCTCAAGAAGGCGAGGCCGTAGACGTTTGGCACGAGCGCACGCGCGACGAGCGCGAAGGCGAAGCCGGGCAGAGTAATCACGTCGGGCAAGAGCATGTGCTCGGCGTCGATGAAGATGAGCGAGACGAGCACGGCGACGAAGACGAGGTCGAAGGGAAGCGCGAGCGTGAGGCCGTCGTGCAAAAAGACGAGGCCGAAGAGCAGCGCGGTCAGCGCTTCGATAGCCGGGTAGCGAGGCGAAATAGAGATGCCGCAGGCGCGGCAACGCCCGCGCAGGATGAGAAAGCTGAGGATGGGGATGTTGTCGTAAGGGCGGATCGCCGTCTCGCACGAAGGGCAGCGCGAGTTGGGAAAGACGATTGACTCTTCGCGCGGGACGCGATGAATGACGACGTTGAGAAAGCTGCCGATAGCTGCGCCAAGAGCCGAGACGAAGACGAGCGCGAGGGGGAAAGGCACGAGCGAGGGGTCGGCGTAAGAAGTTAAGTTTTGCAGTTGAATCATCCTGTCGGTGTCTATCGCGAGTAAGAGTGTGCCGGTAAGCGTCGGCCGGGGCGGACGGGTTCGGTGCTTGACGCACGCCGCCGACTTTAAGCATATTAAAGCCTCGAAGGGGTTTGCGAAAGACCTAAATTTTAACGAACCGTGGGAAAGGAGTAAGCGTGAATTCGCGCAGACCCATTATCGCTCTCGCCTGTATCGGCGCGATTATCATCTGCGTCCTCACCTTCGTCCCTTATTCGCTGACGATGGTGAAGCAGGCGGGGCGCGACGTGGCCGCCGCCGTCCAGACCTCACTCGGCAGAGAACAGGCGGCGTCGCCCGCTTTTGAAGCGGAGATGCGGCAGCCCATCGTGCCGCAGTACGACGTGGCTTTGTGGTACAGCGGGCGCGGCGAAGAACCGGAGCGGCACGGCGTCTTGATCGAGACGCTCGACGGCAAGCGCGTCCTCGCTTCGCACAACGCCGACACGACTTTCAACCCGGCCTCGCTCGCCAAACTGACCGTCACGCTCGTCGCCCTCAAACGCCTCGGCCCCGATTATCGTTTCCAGACGCGCGTCTACGCGGACGGCAAAGTTGACTCGTCCAAAGTTCTCGACGGCAACCTTTATCTCGCGGGCAACGACCCTTCGTTCGGCGACGCGTCGGCCAACGCAATCGCTAAGGAATTGCGCGCGCGCGGCATCGAGCGCGTGAAGGGGAAGATACTGGCCGCGCCCGGTTTCTCTTTCAACTTCAACGAGCGCGCCGAAGAGTCGGCCGAGTTCGCCGCGCGCGTGATGCAAATGAAACAGGCGGGGACGGGGATGGAAGAACCCAAAGGCGATCCACTGTTCACGCTCTCTTCCAACCCGTTGCGCGAAATTCTGCTGTACATGAACGCGCACTCGAACAACTTCGTCGCAGACCGCTTGGGAGCATTCCTCGGCGGGCCGCAAGAGGTCGTGCGCGTGCTGGTCACGGAGTTGAAGTTGCCGCCGGAGCAAGTCTCGCTCGAAACAACTTCGGGCTTGTATAACAATCGCATGACGCCGCGCGGCGTGGTCACGGTGATCAAAGCGTTACTGGAAGAGGCGGCGCGGCACGGACTGAAGGCCGAAGACCTCTTGCCCGTCGTCGGCTGCGACTGGGGCACGGTGCGCCGGCGCATGGAGGGCACGGGCTTCGAGTGTTCGCTCGTCGGCAAGACGGGCACGCTGACGACGACCGACGGCGGCATGTCGAATCTCGCCGGGATCGTCTACACGAGAGACGGCGAACCGATCCTCTTCGCCATCCTCGCGCAAGGCAATCGCATCTGGGAGCACAAACAGATGGCCGACCAACTGCTCTCCGAAACGCTCAACGGCCACGAACCCGCACCCCTCTTGACGACAGGCACGCATCGCCAGTTGCTGCCGCCGGGCAACCTGCAAGTGAGCGGTCAGCCATCAGCCGTCAGCCGTCAGCCTTAAGACCGTCTAACAAAACATTGGAACCACGCGCGTCACACGAAACCACACGAAACGCTGCTTCGTGTGGTTTCGTGTGTGTTCGTGGTTTCGTGGTTTTGTTTAGTTAGATACTTTGCGAGCCTGACTCGCTCAACGCTTACTGTTTGTAGCTGAGGGCTGAGGGCTGACGGCTGACCGCTCTGCCTCCTGCATCTCCCACAACAACAAATTTTTGAGAAAGGCGTGATGCGCGGCGAAGCGCGCGATGCAGTAGCCGGGGAAGCCGTCGCGGAAGCCGCCTTTGAGCAGATAGCTGCGCGCGAAGGCGACCGGGGCGGAGACGGCGACGCGCAAAGGGGTGGTGCGCTTGCCCGCTTCGTACATCTGTCGCGCGGCGAGCGGCGCGTAGCGTTCGCCGATCATGCGATGATGATAGGAGGCGTCGCGCCCCGTCAGGTGAATGAGATCGCCATGAAGCATCTCGACGCGCGCGCCCGTTTCCATCCGCACGGACTCGTGGATGTGCGCGCCCTGCCAACGCCCGCGCGCGCGGCGATAGAAGCGCAACTGATGATCCGGATACCAGCCGCCGCCGCGAATCCAGCATCCCATGTAGTAGGAGCGACGCGCGATGCGATAGCCGTCGGCGAGTTGTTCGTCCGAGGTATAAAGTAAATCTTCGATGGCGGCGCGAAGTTCGGCGGAGACGCGCTCGTCGGCGTCGAGACTGAAAATCCAGTCGTGGCGTGCGCTCTCGGCGGCAAACTGTTTCTGCGCGGCGAAGCCCGGCCACGCGCGCTTGATGACGCGCGCGCCGCAGGCTTCGGCGATCTCGCGCGTGGCATCGGTCGATTCCGCATCGACGACGAGAATCTCGTCAGCCCAACTGACGGACTCGCACGCCTCGCGGATGTAATCCGCTTCGTTGAAAGTGATGATCGTGGCGGTGGTCTTCAAGTTGATGAACGGCGCGCGCTGCTTGGAGATGCGCGACCATGCGCGCGTGTGGAGCATACGAAGCGACGCGCGGAAGCGTCAACTGTGAGAACTGAAACGGGGCGGTGGTTGGCGCGAGAAAAGTTAAAGGCCGGACGACGTTTGCCAGCATTGCTGTTTGAACGTCGTCCGGCCTTTGCCGTCGGTTGTCGGCCGCGTGCGCGGGCGGCGCAGAGTCGTTGCCCGGTTATTGTTCAAGGGGCGATTCGACGATGACGTTGTTGGCGCGCAGGGTCGTCGAAGTGGCGCGTTGCAGTTCGGCGAGCGCCTTGTTGTAGTCGGTCTCGGCACGCAGTTCTTGGTTGCGCGCGTTGACGAGTTGGTTCTCGCGTTGGAAGAGGAGGAAGGTCGTCGAACGGCCGACTTGATAGAGACGCTGCTCGCCCGTGAGTTGGAGTTCGGCGTTCTCGCGCGCCTGACGCGCGGAGAGCACGCGACGCCGCGCCGTCTCGACGGCCTGCGCGGCGTTGCGCACGTCAACCTCGATGGCCTGCTCTTGCGAGCGCGTGCTGGCGACGAGTTGCTCCTTGAGGATCCGCGCCCCGGCCAAATTCGCTTCGGCCGCGCGATTGCGGAACGGAATCTGGATTGTCGCGCCGACGACGATGCTGCGCGTGTTGAAGCTGAAGACGTTCTGCAAGGCTTGGCCGTAGCCGCCGATGAAACTCGGCGGGAGACACGCCTGTTCCGCCGTCTCGCTGCCCGTGCAGGCCGGGATGCGGACGAGTTGGCCGGTCACGCGGTCTTCGGTCAGGCCGGGGCGTCCCGCCAGACCGTTCGAGGAGAGCGTGCCTGTCAGGTCAACGCGCGGCTTCGTCTGGTTCTTCAAGTATTGAATGTCGATGTTGCTGATCTCGTCTTCGAGACGCAGGCGTCGCAGTTCCGGGCGATTCGTGCGCGCTTCGGTCAGCGCGTCGTTTAAGTTGACGGGCGTTTCGTCGAAGTTCGGTTGATCGGTCGGCGTCAGGGCGGCAGACCATTCGGGCGCGAGCGGGTCTCTGATGATCAACTGCTTGAGCGCGTTCTCGGCGAAAGAGACTTGCTGCGACGCGAGCAGCAGAGACGACTCGCGGTTCGATAGCTCGGCCTGCACCTCGGCGCGTTCGAGCGGGGCGGATGCGCCGGCGGCGACGCTCGCTTCGGTGCGCCGGAAGTTTTCGCGCGCGAGATTGACGTTGGCGATCTGATTTTGTTCGTCGCGCAGGGCGAACACCAAATCCCAGTAGGCGCGCTGCACCTGCGAGATCACTTCGATGGTGCGACGGCGAAAGTCGGCGTCCGTTTGTTCGAGCCGCTTGCGCTGGATGCGAATCTGGCGGCGGTTGAAGTCGATGGAGCGGTTGCGCCAGAGCGGTTGCGTAAAGGTCAGCCCCTGCGTCGCGGTGTGGAAGGGCGTCAGCGTGGAGTTGGTGGCCGAAGTGCTCCTTCGTGTGTTGTTGAAGAAGTATGAATAGTTGCCGCCGCCCTTGCCGAACTGCTTCGTCACCGACACGTCGTTGTTGTAGTCGGTGGTGGAGACCGTGCCGGAGCGTCCCGCGCCGCCAAAGATGTTGGGTTGGGGGCTGATGTTGTTGTTGAATTCGGGCGTGTAGGTGAACGTCGGGTCGTAGACGCCGTGCAGGGCGCGCAGTTGAGTCTCGGCGAAGCGCACGTCGTTGCGCGCCACTTCGATGTCGTTGTTGTTGGCGAGCGCGCGGCGGATGGCTTCGTTCAGAGTGAGCGCGATGGTGTTGCTGCTCTCGACGCCGAGGCGCACGAGCGACGGCATGGGCGGCACGGGGCGGCGCTCCGTCGCGGGGAAGGCCGGGTCGGCCGGTGCGGCGTCCGTCGGCAAGGCAGACGGTTGCGGCGTCGGCTGCGCGTCCTGCGGATTGATGGCCGGACTTTGCGGCGACACGGGCGCGTTCGTGGGCGAAGAAGGTCTGGGCGCGGGAGTGGTCGTGCCGGGCGGCGTGCGCGGCGAGACGCGCTGCGCGCCCGGAGGTTGGGTCGGGTCTGTCGGGCGTTGCGCCGGGTCTGTCTGGCGTTGCTCCGTGCCGGGCGGGCGCGTCGCTTCGCGCTGCGCGGGGGTCTGGGGCGGCGCGGGCGTCTGCGCCAGCAACGTGGCACTGGCGGCGAACCAAATCGTGGCGGTCTGCAAGGTTGAACGCAGGCGATTACTGAACATCAAACCGGAAACTCCCTTGACTATGAACTGGACTCAAACTGGACTGTCATTCGACGGAGACTTGTTTGAACTTCCCGACGCGGGCGCGTCTGTCGTTTTGCTTCTGCAAACTCAACCCGGCAGGTCAGTTGAATACTACGACACCTGTTCATGGGGAGTTTCAAAATTACGTATCACTCACAGCAACTCGAAGGCCACGGCGGCGCGCGTCATGTCGCGGCGCGAGCGCGGGTTAAATCGGCAGCCGCGAGCGCCTTCGTCGCAAAAACGCCAAACGCGCATCCCAATATCGAAACGCCGCGCGGCGCGCCCGCTGTGCGACAGGCATGCGCAAACGAACGGTCGCGCGGGCTGCGCTGACCAGCGGCCTTCCTTGACAGTCGAAGCGCGCGGGCATTATCTTGCCAATCTTATTTTGAACATCATTTTCACGTCTGAGAGCACGAGCACCGGCGACCGCGCGCGTCGTCCGTCGCGCGCGGTCGCTAGGGCGCGAAAGCAAACGGCGCGTCGCTCTTAAATCATAACGATGGTGAGGAGGCTGGATTAACATGGCAGTGAAAGTCGGCATCAACGGTTTCGGCCGCATCGGGCGCAACATCCTGCGCACCGCGCTCGGCGACAAGGAGATCGACTTCGTGGCCGTCAACGACATCACGGACACGAAGACGCTCGCGCACCTCTTGAAATACGACTCCGTGCTCGGCAATCTCGAACAGGAGATTACGGCCACAGACAACAGCATCACCGTCGACGGCGACGAAGTGCGCGTCTTCTCCGAACGCGACCCGGCGGCGATTGATTGGGAGTCGGTCGGCGCAGAGGTCGTCATCGAATCCACCGGCCGCTTCACCAACGCCGAAGACGCGCGCAAGCACCTGCGCGGGACGGTCAAGAAAGTGATCATCAGCGCGCCCGCCAAGAATGAAGACATCACCATCGTCCTCGGCGTCAACGGCGACAAGTACGACCCGGCGACGCATCACATCATCTCGAACGCTTCCTGCACGACCAACTGCCTCGCGCCCGTCGCCAAAGTCATCAACGATAATTTCGTCATCAAGTTTGCGCAGATGACGACCATTCACTCCTACACGAACGACCAGCAACTGCTCGATCTGCCGCACAAGGATTTGCGCCGCGCGCGCGCCGCCGCGCTCTCCATGATCCCGACCTCGACGGGCGCGGCCAAAGCCGTCGCGCTCGTGCTGCCCGAACTCAAAGGCAAGTTCGACGGCATCAGCGTGCGCGTCCCGACGCCGAACGTCTCGCTCGTCGACGTGGTGATGGAAGTGGAGCGCGAGACGACGACCGAGGAGGTCAACAACGCCCTCAAGAACGCGGCGGGCGAAGAACTGCAAGGCATCCTCGCTTTCTCCAACGAACCGCTCGTCTCCATCGACTTTCGCGGCAACCCCAACTCGTCCATCGTCGATGCGGACTACACCAAAGTCATCGGCGGCACACTCGTCAAAGTCCTTTCTTGGTACGACAACGAGTGGGGCTATTCCTGCCGCGTCCGCGACCTCGTCAAATTCATCGCGCAAAAAGGATTGTAAGAGCAGTGACGAGTGACAAGTGACGAGTGACAAGTTAAAAAACAAAACTTGTCTTTCTTCTTGCTCGTCACTTGTCACTCGTCACTCGTCACTGTTTTTATGAAGTTATCAATCAAAGACCTCGACTTGAAGGGGCAGCGCGTGTTTGTGCGCGTGGATTTCAACGTGCCTTTGAAGGAAGGCGTGGTCGAGGACGATACGCGCGTGCGGGGTGCGCTGCCGACGATTGAGTATGCGTGCGCGCAGGGCGCGCGCGTGATTCTCGCTTCGCATCTGGGCAGGCCGAAGGGCGAGCGCGCGGAGAAGTACAGCTTGCGACCCGTCGCGGCGCACCTGTCGCAATTGCTCGGCCGGGAAGTCGCCTTCGCGGAGGATTGCATCGGCGAAGAGGCGCGTGCGCGAGTCGGCGAGTTGCGAGAGGGCGACGTGTTGCTGCTCGAAAATTTGCGCTTCCACGCCGAGGAGGAGAAGAACGACGATGCGTTTGCGCGAGAGCTGGCGAGTTTGTGCGACGGCCTCTACGTCAACGACGCTTTCGGCGCGGCGCACCGCGCGCACGCTTCGACCGCCGGGATCACCAAGCACGTCAAACAGTCGGCCGCCGGTCTGCTGATGCAGAAGGAACTCGATTATCTGGGGCGCGTCATCAACGACCCGGAGCACCCGTTCGTCGCCATCCTCGGCGGCGCGAAAGTGTCCGACAAGATCGCGGTCATCGAGGCGCTCATCGAACGCCGCGTCGATAAACTGCTCATCGGCGGCGCGATGGCCTACACGTTCTTCAAGGCCGAAGGTTTTACGGTGGGCAAGTCTTTGGTCGAGGACGACAAGTTGCAGACGGCGCGCGAGATCAAAGCGCGCGCGGCCGAGGCGGGCGTCGAGTTGTTGCTGCCGACGGATCATCAGGTGGTCGATAGTTTCGACCCGCTCAAGAGCAAAAAGACGATCCCCATCGAGTTCACGAATGCCGGTCTCGTCGGCTTAGACATCGGCGTCGAGACGGTCGCACACTTCGCGCGCGCACTGTCGGACGCGCGGACGATCATCTGGAACGGGCCGATGGGCGTCTTCGAGGAAAAGGCGCTCGGCTTCGATCAAGGAACAATCGGTATCGCCGAGGCCGTGGCCGAGGCGGCCGACCGCGGCGCGACCGTCATCGTCGGCGGCGGGGATTCCGTTGCGGCCATCAATGATGCCGGGGTCGCCGAACGCATCACGCACATCTCGACGGGCGGCGGCGCAACCCTCGAATTTCTCGCGGGCGACGAACTCCCCGGTGTCGCCGCGCTCAACGACAAATAGAGAGAGCAGAGGTTAGAGGTCAGAGGTCAGTTAAAACCGAACTGATTGCTACTAACCTCTGACCTCTAACCTCTGACCCCTGCTCTTATGCGTAAACCTGTCATCGCCGGAAATTGGAAGATGTATAAGCTGGTCGCCGATGCGGTGGCGACGGCGATCAGTTTGCGCCCGCTGGTGGCGAATGCGAATCATTGCGAGGTGATCATCGCGCCGACTTTCACTTCGCTCAAGACCGTGGCGGATCGTCTGGAAGGGTCGAACATACGCGTCGCCGGGCAAGACTGTTCGACCGAAGTTAGGCACAGCGCGCACACGGGCGAGATCGCGGCCGACATGCTGCGAGACGTGGGCGCGACGCACGTCATCGTCGGCCATTCGGAGCGGCGGCAGTATTATTTCGAGACCGATTCGTTCGTCAATCAGAAGACGCAGGCGGCGCTGGCGTCTGGTTTGACGGTCATCGTATGCGTGGGCGAGACGCTGGCGCAGCGCGAATCGGGGAACGCCGAATCGGTCATTCGTGGGCAGGTCGAAGGCGGCTTGCGCGGTTTGACATCCTCCGACCTCGCCCGTATCATCATCGCGTATGAGCCGGTCTGGGCAATCGGAACCGGACACACCGCGACGCCGGAACAAGCGCAGGAAATGCATGCGTTTATCCGGCGCGTTTTCGCGGAGAGGCATTCGCCGGAATTGGCCGATGCCCTGCGCGTCATCTACGGCGGCTCGGTGAAGCCCGATAACATCGCGGGACTGATGAAACAGCCGGACGTTGACGGCGCGCTCGTCGGCGGCGCGAGTTTGGAAGCCGAGACCTTCGCTCAGATCGTGCATTACAACGTTTAAGTTTCAGTTTCAAGTTAGAGGATAAAGTGCTTTTCAGGACTTGAGACTTGAAACTCTCTAAATTGAGGATCGTGTTTTGTTGACCTATTTTTTATACGGGCTTTTTATTTTGTCGTGTCTCGTGCTGGTCGTGGCGGTGCTGTTGCAGCCGGGTAAGGCCGACGCGGGCGCGCTCTTTACGAGTTCCGTGTCGAGCACGGCCTTCGGGCCGCGCGGCACGCAGACCATTTTGGCGAAGATCACGATTGCCGCGGCGGTCGTCTTCATGCTCGCCGCTTTGATGTTGTCGCTGCCCTTCGTGACGGGTTCGCGCTCGGTCGTCTCCGGCGAATCTGACACAGCGCCCGCACAACCGGCCGCCTCGCCCGCCGCGCCGAACACTAACGCGCCCGCGACCGGAACGACGACGACAACGCAGCCGGGCGGCGAAGCGAACACGAATGCAGCGAACGCGCCCGCCGCGAACACGAACGCGGCGAATACGAACACGGGCGGCAACGCCAACACCAACGCGCAGCCGCAAACGTCGCCGCAGCAGAACAAGTAACTTTGAACGACGGCGCACGCTTCGTCTGAACTTCGACGGAGGCGAGCCGTTTTGACAATTTCATCAGCCGAAGTGGCGGAACTGGTAGACGCGCACGTTTGAGGGGCGTGTGAGGTAACTCGTGGGGGTTCGAGTCCCCCCTTCGGCATCGAGTGGAAAAGGCGCGGGCGGTTGATCGAATCAACCGCCCGCGCCTTTCCGCGTCCGGACACAATCGTCTCGTGCGCCCGCGCGCCCTCCTGAGCGCGCGAGACGAATAACCGCTTCGGCTTTGTTCGCGCGCGGCGAGGCTGTTAAACTCTGCCTCGTTCAGTTTCTTCTAGCGATACACCGATGGCTTTTACCGTTTTCAAACTCCACACAGCGACGCGACGACTGATGCTGGCGACGAGCCTCGTGCTCCTGGCCTCCGTCTCGCTCAGCGCGCAGTCGATTGATCCGAACTCGCCGACGCCCGTCGTCTCCAACGAAATCGCGGGCAGCATCGCCCCGCTCGACATCGGCGATGCGCGCTCGACACGCTACTTCTACACCTTCAACGGACTGCCGGGCGACCTCGAACTCACGGTCGAGAGTTTCAACTTGGACGGCGACGTGGACATCTTTCTCGCGGGCAACCTGCGCCCGCTGACGAAGGTGACGCTCTACGCGGGCACGACGAGCGCCAGCCGCAGCACGAAGACCGTCTATTTGCGTCGTGCCGAGCCGCTCATTTTGCGCGTGCAGGCACGCACGCCGAACGACGCGGAAGGAACTTATCGCATCCGCTTCGGCGGTGCGTTCAGTCCCTTCCCGGCCGCGCTCGCCGCCGAGACGAATGCGCCGGACGCATCCACGGCCACGAACGTCTCGCCGAATACGACGGCCGCCGGAGCGGGCGGCAACAGGAAAGTGAAACGCGTCTCATCGGTCGGCGCGCGCATCGAAGAACCCGTCGTGGAAGTGGCGAAAGAAGAACCCGCGCCGACGCCCGCCGCGACGCCTGAGCCGACGCCCGCCGCCGAACGAAAGCCCGCGACGAATCCCCGCAACGCGCGCGGGCGAGCGGGCACGCGCAGAACTTCGCGCAACGAGACGGCGCGGAGGAATCAGTCGAACCGTGAAGCGTCGGACGCGAACACGGAGAAGCCCGCGACGACCGGAGGCGACACCGCCGACGCGGCGCGAACCGACGATGCCGCGCGAACCGATGCGGGCGAGACCGAGAAACCCGCGACTAAGCCTGAGCGTGCGCGCCCCGTGCGCGCGCCGCGTACCGCGCGCCGCAACAGAAACACGACGGCGAGAAGAACCGACGCGCCAAACCCCGAAGTTGTGCCTACAGCGCCCGCCGAAACCAGCGCGCCGCCCGTGCCGCCCGCGAGCGCGCGGCTCGTGCTCGTCATGCGCGACGGCGAGACGTTTGAACGCGACATGGCGAGCATCCGTCGTGTCACGGTCGAGAACGGCGTGCTCGTCATCGTCTCGAAGAACGGGAAGACCGAGCGCCAGCCGATGACGGCCGTGCTGCGCATGTCAATCGAGCCTTGAGACGTCCGCGACGACTTTGACCCAAGCCTTCTTTGTGTCTTCGTGTCTTGGCGGTAAATGAATGTGAAGAACGTTTACCGCCAAGACACGAAGACGTTAAGTTGAAGACAGCAGACATATGAGCGAGCAAGTGGCAGAGCGAGAGCGGCGGGGCGGGCGCGCCGCGACGGCGTGGCGCGTGGCCGTCGTGTTGTTGGCGCTCGTGGTCGCCGTCGCGCTCTACTTTCGCGTCGGCGCGTGGTCTTCGCCCGGCGCGTGGCAAGCGGGCGGCGCGAGTCTCCTGACGGCGCTCGTCATCATCCTCATCATGGCCGCGAGTTTGACGTGCTGTCTGACGGCCTCTTACTTTTTGATCCTCACGCCGCTGCTTTTCCCCACGCATCTTTCGACCGCGATCACGACCACCGGCTGCGTCCTCGGCGCGGCGGGCGGCTACGTGTTCGCGCGCTTCGTCGGGGGCGGTTGGACAAAGTGCCTGCGCGACGGCCGCGTGCAGAGTTTCCTCTCGACGCATTCGAGTTTTCTCGCGCTCTTCGGTCTGCGCCTCGCGCCCAGCCCGCACGGCATCGTCAATTATGCGGCGGGGCTGGCGCGCATCTCGCCCGCGCGCTTTCTGCTGGCGACGCTCGCGGCGATGGCGTTGAAGTCTTACGTCTACGCGACGGCCGTGCAGGCGGCGGTCGGTGCGGGTTCGGCGGCCGACGCCGTCAGCGCGCCCGTCGTGCTGTCGCTCTTGGCCGTCGGCGTGCTCTCGCTCGTCGGCCACGTCTTGACCAGACGCTACGCGGCTTTGCGCGTCTCCGCGACTTCGCTCGACCGTCTCGGTTGAGGCGCACACGGCACACTTTCTTTGAGACAAACAGTTTGCCGGCGAAAATCGAAAGCGCGCGGGAAGATCGCAACTTCCGACCTATTGATTCGTAGTCAGACGCGCTACAAATTCTTTTTTAGACAGACTCGTGGTAACGCCGCCGCACGAAACTCGCCGGTCTATTTTCCAGCACGATACCGATTCATGCACCACTGATGACGCGGCCCGTTCATTCATCCAAAAAACGAATTGCTCGAACCGCGCACGCGCGGCGCGTCTATCCCTTCGCGGCCATCGTCGGGCAAGAGGAGTTGAAACTGGGTCTGCTCCTGAACGTCATCGCGCCTTCCATCGGCGGCGTCCTGATCATGGGACATCGCGGCACGGGCAAATCGACGGCCGTGCGCGCGCTGGCCGAACTGTTGCCGCCCATCTCGAAAGTGCGCGGCTGTCTCTACGGCTGCGACCCTGCGGCGACGGAGGCCGAGTCGAACTTGTGCGCCGACTGTCAGGCGCGCCTCGCCGCGTCGGACGCGTTGCCGAAGGAGCGCGCGTCCGTGCCCGTCGTCGAGTTGCCGCTGAACGCGACGGAGGATCGCGTCGCGGGCGCGATCAATCTGGAACGCGCGATTAAAGAGGGCGTCAAGACGTTTGAACCCGGTCTGCTCGCGCGCGCGCACCGAGGGTTTCTCTACATCGACGAAGTTAATTTGCTCGAAGATCATCTCGTCGATCTCTTACTCGACGTGGCGGCTTCGGGGCGCAACCGCGTGGAGCGTGAGGGCGTGTCGGTGGAACATCCGGCCGAGTTCGTCCTTGTCGGTTCGGGCAATCCGGAAGAGGGCGAACTGCGGCCGCAACTGCTCGACCGCTTCGGCCTCTGCACGGAGATTCACACGGCCACGGATTTGGATGAACGCGTCGAGATCATCACGCGCCGCGAAGCCTTCGACCGCGACCCCATAGCCTTCTGCGCCGAATGGGAGCGGGAACAGGCGGCGTTGCGCCGTCGTCTCCTGCGCGCGCGCGAGGCGACGCGCGGCGTGCGTCTGCCTTTGGAACTCGTGCGCGGCATCGCGGAGTTGTGCGCGCGGCTCGCGGTGGACGGGCACAGGGGCGAGTTGACCATCGCACGCGCGGCGCGCGCGCTGGCTGCGTTTGAAAATCGACGAGAGGTTGCGCCGCGCGACGTGCGCCGCGTGGCCGCGTTGGCTCTCAGGCATCGACTGCGCCGCGACCCGCTCGGACACACGGCCGGCGGCGCTTCGCAGATCGAAGAGACCACACGCGAACTGTTCGGCGCGGGCGAAACAGAGACGCCGGGCGAATCCGAAGCGCCGGGCGTGACGGGCGCAAAGGGCAGGGGACGGCGCGCGTCGAAAAAGAGTCCGCCGGACGAGACGGGCGGTGGCGACGACAGCGCGGGCGGCGCGCGGCGCGACCCTCACGGCGCGAACGGCATGAGCGGCGCGAGCGGTACACACGGGTCGCATCAATCGTCCGCTGCGCGCGAGCCGCGCGGCAAGGGCGACGGGCATGGCACGACCACGCAAACTGAGGAACGCCCTGCGCCGACGCTCGACTCGAGCCTGCCCGATTCGCTGCGAGAGAATTCGGACGCGAAGAGTTTGCACGTAGGGTCGCCCCGCTCTGTGAAGACCGCGAAATCGGCTGCGCGCGGCACGGGGCGCGCCCCGAAGCGTTCAACTTCGAACCATGCGCGTGGACGTTATGCGCGCGCGGTCGCGGAACGCGCGGGAGATGCGAAAGTGGCGCTCGATGCAACGCTGCGTGTCGCCGCCGCTTCGCAAGTATCCCGGCAACGCGACGCGATTCGGCCGCGCTCGGCGTTGGCCGTCGAACCGTGCGACCTTCGCTACAAGCATTTCACGCGGCGCGCGGGGACGCTCTTTATCTTCGCCGTGGACACTTCGGGCAGCATGGCGCTCAATCGCATCTCGCAGGCGAAGGGCGCGCTCGTGCGTCTGCTCCGCGAGTCATACGTCAGGCGCGACCGCGTCGCGCTCGTCACTTTTCGAGAACGCGAGGCGCGCGTCGTGTTGCAGCCGTCGGCTTCGGGAGCGCGGGCCTGTCGCCTGCTCGATGCGCTGCCCGTGGGCGGAGCGACGCCGCTCACGTCCGGCCTCATGCGCGCACTCGAAATCGCCGAGCGCGCCGCGCGGCAAGGAACGGAGCGCACGCGGCTGCTCGTCTTCACGGACGGGCGCGCGAACGTGCCCGGCGACGGGCGGGTCGGCACAGACCGCGCGAGCGTGCGACGACAAATCAAAAGCGAGGTCGAACGGATCGGCCTTGCGCTGCAACACGCGAGGGTAGCCACCGTGGTCGTAGACACGCAGAACCGTTTCACGTCCGGCGGCGAGGGGCGCGAGTTGGCGCGGGCGCTCGGCGGGCATTGCGTCCACTTGCCTTCGTCCGGCAACAGTTCGATGTGAAGTCAGGAGAAAGTATGCGCGATGGTAAGTGTCGCAGTTGCGGTGCGTTGACTGTCTTCGCCAAACAGAACGGACTGCAAGTCGGCGGACACAGCGGCGGAGTGTTTATCTACACCTCTTGGGCGACGATGCCCGCGCCGGCGGTGGCTTTCGTCTGCACGAGTTGCGGCTATTTCGAGCATTACGTGATCGACCGGAAGAAGCTCGAAGAGGTCGCACGGACGTGGACGAGAGTGGCCGCCGAAGATGCGGAGCCTCGGTGAACGGAGCAGGAGCGCGTGGAAAGCGATTGCGCGCTCGGTCGAACACCTCATTTACAAAGCGTGGGAAACCTGAGTATTTTATGCGCGTCCGTTCCGTTTGAAGTCTCTACTCTTGCCGCGAGCCTGTCCGATTCACACATGAGCGAAAAACGCGAACCACCACGGCTCACCAAAGCCGAGCGCGACCGGCGCGTGCTCGAACTGTGCGAGCAAGTGTCCGAGATCGAAGGGCGTTTGATCCCGACGGGGTTGCACGTCTTCGGGCGCGCGCCCGTCGAAGCCGCGCGCGCGGATTTGTTGCGCATGGTCGCCTCGTTCGACCGTCCCGAAGCGGGCGCGCGCTCGCTGCCCGCGCTCATTGAAGAAGGCTTGCAATTGTACTCGTCTGTTTCTCCGACCACTGATGCGCCGCGGTTGACCGAAGCGACTGTGCGTCAGCGCGAACGCGTCGCGGGCATCACGCGCGAGGCCGTCGCGCGTTTCTTGAGAGACGGAGGCGAGGCGGCCTGCGTCTGGTTGCAGGCAGAGGCGCGCGTGCCGAGGGAGGCATCGCGTCCGGTGTTCGCGCTGCTCGAAAAGATCGCGGCGCAACTAAAAGAGAATTGCGAACTGGACGCTCTCGCGCGTGCTTTGCGCGGCGAGTACATCGAGCCGGGGCCGGGCGCGGACATCGTGCAGAACCCGTCCATCTTGCCCACCGGCAGAAACACGCACGCCGTCAACCCTTACGGCGTGCCCTCCACGCTCGCCTACGCGCGCGCCGAGCGCGTCGTCAAACTGCTGCTCGAACGCCACCGCGCGGAGCACGGCCGCTACCCCGCCGCGATGGCGCTCGTCCTCTGGGGACTCGACAACATCAAGACGCAAGGCGAAGGCGTGGCGCAAGCCTTGTGGCTGCTCGGCGTGCGTCCCGTGCGCGACGGGATGAACCGCGTGACGGACGTGGAGGCGATTCCGCTCGCCGAACTCGGACGCCCGCGCATCGACGTGGTGATGACCGTCTCCGGAATCTTCCGCGATCTCTTCGGCGCGACGATGAACTTGCTCGACCGCGCCGTGCGCTCGGTGGCCGCGCTCGACGAACCGGAGGCATCGAACTACGTGCGGCGCAACATCCACGCGCGCATGGCGGCGGACGATTGCCCCTTCGATGAGGCCGCTCTGCGCGTCTTCTCGAACGCGGCGGGCAACTACGGCACGAACGTCAACTTCATGGTGATGGATTCGCAGTGGGAAGCGGACGACTCTCTGGCCGACCTCTTCGTCACGCGCAAGTGTTTCGCCTACGGGCGCGACGCCGAAGGGCGCATGCTCGAAGGACGCGAAGCGCGTGCGGCCTTGAACGGTGCGCTCGCGCGCGTGGAGGCGACTTACCAGAACATCGACTCGTTCGAGATCGGCATCACGGACGTTGATCATTACTTTGAATACTTGGGCGGCGTCTCGAAGGCCGTCGAGAAACAGCGGGACGCGCGCCCGGCCATCTACCTGTCGGACGCGCTCGCGCCGGAAGCGCGCGTGCGTTCCGTGGAAGAGACCATCCGCCTTGAGACGCGCACGAAGACGCTCAACCCGAAGTGGTACGAAGGAATGCTCAAACACGGTTTTCGCGGCGTGGCCGAGATCGAGAGCCACGTCGCCAACACGTTCGGTTGGAGCGCGACGACCGGCGCGGTTGACGAATGGGTTTATACGGAAGTGGCCGAGACGTTCGTCTTGGACGAGCGGATGCTCGAACGCCTGCGCCAACTCAACCCGCACTCGGCGCGCGCGCTCGCCGCGCGTCTGCTCGAAGCCAACGGGCGCGGCTTCTGGCGTCCCGACCCGGAAATGATCGAACGAGTGCGCGAATCGCTCGTCGCGCTCGAAGACAGTTTGGAAGGCGTCGCCTGAATCCGAACAGGCGTGCGAGGGGAAATCAACATGAAACGTATCTTGTTAATCGTCACGCTCATCGCCTGTGCGGGATTGTCAACCACGGCGCACGGGCAGGCGGGCGTCGCGCCGGAGAAGGCCGAGAACATCCGCCGCCTGATGGAGATCACAGGCTCGCACAACCTCGGTCTCCAGATGATCGAACAGATGATGGCGACGTTGAAAAACAGCATGCCGGCCGACAACCCGAAACTCAGGGACAAAATTTTCAGCATTTACGAAACGGAGATGCAGAAGGTGTTCACCGTCGAGAAGGTCAACGAATTGATCATCCCGATCTACGACAAGCATCTCACGAACGAAGAAGTCGTCGCGCTGATCGCGTTCTACGAATCGCCGCTCGGACGGAAGATCGTGGGCGTGCTGCCGCAAATCTACTCGGAAGCGTCTGTCGCCGGTCAACAACTCGGCCGCGAGGCGAACGAGCGCGCGATGGCGCGCATCAGGAGCGAAGTGTTTCCCGAATCGGATGCCGCGCCGAACCCGCCTCCTCCGGCCAAGAGGCGTCCGGCGCGTCGGCCACGTACCTGACGGATTGTAGAGGGCGCGCGGAACAGATGAACCAACGCTTGAAGATCACGGTCTGCTACGTCGGCTCGAGTTTGCTTGCGCCGCTCCGTGCGGCCGAGCGCGAGATCGAGCGCGAGTACGCGGCGGGCGTCCGCGTCGCGGCCTACAACTTCGGCGCGCCGATGGACGAAACCGTGTGGCGCGAGATCGAACGCGAGTTGAGCGAATCGTGCGCGGTCTTCGTCATCCACGTCACGGACGGCGAGAACGCGGCGCGCCTGATTCCGCTGTTGGAAAAATACAGAGAGACGCACGGCGCGGTCGTCGTCATCAACTGCATGCCGGAGTTGATGCGACGCACGCGCATGGGGCGTCTCAGGTTCGGGCGCGAGACGGCAGCAGAGCGGGGAAGCGGCGCGCGCGCCGAGGAAGCGGGCGCGGCGAGCGACGGGATGGCGCGGCGTCTCGTAGCGCGCGTCGGCGCGTGGATGGGTGAGCAGGCGCGTGCGCGTCGCAGCGGCGGCGGACGCAGACGCGGCGGAAGTCATACGCAATACTTGCGCTACGTCGAACGGCTGCCCGCGCTCCTGCGCGTCGTGCCCAACGCCGGACGCCTGCGCGACGCGAAAAACTATCTCTCGATCTTCTGCTACTTCCTGCAACCGACGCCCGCCAACATCCGCTCGATGTTGCTCGTCGCGCTCAAGCACTACGGGCGGGACGAGCGCTTCGCTTCGCTCGAACTGCCGCCGCCGCAGTCGATGCCCGCCGTCGCCATCTATCACCCGGACGCGCCCGCGCTCTTCGAGACCTTCGACGCATATCAAGCGTGGCACGACGAACGGCGCGCGGCCAAGGGCGGCGCGGTCAAACTCGACCCGCAGAGCACCGTCGGCCTGTTGCTGATGCGCCCGCAGATCGTGAGCGGCGCGCACGCGCATTACGACGCGCTGATTCGCGCCGTCGAAGCCGAGGGCTTAGGCGTCATCCCCGCCATCTCGACCTTCATGGACAACCGCGAGGCGTGCGAGATGTTCTTTGTGGAGAAGGCGAGAGCGGGGCCGCAGCGTCGTCCGCGCGCGAGCCAGATCGTGTCGTTGACGGGATTCAGCTTCGTCGGCGGCCCGGCGATGAACGACAGCGAAGCGGCCGTCGAATTTTTGCGCGAGTTGAATCTGCCTTTCCGCTCGGCCGTGAGTCTGGACGTGCAGACGATTGAGGCGTGGCGCGATTCGTGGACGGGATTGAATCTGGTGCAGGCCGGGATGCAGATCGCGATTCCGGAGATCGACGGCGCGACCGAGCCTTTCGTCTACGGCGGCATGTCACAGTCGAGCGCGTCGCCGCTCCCGCTCGCGGATCGCTGCCGTCGCATCGCGCGGCGTCTCGCGCGTTGGAATCACTTGCAACGCGTCTCGCGTTCCGAGGTCAAACTCGCGCTCGTCGTCTTCTGCTTCCCGCCGAACAAAGGCAACACGGGGACGGCCGCTGACCTCGACGTGTTTCCGAGCGTGTGGGAGATGCTCAAGCGCCTGCGCGCGGAAGGCTACAACGTCGAAGTGCCGTCGAGCGCGGACGAGCTGCGCGAAAGACTCGTCGGCGGCAACAGTGAAAGTTTCGGCGCGACGACGAACGTGGCCTATCGGATGACGGTCGAAGAATATCGACGCCTGTGCCCGTTCGCGTCGGAGATCGAAGCGGAGTGGGGCCGAGCGCCGGGCGCGATCAACTCTTTCGGCGGGACGCTTCTCGTGCAGGGCTTGCAACTCGGCAACGCCTTCGTCGGCGTGCAACCGACGTTCGGCTACGAAGGCGACCCGATGAAAATGTTGATGGCGCGCGGCGGCGCGCCGCATCACGGCTTCGCGGCGTTCTATGCCTTCGTCGAAAAAGTCTTTCGCGCCGATGCGGTCGTCCACGTCGGCACGCACGGCGCGCTGGAATTCATGCCGGGCAAACAGGTGGGCTTGTCCGAGAGTTGCTGGCCCGACAGACTCATCGACGAGTTGCCGAACCTCTACGTCTACAGCGTCAACAATCCATCCGAAGGTTCAATCGCGCGCCGGCGCTCCTACGCCGAGCTGATTTCGTATCTCACGCCGCCCGTCGAAGACGCGGGACTTTATCGAGACCTCGCCGCGCTCAAGGAACTGCTGCTCGCCTACCGGCAGACCGCCGACGAAGGCGAGCGCGAGCAACTGTTCCTCTCGATAGAAGCGAAGGCCGCCGCGCTTCACCTCGCCGGATACGAGTAAGACATCAAGCGGCGTGAGCAGCCTGCAAAGCGCCGGGCATAACTTCAGGTTTCGGAAAAAAACGATCCGGTGAATGCTTCCGTGCGCTCTCTCAAACGGAGATTGCGCGCCGCAGTTCGCGTCTGAAGTCGGCCGGCGTGAGACGGTGTCTGAACGTCTCCACGCCGTTGATGAGGACGACGGGGATGTCCCAACCGTAGCGGCGCTTGAGTTCGGGGTCGAGGTCGATGTTGACTTCCGTGAGCGTGTATTGGCCTTCGCAACCGGCGGCGCGCATCGCCTGTTTGGCCTCTACGCAGAGGTGGCAGCCGGGTCGCGTGTAGAGTACGACCCGCACTTTTCGCGCGTTGGCGGGGTCTTCGGTTTCGTCCATTTTCGTCGCCTTCGGGGTTCGCGTCATATAAAAAAATACATCTTGCCACAATGCCGTGAAAAGAGTATAAATTGCGAACACGCCAGAGCTGTTTACTATAATTTCATTGGCTCGGTAGCTCTTCTAAGTAACGTAAAGCATCCGCATACCTGACGCCGAGGAGAGGTTGAAACGCCTCTTTGACGGAGAGTCCTACCAACTCTCTCTGGTGTGGCTTACAAGGGGTTTGTCTATCTCCCGAACGTGTGAGCGCGCTCGCCTCACATTTCCTAATACGGAGGTTGCGTTTGGACAGCGAAAACAACCCTAACCAGCCGGTGGAGACTGCCGGAGGCGCGCCCGACTCCGCCACCTCCGGCGAGACTCCCGAAGAGCGGCGCGCGCGCATGATGGCGGAGATCAAAGCGAAGGCCGCCGCCAAGATGGCCGCCAAGGGCGGCGCACCCGCGCCCGAAGCCCCCGCCGCCCCAACCGTCGCCGCACAGAGCGAAATCGCAAGCGCGCCGCCCGCCGCCGCGTCCTCCTCTGCGAGCGATGCCCCCGCGGATGAAACTCCCGAACAGAAACGCGCGCGCATCATCGCGGAAGCCAAAGCGAAAGCCGCCGCGAAGATGGCCGCCAAAGGCAGCGCCCCCGCCGCCAAAGCGCCCGCCAGCGAGACGGCGACCGCCTCGCCCGCTCAAGCAACCGATGCGAACGCCCCGGCCACGCCCGCGAGGCCGGCCGCGCCCGCGAGGGAAGTGCCCGCCGGGACGACGCCCGCCGCGCGCGTCGCGCCCGGTGCGGCGCGTGCCGGCACGACTCCGACGGCGGGCGTCGCCAAAGGCATCCCGCAGCCGCTCGCCGCCACGCAGCATCCCACCGTCGTCGATACAGTCCCCGACCCGCCCATCAACAAGATGCGCCGTCGCATCGTCTGGGCGAGCATCATCGGGTTTTTGGGGACGAGCCTGTTGATGTTCTTTCGCTTCTTTTTGCCGCGCGCCATCTTCGAGCCGTCGAGCATCTTCCGCGTCGGCTTTCCCGGCGACTTCGGCCTCGGCGTGGACACCAAATATCAACAGCAATATCGCATCTGGGTGACGCGCACCTCCGACCGCCTCTTCGTCATCTACGCGCGCTGCACGCACCTCGGCTGCACGCCCGATTGGAAAGCGAGCGAGAACAAGTTCAAGTGTCCCTGCCACGGCAGCGGCTACGATAGCGAGGGCATCAACTTTGAAGGCCCCGCCCCGCGCCCGATGGATCGCGCGCACGTCGAACTCGACGCCGAAGGACAGATCGTCGTCAACACCGGACGCCTCTACGATTGGCCGAAGGGCGGCGAGAACAAATTCAACGAACCCGGCGCATACATTCCGCTCTAAAAAAATCGACGGGCGGTTTTTTCTTCAAGCAGGTTTTTCTTCAAGCAGGTTTTTCTTCAAGCGGTTTTCTCATAAGGTCACGGCAAACGGTCTCATCACAGTTCGAGTCGAGCGGTCTCCCGGTGTTTCGATAGACGCGGCAGTGTAGTCGTCGGCCGGATTCGTGTACGTGCGAAGACAGGAGAGATGGGGATGGATTCTGAACGTCCTGAAGAGAAAGCAGGCCAGCCTGCGAAGGCGGGCAACGGCTCGTCGCAAAAGCCGAACGACGCCGACGACATCAAGTCGCTCTTGAGAGCCGCTTCGGGCGTCCCGGCCGGGAGCAAGTTGGCCGCGCCGGGCGAGCCGACGACGACGGCGACCGAGACCGGCCGCGCTTCCGGCGTCGGCTTGATCGGGCGGACGCGCGAGCAGGGACTCGCGCTCAAGGAACGCGCCGCCCGCGAGGCGGAGACTTACAAAGACCCGCAGCAGACGCAACTCTGGAAGTCGATCTTCCGCGTCTCGCACGACCGGAGCGATCCGCGCAACCGCTCGCTCGCGATCCTCTCGAACGTCTTCCTCCATCTACACCCGGCCAAGATCAACCGCGACGCCGTGCGCTACGGTTTCACTTGGGGCATGGGCGGCATCACCTTCTACCTCTTCATCGTCCTCACCTTCACGGGCGTGTTGTTGATGTTCTACTACCACCCGACGAAGGTGCAGGCGTTTCGCGACATTCTCTACCTCGAACACGACGTGCCGTTCGGCAAGCTCCTGCGCAACATGCACCGTTGGGCGGCGCACCTGATGGTCATCACCACCTGGCTGCACATGTTTCGCGTCGTCCTGACCGGCTCTTACAAACGGCCGCGCGAGTTCAACTGGTGCGTCGGCGTCGTGCTCTTAGTCTTGACGCTGCTGCTCTCGTTCACGGGCTACTTGCTGCCCGACGATCAACTCGGTTTCTGGGCGGTGACGGTGGGGACGAACATGGCGCGCGCCACGCCCATGTTCGGCAGCGAAGGCCCCTTCGGCCCGCAACTCGGCATGACGCCCTACAACGACGTGCGCTTCGGCCTGCTCGGCGGCTCCATCGTGGATGCGAACGCGCTGTTGCGTTCCTACATCTGGCACTGCATCGGCATCCCGCTCGTCGCCTCGATCTTCATGGCCGTCCACTTCTGGCGCATACGCAAAGACGGCGGCATCAGCGGCCCCGCGCCCGTGATGCTCGAATCGGAAATGAAAAAGAAGTGACGAGTGACAAATGACGAGTGACAAGTTAAAGCAAAAAACTTGTCGTTAGCTTGTCTTCAACTCATCACTGAGAGTCTAAAGGAAAACTTGCTCTTGTCTTCAACTTGTCACTTGTCACTCGTCACTCGTCACTGTTCTTGAGGTTCTTATGGACTGGCATCAACTCTGGACAATCACCTCCGCGCCGGACAACGTGCCGATTGTGGCGATGTTGTTTCTCGTGCCGTTCTTCACTTGGTACGGGTTGAAGCAGGCGCGCGAGAACGACAAATTGATCGTCGAACTGGAAAGCGATCCGGCCAAAGCCAAGACGCACCATCGCAAGACTTTGCCGTGGCGACCGGGTTGGGCGCGCGAACTGCACGTCTGGCCGTATCTCGTGCGCGTGGAATTTCTCGCCGCCGTGATCGTCACGGTCATCCTCTTCGTCTGGTCGATCACGCTCGACGCGCCGCTCGAAGAACCGGCCAATCCGAATTTGACGATGAACCCCTCGAAAGCGCCGTGGTACTTCCTCGGCCTCCAGGAGATGCTCGTCTATTTCGACCCGTGGATTGCGGGCGTCGTGATGCCTTCGCTGATGATGGTCGGCCTGATGGTCTTTCCCTACGTGGACTCGAACCCTCTCGGCAACGGCTACTACACGATCCGCCAGCGCCGTTTCTCGCTCTTGATGTTCGGCATCGGCTGGTTCACCTGGATCATCTTGATCGTCATCGGCACTTTTATCCGCGGCCCCGGCTGGGTCTGGTTCTGGCCGGGTCAGACGTGGGATCACAACGCCGTGGTCTTCGACAAGAACCGCGACCTGCACGACATCTTCGGCATCACGCGCGCAAATTTCGGAGACGCCGCGATCTGGATGCAGATCATCTTCGGCGCAATGGTGGTCGGTTTGTTTTACCTGCTGGCGGGCGCGTTCCTGCATTGGTTGATGAAGCGCCGCCCGTTCAAATTTAAATATCTGACCTCGTGGCAGGCGTTCAGGCGTTGGGCGACGGAGCCGGACGAGTTGGAGACGCGGCTCCTCGCGCGCACGAGTCTGCTGCAATACCTGACGTTCCAGTTTTTCGCCATCTCGGTCTTGATCGCGTTGCCGGTCAAAATAATCTTGCGATTGGCTTTCACGATCAAGTACGTGTGGGTGACGCCATGGTTCAACATCTGAACTTGATTTCTTTGGAGGGAGACGAAGGTGGCCGAGACTCCTAAGACCGACACGGATGCACTGGCTCGAAGAGAGCCGGAAGCCGCTGCTGCTCCGGCGCGCGATCCGATCATTAGCCGCTCGACGAGCAACATCCTGCTCGTCTGCGCGCTCCTGTTGATGGCCTCGCTCGCGTGGGCTTTGTACGACGAAGCCTACGGCCAGCGCCCCTGGAAGAACATGCAGCAGGAGTTCGTCTCGCGTTACAACCGCTATCTCAAGCGGCTGAAGCGCACGGGCACGCAATCGGAGAAGGACGTTAAAGAGTCGGACGCCTACAAGGAGCTCGATCTGGCCGCGCGCGAAGCCGAGCAGGCCGCCGCGCCGCGCAAGCGTGAGATCGACGACGAGGTCAAGTTCCTCGACCGCCAACTCGCCGCCGTCACCGATCCGTTCCAGAACAAACGCGGCTACATCACCGTCGTCAACTACCGGATCGAAACTTCAGACGAATCGGACAGGAAAGATTTGCGCAACGAGGTGGAGGAGCAGAAGCGCGAAAAGGTCGAAGTCAAGATGCCGGTCGATCCGCATTCGGACAAGACCGAGGAGCAGAAACTCAACTACACCGAACTCGAACAGAAATATCTCTCGCTTAAGGATCGCAAGGCGGCCTTATTGAGCGAGCGCGCGGAGGTCTCGAAAGAGTCCGACGAGTTGAAGAAGAAACGCGACACCTACCTGAAAGACAACGTCATCGGACTGAGCGCCGAGCAGATCGACAAGTTGATCGAGCGCAACAACAAGTTCGACTACTCGCTCCGGCAGATCAACGTCAACGGCGACCAGCTCGTCGACCGCTGCGAGACCTGTCACCTCGGCATCCGCGAGCCGCTCGAACTCAAGCCCGTCAACTTCAAGCGGCCGGGCAAGAAACTCGACGCGAACGCGCGCGCCTTCGTCTCTCATCCGAGCAAGGAGCTGTTGCAGATACACACCCCCGAACGCTTCGGCTGTTCGAGTTGCCACGGCGGCAACGGCCGCGCTACCACGAGCGTCGTCAAAGGCCACGGCCTCAACCGCTTCTGGCTGCACCCGCTCCACAGCAAAGAGAACATGGAGGCGGGCTGCCAGCAGTGCCACGCGCAGGATCGCGTCTTGCAAGGCGCAAACGTGTTGACGAAAGGCAAAGACCTCTTCCAAGAACGCGGTTGCGTCGGCTGCCACCGCTACGAAGGTTTCGACCGCGAGACGGACGGCCTCGCCAATTCGCGCCAGACCATCAAGCAACTCGAAGAACAACTCGCCGCGAACGACCGCGAAGCGCGGCAGTTGGATGCCGAAGCCGGGACGGTCGCGGACGAAGGGGAGGCGCAACGAAAACTCGCGCGCGCCGTCTCCTTGCGCGTCACCAACAGCCAGATCGAGGCGCGCATCGAGCAGTTGAACGTGCAGGCGCGCTACTTGATGCAGGATCAGAAGAAGGTCGGGCCGAACCTGAAAGACGTGCGTTTGAAGTTGCGCAAGGAATGGATTCCGGTGTGGCTCAAAGACCCGCAAAGCTTCCGCCCCGGCACGAAGATGCCGACGTTCTGGTATCTCAATCCCGAACACGCGCTCGCGAAGAATCTCAAACAGAACGCCGACAGCGAACGCGCGGCCATTGCCGCTTACCTGTGGCAATCGAGTTTCGAGGGGCAAGTGCCGAAGCAAGAGCCGGGCGACGCCACGCACGGCAAAGAGTTGTTCGAGACGAAGGGCTGCATGGCCTGTCACTCCATCGGCGAGGGCGTGGAGAATCAGGTCGGCGGCACGTTCGCCGCGAACCTCACGCGCGTCGGCGAGAAGGCGGATTTCAGTTACATCGTCCGTTGGATTTACAACCCGCGCGAACGTTGGGCTCCCTATTGCCCGAAGGAGAAACGCGATCTCACGCGCGCCGATTACGAGCGGAACAACAAGCCTTATCGCTTCGACACGCACGGCAACTCGAAGTGTCCGAACGACGGCGCGGAACTGCAAGTGCAGAACATGACGGTGATGCCCAACTTCCGTCTCTCCGAACAGGACGCGCGCGACATCGCCACCTATCTCTTCTCGCTCGGCAAGGGCGCGCAGTGGCCTGACGCGTCCTTTATGGACGATCCGAAGTTGAAGGATCAGGGCGCGTATTACATCAAACAGTACGGCTGCGCCAACTGTCACGAGATACGCGGCTTCGAGGACGAGCAGCGCATCGGCAAAGAGTTGACGGCCGAAGGTTCGACGCCCATCGAACGTCTCGACTTCGCGCTGCTGACGCACGACGCCGAGAACGGCATCAACCCGTTCACCGAGGCCAAGTACGAAGCGACGGACGGCAAGGAAGCGAAGTGGTACAACCACAAAGGCTTCTTCGAGCACAAACTGGAAGAGCCGGGCATCTACGACAAAGGCAAGGAGAAAGAGCCGCGCGATCACCTGCGCATGCCCGACCCGTACCTGACGCCCGAATGGAAAAACGCGCTCACGACGTTTCTCTTGGGGAGCGTCGGCGCGGAGGGCGCGAACGTTCCGGCGTCATTCTTCTACCAGCCCTCCGACCGGCGCAAAGATATTCAAGACGGCTGGTGGGTGATCAAGAAATACAACTGCATGGGCTGCCACTCGGTACAGGTCGGGCAGAAGTCCGTGCTCCAAGAGTTGCCGCAATACCTGACGCCCGACGGCAAAGACCAACTGCCGCCCGCCTTGATGACCGAAGGCGCGCGCGTCGACCCGAACTGGCTGCTGCGTTTCCTGACAGACCCTTCGCTCAGCAACGGCACGGATGATCCGACCGTCCGCGCGCACAACAGCGGCGGCATGGCCGGACGAAGCGGCGGCGGAAGTCAAACAGGCAGCGGGCAAGCGGGCGGCGGCGCGAACAGTCAGCCGCAGGGCGGCGCGACGGGCAATCAAGCGCAAGGCAGCGCGGCGGGCGAAGGGGCGCAGGCAAATAATAGTGGCGGCGCGGCGTCGCCGGGCGCGGCCTCGTCGGCGCAGTCGGCCGTGACGCGGCCGAACAACGACAGTCAGGAGTTGCCGCCGCAACCGGGCGCGAACAAAAACGGCGTGCGCCTCTATCTGAAAGCGCGCATGCCCACGTTCAACTTCTCGCCGAACGAGTTGCGCACGCTCGTCCGTTTCTTCCTCGCCGTCTCTTCGCAGCAAGAGCCGTTCATCAAAGAGCCGACCGCGCCTTTGACCGATCAGGAGCGCACGCTCGCGCGTCAGTTGTTCACTTCGCAGCAAGCGCCTTGTCTGAAGTGTCACCTGACGGGCAATCCCGAACACGACAAAAACGCCTCCGCCCCGAACTTCTTGCAGGCGGGCGAACGCCTCAAACCCGGTTGGACGTTCCGCTGGCTGCTCGATCCGCAGAAGGTCATTCCGGGCACGGCCATGCCCTCGGAACTCTTCAAACGCGACGGCGAGCGTTGGGTCTTCAACGGCCAACTGCCCGACACCTTCAACGAGTACAAGGGCGACCACGCCGACCTGCTCGTTCGCTACATGCTGCAATTGACGCCCGCCGAGCAAGCGCGTCTCGCCTCCGGTTCGCCTTCGGCCACGGGCGGCACGACTACGACCGGCGAGACGACGAACGCTACCACGCAGTCGAGCACGCACCACGCCGGAGCGTCGGCGCGTGCGCGGGCGACGGTGCGGCGGCCGAAGTATCGCACGCGCGCCGCAACGTCCACGCGCGTGCGGCGTATGGACAAGCGCGCTGCTGTGCGTCGTCGTGAAGAACGTCTGCGCGCGTCCGCGCGTCGGCGACGAGGCGACGTGCGCATGGGGCGCGATGTGATCGTGTTCGCGCCGCGTTAGTCAAGGGTCGTTGTCCGGTCGTTCGCCGCGGGGCGTGCGTTCTTGGTAGAATCGGGGAAATTTCATTTCAGGAGATACTGTCTAATGCCATTCAAGCAAGTCCGCAGGATGTTGGTCTTGATGCTCGCCGCCGCGTTGCTCTCTTTGACGTTCGCCTGCGGGGGCGGCGACGACGATGACGACGTGGCGGAGGAAGGCACGGCGCCCGAGACGGCCGGTGTTCCTTACAAGCCGAGCGGCAACGAAGGCTCGATCACGGGCGCGATCAATTTCACCGGCGAAGCGCCCGCGCCGAAGAAGATCAGCATGGACGCAGACCCGGCTTGCGCGCAGGCCAATCCGAACGCGCAGACCGAGGATGTCGTCGTGACGGACGGAAAACTGGCGAACGTGCTCGTCTACATCAAAGACGGCAAAACTTCGGACGGCAAGAACATCACCGGCTTCGCCTTCGACATTCCGGCCACGGAAGTGACGCTCGATCAAAAAGGCTGCCACTACGTTCCGCACGTCCTCGCGCTCATGGCGGGGCAGAAGTTGAAAGTGACCAACAGCGACCCGACGGCGCACAACGTCCACCCTTCGCCCAAGAGCAACAAGGAATGGAATCAGTCGCAACCGGCGAACGCCGCGCCGATCATTCAGACCTTCACGCGTCCCGAAGTGGTCGTCCCCGTCAAGTGCAACCAGCACCCTTGGATGAAGGCCAACATCGGCGTCCTGAAACATCCGCTCTACTCGGTCAGCGCCGAGAACGGCGCGTTCGAGATCAAAGGCGTGCCGCCCGGCACTTACACCGTCGCCATCTGGCACGAGCGTTACGGCGAGAAGACGCAGTCGGTCACGGTCGGCGCGAAAGAGATCAAGACGCAGGACTTCACGGTGGACGCGGCCGCCGGCAAGACCGCACAACTCGGTCTGCTGGAAGTGATGCCCGCCATCGAGTTCCCGATGAACGTGAAACATTAAACGGGGCGCGCTCCGCAAGTTAATTTATTTCATGTTTCTAGACGGAGGGGCGGCTTGCCGCGTGGTCGCGCGGGATGCGACACTTGGGTTCAAGTTCAAACAGAAAATTTAAACTCCGAGTTTCGCTTCACAGGCATGACATGGAAACAATCGCTGTCGAAGAGATCGAGCAATCCGTCCAGCCCCCGGCCGCTGTCGTGGTCGGGGCGGCGCAAGCAGCGCGCCTCGACGCGCGCGAAAAGGTGTCGGCTTACTACGAATTGACGAAGCCGCGCATCACTTTCCTCGTCGCGCTGACGACTTCGGCCGGGTTTCTGCTCGGCTCGACGCGCGGCGCGTTCGACTACAAGCTCTTCGCGCACACTCTCGTCGGCGTCGCCGTTTTGTGCTCCGGCATCTCGGCGCTCAATCAATGGATGGAGCGCGACCTCGACCGCTTGATGCGGCGCACGGCGCGGCGGCCGCTCCCGCTCGGCACTTTAAATGCGCGCGCGGCGCTCCTCTTCGGTCTCGCCCTGACCGTGGGCGCGGAAGCGTATCTGGCGGCGTTCGTCAACGTGCTCTCGGCCTTTTGCGGCGCGACCGTCATCGTCGGCTATCTGCTTCTCTACACGCCGCTCAAGACGCGCACGTCGCTCTCCACCCTGGTCGGTGCTTTTCCCGGCGCTGTCCCCCCACTACTGGGCTGGGCGGCGGCCACCAATCACGTCGGCACGGAGGCGTGGGCGCTCTTTGCCATTCTGTTCCTGTGGCAGTTCCCGCACTTCTTCGCCATCGCCTGGATGTACCGCGAAGACTACGCGCGCGCGGGGATTTTGATGCTGCCCGTGGTCGAGCCGGAAGGGCGTCTGACGAAGCAGCAGATCGTTTTATGGACGCTGATGCTCGTGCCGGTCAGCCTCGCTCCGGCGGCGCTCGGCATCTCCGGAGCCGTCTATTTTTTCGGCGCACTCTTCTTAGGCGCGCTCTTTTTGTGGAGCAGCATCTCGGCCGCCGTCACGCTCTCACGCCGCAACGCGCGCCGCGTGCTCTTGGCTTCCGTTCTGTACTTGCCCGTTCTTTTTGTTCTGATGGTCATTAATCAGTGAGCTATTAGCCGTTAGCCATTAGCTGTTAGCTAGATGCTTTAAGCTAACAGCTAATGGCTAACGGCTAATAGCTAAAGGAGATTGGCATGGGTCGTGCGCTGGCAGTGTTGATCTGGTTGCTGACGATTGTGTCGGTGTGGCTGTTCGTGAACGGCCGCTGGTGGTTGCCGCCCTACATCTCCGAGCATGGCCCGGCTTACGACCGGCAGTTCTTGATCACGATCACGGTCGTCGGGTTGTCGTTCGCGGCCGCGCAGATCGGGTTGGGGATCGCGGTCTGGAGTTACGGGTCGCGCGGCGACCGCCGGGAGCGCGCCGTCTATTCGCACGGCAACAATCGTCTGGAAATTCTCTGGACTGCGATCACCGCGCTCATCTTCATCACGCTCGGCTTGATGGGGCAGCGCGTCTGGGCGGGGTTGCACTTGAACGAAGCGCCCGCCGGTTCGACGCAGGTACACGTCGTCGCGCAACAGTTCCAGTGGAATTTTCATTATCCCGGCGCGGACAAAGCCTTCGGCCGCACCGACCCGACACTGGTTAAGGACGCGGAGTTGAACTTCGTCGGTTTGGACGAACAGGACGCCGCCGCGAAAGACGATCAGGTGGTGACGACGCTGGCCGTGCCCGTCGGCCGCCCCGTCGAACTCACGCTCGAATCAAAGGACGTGACGCACGATCTGTTCGTGCCCGAACTGCGCTACAAGCAGGACGTCGTGCCCGGCATGCGGATCAAGATGCACTTCACTCTGACGAAAGAAGGGCGTTTCGAACTCGCCTGCGCCGAACTCTGCGGCCAGCTTCATTACAAGATGAAGAGTTATTTGATCGCGCTTCCGGCCAATGTCTACGACCAACTTGTCGCGCTGCCGCAAGCAGAATTTCAGGGGCGCATCACGCAGTTGATCAAGGAGTACCCGCTCGGAATCAGAGGAGCGACGGCGACGAGCGCGGCCGAGACGCCGACCACGGCCGCCGATGAAACTAGCGTCGCGCAATCCAGATAAGCCGGATACGCCGGGATCAGTCCAGCTCAGTCGAGATCAGCACCCGACCCGTTCGTCCTCAACTAGAGAGGAGTCTTTCGCACATGATGGAAGAGGCCACGACCCCCCAAGCCGCCGGGGAGCACGCAGCGCACGGCCACGACGCCGCAGGAGCGCACCACGACGCCGCGCACGGCCACCACGGGCCGCCGACCAGTTTCATACGCAAGTATATTTTCAGCATCGATCATAAAGTGATCGGCATCCAGTATTTGCTGCTCGCCATCTTCGCGGCCTTCCTCGGGATGTTCATGTCTCTGCTGATGCGTCTGAACCTGACGTGGCCGGGGCACAAGTGGTCGATTCTGGAGACGCTGTTTCCCCTGGGCGCGCCCGGCGGCGTGATGACGCCTGAGTTCTATCTCTCGCTCGTCACCATGCACGGCACGATGATGGTCTTCTTCGTCTTGACGACCGCGCCGCAGGGCGGCTTCGGCAACTACTTTCTCCCCATCCAAGTGGGCGCCGAAGACATGGCTTTCCCAGTCCTCAACATGCTCTCGTTCTGGGTCACGCTGATCGGTCTGCTCGTCCTCATCTCGGCCATCTTCGTCGAAGGCAGCACGAGCATCGGCAATACGGATTTCGTCAACAACTTCCTCGGCGGCGGCGGCTCGGGAACCATCGGCCCGATCGGCGGCTGGACGGGTTATCCGCCCTTGAGCGCGCTCGGCAAAGTCGCAGGCCCCGGTCAGGGCGCAGGCGCGACCCTCTGGATTACGAGCATCGCCATCTTCTGCATCGCCTCACTGCTCGGCGCGCTCAACTTCATCACCACGCTTTTGAACATGCGCACGCGCGGCATGTCTCTGATGCGCATGCCGCTCACGTGCTGGTCTTGGTTCACGACGGCCATCCTCGCGCTCTTGGCTTTTCCGGTGCTGCTCGCGGCGGGCGTCCTGCTGATTCTGGACAGGCACGCGGGGACGAGCTTCTTCATCCCCGGCGGCCTCGTCTTCAACGACACGGTGCAGGCGCACAAGGGCGGCTCGCCGATCCTGTGGCAACACTTGTTCTGGTTCTTCGGACACCCGGAAGTCTACATCGCCATCCTGCCGGGCATGGGCGCGACCTCGCACATCCTCTCGACCTTTGCGCGCAAGCCCGTCTTCGGTTATCGCGCGATGGTCTTCGCCATGTTCGCCATCGGTCTCCTCGGCTTCTTCGTCTGGGGACATCACATGTTCATCAGCGGCATGGATCCGCGCACAAGCATCGCCTTCTCCGTCCTGACGCTTTCCATCGGCGTGCCTTCGGCCATCAAGACTTTCAACTGGTTGGGCACGCTCTGGGGAGCAAAGATACGTTTCACCACGCCGATGATGTTCGCCATCGGCTTCGTCTCTCTGTTCGTCGCGGGCGGCATCACCGGACTCGTGCTCGGACAAACTTCGCTCGACCTCTTTATCCACGACGGCTATTTCGTCCTCGCGCACTTTCATCTCGTGATGGGCGTGGCGGCCATCTTCGGCATGTTCGCGGGCGTCTATTTCTGGTTCCCGAAGATGTTCGGACGAATGATGAGCGAGCGGCTCGGACAACTCCATTTCTGGCCGACCTTCATCGGCGTCTACGGCATCTTCGTGCCGATGCACATCATGGGCATCGTCGGGATGCCGCGCCGTTACGCGTCGTTTCAGGAATACGATTTCCTTCGGCCGCTCGACCCGCTGGTGCTCGTCGTCACCATCGCGGCTATCGTGACGGCGGCGGCGCAGTTCATCTTCCTCTTCAATTTCATCTGGAGCATCTTCAAAGGCAAGCGCGCGAGCGGCAACCCTTGGGAAGCGACGACCCTCGAATGGGTGACGCCCGTCACGCCGCCGCCGCACGACAATTTCGGCGGACAACTGCCCGTCGTCTATCGCGGCGCATACGAATTTGCCGTGCCCGGCGCGCCGGAGGATTACGTCTTGCAGACGACGCCCGACGAGACGGAGGCCAACTTTCCGGCAGGCTTGTCCGGGAAGCCTGCGCCGTCAGGAGTTCAAGGAGTACAGGGGAGTTCAGGCAATGGTCACAACGGTCAGCACTAAACCCGCGGGCGGCGGCGTCTCGACGAAGACGAAGAGCGTCCGTGTCGGCGGTACGGGCAAACGCCCGACCGGCGGAAACGGCGGAGGACAGCCGCCGAACGGCGGCGGCGGCGACGGCAACGGCCACGGCCGCGCCTTTCGCGATGCCGCGCCGCAGCAGTATCGCATCGGCATGTGGCTCGCGCTGTCGGCCATCTTGATGATGTTCGCCGCGCTGTCGAGCGCCTACGTCTTTCGCTCCACGCGCACGCAGCAGACTTGGCAGGCGTTCGCCGTGCCCTCGTTGCTGTGGGTCAGCACGGCGTTGATCCTATCGAGCAGCATCACGATTGAAATTGCGCGGCGCGCTTTGAGGCGCGGCGCAAGCGAGGCTTACAGGCGTTGGCTCGTCGTGTCGCTCGCGTTCGGCCTCGGCTTTCTCGCCGCGCAGTTGCTCGCGTGGCGCGCACTGGCCGCCCAAGGCATTTATCTGGCGACCAACCCGCATAGCTCTTTCTTCTATTTGTTGACGGGCTTGCACGCGCTCCACCTCATGGGCGGCATCATTGGTCTGTGTTACCTGACGCTTCGTGCGCGGCGCGTGTTTCTGGCGGGCACTGCGACCGAGGTGGGTAAAGAGCGCGCACGCGCCGATGCCATCGGCATGTACTGGCATTTCATGGACGGGCTGTGGGTCTATCTGTTCGCACTCCTTTTCCTGTGGAGGTAAGGCACGTTGAGCACACACGCGCACGCAGTAGAGACTTTGACCGCCAACGACGACTGGAGCGGCGGAACTTTTCCTTACCACGTCGGCCACAAGAAACTCGGCATGTGGCTCTTCATCGTCTCCGACGCGCTGACCTTCTCGGCCTTGCTCGTCGGCTACAGCTACGTGCGCGTGTCGAGCGACGCGTGGCCTGCGCCCTTCGCCTTCTATCCGAGCATCATCTTCTCCACGGTGATGACGCTCTGCCTGCTGGCTTCGAGCTTCACGATGGTGATGGCCGTGGCCGCTTCCGCCCGGCGCGACCGTAAGAAAGCGCGCCGCTGGATCGGCGCGACGATGCTCGGCGGCTTGACCTTCCTCGCGCTCCACCTCTACGAGTGGCATCACTTGATCGAAGACTACGGCCTCCGTCCCTTCACGCTTCCGGGCGCGTGGCTCGAACGCTGGCCGCAGGCGTCGCCCCTGTTCGGCGCAACCTTTTTCGCCATCACCGGCCTGCATATGTTCCACGTCCTGACGGGCGTCATCTATCTCGGCTACATCGCTCTGCGCATTCGTCGCAAGACGCACGAAGACGTCGAGATCAGCGGTCTCTACTGGCACTTCGTCGATCTCGTCTGGATGTTCGTCTTCCCGTTGATCTATTTGCTGTCGGTGGATTTTCACCCGCCCGTGCATTGAGCGCGGTGAAGTCGGGACGGTCGCACGCGTAAACTTTCTCAAAGAGAGGTGGACTAAAGACGCATGAGCACACGGTTCGGATCACTCGGCAACTGGAAAGGAAAGCAGGACTTGATCCTGAACGCCGTCTGCCTGCTCTTCGCGGCGGGCTTCGTCGTGATGGCCTTGTCGAACGTGCGCCGGGCGGGCAACTTCTTCTCCATCGACAGCCTCTTCATCACGCTCGTCAGTCTCTTGCTCGCGGGCATCTTCATGGTCGTCCCGCTGCTGTGGGCGTATGAAAACGGTCTGCTCAAAAGTTGGTTCGCCGCCGAGGGCGACGACGCACCGGCCGTCGATTCCGTCCCCGTCCACTTCGAGGGCACGACGAAACTTTTCCTCTCCGTGCTCGGCTTCCTGCTGGTCTTAACTTTCGTCGAAGTCTTTCTGGCCTACATCCAAGTGCCGCTCATTTTGATGTTGACCATTCTCGTCGGCTTGTCGCTCATCAAGGCCGCGCTCATCCTCGCCTATTTCATGCACCTGCGCTACGAGCGGATGAGTCTGGTCTACACTTTGATCCCGATGCTCGTCATCTGCATCTGCCTGCTTTTCATCATGTTCCCGGACAGCTTCCGTTCATTGGGATTGCGCGGCTACAGGTGAGGGAAATGATAGGCAAGACCACGCACCGTAACTTGATCTTTTTGCTCGCGCTCGCGGCGGCCTGCGCGACCCTGCTCGTGCCCGAAGCCTTTGCGCAGTGCGCGATGTGCAAGGCGGCGGCGGCCGGCCTCGACCGCGTCTCGGCGCGCACGCTCAATCTCGCGACGCTCATCTTGCTGTGCCCGCCCGTCGCCATCTTCTGCGGCATTTTCGTCGTCGCCTACAAGCATCGCCAAGCGCCCGGCGACAGGGACGACGCGTCAACTTCGGAAAAAATCTAACATGGCAGACGAACAAGCGCTCGTCCCGACAGACGACCAGCCGAGCATCCGCCGCCGCGCGTGCCCGCGATGCGGCGGCAAGATCATTCCGTCCGACCGCGCGCTCTACGAGAGCAAGGCAGACCCGTCGGCCGTCTTCCCGCTCTGGCAATGCGAACGCTGCGGCTACGAGCAGATGAGCGAGCGGACGCCGCCAGCGCGCAAGCCCACGCCCCACGCGGCGAAAAAAACGGAAGACTAGCGGCGACTCGCGTCGCGCGGAGAGGTTGCGCCGCATCATGTTCGACGGAGACGGCTCGCACGCGGCGCGGATGCTATAATCCGCGCATCTTTTTTCCGGCCGCGAACAACTTCATGGATTATTCGATACTGCCGCACGTGAACGCCCTGCTCAACGCGACGAGCGGCCTGCTTCTCCTCGCGGGTTTCTATTTCATCACGCGCCGTCGCATCACCGCCCACCTGCGCTGCATGACCTCCGCGCTCGTCGTCTCGTGCATCTTTCTCGCGTCCTACTTGGTCTATCACTACAACCACGGCTCGACGCGTTTCGCGGGACAGGGCTACATTCGTCCCGTCTATTTTTTCATCCTGCTGACGCACACGTTTCTGGCCGCCGTCATCGTCCCGCTCATCATCTTGACGCTCAGGCGCGCGTGGCGCGGCGACTTCGGACGACACAGGCGCATCGCGCGCTGGACGTTTCCGCTCTGGCTCTACGTCTCCGTCACGGGCGTCGTCGTCTATCTCATGCTCTATCAACTCTACCCTTCGCGCTGACATGCGGCGCGCGCGGCCTCGGAGAACTACGAAGAAGATGGACGGCGATCATGCAAACGGCAACGGACACGCGAGGGCGCGCGTCACGGTCGATGCGCAGCCGGCGGCGACAACGTCCGCGCGCCGTCGCTCGCCGTGGCCGCTCGCCGTCGTCGCCGCGCTCTTTATCATCCTCCCGTTTCTCTCTTGGTACGGCACGACCTTCTGGCGCGAACTGGGCGACGAAGAGATCGAAAAGTATCTGAACGACACGGAGAAGCCGCGCCATGTCCAACATGCGCTCGAACAGATCGACCGCCGCATCGTCAAAGGCGACGAGGGCGTCAGGCGTTGGTATCCGCAGGTGCTGCGCGTGGGGGAAAGCGCCTTGCCCGATCTGCGCATGGCCGCCGCGTGGGTGATGGGCGACGACAACAAGTCGGAGGATTTTCACGCGGCGCTCAGACGACTCGTGCGCGATGAAGAACCGGCCGTGCGCCGCATGGCCGCGCTCTCGCTCTCGCGCTTCAACGACGCGAGCGGGCGCGCGGAGTTGCTGGCGATGCTCAAACCTTTCAGCTTCAAACTTCCGTTCACCGGGACGCCGCTGACCGTCTTGCCCGTCGGCTCGCATGTAACGCGCGGGGCGATGGTGGCGCGCCTGCGCGATGAAAAGGGAACGGCGCAGGAAGTGCGCGCGCCCGTCGCCGGAAAGATTGCGAGCGCGGCGGCGGTTGACGGGCGAACTCTGGGTGCGGGCGAGGAATTGCTCGTGCTCGCGCCCGACGGCAAAAACGTCTGGGAGGCGCTGCGCGCTCTCTATCTGGTGGGGGCGGCGGAGGACTTGCCGGAGATCGAACGTTACGCGCGGGGCGAAGTGGCGGGGATGTCCGAAGAGAGCAAAAAACAGGCGGCGCTGACGGCCGAAGCCATCAAGCGCCGCAATCAAAGTCAGTGAGAATTTTTAACGCGCGTCGAGAGTGTTTTTTAGCGGGTGTTGTTCGTCGTCAGTTTCGACGCGCGGCGGCCGTCCTTGTTATCGCGCGGCCGGGGCGTCGGGCAGCGTGATGCCGTGGGCGGCTTCCCAGTCTTCGGTCGGAACCATCTCGATGGCATCCCAAGGGCAGCCGTCGAGAAACGCGCCTTCCGGCCCTTTGCTGATGCACTTCTGGCAGCCTATGCAGAGTTCAGGGTCAACTTCGATGCGGCCGAACGGCGGATGATCTTCGTCCGGAACCCAGAACATGCACGCTTCGATGGGGCAATACTCGATGCAGGCGGGCGAACCCGCGCAGCCGGTGCAGCAGTCGGTGGTGATGGCGAGGATGCGCGGTTTCTTCTTGCGCGCGGCTTTCCCGTCGCCCACGGACATCGGCCAGTGTTTTTCGATGAGCTCGAACATGCGCGTATGATCTCCAGTGCGGCGTTTCGTGGTCGGACGTGCGGACGACACTTTAACACGACCATAGTTGCGGCTCAATCAACTTTTTCATCCTCAGTCTTCCTTTGTGTCTTCGCGTCTTAGTGGTGAATGATTTGATTAACCACTAAGACGCGAAGACGCAGAGAGCGAGTGGAAAAGTTGTCGCCAAGTCATAGCACGATTCAAAGTTTGCTTGAATGTCTTTACGTAAAGAGATAAAACTAAACGCGCACCTAAATCAATAAGGAGACTCTAACAACGATGAACACAGTCGCCGGAATTTTCCAGACGCGCGGAGACGCCGAGCGCGCCGTCGAACAATTGCGCGGCCTCGGCTTGTCGGACGAACACTTGAGTCTGCTCTCGCCGGGCGCGTCGGACGCGCCAGTCGACGGGGACGTGCCGACGAGCGACACGGAACAGCCGGGCATGGGCAACGCGCTCGGCGGGCTGGTCGGCGGCACGATGGGCGCGGCCAGCGGCATGACGCTCGGTGCGGCCGCCGCGAGTCTGCTCGTGCCTGGCGTCGGCCCCGTGATGGCGGCCGGGATCATCGGCGCGGCTCTGTTCGGCGCGGGCGGCGCGGCGGCGGGGATGGCCGCAGGCGGCGCGCTCGAAGACACACTGGCGCACGGCCTGCCGCACGACGAACTTTTCATCTACGAAGACGCGCTCAGGCAAGGGCGCACGGTCGTCATCGCGCAAGTCGAAGACGACGAACAGGCGAAGGCGGCGCGGCGGGCACTCGACGCGGCGGGCGCTGAGAGCGTCGATGCGGCGCGCGAGAGTTGGTGGGTAGGCTTGCGCGATTCGGAGGACGCCGATTACACAGGGCAGGGAAAAGACTTCAAGGCGGACGAACCCGTCTACCGGCGCGGCTTTGAAGCGGCCTTGCACCCGCAACTGCGCGGCGCGCCCTACGCTGAATCCACCGAGCGCCTGCGCGAAAAGTACGGCGACGCGTGCGAGCACGACGCGTTTCGTTGCGGCTACGAGCGCGGCCGGAGTTATCAACAAACTTTGCGGGAGCGTTATCGAAGTTGAAAGACACACTGTTGAGCGTCGCCGTGCTCGCCGCGATTCTCATCGCGAGCGCGCTCATCACCAACTGGTTCGCGCGCACGATGTATAACCGCTGCCCCGCGTGCGCCACGCTCAACGCGCGCCGCCGCCCGGCGTGTCGCTCCTGCGGCCACGCTTTGAAATAGAGACGGCGGCGAAATGACGGAACGAGCGCGGCGTGAAATAAAGAGACGTGCGCGGCGTGAGATAAAGAGACGAGCGCGTCGTTGAAAGACCGGGAAGAGTTACGTCTATGGAATTTGGAGTTGCCGGATGCAACGTTTGAGCGGCCTCTGTGCCCTGCTGTTTTTATTGCTTGCCATGACTGACGATATTGCGAACGCCCAAAGCCCCGCGCCGCCCGTCCCGCCCGACTGGCAGACGCACGCCGAGCGAACCGATTACCGCGAGACGCCGCGCTACGAAGAGACGCTCGCCTATTGCCGCAAACTCGCCGCCGCCGCGCCCGCGCAAATACAGCTCACGGATTTCGGTCGCAGCGGACAGGGGCGCGCCCTGCCGCTCCTCATCGCCTCGACGGGCAAAACCTTCACGCCCGAAGCCTCGCGCCGCGCCGGTAAAATCGTCGTCTTCGTGCAGGCGAACATCCACGCGGGCGAAACCGACGGCAAGGACGCGGGACTGGCGCTCCTGCGCGACATCGTCGTCTTGAAGATTCATCCGCGCCTGCTCGAACACGTCACGCTCCTGTTCGTGCCCATCTACAATGTTGACGGACACGAGCGGCGCAGTCCCTACAACCGCATCAATCAGAACGGCCCCGAAGAGATGGGCTGGCGCGCCAACGCCACCAACCTCAATCTCAACCGCGACTACATGAAGGCCGACGCGCCGGAGACGCGCGCGTGGCTTCGTCTGTGGAACGAATGGAGTCCTGAGTTGTTCATCGACTGCCACGTCACGGACGGCGCGGATTTTCGCTACAACGTGACCTACCAGTTCGAGGAGCACGAAAATGTCCCGCAACCTTTGCGCGCGTGGATGCGCGAGGCGTTCGAGGGGCGCATCGTTCCGGCCACGGAGGCGCTCGGCAACCTGCTCACGACTTACATGGAATTCCGCGACAATCGCGACCCCGTCAACAAGGGCGTCGAAGGGTTCATCGGCACGCCGCGTTTCGCCACGGGCTACGCGCCTTTGCGCAACCGCCCCGCCTTGCTCATCGAGACGCACATGCTGAAAGACTATCGCACGCGCGTGCGCGCCACTTACGACCTGCTGCGCGCGGCTTTGGAGGACGTGAACCGCGACCCGGCGGGTTGGCTGCGCGTCGCCAAAGAGACGGATCAAAAGGTGACGGAAGAGGGAAGCGCCTATGACTCGGAGCGGAAAGTCGCCCTGCGCATCGCGTTCACGGACAAGTCAGTGCCGCGCGTGATCAAGGGCGTCGAATTTCGGCGCGAGCTCAGCGACGTATCGGGCGCGGTGCGCGTCGTCTACGGCACGAAGCCCTACGATTACACCGTGCCTTTCTACAACGAGAGCCGCGCGGTCGTCTCCGTCCCGACGCCGCTCTACTACATCATCCCGTCGCAATGGACTGAGCCAATCGAAGTGCTCGCCGCGCACGGCGTCCGCCTGCAACGTCTGGCCGAGCCTTTGACCATCGAAGTTGAAAGCTATCGTTTCTCGGAGGTGAAATGGGCGAGCGCGTCGTTTGAAAACCGCCTGCCCGTCTCGCAGAAGAACACGCTCGTGCGCGAGCAGCGCACCTACCCGGCCGGTTCCGTCGTCGTCCCGCTCGCGCAGCCCGCCGGGCGTCTCGTCGTCAACCTGCTCGAACCCGACGCGCCCGATTCGTTCGTCTACTGGGGCTTCTTCAATTCCATCTTCGAACAGAAAGAGTTTGGCGAAGGCTACGTATTGGAAAAACTGGCGCGCGAGATGCTGGCGAAGGATGAAAACTTGCGACGGGAATTCGAACGACGCGTGGCGAACGACCCCGCCTTTGCCTCGAACGCACGCGAACGCCTGCGCTTCTTCTACGAACGCTCGCCCTACTACGACCCGCAGATGAACATCTATCCCGTCGGCCGCATCACCGTACCGTTCAAGGCGCGGCTCGTGGATTTTCGTTGAGGCCTAACTAAATCGAAACGGGACGCGGCTCTTTAAAACCACTGCGTCGCCATAAATGAAAAGGGATGCGGTTCAATTAAGACCGCATCCCTTTTCCCAAGTTTTATGTGTCGTCCGCGTCGGGCGACTAAACCGTGCGTCTGCCGGTCAACAGATTGACCACGAGCACGATCAAAGCCACGACCAAGAGCAAGTGAATGAGCGTGCCGCCGATGCCGCCGAGCATACCGAGCAACCACAACACCAGAAGTACCACCAGAATCGTCCACAACATGTTCACACTCTCCTTAGCAAAAGTTTGATGTCAACTAAATCTCCCGGTTCTTGTGAACCCGCCTGCTCTCCCCTAGTGCAACGGCCATGCCACCATTCGCCGTCCACTCCGCGTCCGAACTTAAAGCCTTGTGATTCCTAACTTTGACCGTTTACACAGGCATTTGGCCGGGCAATAACCTGCCACAACGCGCGCCTTCTTGTATGAAAATGCGCCGCCCGGCGGCCACGACCTGTGTTCTAAATCAAGCCAAAGAGTCGAAATCAAACTCAAGACAACGTGCTCGGCGGCAACCTCCACGGATTTTTTTATCATCGGAGAAAGAGAGGAGACGGAACTCGTAAACGGCGCTTGCTCGACCCTGTGACTTTTCGCGCAGTGCCTTTGACACAAAAAAAAGACATTCGGCTGGACTTAAACGGGCGGTGGATGCTAGAGTGTTTTCGGGTCTGTGGCCGCTGACCATGACGCCGCGCCCCATACTAGATAGGCTCCTACCGCAATTTCCGCGCGTTGGCCTTACTCAGTCAAGTCGTTTTCCTCCGTAAATAATTTTAGGTTCTTGATAGCTCAACGGCGGCGCGAACGCTTGTTCCCCTAGAAAATTTTCTCGCGCGCCGCGACCGGAGAATTTACTCATGCCTTTTTCACGCTTGATCCCCCGCACGCAAAAGACGAGTCTCGTGCTCGTTTCTATCGGCGCAGTCTCCGTGCTGCTAGCGGTCATCTTTTTCCAGACCTTCTATTTCTCGCGCCAGCCCGTCGTACAGAACGTCAACTACACGGAACTGCGCGCCTTGACGAACGGCGCTGCCCTTAAGTCTCTGACGGTCGACGGCGAACTGATGCTCGTCGAGTTTGCCAACAACACGCGCGCGCAGGCCATTGTCACCAACGCCGTCGCCCAACAAGAGATCGTCAGCGTCTTTGAACAGAAGCAACTGCCCGTCGTCTTTAACACGGTGCAACCGGGGCGGCTCGCCTCCGCGATGAACTGGATCATCGGCCTCTTGACGCTCAGCGTGATCGGATTCGTCGGCTGGCGGCTCTACGCCAGCATGAGCGGAGGCCACGGCGACTTTGAACTAACGGACGCGAGCGGCGCGCCGACGGCCACCTTCGCCGATGTTGCGGGCGTTGACGAAGCGAAACACGAACTGGCCGAGACTATCGAATTCTTGCGCGACCCGACGCACTTCGGTCGCCTCGGCGGACGCGCGCCGCGCGGCATCCTCCTGTCCGGCCCGCCGGGAACGGGCAAGACCTTGCTCGCACGCGCCGCCGCCGGCGAAGCCAACGTCCCCTTCCTGTCTGTTTCGGGTTCGAGCTTTCAAGAGAAGTTCGCCGGTCTCGGCGCGGCACGCGTCCGACGCCTCTTCGCACGCGCGCGCAAACTCGCGCCCTGCGTCGTCTTCATCGACGAGATCGATGCGCTCGGTCGCCGTCGCGGTCGCAGCGGCGACTCTGCCTCCGCCGATCAAGATCAGACGCTCAACCAACTCTTGATCGAGATGGACGGCTTCAAACAACTCGAAGGCGTCGTCGTCATCGCTTCGACCAACCGCCCCGACATTCTCGACTCGGCTTTGACCCGCCCGGGACGCTTCGACCGCGAGATCGCCGTCAACCTCGCCGACGCGCGCGGCCGCGAAGCGATCCTGCGCGTCCATGCGCGCAAGCTCACGCTCGCGCCCGAACTCGAACTCAACTGGATCGCGCGCGGCACGCCCGGTTTCTCCGGCGCAGACCTCGCCAACCTGCTCAACGAAGCCGCCATCTGTGCGACGCGTCATAACGCCGACTGCATCCGCCGCGAGCACGTCGAACACGCGCGCGATAAAATCCTGATGGGCGCGGAACGCCACGGCTTTATGATGGACGAAGAAGAACGCTATGCGACGGCCGTGCACGAAGCGGGACACGTCGCCGTCGGCCTCGACGTGAAACACGGCGACCCGATTCACAAAGTCTCGATCCTGCCGCGCGGGCGCGCCCTCGGCGTCACGCAATCCTTGCCCGAACGCGACCGTCTGATGAAGAAGCGCGAATATCTCGAAGACCAGATCGCGATGCTTCTCGGCGGGCGCGCGGCCGAGCAGATTCTCTTGGAGACGATGACGGCGGGCGCGTCCAACGACATCGAACGCGCCGTCGAGATTGCGCGCCGGATGGTCTCGGAGTTCGGCATGAGCCCGCTCGGCGCGATTCACCTCGGCAAGCCGGAAGACCCGCACAGCCAGACTCTCCTCGACCGCATCGAACACGCCACGAGCGACATCGTCAACGCGCAGATGACGCGCGCTTGCCAGATCGTCGAAGCTCGCCGCGCCGAGATCATGCGCCTGACCGCAGACTTGATGGAGCGCGACACGCTCGAAGCCGACGAGATTCAAGAGTGCTTCGGCCTCAAGGCCGCCAGCCAAGCGGCGTAGCACTCAACTCGAAAAACGTAGAAGCCGAAGGCGGCCGGAGCAGTTAAATATGCTCCGGCCGCCTTCAAGTTTTGATCTCGGCTTTTTCGCTTCGATGAAAAGAGAACGCTTATTTTCTATCTGCTTGTAATCTTTGTTGTTATATCTGCTTGCAATTTTTGTCTCGCCGCTTGATTGTCCGCCCCATCTCTTGTAATTTTTGTCTGCGCAGGCTAGTTGATTTCACCACCTGATACCGACTCCCGAACGTTCCTCCGATGCGGCAATGACTTATCCCGGCGTCTCACGTCTTGAACTGCCCATCCTGCAAGAACTCGTCGCCACCGGCGGCGTGGACGACGTGCGCTATCTCTACGAACGCCTCGTCGCCTACTTTCCGCAGCTCGACGAAGCGACGCACACGGGGAACGGCAACGGCGAACTCCGGCAATGGAAGCGACACGTCCAGCGCGCCGGGCGCGAACTCGCCGACAAGCGGCTGATTGACAGACGCCGCGGCCTGTGGACGATCACCGCGCAGGGTCGCAAGCGCATCGAAGACGAAGCGCCGAGTTTCTCTTTCGACGTTGAACCCGCCCCGTCGCCCGTGGGCGCGGCCGCTCTCTCTCACGCCGACGTGCAGCAGATGCTCATCGAGATCGGCCGCGCGCTCGGTCATCACGCCGAGCGCGAGTTCGACTATTACGACGTGGTCTGGCGCACGAGCGAGACGAGTCCGCGCCTGAGCCACATCTTCGAGGTGCAGCGCAAGGGCAACGTCGATGCCGCGCTCGCGAAACTCAAACGCGCCTACGAATCGCAGCGCTCGAAACCCTTCCTCATCGTGGCGAGCGAGCGCGACACGAACCGCGCCAATCTACAGCTCAGTCTGGCGCGGACGGGCGCGTTTCACGAGATCGGGCGCGTGACGACCATCTTGAGCTTCGAGCAACTGCACAGGCTGCACCGCGCGCTCACGTCCGTCTCCGACCTGCTCGCAAACTTCATCGAACGATGATCATCGGCACACCCCTGCGCCAGCAATATCTGGACATCAAGCGTCGCCACCCGGACGCCATTCTGCTGTTTCGCATCGGCGATTTCTACGAAGCCTTCGACGACGATGCGCGCCTCATCGCGCGCGAACTCGGCATCGTGCTCACCTCGAAACCGATGGGGCGGAATGTGCGCGTGCCGCTCGCGGGCGTGCCCTATCACAGTCTCGAACGCCATCTCGCCACGCTCATCGCGCGCGGCCATCGCGTCGCCATCTGCGAACAACTCACGGCCGCGCCCGTCAAAGGCGAAGCGGCCGGGCGCGGTTTGATCGAGCGCGACGTGGTGCGCGTCGTCACGCCCGGCACGATCATCGAACCCGGCCTGCTCCGCAGTAAAGTCAACAACTACCTCGCCGCTTACTGCACCGACGGCCGCCGCGCCGGGATCGCTTACGCCGACGTGACGACCGGCGAGTTCGCCGCGACCGAACTCGCGGACGCGGCCGCCATCCCCGAACTGCAACGCCTCGCCCCGGCCGAGATACTCGTCCCGCGCTCTTTAGAAACTTCCGACGCCGAACTCCCCGGCTTCATCACGCGCTGCCACGACGATTACTTCGTCGCCGCACGCGCACGCACGGCGCTGCTTCAACATTTCGAGACGCGTTCGCTCGCCGCCTTCGGCCTCTCGCGCTTGCCGCTCGCCGCCGCGGCTGCCGGAGCCGTCGTCGCCTACTTGCGCGACACGCAATCGGCATCGGCCGGGCAGTTGACGCGCTTGACGAGTTACCACACGGGCAATTTCATGCTGCTCGACGCGCAGACGCTTCGCTCTCTCGAAATTTTCGAGAACCATAGCGGCGCGCCCTCTCTGCTCTCCACGCTCGACCGGACGCGCACCGCGATGGGCGGCCGGCGGCTCCGCCAATACCTGCGCCAACCTCTGCTCGACGTGACCGAGATCATGCGCCGCCACGATCAAGTGGCGTGGTTCGTCGAACACGCGAAGGCGCGCGCCGAACTGTTCGCCGCGCTCGAATTCGTGCACGACCTCGAACGCCTGTCGGGACGCGCGCGCACCGGCGTCGCCACGCCTCAAGAGGCGCTTGCGCTCGGCCAAAGTCTCGAAACGCTCCCGCGCTTGCGCGCCGTCTTGCAGCAGGACGGGACGCGCTTCGCCTCGCTGCTCGACGCGCTGCCCCCGTGCACGGAAGCCGCGCGCGTCATACGCGATGCGCTCGCCGACGAGTTGCCGAAACGCACCGAGGGACGCGGCATCATCCGCGCGGGCTTCTCCGACGAACTCGACAAGCTGCGCGAGCTGTTGCGCAACGGCAAAACTTATCTGGCCGAGATGGAGCAGCGCGAGCGAGCGCGCACCGGCATCAAGAGCCTGCGCGTCGGCTACAACAAAGTGTTCGGCCACTACATCGAAGTCACACGCCCCAACCTGCATCTCGTCCCCGAAGGCTACACGCGCAAGCAGACGCTCACACAGGCCGAACGCTTCGTCACGCTCGAACTCAAAGAGCACGAGTCGCTCGTCGTCAACGCGCAGGAGCGTATCGCGGAACTCGAAACGAACATCTTTCGCCAAGTCTGCGCGGAGATCGGGCGCAAGCGCGACGAGATACTCGCCGCCGCTTCGACCGTCGCCCATCTCGACGCCGTCGCCTCTTTCGCCGAAGTCGCCGCCGAGTTCAATTACGTTCGTCCCGTCATCTCGGAGTCGCCCGTGTTGCGCATCACGGCCGGGCGACATCCCGTCATCGAGCGGATGTTCGCGGAAGGCGCGTTCGTCGCCAACGACGCGAAGCTCGGCGGCGAAAGCGCGCCGAAGATCGTCTTGATCACGGGGCCGAATATGTCCGGCAAATCGACCTACCTGCGACAGACGGCGCTCATCGTCTTGATGGCGCAGGCGGGCAGCTTCGTTCCGGCCACGCACGCGACGGTCGGCCTGTGCGACCGCATCTTCACGCGCATCGGCTTGTACGACCGTCTCGGCAGCGGCGAGTCGACTTTTATGACCGAGATGATCGAGACGGCGCAGATACTTCATCACGCGACGGAGCGTTCGCTCATCCTGCTCGATGAACTCGGCCGGGGCACTTCGACTTATGACGGGCTCGCCGTGGCGCGCGCCGTCGTCGAATACATCCACAATCATCCGCAGCTTCGCGCCAAGACGCTCTTCGCCACGCACTATCACGAACTGACCGCGCTCGCCGCTATTCTCCCGCACCTCGAAAACCTGCACGTCGAAATCGCGGAGGAGGGAAGCGAACTCGTCTTTCTCTATAAAATCAGCCCCGGCAGCGCCGAACGCAGTTACGGCGTCTACGCCGCCAAACTCGCCGGGCTGCCGCGCCCCGTCATCCGCCGCGCCGAAGAACTGCTCGGCGAATATGAATCGCAAAGCGGCGAGCGTCCCTTCGCGCAAGAGGGCGCGGCCAAGTCGCCCGCGCAGATTCACGCGCGCGAACGCGAATCAAAACTCGTTCAAGCCTTAATGCAAATTGACCCCGATGCCCTCGCGCCGGTCGAAGCCCTGATGAAACTTTTCGAACTGCGCCGCCTCGCCGAAGACACCGGCGACGAACCGGGCAACGTGCGCGCGATCCGAACAGCGTGAAAAAGCCGTGAATCGTGAATCGTAAATAGACGAAGACAGGTTTTATCTATTTACGATTTACGATTCACGATTTACGTGTCTTCATTCTCACACCGGGTCTGTGTGGATTTGCACTTTGGCGCGTGGGATTTCGGCTTCGATGGTGCGCAGGACGCGGACGGAGGCGGCGTGTGCCTCTTCCAGTGTTTGGTCGCGCTCCACTTCCAGATGAAGGTCTATGAATTTTTGCGAGCCGGAACGACGCGTGCGCAGGTCGTGAAAGCCGAGCACGCCTTCTCCGCGAAAGCGCCCGACGATCTCCGCGACCTGTTCGTCCACTTCCGGCGGCAGACGCCGATCCATCAGCACGTCCACCGACTCGCGCCCGACGGCGAGCGCCGATGACAGGATGTAGATCGAGATGGCGATTGAGATGAGCGGGTCGAGGATCGTCCAGCCCGTGTAATAGATCAGAACCAAACCGACGAGCACGCCGCCGTTCGTCCACACGTCCGAGGCGAAATGGAGCGCGTCGGCGCTCAGGGCGGGCGAGTCCGTCGCGTTCGCCACGCGCCGCAGACGCGCCACGAGCGCGAAGCTGGCGGCGATGGTGACGAGCATCGTGGCGACGCCGACCGCTTCGGCCTGCGTCGGGTGCGGCTCGATCATGCGCTTGATGGCTTCGCGGATGAGAAACAAGCCGGAGAAGGTGATGACAGCTGCTTGAAAGAGTCCGGCGAGCGATTCGGCTTTGCCGTGGCCGTAGTTGTGATCTTCGTCGGGCGGGCGCGAGGCGGCGCGCACGGCGAAGTAGTTGATCGTCGAGGCGAAGATGTCCATCGCCGAATCGAGCAGCGACGCCCAGACCGCAATCGAACCCGTCAGCCAGCCCGTCCCCGTCTTCAACACGATGAGAAACGCCGCCGTCAGGATCGAGAGCCGCGCGACGGAACTCTTCATCCGCGCCTCTTCGGCGTGGGCGCGCATATTCATCTCTCGCGTGGGTTGTGCTGTCATCACTTCCTTGCTTACAACTGATAAAACATTTGGCCGCTTACCACAACTCGTCAGAGCAGGCACATGCAAAACAACTTCAATGTCCGAGCGCTTCCGGCCGCTCCGAAACTTCTTCGATGGTGCGACTGCGCGTGCGCAAGGTGACGGTCGCGACGCCCGCGAAGATAAACACGGCGGCCAGCCACGTCCGCGAGTTCAAACTCTCGCCGAGTATGAGCGGCGCGACCGCGAACGCGAAGAGCGGTTGCAGGTAGATGTAGATGGCGACGACGCTCGGTGCGACGCGCCCCAAAGCCCACCCGTTGAGATAATAAGCCGCCACGGTGGGAACGGCGATGATGTAGAGCACCGCGAGCCAAGCGCCGGGGGGAACTTGCGAAAGTGAGGCTTGCGACAGATAGACGACGCCGACGGGCAGCGTCGCGATGCTGCCGAAGATGAAAATCCAAGTGATGACCGTCAAAGCGCCGTAGCGCTTGATCATGTCCTGCGAGATGGCGAGATATGCGCCGTAGGCCATCGAGTTGAGCAGGAGAATGATGTTGCCGATATTCGTCTCGCGCGAAAAGTTGGCCTCCGCCGGATTGATCAGATAGACGACGCCGCAGGCCGCCAGCAGCAAGCCGGCGACGATGCGCCAAGAACTTTTCTCGAAGCCGAGGACGACGCTGACGAGCAGCGTGAAGATGGGAATCGTCGTGCCGAGCAGCGCGGAGTTGATGACGGTCGAGAGTTGCAATCCTTTGACGTAGAGGAATTGGTTGAGGATGACGCCGAGCAGGCTGTAGAGCGCGAGCCGCGCGTAGTCGCTTTTGCGCTCGATGCGCGCTTGAGTTGTGAAGCGTCGAATGAGGAGGAAAGCGAGCGTCGCGCCGATGATGCGAAAGGTGACGAGACCCGTGGCGGGCAGCGCGCGCAGGGCGATTTTTCCGATCACCGGCCACGTGCCGAAGATAAGCTGCACGGCGAAGAGTGCGCCGTGCGGTTTGAGACTCGTGGACTGTGACGGCGCGTGTGTGGCGTTCATGTAAAAGAGCGCTTGGAGACCCCTTGTGACTGCCGGATGCGAACGGCTGCGACTGACCGGCGACCGCTGTGGCCGTTCAGAGCATGAGCAACAGCGGATTCTCCAACAGCTTCTTGAAAGTTTGCAAAAACTTCGCGCCCGTCGCCCCGTCGACGATGCGATGATCGCAAGACATCGTGACGCGCATCAACTGCCGCACCGTCACTTGTCCGTCGCGCACCACGGGCTTCGGCGTCATCGCGCCGACCGCGAGAATCGCGGCCTCCGGCGGATTGATGATCGCCGTGAACTCGTCGATGCCGAACATGCCGAGATTGCTGACCGAGAAGGTTGCGCCCATGTATTCGTCGGGTTGTAGTTTGCGCTCGCGCGCACGACCGGCCAGTTCGCGCACTTCGCGGCTGATCTGCCCGATGGATTTCCGGTCGGCCGCGCGCACGATGGGCGTAATCAATCCCTCTTCGATTGCCACGGCGACGCCGATGTCCGCGCGTTCGTAGTAACGTATGACCTTATCTTGGAAAGAGGCGTTGACTTGCGGGTGCTGGACGAGCGCGACGGCCGCCACCTTGATGATGATGTCGTTGATGCTGACCTTGTTCTCCGTGTCGAGCGCGTTGAGTTGCGCGCGGAGTTCGGCCATGCGATCCATCTCGATCTCGGTGGTCAGGAAGAAGTGCGGCACGGGGCCTGTGGAGGCGGTGAGACGGCGCGCAATCGTCGCGCGCATCGTCGAGACCGCTTCCTCGCGATAAGGCGAAGCGCCTTCGACGGCCGGTTGCTGCTGCGGCGCGCGCGCTTCCGGTGCGGGCGCGGATGTCTGCTCCACTTGCGGCGGTGGCGGCGTGGTGCGCGCTTCCGGCTGTGCGGCCTGAGACGCTTGCTGCCCGGCGTTGATGGCGGCTTCGATGTCGCGTTTGATGATGCGCCCGGCGGGGCCGCTGCCCTTGAGCGAGTTGAGATTGATGTTCGCCTCGGCGGCCATGCGCGCGGCGATGGGCGAGACGACGACGCGGCCGTCCGCGCGTTGACCGTTGCCCGACGTGTCGCCGCCGCCACTGCCCGCGCTCGTCGCTTCTTGCTGCGCGGGTGCGGCGGGCGCGCCGCCCGGTGCTTGAACGCCCGCGTTTGCAGGCCGCCCGCCCGCCTCGCCGCTCGCCTCGCCTTTGAGCGGCGCGCCCTTGATGGTGGCCTGCGTGCGCGCGCCTTCGACGACGACTCCAGCCAACTCGCGTTGCGCGCCGTCCTGCCCGGCCTCGACGTTCTCTTCGATGCTTTGCTTATTGGCCGCGCCCGCTGCGCCGGAGGCGGCGCTTGAGACGAGCGCGGAGATGTCTTCGTCCGGCTCGCCGATGATGGCGATCACTTCTCCGAGCGGCACGGTCGTCCCGGCTTGGACGAGAATCTTGCGCAGCACGCCGGTCGTCAAAGCCTGCGCTTCCATCGTCGCCTTGTCGGTGTCGATTTCGGCGAGCGGCTCGCCCACGCTCACCTTGTCGCCTTCCTGCTTCAACCAACGCGCCAGTTGTCCCTCCTCCATCGTCGGAGAGAGTTTCGGCATGACCACCTGAGTTGCCATTTAATTGTCCTCTTCAAAAGCCGTAAATCGTGAATCGTAAATCGTCAATAGAAAAAGCAAAGAAGGTTGTCATCTATTCACGATTTACGATTCACGCTTCACTAATTCATGTATGAAACTTCGCGCACGGCGGCGATGATCTTCGCCACGTCGGGCAGAGCGAGTTGCTCCAGATTCTTGGCGTAGGGCATCGGGGCATCGGCGCTGGAGATGCGTTTGACGGGCGCGTCCAAGTAGTCGAAGGCGCGCTCCATGATCTGCGCGCTGATCTCCGCGCCCACGCCGCAGAAGGCGTGCGACTCTTCGACGATGACGACGCGGTTCGTCTTCTGCACCGAGCGAATGATCGTGTCGATGTCGAGCGGGCGAATCGTGCGCGGGTCTACGACTTCGACGCTCAAGCCGTCCTTCTCCAATTCCTCGGCCGCCTTCAAGGCGAGCGGCACGGTCAAAGAGCGCGCCACGATGGTCGCGTCCTTGCCCTCACGCTTGATGTCCGCGACGCCGAGCGGGATGGTGAAGTCCGGGTCGTCGGGCACTTCGCCCTTCATGCCGTACATGCGCTCCTGCTCCATGAAGATGACCGGGTCGTCGTCGCGAATGGCGCTCTTGAGCAAGCCTTTGGCGTCGGCGGCCGTCGAAGGCATGACGACTTTGAGGCCGGGGAAATGCGCGTACCAAGATTCGAGCGCCTGCGAATGCTGCGAAGAGACTTGATAGGCCGAGCCGTTCGGGCCGCGAAAGACGATGGGGATTTTGAACTGCCCGCCCGACATGTAGAGCATCTTGGCGGCCGAGTTGACGATCTGGTCGGTGGCGAGGATCGAGAAGTTGAACGTCATAAACTCGATGACGGGACGCAAGCCCACCATCGCCGCGCCGACGCCCAAGCCCGCAAAGCCCAGTTCCGTGATCGGCGAATCGATCACGCGCTTGTCGCCGAACTCTTCCAACAGTCCCTTCGAGACTTTATACGCGCCCTGATACGCGGCGACTTCTTCGCCGAGCAGAAACACGTTCTCGTCGCGCTGCATCTCTTCGCTGAGCGCCTGATTCAAAGCCTCTCGAATCGTGATAACGGCCATGCAAAACCTCCAAAGACAGTGACGAGTGACAAGTGACGGGTGACAAGTAAGAAGCAAAGCAAGTTTTTGTTTTCAACTTGTCGCTCGTCACTTGTCACTCGTCACTTTGATCGGGTTGGCGTAGATGTGCGTGTAGAGTTCTTCGGGCGCGGGGAGCGGGCTTTCGTCGGCGAACTTGACGGAGTGTTCGACCTCGGCGCGCACGCGGGCTTCGAGTTCTTTGAGCGCGGCGTCGTCTACGACGCCTTTGACTTTGAGACTGTCGGAGAAAAGTTTGATCGGATCGCGCTCCTGATATTTTTCGATCTCGGCGCGCGTGCGGTAGTTGCCGGGGTCGGACATCGAGTGCCCCATGAAGCGATAGGTGCGCACTTCGATCAAGGTCGGGAGCGAATCGTTGCGCGCGCGTGCGACGGCGCGCTCGGTCGCCTCGCGCACGGCGAGCACGTCCATGCCGTCGACGAACTCGGAGGCCATGCCGTAAGCGTGCGCCTTCTGCGACACGTCTTGCAGAGACATCGCGCGCGCGAGCGAAGTGCCCATGCCGTACTGGTTGTTTTCGCAGAAGTAGATGCAGGGCAGTTTCCAAAGCTGCGCCATGTTGAACGACTCGTGCAGCGCGCCCTGATTGACCGCCGCTTCGCCGAAGAAGACGAGCGAGACTTGACCCGTGCCCTTGTACTTCGCGGCGAAGGCGACGCCCGTGGCGAGCGGAATCTGGCCGCCGACGATGCCGTGGCCGCCGAGAAAATGGTTGTCGCTGTCGAAGAGGTGCATCGAGCCGCCCTTGCCCGCCGAACAGCCTCCGGCCTTGCCGAACAGTTCGGCCATCACTTCGTCGGCCGAAGTGCCGCGCGCAAGCGCGTGGCCGTGGTCGCGGTAGCTCGTCATCACGTAATCGTCCGGCCGGATGGCCGAGAGCGCGCCGACGGCGACGGCCTCCTGCCCGATATAGAGATGGCAGAAGCCGCCGATCTTGCCGAGCGTGTAGGCTTCGGCGGCCTTCTCTTCAAAACGGCGGATGAGCACCATTTGATAGAGCATGTGGCGCAGCGTTTCCGGGTCGATCTCCTCGATCTGCTGCTGCTGGTGCTGCTGGCGCTGCTGGTGTTCCTCGCGCAGTTCCGTAGGATTGATAGCGTCCGTGCTGTCGATGTCGGAGACGCCTGCGACGGCCGCGGCCTGACCAGTCGATTCTTCGCGCGGTTTCAAGGGTGTCACTTTGAGTTCGCTCATGGATGATATTCTCTCAAGCCCACTCAGCGGGCGCGTGCGGCGGCGACGATAACGCGGAAGGCTTGCGACGCGCCGCGAGCGGCCGTCTGCATACACGGCCGGAAGCTCAACTGCTATTCATTTGAAAGCAAAACCGGATTATACGCGAGATGCGCGCCGCTCTGCAAAAGCAACCCAAAAACGGGAGCCGGCGCGCTCGTCAAACAGGCATTCAACGGCCGAGACACGAAGAACTCACGCAAGACAAGAGAACCACGAAATCACACTAAACATCACGAACTTTCTTCTTCGTGTCGTTTAGTGTGATTTCGTGGTTTCGTGCTTTTCGGAAACGCTCGAAGTTATCTGCTCGAAGTTATCTGCTCAAAGTTATCTGAAAGAGTCTATCGAGAGCACGACGTTCTGGTTGAGCGTCGTCGTCGTGGGATTGAGTTTGCGCGCGTGTTTGTCCTGTTGCATGTTGTGACCGGCTTGCGAGAGAAGTTGTTCGGGCGTTTCGCCGTCGTCGGGAAAACAGGCGATGCCGATGCTGATGCCGATCCGGGTGGTGCGGCCGGTGCGGATCGTGAACTCGTGCGACTCGACGGCCGTGCGAATGCGCGCGGCCACCATCTCGGCCACCTCGCGCGAAGCCATCGGCATGATGGCGACGAACTCGTCGCCCGCGTAACGCGCGAGGATGTCCATCTGCCGGAACTGCTTCTTGATGATCGCGGCGACGCTCGACAGCATCCGGTCGCCGATCACGTGCCCGTGCGTGTCGTTGACGCTTTTGAAGTCGTCCAAGTCCATGCTGAGCACGGCGAGTGGTTCGCGGTTGAGCCGCTGGCACTCGGCGATGCGCTGTTCGAGCGCGAGATGGAACGAACGCGCGTTCGGCAAATCCGTGAGCGTATCGGTCAGCGCGCTCTCTTTCGTCCGCTCGAAAGTCATCGCGTTGTTGAGCGCGATGGAGGCATGTTGTGAGACTGATTCGAGCAGGCGGACGTGTTCGGTCGTGTAGGAAGCGCGCGTCTTCGAGTAGACGGTGATCGCGCCGAACGCGCCGTCTTCGCGTATGAGCGGAGAGACGAGCACGCCGCGAATCTGCTCGGAGATTTCTTCGGGGAGGCCGACGAGGTCAAGTTCCGGCGGCGTGTTGCACATCGAGCGCGCGTTGGCGATGACCCAGCCGGAGATGCCTTCGCCGACCGTGATCCGGCGGCGCGCGAACGCTTCCGCGTGCTCGCCCGAAGCGTGCACGGCGACGGCTTTGCCGGAACGATCATCGACGAGATAGATGATGCAGGTGTCGAACGGGACGATGGAGCGCAGCTTGCTCGACACGAGCGTGACGGTGTCTTGCAGGTTGAGCGATGAGCCGATGGTCTGCGCGATCTCGTGGAGGGCGTAGACCTCGCGCTGCGCTTCGACGATGGAACGGAAACCGGAATCGCCGTCGGTGGTCGAGCCGAGAATGTCCGAAGCGAGTCCGGCATCGGGGCGCGCCCAGTTCAGCTCGTCCTCTTCGGAAGCGACTTGCTCTTGAATGTCCTGTTCGGCAATGAGGTTGTCGAAGTATTCGATGTTGCCGACGAAGGTATCGACGACGCGCGGGTCGAAAGAACTGTTCGCCATCTTGCGCAACAAGGCGAGCGAGTCTTCGCGTTTCATGCCGACGCGGTAAGGGCGGTCGCAGCGCGTGGCATCGTAGAAATCGACCACGGAGATGATGCGCGCGACGAGCGGAATCTGCTCGCCGCGCAAGCCCTTCGGATAGCCCGACCCGTCCCACTTCTCATGGTGAAAGCGCACGATGTCTTCGACCGGGTAAGGGAAGTTGACGCGCTTGATGATGTCGCCGCCGACGACCGTGTGAATCTTCATCTTATCGAATTCGGCGGCGGTCAGTTTGCCGGGCTTGTTCAAGATGTATTCGGGCACGGCCAGTTTGCCCACGTCGTGCAGGAGCGCGCCCGCGCGCAGGGCGTGCAACTCCTCGTCGCTGACGCCGAGTATGCGTCCGAGTTCCATCGCGTAAATCTGCGTGCGGCGGACGTGGCCGTGAGTCGTCTGATCCTTCGCGTCGATGGCGATGGCGAGCGACTCGATGGTGTTCATGTGGAGGTCTGCGATCTCCTGTATGTGGCGAAGTTTCTCCTCCTCGCCCCGGCGCATCTCGCCGACGCGTCTGTCGTTGAACATGAACAGCAAGTAGACCAGCGAGACGATCATCACGCCGACGATGAGGAACGAGAAGCCTCCGCCGATGAAGGTCGAGTAGAAGAGGGCGGCGGCGGCCGCGCCCGCCAGTTGCGTCATCGAAGTCCAGAACAGGCTCTCGCGCGAGAAGCGCAACTTGGTCGTCTTCGTTTCCAGCGCGACGTAGAAGGCGGAGGCCAGAGCGTTCAGTGCAAGCTGCACGAGCGCGAGCACGAGCAGCGGAAAGAGCAGGCGTTCGAGCGGCGCGTTCTGCGCGCCCGTCGTGGAGGCGCTGCCGACCGTCAGGAGCGCGAGCAACTTGTAGGCGAAGACGGCGAGACAGGTGGAGACGATGGCCGAGAAGGTGCGGAACAGACGCAGGCGCAGGTCTGTCGCACGTCTCGAAGAGATGAAACCGTCGACGCCCGCGAGGACGGCGGCCGGAGCCGCGCCGAACATCATGGCCGCTAAAAAGATGAGCGAGTCGGCCACGGATTTGCTGCCGTCGCTCGCGCCGTCGGCGTTGAAGAGCGGGACGGTGAAGCGCATGGCGGCGGCGATTGTGAGAGCCAAGAGCGCCGCGCCCCAGAGCAGGCCGGAGGTGGTGAAGGAGAGCAGGCCGTCGAGGCAAAAGATCAGGAGCGCGGCCGCCAGCGCCCCCGTTCCACATACGAGCGCAAGGCTCTTCCAATTTCCGTTAGGCATAATGGTGCAAGTCCGCGAAGATAAAGAAGGTTTAAGGTTTGAGCGTGGTTAGGAGCTTGCTCGTCTCAGGGTACGAAGCGGTGGGATTGGCGAAACAAATCTGTGCCAAACAATGTTGGCACAAACAAATTAGTCAATTTTCCGGCATTAGTCAAGGATTATGACTGGAAAAACGATGAAAGAGGAACGATGAAGTGAAAGCGGTAAATGGTGAATGGTCAATGGTGAATGGAGCAGAACCGTCTTCATCCATTGACCCTTGACCATTCACCAGTCTTCCCTTCATCGTTTCTTGTTAATCCAATTGTGCGGCTAGTTCGCCGGGCGTCGTGACGGGTTGGAGGCAGCTATAGTTTTCGCAGACGTAGGCGGTTGAGCGGCCGCCGAGCGCGGGGCGTTCGCGCACGAGCGGGACGAGGCGCGCTGCTTCCCCGTCGCGTTCCGCCGTCTGTGCGACGACTTTGTTGGGCAGGTATCGTCGCCAGACTTCGCGCAGCAGGGCGCGCGTGTCGTCCGCGCCGGGCTGTCCCACGATGACGATCTCTTTCGGCGTGGAGAGATGAAAATCGAGCGCGCCGAGCAGGTAGCCGAAGGCCGTCGGGTAGCGCACCATCTGATGGCGCAAGAGCCGGAAGATGGTGACGGCGCGGCGCGCGTACTCCTGATTCTCCGTGAGCAGCGCGAGACGCAGGAGCAGTTCGGCGGCGACGGAGTTTCCGGCGGGCGTGGCGTTGTCCATGAAATCCTTGTTGCGCACGATCAACTGCTCGCCCTTCGTGCTCGTGTAGAAAAAGCCGCCCTCCGCTTCGTCCCAAAACTCCGCGCACATCTGTTCGGTCAGAGAGAGACATTCGCCGAGCCAACGCACAGTGCCCGTAGCTTCATAGAGCGAGAGCAGGCCGGAGGCGACGCAGGCGTAGTCGTCCAGATAGCCGTGGTGTTTGGCCTGCCCGTCTTTGTAGACGTGGAGCAGCGTGCCCTCATGCCTGAGCGTCATGATGAGAAACTCGGCGTTGCGTTCGGCGATGCGCCGGTAATCGTCGCGTTCGAGGACGGACGCGGCTTCGGCGAAACTCGTGAGCATCAAACCGTTCCAAGCGGCGATGGCCTTTTCGTCGCGACCGGGCTTGACTCTCTTCTCACGCGCCGCGAAGAGACGCGGCCGGCTGCCTTCGACCGCTTCCAGCAGACGCTCGACCGGCACATTCAACTCAGCGGCCACTTCATGCGCCGCGCGCGGCACGTTCAAGATATTCTTCTCTTCAAAATTTCCCCCGGCGGTCGCGCCGTAATAGGCGGCGACGAGGCGACCGTCTTCTGCGCCCAACAGTTCGTCGATCTCTTCGATTGTCCAGACGAAGAACTTGCCTTCGACGCCTTCCGAATCAGCATCCTGCGTCGAATAGAAAGCGCCGCCCGCGTCCGTCATCTCGCGCGTGACGTAGTCGAAGGTCTCGACGGCGATGCGACGGAAGAACTCGTCATGCGTGGCTTGATACGCGTGCAGGTAGAGACGAGAGAGGAGCGCGTTGTCGTAGAGCATTTTTTCAAAATGCGGGACGAGCCAGTGCGCGTCTGTCGAGTAGCGATGAAAGCCGCCGCCGAGTTGATCGTAGAGACCGCCTTCGGCCATCTTGCGGCAGGTGTGCGTCACCATCCGCAGGGCTTCGGCGTCGCCCGTGCGTGCGTGCGCGCGCAGCAGAAATTCCAGATTCATCGACGCGGGAAACTTCGGCGCGCCGCCAAAGCCGCCGTGTCGTTTGTCGTAGCCCCGCGCGAGCGCGCTCGTGGCCGCGTCGAGAACTTCCGTGTTCAGCGGTTCGTCCGATTCATAGGCCACATTCATGCGGCGCAGTTCGTTCAGAAAACTCGTGGTCGTCTCCGCGATCTCTTCGGGGCGCGAATGATATGCGTCGGCCACACCGGCGAGGACGCGCGGGAAGCCGGGCAAGCGATAACGATCTTCGGGCGGAAAGTATGTGCCGCCGTAGAAGGGCACGAGGTCGGGCGTGAGAAAGACCGTGAGCGGCCAACCGCCGTGGCCGAGCATCAACTGCACGGCGTTCATGTAAATCTGATCGAGGTCGGGGCGCTCCTCCCGGTCAACTTTGATGTTGACGAAAAGTTCGTTCATCAAATTGGCGATCTCTTCGTTTTCAAAAGACTCGCGCTCCATCACGTGACACCAGTGGCAGGCCGAATAACCGATGCTGAGCAGGATCGGTTTGTTCTCCGCGCGCGCGCGCCCCAGAGCTTCTTCGCCCCACGGATACCAATCGACAGGGTTGTGCGCGTGCTGCAACAGGTACGGGCTGGTCTCGTTTTGCAGACGATTCGTGTGTTTGTGTTCGGACATCTCCCCTTGACCTCGCTTGTTGGTTTGCGCCCATTGTTGCACGAACAATGAAAACGATGAAGGCGGTAAATGGTAAATGGTGAATGGTGAATGGAAGAAAATCAGTTCCTACTATTCACCATTTACCATTTACCATTCACCATTCACCACTCTTACTTCATCGTTTCGTTCTGCTATACTGTGGGAAATGAATAGCCATTCATTTTGTCTTTATCGATGCGGCGCGCCGGGAGTGTCGAAAACTGCGGGAGCCGTGCGCTTTTAGTATGAATACTCTGGGGTTGATCTTTGGGAGCGAAGAATGGAACGAGAGAGTTTAGAGATGGATGTGGTGTTCGTCGGCGCGGGGCCGGCGAACTTGAGCGGGGCGCTGCATCTGGCGCGTCTGGTGAAAGAGCACAACGAGGCCGTGGCCGCCGGCCGGCGCGAGGGCAAGCCGCTCGGCGAACTCGAAATCGGCGTCATCGAAAAGGGCGCACACGTCGGCGCGCACATCTTATCGGGCGCGGTGATGGATCCGCGTGCGCTCCGCGAGTTGATTCCCGACTTCATCAAACAGGGCGCGCCCGTCGAGTCGCCGGTCAAAGAGGACGAGTTTTTGTACCTGACGAAGACGCGCGCCATCCGCTCGCCCGTGACGCCGCCGCCGCTCAAGAATCACGGCTACTACATCGTCTCTCTGAACAAACTCGTCGCGTGGCTCGGAGAAAAATGCGAAGAGGCGGGCGTCAACATCTTCCCCGAATTTCCCGGCGCGGAGATGTTGTATGACGAAGAGGATCGAGTGGTCGGCGTGCGCACGGGCGACAAGGGCATCAACAAGGAAGGGAAGCAGAAGGCGAACTTCGAGCCGGGCGTCGACCTGCTGGCGAAGGTCACGGTGCTCGGCGAAGGGCCGCGCGGCTCTCTGACGAAGAGTCTGTCGCAACGTCTGAATCTGAACGAAGGGCGCGAGCCGCAAGTCTACAGTCTCGGCGTCAAGGAACTATGGGAACTGCCCGACGACCGTTACCCGGCCGGGCGCGTCACGCACACGCTCGGCTATCCTTCGGACACGCACACCTACGGCGGCGGCTGGATTTACGGCATGCAGAATCGCATCCTCAACATCGGCTACGTCACCGGACTGGACTACGAAGACCCGCTCCTTGATCCGCACGCCGAGTTTCAACGCTTCAAACAACATCCGACCATCGCCCGGCTGCTCGAAGGCGGAAAACTTTTGCGCTACGGCGCGAAGACCATCGCGGCGGGCGGCTTCTACGCCATGCCGCGACTCTACGCCGACGGCGTGCTGCTCGTCGGCGACTGCGCGGGCTTCCTCAATTCGCAGCGCCTCAAAGGAATTCACACGGCCATCAAAAGCGGCATGCTCGCCGCCGAGACGATCTTCGAGGCGCTTGTGGCCGGAGATTTTTCGGCGCGGCAACTGCAACGTTACGAAAAGCTCGTCGAGGAAAGTTGGATCATGGCGGAGCTGCGCAAGGTGAGAAATTTCCACGCGGGCTTTCGTCGCGGTCGTTGGCTCGGACTCGCCAACGCCGGTCTGCAATTCATCACGGGCGGCCGTTCGTGGGGACTCTTCGACCGCGCCTCGGCCGAACCCGGACACGTCGCGCTCAAGAAACTTTCCGAATACGGCTACAAAGGCGACGCCATCGAGCAACGCTACGACGGCCTGCGCTTCGACGGCAAACTCACCTTCAACAAACTGACGGATGTGTATCACGCGGCGGTCGGCCACGACGAAGATCAGCCCGCGCACCTCCACGTGCTCGACACCAACATCTGCTCGACGCGTTGCGCCGAAGAGTACGGCAATCCTTGCCAACGCTTTTGCCCGGCGGCCGTCTACGAGATGGTCGAAGACCCCGCGAACGCAGGCCAGCGGCGCTTGCAGATCAACTTCTCCAACTGCGTCCACTGCAAAACGTGCGACATCATGGATCCCTACCAGATCATCAACTGGGTCACGCCCGAAGGCGGCGGCGGGCCTGATTACAAGAATATGTAAAAGCCGTGAATCGTGAATCGTAAATCGTCAATAGAGAAAACAGGATTGAATCTATTGACGATTTACGATTCACGATTTACGGTCTTCTCTCCCATGCGGCTGGCGGAAGAATCGCGCGTGCGGCTGGAACAGTTTTTTCGTTCGTATGAGCGGGACGAGACGTTGCGTCTGCCGCCGGTGCAAGTTCACGCCGGGGTGTTTGCGCGGAGTCTGACCGGAGCTTTACGTGTGGCGGCGCTGACGTTAGGTCGTCACGTGTTCGTGGCGCGGGGCGTCGTGTGGCGAGACGGGCGCGGGCGTCAGACGATGAAGGGTTGGCTGCTCGCGCACGAGGCGGCGCACGTCCGGCAGTTTCAACGCGTGGGCTGTATGCCGTTTCTCTTGGCTTACGCGCGCGAGTATCTGAGTTTGCTGGTGCGCGGCGGGCGATTCGACGCGCGTGCGAGGATGGAGGCTTACGAGCAACTCAGTTGGGAGAGAGAAGCGCGCGCGGCCGAAGTCGCTTATCTCGCATGGCGCGGGCGCGTGCCTCTCTCTCTGGTTTGAGTCGACAAGTGTGGGACGAGTCGGCCGGGTCTCACTCGGCCTCTTTGATCTTGAAATCGATCTTGCCCTGCTCGACTTCGAGAAGGGCGACGCGCGTGTGTTTGTGTTGCTGCGTGTCCAGCTCGATGCGCGGGCGCGCGCCGCGTTGCAGTTGCTTGCTGCGCTGCGCGGCCACGATGATCATGCGATATTTGGAATCCAGAAAGGGATGTACTCTTTCCTCGACGGGTTCGTTAGTCTCTTCTTTGGTCGCTTGAGTTGCTTTAGCCATATTTTTTCTCGTTCATACCGGACGCGTCCGGCTCTCCTGATAACATTTAAGATAAGTTCACACGAAAATGCGTGCGGGGCGCTCTGTTTGTCCGGGGGCGGCTTTCAGGGGAACGTGGCGAGCACGCGCTCGGCCAGACGCTCCTGCCTTTCGCGGCGCGCCCTCTCAGCATACACGATAGAGGCCAGTTGCGTCGCGGCACGGTCAACGTCGTCGTTTAAGACCACATAGTCGAACTCACGGAAATGTTCCACCTCGCCGCGCGAATTTTGCAAGCGCAGCGCCAGCGCCTCAGAGTTTTCCGACTGCCGCCCCGCAAGACGCCGACGCATGATCTCGTAAGACGGCGGCAGGATGAAGATGCTGACGGCCGCGATTCCGGCGCGCCGAATGTTGGCCGCGCCCTGCACGTCGATCTCCAAGACGATGTCGCGCCCGGCCATCAACTCGCGTTCGACCACCTTGAGCGACGTGGCGTAAAAGTTTCCGTGCACCGAAGCCCATTCGAGAAACTCGCCGCGCTCGCGCGCCGCCGCGAACTCTTCCAGCGTGACGAAATGATATTCGCGCCCGTTCACTTCGCCGCGACGCGGCGCGCGCGTCGTCCAAGAGACGGAATAGCCGAGGCGCGGCACGTTCGCCAGCAGGTGACGCACGAGCGTGCCCTTGCCGCCGCCCGAAGGCGCGCTGACGACGAAGAGAATCCCGCGCTCGGCGTCGGACGCAGTCGCTGAACAGGTCGTGTCCGTCTTCGCCGTCTCACTCAACGTTCTGCACCTGCTCGCGCAACTTTTCCACTTCGGCCTTGATCGCCAGCGCGGCCTCTTTGATCGCCATGTCGGTCGATTTCGAGAGCACCGTGTTGGCTTCGCGATTGAATTCCTGCAAGAGAAAATCGAGCCGCTTGCCCGTGTCGCCTTCGCTGTCGATGATCTCGCGAAACTGCTTGACGTGGCTGCGCAGGCGCGCCAACTCTTCGCTGATGTCGCTGCGGTCGGCGAGGTATGCGACTTCCTGCGCGAGACGGCCTTGGTCTAGTTCGACGATCTCCAGGCCGTCTCGCGCCAGCAGTTCGCTGATGCGACGCTGCAAGCGCGCGCGATACGCTTCGATCAGATCGCTTGCGACCGCTTCGATGACGGGCACTTGGCGCTCGATCTCGTCGAGCCGCGCGTGCATCTCTGCGGCCAAAGCCTCGCCCTCGCTCTGTCGCATCCGGTTCAACTCGGCGAGCGCCTCGGTGACGGCGCGCTCGACGCCATCCTTCATCGCGTCCGTTAGATTGCCGTCGCGCACGGGCTGCAACGCGCCGGGCAAGCGCGCCAGCACGTTGATGTCAGGTTCGCCCGTGAGCGCGAATTCCTGTTGCACCGAGCGCATCGCTTCGATGAATCCGGCGATGAGTGGCCGGTTCATCTCGTAGGCCAACTCGCTCGTGCGGTCGATGGCGATGGTGGCGTCCACGCGCCCGCGCGAAAGTTGTTCGCCGATGCGCCGGCGGATAATCGCTTCCAGACTGGACAACTCCGCGCCCGCGCGCAGGTGGATGTCGAGAAATCGGTTGTTGACGGTCTTGAGATCGACGGAGATATTGAAATTCTCGCCCGTCGCCGTCCCGCGCCCGAAGCCGGTCATTGATTTCATAAGCAAGTAAGCAGTGAGCCGTGAGCCGTGAGCAGTTAAGCAAGACAGTTTTTAAAACTGCTTACCGCTCACGGCTTGCTGCTCACCGTCTCCATCTCCTCTTCATCGGCGAATTGCATCTCGTAGAGTTTTTTGTACGCGCCGCTTTGCCTGAGCAGTTCTTCGTGCCTGCCCGTTTCGATGATGCGCCCGCGCTCCATGACGACGATGGTGTCGGCGCGCCGGATGGTTGAGAGGCGGTGCGCGATGACGAGCGTGGTGCGGTTGCGCGTCAGATTGGCGAGCGCCTTTTGCACGAGTCGTTCGGATTCGGCGTCGAGCGCCGAGGTGGCTTCGTCGAGGACGAGCACGGAGGCATCGGACAAGACGGCGCGCGCGATGGCGAGGCGCTGCCGTTGCCCGCCGGAGAGAAAGATGCCGCGCTCGCCGACGACCGTGTCGTAGCCTTGCGGAAGCTCGCTGATAAACTCGTGCGCGAAGGCGATGCGCGCCGCCTCTTCGATCTCGGCGTCCGTGGCCTCGGGACGACTGTAAGAGATATTGTAGCGAACCGTATCGTTAAAGAGCACGGTCTCCTGCGTGACGAGTCCGATGTGGCGGCGCAGGCTCGCGAGGCGCGCATCGCGCAAGTCCGTGCCGTCCCAGAGAATCGCGCCCGCGATTGGATCGTGAAAGCGCAGGATGAGTTTCGAGAGCGTCGATTTGCCGCCGCCCGATTCGCCGACGAGCGCCACCATTTGACCCGCCGGGATGTCGAGGTTGATCGAGCGCAGCACGGTGCGCTCCTCCGTGTTCGCATATTCGAAAGAAACGTCGCGCAGTTCGATCCGCTCGCGCAAGGGTTTAAGTTCGATTGCGCCAACGCGTTCGGGCGTCTCCGCTTGTTCGTCCATCACTTCCCAGACGTGGCGCGCGGCGGCGAGCGCCACCTCCAGAGCGTTCTGCAGGCGCGAGAGTTTGCGCATCGGGTCGTAGCTGGAGAAAAGGAAGAAGAGGAACGTGAGAAACTGCGCCGGGTTCATGTTGCCCGCCATGATCTCGCGGCGGCCGAAATAGAGCAGGACGGCGACGGCGATGACGCCGATCAGTTCGATCATCGGCGGCGCGAAACCGTTGATGCGCGCCGAGCGCAAATTCGCACCGACGATCTGGCGCGCCACGCGCGTGAAGCGCGTCTGCTCGCGCTCCTCGCCGCGATAGGCTTTGACGATGTGATGATTGGCGAGCGATTCCTGCGCCGTATCGACGAGCCGCTGGCTGCCCTCGTAAGTCTCGCGCGCCAGATGGCGCAGGCGCTTGCCGAACTTCGCGGTCATCACGCCGATGACGGGCGCGATGATGAGCGAGCCGAGCGTCAGACGCCAAGAGTAGTAAAACGAGGCCGCGAGAAAGGCGACGAGCGTGAAACTCTCGCGCAGCATGTCGCGCAGCGTTCCCGTCACGGCCGCTTCGATGGCCGCCGCCGAAGAGACGAGGCGCGAGACGAGATAGTTGGTGCGATGGCGCTCGAAAAAATCGGCCGACTGCGCGAGCAGGTGCGTGTATAAGTCTTGCCTCAGTTTGAGCACGGACTCTTGGCCGATGCGCGCCATCAGGTAAGTCGAGAAGTATTCGGCCACGCCTTTGGCGAGCGTGAAGACGATGAGCAGGATGGCGATGGCGCGCCACGCGTCGAAGCTCGATTCGGGGATGAAGCGTTGGAGGTCGAAGAGGGTCTGCGTGCGTTCGGGGTCGCCGCCGCGCCGGAAGGCTTGATCGAAGATGGGCACGATGAGGGCGCCGATGGCGCTCTGCAAGACGGCTCCGGCCAGCATCGCAAACGTCGCGAGGGTGAACTTTCCCCAGTGTGGCTTGAGATAAGTTAGTAAACGCCGGAGGTCTTGCATCGTTGAAACTGTAGAGCGCGCCGATTGCGAATCGTTCGAGACAGCGGGGAAGGGTTCTTAAAGCCTCACGGTAACGGAACGAAAACTATACGTACACAGCGCCGCGAGCGTCAAGTTGATGGTCGGCGTGATGTAAGTCTCGTTTCAACTTCCTTTGTCCTCCTTCGCGTCTTTGTGTCTTGGTGGTGAATAACAGTTAAGCAAGCATTAACCACTAAGACACGAAGGAAGACTCAAGGACGAATTTCAATCATTCCTACGCGGCAACAACTGGTCGAGAGTTTTTTCTTTGAATGAGCGCTTATTGACTTATAATCGCCGCGTCTTAAAATGACCGAAACAGAACCGCGCGCGTGCCGCGCCGGTCTCCGCTTGAGAGATCACAAGGGAATCGAGAACAAGTGAACCGAAAAATCCTGATCGTTGACGACGACACGAGCATGCGCCTGCTTCTGGCGGGCTACTTCCGACGGCTCGGCTACGAGGTCGAAGAAAAAGAGAGCGCCGAAGACGCGCTGCAACCCGCGCTTGCCGGCAGTTACGATTGCTTCATTTTCGACGTGCAGATGCCCGGCATGAACGGCATCGAACTGTTGCGCAAACTGCGCGAGCGGCACGTCCCCACGCCCACGCTCTTTTTAACCGCGCAGGACACGCTCGACGACAAGGTGGCCGGATTTGAAGCGGGCGCGGACGATTATCTCGCCAAGCCTTTCGAGCCGCGCGAACTCGAACTGAGGGTCGAGGCGCTGCTGCGTCGTCCGGCGCGCGCCGTCGAACCTGCCGATGCGGAAGCGCAGCAGCAACAGCGCATCGAGATCGGCAGTCTCGTCATCGACAAGCGCCGCCATGAGGTGACGCTCGAAGGCGCGCCGGTCGAACTCACACCTTTGGAGTTTCAGATTCTCGAACGCCTCGCGAGCGAACCGGGGCGCGCTTGGTCGCGCAACGAATTGCTCGACGAGGTGTGGAGCACGGAGTACGAGGGTTATCAACGCAACGTCGATCCGCACATCAACCGGCTGCGGCAGAAGATCGAACAAGACCCGAAGAACCCGCGCTACGTGCTGACGGTGCGCGGCGTCGGGTACAAACTCAACGACACACTATGACTCTAAAGGGATACTTAAAGGGATGCTAAAAGGACGCCTCTCGCCCCTCCGTCTCGACACTCTCTGCTTCAGCCTGTTCGTCGCGCTCTCCGTTCCGGCTGTACACGCCAACGCGCAGCCCACGCCCGCCGCACAAAGACAGACGACCGCCGCCGGACAGTCTGCCGCCTTGCTCAAACTCAAGTGGTCTCCCCGCCCGCGCGTCAGGCGCTATCGCCTGCAAGTGGCGCTCGACGAAAAGTTCACGGACATCGTCTACGACCAAGCGGTCGTCGGCGTCGAACAGGAAGTCAGCGGACTGCAGCCGGGCAAATATTATTGGCGCGTCGCGCCCGCCACGCCTGAGACCGGACGCTACTCCGCGCCCCAACTCGTCGAAGCCGCGCCGCCCGCGCCTTTCATTCCGCCCACACCGGCCGTGATGCGACCGCCCGCGAACGTCGGCTGGCAAGCAGCCATCGGCGCGGTTGCGCGTCCGTTCGCGGCACGCTTGCGCGCGGGCAAGAATTTCGATCTCATTGCCGTCAACTCGGACGGCGCGGTCTTCGCGCTCGACGGCGGCGACGGCTCTGCGCTGTGGTCGGCGCGGACGCGCGCGCGGGTCGCAGGGGGCGAGGCGCAAGCGAAGCCGGGCGCGAACGTTTTCGTCCCGCTCGTGTTGCCCGCCTCGAACGAGAGCCGCGCGGTCGTGGCCCTGGCGTTCGCGGAAGGCGTGCGCGCCGTGGACGGCGAGACGGGGCGCGAGTTGTGGCGCACGGTCTTGCCGGGACGCATGACGAGCGGCGCGCTCGTCGCGATGCAGGGCGACGAGGCCGCGCCCGATTTCGTCGTCGTCTCGAACGACCCGGACATGCTCTACGTGTTGGAGAGCAAGACGGGGCGCGTCGTCTCTCGCACGAAACTTGGCGGCGCGATCATCGGCGCGCCGATTCCTTTCCGCCACGGCGACATCTTCGGCGTCGCCTATTCGCTCGACAATCGACAGTTGGACATCCGCCGCCGCGACGGTACGGCCGTGCGCGCCATCCGCTTCGACGTGCCCTTCACCACGCCGCCGCTCATCTTGGCGACGCCCGCCGCCACGCTCGTCATCATCGGGACGGAGCACGGCCTGATCTTTTTTGAGGGCGCGGAACTGAAACCGCTCGGCCGCATCACCACGGAGAAGGATTCGCCGCGCGGCCGACTGAACGCCGCCGACCTCGACAACGACGGCACGTTCGAGATCGTGATGGTGACGCAGACCGGGCGCATCGCCGTCATCAGCGCGGCGGGCAAAGTCAACTGGGCTGCGGAAGGCGCGACCGATGCTTACATGGCGACCTTCGCGCATTTGAACAACGACGGCGTGCTCGACGTGGTGGCTCCTTCCGCCGCGTCCTTCGCGCTCGGTTTCAGCGGGCGCGACGGGACGCTCATCTGGCGAGCGGACGAAACGAAAGTTACTATCCCGACGAGCGGCGACGCGCCGCTTCGCACTCTGACCGGCGCGGTTTCCAGCACCGGCGCGCCCCTGCTCGTCGGCGGCGACGCGGCGCGCTCGGCCGTCCGCGCCGTCGGTCTGCCGACGATGGCGAGCAACGCGTCGGTGAAGTAAACATAAGTTCGCAGTTTCGAGTTTGTTGATGGCTGAGACGGTGAAGACGAATTGATTATCTGGGGGATAGCTCTGACGCTGTTTGCCGTGTGGCTGCTCGGCGTGTTGTTCGGGAAAGGCGGCTTCATACACGTCCTGTTGTTGTGCGCCGTGGCCGTCGCGGTGGTGCAGTGGATGGCCGAGCATCGCGCGGGGCGTCGCTAAAGGGAGCGCAAGTTAAGTCGCGCGCGGAGGATGTGAAAGCGGTATCGACCACTTCGAGAGGCCGCGCGGAAGTTTGGGCGGCCTCTTGCGGCACGGGCGGCAACTCGCGCGGGCGCGACGCGCATCCATTCAAGGCGACAACTCGCTTTTCTCCCGTGCCCGTCGCCAAGACGGGCGCACCACAATTCCAAAATTTCGGAGAGGCCAACTCACATGAAGTATCCGCGCACACAGGGAAAATTGTTTCGAGAACTGTTCCGGGGCGTGTTCCTGTCTCTGCTGCTCGTCGCGTCGCTCGCTCCCGCCGTCGCGGCGGCGCAAAGCGACATGCGGCGCGAGACGGTCGCCATCACCTACCCGCTCGACCAGAGCGTCTCGGTCAAGTTTCGCGGCACGACGCGCCTGCCGCGCCTGACGGGCGAAGCCAAAGTCCGGCGCACCGGCCGTCGCGGCACGCGCGTCGAACTCAGTCTCAAAAATCTTCCCCGCGCCATCGAAGTCGGCGGCGTCTACACGACCTTCGTGCTCTGGGCGATTACGCCCGAAGGCCGCGTCGATAACCTCGGCGAGATCAAACGCAGCGGCAGCTTCATCGTCAACTCCAAGCTCGACGTGACGACGCCCCTGCAAACCTTCGCCATGATCGTGACGGCCGAACCGCACTTCCTCGTGCGCGGGCCGAGCCGCGCCGTCGTCCTCGAAAATCTGCCGCCGAACAATCCCGGCGAGGCCACGGTCGCCACGGCCACCGTCCGCTATCTCGGCAACACGAGCGACTACATGAACAACAGCCGCGTGCCCGAAATCGCCGACGCCGATTACGTGCGCACGCCCGCGTCTCTGCTCGGCGCGCGTCAGGCGGTCAACATCGCGCGCTTCGCCGGAGCGGAGCGCGACGCCGAGACGGAGTTGCGTGCCGCCGTGGATCAACTCGAAGTGGCGGAGAACAAGTGGCGTCTGAAATCTTCGGAGGAAGAGGTTGACGTGGAGGCGCGGCTGGCGACGCGGCTGGCGACGAACGCCGAAGAGATGGCCGAGACGCGCAAGGCCGCGCGTCTGCGTCGTGAAGAGATCGCGCGGCGCGATGCGGCCGTGCGCGATGCGGAGCGTTCGGCCGATTCGGCCGCGGAGGAAGTGGCGAACTTGCGCGCCGCGCTCCAACGCGAGGAACGCGCGCGCGAGCTGTCGGATCGCGATCTGTCGAACGCCAACCAGCAAGTGCGCGAACTGCGCATGGAAGTCGCGCGCCTGCGCGACGAGTTGCAAGCAGTGCGTACCGAATCCGAAGACGCGAAGTTGAAACTCGCGCGCATCGAAGGCGAGCGCAGCGCCGAGATTCAACGGCAGCAGGCGCAAGAGCGTGTCGCGCAACAACAACAGGCCGCCGCCGCGCTCAAGCAGACGCTCGCGCGCTTCGGCACGGTGCGCGACACGCCGCGCGGCATCACCCTGACGCTCACGGACAATCTCTGGACGGGCGCGCGCGCCGCCGAACTCGCCCCGGCCGCCGCCTCCGCGACCGTCGAACCGCTCGCCGCGCTCTTCGCCAACAACCCCGACTTTCAGATTTTGATCGAAGCCTACGCCGACAGCCGCGGCGACGCGACCGTGCTCCGGCAGTTGACGCAAGACCGCGCCGACGCGCTCGCCGGACGCTTCACCGCCGCGGGCATCGAGAACGGCCGCGTGCAGGCCAACGGCATGGGCACTGATAATCCCGTCGCCTCCAACAGCACGCCCGCCGGTCGTACGCGCAACCGCCGCATCGACATCACGCTCATCCCCATCCAAGCCAGCGCCGCCTCGAACTGAAAAAGATCGTGAATCGTAAATCGTAAATCGTGAATAGAGGAAGACAGTTTTCCTCTATTCACGATTTACGATTCACGGCTTTTCTCTATTCACGATTTACGATTCACGATTTACTATCTACCCATGTCGCTGCTCGAAGTTTTACAACTCGTCGGCTACAGCATGGGGGCTGCGCTGACGCTGTGGATGAGCGTGCTGTTGGCGCGACAGCGGCGCGCTTTTGAACGCGTCGAACGCGTGCTCTTGGCGCTCGCCGTCGGGATCGGCTTGTGGCACGCGAGCAATTTGTTGTTGACCTTGCGCGCCCTGCTCGGCCTCGACCCGCAACTGTGGTCGGGCGCTCTGCGCGCCGCCGACACCGTCGCCGTCACGAGCATCACCGTCTCTTACTCGCTCCTCTTGCACGTCCACCTGCACCTCTGGGCGCGCGCGCAGGGGCGCGGCTTCACGCGCTTCGAGCGAGCGCGCGTCTGGATGTCTTACATCCCGGCCGTCTTTCTCGCCGTCGCCATTCCGCGCATCTGGACGGGCGCATACGCGCCGATGTTGGAGAAGTTGAACTTCTTCGTCCTGCCCTTCGGCGTGTGGGCGACTTACGTGCTCGCGCTTATCGCCGGGACGGATTTTCTCATCGCGCGCGCATCGCGTTCGCGTCACGAGCGGCGGCTGATGTGGACGCTCGCCGCATCGTTCGTCGGCATCGCGTTGCTGCTCCTCGCCGCCTACGCGCTCGGCGTCGGGCGCGGCACGGCCGCCGGTCATTACTTGCAGACGCTCGCCAATCTCGGCTCGCTTCTTCCCACCGCGCTCATCGCCTATCACATCTATCGTTATCGTTATCTCGAACTGATCATCAAGGAGAGTCTCGTCGTCGCCTCGTTCGCGGCGGTCGTGCTCGTCGTTTATCTCTACGGCATACGCGTCGTTGCGCTCGCGCTGACGGCGCGCTACAACTTGCGCGCGAGCGCCGTCGAGTCTCTGCTCGTGCTCGCCTTCGCGCTCGTCGTCGCCCCCTTGCGCGCGTGGCTCGACACGCGTTTTCACAAACTGTTCGAGCGCGAAGCCTCGATCTACAGAGACGTGCTGGCGCGCATCGGCGCACAGGCCGGGAGCTACAAACAGTTGCCCGAACTCTTGAGCTTCATCGCCGAACGCACCGCGCGCGAACTCGGCCTGCGCCGCGTGCGCTTCTACGTGCGGCCGGAGACGGCGCTCGCCGCAGAGGTCGATGAAGAAGAAGCCGTTGAAGCGCAAACGGACGGACGCGACGACTGGGAAGAGACTCTCTTGACGGAGGCGACCGAAGGCGCGGGCGATGTGCTCGAAGGGACGAGACTTCTGCGCGAGCATGATTTCGAGATGGCTTATCTGTTGCGACGCGAAAACAAGTCGCTCGGCCTGATGCTCGTCGATGCCGCGCCCGACGCTTTGACGGCGGACGTGCGCGCCGTCTTGGAAGTGTTGGCCGGGCAGGTCGCGCTGACGCTCGCCGACTATCGCTTGATCGAAGAGAACGTGCGGCTCGAACGCAGGCTCGCGCAGGGCGAACGCCTCGCCGCGCTCGGACAGATGGCCGCCACGGTCGCGCACGAAGTCAAAAATCCGCTCTCGGCCATCAAATCAATCGCGCAGGTGATGCGCGAAGACGAACGACTCTCGGCCGAGTATGCGCGCGATCTCGATCTCATCGTCGGCGAGACGGATCGCCTGAATCGCAGCGTGACGCAACTGCTCAGCTTCGCGCGCCACGCGCCGCCCGCCGGAGGCCAGCCGGCACGCGCGGACGAACTCGCGCGCGGCATCCTTGAACTGTTTCGCGCCGAAGCTGAAGGGAAAAAGATTCACGTCGAACTGCGCGCCGAATCGCGCGAACTGCTCGACGGCGCGCAAGCTTCGGCCGTGCGCGACGCGCTCTCGAATCTTTTGTTGAATGCGCTGCAAGCAACCCCGGCGGGCGGTCGCGTCTCGGTCGAAGTCTTGAAGACAAGCGGCGAGCTAGTCTACGCCGTTACGGACGGCGGCGGCGGCGTGCCCGCCGAATTACAGCCGCGCATCTGGGAGCCATTCTTCACGACGAAGCAGCGCGGCACGGGACTCGGCCTCGCCATCGTGCGCAAGCGCATCGAAGACGCGGGCGGGCGCGCGCGACTCGCGCCGCAATCGTCCACGGGCGGCGCGCGTTTTGAACTCCGTCTGCCGCACGCGGGCAAAGCCGCAACCGAAGAAAGGCTCGAAGCGCAAGTTTATTAAGTAGCAGCTAACCGAAGCATGAAACCAAAAGCTTGAAACCACAAAGACACACGAAATCACACGAACCTCTGCTTCGTGTGATTTCGTGTCGTGTTGTTTCGTGTCGTTTCGTGGTTTCATGCTTTTGTTAGTCGCCCTAAATCGAGGCAGCAGCAACGAGAGAAACTATGACGCAAAAAAGAGCGGATGAAGCCGTGTTGAAAGTGCTCATCGTGGACGACGAAGAGGCTGCGCGTTACGGCGTGCGGCGCGCGCTCGGGAGTCTCGGTTACGAACTCGCGGAGGCGGGAAGCGTCACGGAAGCACGCGCGCAGTTTGCAGGCAGCGCGCCCGACCTCCTGCTGCTCGACGTGAATCTGCCGGGGCAGAGCGGTCTGGAATTTTTGCGCGAACTGCACGACGGCGACCGCGGCGCGGCGGAAGATGCGCCGCTCGTCATCCTCATCACCGCGCACGGCTCGGAGCGCATGGCCGTCGAAGCGATCAAGATGGGCGCTTACGATTATCTCTCGAAGCCGTTCGAGGTCGAAGACCTGCGGCTCGTCGTCAAGAACGCGGCCGAGACGATTCGTCTGCGCCGCGAAAATCAACTTCTGCGCGAGCGCATCGAACGCGAAGGCGCGGCACGCGGCTCGATCATCGGCAACTCGGAATCGATGCGGCGCGTGCGCTCGTTGATCGAGAAAGTTGCGGAGACGGACGCCACCGTGCTCGTGCGCGGCGAATCGGGGACGGGCAAGGAACTCGTCGCGCGCGAGGTGCACGAGCGCAGCACGGCGCGTCGTCGCGGCGCGTTCGTCGCCGTCAACTGCGCCGCGCTGCCTTCGGAGTTGATCGAGTCGGAACTGTTCGGCCACGAGCGCGGCGCGTTCACGGGCGCGACGGCGCGGCGGCAAGGGAAGTTTGAACAGGCCGACGGCGGCACGCTCTTTCTCGACGAGATCGGCGACATGAGCGCGAATGTGCAGGCCAAACTTTTGCGCGCGCTCGAAGAGAGACGCATCGAACGGCTTGGCGGCGCGCAGTCGATCCCGGTGGACGTGCGGATCGTCAGCGCGACGCATCGTCCGCTCGAGCAGGAGATCGAACGCGGAAATTTTCGCGCCGATCTGTTCTATCGCCTGCGCGTCGTGACGATTGAGGTTGCTCCTCTGCGCGAAAGGCGCGAAGACATTCCGGCGCTCGCCGAAGCGTTCATCCGGCTCGCCGCCGAACGCTACAAGATGCCCGTGCGCGCGATTGCGCCCGCGGCCATGCGCCGCCTCGTCGAGTACGATTGGCCGGGCAACGTGCGCGAACTCAAGAACGCCGTCGAGCGCGCGATGGTGTTGGCCGAAGGCGACGAACTGACGGCGCGCGATCTGCCCGAAGAGATACGCGCCGGCCGCGACACGCAAGAGACGCGCGCCGCCGCATCCACCACGGCCGCCACAACCGATGCCGCGACGCGCCAGACCACGACGGGCGAGAGCGTCGCTGCGGCGTCGTTGAGCGGCGACGAATTGCCCGTCCCGTTCACCGCGGATTTTCGCGCCGACCGGCGCGAGTTCGAGCGACGCTACATCACGCGCTGCCTCGAAGAGACGGGCGGCAACGTGACGCGCGCCGCCACCATCCTCGGCATGCACCGCCAATCGCTGCAACACAAGCTGCGCGAACTCGGCCTCGCGCGCCGCTACGTCACGCTCGACGGCGACGCCTCAGCAACGCCGGATAAATCCGACAACTGACGCGAAGTCGCTCTCAACATAAAACCCCGCGCCGAAAAGGACGCCGTTCAAAACGCACTTTGCGTCTTTGCGCCTTTGCGTGAGGTATCTTCGTTCGACAAAAGAAGTCTCACGCTGGAGGCGCAAAGGCGCAAAGAGGAGCATGAATTTTTTTGCGACGTGCACGCAGTTTTTTCTCTTGCGCCCCGCTGGAACAATGCTTGCAGTGAAGCTCATGGAATAACTGTGAGCTTGGTCGCCGCGTGCGACCGAGCAAAGGGGCGTGATGAAAAGAGTTTGGTTTAAGTTTCGCGGCGTTACCTTCTTCTTTCTATTAACACACTTGGCGGGCATGCAACCGGCGGCGCGCACGGCGGTCGTCGCGGCGACGAGCGAGCCACGCGTGCGCCACTTGATCATCTGCGTGGACGGCGTCGCCCACACGACGATTGAGGAGCTGCGCCGCGAAGGTCGCTTCAAATTATTCCGCGATCCGTCGCGCATGCTCGCGCCGTTTCCGAGTCTGACCAATCTCGCGCTCGCGGAGATTTTGCAGCCCGCCGGCGCGTCCGAAGCGCCCGGCTACGAAGACAATTATTTCGACACGACGAAGAACAAAATGCGCGGCGGCCTGCTCGACCGTTTTCGCGGCGGGCGCTTCATCAAAGGCACTTTCCGCGAACTCTTCGATTATCACCCTTCGGCCATCAAGAGCGGTTTGGGTTACGTCGTGCCGCCCGCGAGCACTTATCTCGAATCGCTGACCGACCTCGTGCGTCTGAAACAGAAGTTTCGCGCATCACGCGAGCCGGTCTTCTTCGCCTACACGGGCGCAAGCGATTCGCTGGCGCATCTGGGCGGCAAACGCCTGCTCAAGAGTTTTCTCGTCAGGCTCGACGAGACGGTCAAAGACATCGTGCGCGACGCGAGCGCAGACGGCGTGCGCCTCGAAGTCACCATCTTCTCCGATCACGGAAACGACTTTGAAGGCTACCGGCGCGTCTCTTTGAAGTCCGCCTTGCGACGCGCGAATTTCAAACTCGAAGCGAAGATCAAGAACGAGCAGAGCGTCGTCTTGCCGCAGTTCGGACTTGTCGGCTGCGCCGTGATGTGGACACGCGAGAGCAACGAGGAGCGTCTATCGCAGACCGTGGCGCGCGTGCGCGGAGTGGATTTCGCGGCCTACGAAAAAGAAGGCGTGGTTCACGTCGCGAGCGAACGGGGCACTGCGACGCTCGAACGACGCGGCGCGCGTTTTCGTTATCTCGTCGCGCCGGAGGGCGATCCGCTCGAACTCAACGGCATCTTGGAAACTTTGCGACGGCAAGGCAAAGTTGACGCTGAGAATTTCGTCTCAGACGAAGACTGGTTCGCGGCGACGATTGCGACCGTGCGGCCTGATGTGGTGCGCCGCGTCTACGAAGGCACGGCCGAGCGCGTCGAGCACCGCGCCAACGTGCTCGTGAATTTCGCGGACGGCTACTACACGGGCAGCGCCTCGCTCGACGTGTTCGCCTTCCTGCAAGCGACGCACGGCAATCTCGGCGCGGAGCAAAGTTTCGGCTTCGTCATGAGCAACACGCGCGACCTGCCCGCGCACCTCCGCGCACGCGACGTGTGGCGCGCCATCGGCTCGCCCGTTCTCAGAAAAAGCCCGCCAAGAGAAGAAGCGAAGAAAACGATGAAGTGAAAGCGGTGAATGGATAAAACCCGGTTCTTTCCATTCACCATTGACTATTTACCATCCACCGCTTTCACTTCATCGTTATTTCTCTCCCTCGTTGCGTCTCGCCGGACAATACCGTTAGACTTGGCGCGCTCTATCGAAAGTTTTTGCAGTTTGTCACCTCCAACAATTTATGAAAGCACGTCTCGACGCCATCTTGCAGCGCGAACAAGCCTCGTATCTCGACGCACTTCATCCGCCGAGCGTCGAACTGCTGGCCGAAATGGAAGACTACGCGGCGGCCAATCGCGTCCCCATCGCCGACCGCGAGGTGGCTCTGTTTTTGGAGATCACGGCGCGTGCGACGGGCGCGCGCAAGGTCTTGGAAGTCGGCATGGCAATCGGCTATGCCGTCTTGCACCTGCTGCGCGGGATGGGGGCGGACGGCCGTGTGGTGACGATTGAGCCGAGCGAAGAGATGATCGCGCGCGCGAGCGACTATTTTCAAAGAGCGGGCGTAAACGAGCGCGTCCGCATCGAACGCGGCTACGCCCTCGAAGTGATCCCGAAACTCACGGAGCAGTTCGACCTCGTCTATTTGGACGCGTTGAAAGAAGAGTATGAGGATTACCTAGACCTCTCTCTGCCGCTCTTGCGCGCGGGCGGTGTCGTCATCGTGGACAATCTGCTCTGGGGCGGACAGGTCGCGGGCGAGATACGTTCGCCCGACCAGCAGAGATCGACCGAAGCCTTGCGCCGCTTCAATCAACATTTCGTCAACCATAAAAACTTGCGCGCCGTCGTGCTGCCGGTCGGCGACGGCCTCGGCTACGGCGTGAAAATCCGATAGCACGCGAACACTCGCAAACTGTTTTGCGCAAACTCGACACGGCGCGCGCGGGTGTCCAGACCCGCGCGTTTGAAAGATCGCCCCGCAAATTTTTACTGACTTGTCGGCAATACAAACAATTTCCGCACCCGTTGCCGCGTCGTCGCCCGTGAGAGCGAACGTGCGGCCTGAAGTCGAGTTGCTGTTGTGCTGCGCCCGTGCGCGCATGGACGAGCGGCACGTCGCGCGTCTTCACCAACTGCTCGATGGCACGCTCGATTGGAAACTCGTCATCGCTTACGCCGAAAGCCACGGCCTCGTCCCGCTCCTCTACTTTCACCTGCACGCGCGCGCCGCGGAAAAAGTTCCGCCCACGGTCTATGAAAAACTGCGTGAACAGTTTCGCCGCATCTCCGCTTTGAACGTCTATTTGAGCGGGGAACTGCGACGCCTGCTGAAACTGTTCGCCGCGCGCGACATCGACGCCATTCCCTACAAAGGCCCCGCGCTCGCTGTGAAAGCCTACGGCCAGATCAGTCTCCGGCACTTCGGCGATCTGGACATCATCGTGCGCCGCCGCGACGTGCCGCGCATCATCGACCTGCTCGTCGCGGAAGGCTACGCGCTGCACCCGCCGCTGAATCCCGTGCAGCAGTCTCTGATGCTGCGCACGCAATGCAATCTACCGTTCACGCGCGACGCGCACCGCTTGATCGTGGAGATTCATTGGCGCGTGAGCGCGCGGCTGTTCTCTTCGCCGCTCGACGAAGATGCTCTGTGGCGGACGCTCCATGCGGAGACATTCGAGGGGATGCAAATCAACGCGCTCGCGCCGGAGGATTTGCTGCTCTCGCTCTGCGTCCACGGCGCGAAGCATCTGTGGGAGCGGCTCAGTTGGATCACGGACATCTCTCAACTGCTCGAAGTTCAGACAGACTTGAACTGGCCGCGCCTGCTCGAACGCGCGCGCCGCACTGGCACGGAGCGCATGCTCTTGCTCGGCCTCTACGTCGCAAGCGATCTGCTCGGCGCGCGTCTCTCGGCGGAAGTCGAAGCGCGCATGAAAAGCGACGCCGAAATAGTTCCGCTCGCCAATCAAATCTATGCGCGTCTCTTTGAAGACGATAGCAATGAGGCGTCGGGCATCTCCGGTTATTTCATGTTTCAACTCAAGGCGCGCCGCCGCCTGCGCGACAAGTTCAATTATTGCCGCTACGTCGTCAGTCCGACTGAGGAAGACCTCACGCTGCTCCGTTTGCCCGCTCCGCTCTCTTTCGTCTATTACCTCTTGCGGCCGCTGCGCATGCTCTGGACGGGCGGGCCGACCCACCTGCAACACTGAACGACCCAAGATGCGAAGGAGCCACGGGGCAAATCAAACGAGGTCGCTCGCCCGGCGCGAATAAGGAATTGATGCACGCGTGCAAATGTGCTACCTTCACGTCTGCCTGCGCTTGCTTCTTTGATTCATCTGGTGGCCGTTACCGCCTACTATTCATAAGCCAGCCTATACCCCACACCGGGGAGCGCGTCTGTAAGTCGCACTTCGAGGCGACCGCCGAAGGGAAATTTTTGACTTGTTTTTGACTTGGAGGGGCGGAAAACTTCGCCTTTGCAGTTCGTTATTTGCAACTAAATTATCCGAGCGACATCGAAGCATGAGTGCGTCGCTCAACTTGCGAATGCTTCTTAATCAATAATTGATGGATTAGTCATAAGAGGTAGGTTAATATGTTCGATATGATTTTACGGCGGTCTGTTTTATCTCTCGCGGGGGCGTTGCTGTTGGCTGCGCCCGCAAGCGTCTCGGCGCAACAGCCGAAGCCGCCCGCCGCCAAGCCGCCTGCGGAGCAGCCGGCTCCCGCCGCCAAACAGACGCCCCCGGCCGCGCGCCCTTCGGCCGCGACCGCCGCCAAGCCCTGGAGCGTGAAGGTTTCTAAGAAGACGCCGGCGAGCATCAGCCTGACGGCGAAGGACGGCTCGCTCTCCGAGATCGCAGCCGAGATCGGCAAGCGACTCAAAGTGCCCGTCATCTTGACGCCGCTCATGCAGAAGCAGCGCATCACGCAGGAGTTTACGGACTTGCCTCTGGAAGGCGCTTTGCGTCTGCTCGCGCCGCAAGTTTACGTGGATTACGAACTGAGCGGCGACGGCGCGCAACCGAAACCCATCGGCATCTATTTGCAAGGCATGAACGAAGCGCCGCCCGCCGAAGCCTCGGTGGTGAAGGGCGATTCGGAAGCGATTTTAATCGAGGGCAACACGGAAGACGGCTTGGACGCCACGAACGTCAAGGACGAAGAGAAGTTGCCGCTGCGCGTGACGGTCGAAAAAAACCAGATCAGCGTGAAAGCGCGCAAGCAGCCTTTGACGGCCGTGCTCTACGAAATCGCAAGTAAAGTTGACATTCCGTTCGAGATGAAATATGAATCTACCGAACTTGTGGATGTGGACTTCAATAATTTAACGATGGAGCAAGCGGTGCGCAGCCTATCGCCGAATATCCGCTTATACCAGCGCACCAATCTCACGAGCTACGAAGTCAGACCGTTGCGCCTTGTTTTGGTGTCGCCGGCCAATAATCAACAAACTACAAAAATGTGAGGAGACAGCGAGCCTTGAATACAAAAAACAGCAATCCCGTCAACGAGCCGTTGGAGCAAGTCGAAGGCCGTGAGAGCGCGTTGACGCAGCCAGCGCAGAACAAGAAACCTTTCGTCGAGCCGGTCGTCTCCGTGCCTGTGGACGTGTTGGAAGCGACCGCTTTCTTTCAAGGCCCGACCGTCGACACCATCCAGACATTGACCACGTAATCCACCGCCGGCGTATTAGGTGGAAGGTGTTTGGGAGACGATGTCATTCCCGGCAGTGGAGAGCGAAGCCTCAATCGAGAAGTTGTACGCGATTGGGGAGCGTCTCCTTGCTTTTCAGTTTAATGACGAAGTAGCCGCGCGGGTCGCCGGAGATTTTATCGAGGGGATGCATTTCACCCCGCTCCCGTCCTGCGCGGCTCGCTTTGTTCATTGCACCGTTAAAATCTTCTACGGCGAAGCGCCGACTCTCCCTTCCGGCTGCCAAGTTTTCGAAGTCCCGCGCGGTCTGTGCTACACAAACGGCGACGTACATTTTCTGGACATTGACGAATCGCGCATCGCGGTCTACGCGCCCGCTGCCCGAACGGTCTCCGTCTGGCTGGGCACGACCGAACACGCGCGCCACCCCGTGGCCGTCGTCAACACGCTCTCCTACGCCGTGCAGGCGGCGCTCCGGCGCGGCGGACTCTACTTGCTGCACGCGGCGGGCGTCGTCGAGCCTGAGACCAACGCGGGCTTGATCGTCGTCGGTAATTCAAACAGCGGAAAGTCGAGTTTGACGATCCGTCTGGCCGCGGCCGGGTGGCGTTACCTGTCCGACGACATGCTGGTGCTTGATGAAGCGGACGGCGTGGTGGTGGCTTGGGCGCTCCGGCGCGTCTTCTCCGTCTCGTCGGAGTCTCTGGCGGGGAGCGGTTTGACGGATGTGGACGCAGCGCTCGGCGCGCCCGTCAACTCCGATCCGTCGAAACGAAGGCTGGAGCCGCGTCAGGTGTTCCCCGATAGCTTCGTTGAGAGTTGCCGTCCGCGTGTGTTACTGTTTCCCACCTTGACGGGAGAGCAGGCGAGCCGGGTCGAGAAACTCAGCGCGGGCGAAGCCATGACCCAACTGATCAGGCAATGCCCTTGGGCGAGCTATGACCGGGGCACGGCGCGCGAACACTTACGTCTTCTTGCTCTCGCGGCGAAGCAGAGCACCTCTTACAAACTTTTTGCGGGACTCGACCTGCTCGAGACGGCGACGCGCGCGCCCGAACTTTTGGCTTCGTGCCTCGGACACTAATTTATGGCAATTCCCTCGGCCGCGAGCACGGTACAGACGACGCAACTCAAGCACATCAGTCTTGAGTTGACGAACATCTGCAATCTGCATTGCAGCTATTGCGCGCGCGACGACGAAGCGCTCTATCACACGCCCGCCAATTTCTTCTCCGTCGAACTTCTCCGACGCATCATTCGCAGCGCGAGCCAACCGGCTTGCGGGTTCAATTCCGTCTCCTTCACGGGCGGCGAGGTGACGATTCACCCGCGCTTTCGCGAGATCGTCGAGATGGTGAGGGAAGAGGGCTGGCAGTTCGGTTTCGTCACCAACGGCTGGCACTTCGAGCGCGTCTACCCGACGCTCTTGGAGAACCGCGACGCCCTGCACATGGTCGCTTTCAGCTTGGATGGCCCGACGCGCGAGACGCATGACCGCTGGCGCGGCGACGGCTCGTTCGTGCGCGTCATGCGCGCCATCACGCGCTGCTACATGAAGGGCATCCCGTTTCTCATCAAGACGGGCATCAGACGCGACACCGTCCCGCTCCTCGAACAGTTCGCGCTCCTTGCCGCGCGGCTCGGCGCGCAGGCCATACACTTCTCGCACCTGCTCCCCACCTCTTCCGGCGCGCAAGACGAGTCGGGCTTGACGCTCGAAGAACGCGCGCACGTCGAACAGGAGATCGGAGTGCTCTCCAACATCTTCAAGATGAAGATCGGCGTCGCCACCGGTTATTACAACTTAGACCCCGCGCCGCCCTGTCAGGCGCTCGAAGGCGTCAACTGCAACATCGACTATCGCGGCCGTCTGACCTTGTGCTGCAACCTCTCCGGTTATCGCGGTGCGTCCGAAGAGACGGATGTGGTGGCCGATTTGAACAAAGAAGATTTCGCCGAAGGGTTCGTGCGCCTGCGCGAGGTGGCCGCGCGCCAACTCGAACGGCGACGCCTCGCGCTCGCCGAAGTGGCGCGGCAGGGCGTCGAGCCTGATCTCTACACGGCTTCTCCCTGTCTCTATTGCTTGCAGAGTTTCGGCAAAATCCCCTGGCACAAGCCGACGGCAGTGGCGACCGGGGCGCGGCGAGTGCTCCCAGTGTTGCCCGCCAGTCAGGCCGAAGCCGTCTATCTCAAACAGGAATCGATTTAATGTCAGAGAGCATTCCCAGCCCGCACGAGCACATCGTCTTCACGGAATTTGACGACAACGAAGGCGTGCTCGTCGATCTGAATTCCAAACGCTACTACACCCTGAACGAGACGGCCATGATCATCTGGCGCGGCCTCGAACAAAAGCGCACGCGCGCGGAGATCATACGCGACATCACGGACGCCTATGACGTGACGCCGGAACACGCCGCCGAGTCGTTCGACAAATTGGTCGCCTCTCTGCGCGCGCGCCAACTGCTCGCGTCCGAAGGGCAGTGAGCCGAAGCGACCCGTTAAGTTTTCGTAAATTTTCTCTCCGCAAATTGCCGCCCCAAGCATTGTGTGATAACTTCGCCTGTCGAATCGTAGAGGCGAGTGAAGGGAGCGGGCTGACACCTTTGCCCGCGTGGCCGTAAGCCAGCCTTTTCGTGTCAACAACCCACAGTCGAGTCGCAAGTGTTGCGAGTGCGCGCGACACCGAAAACCCAACCCACTTTCAGGAGACTTTAAAGTGATTTCACCGAAATTTCTCGGACGGACTCATGCTGTCCGCCGTCAATTGCTGTCACTCGCCGTTGCGACTTTGATCTTCGTCCAACCCTTCCTGCCGCTCCAGTCAACGGTCGCCGCCCAGAAAAAATTGAAAGGCGAGACAGTCACGCCGAGCGTGGCGGGCACTGACTCGACCATCTTCATCAACGAGATTCTCTACGACATCACCGGCACGGACGCGGGCGAGTTCGTCGAGGTGGCCGGGCCTGCGGGCACGAACCTGACGGGTTGGTCAATCGTGCTCTACAACGGCGAAGGTACTCCGGTTGGTCGTATGTATGACACGGACGCGCTGCCTACGACCATTCCCTCGCAGCAGGGCGGCTACGGCACAGTCTCCGTCTCCTACGCCTCGAACGGCATCCAGAACGGCTCGCCCGATGGCATCGCGCTCGTCAACAACGGCACGGTCGTCCAGTTCCTTTGCTACGAGGGTACTTTCACGGCATCGGACGGCCCGGCCAACGGGCAAACCTGCACCAACATCGGCGTCTCGCAAAGCGGCTCAAACGCCGCCGGCACTTCGCTCCAATTGCAGGGTTCGGGCACGAAGTACGGCGACTTCACTTGGAACGCGACCTCCATCGCCAACACAAAGGACGCACCCAACACCGGACAGACTTTCACGGGCGGCCCCCCTGTCGATAATCCGCCGACCGTGACCTCGACCAGCCCTGCGAACAACGCCACGGGCGTCGCGGTCAACTCAAACATCAGCGTCACCTTCAGCGAAGCTGTCACGGCGACCGCAAATTCGTTCCAGATCAGTTGCGCCACGAGCGGCACGCACGCCTTTACCCTCAGCGGTGGCCCGACGACCTATACGCTCGACCCGACCACCGATTTCACGCAGGGCGAAGTTTGCACCGTCACGGTCGTCGCCGCGCAGGTCACGGATCAAGACGGCACGCCCGACCAGATGGCGGCCAACTACGTCTTCAGCTTCACCGTCATCAACACCGCACCCGTGGCGATCCACGATATACAAGGCAGCGGCGCGACCTCGCCCTTCGCCGGTCAGACCGTCACGACGAGCGGCATCGTTACGCTGCTCAGAACCGGCGCGAACACAGGCAACGGCGCGGCCAGCGGCTTCTTCCTCCAAGCGCCGACCGCGATGGCGGATGCCGACCCCAACACTTCCGAGGGAATTTTCGTCTTCACGAGTTCCGTCCCGACCGTCGGCGTCGGCGACAACGTGACCGTCACCGGCACGGTCGTCGAGTTCAACGGCATGACGGAGATCAGCCCCGTCTCCAACGTCGCGGTCAACAGCACGGGCAACGATCTGCCGCAGGCCGTGACGCTGACGACGACCATCCTCGACCCGACCGCCGCGCCCACCAAACCGCAACTCGAAAAATACGAGGGCATGCGCATGTTCGCTTCTTCGCTGACGAGCGTTTCGCCCAACGATAACTTCTACGATGTGGACGTTGTGATCACGGGCGTGCCGCGACCTTTGCGCGAGCCGGGCATCGAAATCTCTCTGCCCGTGCCGCCCGATCCGACGAGCGGCCAGGTCGATTGTTGCATCGCGCGTTGGGACGAAAATCCCGAACGCCTCAGTCTCGACACGAACGGCCGCGCCGGTGCGCCGAACGCTCCCTACACCTCGAAGGTCGTCTTCACCAACGTCGCCGGGCCGCTCGATTACGCCTTCGGCGAGTATCGCCTGATCCCCGAATCCGGCCCCGCCAATTCGGGCAACATCAGCGCCACGCCCGTGCCCACGCCGACGGCGAACGAGTTTACGGTCGGCGGATTCAACGTCGAAAACTTCAACAACGACCCGACGCAGCGCCAGAAGGCGGCCGCCGCCATCCGCGACGTGATGCGTCTGCCGGACATCATCGGCATGGTCGAAATCTTCGAGCTGACAGGTCTGCAAGCCCTCGCCGCCGAAGTCAACGCCATCTCGCCGGGAGCTAACTATCAAGCGTATCTCGTCGAAGCCGACGGCAACCCGGGTGATGCCGATCAGGACGTGGGCTATCTGGTCAACGCCGCACGCGTGCAGGTCGACAGCGTCGTGCAGATCGAAAAGGCCGGTTGTAACGGGCAGCCCGCCAACTGCAACACGTACATCGACCCGACGACGGGACAGCCTGCTCTGCTCAACGACCGTCCGCCGCTCGTCCTGCGCGCGCACGTCCAGCCGTCGGGCGCAAACGTGCCCGTCATCGCCGTCGTCAATCACCTGCGCTCGTTCATCAACATCGGGCAAGACCCCGGCGAAGGGCCGCGCGTCCGCGCCAAGCGCAAAGCGCAAGGCGAATTCCTCGCCACGCTCCTGCAAGATTTGCAGACCAACAACGCGGGCACGAGCGTCATCTCCGTGGGCGACTACAACGCCTACCAGTTCAGCGACGGCTACACAGACCCCATCGCCACCATCAAGGGCAACCCGACGCCCGACGATCAGATCGTCGTGGATCAAAGTCCCGACCTCGTCAACCCAGACTTCTTCAATCTGGTTGACGAACTGCCCGCCGAGGAGCGTTACAGTTTCAACTTTGAAGGGACGTTGCAGGCGCTCGACCACGTGATCATCAACAACGTGGCGCACGCGCGCCGCACGCGCTTCGCCATCGCGCGCAACAACTCGGACTTCCCGGACGACCCGGCCTCGGCCTACCGGACGAACGCCGCGCGCCCCGAACGCAACTCAGACCACGACATGCCGGTCGCCTATTTCGCCCTCTCCGGGCCGGTGGCGCAGGCGGGCGCGGTGCTCATCAGCGAGTTTCGCTTCAACGGGCCGAACGGTACGGGCGACGAGTTCATAGAGCTTTACAACAACTCTAACGCGGACGTGAACCTGAACGGCTGGTCGATAGTCGCGCCGGCCGGGACGGGCGGGGGCGGCGTGCTCGGCATTTTGAGCGGAACTATCGCGCCGCGCCAGCACTACCTCGTCGCGCCGAGCACCTATAGCGTCAACGGTTATCCGGCCGGTGTGGGCACGACCGCCACACCCGACGCGGCTTACACGGGCGGCGCTTTCTTGGACGACGGCGGCGCGCGCCTCATCGATCTGAATGGCACGGTTATCGACGCGGTCGGCTTCGGTTCGGCTAACGGCACGAACTTCCGCGAAGGCGCGGGGCTCTTGCCCGCAGGCGGCCTTGCGCCCGGCGCGAACGATCAATACAGCTTCGTCCGCAAGCTGGCGAGCGGAGTGCCGCAGGACACGAACGACAACGCCGCGGACTTCGTGCTCGTCTCGACGACGGGCATAGTCGGCGGGGGTACGGCCGTGCTCGGCGCACCGGGGCCGGAGAACACGCAAAGCCCCATCCAGAGCAACGCCACCGTCAAGGCGTCGCTCATAGACAACTGCTCAAGCATCGGCGTGGCGGGTTCAGGCTGTCAGAACCGCATGCGCGACGGCTCGGCCGGCGTGTCCAACCCGACGAACGCGCAATACGGCACGCTCTCCTTCCGTCGTAAGTTCACCAACACGACGCAGCAGAACGTGACGCGGCTGCGCTTCCGCGTCGTGGACATCACGACGCTGAACAGTCCGGGTTACGCGCCGAACAACGGGCAGGCGGACATGCGCGTGCTCAGTTCGACCACGACGACCGTGACGCCGTCGAACCCCTTCACGCCGGGTGACGTGGTGGTGAACGGGACGACGCTTGAGCAACCGCCGACGCAAACCTTGGGCGGCGGTCTCAATTCGACGCTCACGCTCAATCTGTCGCAGCCTTTGGTTGGCGGCGACAGCATCACCGTCCAACTGCTCGTCGGCATACAACAGAACGGCAGCTATCGCTTCTTCGTCAACGTCGAGGCGGACTTCGATGATCCGATTCCGCCGTCTAAAGCGCAGGCCACGTCGAAGCCCCGCGCGACGCGTTAGACCGTAAGCAGCGGGACGGAAGCAATCGTCAACGCCTTAGCTTCAACAGCGGCTTTGAATCTCGCCTGACAGGTTACGTTCAAAGCCGTTCACCAAAAAGCCCCGGATCGTCTCTGGCGATCCGGGGCTTTTGTTAATTGGCGATAGCGAAACTCAGGCGGGGAAGGAGTAGGTCGCGGTGTAGCGAGGGGGCGTCGCTTCGAGCAGCGGGCGTCCGTCGGCTTCGAGCCACGCGTGGCCTGCGAGCAGCGTCTCTTTTTCCTTACGCACGCCGAAGACGATGCGCGTCTTGATGCCGTGGAGGGCGAGATAGCGATGCAAGACGGGCGCGCGCTTCCAACACGTCGGCGTAAAGCAGAGCACGTCAATCGCGAGCAGCGCGTCGAGCAATTGCGCCAGCCGCTCTTCGGTCAGACGCGAATCGCGGCGCGGCCTCCTCCTCCTCGTGCGCTCTGCTGTGCCCGCGACGAGCGCGAGGACACGCGGCAGCGGCAAGAGTTTGATGAGCAGAGAGAGCACTGCGACCCACGCGGCCATGCGCAGGAGCAGAAACGCCTCGCCCGGCCGGTGCACGGCGTAGTGGGCGGCGCGCCGCACGATCCAACTTTTCGCAGGCGCTTGCTGTGTGTTTTCGGAGGGCATCAGAACTTCAAACGATAACTTGAACGTGCGGGGCTTCTTTTTTGCGGGTACGTAGTTTGAGCGTCATCGGGCGTTGAGCGAGCTTCAAGGCTGGGAAACTTTCACGCCTTCGGATTCGCCCGATTTGGCGACGCCTTTCGACTTCGCTTTCTTCGTCAGACGATAACCGCGCCGCGTGCGCGCCGTCACCTCCGCGCGATCCACTTTGACTTCGATGGAACGCCAGCGGCCGTCCTCCGCGCGATTCGCAGGGCGATAGCCGATGGTGTACTGGTTGCTCAACTCTTCGAGAATCTCCGCGAACGCTTCGCGCAGCGCGCGCCCGCCCGGCGTGGGCACGAAGCGCCCGCCGCTCTTGGACGCGTAATCGCGCAAGACACCGGCGGCCGGAGTCGCATTGAAAGAGTTGGGAAGTTTATCGGCCATGTCCACCGTGTAGATAGTGGCGTTGGCTTCGAGCGCGGCGGCGAGCGCTTTGTCGGAAGAGGCATGGCTGCGCGTATCCGCTCCGTCTGAAAGCACGATGATGGCGCGTCTTTTCTCAGGACGGCGGGCGAGGTCTTTCGCCGCCTGCACGATGGCGTCGTGCAAGGCCGTTTCGCCCTTCGCCTTGAGGTTATAGGCGATGGGCGCTAAATCGCGGCTCTGAGAAAAATCTTGCAGCTGTTCGACCTTCAAATGAAAACTATAGACGGCCGCAGTGTCTTCACCGCGTAACCCGTCGAGGAAGCGTATGGCGGCCGAGCGCGCCATCGAGACGCGCCCTTCCATGCTTCCGGAAACGTCTAAGAGTAGGGCGGCGGTGAAGGGAGTTTCCTCGCGCGTGAAGTTGGTGATCTGTTGCTCGCGCCCGTCTTCGTAAACTTTAAAGTTCGCGCGCTCCAAGCCGTGCACGTATTCGCCCGTGGCATTCGTCGCCGTCACGTTGAGCACGACCAAATCCGTCGCCACGCGGACGACCTCGTCATCGTCCTGCGGTTCTTGCGCGCGGGAAGGGAAGCGACCGTCGCCGCCGTAGCAGACGGCCGAAGCGAAGACGAGCGCGAAGAGCAGCGGCCTCTTGAGGCGCGCGGGGCGAGAGAGATTTTCCGTGCCGTGTGCTTTCATCAGCGATAGAGTGTGCGTATGTGCCTGACCAGTTCGACCACTTCGTTGGCGCGCCGGATGACGGCGGCGGAGACGACCTGTCGCGGCGTGCTCTCGACCTTTTTCTGCAAGTCGGACGAAAGTTTGACCAGACGTTCGAGCGCCGCTTCGACTTGCGGGGGCGCTTCCTTCAACTCGTCTTTGTTCTCTTCGCCGCCCGCGTTGTTTCGTATCTGCCGCGACAGTTTTTCCATGCGGCTCAGTTTCTTCAGATCAACTTCCTGGAGAGTCTTCTGGCGCGTGAACGCCTCTTGTAGCTCGACGGCGAGTTGGGCGTTCTCTCTGGCGCGAGAGAGATGCTCTTTATAGTCGTTCTGCTCGCGCTTGAGCGCCATCTCCTTGAGCATCTCGTTGTGCCGGGCGTCTTGCGGGTCGTCGGGGTCGCCGGGCGTTCTGGCCGTCGGTTTATTTTTGTTGATGTCGGTCGGGTATCTTTGCGGAGTGCGTCCCTGCGCGACGAGGCGCGCGCCGCCGGTGGGCGCAAGCAAAAAGGCGAATAAGAAGAGTTTGATGAGCATCAATTTCGACGAAGTCCGACCCCGGAGCGTGCGGTCTAAAGTCTCTCACGGGCATTAACTGTAGACGTGAAAAGAGCCGTCTACAGTTGTCTGTCGCGACACCCGGCCGGACTTAAAAAAGCATCCGAAACGCGCGCACCTATCCTGCTCGAACCGGCCGCACTAAACTTTAGAAGCTTTACAGGCTTGATAAGTCTGAACAGCCTTCTCGTAAAACATTTAAAGTGTTACTCAAGATTGGTCGTCGCGCCGACTCGTCAAGTTTAACTTGAAGCGCGCGTGCGTCTACGGGATGCGAACCGGATCGTCCGGAGTGTTGATAAACTCCTCGCCCTTGCCCTTCGGCTTGGGGCGCGGGACGACGACGATTTTCGTGTTGCCTTGCGGCGGACGTTCGGCCGGGCGGCGCGCTCCGATGGCGGATTTGAAAGCGATGCCTTCGGCGCGCCCTTCGCTATTGAGACTGAGAATGCGCGCTCCGCTCCATTCGGACGAAGACAAACTCAGCGCGTAACGCCCCTCTTCGCCCGGCGCGAGACTGGCGGGTTCGACGCCGACCCGTCGATGTTCCGAGCCTTGTGCATTGCCGCGACGCTTCAATTCCATTTCGAGGCTAAGCGCTTCGAGCCGCTTGTCCGAAATGTTACGGACAGTGCCGGTGATGAGCGCCTGCGCGCCCTTCAGCCGCGCCTCGTCTTCAAAGATTTGCGCTTCGGGCGGGGCGGCGGCCTTGTTGTTGGCAGCCTGTTCCGCCTGTTGCGCGGCGCGTACGCGCCCCAGTTGCCGCGCGCGAAAGGTGCGATAGCCGTAGAACAGCGCCAACGTCGCGCACAGCGCGCAGGCGAGGGCTCCGAACTTGATCCATTTCGAAGAAGACGACTCGCCCTCTTCGAACAAATGCGGCTCGGACGCGGGGTCTTTGATGCCTCGATTACTGCTCATCTCGACAAGGCGCTTCCATAAGTTTTTATTTACTTCAACAGGTGCGCATAGGACGGCCGCGAGCCTATGGAAAGTAAAAAGCAAACTCCGGCGCGAAAATTTACGAAAATTCGCTACGGCTGCGGCGTGGGCGGGTTGCCCGTGAGTTTCTCGACCAGCGCGGTGATAAACTCCTGCTCGGCCAGACCCGAACTACGCAGGCTGACCCATTCCGCGCCCGAAGCGCCGTCGCTGCGCCCTTCGACGCGCGCATTGACGGCTACGCTCGTCGTCACGCCGTCGAGCGGTTGCACTTCGACGATGAAAGTGTAGCGACCCTGCGTCCAGCCGCGCGAATTCTCCTCGGTTAGTTCCGCGTAGCGATTCAACTCCGTCCCCGCGACGACCGCCCCTTTGACGAAGCGGAAAGGCTGGCTGATCAGCACGCCCTCGTCTCGTTTCGAGACCGCCGGGTCGAGAATCAACTTCCGCTCGGCCAACAATTCCTCGACCGCTCGCAGCACGATGTCGCGGCGGATGGTGAAGCGATAAGGATTGGGGATGGGCGGCGGCGTGGGCGTGCGGCCTTTGCCGAAGTCGATGCCGCGCCCCGTACCCGTGTTTTGCTTGACGCCGTTGACGCCCGGCGCGCGGTCTGTGCCCGCATCGCGGATGCGGTCGTTCTGCCGATCCACGCCTTTCTCCTGCGCGCAGATGCCGCCCGCCGTCAAGAGCAGAAACATTGAGAGAGTTAAGACTTTCTTCATCGCTGACCTTTCGGTTTCACCGACGCCTGAGCCGCCGTGCGAGTGCTGTTAATTACAAGGGAGACGTTGCCTTGAGAATAAAACAACGTGGGAGTCTTTTCAAGACGGAGTTTCAGACGCACGAGCGACGCGGCAAAAGATGTTCGGACGAGTTGTTCGTGAGCGTCGCATCAGTTGTTCGCGTTCGCGGGGACGACATTCGTGTTTGCGGGCACGACGTTAGCGTTCGCGGCGTTGCGGTCGCGCTCCTGTTCCCAAGCGCGCAGGGCTTGCACGCCGCGTTGGAACTCTAGATCGCTGCTGTAAAAATTATGCGCGCCGTCATCGCGCGAAGGCTCGCGCACGTAGTAGAGATAATTTGTCTCGGCGGGGCGTAGCGCGGCCTCGATCGAACGCGCGCCGGCGGAAGCAATCGGCCCCGGAGGCAGCCCGCGCACCTTGCGCGTGTTGTAAGGCGAGTCGCGCTCCAGATCGCTTTTGTAAACTTTCCCGTCGTTCTTCCACTTGCCCGCGAGTTTGGAGGCGTAGATGACGGACGAGTCGATGCCGAGCGGCATCCCGATCTTGAGCCGGTTATAGACGACCGACGCCACGAGCGGCCGCTCATCTTTCAACTTTGCTTCGGTCTCGACGAGCGAGGCAATGGTCACGATCTCTCTCGGCGTGCGATTCGCGGGCAGAGGTGCGTCGCCCGCCTGCTCGCGCCAGACTTGGCGAAAGCGTTTGACCATCGCCGAGATCATCGCGCGCGCATTGGTGTCGGGCGGGAAACTGTATGTGTCCGGATAGAGATAACCTTCAAGATTCGTAGCCTGCGAATCCAAGTCGCGTATCTCGCTCGTGTCGTTCATCAAGGCGAGTGCATCTTCGGCGCTCGCGAGTTTGAGTTCGGGGATGCGCGCCATGGCGGCGGCCACGTCCCAGCGCGTCCAACCTTCGATGACGGTGAAACGCGCCAGACGTTGTTCGCCTTCCTCCAATTTTCTGAGCACGCCGAGCGGCGAGATGGGAGAAGGGAAACGATACTCGCCGGCCTTCAGGCGCGGCCCGACGCCGCTCAAGCGTATGTAGAGTCGCAGCGGCCATTCGCGTCCGATAACGCCAGAGGATGAGAGGCGCGAAATTGTTTCGTCAGGAGTCGAGCCGCGCGGGATTTCGATGTATTGAGTGGAGAGGGAATGGGCTATGGGTTTGTGCAGTTCGCGGTAGAGCCAATAGGAAAAGGCCGCGCCGCCGCAGGCCAAAACGATAGCGAGAATGGCTAAAAGGCGAAAAATTTTCATAAATGATTGGTTTAAGCGAGAAGCCGTAAATTATGATAAAAACTAGTTTAAGCCTAGCCGGATTTCTTTGCCGGCGATAATCGTTGTTGATGCCGTAACCTCGAACGGGTTCGCCTGCCCTGTCGCCACGACGGAGAGCTTGGAGCGTTTGCGCTGGTTTCCGATTCGGAGTCCGGAATAAATTTGATGCTCGCCGCGCTAAGGCGAGACCCGCACGACAAGATGGCCGCGCGCAGGCGAACGCGGACGGCGCGCTTTACGCCTGCGTGTCCTGCTGTTGTGCGATGAAATCCCGCAAAATGAGCGCGGCGGCTTCGCCGTCGAGACGCGCCTTCATTTCGACACCTTTCACGCCCGCCTCGCGCAGAGACTCTTCGGCCGCGCGCGAAGTGAGCCTTTCATCCTGCAAATGCACGGGGACGGCGAGTGAAAACGAGAGATTGCGCGCGATGCGGCGCGCCTCAAGCGCGGCCTCGCCCTCCGTCCCGTCCAGATTGAGCGGCAAACCAATGACTACTCCTTGAGCGTCAAAGCTCTGACGCAGGTCTGAGATTTGACGGAGCAGTTTTTTCCAGTTGGTGCGCACGAGCGCGGGCAGCGTATGCGTCGTCAGTTGCCGTTCGTCGCAGACGGCCACGCCGATGCGTTTCGCCCCCAAGTCGAGCGCGAGCAAGCGGCCTTTGAGTTTGCCCGGCCGCGCTTCTTCGTCCGTGTTGGGAAAATTCGAATCCGGCAATTGAGTTTGTCGCTAGACGCGGCAGAGTATAACGCAGCCTTCGCGGGCGATGCCAACGAGAGGGGCAGGCAATCGTCTTGCGAGGCACGGAAGGGCTACTGTATCATCACTGCCAATTCTCGCGGAGCGGTAAACGGTTCGCGGGCATCGGCATGAATCCGGCTCGTTTAAAGTTAGCTTGAGGTGAAAGATGTCATTTCGCAGTAAGTTTCTCGTAGTAGTTTTCTCCGCCACGCTCGCTCTGTACGCAGTGGTCGGCGGTCTGATCTTTACACGCGCGCAACAGCAGAACGACCCCGGCGCGCAGCTACGCATTTTCGAAAGCGTCCTCCAGCACATACACGACGATTACGTCGATGAGCCGGATTTGAACAAAGTCCGCGCGGGCGCTCTGCGCGGTCTCGCCTACGGGCTCGACCCGTATTCTACTTACCTGACCGTCGATCAAGTGCGCGACTTTCGCGTCGGCCTGGACAAAGGGCAAGCGGGCATCGGCGCGGAGCTTTCGCAGGTGGCCTCTTACCTCTACGTGATCGCGCCGGTGAAGGGCGGCCCGGCCGAGCAGGCGGGCGTGCAGGCGGGCGACATCATCGAGTACATCGACAACAAGGCGACGCGCGACATTTCGCTCTACGATGCCAAGCAACTCTTGAACGGCCCTTCGGGCACGGAAGTGAAAGTTCGTATCTTACGCGCCGGGACGCGCCCGCTGACCGTCTCGATCAAGCGCGCGCCGGTGCAGACGCCGGGCGTGGAGACGCGCGTGGAGGCGACGAAGGTGGGCGTGGTGCGCGTCAACAGTCTGGCCGAGGGCGAGGCGGCCGTAGTGCAGAAGCGCGTGCAGGAATTGCAGAAGCAGGGGGCGCAAAAATTGGTGCTCGACTTGCGCGGCGTGGCGGGCGGTTCGCTCGCGGAGGGCGTTAAAGTCGCCAACTTGTTCATCAAGGACGGCGCGCTGGCGCAGACCATCGGACGCGGCAACAAGAGCCTGAAAACTTTTACAGCCGACCCGAAACTCGCGGTCTTCGACGGCCCGGCCGTCGTCTTGATCGACCGCGGCACGGCGGGCGCGGCTGAAGTGATCGCGTCGGCTTTCGTCGAACGCAAACGCGGCGACGTGGTAGGCGAAAAGAGTTTTGGGGCGGGCGCGGAGCAGCAGTTGTTCCCGCTGCGCAACGGCGACGGCTTGCTTTTGACGACCGTTAAGTGGGCGTCTTCGGCCGGCAAGTCTTTCATCGGGGCGGGCGTCGCGCCGACCGTGGAAGTGAAGCGGCCGGAGTCGGTCGCCGCCATCGATCCGGATGATCTGACGGGCAACGACGACGATGCCATCGCGCAACCGGCGCAGCCGGGCAGGGACGTCGCGCCCGAAACCGCATCGCCGAAGCAGCAGCCGGAAGACACGCAGTTGAAGAAGGCGCTCGAACTGCTCAACAAGCCCGCCGCGCAGCAAAAGGCGGCTTAAGCTTAGACGAACGGCACGACCAGAAAGAGGCGTGAGTGTGGATCGATCCACACTCACGCCTCTTTA
>DASVUD010000032.1:0-72664 GCA_036387235.1 Pyrinomonadaceae bacterium
ATCTTGAGATCGAGTCCCCGCCTCCTATCCCCATCTCTCAAAGAGATTGCGTATCACGTCCGCGCCGTTGCGTACGGGGTTGTCTGCCGTCGTTAAGCCGCTGCGGTAGCACGTAACTCTTCCGCCCATGCGCGCAGCCGGGCACGATGCTCGTCAGTTCGGGGAAACGATTCTCCCGCCTCTATGCTGAGCCGCACGCAATTGCGCCGGTATTCCTCCAGCGTCTCATCTCGATAATGACCCGCGACGTGCTTGCTCCAATCTTCGACACTGGATGCTCCGTCCGCGAGCCTGTCAAGGAAATCTGCGAAAGCCAGACGCTTCATCATGGCAGCCATATCCCTTCATCTTACAGGCGGCTGACTACTATTCCGCCGTCTCGGAAAAGGGGCGGGATGCGAGTAAGTCTTCCTCTACTTCCAAGAGCATCTCCGCGTACGACTCGGCGATGCTCTCACGCATCAGCGCGACGGCTTCGGTGTCCGTGACGGCGACGGAGCGCGCCGCCTGCCAAGTCTGTTTGTCCGGCCACTGAGCATAAGCGACCCACGTGCCGTCGTCGGCGCGGTGGAGGCGCGAGCCGAGGCTGCCGCACTTTTGGTAAATCTCCCCGGTGCGTCTCAGCCAGCCCGCGCGAAACTTTTCTTCCTGTCCCTCTCTCAACTTCCAGCGATACACGGCGACGAACATTTTACACTCCTTCGCGCGCGTCGAAGTTGGACGCGCGGCAATCGTTTGAGTATGTTGACATGGTTTCCGGCGTGCGCCTATGCTTGGCTGTAACCGTTCCCCCTTTACCAAAAATTCGTCCGGCCGTCACGCAAAAAGCGTGTGAGGCGCGCGAGGGGCGTATGTCGCAGCCGACCTATCTCACGTCAGGGAGTCGCGTCGCGGTGGTGGGGGCAGGCCCGGCCGGCTCTTTCTTCGCCATCGAACTGCTGCGCCGCGCGCGTGCGCTCGGTCTGCGTTTCGAGGTCGACATCTACGACGGCAAAAACTTCGCCAAGAAAGGCGCGCCCGGCTGCAACATGTGCGCCGGAGCTATCGGCCACAACCTCATCGAAGAGATCGAACGCTCGACGACGAACATCCCTCCGGAGGTTATCCACTACGAACTCGAAGGCTACGCCGTGCATTACATGGACGCCTCGGCGCGTCTGGACAACGAACCGGGGCGGCGCATCTATGGCGTCTATCGCGGCGCGGGGCCGGTCAGCACCGAGACGCCCGACGGCGCGCGCAGCTTCGATCAATTCCTGCTCGAACAAGCCCTCCGGCTCGGCGCGCGCCACCTCGCGCAGAACGTGCACGACATCGACGTGCCCGACACCGTGGAGCGCCGACCCGCCGTCCGCACGGCCGAAGGCGCGCGCACCGAGTACGACCTCGTGGTCGGCGCGTTCGGCGTCAACTCGCAACTCGGCGCGCGTCTCACTTACGGTTATCAACCGCCGCCGACTTGGAAGACCTGCGTCATCGAGGCGCGCGTGGCGGAAGATTTTCAACGCGCGCGGCTCGGCCGTTTGATCCACTTCTTCGTCTTGAAGCAAACGGACGTGCGCTACATCGCTTTGATTCCGAAGGGCGAGCACGTCACCGTGACGGCCATCGGCGAAAGCGTGGATGTCGTCTCGACCGAACGCCTCCTGCGCGAATCCTACATCCGCGAATACCTGCCCGCGGATTGGAAACTCGATTGCCATTGCCACCCGCGCGTCGCCGTCGGCGCGGCGCGCCTGCCTTACAGTGATCGTTTCGTCATCGTCGGCGACGCGTCGGATTCGCGCTACTTGAAGAACGGCGTCGAGTCGGCGCTCGTCACGGCGCGGCTCGCGGCCGAGTGCGTCGTCAGTCACGGCGTCTCGGCGTCGGACTTCGAGGCACACTTCTGGCGTCGCTGCGGGCAAGTCTTCGGGCGCGACAACTTGTACGGTCGCGCGCTCTTTGAAATCTACGACCGCATCTTTCCGCACCCGCTCGTCGCGCCCGTCTATTTCGCCGCGCTGCAAGCCGAACGCAAGGCGCGGGCAGCGCCCGGCGGGCGCGAACGCAATCGCGCCTTGCTCTCCGACGCTTTGCTCGCGGCCTTCACGGGCGACCAACCTTACAAGCGCATCCTCCTGCGCGCGCTACATCCGCGTCTGGCCGCTTCGATGGCCGGGCACGCCGGTTTTCTCTTCTTTGAACGCGTGCGCACGAAGGTGACGCGGAGCGAACCCGTCCGTCGCGTGCGCGGCCTGCGTCTCAGCGACGAGTCGCGCGTCGTCGTTATCGGCGGCGGCCCCGGCGGTTCGGCCTGCGCGCTGCGTCTGTTGCAGGAAGCGAAACGGCGCGGCCTTCGTTTGCGCGTCCTCATCTACGAGCCGAAGCGTTTCCCCCGGCAGCACAACCCGTGCATGGGCGTGCTCGTGCCGCCGACGGCCGAACTCTTGCGCGAACACTTACAACTCGAACTGCCCGCCGCGCTCGTCAAACGCACGATCAAAGGCTTTCGTCTCCACGCCGACCACAACGATATCGAACTGCGTGCGCCCCGCAACGAAGAACCCGCGCTCATGGTCTCGCGTTCGGAGTTCGACCAACTACTCCTTGAACGCGCCGAAGCGGCGGGCGCTGAACTCGTGCGCGACCGCGTCACCGGCCTTGAGTTCTATCCCGACAATCTCGAACATCCCGTGCGCGTCTATTCCGAAGGCGCTTCGCGCTCGGCCGACATGGTCGTCGCCGCCTGCGGCTTGGACGACGGCCTCCTCACCGTGCTCGAACACGCCAGCCCGCGCGCCCGTCGTTATCGTCGCCCGCGCGAGACGATGCACTCGATCATCGTCCGTCTCTCGTGCGACGAACGACACATCGAGCGGCGTCTCGGCGGCGAGATACATGCCTTCCTCCTGCGCTCTCTGCCGCGCATCGAGTTCGGCGCGATCACGCCGAAGCAGACGCACGTGCTCGTCAACATCGTCGGCCGCCGCGTCACTTCGATTGACATGGAAGACTTTCTGCTGCATCCGAAGGTGCGCGCGCTCGTGCCGCGCTTCGACTTGCAGAAGCTCGATTTTTACGAAGGCCACGCGCCCGTGCGCCACGCGCGCCACGTCTCCTGGGATCGCTTCGTCGCCGTGGGCGATGCGACGGGGTGGCTGCGTCCCTTCAAAGGCGCGGGGATTATGACCGCCATCCAAACCGCCGTCGCCGCCGCCGACGTGATGCTCGAACGCGGCATCGACGCGGGCGCGCTCGCCTCTTACACGTTGCGCATGCGCGCGCTTACCTCCGACCACCGACATGGCCGCGCCCTGCGCCGCCTCTCTCGCTTCGGTCTGGACTTCGGCATGATCGACGGCGTCATCGAACTCGCCAAAACCGACCCGGAACTTTACGCCTTGCTCTACGACATCATCGCCGGGCGACGCGATTACCGACGCCTCACGCGCGAACTCTTCCACCTCGCGCTCCTGCGGAAAATGAGCGCGCTCGCCCTGCGCCGCGTGCTGCGTCCCGTCGCTTGAAGCCGCGCGCCGCCTCATTCAACGACGAAGGATCAGTAGTAGGTCTCGATCAACTCCTGATAGTTCCAATCCGGCTTGTAGGGGATGTCCGTGCCGACGATCACTTGGCGGGTCGGGTCGATGGAGTAATAGCTGCTGCCGCTTTGCACTTTGTAGGCTTGATTGGTGGTCGGGTCGACGACGCGCGTCTGGCCGCTGAGCGCGTCGCCGCGTTGTTCGCTGATGCGATCCCAAGAAGCCCAACGTTCGGCTTGCGTCTCCTGCCAGAGTTGGTTGGATTGTTCGCGTAAGCGGCGCAGGTTTTCGGCCGTCACGGCGTTCATTTGCGCCTGTTGCATCATCCACCGGGGATTCATCTGGAAGGTGGAGCTGACGTAGAAGAGCACCGCGTCGGCGAGTCGCATGTAACGGGGCGGAGCCATGAAGCCAAAGAGAGTTTGCACGTCCCACATGGTCGCCACCTGCGACTGATGCGTCACGGCCGTCTCCGCGTACTGGTAGCCGGCGTAAGGACGGCCGCCGAACTCGCACGAAAAAATCAACTCGGCGGCCGTGTGCATCGTGAAGCCGAGCGTCTGCATGTACCACGCGAGAGCTTGAATGCGGTCGGCGCGATCCCGGCCGCCGATCCATTGTAGATTTTGGGCGCTTCGCCCCACCGTGTTCTGTAGGTAATAAGCGGCGAAATCTCTGGCCGGCTTGTAGTTCATGATCAAGTAGCCGCCGGTCGTCTGGCCTTCCCACAGGCCGAGCGACATGAGGTTCATGTCGGGGACGACGAACTTGGAGGGGAAGTTAACGTCGCCGCTGCGCATCACGATCTGGCCGTCCGGCGACTGGATGACGAACTCCGACTGCGCGACCATCGTGGGTCTGAACACGCCGCCCGTCACGCGCCAGCCCACAGGAACTTCGATGCTGAAGGCGTTCTCCATCGGGTCAACCCACGTCTGAAATTGCAGCCCGGCGAGCGGATCGGCCGAGGCCGTTTGTCCACCGCCGCCCTTCATGCGGAAGCTGTTCAGAATCCGCGCGAAGTCTGCGGCGAGCAGGGGAAAGCGCGCGGGCGGCGCGGCGAGCGCGTAGAAAAAGATGGCCGCGCCGTCGGGCGTGTTCGCCCACCAGAGCGCCGCCGTCTGCTTGAGCGCGCTCGCGTCGACCCCGACGGCCGCGACGCCCTGCGGATTGAACTGCCAGCCGCCGCGCGGCATCTCCCAACGCTGCTCAGGCCAGAAGTGGCGGGTGATGGCGAGCAGCAGATCGCGCGCGTGCTCGGCGTGCAGCGGCGCTTCGAGCCTGAGCGGCATGATCGTCATGCGCTCGCGGTTCGGCCCGAAGACGTTGACGCGTCCCTCTTCCACAGTCATCCCCCACGTGGCCGGAAGGTCGAGCGTGAATCCTTCGGGGTGCTGGCGGGTCGTCCAATTTTGTTCCATCCGGCGTCAACCTCTCCTGCGTGAGTTTTCCTTGCGCGTGCGGGATTGCGAAGAGACAAGGGCGGCCTTGACGGGCGTGGATTATACGCCCGCGCGCCGTGGGCGGGGAAGATTTTTAAGCGGGCGGGCTGAAGTTGATGTGAGAGGCGAACTGGTTGAAGTTGATTTGAGACGAGGACGGACAGGCGCGCGAACGCCCGGCCGCCCTCCCGGAGACTTTTCACTATAGGGACTTTTCACTACAGAGACTTTTCTCTACAGGGACTCGTTCAACGGCCTTCGCTCACTGTCCGCCTTGTGCGAGGGTGACGACCGTGGCGATGGCGAGCGGAACCATCACGATGGCGGAGGCGACGCCCATGTATTTCATCCATTGCGGCACATAGCGATTTTTTAGGCTTTTGACTTCGGCGTAGGCCACGCTGGTCGTCGCCTTCGATTTGCGTTCGACGACGGTGAAGTGTGCGTCCGCGATCTCGCTGATGTGGCCGCGCAGTTTTCTGCCGTCGCGCAAGCGGACTTCGACCTGCGCGCGTGGCCCCGTGCCGAGGTCTTCGACCTTGCGCTTCATCTTGTCGGCCGAACGCGCCGCTTCGTCCGCAACGACTGCGGGCGCACCCGCCTGTGGCTGCTGCGGCTGTTGGGCGAAAGCGCAGGGCGCGATAAGGGCGTTCAGGCAAACCAACAGCGCGGCGAGCGCGGCAAACTTCTTTGACATAAATTTCTCCTAGACCAAAGTGTGTTAATCCTTCAACGCGTGCACGCATGGCAACACGCGTTCCGCACCGCTCAGGCGCACGAATAAAGGGACACACGTTCAAAGACGACTGCCGACGCGCGCCATGAAGCGACACCTGAAACATATTTATTGCGCCGCGATGTAAGGAAAGAGGCGTGCGGCCGGCAAAGTGCGCGCGTGCGGTCGTGGAGACGATTGCTGATTGACTTTCCCTCCCGGCTTGGATTATAGGAACGCTCCGCCTCGCCGCGTCTCTGGCCGCTTTCCCACTTTGGAGAGGAACATCAACATGAGAAAAACTTTCGTCTGCCTCGCCCTCGCGGTAATTTTCTGCGCGCTCGCGCTCCTCGTCTCCACGCCTTACGCCGGGCGCACGGCGCACGCCGCGCAACAGCCCGACCCTTGCGTCAAATGCCAGTCCAAAGTTCAGCAGCGGCTCGATAAGTGTGAAGCCAAAGCGGGCGGGCCGACGCTCGCCTGCTACGACGAATACAATCAAGGCATCGTCGATTGCTACGCCACGGTCTGCGAGCAGTAAGCACGCCCGCACCTGCCCGCACGCGCGGCGAACTTGAAAGGCAACAACGCGACGACCGCGCGAAACGAGCGCAGCCCGTCGCGCGGCGACTTACATGTTCAAGCCGCCGCGCGTGCGGGCTGCGCTGCCTTACGCCGTCTGCCTCGAATCGGTTGCGGCGCGGCCGCCCGCTTCATCTTCTGAAAACCAGGCCGAAGGAGAGCCGCACGTTGTCTTGCCGCCCGCTGCCGAAGAAGGTCGGCAGGTAGTCGGCCTGCAAGATGCGTATGTCGAGATGCTTTCCGGCGCGCACGTCCAGGCCGCCGCCGAGGGCGAAGGCGAGGGAGGTCGCATCGTCGATGATGAAAGTGTTGCCCGCCGCCGTCCGGCTCGAAGCGAGGCCGCGAAAGAGCGCGCCGCCGACGAGCGCATGCGCGAATGGCGCGACGCGCTTCTCGCCGCCCACGCGCGACTTGAACTGCACGCCGCCGAGCAGTTGATACTGGTCGCGCTTGCGCTCGAAGACGAGATTATTGAACCTGAAATCGTCGCGCTTGAAATGCGCCGACACATCGAGCGTGAGGCCGACGTGCGCGTTGAGGTTGCGCGTGTAGGCCAGATTGAGTCCGTGCTGGCCGGTGCGTTCCGGGGCGACCGTGAGCGTGTTGATGTCGGAGCTGTTGTAAGAGTAACCGGCGAAAAATTCGTGGCGCGGATATTCGTCGGGCGTCTGTGCCGGGGTCGAAATGATGCCGCAGACGATTATCAGCGCGGCCAGCATGAGCTTGCGCATAAGATTGTCCTCCGGGATGTGTCCGAGTTTGTCTTTAGGCATCGAGCCCGCCAAGACCTCAGCCGACGCGCTCTCTCAGGAGCTTTAGCGAGCGTCGAGGCCATCTGTTAAGGCTTGTGCCGCCGGGGAGAGATGTGGCGGAGGCTCGACGGTGCGCGCGTGCGGCCGCGTGAGAATTCACACCAGCCAACTTGCGCGTCGTTTCCTCCGTCACCCTATAGACGATTTTTTGCGTGGGAAATCGCCCGCCCTTCAAAGTGTGGACGTGCAAACTTAGAAGTTCGGACGCAAGCGGGACTCGAATCGTCGCCCGACACTGTTCAGGGCTTTAAGGGCTTCACCGGCCGGAAGGTTTCCCTTCGTCAGTGATGCCCGCTTTCCTGAATTCGGAGGGCGTCATTTGGACGTGCTTTTTGAAGACGGCGTTGAAGGAGGATTTGGAGTTGAAGCCGACCTCTTCGGCGATGGCGAGCACGGAGTAGTGCTGCTTGGCCGGGTCGAGCAGGCGGCGTTTGGCTTCTTCGACGCGGTAGGTGTTGACGAAGTCGAAGAAGTTTTGCCGGAGGCATTCGTTGATGGTCTGCGACAGATGCGGCGCGGGGATCGAGAGACGCTCGGCCAGTTTCGGCAGCGTCAGTTCGCCGTCGATGTAAGGTTTCTCCGTCTCCATGTGGCGCAGCAGTCGCGCCAGATAACGCTCGGCGCGCTCCGGCGTCAAAGTCGATTTCTCATACTTCTTCGCCGGTGAGTTCTGCGCCGTCGTCTCGGCGTCGGCGTCCGCGGCTGTTGTCGCGGTCGTCCCGTCCGTGCCGGTCAACAACTCCGGCCGGCTCAACCCCAGATAACCGAGCGCGTAGATGAGAATTGATGCGCCGAGAGGCACGAGCAGGTTGGTGCGCGCCGTCTGGTCGAGCGTGTAACGCAGCAGGCCGCCCGCGAACAGAACGAGAAACCCGATGCCGAGAAAGCGCACCTGAAACAGCACGGCGCGTTCACTCGCCGACTGGCGTGCTGCGCCCTTGGCGCGCAGCTCGCGTTCGTAGCGGAGGATGAACCGGACGACGAGCGAGAGGTAAGCGGCCGACTGCACGAGCAAGAGTCCCGAACGTATGTAGTACCAGTAGCCGAGCGAAGGATGCTGAAACTCCGCCCACATGTAATCGAGTTTGTACGCGCCGCTGCTCAGAAAGTAAGGCGCGAGATACAGGACGCACGCGGCAAAGGGCAGCAGGTGCAGCCAATCGCGCCGCGCGAGTTTCCCTCTGCTACTACTACTACTACTGCGCCGCCCGACGAGCGTGCGGACGTAGAGATAGAGCAGCGGGCCGATGAGGAACACGAACGGGTCGTGGATGCGGCTCAGGTGCGGAAAGACGAACTCGTAATGCGACGTGCGCATCACCCCGCCGAAGATGACGATTGTCATCGCGAGCACGAGCGCGGCCAGCACGCGCGTGGCCGCACGCGCCGCGCCGCGCTCTTTCCGCCGCGTGCCGGCGGCGAGGGCTAAGGCCAGCAACAACCCTTGCGCCGAGCCGAGCAAATTCAAAACGGCGAGTAGACTAAGAGATGCTTCTATCATCTGTTCGAGCGTGTGACTTATTAGACCGTGTGGAGTATCGACCGCGCGGATCAAGACCGCTTTGGCGGTCGCTTCCCCTAGAACGCGTGGCAGGAAGTTTATACGTCAGCGCCCGCCGCAAGTTCTCAAGGCGTTTCAACCGGAGCAGGAGTTGAGCCAAGAAGTTACCCGCGCCCCACAGGCGCACAACACTAAAGTCTTCTTCGTGTTGGTTCGTGTGGATTCGTGGATTCGTGGTTTTGTTGGTCGCGCTTAGCGTGTGGCGGCAACCGTTGTTTTTCTCTTGCATTTTCCACATTGGTCTTTCCCAAGACTTCCCGCCTGTGCTATAGAGTGCAAACATTTTCCAGCAGACAAATGATTACGGGCGCGTCGAGTTCGAGCGGAGGTATATGGCAGACGTGAAGCGGGCAGATCTCTTCGGCGGCGGTCGATTTCAGTGGCGCGCGTTGGCGCTTCTCGTTCCGCTCGCGCTCCTTGTCTTCAGCAGTTGCTTGCCGAAAACTCCGTCGGAGGCGGGCGGCGTGCAGATCACGCTCTACGGCTTCTCGATCTTGAAGGAGTCTCTGGAGAAGGCCGTCTATCCGGCGTTCGCGGCGAAGTGGAAACAGGAGCACGGGCAAGACGTGCGCTTCACTTCGTCTTTCGCCGGTTCGGAGACGGTGACGAACCAAATTCTGCAAGGCGTCGGCGCGGACATCGCCATCCTCTCCATCGAGCGCGACGTTGAACGTCTCCAACAAGGCGGCTTCGTCACCTCGGACTGGCACGCACGCCCGCAGCGCGGCATCGTCAACAAGACGCCCTTCGTCATCCTCGTCCGCGCGGGCAATCCGAAAGGCATACGCGACTTCGCAGACCTCGCGCGCCCCGGCATGAAATTGATTCATCCAGGCTCGCGCTCGTCAAACTCGAAGAGCATCGACGCAAATATCCTTCGCAACTTTCAGGCGGGCAGCAGCAACGCGTCGCCATCGCGCGCACGCTCGCCTACAACCCGCAAGTCTTGCTCTTCGACGAACCCTTCGGCGCGCTCGACGCGCAAACGCGCGTCCGTCTGCGGCGTGAAATCCGCGCGCTCCTGCGCCAGATCAAAGTGCCCGCCATCTTCATCACGCACGATCAGGAAGAGGCTCTGGAACTCGGCGACCGCATCGCCGTCTTGAATGCCGGGCGGCTCGAACAGACGGGCACGCCCGACGAAGTTTACAACCGCCCCGAAACCGAATACGTCGCCACCTTCCTCGGCGCGGCCAACCTGTTGCTGGGCGTGGCTGCGGCGGGCGCGGTCGAGATCGGAACGGCCGCGATCCCCGCGCCGCAGGAGACGGCCGCGTTCCGCGAAGGCCAAGCCGTCAAACTCGTCTTTCGTCCCGAAGACGTGCGCCTGAGCGAGACGGCCGCGCTGCCCGAAGGCGCGCGCCGTCTCACCAACGGCATCATCGAAGAGATCGATTTCGTCGGCGCATACGAACGCTTGACCGTGCGTCTCGACCTCGTCGCGCGCCGGAGCAGTGAAGGCAAGCCGCAACTCTACAACGTCACCATCAACACCTCGGAACGTCTGACGGGCGTGCCCATCATGGTGACGCGCCCGAAGCCCGACTCAGGGGCGGCGCGCTTCCGCGTCGGCGACCGCGTGGCCGTCGGCCTCATGTCCTTCCGCGTCCTCCCCAACTTCGCCCTCGCCTCCGAACGCGGCGGCAAGTTCTACGACGCGGGCAAGTGAAGAAGTAGTAAATCGTGAATCGTCAATCGTGAATAGAGAAATCCAGTTTTTTCTATTCACGATTTACGATTCACGATTTACGATCTTCTGCTTTGCACCATTCACCATTTACCATTTACCATTCACCTGTAATTGACACTTGCGCCGCGCGCGGCCGGGAGGATTTTGCGCCATCACCCGTCAGCAAATTTTAGAACTGTTGTTTCTCGTCGTCTTCGCCACCATCCACGGCTACGGCGCGGCGTGGCTCGCCGTCCGCATGCTCTTTCGGCCGCATCGCGCCGTCAAACTGTTCGGCCTCACCGTCTGGCCGCAAGGCATGATCCCGCGCCACCGCGAACGCCTCGCGCAGACCATCGGCAACGCCGTCGGCAACGAACTCGTCTCTCACGACACGATCACCGACGCGCTCTTTGAGACCGATTTCTTCCGCCGCAAAGTCTCAGACCTCGTCGCCACGCAGACGCGCGATTTGCTCGACACGCCGCGCGGCTCTTTCCTCGAATCGTTGCCTGCGGGCTTACGCGCGCCCGTGCTCGACGCCATCAGCGCCCTGCAACTTCGCGTCGCCGATTACATCGCAGGCATCCTGCGCAGCGAAGAGACGGCCGCCGCCGTCAACTCTTTCATCGACCGCCGCGTCGACGAACTGCTCGCGCGCCGCCTGAGCGATGCCGTCGACGACCAGACCTACGAACAGATCATCGGCTTCGTCGAAGACCGCTTCCGCAACATCGTCAACGAGCGCAGCTTCGAGGGCAAGGTGCGCGATTTCGTCAGCGCGCGCATCGAAGAGATCGCCAACAGCCACGCCACGCTCGCCGAACTGTTCACGCCCGACGCCGTCGCCATCATCAAAGAACGCATCGACGCCCAACTCGGCCCCATCGCCGAGCATCTGGCCGAAATCGCCTCGAACAAAAAGACCCGCACGCAGATCGGCGCGCTCATCAAACGCGAGGTTGACGAGTATTACGCCCAACTCAACTTCTTCAAAAAAATCTTCGTCTCGCGCGAACGCATCCACGGCGAAGTCGACGAGATGGTGAACAAGACTTTGCCGCGCCGCGTGCAGGAATTTCTGCGCGGCGAGGCGTTCGCCCAAGAGGCCGAGGCGTTTCTCGACTCGATGATCGACAATTTGCTCGCGCGCCCCATCAACGAACTCGTCGGCACGATTGCGCCCGACAAGTTGGAACTCGTCAAAGAGCAAGTCGCCGAGCGCATCCTCGCCATCGCGCGCGGCACGGAACTCTCCACGAGCGTCTCGGCCTACACTTCGGACGCGCTCGCGCGCATCCGGCCGCACACCATCCGCGCCCTCCTTGAACACGCCAGCCCCGATTCGGCCGCGCGGCTCAAAAGTTTTCTCTCCCGCGCGCTGCTCGGCGTGCTCGCGCGCGAAGACACGGCGCGCATCCTCAACTCGATCTTGAGCACGCAGATCGAACGCCTGCTGATCGCGCCCATCGGACGCATCGGCGACCACCTGCCCGCCAGTACGGTCGGTCGCGCGTCGGATGCCCTTACCGAACGCATCATGGCGGCGGCGCGCGAACGTCTCCCGGTCGCCATCAAAGAGTTCGACATCGGCGAGATCGTGCGCGTCAAAGTCTCGAATTATCCGGTCGAAAAACTGGAGTCGCTCGTCCTCTCCGTCGCCCAACAACACCTGCGCAAGATCGAACTCTTCGGCGCGGTCATCGGCCTCTTCCTCGGCCTCTCCCAAGCCATCTATTTCGGCATCAAATACTATCGCGCGGGGCATTGAGGCTATTTGACAGGCAACCATTCAAGCGCGCGTATACACAAACTATCACTGTCTAATCGTTGCGTTTCCGGTGGGAAAAGTTTTCAACCGACGCGCCGGGGCTAGGTTAACAATCGGGGAAAAGATTCGATGATGAAGTTTCTATCAAAAAAAAATGTGACGTTGATGATATTGGTCGCGGGTTTGTCTCTCGGCGTGACTGCCGGTGCACAGGCGCAGAAACTCGTGTCGCCGTATCGCTCGAACGAGTCGGTGCGCTCGGATAAGTTTACGGGCGGTCGGGTCGAGCGCGCCGAGTTCGTGGCGGGCGAAGGGGACATCGAGATCACGGTTGACGTGCCCGCGTTTCGCCTGACCTTGTGGCAGAACGGCAAAGAGGTGAAGACCTACGCGGTGGGCGTCGGACAGAGAGATTTTCCCATCTCGATTGGCGAGAAACAGGCGACGGAGATCATCTGGAATCCCGATTGGATACCGCCGAACAGCGAGTGGGTCACGGGGCGGAAAGGTATCAAGGCGGGCGAAGTGATACGCGCGAGCGACCGTCGCAACCCGCTCGGCAAAGTGAAAATTCCGCTCGGCGGCGGCTACCTGATCCATCAGGCCGCTGCGCCGACAGACCTCGGCAATCTCGTCTCGCACGGCTGCATCCGCATGCTCCGCACAGACCTCTACGACCTGACCGAGAAGATCGTCGCGGCGCGAAGCCTGCCCGTCTCCGCGCAGAAGATCGCCAACGCCAAGCGGACGAAGAACACCGTCGTCGCCAAACTCGAACAACCTTTGATGGTTGACATCAACTACGACACGCAGGTCGTCGAAGGCGGGCAACTGCATCTCTACCCGGACGTGTACGACCGGGGTACGAACACGGTCGCCGCGCTGCGCGCCGAACTCGAATCGAGCGGCGTCGATGCGTCCGGGGTTGACAACGAGACGTTGAAAGCGATGATGGCGCGCGTGACGGCGAAGCAGAAATACGTCGTCGGCGTCGAGAGCATCTTGGCCGGGCGCGGGCTCAAGGACGGCCGCACCCTGCCGCTCGTCGGCTCGCCCGCTCGCCCGCGAAAAGCCCCGGCGGCGAAGCGCCGCGCGGCCTAAAGGCACAAGAGTCGGAAGACTGTTCGGAGCGGCTGAGAAAACTAAAAACAAGGAACCACGAAGTCACACGAAGCAACACGAAACAGGAGGCAACTCTTCTTCGTGTTGCTTCGTGTGACTTCGTAGTTTCATTTAAGGCGCGCAGTATTCCCAGTGCCACGGTTCGTAGAAGTAGGGGCAGAAGCCGAAGCGTTCGGCGTTGCGGACGAGCCAGCGATAGGCGGGCGTCCCGGTCTGGAGCAGGCGGTTGCTGTCTTTGGTGATGGTGGGTTCGCCGCCGACGTAGAGGTCGAGAGCACGCCCCGTGAAGTGCGGGCTGTTGACGGCGAGCGCGGCGCGTCCGGCTTCGGGTTCTAACTTGCGCAGTCGATCTTGATACTCGCGCGAGCGAAACGCCGAGACGATTTTCAGATACTTTTCCGAGGCGGCCAGTTCGTCGCCGCGCCCCGCGAGTTGCGCGGACGAATCATTGATGGCGGCGGCGAGCATGCGTTTGTAAGCCGCATAGGTTTGGCGTTCGACTTTACGCAAGTCTTCGGCGCGCGAAGTGTCCCAGAACTCCGCGCCGGAGACGGTGACGAGTTGGTCTGGTTGCGGGTAGGTTCTGTCCTTGAGCCGGCGCGTCTGCCACGTCTGGATCATGCGCATCAACGTCGGTTCGTCGAGCACGCCCGTCGCCGCGAGTCCGACGCGCTTCTGCCAGCGCGCGAGCCTTTCGGCGAAACGCTCGGTCGCCGCGTCTTCGTCCGTGTCGATCAAGCGTTGAATGAGCGGGACGTAGATCATCCAACCGCGTTGCGGCTTGCCGCCGAACGTCCAGCGCAGAGTGTCTCTGAGCGTGCGGTTCTGCTCGGCGGCGGGCGAGCCGGAAGCGAGCGCGCCCAGTTCGGTTTCCGATAGCTCGACCGTCTCTTCCATCGAGGTGCTTTTCGTGAGACGCGCCGCGACCGCGCTCGACCCGTCGTTCGACGCAGCGTTTGACGCAACGTTCGACACAGCGTTTGACTCCGCGACTGAAGGCGCGGCCGGCGTCTCAGTTGAACGGGCGGGCGAAGGAGCGGTGCGCGCGTTACTTCCTCCCCCTCCGGCGTCGGACGGCACGGCGACGCAGCCCGCTGCGAGGACGAGCGCGGCGAGCCACACGGCGGAGATGAGAAGCGATTTTCCCTCGTTCAAATTCATTTTGCCGTTTCAAGGGGAGAGTTGATTCTAGTCGGCCGCGCGCGGTCTGCCAACCCGCGAATCGTCTGAGCAGTGTCCTCAAGGTCAACCATCCTTCTGTCTTTCTTCGTGCCTTCGTGTCTTGGTGGTGAATGTTGATGCGGGAACATTCACCACCAAGACACGAAGACACCAAGCACAGATCAATTGAGGACATCATCATGGTCCGCGTCCGTGCTTGACCGAGGCGCGCGGATTCGGCAAGATGGCGCGCGGTAGTTCTCTCCGCAAGGGTTTTCCTTCTAGCAAGCTCTGTCAGAGGCGTGTTTCCGAATGATTAAGCTGACGTGGCTTCGTGTGTGGTGGCTGTGCGTGCTGTGTCTTTGCAGCGGCGGCGCGGGCGTGTCGGCGGCGCGCGCGCAAGCGTTGGAGCGCGAGTTGGAGGCGACGGCGGGCGCGGCCGTCAAAGTCTCCGTGAAGAACTTGAGCGGGCGCGTGACCGTGGTGGCCGCGCCGGAAGGCGAGGAACTGCGGCGCGTCATGTTGCGTGCCGAGTCGCCGGGCGCGGCCGTTAAAGAGTCGGACGTGAAAGCAGTCTCGGCGGGCGGGCAAGTGGAAATTGAAGTCGGAGCGGGACGCGGGGAGCGCGACCGCGTCGATCTGTTTTTGCGCGTGCCGCGACGCGCGCGCGTGAGAGTCGAGACGCGCGGCGGCGCGGTTGACGTGTCCGGTTCTTTGAGCGAGGTCGAAGCGGCCACCGACACGGGCACGATTCGCGCGGACGTGCCGTTGGATTCCTTGCGCTACAGTTTTCGCTGGACGGCGAGCCGCCCGCGTTTTTACAGCGAGACGGAACTGGGGAAAATTGAAGAGAAACGCGGCGGGCGTTTCGAGGTGTCGGGACGCATCGGCGACAAGAAGGCGAAGCGCGACGAGCGCGTCCGGCTCGACTTGGAGACGGAGCGCGGCGTGATCCTCTTCGGCGTCGATCCGGCGAGCGTGCCCGCCGATTTGCGCGAGCGGCAATTGACCGAAGCGGCGCGCGCCATCATCCGCAGCGGCAATCAGGATTTGATCGAGGCCATCCGCAAGATCACCCCGCGCTTCGTCGGCGAATACGCGCGCACGCTGCCTCCGCCGCGCGGCGGCGCGCCGGTCTTGAGCGTGGCCGCGAAAGGCGAACGCGTCGCGCGCGAAGTCGCGCCGCAACTCGTGCGCGTGACGGCGAACGTGACGGACAGGCAGGGACGCGCCATCGCCGGACTTGAGCGCAAAGACTTCAACGTGACGGAAGGCGACACGCCGCGCGAAGTGGTCTCGGTCGAAACGTCGCGCGTGCCTTTCAACCTCGTGCTGTTGCTCGACGTGTCCGGGAGCGTCGAAGAGCGTCTGGACTTCGTGCGCAAATCGGCGCTCGCCTTCGTCAACACGGTCAGCCCGCAAGACCGCATCGCCATCATCAGTTTCCGCGACGACATACAGATCATCTCCGGGTTCACCACCGACCGCAGGCTCTTGGCCGAGCGCATCAAAGAGATCGACGCGGGCGGCGGCACGGCGCTCTACGACGCGCTCGCCTACACGCTCGTCGATACCTTGAAGCCGCTGCGTAATGAGAGGACGGCCATCGTCGTCATCTCCGACGGCGACGACAATCGCTCGTTCATTCCGTTTCCCGCGATCCTCGAAACCGTCATCGAGACTGGCGCGGTCATCTACCCGCTCTACATTCCTTCCGGCCTCATCCCGGCGTCGAGCGCCCCGGCGGCCGTGACCACGCTCGACCCGACGCGCACACGCTTCCTGACGCTCACCTCGCGCGCCGACGAAGAGGGACGCAAACTGGCGAGCGTCTCCGGCGGCGTCTATTACCCCGTGCGCCGCTTCGACGAACTGCAACAAGCCTACGACGACGTGGTGGCGCAACTGCGCACCTCCTACACCATCAGCTATGCGACCACCTCCGCGTCGGCGCGCGGTCGCCTGCGCGTCCGCGTCGCACGCGAAGGCGCGGTCGTCCGCCTCAGCCCGGCGGTCGAAGCGACGACCACTCCGCAGACGACTCAACAGCCGCCGAGTCAAGACTAACTTCCAACTCGCACCGACTCTCTCAGCATTTCTTCTTTGCGCCTTACGTCTTAAAAACTTTGCGCCTCCGGCGTGAACACAGTTTCTCGCTGGAGGCGCAAAGAGGGAAAACGTAAGGCGCAAAGGGTTGAGTGTTTGGTCGTCGTGTTGAATAACTTTGCGGCAAGTGAGTGGTGGATTTTGGAAAGGGGCGGCGGCGGGTGTTACCATCCGCACTGATGAAAAGCCCTCTGCTGTTATCTTTGTTCGACGAGACGGAGCGACGGCCGCTGTCCGTCTCGGAACTGACTTCACAGGTGCGCGGCGCGCTGGAGAATCGCTTCGCGGCCGTGTGGGTTGAGGGCGAGATTTCAAACTTCAAGGCGGCCGCCTCCGGCCACTGGTATTTCACGATCAAGGACGAGGGCGCGCAACTTCGCGCGAAATGTTTTCGCGGCGTCAACGGTCGCATCCGCTTTCGCCCGTCGGACGGCTTGCAGGTGCGCGCGCGCGGGCGTCTCACCGTCTACGAACCGCGCGGCGAATACGAGTTGCTGGTCGAAGGCCTAGACCCGGTCGGCGCGGGCGCTCTGCGCGTGGCCTTCGAGCAGATGCGCGACCGGCTCGCGGCCGAAGGGTTGTTCGCCGAAGAGTTGAAACGGCCGCTGCCGCTCTTGCCCCGGCGCGTCGGCGTCGTCACGTCGCCGACGGGCGCGGCCATCCGCGACATCATCCACGTCATCACGCGCCGCACGCGCACCGTCGATATTCTCCTCGCGCCGACGCGCGTGCAGGGCGCGGGCGCGGGCGCGGAGATCGTGCGCGCCATCAGGTCTCTGAACGAGTATCACCGACGCGCCGAGCGCGAGGGGCGCACGCGCGATCTGATCGACGCGATCATCGTCGGGCGCGGCGGCGGATCGAGTGAAGACCTGTGGGCGTTCAACGAGGAAGAGGTGGCGCGCGCCATTCGCGCTTCGCAGATTCCGGTGATCTCTGCGGTCGGCCACGAGACGGATTTCACCATCGCTGATTTCGCGGCCGACGTGCGCGCCGCCACGCCTTCGGCGGCGGCCGAATTCGTCGCGGCACGCGAAGACGAGATGACGGCCGTTGTCCTGACGCTCACGCGCGATCTCGTGCGCGCCATCGAGTATCGAGTGTTGATAGAACGCGAGCGCGTGCGCGAGGCCGCGAGTTCCGAAGGCTTCGACGAGGTGCGCGAGCGCCTGCGCGCGGCGCGGCGCGAGACGGATGATCTCGCGCGGCGTCTGGATGCGGCGATGGCGCGCGCGGCGGAACGCGCGCGGAGGAATTTTGAACGGGTGGCGCGAGAGTTGTCGCCCGCGCAGATGAGGACGCGCACGAGCGAGGGGCGCGTGCGTCTGGCTTTGACGCGCGCCGCGCTCGACGCCAACTTCGGCGCGCGCCTCGATGAAGCGCGTGCGCGTCTGGAAGTCGTGGTCGCCTCGCTCGATGCGTTGTCGCCGCTCGGCGTGCTCGGTCGCGGCTACGCGCTCGTGCAGGACGGGCGCGGGCGTGTGGTGCGTTCGGCGCGGCGAGTGCGGGCGGGCGAGCGCGTGCGCGTGCAACTCGGCGAAGGCGCGCTCGCTTGCAGAGTCGAAGCAGTGGAGGGCGAGAACTGATGTCCACCGTGCCGGGAGACAGGGCGAAGAAGAATCGACGCAGCCGCATCGTCGTCAACGTCGAGCAGCCGCCGGAAGACCGAGACGCTGCGGTCAAGCGCGGTCGCGGTCGTTTGCGTGCGCGGCGCGTGGCGGGTCGCAGGTGGCGCGTGTTGTCCGCCGGGGCGCTCGTCGTCGCAGGTGTGGCGCTCTTGTTGTGCTTGACGGGTTGGTGGTGGTGGCAGAGTTTTAAGAGCAGCCCGCCGTATGCGCTCGCGCTCGCGGTGGAAGCGGCCGAGGCGGACGACCAGCAGGCGTTCGAGCGTCTGGTTGACGTGGACGGCGTCAGTCGCAGCGTCGTGCCGCAGGTGATCGAACGCGTGCGCGCTACGGATACGACGCTCGACATCCCGCCGCAAGTGCGCCGGCAGATCGGGCAGAACGCGCAGGTGTGGCTGCCGGGCTTGCGCGAACAGGTGCGCGGCGTCTTGATGGCCGAGACGCGCCAACTCGCCGAAGCGCGCGGCGCGCGCGATTACCCGTTCATCTTTCGCGCGCTCGCGCTCCGGCGTCTGGGCGAGACGAAGACGCAGGAAGCACAGCAGACGCGCACGGCGACGGTGACCTACAAAATGAACGAGCGCCCGGTCGAGTTCGGTCTGGCGGGAGGGGGCGACGCCGAAGGACAGCCCGCGTGGCGGATCGTCTCCGTCAAAAGCGACGAACTGGCAACGCGCGTCGCCCAACAAGTGGCGCGCACGTTTCCGATGACGGGAAGATGAAGGAAAGGCCGTGAATCGTGAATCGTCAATCGTGAATAGAAGAAAGCAGTTTTAAATCTATTGACGATTTACGATTTACGATTCACGGTTCTCTTAAAATGAAGATGAAAAAAGCGGAAGCGCAGAATCAGAACTTCGAGGCGTCGCTGGCGGCGCTGGAGAAGATCGTGCGCGAGTTGGAGCGGGGCGAGTTGCCTCTGGAAAAGAGTCTGGAACTGTTCGAGCGCGGCGTGCGTTTGTCGCGCGAATGTCAGGAGCGTTTGCAGGAGGCCGAGCGGCGCATCGAAGTGTTGTTGCAACGTGATGGTGGTGGCGACGGTCGGACGACGAACGCGCTCGGCACGCTTGCGGCCGACGAGTTCGACGTGACGGGCGGCGCTGCGAATGACCTCGAAGATGCGGAGGACGATGAGAGCGTCTTCTGACACGGCCGCCGGGCACGGCGCACACGTACCGGACGCGGGCGAGACACAGGCCGCGCGCGCATATCTTGAGCGGGCGCGCGCAATCATCGATGAGCGACTCGACGTGCTCGTCCCCGCCGCGTCCGTGCAGCCCTCGGACGTGCACGCGGCGATGCGTTGGAGCCTGTTCGCGGGTGGCAAACGTCTGCGCCCCGCGCTCGTGCTCGCCACGGGCGAGATGTTCGGCGCGTCCGCCGCGCGTCTCGTCGACACGGCCTGCGCCTACGAACTTATCCACACTTACTCACTCGTCCACGACGATCTGCCCGCGATGGACGACGACGACCTGCGGCGCGGGCGTCCCACTTGCCACATCAGATTCGGCGAGGCGACGGCCATCCTCGCGGGCGATGCCTTGCAGGCGCTCGCCTTCCGGGCAATCGCCGAAGACGATGCGCTCGATGCGCGCGTGCGCGTCCGTCTCGTCGCGGAACTGGCGCGCGCCGCAGGCACGCCCGGCGGGATGGTGGCCGGTCAAGCGCACGATCTGGCGGCCGAGTCGCGCGCGGACGTAACGGAGGCCGAACTCGACCGTATCCACCGGCAAAAGACGGGCGCGCTCATCATGGGGGCGGCACGCGCGGGCGCGCTCATCGCCGGGGCGAGCGAGCGCGAACTCCGCGCGGTTGACGACTACGCCGCCGCGCTCGGTCTCCTATTTCAGATCACGGACGACCTCTTGGACGTGACGGCCACGGCCGAGGCTCTCGGCAAGACGCCCGGCAAAGACGCGCGCGCGCAGAAAGCGACTTACCCCGCGCTCCACGGCCTCGAAGACGCGGAGCGGCGCGCCCGGCTCGTCTACCGGGAAGCCCTCGACGCGCTCGCGTCAATTGACACGAACGCGCCCATCTTGCGCTCCATCGCACGCCTCATCCTCGAACGCCGCGCTTGAAGTTTCTTGACACTCCCGCGCACGACACAACATAATCGGCGCGCTGAACACAGAGCGTTCGTGCGGATCACACGCCTCCGAAATAATCGTTTACGAAACACCCGGCCAGCTCGTTTCGCTTGACGGGCTAAACGGCGTCGTCTCGTCCCGCCGCCGCACGAGGCACGCTGGAGAATTAAGATGTATCCTCGAAGAACTAACAAACGTCCGCCCGCCGCCCTTTACGTCGTCTCTCTCCTCTTCGCCGCGAGTCTGACCATCTATCTCACGACACCGCAACGCGCGGCCGTCGCTTCGGCCGCACGCCGCGCGCCGTCGTCGATAGTGCCGGGCGCGTCCCGGTCGGCCGTGCGGCGTCGCCTGAACGGCAAGATCGCTTTCGTTGGCGCAGACTCCGCTAACAGCGGCAACCGTGACATCTGGGTGGCGAATCCGGACGGCAGCGGCCTCACCAATCTGACTCCGAACACCGGAGCGTCTTCCGAAGTGGCTCCTGATTGGTCGCCCGACGGCGCGAAGATAGTCTTCACACGCTCGGACACGGCCGCCGCGGAGGGCGGCATTTATGTGATGAATGCGGACGGGAGCAATCAGGTCAGAGTGCCCATCGCCGCGCCCGTCCATTCCGCCGTCTGGTCGCCCGACGGAGAGAGGTTTGCCTACACCGCCGTGCGCGATAACGCGACGGACGTTTTCGTCTCGAAGGTGGACGGAAGCGGCGAGGTGAATCTGACGAAAAGCACGGGGGGCGGGGCCAGCCCGGCGTGGTCGCCCGACGGGACGCAGATCGCCTATGTCTCCCGTTCCGCTCTCTGCGTGATGAACGCCGACGGCAGCAACCGCAAGACGCTGGTGGATGACAGTGTGGTGCGCGGCATACACGGGCCGAAGTGGTCGCCCGACGGCGCTCTCATCATGTTTGAAGGAGGGCTGTTCCAGAATCCGCCCACCAACAAGGCTTATCTCATCTCGCCCGACGGCAGCAATCTGACGCGCACCAACGGCGTCTATTTCGACCCCGCTTGGTCGCCCGACGGCACGAGGATCGTCTATCGCACGAGCGACGAGTTGAACGCAGATATCGGCGTCGCAAACTTCGACGGCACGCCGGGTTCCATCAGGTTCGGCACGGGCAATCGAGTCATAGACAGTCAACCGGCGTGGCAACCGCTCATCGGCAGCGAAGGCCGGATCGTCTTCACGAGCGAGCGCGACGGCAACGCGGAAATCTACGTGATGGACGCCGACGGCAGCAACCAGCGGAACCTGACGAATAACCCGGCCATAGATGCCACGCCCGTCTGGTCGCCGGACGGCACGCGCGTCGCCTTCACCAGCAATCGCAGCGGGCGCTCGAACATCTACGTGATGGACGCGGACGGCCGAAACGTTCGCGCCGTGACGAACTTCGACAACACGTCGGCCGATTATCGCGTCTACGACCCGGCGTGGTCGCCGGACGGCACGCGTCTGGTTTTCGTCGGCAGCTTCATGGGCGAAACGTCCTCGCTCGTCTTAGTCAACGCGGACGGCAGCGGGCAAAGCATCATCCGCGAAGGCAGCACGGAGGTGGCCGACCCCGCCTGGTCGCCCGACGGCACGCGCATCGCTTACGTCGGGCGCGAGCCGTTCTTCAATCCGGAAGACGGCATCCAATTCTACGTCTTCGTCTGCAACGCTGACGGCACGGGCAAAACGCGCGTCGGCCTCAGCCCTCAGCGCTTCGATTCTTTCGCCTACCCGCCCGTGTCGAGCGGCCCCACTTGGTCGCCCAACGGTTCGCGCATCGCTTACACGAGCGGCGGCAGCTTGCTCTCGCAGCTTCATTACGTGCTGGCGTCGGGCGGCCCGTCCATGTCCATCACGCTCCACCCTTCGGCGCACACGCAGCCCGCTTGGACGGCCGACTACCGCATGCTGTTTACGAGCAACCGCGACGGCCAGCGAGAAATTTACGTCACAGACGTTGACGGCGACGTGAGTCGTCCGGTGACTCGTTTGACCGACAACGCGGCCGCCGACTACGACCCTGATCCGCAGCCCGACCCCTTCGTTCCGCAGCGTGCGACTTCCACCATTCAATGGCGCAATCCCTTCTTCCGCGCGCGCGAAGGCAACGCGGCCGCGGGCGGCGACGAGCCGGTTGTCGTCACACGGCTCGGCGATCTGTCGCAGGCCGTCAGCGTCGATTACGAGACGGGCGGCACGCTCGCTTGTCAGGATGAAGGCGCTTGCCGGAGCCGCGCCTCGGAGCGTTCCGATTACATCAGAACGTCGGGCACGCTTCATTTCGCGCCGGGCGAAGCGACGAAGACCGTCCACGTTCCGCTCGTCGACGACACACACGTCGAAGGCGAAGAGTTCTATGATCTGTTCTTGACGAACGCCACCGGCGGCGCGATGCTCGGCGCGCAATTAAAGACGAGCGTTATCATCGCCGACAACGACACGGCCGACGCGCCCGCCCCCTCGAACCCGATTGACGAGCCGAACTTCTTCGTGCGAATGCACTATCTCGATTTCTTGGGGCGCGAACCCGAACCGGCCGGGCAACAGGCTTGGGTCGATGTCTGGACGCGCTGCCCCAATATCAACAACGACGAGCGTTGCGACCGCGTGACGATCTCTTCGGCCTTCTTCCGCTCGCTCGAATTTCAGATGCGCGGCGGCTTCGTCTATCGCTTCTATCGCGTGAGTTTAAACCGCCGGCCGACTTACGCCGAGTTCGTGCGCGACACGGCGCGCATCACCGGGCAGACGCTCGCCGAGATCGACGCCAGCAAGGACGCCTTCGCCAATGCCTTTGTGTTGCGCGAAGATGTCCGCGCACTCTACTTTGGCGTGGGCGTGCCCGGCAGCGAGTATGTCGCACGGCTCGAAGCAAACACGGGCACGACGCTCGCGGGCGAGGTCACGCGCGCGACGCTCGTGGCCGACCTCAACGCGGGCAGGCGCACGCACGCGGGCGTCATGCGCGCCATCGTCGAACACCCGCAGGTCGAGGCGGCGCTCTATAACGAAGCGTTCGTCACCATGCAATACTTCGGCTACCTCAAACGCGACCCCGAACCCGAAGGCTTCCAGAACTGGCTGCGCGTCATCACACGCGGCGACGGCTATCGTGTCATGGTGCACGGCTTCGTCAACTCGGTCGAATATCGCGCGCGCTTCGGGCGGCCGTAGGCCGGGGCGCGCCCGCGCGAAACTCTCACTTTGACCCCTGCGCGGCGGGAAAAAAACTTTTGCGCGGCGGGGAAAAGTCTTGACGGCCTGACGGACGGCGCGCTAGAGTCCAAATGTCTCACAGATGCCCGTAGAGTTAACTCACGTAATCTAGACACGCGTAAGTTAGACCCACTTAAAATTTTCTTTCACTCGTCCGTCCGTCAAAGGATCGATCACGTCGTGCAATCCTCAGCCGACCGCAGACGACCCAACCGATTTTCCTCTCTCGCTCTCACGTCCGCCGCCCTTAGACGGCGTGCCACACTCGCTTTCCGCTCAAGCGACTCTCTCAAGGCCGTCCTCATCCCCAAGGAGCCGAAACCTCATGCCGACGACCCTCCCCCGTTGTGCCGGTGCGCTTACTCTAATCCTGCTCGTCATGCTCGTCCTTGTCTTCCACGTCTCGCCTGCCCGCGCGCAGCAACCCGCCGCGCCGCCCACCGACGGCACGCTCCCCCGCCGCCCAGCGAGACGATTCTGCTGGAAGCGGGCCAGACCTTTACGCCTAATGCGACCAGCCGGCGACCCAAGCCACAGTGCGGCCGACCCGACGTGGATCGTGAAAAATCTGTTCGAGCTAAAGCACGCCCGAAACGTAACGATTGACTCGAACGTCATGGAATACACGTGGGGCGGACAGGGGCAGGACGGCTATGCCGTGTTGCTGACGGTCTACGGCACGGACACGCTCGAAGATATTCAGTTCACCAACAACATCGTGCGCCACGCGGCCTATGCGCTTCAATTCAAGAATAGCGGCCCGCGGGCGAAACGCATCACGGTGAGAAATAATTTGTTCGAGGACATTGACGGCGACAGGTGGTTTGCGCCGAACCTCGCAACCGGCCACTTCTTAAATTTCAACGACGGATTGGACGGGCTGACCGTTGACCACAACACGGTCTTTCAGACGGACAACGTCGTCTCCGTGACCGGTGGCGACACGACCAAACAGACGACCGGCTTCGTCTTCACCAACAACTTGATGGCGCATAACGAATACGGCGTGCGCGGTTCGGGCGCAGGCATTACGTCCGGCTACAGCACCCTGCAAGTCTATTTCCCCAGTTATGTATTTCTGCGCAACTTGATCGCCGGGGCTAATTTGAATGACTATCCGGGAAACAACTTTTATCCGGCAGTGCTCGACGATGCACGCTTCGTTGATCGGTTAGGCGGAGATTATCGTCTTGCCGCTTTCAGTCCCTACAGAAATCAAGGGACGGACGGCAAGGACATCGGCTGCGACATCCTCCAACTACACGCGGCCGTCGGGATACCGAATGGGGCGAGCAATCTGATCATGTGGTGGCGGGACGGGGCACGCATGGCTATAAATATCCTTACGAGCCTTACCTGAGTTGGACGGATAACAGTTCCGACGAAGACGAATTCATCATCGAGCGGAAAACGGGCTCGAACGCTTACCAGATTATTTACACGGAAGCGGCGCGAGTCGGAACGGGCGTCACCACATACCCGCTCGGCGCTCTCGGCAGCAGTGGTGGCACTTTCCGCGTGCGGGCGGTCAACGCGAGAGGCAAATCTATTGTCTCCAATGCGGTGGAAACCTATTCCTACTGAACGGACAGGCGATAGCTTTGTAAGGAGAAGTGATGAGAAATCCGTCGTACACGCGGGCGAAGCATTGGACACCTTGTTTGGCTATTTTGTTGCTCTTGATGGGTGCGTCCGTCTCGCGCGCCGTCCCCGTCATCGGTCTTACCAATGATGAGCACCTGATCTTCTTCGACAGTTCCGCGCCGCATCGGATCGTCAAAAGGGTTGCCCTCTCGAAGAGCGTCAGTCGCGCGTGGCTCGCGGCTATCGACTTGCGGCCGTCCACCGGAGAGTTATACGGACTTAGTATGGGTGGCGTCTTATACCGGATCGATCAAGACACGGGAGACACGGTGGCCGTCGGCACGAGAGCGTTTACGCTGTTCGCGGATGAAGGATACGACCTCGGTATGGATTTCGATCCGGTCACGGACGAGTTGCGTGTGACGACTCTCGCCGGACGCAGTTTCAGAATTAACCCTGACACCGGCGCGCTCATCGCCTTTGACCGGCCACTGGAGTTTGCGCCGGGTGAGGTGAACACGGGACGGGCGCGAATAACCTCCAACGTGGCGTACAGCAACAATCATGCAGGCGCAACCTCGACCACGCTCTACGCCATCAAGGGAGCCGAGAGCCTCGCCCGCATCGGCTCGCCCGGCGGCAACCCACACTCGCCCGACACCGGCCAAGTCTTTACCGTCGGGTCGCTCGGTCTTGCTGCTAAAGACCTCGGCTTTTCCACCTTCGCTTTCGGCTTCGACATCGCGCCCGGCGAAAACACGGCTTTGATGGTGGCCTATAGCAGCGACGACCCCGCCACCACCCTACAAAATCTCTATTCAATCGATCTCAAGACGGGCGCGGCCACCTTGCTCGGCGGCGTCGGAGCCGTAGGCAGCCGCGAATTTCTCTCCGGCATGACCATCGGGCGCGTGATGAACTCCGTTCCCATGCTCGCCCTCACCAAGACGAATAAGCTGCTGCGTTTCCAGAGCGCCACGCCCGGCCATATTCAACAGACGCTCACCATCACGGGGCTACCGGCGGGCGAATCGCTCGTCGCCATCGACCTGCGCAACGCCACCGGCGAACTCTACGGCTTGAGCGACGCCGCACGCCTCTATCATATCCAGACGGCGGTGGGCGCAACCTTCGCCGTCGCCACGCCCGCTAGCCCTGCCGGCCTGTTCGCCCCGAACGCGGCCGACGGCTACGGCTTCGATTTCAACCCGGCGAACGACCAGTTGCGTGTCGTCAACGGAGCGACGGGCGAGAACCTGCGTTTCGCGCCCGACACCGGGGCGCTTCTGTCGCGCGACCCGCAGCTTGCTTACGCCGCCGGCGACCAAAGCGCCGGGCACGCCCCGCGCGTCAACGGCGCGGCGTATGCCAGAGAATTTGTCGGCGTGCCCTCAACCGTCACGACCCTCTACGGGATCGATTCGGCGCGCGACGCGCTCGTCCGGCACGGCTCAAGGGGCGGCTCTCCCATCTCCGGCGACACGGGACAACTCTTCACCGTCGGTTCTCTCGGTTTCGACGCCCCCGACGCGCTCGGCTTCGACATAGACTTTTCGGACGGCACGGCCTACGCAGTCTTCAAGGTAGCCGACGGCGCGCGCCCCGTGCTCCACACCGTCAACCTCTCGACGGGCGCGGCAGAGCCCATCGCCACGCTCAATACGACGGAAGAGGTGCGGGGCTTGGCCGTCGATAAGCAGTTGCTGCTTTTTTTCAGCCCGACGAATTACACGGTTGACGAAGGAGCGGGCAGCGTCGCCGTGACGGTCACGCGCACGGACGTGACGGATGCGGCGAGCGTCGAATACGTCTCGGTGGACGAGACGGCTTCCGGCCGGAAGGATTACAGCGCCGTCCACGGCACGCTCCGCTTCGCTCCCGGCGAGCGCGAGAAGACCTTCAACATCTTCATCGCCGACGACGCCTTCCGCGAAGGCTCGGAGACGTTCAGTATTACGTTCAACAATCCCGCAGGCGTGGTGGCCTCCACCGTCCCGGCGACGGTGACGATTGTTGATAACGAGGCGTCCGAATCTTCGTCGAACCCGATTGACGATAACGAGTTTTTCGTGCGCCAGCACTATCGAGATTTCCTGTACCGTGAGGCTGAGCCGGACGGACTCGCCGCGTGGGTCAATGTCTTGCGTCGCTGTCCGAACGTCCACAACAATCCGCTCTGTGATCGCGTCACGGTCTCGTCCGCTTTCTTCCGCTCGGTGGAGTTTCAGGACAAAGGCTATTTCATCTATCGCTACTACAAGGTGGGTCTCTTCGGAGAGCGCCCGCGCTACGAAGATTTCCTGCGCGACGTGCGGCGGCTCGAAGGGCAGACGGCGGAGGAGATCGCAGCGCAGAAAAACGCCTTCGCCGTCGATTGGGTCAAGCGGCAATCCTTCACGGAACTGTATGGCGAGACGAGCAGCCCGCGCGCTTTCTTAGACGCGCTTGTGAGTGCGAACGGGTTGAAACTCAGCACGGCGGAAAAGGAATCGCTCGTCGCCGACATGGAGGCGGCCAGAAAAACTCGCGCCGACGTGGTGCGCCATATCGTCGAACTGCCGCAAGTGTTGAGGGACGAGTACGACCAAGCGTTCGTCACCATGCAATACTTCGGCTATCTCCAGCGCGACCCGGATGAAGACGGCTTCGTCAACTGGACGAGATACCTCACGACCCACCCCGGCGATTTCCGCACGATGGTGCACGGCTTCGTCAACTCGGTCGAATATCGCGCGCGCTTCGGCAAACCCTAAGAGGAGGGGAAAGGGGGAAGGGGTAAAGGGGAAAGGTTAAAGAAGCGGTTAGCTCTCAGCTATTAGCTGTCGGCTTGAAGACAAGAAGCGGGACGCGAAGCACTTGATCGCTTGCGTCCCGCTTCTTGTCTTCTCCCTTTACCCTTTACCCTTTACCCAAAGTCTTCAGATGGGTTGGCTGGCCGCCACCTTTCGCTGCATTGCGCGCAAGGGTTCGGGCATGAAGGCCGTGAGGTGGTGTGTGGCCGTGTGGCCGTCGGCGAAGGCTTGGTAGAGCATGCAGTCGGGAAGTTGGAGACAACTCAAGGGCGACGTGTGGATGTAACCGCTGTCGATGCCGATGGCGCTGTGCGAGATGTAGATGCCGTGACGGCCGAGTCGCCCGCGCAGAGGGAGAAGCGGCGCGGGCGTGTGGCCGAAGACGCAGGGCTTGCCCGTGTAGTTGCGAAAGAAGTTGCCGTCGCGCGACCAGAGCAGATGCTGCGCGGGCGTGTCGCGCGGGTGCGCGCCGCCGGGCAGACCGGCATGGACGTAAAAGGCGTAGTCGTCTTCGTGAAAGAGCGGGAGCGTGCGGAAAAATTCAAGGTGCGCGGGCGGGAGGGCGGCCGTGAACTCTTCACGCAAGGTCTTAAAGTCCTGCTCGCTGCGCACGCGCAAGGGCTTTCCGGTGTACTGCTGAAAAGTGCATTCGCTGCCGACGGCCGCGTGCAGCCAGAGCGTCGCGGCTTCGTCGACGAAGTCGAGCAACATCTGTTCGTGGTTGCCGCGCAGACACAAGACGCGCTCCGGTTGTTCCGCGCGCAGGCGCACCACATCCGAGACCGTGCCGACGACATCCTCGCCGCGGTCGATGATGTCGCCGAGGAGGACGAGCATGTCGCGCTCAGGGTCGCGCGGAATCATCTCGACGAGCGTGTTCAACTGCGCGCGCCGCCCGTGTACGTCGCCGATGACGAAGGTTTTCATGTGCAGCCCCCTCGCGCCCCAAATTCAAACGCACAATCTGTTATTCCACGCCGACGCGCGCCTGCGCGTGCGATTTCTCGATGCGTCCCATCAACATCTCGAAGCGCGGGTCGTCCCTGAGCGCAGCCCATTCCGGGTTCGTTCGAAACCACGGCAAGTTTTCGTTGCCGCGATTGATGGCGCGCTCCAACCACTTGAACGCCTGATCGCGCATTCCTTCGACGGCGTAGGCCGTCGCGATCCAGTAGGGCGCGTCGTGGTCTGCCTCGGCCACCTCTTTGACGCGCTCGGTCAACTGCGCGCGCGCCGCTTCGTGCTGGCCGAGCTTGCTCAGAGCGATGGCGTAGTGCGGGCGGATGCCGTCCATTTCCGGATGCGTGTCGAGCACGTCGCGTAAAATTTCCGCCGCCTCCGTCGCGCGTCCCTGCCGGTAGAGCGCGACGGCGCGGAAGGTGCGTATGAACGGATGGTCGGGTTCGATCTGCGCGCCGTCGTCGAGCGCGCGCATGGCCTCTTCCATGCGTCCCTGATACATCAGCACGCGCGCGCGGTTGTAACTGACGACGACGCGCTCGGCCGGATTCAAGGTGAGCATGCGGTCGAGACTGCGCAGAGAGCGTTCGTAATCGCCGTCGAGACGATAGAGGTAAGAGGCGACGAACTGCACGCCGACATCGTTCGGCGCTTCGTGGCGCAGATTCTCCACGGCCGCGCGCGCCTTCGCCTTCTCGCCGCGCGCCAGATAGATGAAGACCATGTGCATGCGCGCTTCCATGATCTTCGGGTCGATGTCGAGACCCTTGCGGAAAGCCTCTTCGGCGCGCTCGTAGTCCTCGAAGTCGCCCATCGACTTGATGACGCGATTGGCGTAGCAGCCGCCGAGCGCGCAATGCGCGAGGGCGAAGTTGGGGTCGAGTTCGATGGCGCGTTTGAAACTCTCGATGGCCTCTTCCACATCTTCGTTGGCGAGCGTGTGATAGATGTAGCGCCCCATCGAATCGCGCCCGCGCAGATAGATGTTGTAAGCATCGGGGTTGACGGTGGCGGGCTTGGAGAGTTTGTCTTTCTCGTCGGCGCTCAGTTCGATGCGCAAGCCTTCGACGATGCGCTGGGCAATGTTGTCCTGCACGGCGATGATGTCGTCGGCCGTCGCGTCGATGCGATCAGACCAGAGCAGGTCGCCCGATGCCACGTCGAGCAGTTGCGCGTTGACGCGCAGTTTCTCGCCCGCGCGCAAAAACGAGGCGGCGAGCACCGCGCCGACGCTGAGCTCCTGACCGATCTCGCGCGGGTCGCGCTCGTGCCCCTGATACTTCACGATGAGAGACGAAGGCCGCACCACGAGCGAACGCAGGCGCGCCAGTTCCGTAATCACCGCGTCGGCGAGCGAGAACTCGTAGAAGCTGACTTCGGCGTCGCCGCTCAGGTTGCGGAAGGGAAGGATGGCGACGGACTTCGAGCCTTCGGTGAGATTGGTCGTCTGCTGCGTCTCGCCTTCCGCGCGGTTCGGCGCGGTGGAGATGTTGCGTGAAGAAGAGGGCGGCGCGGACGATTGCGCGGCCGTCGAGGGCGTCTCCGTGCCCGTGATGTTGCGCAGCCAGCGACGGAAGGTGCGGCCGAAAGAGTTGTTGGCCGATTGATGACGGGGGGCGACGGGTTCAAACTCGTCCGTCTGGTCGGGTGCGACCGCGCCCGCCGCCGCGAGTTCGCGTTTGACGGCGCGCAGGTCGTCGCGCATCTCCGCGACGCGCTGGTAACGATCCTTCGGGTCTTTGGCGAGCGCGCGGTCGAGTATCTCTTGCAGGCGCGGCGGCGCGTCTTGCCGAAACTCTTCGATGCGCTGCGGCGTGTCGTGCAGGACGGCGTAGCGCACCTCGACGTTCGTCTTGCCTTGAAACGGCCAGATGCCCGTCAGCATCTCGTAGAGCAACACGCCGGTCGAGAAGATGTCCGCACGATGATCGACGTGCGCGCCCGTGGCCTGTTCGGGCGCGGCGTAAGTGGCCGTCCCATAAGGCACGCCCATCTCGGTGAGGTGCACGTCGCCTTTGCCTTTGCCGCCGCTCTGCTGTTCGTCGAGAAGTTTGGCGAGACCGAAGTCGAGCACTTTGGCCGTGCCGTTCTTCGTCACCATCACGTTGCCGGCTTTGATGTCGCGGTGGATGATGCCGCGCGCGTGTGCGGCGGCGAGGGCGTCGGCCACCTGCATGGTGATGGAGATGGCGCTGCGCAGTTCGAGCGGGCGGCCGCGCACGAGTTGGCGGACGTTCTTCCCGTCGATGTACTGCATGGTGATGAAGTGCAGGCCGCCCTCTTCGTGCAGGCCGTAGATGACGCAGATGTTCGGATGGTCGAGCGAAGAGGCGAGTTGAGCTTCGCGCTCGAAGCGTTTGAGATTCGATTCGCGGGAAGTCAATTCGGGCGAGAGCACTTTGAGGACGAGCGTGCGCCCGAGTCTGGTATCGACGGCTTTATAAACTGTGCCTTGCCCGCCTGAGCCGAGTTTTTCCGTGATTCGATAGTTGAGCAGAGTTGAACCTAGCATTGATGGTTACTATTTTAACTCCGAACGTGGGGGAGATGGCAAAGATAAAAAAGGGAAAAGGAGAAAGGGGAAGGGGAAAAGGGAAACAGCAAGGAGACTAATGCCCGCGCGCAAATTTTATCGGAGCACATTTTATCTCGGCCGACAGTCTTTCCCTTTCACCTTTTCCCCTACCCCTTTCCCCTCTGATTTGTTCGTCCGGCGCACGGCCGGCCTTAGTCGTGCACCGTTCAACCGCGCGGGGGCATGCCCCATCCCGATCCGACATACTGGCCGTCTTCGACGATACACGGCACGGTCGGGTCGCCGTCCGAATAGGCGAACATCTCGGCGCGGCGCGCGCGGTCGTTCTGCGCGTCGTACTCGGTGAAAGCGATTCCCTGCGAGTTGTAATAGTCGCGCGCCTGCTGGCAATAAGGACAGCCCGGCTTGATATACATCACGATTCCCATCTGTTCAGTTCAACCTCCCTTTCGCGCCCCTAGTTTAGCAGCCATTCGTCGTTAATCGTAAATCGTAAATCGTGAATAGAAGAAAGCGGAATTGCTTTTCTCTATTCACGATTTACGATTCACGATTCACGGCTTTTTATGGTTATACTGCCGGGCAAAGTTTTACCGAAGGCCGACTTAGAAGGGTGGTGTCGAAACCCTCTTGATTGACAGCGATTTGTTTGAGCCATACGAGCGTCTGGTGACGATTGAAATTCTCGGCCGCCGCGTCGAAGTGCCGGAGAACAACCGCCTGTTGCGCTGCTTTCAGTTCCTCTCGATGCAGAGCATCTCCTACGGCGACTTCTGTTGGAACGGCGACTGCACCAACTGCCAATTCTGGTATCACGAGACGGGCGACGCGCGACGCGAAAACAAGACCGCTCTCGCCTGTCGCTTCAAAGTGCGCGAGGGCTTGGTCGTCACACGCCTCGACGAACACGTCAAACTCGAAGGCATCAACAAAGAAAGGAGTGAGGGATGAGGGCGGAGGGATGAATAAAGAAATTACTCAAGCGAGATGAGGGTTCCTTTCCGCCCTCATCCCTTAGCCCTCATCCCTTTCTAACGTGTCTATGCGTTTTGAGTATTATCACGCGGGCTTGGCAGACGTGCCGAAACTGTCGGTTGACGGTCTCGTCCCGAACAGCATCCACTTCTCACACTGGCAGGGAAACCGGACGCCCGCTTCGGTCAAGGCCGACAGTTCGACCGAGATCGCTTTGAACGTCGTTGGCGCGCCCGACGCGCGCGCGTTGACGGGCGGCGTCGAACTCGTCACCAACAACCACTTCGACACGGACGGCGTGCTCTCCGTCTGGACGATGCTCGCGGGCGCGCGGGCGCTCGATTTGCGCGCGCCGCTCGTGGCCGCGGCCGAGGCGGGCGACTTCTCGGCGAACACGGGCGCGCAAGGAATCCGCGCGAGCCTCGTCTTGCAAGGGGGCGACGGTTTCGTGCCGGACGCCGTCGGGGTGGCCTCGCCGCTCGCGCGTCATCTCGCGGGCGGCGTCGAAGTGGACGAAGCGCGCGCTTACGCTCTGGTGCTGCCCGAAGTCGAACGCGTCATCACGCGCACGAACTATTACGAGCACCTGTGGCACGACGAATGGGCGCTCATCGAACGTTCGCTTGAGAGTTTCGCGCGCGGCGCGTCGCGCGTCGAAGAGAACGCGGAGACGGGCTTGTCCATCGTCACGCTCGCGCGCGAACTCTACGGCGCGCGCGGCTTCTCGCCCACGCGCCATGCAGCGCCCTACACGGCCATCACCGAACACGCGCGCGGCCGCGTCTATCTCATCATCATCCCGCTCGCTGACGGCTGGGGCTATCGCGTGGATTATCCCTATCACTCTTGGGCGGAGACGGTCGTGCGCCCATCGATCACCCGACCCGACTTCGCGCCGCTCGTCGCCGAACTCGACGCGCTCGAACAAAATCGCGAGGCGCGCTGGCAACTCGACACCGAGGGCTTGAGTTCAGCCTTCAACTTCGTTGACGCAGACGGACACCTGCGCGCCTCAAGTCTCGCCCCCGAAAAAATCGCCGACCACATGTGCGCCACGCTTCGTCAACAGACAGACTCAGCAGTCGTCACGGATCAATTGCCGGTCATCAACCAACAGCTAACAGCTAACAGCTAACAGCTTCCTATGTACGACGTGATCATCATCGGGGCGGGGGCGGCCGGGTTGTCGGCCGCGCTCTGGTCAGACGATCTAGGCTTGGACGCGCTCGTCCTCGAAGCGGGCGCGGAGGTGGGCGGGCAACTGCTGAGCGTCTACAACCCGATCAACAATTATCTCGGCCTGCGCGCCGGGAACGGACGCGAGTTGCGCGACCTGTTCGCCGAGCATGTGGCCGACGCGGAATTCGACCTGTGGACTGAAGTCGAAATCGAGAGCATCGATCTGAGGGCGAAGCGCGTCGCGCTCCGAAGCGGCGAAGAGTTGCAGTCAATCGGGCTGGTGCTGGCGACGGGCGTCAAGCGGCGTCGGCTGGGGATTCCGGGCGAGGCCGAACTGGCGGGGCGCGGCGTGGTCGATTCCGTGATGCGCGACCGCGAGCGTCTGGCGGGCTTCGACGTGTGCGTCATCGGCGGCGGCGACGCGGCCGTCGAGAACGCGCTGCTCTTGGCCGAAGTCTGCCCCACAGTCACGCTCGTGCATCGCGGCAAAAGCCTTTCGGCGCGCGCCGAATTCGTCGAGCGCCTGCGCGCGGAGCATTGCATCACGGTCTTTACGGAGGCGGAAGCGCAGCGCATCATCGGCGCGGAGCGGGTGGAGGCGATAGAGATTTTGCGTCGCGGCGCGATCAAACCGTTTCAGATGGCCGTCGGCGGAGTGCTCGTGCGGATCGGCGTCGAGCCGAACGACGAACTGTTTCGCGGCCAACTGCAACAGGACGCGCGCGGCTACGTCACGGTGACGAGCGAACAAGAGACGAGCATCGAGAACGTCTTCGCCGCCGGCGACATCTCGAACCCCTTGAGCCCGACCGTCAGCAGTGCGGCGGGCGCGGGCGCAACCGCCGCCAAAGTGCTGGCCGCGCGACTCGGCGGCAAGTGAGACGGCGGAGGATGTGGTGCTGCACGTTGCCGACCCGCCGCTTGAGACGGAGGACGTGAGATGAGTTACCAGACGATCTCGCCCGCGGAGTTTGCGGAGCGCGCGGCGCGCGGCGAGCGCGTGCGCTTGATCGACGTGCGCGAGCCGGAGGAGTTCGAGCTGGCGCGCGTCGAGGGCGCGGAGCTGCTGCCGCTCAGTCGTTTTTCGGAATGGGCGGGCACGCTCGACGCGGAAGAAGAGATCGTCGTGATGTGTCATCACGGCATCCGCAGCGCACAGGTCTGCGCCTATCTCGCCGGACAGGGTTTCACGAAGATGTCCAATCTCGCGGGCGGCATCGAACGCTGGTCGCGCGAAGTTGACCCACACGTGCCGAGATATTGAAGGAGCTAACGGCTAATAGCTATTAGCCGTTAGCTATTAGCTGTTAGCTAAAAACAAAAGCAACAGATCAGTCTTGATAGTTGACGGCCGGCAGCTAACAGCCAATAGCTAACGGCTAACGGCTAACCGCTAATAGCTAACAGCTAACAACTAGTCGCTCTGATAGCTGACGGCTGATAGCTTATAATCCCGAAATGGAAGACGACAAGGGAGAGCAGGCTTACACAGCGGAACACGCCGCCGCTTATCCGGGCGACTATCTGGCGGGCATCGATCTTTACAACGAGGGCGAGTTTCACGCGGCGCACGATGCTTGGGAGGCGCGCTGGGTGGATGATGCCGCGCCGCGCGAGAAACTTTTTTTGCAGGCGTTGATTCAGTCGGCCGTCGCCTTTCATCACTTGGAGATCGGGCGACGCGGCGCGGCGCGGCGCATGTACTTGATGGCGAAAGAGAAGTTTGCGCGGCTCGGCACGCCCTGTTTCATGTCGCTCGATCTGACGGATTATCAAGCGCAACTCGACCGCGCGCTCGCTTGGCTGGCAACCGTGCCCGACCCGCGCGAACTGCCTTTGCCCGAAATGGTTCTGCCGAAGATCAAGTTGTTGCCCGAAGTGATGGAGTACGATTGATGGAAGCGAATTTAGACGACGCGCGCGCCCGTCGTGCGTCGGCCGAAGAGAACACGCGCGCCGGCGAACTCACTTTGCGCCACGCGGCGGACGCCAACAACGCGCTCGCGACAAAGGCGACAGCGACGGCGGGCACACTCGGCGACGCGCGCTTGCTCTTGCTCGGCATGTGGCTCGGCGCGGCCGTGCTGCTCAGTTTCGCGGTCGCGCCCGGAGCCTTCGCGGTGCTCCCGGCGCGCGAGTTGGCGGGCGCAATCGTCGCGCGCACCATCGCGGTGGTCAACGTCTCCGGCTTCCTCGTCGCGCTGCTGCTGTTGGCGACGGCGTTCGCGCGCCGAAGCGTTGCGCGGGCGCGGCGTGCATGGATCATCGAACTGTGCGCGCTCGCGTTGTTGGCGCTCTCGACGGGCGTCGGCCGCTGGATCATCAGCGCACGAATGGCGGCGCTGCGGGCGGCGATGGGACGGCCAATCGATGACGTGGCCGCGAGCGATCCGTTGCGCGTCGCTTTCAACGGTCTGCACGTTTATTCGGTCGCCGCGATGACCACGGCCATGCTCGCGGCGGCGGTCGCCTTTATCTTGATCGCGCGGCGAAATCGAGGTGCTTAGTTTCAAGTTTCAGAGTTCAAGTTAAAGCAGTTTCAGGCTTCAACGTCGAGGGTCTACCCCGAAGGAGAACATGGTGGAAACGATTGAGCGAATTGACGAGTGGCGCGAAAACTACCAGCGCTGGAAGCGGATCAACGAGATGCGCGGCGACGATCTGGGCGAGCATTACCCGTGGGTCGAGAACCGGCGCGCGCCCTTCAAACCGGCGCGGCGCGCGCTGCCGATGCTCAACCTCGCGCTCATCACTTCGGCGGGGGCCTACATCGACGGCTCCGAGCCGTTCGACACGAGCAACCCCGGCGGCGACGCCTCGTTCCGCGAAATCCCGACGCTCATCGAAGCGGAAGATTTGCGCTGGGCGGCGCGCGGCTACGACCCGGCGGCCGTCCAACAAGACATGAACTCGCAAGTGCCCTTAGAGCGCCTGTTCGAGTTCGAGTCCAACGGCATCATCGGTCAACTCAATCCCGTCTTCTGGAGTTTCTGCGGCTTCATTCCGAGCGCGGCGCGCTTCGCCGATAACGCCTTGCCGCAACTCGTTGAACGCGTCACGCGCTACGGGGCGCAGGCCGCGCTGCTCATCCCGGCCTCGCGCGTCTGCCATCAGACGATGGGGCTGGCCGCGCGCGCGCTCGAAGCGGCGGGCATCACGACCATCGTGCTCGCCGTCGACAAAGAGGCCATCGAGCGGGTGCGCCCGCCGCGCGGCGTCTATTACAAAGGCGAGTTCGGCGCGGTCGCAGGCCAGCCGAATTTCCCCGAACACCAGCGGCGCATACTTGATGAAACCTTGCGTCTCCTAGAGCCTTGGGATCAAGTTGACGTGCGGAAACTGACCGTGGAACTGCAAACGACTGTCGAAGAGGAACGCGGCGAGAGGTAGATAGGAGAGTCGTGAATCGTAAATCGTAAATCGTGAATAGAAGAAAGCAGTTTTCCTCTATTCACGATTTACGATTTACGATTCACGGCTTTTTACCTTCGGCGGCGAGGCGTGGGGGCTACGGCGGTGTCGCTCTTGGCGAAATAGCCCTGGCGGTAGCTGAGTTTGACGTTCTGCTTGCGCAGTTCGGGGTTGATGATCTCGATCTGGAGTTTACGATACGTGCCGTCGCGCCGCTTGTTGGTGGGCGAGTAAGCGACGAGGAATTGCTCGCGCAGTTCGCGTTGAATTTGCGCGAAGGCGTTGCGCAGGTCTTCCTCGCTGCGCGGGAAGTAGGCGCGCCCGCCCGTGCGCTCCGTGATCTTACGCAGCGAGCCTTCATCGACGCCCGTGTAGCCGAAGCTGTCGCCGATGCCGATAGCGAAGACGAGCGTTTCGGTCTTGAGCGCTTCGGAGACGGCCTCGTCCAACTTCAAACTGCTGCTGGTGTCGTCGCCGTCCGTGAGCAGGACGACGGCGCGGCGCGTCTTGTCGGACGTTTCGGTCATCACCTCGTGGCAGGTGGCGTAGACGGCGTCCCAGATGGCGGTCGAACCGGCGGTCGATTGATTGTCGCCGGAGATCGGAGGCGTGCCGCCGACAGTCACGCCGCGCCCGATGTAGCCGGAGGGCGGCACGAACTCGACGCGCTCGATGGCGCTGCGGACGCGCACGGGATTGCCGGTCAAGCCCTGTTCGAGCGTTGAGTCGCCGGTGAAAGAGAGGACGGCCACCTCGTCTTTCGAGGGGCGCATGACGGCATCGACGAAGGCGCGCGCGGCGGCCTTCTCTTCGGGCAGCGTGCGCTCCTGCGAGATGCTCGTATCGATGACGATGGCGAGCGACAGCGGCAGGTCGATCTGTTGCTGGAAAGTGAAAATCTGTTGCGGCACGCCGTCTTCGAGCACGCGTATGTCTTCCTGCTTGAGATTGGTGACGAAGCGCTTGTTCTTATCGACGGCCGTGAAGATGACGTTCGTCAAGCTGGTATCGACGCGCTCGATCTCGTCGTCGTCAAGAGTTGTCGTGTCGTCCACGCGCGCCGTCGGACTAGGACGCGGCGTCGGCTGCTGTTGCTGCGGCTGCTGAAACGCCGCCGCGCCGCGCCGCCCGTGCACACCATTTTCTTGCGCGCGCGCGCCCACCAGCAGCGTGCCGCCCGCGCCCAAGCCCGCCGCCAGAATAAAACCGAGCACGCCCACAAACCGGATGCGATCAAGCATTACTTTCAACTTACCCTTCTGTCGTGAATCGTGAATCGTCAATCGTAAATGGAAAGAACTGTCTTTCTCTATTCACGATTGACGACTCACGATTTACTACTTGTTTCTGTCCGCCCAAGCCGTGTAGCCGCGGCGGGCGCGGACTTTGAGGCCGTCATGCCCGGCGGCGAGTTTGACTTCGATGCGGCGATAGCTGCCGTCGTAGTTTTTGTTGGTCGGCCGGTAGGTGACGATGTACTGGCCGCGCAGTTCGCGCGCAACACGCGTGAAGGCGCGTTCGAGTTCGAGGCGGTCGCCGATGAAGAAGGCTTTGCCGCCCGTCGCGTCGGCCAGACGGTCGAGCCGCTTGTCGTCGTCGTCTTTGACCGTGCCCGCTTCGACGCCGGGCACGACGCTCGAAAAACCGGCCTTCGTGGAGATGGCGAAAATGATCGTCTCGGTGCGCTGCGCCATCTCGATGGCTTCTTCCAGACGCGCGCGGCTCGAAGTGTCCGTGCCGTCCGTGATGACGACGATGACGCGCCGCCCCGTCACCCCGCGCATCTTCTCGTCGCACATGCGCCAGACGGCATCGTAGAGCGCGGTTGAAGTGCCCGGCTTCTTGACGCTATCGACGGCCGTGTCCAGTTTGTCGAGCTTGTCCGTGAAGTCTTGCAGGAGGTTGATGTCTTCGTCGAAGGTGGCGAAGGCCGCCTTGTCCTTGCGCACGCGCACGACGGTGTAGAGAAAATCCTTGGCCGACTCTTTCTCGAAGCGCAGTTTGGCGGCGGCCGAAGAGGAGATGTCCATCAAGACGGCGACGTAGATGGGCGTGCCCGCCGCCTCGTCGCGGAAACTGGCGATCTGCTGCGGCTGCTTGTCCTCGTAGATGACGAAATCCTCGGCCTTGAGTCCGGCGACGAACTGCTCTTTCTTGTCCATCACGGTGATGGGCAATTGCACCTCGCGCGTGAAGACGCGGCCGCCCTGCAAGTCGTCTTGATCGGGCGCGGGCGTCGGAGTCTGACGCGGCGCGGGTGGTTGCGGCTGCTGTCCGGCGTTTTGCGCGGCTACTCGCGAGTCGAGCGCGGGAAGCGCGCAGAGGGCGAGCGCGGCGGTGAATAAAAATGTGTAGAGGGCGAATCTCATGTGTTTGAATCGACGGGACGGAATGGAAAAGGTTGAAGCCCTTTGAATCTCCAAACGTCGCAAGGGTTCGATGCCGCGCGGGCGAGCGGCCGTTGCCTTTCGACGGGCTACTTAGCGGCGAACCGACAGTATAACAACACGTCTCTCCGAACGCATGCCGGGCACGCCGGAGCGACGACCGAAATCTTGGCTTTTCTTCGTGTCTTCATGTCTCGGTGATGAGCGAAGGTTAATCAAACATTAACCACGAAGGCACGAAGACACGAAGGAAACAGGGAGTTCAAATCAGACTTGTTCCAGCGCTTCGAGCAGGCGCGCGAGTTCGGGCGGCAGGGGCGCGTGAAAGTTGAGGCGCGCGCCCGTCCGCGGGTGTTGAAAGCCGAGGCGTTCGGCGTGTAGAAACTGTCGCCCCATGGCGCGGATGGCGGCGCGCAGGCGCACGTCGCCGACGGTCGCATCGCGCCCGCCGTTATAAACTTTGTCGCCGACGACAGGGTGTTTGAGGTGCGCGAGATGCACCCGGATTTGATGCGTGCGCCCGGTCTTGATTTCAACTTCGAGCAGCGTGAAGCGTTCGTAGGCGCGGCGCACCCGGTAGAGCGAAAGGGCGGGGCGTCCGCCGCGCACGACACTCATGCGCGTGCGCTGGCGCGGGTCGCGCGCAATCGGTTCTTCGATGCGCCCGCTCGCTTCGCGCACGCGCCCGTGCACGAGCGCGACGTAGGATTTGAAAACGCTGCGCGCGCGAAATTGATCGGCCAGATGCTCGTGCGCGCGCTCCGTTTTGGCGACGACCATCAGGCCGGACGTGTCGCGGTCGAGTCGATGCACGATGCCGGGACGTGGGTATGGCGGATGGCGGATGGCGGATGGCGGATTGTGAATGGCTGATTGCGGATAGTCAGTTTTTGATTCTTGCTCGGTTGGTTCGGATGTTTGCCCAGTTGATTCGGATGCGCGCGCGGTGGCGGCGTTGTCGTCTTCAATCCGCAATCCGAATTCCGCTCTCCGAAATCGAAAGGCGAGCGCGTTGGCGAGCGTGCCCGCAGCGACTCCGGCGGCGGGGTGGACGACGAGACCGGCGGGTTTGTCCAAGACGACGAGCCAATCGTCTTCGTAGATGATGTTGAGCGGAATGTCTTCGGGCGTGAAGTGAGAGGCGGGCGGCGCGGGTGTTTCGAGTTCGACCGCGTCGCCCGCGCGCAGTTTGTATGAAGGCTTCGCGGAGCGTCCCCCGACGAGCACGTCCGAGTCTTCGATGGCCTGTTTGAGACGCGTGCGGCTGACGCCTTCGACGCGCGCGGCGAGAAAGGCATCGAGCCGCGTGCCCGCGTCCGCTTCACCGGCGACGAAGGCGAGCGTCGTCGCCTCCGCCTCCTCATCGCTCGCCGGAGCGGGCGCGTCTTCGGAGGGAGCGAGGTGGACTTCTTCAACGGCGGGCGCGTCCTCTTCGCGTGAGGCGAGCGCGTCGTCTCCCGCGTGGCTGTGGTGATGCTTTGCGCCGGGGTCGTCCATCGTTCAGGCGCGGGCGGCGCTCCTGCCGGCCACTTTGCGCGCGTCGCCTGTGGCGGCCCCGCCCGACGCGCGGCGACGGAGCCAGAGGACGAGACTCGTGATGCCGACGAGCAAGCTGATCAACTGCGACGTGGAGAGGTGCGTCCAAGAAGTGAGGCCGAGGATGTCGCCGCGCGGGTCGTCGCGGAAGAACTCGATGATGAAGCGCGTCGCGCCGTAGAGGACGCCGTAAGTGAGTATGACTTGGCCGTTGAAAGTTTTGCGTCGATGCAGCCACACCAGCAGCGCGAAGAAGAGGAAGGCGGCGAAGGATTCGTAAAGCTGCGTCGGGTGCAAGTGTGCGTCGATGGGCACGCCCGTCACTTGATGGCCGAGTTCGGAGAAGCGCACGCCCCACGGCAACGTGGTCGGCTTGCCCCAGCAGCACCCGGCGGCGAAGCAGCCCTGCCGCCCGATGGCCTGCCCCAAAGCGATCCCCGGCGCAAATGCATCCGCCGTCTTCCACCAAGGGAGTTGATAACGACGCACGAGCACGTAGGCCGTTAAGACCGCACCGATGAAGCCGCCGTAGAACACGCCGCCCGAACGCAAAAAGTCCAGAGAGAGCAGACGCCACGGCGCGTCTCTGTATTCGGGTTCGACCACCAGCAGCAACACCTTCGACCCGACGATGGCGGCCAACAACAACCACAGTCCCAGATCAAAGAGACGCTCGCGCGGCAACCCGTCGCGCGCGCCCAGACGCGCCGACACCAGCAGCGCCGCGAGAAAGGCCAGCGCCAGCAACACGCCGTAAGTGTTGATGGGGAAATTGCCGATGCGAAAAAGTTCGGGATACATTTCGGTTGTTAGTTGTCCATCGCCGGTTGCCCGTTGTCGGAACGAACGAAATTACTAACCGCTGACGGTTGACTCCTGCTTCTGCTTCCGGCCTTCCAAAATGAGATCGAGGATGAGCAAGCCGGCCCCGGTGCAGATCGCTGCGTCGGCGACGTTGAAGGTCGGCCAGTGATAGTCGCCCGCGTGCAGGAGTATGAAGTCGATGACGTGGCCGAGGCGGATGCGATCCGTCAGGTTGCCCGCGATGCCTGCGAGCAAGAGGGCGCACGCGCCGAGGATGCGGTCGTCGCTGCGCTGTGTGCGGAAGAAGTAGGTGAGGACGGCGACGCCCGCCGCGACGGCGAGCACCGCGAGCGCCCAACGCCCCCACCAGCCGCCCTCCTGCAACTGCCCGAAGGCGATCCCCGGATTCTCGGCGTAAGCGAAATCGAGGAAGCCCCGGATGACCGTCTTGTCCTCGCCGAGACGGAGCGTGCGCACCGCCCAAGCCTTCGACATCTGATCAATCATGTAGACGCCGAAGGCCGCGAGCAGATACCAGATGCGCCAACTGAGAGTGCGCGCCTTCACGAAGCGACTCCTTCGCTCTCGATCTCGGCGAGCGCCGCCGTGCAGCGTTCGCACGCCGTCGGGTAACGAGTTGATTCGCCGACGCGCGTGGAATAGTTCCAGCAACGCTCGCACTTCTCGCCCTCGGCGCGCTCGATATTCACGCTTATTTCACCGGACTCAAAGATAACGTTCTCGCCCTCCACATTGTTCAGCGTGACCTCTGAGACGAGAAAGAGGTAGCGCAGTTCAGCGGCGTATTTTTCAAGCGCATCGTAGGTCGGGCTGCTCGTCGTGATCTCGACCCGCGCTTCCAGGCTGCTCCCGATAAGTTTAGCGATACGCGCCTCTTCAAGTTTCCGCAGAACCTCTTCGCGCATCCCGAACAACCACGACCAGTTCGTGAGCAGTTGTCTGTCCAGCTCGCCGCTCACGACGGGAAACTCCGCGAGATGAACCGACTGAGTCGATGCCGCTTCCTCGTCACTTTCTCCGCGCGGGAGGTTCTCCCAGATTTCGTCTGCGGTGAAAACCAAGATCGGCGCGAGGAGCCGAGCTAGAGCATCAGCGATGCGGTGCAGCGCCGTCTGCGCCGAGCGGCGCGCACCCGAGCGCGGCGCGGCCGTGTAGAGCCTGTCCTTGATGATGTCGAAGTAGCGAGCCGAGAGCGTCACGGTGCAGAAGTGGTAGAGCGCGTGATAGACCGTGTGAAACTCGTAAGCCTCGTAAGCCGCACGCACGCGCTCCACGACCGCGTCGAGTTCAGCGAGCGCCCAACGGTCGATCTCCTCCAGTTCTTCGTCTGCCACACGGTCGCGCGCCGGGTCGAAGCCGTCGAGGTTGCCGAGCGCGAAACGAGCGGTGTTGCGCATCTTGCGATAGGCGTCCGAGACGCGTTGCAGGATTTCCGCCGAGCAGCGCATGTCTTCGTGGTAGTCGGAAGACGCGCACCACAGGCGTATGATCTCAGCGCCCGACTCTTTGATCACGTCGTTCGGCGAGACGGAGTTGCCCGCCGACTTGTGCATCGCCTTGCCTTGGCCGTCAACCACCCAACCGTGCGTCAAGACCGTGCGATAGGGCGCGCGGTCGTGCGCGGCCAGACCGACCATCAGAGACGAGTTGAACCAGCCGCGATACTGGTCGCCGCCTTCCAGATACATGTCAGCCGGAAACTGTAACTCTTCGTAGTGCTCGAGCACGGCGACGCACGACGAGCCGCTGTCGAACCACACGTCGAGAATGTCCTGCTCCTTCGTAAACCGCGTCGCCTGACAATTGGGGCAAGCGAATCCTGCGGGCAGCAAATCCATGGCCTCGCGCGCATACCACGCGTCGGAAGTTTCGCGCTCGAAGATGTCGGCCACGTGTTCGATGACCGCAGGGTCGGCGATGGTCTCGCCGCACGCGTCGCAGTAGAAGGCGGGGATGGGCACGCCCCACACGCGCTGTCGCGAGACGCACCAATCGGGGCGACCGCGCAGCATGTTGCGCATCCGGTCTTCGCCCCACGCCGGAATCCAGCGCACCGTCCGCTCCACTTCGCCGAGCGCGCCCGTGCGCAGAGATTCGGGCGCGGCCGTTTCGTTCTCTGTGTAGTTCGACAGGTCGCGGCCGTCTTCGTCCTGTTCGACGTGTTCGGCTTGTGCTTCCGCGTCGCGCGCATCGAGCGAGATGAACCACTGCGGCGTGGCGCGGAAGATGACGGGATTTTTGCAGCGCCAGCAATGTGGGTAGCGATGCCTGTAATCTTCCACGAACAGCAGCGCGCCGCGCTCTTTGAGAAACTCGACGATCCGTGCGTTCGCCTCGAACACGCGCTCGCCCGCGAAGTGCTCGACTTCCGCGGTGAAGCGTCCAGCACTGTCCACCGGACAATAGATGTCCAGACCGTACTGCTTGCCGATGACGAAATCGTCGTGGCCGTGACCGGGCGCGGTGTGGACGCAGCCCGTGCCCGCCTTGCTCGTCGCTTCACGCGCGCGCGCCTCGCGCACGTCGAGTTCGGTCTCGGCGTCCGCCTCGCCGCCGAGCGTGACGTGCTCGCCGAGGATGACGAGCGACGTGCGTTCAAGCCACGCATGACGACATTCGAGGCGGTCGAGTTTCGCGCCCGCAAAACGTGCCAGCACGCGCGGCCGTTCGAGTCCGCATTTCGCGGCCACCGCTTCGGCCAGTTCGCCGGCGACGACGTAAACCTCCTCGCCGTTTTCAATCGCCGCATACTCGAAGTTCGGGTTGACGGCGATGGCGAGATTGGCGGGCAGCGTCCACGGCGTCGTCGTCCAGATGAGGAAGAAGACTTTGCGCCCCGCAAGCAAAGGGTCGATCTCCGCCGGGTCGCTTGCTAGCGGAAACTTCACGTAGACCGAAGGACTCGTGTGCTCTTTGTATTCGACCTCGGCTTCGGCGAGCGCCGTCTGGTCGTAGACGCACCAGTAGACGGGCCGCGCGCCTTTGTAGACGTAGCCGCGCGCGACGAAGCGACCGAACAGCCGCGCCGTCTCGGCCTCGTACTGGTTCGACATCGTCAGATAAGGATTTTCCCAGAGGCCGAGTATGCCGAGGCGTTGAAAATCGCGCGTCTGCCGCTTCAAGGCTTCGGTCGCGTGTTCGCGGCACGCGCGGCGCACGCTCACCGGCGGCATGTTCGCTTTCTTCGCGCCGAGTTTTTTGTCGACGAAGAGTTCGATGGGCAGACCGTGACAGTCGTAGCCGGGCACGTAAGGCGCGTCGTAGCCGAGCATCGTGCGCGATTTGACGACGAAGTCTTTGACGATCTTGTTGAGCGCCGTGCCGAGATGGATGTCCGCGTTGGCGTAGGGCGGGCCGTCGTGGAGGATGAACTTGTCGCGCCCGCGCCGCGCTTCGCGGATCAGGTGATAGAGTTTGAGCGCGTCCCATTTCTTGAGGCGCGCGGGTTCGGCCTGTGCGAGATTGGCCTTCTGCGCGAAGTTGGTCTTCGGCAGATTGACCGTCTTTTTCAGTTCAAGGGGTGTTTCGGTAGACATAAACTTTAATGAGCTTCACTGTCAGGCGACGCCAAACTTGTCATTCGGTACGAGGGGCGAGCGGCGCGCTAAGGTTACGAATCAACAATAGTAGCAGCAGACGCCGACGCGCGCCAAAGCAGAGAAACACGCGGCTCGTGCTCGCCTTCCCCTGTAAATGCGAAGGGCTTCAACCGCGCCGCTTCGGCGTGTATCGGTTGAAACCCTGACCAGCGTTATTCTAAACCGTCAAAAGGTGAATGTGACGGCGAGAAGATCGAGACCTCGCGTGTAACTCGCTGCTTAACTCTCGATGCTCACGTCTTCTGCGCCTCTCCTCCTGCGTGCTCGTCGCTTGATGCGCGCCGCTGCTGCGCCCGCCAATCCCGTGCCGAGCAGCAAGAGGGTGGCCGGTTCCGGCGTTGCCACCGGGGCTGGCTCCGCGAAGCGAAAACTGATGCTCTGGATGAAATAACCGTCGATGCCCCTGACTAAGTTCACAAACGCCGTGCCTTCTCCGATGAACTCGGCGCTAAAGATGGGCGTCGAGTTGGGAGGGACAGTAACCGCACCGCTCCCCGTCATCGTGAAGGGAGTGGAGAGCGTCAGCCTATCGAGCGAGACGACGGGAATCACCACGTTGCCGGCGTTGAACGTCAGCGTCCCGCCCGTGATGATAGGCGTATAGGTCACACCGTTAATGACGGCGCTGGAAGAAAAGGGGAGATTGCCGCCCAGTTGCGTGACGGTGCTGCCGGAAACTACGGTTCCGGGCGCACACGCCACGACGACACATGCGTTGCTTCTCTGTGCACTGACGTTGTCGGAGAGAGCATAGTTGATTTGAAAGCCGTCGCCGGAGAGACTGCCGCCGCCGCCGCGAAACGCACTGAGAAAGACGTTTACGCCGACGCTCCCGCTCGTGATGACGACAGGCTCGGCGCGGGCTGAGACGGAGAGCAGGAGGAACAGGAAAAGCGAGAAGGTAAAACTGAGCACGCGCTTCATGGGGTGATACTCCTTTGGCAAGCCGGGCGCGAATATGCGCGAGTCGCTGGTGACGAAAGTGACAATTTTCCGGAGAGACAAGAATAGAAAAGCCGAACGGCCTCCGATTTCCAGAAGCGGCACGGCTGCGAAGGAAGAAGAAAAGACGGGGCGGCGGTTTGACGGATATTTATCCGATGAACAGTTCGTCCTCTCCGTATGTCTGGTCAATCTGTTTCGGGGCGGGCGACACCAGCACTTCCAGACCGCGCCGGACGCCCGCCATAATCGCCGCCAACTCGCGCGCCGGTTCGACCAGTTTCGTGTGGATAAACAGGGTGGTGGCGGAAAACTGCTTTTGCGCTTGATCAATGGCCGTGCCGACGCGTTCGACTTTGTCGCGCGCCGTCACCGCCGTGTAGCCGACGAGTTGTTTGAGTTCGCGCACCTCTTCCTTGATGAGCGCGGAGGATTCGGAGAAGTGGACGGAGGCCGTCGCCAGATGCGACGACATGAGCGTCACTTGTTCGGCCACCTCTTTGCCCTGCGCCGCGATCTCTTTCACTTGCTCGCTCATCTGCGCCACGCGGTCGAGGAGCGGTGCGGCGCGCCGTTCGAGGTTCGTCACCGTCAACATCACGCGTCGCACCGCAAACGCCATCGCCACCAGCGCGGCGGCGATGCCGACGAACGCCACGGCCACGATCACCAAGACCCAAAAGGCCGGATCACTCGTGCTCATCTGAAAAGCCATAAGGTATCGGGGACTGGAGATTGCGGATTGCGGGATTCGGATTGCGGATTAGAAAACAAGAATTCGCTTCGACGTTTTTCTCTGCCTTTCAATCCGCAATCCGCAACCCGAATTCCGCAATGGTTAGGATTTGTCCGGTTCGTAATAGGCCGGAGCTTGGTTGAGTACGTTGGAGCTTTCGGTGCGGCGTTTCTCTTCGGCGTAGGCGCGTTTGCCCGCGTCGATGGCGGCGGTCAAATTCTCGCCCCGCCGGGCGGCGGCCTGCCGCGCCGCGCCCGCCACTTCGCCCGCCTTCGCCGAAGCGTTCGAGTAAAGTTCCGTCGCGCGCTCGCGCGAAACTTCGTAATACTCGTTGGCCTTGTCGCGCGCGCGATCCACGCCTTGCCGCGTGGCGTCGGCGATGTCACCGCGCAACTCGCGCCCCGACTTCGGCGCAAACAACAGTGCCGCCAGAGCGCCGACCGCGCCGCCGAGAAGGAAGCAGGTGAGTTGCGTCGAAAAGCCCGTCTCTTCCGCGCGTCGCGTGCGATTCGACCCGATAGCTTGTCTGGACATCGTGCAGTGACCTCTTTTCTCCGAAAAACTAATTTGCTTGTCTTCCCGCGCAAAAACTATAACAAAGAGGCGCAAAGCGGCGCAAGAAACGCTCATGTTAAGGGGAGATTAAGACGAAGATAAATCGCCGCAGGTTGATGCGACGAGAAAGAAGTTGCGGCCGCATATCGGGCAGAGACTACTGACGCAGATGTTTGATAGCACTGTTACGGATGCGTCAAAGAGAGCGGCGCGGTCGAAGCCTCCGTGAGTGTGCCTTGCGGCGGGCGCGTTTTGAGTTTGCGCCGGTAGTAGATGACGAGCACGACGGCGAGCGTCTGGCCGAGCGAGGTCGCCCAGAGTTGACGCCACGGTTCGGGGAGCAGCACGAGGACGCTGCCGGAAAAGGCCGCGACCGCGCCGAAGTAGCCGCCGATCATTTTAACGAGATGTTCGTAGAGCCAGAGGTTCAGCGAGAAGGGACGCGCGAGCGGGCGCGCGAAACGATAGAGGTCGTAACCGGCGTAGAGCGCGCTGCCGACGCCGAGCGAATAGACGACCGGCAAATTCTTCTCGATGCCGCCCGTCGCGCCGAGCGCGATGAGCAGCACGGCGACGCCGAGCACCACGAGCGCGACGAGCCAATCGAGCGCCCGCGCGCGTTGTTGCGGATTCAGGTCGGGGCGCTTGCGTGCGAGCACGCGGTAGCCGGAGAAGACGGCGACGGCGGAGGCGGCCGTCAGACCCGCGAAGTAAGGATTGAGACTGATGAGTGTGAGCACCGTGGCCGTCGCGATGACGACCGACATTGCGTAGAGAAACAGACGGCCGGATTTTTTGTGCGTGCCGCCCTCTCGCGTCGTCCTCACGCGCACGGGCTTGCGTGCGACGAGCGCGACGAGACCGACCAAGACGGCTAGACTTCCGGCGACGATGTGTAAGACGAGCAGAAACAACGACAGGGATTTCATAGCGCGAGGTTCACTTTCGGCGACAAGATGATTCCCGGTCGCCCCGAACCTTACGCACGTGCGCGCATGGATGTTCCCGTCTATAAATATCCGCTGCTGTTACCGGACGAGGTGCTTCAATTTGTCGTAGTCCCAGCAGAGCAGGTAGATGCTCGCCAAGAGCATGAGGCCGGTGATGAAGGGCGTGCCCTGAAAATGGAGCGAGACGGTGATGATGAAAATGTTGAGGATGAGCGGAAAGTAGACGAGCGCGCCGATGGTGGCCGTGCGGGGAATGACGAGCAGGATGGCGGCGGCGAGTTGGCACAGGCCGATGAAGCGCCAGTAGAAGCCCGTCCGGTACATCGCCTCGAAGAAGAAGCCGACCGGGTTGTCGAGTCCGAGGACGGTGAAGCGATGGCCGAGAGCTTTCGTCAGCCCCGAAGGAAGAAAGCCGACGGCGAGTAAAATTCTGGTGCAGACGGTGAAGACCTTCAGCAGTCTCTCGCGTCTCACTCTGGCGTGCGCGCGCTCGAAGACGGAGTTGCCGCTCATCGTCGTGTACAGGCTGTCCATGTTCACATAAACGCCGCGCGCGGGCGACGATTAACACGCGCCTTTGGTTATTCGGCGACTTTGAAATTTTCGACGCGCACCGCAATTTTCGATGCCAACAATTTTCGATGCCAACCGCTTCGGCCTGTCTCAACCTTCGGCTTTCGGTCGCGGCGAGCCGTCGGCGTGGCGGGCTTGCCTCGCGCGTTTCGCGTAGTCTTCCGCGTCGTATGCGCCGAGCACTTCGCCGAGCACTTCGAGCGGCAGTTCGTCGGCGCGCTTGAAGTTGACGCAGCTTTTGCCGCACTTCAATTTCCCGGCCGCCGCGTCGAACTTCGCCTTCATCTCCGGAAACAGGTAGAGCGGCATCAGGTAGAGACTGATGTAATTCTTCTGGTTCGCCAGCGCGACGAGCCAGTCGTCGCCCGTTTTGTAGGTCAAAAACTTCGCGCCGATCTCTTCCTTGAACCCTGCGGGGACGCGGGCGCGCACCGCGTCCCACACGCGCTCAATCTCGGTGCGTCGGTCAGCGGGCAACGCGTCGAGGTAGTCTTCGTATGAAAGAGTTTGAGTGTTCATCTGTCTCGCCTCCATGCTTTCGCTGTCTTCTTTATTTCTGACAGTTGGACGAAGTTTGAAGGACGCTCAAGTGGATGCGTCTTCGTCGTCGGTGCGGTAGCCGAGCAGTTTGCGGTAGAGGGTTTTGCGGCCGATACGGAGCGTGCGCGCGGTGCGTGTCTTGTCGCCGCCCGTGTAGTCGAGCGTGGCTTCGATGGCGCGGCGTTCGATCTCCGCGAGCGTGGACGGAATGTCGAGTTCGAGTTTGATGTGGCGGCCTTCGGCCGAGGCGCGCGTGCGTTCGCTGCGCGTGCGCGCGCGCTCTTCCATGACGGGGCGACTGATGGCTTCCGGCAGATCGTCGAGTTCGATCTGTCGCCCCGAAGCGATGATCACGGCGCGCTCGACGGCGTTTTCGAGTTCGCGCACGTTACCCGGCCAGTCGTAGCCGGTGAGCGCGGCGAGCGCGTCCTTCGAGATACCGGAGATGTAGCGGCCGGTCTTCTGTTTGTAGTGTTCGAGAAAATGGATGACGAGCGGGTGCACGTCTTCGGCGCGCTCGCGCAAAGGCGGCAGGCGAATCGGGAAGACCGAGAGACGATAGAAGAGATCGCGCCGGAACGTGCCCGCTTCGACCGCGCGTTCGAGATCGACGTTCGAGGCGGCGATGACGCGCACGTCCGCCTTGATCACTTCGTTGCCGCCGACGCGCGTGAACTCGCCGTCTTGCAACACGCGCAGCAGACGCACCTGAGCGGACAGACTCATCTCGCCGATCTCGTCCAGAAAGAGCGTGCCGCCGTCGGCCTCTTCAAACTTGCCGCGCCGGCGCGCGCGCGCATCCGTGAACGCGCCGCGTTCGTGGCCGAAGAGTTCGGATTCAAGGAGCGTTTCGGGAATCGCGCCGCAGTTGAGTTTGATGTAGGCGCGATCCTTGCTGCGCGAGTTGTAGTGGATGAGGTTGGCTAAGAGTTCCTTGCCCGTGCCCGATTCGCCCTGCACGAGCACGGAGGTTTGCGTGTCGGCCACGTTCAAGGCGAGTTCGATGGCGCGACGAATGGCGGGCGCTTGGCCGATGATGCGGTCTTCGGCGCGGCGTTGATGGAGCACGGTGCGCAGGCGCATCACTTCCGCCGAGAGTTGGTCGCGCTCCAAAGCCGTGCCGAGTTGATCGGCGATGCCTTCGACGAGCGCCGTCTCGTGTTCGTCGAAGCTCTCGCGCGGCGCGCTCCAGACGAGGCCGAGCAAGCCGAACGTCTGCCCGCCGATGTGGACGGGCGCGACGAGCGCGGCGTGGCCGCCGAGCGTCGCGTTGAAGACGAAGCGCACGGGCGGCGGCAAGGTCTGGTCGAAGACTTGCAGCGTCTTGCCTTCCTTGAACAACTCCTGTATGGCCGGATAGTCCGTGATGTCGATTGACTGGCCGTGTTCCTTGATGAGACCGCGCACGCCTTCGGTCGCGCTGTGCGGCGCGGCCTTGAAGGCGGCGAGGCTGACGGCCTTGCCCGTCGGGTTCATCACGCCGAGCGCGCAATAGTCCGCGCCGACAAGGGCGAGCGCACGTTCGAGTACGAGCGACGTGACCTCGCCGAAGTCGGAGCGCGCGTTCAAGGTGTTGGCGATCTCTAAGAGCGCGCGCGTGCGGTGCGCCTCGCGCTGCTGGTCGGTGTAGAGCCGCGCGTATTGATAGCCGACCGCGATCTGGCGCGCGATGGATTGCAGGAAGGAGACTTCTTCGTCGAGCCACTTGCGCGGCGCGCGCACCGTGTGCATGCCGACGAGGCCGAGCACGTCGCCCGCCAAGACGACGGGCACGACGAGGAGCGAGCGCGTGTTGAGGCTCGCGGGCAGCAGGCTCACTTTCGGATCGAGGCCGGGCGCGGCCGTGTCGTCGATGCGGATGGGTTGCGCGAGATTGAAGCGCCCGGCAAGTTGGCGGAAATCGACGGGCACTGATGTGCCGAGGCTCGAAGGGATGTCGGCGCTAGCGCGCCACTCGTGGCTGATGCGCAGTTCGCCTTCGGAAGCGAGTTGGATCACATCGCAGCGATCCACGTCCATCATCTGCCCGAGTTCGCTGACGACGGCTTGCAGGAATTTATCGAGGTCGATCTTCGTGTGGATCGAGGGCGCGAGGCGATTGATGATCGCTTCGCGCGCCTCGTGCATCTTGATCTTGCGTTCGAGCGAGAGCGATTCGAGGTTCGTGATGGGCGTGGGGTGCAAAGACAACGGCGCTGCTGCTCCTTAAACAAGCGGACTCGCCGTGATGATAACAAACTAAACGATGAAGTATGAACGATGAACGATGAAGTAAAAGCCGTGAATCGTAAATCGTCAATCGTGAATAGTAGAAGACAGTTCTTTCTATTCACGATTGACGATTCACGATTGACGTCTTCGTTTAGTTTTCGAGGCCGAAGTAGATGCGCGCGTCTGTCGGGTCGAGGATGGGGTGATAGGTCTTGCCGTAGTTGGCCTTGATCTTGCTGACGTAGTTTTCGGTTTCTTTGAAGGGCGGGATGCCTTTGTACTTATCGACGGAGCCTTCGCCCGCGTTGTAACCGGCGAGCGCCAGTTCGACGTTGCCGTCGAAACGCTTCAAGAGCCAGCGGAGCAATTTCGTTCCGGCGTAGACGTTTTGTGCCAAGCCGGTTTTGCCTTCGACGGCGAAGCGTTCGGCGGTGGCAGGCATCATCTGCATGAGACCTTGCGCGCCCGCGTGTGATTCGGCTTCGTGCTTGTAGCGCGATTCCTGATAGGCGACGGCGTGAATCAAGCGCGGGTCGACGCCGTACTCCTTGCCCGCTTCGAAGATCAACTGATCGATCTCCGTATCGCCCGAAGTCGGGATGTCCGTGGGGATGAAGTTTTCTGTTTTGCTACGGATGGTCGCCGCGGCCGAAGGGGCGAGGACTCTGGTTCCGATGCTGGTGAAATTGGCGACGAGAAACAGTGCGAAAAGCGTTAAGAGTGATAATTTAAAAGAGCGGAAATGAGGGACGTGCCGGGTAATCTGCATTCAGTCGTTCTCCATGTGAGCTTGGGTCGAAACCGAAAACCGAGTTTCGACGCCGACGGTTGCATCGTTGATGCGGTGCAAAGGTTTTGGGGGCTACGCATGGTGGAAACGATATGCAAAGAGCAATTATCGAGACCGCGTGTAAGATGGACTAACTGCCTCGCCGGTTGCTTCGGGCGAACTAAACTTATGCAAATAAGTCCTTTTGCTGTCTGTATTTAATCCACGCGGGCGCAAGTTACTGTAGGACTGAAACTTGCCCCGGCAATCGTTCATCCTGAGCGATGATTTAGGGGCTATGAGAGGCTTCCGGCGTATGAAAAGTGTGCAAAAAAAGTCGCTTTTGGAGAAAAATTTTTAGCCCCGGCGCGAATGCAGCGATAATGCGGAGAGTTTCCGTTAATGATTTCGCACGCGGTTGCGCGCCCCCGGAGCGCCTCGTATAATCGCGGCAGTTAAAACGTTCAGACTCTATTTTGCCGTCGGAAAAGAACTGAGTATTTATGCCGATTTACGAATACAGTTGCCAGAAATGCGGTGCGCGCATCGAGGTGATGCAGAAGATTACGGACAAGCCTCTGAAGCGTTGTAAGAATTGCGGCGGGAAGTTGGAGAAAGAGTGGTCGCCGACCAGTTTCCAGTTCAAAGGTTCGGGCTGGTACGTGACGGACTACGCCGGGAAAAAGACGGGCGACGGCGACAAAGAACCGGCCAAGACAACGAGCGCGGCCGATGCGAAGACGGACGGCGCGGGCGACAGCGGCAAAGCTGCCACGACCGAAACCAAAGCGGACGCGCCCGCCGAAGAATCCAAACGAAAGAAAACCTCTCGGACAGCGGCGACATCCAAGCCCTCGAAAAGCGATTAGTCACACACTCCTTCATTTCGAGGCCAAGCCAAGTGTCGTATCCTAAAGTTCTGCTCGTCTCAGGTCTGCTCGTGGCCGCGTGTCTCGCGGCGCTCGGACAGGCGGGGCGTCGTCCCGTCAATTCGCGCGACCGCGCCACGACGCTCAATCTCGTGGCCGTGCGCGAGGACGGCTCAAGCGCGCCCATCACCTCAAAGGACATTGCCCTCTACGACGACGGCATCGAACAGAGCATCCAGAATTTGCTGCCCGACACAGGCCCGGCGCGCATCGTGCTTTTGTTCGACAACTCTTTCTCCCTGCGCACGGACGTGCCGAAACTGGCGAGCGTGGCGCGCGAATTCGCCTACGAGATTTACGAGGGCGACCAACTGCTCATCGCGGGCTTTGACGAACGCGCCGAACAACTCTCGGCCGATTGGACGGACAAGACGAAGGAGGTTGAGGAAGCCGTCGCGCTGCTCAGAAAGAAGGGCGACCCGCACCTGTTCGACGCCATCAACGACGTCATCGAAGTGGCCTTGCGCCCGCTCACCGGCTCGAATCGCAAGCGCGTCATCGTGCTCATCGGGGACGGCCTCGACCGCGGCAGCAACATGAAGTTCAAAGACATCTTGCACGAACTGCAAAAGTCGGACATCACCGTCTACGCGCTGCAAATCCCCGACCGGACGGGCGGCGCGCACCGTCGCGATCAACCGAAGCCCACGCAGGTCGTGCAACAACTCGTCGAAGCCACGGGCGGGCGCATCCTCGCGCTCGACAAACCGGCCGAGTCGGCCAAAGCCATCTGCGACGAACTGCGCAAGCATCGCTACCTGCTTTCATACGCCCCGACGGCGCTCCCCTATTCCGAAGCGCGCCGCCTGCTCATCGTCGGCAATCCCGGCATCACACTCCGCTACAAGTCGGCGCAGCCGCCCAATCATAAGTAATAGAGGTTAGAGGTCAGAGATCAGTGAAGACAGTTTTTCACTAACCTCTGACCTCTAACCTCTGACCTCTAACCTCTGACCTCTAATTCTTCCTTGAGTAGAAATAAAACATCGCGGCGATGACGAGGAGGAGGATGATTTCGAGGAGGGCGAAGTAGGCGGGGTCGAAGCCTTCGGGGTCGTCGCGTGCGTGTTGATAGACGACGAACGTGCCGAAGATGATGGCGGTCGAGAGCCAGATGATTTGACGTTTAGTGTCCCACACGGCCGCTTGTCTTTCAGTCTCCGCTCCCCGTCTCCGGAAGCCGGACAACGGGGACACGTCAGGGGCGAAGTTTTTGGAGCCGTTCGGCGGCGGCGTGCAGCGTCTCGTCTTTTTTGCAGAAGCAGAAGCGCACCTGCTGCGCGCCGAGCGCGGGGTCGCTGTAGAAACTCGAACCGGGCACGCAGGCGACGCCGACCTGTTGGATCAAGTGGCGCGTGAACTGAACGTCGTCCGCGAAGTTGAACGCCGAGATGTCCGTCATTACGTAGTAAGCGCCGTCGGGACGAAAGATGCGGAAGCCGACTTCTTCCAGAACGGGCAAGAGCAGGTCGCGGCGGGCGATGTAGTCGGTTTGCAGATGCTCGTAGTAAGCGGCAGGCAGGCGCAGGGCCTGTGCGCCCGCGGCTTGCAGCGGAGCGGCCGCGCCGACGGTCAGGAAGTCGTGCACTTTGCGAATCGCGGAGGTGATGTGGGGCGGCGCGATGCAGTAGCCGACGCGCCAGCCCGTCACCGAATAGGTCTTCGACATCGAGTTGACGATGACGGTGCGCTCGCGCATCCCTTCGAGTTGCGCGATGGAGATGTGTTTGACTTCACGGTCTCGGCGCGGGTAGAGGATGTGCTCGTAGATTTCGTCCGTGAAGCAGAGCGCATCGTGTTCGCGGCAGAGTGCGGCGATGAATTCGAGTTCGTCGCGCGTGAAGACTTTGCCGGTCGGGTTGTTCGGGTTGCAGATGATGATGGCCTTCGTGCGCTGGTTGAAGGCGGCGCGGAGTTCGTCGCGGTCGAACGTCCAATCGGGCGCGCGCAAGGGAACGTAGCGCGGGCGCGCGTCGGAGAGGATGGCATCGGGCGCGTAGTTCTCGTAGAACGGTTCGAAGATGACGACCTCTTCGCCCGGATCGACGGTCGCCATCATGGCGGCGATCATGCCTTCGGTCGAGCCGCAGGTGACGGTCAACTCCGTCTCCGGATCAACGTCCAAGTCGAGATACCACTTCGTCTTCTCCGCAATCGCCTCGCGGAAATCGCGCGCGCCCCAAGTGATCGCATATTGGTTGACGTCCGCACTGATGGCGCGGCGCGCGGCCTCTTTGATCTCGGCGGGCGCGGGGAAGTCGGGGAAGCCTTGCGAGAGATTGACCGCGCCGTGCTTGAGGGCTTCGCGCGTCATCTCGCGGATGACGGATTCGGTGAAACGCCCGGCCTTCTCGGAGACGTGGCGTCGCTGCGGCGCGGTCGGTGTTGTGGCGGCGGGTCGTGTCATGTAAATTTAACTCGTGCGCTGTTAGAGAGTGAAGATAGTTTAACCCCGGCAGGCGCGATGCTCGCACAATTGGCGGGCGTCATGCAAACGCAAAACTTAGACGATGAGTGAAGAGAAGCAAGACAGCAAGTGCCCGATGGGCAACCGGCCGTGGCTCGCGACTTTTTTGGCGCTCGCGTTTTTGCTGGTTGTGGTGGCGAAGAAGTTGGGTTTATTGTAACGGCCGAGCGACAGTCAAGTTCTTCCATCCCTGTGTGAGAGGTAGACCCCCATGCTTTCACGTGTCCTGCGCTTCGTGCGCCTGCCTTTGGTTCTGATCATCATCTGGACGATTGCGCGTTTCGCCATCGGGGTCGCGGGCATCCCTTACGAGCCGCGCGGCAACGCCATGTTCTCCATCCTCGGGACGACGCTCATCTGCGCGCTCATCTACGGCGCGCTGTCGAACCGCGTGGGCAACTTCAGTTGGACGGGCACGATCCTGATCGGCGTCGTGCTCGGCCTGTTCTCGCAAATCTTGATCTTCCTCGCCACGCTCATCAGCTACGTCGGAAACTTCGAGACTTCTTACTTCCGCCACTGGGACGCGCTCAACGTGCCGAAGGGGACGACCGTGCCGATGGCGAAGGCGCTGATGACGCGCGCGGGCGGATTCATCGCCGGCCCCGTCCTCGGCACGATCATGGCGCTCATCGGCCGCGTCGTCTTCGGCAAACTCGCGCCGCGCGGCGACGGAAATGATTAAAAAGCCGTGAATCGTCAATCGTGAATAGAAGAAAGCAGTTTTAAATCTATTTACGATTGACGATTCACGATTTACTTTCTTTCATCGTTTTGTTCCGCGGCCTGTTTGCGTAGTTGGTCGATGACGGATTGGACGGCGGGGGCGAGTTTGCCGTTCGGGGCGAGCGCGAGATATTTCTCGTAGGCGGCGACGGCCTCCTTGTACTTTTCGAGCCGTTCGTAGACTCTGCCGAGAAGTTCGTAGAGGACGGGTTCGGTGTCGGAGAGTTGGGCGACGGCTTTGCGGTAGGCGGCCGCCGCTTCCTCATATTTGCCTTCTTCTTCGTAGATGATGCCGAGGCCGGTGTGGGCTTCGGGTTGGAAGCCGCGCGCTTCGCTGAGGGCGCGCAGGTAGGCTTCCACGGCCTCCGCGTTTTGCGCCGAGGCGCGCAGTATCCGTCCTTCGACGACCGAGGCTTCCGCCCAGCTGGGTCGGACTCGTCTCGCTTCCTCAACCTCCGCGAGCGCGCCTTCGTAATCATTCAAATCCGAGAGGACGCGCGCGGCCGACGTGCGCGGCGGCGAAGCGCGGGCGAAGCCGCAGGGCGCGCCCGTAAAGTTCGGCGGCCTCGCGGCGCGCGTCTTCGCTAGCGGCGCGTTCGCGCGCGTCTTCTGCCTGTTGAAAGAGGAGTTCGGCTTCGTCCATGGTGCGCGTCAAGGCGAGTGTGAGCGCGCCGCGCTCGGTGGGCAAAAGCGTGAGCGTGCGTTCGGCGAAACCCGCCGCGCGCACGCGCAGAGTGTGGCGGCCGGGCGCAACTCGAGCGATCTCTAACCGCCCGGCCTCGTCCGTCACGCCCCGCCTCACTTCGTCCAACCAGACGACGGCTTTCGGTTCGGTCTTCAACAAAATCGAGCGCGCCGCCGCGACAGCAGGCGACTTCTTGGGCGTTGCGGCGACGGCCTTTGCGTTGGTCTTGCTCGCGGTGTTTGTCTTATTCGCGCGCGCCGCCGGTTTCTTTTTCTGAGCGTGCGCCTGAGATGAGGCGTGGCCGGAGATGAGAGCGAGCGCAGCGACGCAGGAGAGAAGTCTGGAAGTTAGACGGTTGCGAACCCGTCCTTGTTGTCGGTTAGTTTCTTCTTTCGTCGTCTCGCTCATGCACGCCTCCCGGCAATTCCGCGCGCCGGAATCTTCCAAGCTCATAGTCTCTCTTCGAGTCTTTGTGCCTTTGTGGTGAATGACCGTTGCTTAACCACAAAGGCACAAAGACTCGAAGGAAGACGGAGGAGAAGTTGTAATCTGAACTCAACCGCGCGCCGCGTCTATTGTTCGTCTCTGAACTCTTCGTTGTCGGGTGTGGCGCGGCGCGGGCGGACGGCCGTGTTGTCGGCGGGCGCGGCCGCGTCCCTCTGCTGCGCGCCCGTTGCCGCAGGACGCGCGGCGCGTGCGCCGACTTCGGGACGAAAACGTCCCGCCTCGTCGTAGAGTCGTTTGTATTGCAGGGTGTTGCGGACGACGCCCTGCACGTAGGCGCGCGTCTCGCGGAAGGGCACGGCCTCAGCCCATTCGTCCATCTCGGCCGGAAGTTCCGTGCGCCAGCGCACGGCGCGCCCCGGCCCGGCGTTGTAGGCGGCGGCGACGTATTCGATGCGCCCGAAGTTGTCGAGTTGATCGCGCAGGTAGCCCGTGCCGATCTGGATGTTGAGTTGCGGATCGTTCAAGAGCGTTTCGCGCGTGACGGTGCGCCCGATGCCGTACTTGCGCGCGGTGTGTTGCGCCGTCTCCACCAAGAGTTGCATCAGCCCGTAGGCGTTCGCGTGCGAGGAGGCGCGCGGGTCGAAGACCGACTCCTGACGGATGAGACCGGCGACGCGATACGGGTCGATGCTGCGCGCACGCGCCTCGCGCGTGATCGCGTCCCAGTAGGCGAGCGGGTAGAAGGCGTCCCACTCTTCCGGCGCCAGTTCCTCAGGCTTCATCTGCGAGTAATCGGGATAGCTTTTTTGCAGCGCGAGAAACGCCTGCAAGTTCTGCTGGCGCGTGCGGTAGATGCGCGCCTTCGCCAGATTCAGGCGCGGGCTGCGCGGCGCGGACTCCAACAACCGGTTCACCTCTTCGAGCGCATACTCGTCCAAGCCGACGACGTTCAACTGGTCTGCCTTGACGAGCGCGGCGTCGGCTTCGGCCGTGGCCGTCTCTTCGGCGACGGAGATGGTGGAGAGATTAACGACGGCGCGCGCCAGTTGTGAATCGGGCGCGAGGTTGTCCTGAGAGGCGTTCGGGTTCGTGCGCTTCAAGGCGTCGAGGCGTTGGCGCGCGAGGTCGCCGTACCAGTTGGCGTCATAGCGTTGCAACATCGCTTGATAGAGCGTGCGCGCGTCGGCGAGTTTTCCGGCGCGTTCGGCGTCGCGCGCCGCCCAGTATCCGGCACGTCCCCGGTTGTCCGTGTTGCGGTCGGCGTAGAGCGCGAGGTGTTCGAGCAGGAGACGCGCGCTCTCGGCGTAGTTCTTCGATTCGTGCGCCGCCCAAGCGAGTTCAAACTGCGCCTGTGCCACTTCCGCCGCGCCGGGATAAGCGGCGACGGCGGCGCGGAAAAAGTTTGCGGCCTCCGGAGTGTTCTTCGCGTCACGAGCGATCTGCCCGGCGGCGGCGAGCGCGCGGCGCGTGTGCGTGTGTTCGGGGAAGGCGCGGCGCAGCTCCGCGTGCACCGTGCGCGCCTGTTCCCACTGGCGCAACTTCGCATGCGCCTGCACGAGATAGAAGAGGGCTTCCGCGCGCGCCTCGCCCGCCGAAGCGGGCACGGCGCTCAAGGCCGCGACGGCTTCCGCCAGACGACTCGTGCCCGCGTTGAAGGCAGCGATGCCGCGACGCAACTGCGAAGGGCTATCGGCCGTCTGGGGAAAGCGCGCGAAGGCGTCGCCGAAAGCGGCGGCGGCTTCCGCGTAACGCTTCGCTTCGTAGAGCAGGTGCGCGCGCGTCTTTGCTTCTTCGACGGAGGCGGGAGCGAGCGTGGAGCCGAGCCGCGCGAGCGCGCTCGCGGCTTCCGTGGTTTCCGGGGCGGCGGGCGCGTAGAAGTAGATGCGACGGTAGGCGGCAAGGGCGCGCGTGGTGTCGCCCGTGCGTTCATACGCTTTGGCCGTAACGAGGAGCGCGCCCGCGTCGTCCGCCTCCGACAACGTTTTGACGAGCAGGGGCACGGCCGCCGCTGCGTCGTCTTGCAAAGCGATCTCGGCGTTGCGCAGGGCGGCGTCGCGCGCGCGCAGCGACTGCGGATAATCGCGCGCGAGTTGTTCGTAGGCGGCGCGCGCTTCGGTGCGGCGTCCCAGTTTGGCGAGCGCGTCGGCGCGCAGCAGCAAGGCATAGTCGCCGACGGCGGTTTGACGGCGGAAGGCTTCGGAGTCGAGCAGGGAAGCAGCGCCCGCCGGATCGTTTGCCGCTAGTTTGACGCGCGCGCGCAAGAGACGGGCGAGCGCGGCGGTGGTCGTGTTCGCGTGTTGCGTCTCGATGGTGGCCACGGCGCTCTCCGCGGGCATCGTCGCTGGAGGCGCGGCGTGCGTGAGCGCGCGCAGGCGTTCGAGTGTGTCCGCGCTGCCCGTTTGCGGCGGCGGCGCGCTGCAACTCGCGCTCGCAAACGGCAGCAGCACCGCGCACGCGACGGCGATGACGGAGACGATTGACACGAAGGCGACTTGAGCCGGGCGACGAATTTTTTTCAAAACCTTTACCTTCCCCCGCGACAGCAACCTGACTGCCCGCGTTGATGTGAACGAATGAAAGTTAAACTAACTTGCCGTGGCGGGGAGATCAAGTTGAGCCTTACGGGCGGCGACAACTCTTTGACGGCGGCGTGCCTCGCGACTTCGACTCAGATGCAACGCGGGATGAGAGTCGTTTGCCCGCGCGTTAAAGTCGGGAGGGGAAAAATAGTCAGGCCGCGAACGCGATGCTCGCGGCCTGACTATTTTGCTGCTTTGGAACTTCTCTTACAACGTCCTACCTCGCGGCGGTTGCGCCGGGATAATCGCCGCCGAGTTTGGAGGCGTTGCCTTCGGCGAGCGTGTTGACGAGTTCGTGGTGGAAATAGTCGTAGCGCGAGGCGACGTTCGGCGCGACGCGCTTGTCGTACATCTGGCGCGAGCGGTCGATCTCTTCGCGCAGGCGTTCGTAGAGATTGCCCTGTTCGCGCCCGTCTCTCACCTTCTGTTCGTTGTAGAGCTTGATCTCGGAGACGAGCAGGCGCGCGAAGCGGCGCGCATCGTTGTGATAGCGTCGTTCCTCTTCGCTGACTTCGATGGGCAACTCTGCGTCGGCGCGGCGCGAACTGCCGCCGAGCGGCGCGGCCGTGGGCACGGCGCTCGCGGGCGACGGTTCGGCCGAAACTTGCGCGGGCGCGGAGCGCTCACCCATTGCGGACGCCTCCGGCGCGGCCGGGGGGCGCGCATCCACCGCGTAGGATGGTTCGATGCCGCGTTCCTCGTGCGGCTCGGCCACGAGCGTCGGTTCGTGCGCGGCCGGTGGCGCTGCTTGCGGCGGCGGCGGTGGCGGCGTCGGTTCAGACACGTGCCCGGTCGAAGCTCCGCCAATGGAGGCCGTGCCCGTGCCCGCACCCGGCGTCTGCGTCCTGTGCGCGCCCGTGCCGCCGCTGGCGAAGGGTTGCGCGGCCTGTAAGCGTTCGGAGGGGCGCGGCGCGGGGCGCTTGAGCGCGAGCAGTTCGACGGCCATGCTCGTGACGCGCACGAGCGTCTCCAGAGCTTCGAGGTTGATCTCTTCGGGTTCGAGCGCGGCGCTGTCGGCGTAGAGCACCGCGACGCACTTGTCGCGCGCGACGAGCGGGATGGCGACCATGCGTTGCGGCGCTTCGTCGCCGAGTTTGGAGATCAGTTGGTGGTCGTCTGCGTTCGTGCCGGGCGCGCCGCTCCAAGTCGAGCGCGAAGCGGCTGAGCGGCTGAGCAGTGTATCGGCGGCGAGCGGCAGAGAGATTTCGCGCACCGCATCGTCGCCGACCGTGCCTTCGAGCCCGCGCGCGCGCCAGCCCGTCGCGCGTTCGTTCTTGACGACGAAGAAGGCGAGGCGGTGCGCGAAGGCGGCGGCGCGATTGACGAGCGTATTGAGAATGTCGGCTTGCGAACGCTGGTTGTCGATGTCTTCGACGGCGGCTTTGAGGAGAGCGATGTCGCTCGTGGCGCGGGCGCGCGCCGACGACTGCGCGGCCTCTTCCGTGCCCTTGCCGGTCGCGGCGCGCAGGTGCTCCGAGATCGAGATGGCGAGCGGCGCGTCCGAGAGCGAGGCGTCGGAGAGTTGTTCGTTGAGGCGCGTGAACGCTTCGTTGACCTGACTCTGCACGCGCGCGATCTCTTCTTGATGCCCCTGCACGCGCGCCTTGATATAGTTCTCCACTTCGGCGCGCAAACTCTGCTCCAAGTCTTCGCTTCCTGCCACCTGTGACTCTCCTTCTGCTGTGCTCGTGTTGCTAGGTAATGCGCGGGGTGCGCCCCGCCCGGTAGGTCTCCAACTCGGTCTGTCAGGTGCTATCGACTGACCGGAGGCGCGCGCTGTTAGGAGCACGAAACGCCGTCAGGGATTATGGCGGCGACGCGCGCGCGGTGTCAAGACAAGTCTCGGAAAGGGATGGGGAAGCAGAGGGGAAAGGGGAAGGGGTAAAGGGGAAAGGTGAAGACGAGGAAAGTTGAGAGCACACGTCGTCAGTTTTCTCTACGCTACGCCCGCTCTCTTTCCTTTGCGCCTTACGTCTTACTTCTTAGCGCCTTTGCATGAAAGTCAGTTTCACGCTGGAGCCGCTAAGCATAAAACCAAAGGCGCAAAGAAAACAGAAGTCTTGAAGACATCGAGCGCCTGCGCGTCTTTCCCTTTCCCCCTTCCCCCTTCTTCTGTTTGACACGCGCGCGCGGCTAAGTTATAAGGGGCGCGCCGCTCGCTCAAGACTCTTTTGCTCCGACGTGCAAAAGCATTTCAGCAAACTAGGAACAGACTGATTCTCCTGCCGCCGAAACCATCATGCCTCAGGCTCGCATCCTGATCGCCGACGATTACGATGATAACCGGGAACTCCTGCGCCTGATGCTGGAGACGGCCGGTTACAGCGTGTGCGAGACGCGCGACGGGCGCGAGTGTGTTGCCGCCGCGCGAGCGGAACTGCCCGACATCGTCCTGATCGATCTCTCCATGCCCGTGCTCGACGGTTGGGGTGCGCTCAGTGCTCTGCGCGCCGACGAGCGCACGCGCCGCCTGCACTGCATCGCCGTGACGGCCTTCGCCGCCGAGCAAGACCGCCAGCGCGCGCTCGACGCGGGCTTCGACGCCTACCTCGCCAAACCCTATCGCTCCAAAGACCTCCTCGAACTCGTCGAACGCATGCTCCACGAAAGCCGCAAACAGAGCGGCCTCCTCAGCCCCGCCGCAAACGACGGCAAAGTGCAAACCTCGGACGGCCATCAGACGCAGCACGACGGCAGCACGCCCCCGCCTCATGCCTGAGCGAAACAAAAGCAACGACAACGCCGATGCGGCCGCGGACGAACTGACGCCGGGGCGCATCCTCGTCGCTTATGAAAAACTGTTCGGCGGCGGGCGCGGCGTGCAAAAGTTCGCGCGCTCCGGCCTGCGCTACGTCAAACTCGCGCGCGGCGCGATGCTCATCGAACAGAACCCGACCAAATCGAGCGAGTGGGCCGAACTCGCACGCGCCGGTCGCCGCGTCGCATGGGTCATGCGCGACGGCGAATACCTCGCCCGCGTCGTCGATGGCGAAGTCGTGATGCTCGATTGAGAGAAGATTGGTGAATGGTGAATGGTCAATGGTGAATGGAAAGAAAACCGGTTCTTACCATTCACCATTGACCATTCACCATTTCAGATCATCGACGTTTCCGTGAGCAGTTGGCCGGTGATGAATCTGTCGGCGTGGAGGGGGCGGGCGTCGAGCGTGGAGGCGTAGCCGTCGAGAATCAACTCGGAGACGATGCGGCCGGTGGCGGGCGAGTGCATCACGCCGTGGCCGCTGAAACCGTTGGCGAGATAGAAGCCTGAGACCGCTTTCGACTCGCAGATGATCGCGTGATGGTCGGGCGTCAGTTCGTAGAGTCCCGCGCGGCAGCGGCTCGCGTTGATGGCGGCATCGGCGAGAAAGGGCGCGCGCGTGCGTGCGCGGCGGAAAACTTTTTCGGTGAAGGCCGGGTCGAAGTCGGTCTTGAAGCCGGGCGTCTCCGCGTCGTCAGGCCACGCCATGAGCGCCCCGGCCGCCGCGCCGAGTTCGCTCGATTCGGGGCGGAAGTGAAAACCGTCCGTCATGTCGATGACCATCGGCAACCTCGCGGGCAGGGGCGCATGGGGTCGCACGCTCAACAACTGGCGGCGCAGCGGCACGACCGGAATCTCCACCCCGGCCAGACGCGCCGTCTCGGCCGCCCACGCGCCCGAAGCGTTGACTACGGTGCGGGTCTCGATGCGCCCGCGCGAAGTTCGCACGCCCGCGACGCGCCCGCCCTCAACGTTGATCCCCACGACCTCGGCGCGCGTCCACACGCGCACGCCGCGCTCGCGTGCGCGCGCCGTGAATCCGTGCAAAACCTTGAGCGGTGCGATGAAGCCGTCCGTCTGGCAGAACGAGCCGCCGAGCACGTCGTCCGTTCGCAAGCCCGGCGCGCGCCGCGCGATCTCGTCTCTCTCGACGAGTTCGACGTTGTTGAGACCGGCGCGGCGTTGTTCGTCGCGCGCTTGCGAGAGATAACGGATGTGCTCCGCGCTCGTGGCGACGAAGAGATAACCGGCCGCTTCGTAGCCGCACGCGTGCCCGGTCGCTTCCTCGAAGCGCGTGAAGAAGTCGATTGAATAACGCGACATACTGATGTTCGTCGCGGTCGCAAACTGCGCGCGCACGCCGCCCGTCGCCTTGCCCGTCGAACCCAAGCCTTGCTCGGCCTCGCGTTCGAGGAGCAGGACATCGGTGCAGCCGCGTTCGGCCAGATGAAAGGCGACGCTCGCGCCCACGATGCCGCCGCCGATGATGACCACGTCCGCCGTCTCGTTCATAAACTTTCCTTGCCCGACTCCGCGTGCCTCCGCGCCCTCTGTGGTTGAATTCCTGCTTAACTGATCTTCACCACAGAGGACACGGAGGGACACGGAGGAAAGATGGGTTTCAGCCAATCGCAAGATGCCATCGCTTATGGAATAAACTTGATCTCGCTTGCAGCGCCGCCCTCCGGCAAAGGCACGCGCAGGCGGCGCGCGTCGCGCTCGAAGGAGACGCTCGGCGCTTCGCGCCCATCGATCAAAATCCGCTTCGGGCGTTCATCAATGCCGAGCACTTCGACGAGGCTCACGGGGCGCGCGCCCGCGAAGTCGCCGACGTGCCGGAAGCGAATCACCCGCTCGCCGCCCGTTGCTCCTACGTTGCCGCCCGTCGCACCTCGCGCGCCGCTCGTCTGCGTCACGGTCGTCGAGCGCCAAGCACTCTGCCGGTAGCCGTAACCGTCGCCCGCGTCTTGGTGGATGTGTCCCGCGCCGTCTGCGCCGTGGACGACCGTGACGGAGAGCGGCGCGCTTCGCATCTCGCCCGTGTGCTGGACGACCGCCTGCACCGGAATGATCGCCCCGGCGCGCGCAAAGAGCGGGAGACGCGAGAGCGGCGCGTCGATCTCGGCGGTCGTGCCGCCCGCGTAACGCGCGCCCGTCCACCAATCGATCCAAGCGTCGCCCTTCGGGAAATAGACCGCGCGACTCGTCGCACCGGGCACGACGACGGGCGCGACCAAGAGATCGTTGCCGAGCAGGAATTGTTCAGCCGTGAGCGCCGGCGCGTAGGTGTTGTAATCGGTCGGATAGTTGAACCAGAGCGGGCGCATGACGGGCAAGCCGTTGCGCTCGTGCTCCTGAAAGAGCGTGTAGATGTAGGGCAGGAGTTGATAGCGCAACTCGATGGCGGCGCGGTTAATCCGCTCGTGTGTTTCGCCGAACGACCACGGCTCGCGGTCTTGCAATCCGGCGGCGATGTGCGAGCGGAAGAAAGGCGTGAGCGAAGCGGCTTGCAGCCAGCGCGTGTAGAGTTCGGCGCTCGCGTTTCCCGTAAAGCCGCCCACGTCCGCGCCGACGAACGGCACGCCGGAGACGCTCATGTTCGTGAGCATCGCGATGGAGAGTTGCAGGTGTTCCCAACTCGGCACGTTGTCGCCCGTCCAGACGGCGGAGAAGCGCTGGACGCCCGCGTAGCCCGCGCGCGTCAGGACGAAGGGGCGCGCGTCGGGGCGAAGATTTTGTAGGCCCTCGAAAGTGGCGCGCGCCATCTGCATGCCGTAGACGTTGTGATAGCGCGCGTGGTCGCCGGGCGCGCCTTCGCCGAAGTGGCGCACGTCCAGCGGGAACGTCTTGGCCGGGTCGTGCATGACGTTCGGTTGCGGCGGGCGCGTGTCGGGCGGAAAGGTCGCCGGTTCGTTCATGTCGTTCCAGAAACCGGCGACGCCCTCGTCCAAATTCTTCCGGTAGAGCGAGCCGAACCACGCGCGCGCCTTCGGGTTCGTGAAGTCAGGAAAGGCGCAGACGCCCGGCCACACCTTCGCCTGAAACTCGCGCCCATCCTTCGTCTGATGAAACAGACCCGAAGCGCGTCCCTCCGTGTAGACCGGATAACTCTCGTCAACCTTGACGCCCGGATCGATGATGAGGACGGTGCGAAAGCCGTCTCTCAAGAGGTCGCCGAGCATGCGCGCGGGTGCGGGAAACTTCTGTTTGTCCCAAGTGAAGACGCGGAAGCCGTCCATGTAATCGATGTCGAGATAGAGCACGTCCGCCGGGATGCGGCGCGTGCGAAAGCCGCGCGCGATTTCGCGCACGCGCGCCTCCGGTTGATAAGACCAACGCGATTGTTGATAGCCGAGCGACCAGAGCGGCGGCAAAGGCGTTCGCCCCGTCAACTCCGTGTAATCTTCGAGCACCTTTTGCGGCGTGCGCTCGCGGCCGCCCGTGAAGACGTAATAGTTCAACTCGCCGCCCGCCGCGCCGAAGGTGTAACGCTCAGGGGCGGTGCGTCCCATGTCGAAATGGGTGCGATAGGTGTTGTCGAAGAACAGACCGTAGGCGCGACCCTGCCGGAGCGCGATGAAGAAGGGGATGGACTGGTAGATCGGATCAGTGCCGTTCTGATATGAATACGCGTCCGTGTTCCAGTTGACGAGTACCTGCCCCTGCCGCGACGTAGCGAGCGCCTTCTCGCCGAAGCCGTAATAAAACTCCAAGTCGTCGCGTCGCTTCGCTGATTCAATCGCGCCCGTCTCCGCGTCGAACGAAGCAGCCCGCGCCGCGTCGTCTTCGACGACTACGTTACCGCGCGCGTCGAGCACCGTCACCGTGAACGGCCGGCGTTGAATAACGATCTTCGGCCCCTCGACGCGCGTCGTGATCTCTACGCGGTCGGGCGTCTCGCGCACGACGGCCGCCACGGTCTTTCTGTCTCGCGGCCAGACGGCATACGAATAATCGCGCTCGAACGCGCCGCGCGGCGCAAGACGCACGCGCACCACGTCCAAGTCCCAGAACACCACTGCGACGCGCGCGCCGCTCGACAGTGTGAGCGTGACGCCGTTCGTCTCGCGCGCCACGGCCGAGACATCACCGGCCGCGCGCCACGCCCCGCGCGCCTCCTCATATCCGGGCGCAAGCACGCAGAGGAACAGAAACGCGATGCTGCAAGCATGCCGGAGACAACTGGCGGAACGAGGTTTCATCGTAATCTCCATGAGCAACCTATGATGGGTGAGACGCGCCGGTTTCATCCGGATACGGCGAGCGCGGCCAGCACGCCGCGTGGATTGATGATTCCTCTCAGCCGTTCGTAAGGAATCAGCACTTTAGGTTCACCGCCCGCATACGACGTAACTTGATACTCCTCGAAAATAATGACCAGCCCCTTCGGAGTCAGAACCCAAGCGCGGTAGTTTTTTGGTCTCGGCTTCGCGCCCTCGATCTCTTCCGCAGGCAGATCGAGTTGACGGCTTAAATCGCAGAGGCAATAGTCCGCGATAGTTTGCAGATACTTCGGGCCGGGCCGGAACAAGTCCGCGAGCCGAAGCAGGCGCCCGCGCTTTAAGTCGTAATTGAGAACGAGCGGATAGTGATAGCCGTGCGCCGCGCCCCACGAGTAGCCATAGGCGTAAAAGAAGACGCTGATGATTTCGTCGGAAGCGAAGATCACTTTATGAGAAACGACATGATCTTCTTCAACGTCTCTCCAGTGCGGGTGTCTCTCCTTTTCCGGATCGCGTTCGTCTTTCAAAAAAGGTTTGAGGTCGCGGGCGACGAGTGATTCGGCACTCTGATTGAAACCACGCGCCGCCGTGCTCCGGTCGCCGGTGAGTTCCGGATAACGAGCCGTGACGACAAACTTCCTTTTGGTTAATCGTTTCTCGATGGTGCGCGTCTCAAATCGGCGTCCGCCGCTTAAGTTGATGACGGACTCGAAGGCGTCCGCCCCGCGCTCTAACGCAGGTAGTGTTTGAGCGGGGTCGGCCGGTTTCGCGTCGGCCGGGGACTGACTGACTACGCCCTGCCGGGTTGAAGTGCGCGGCGGCGTCTCTTTTGCTTGTGCAGGCGAGGGGTGGTTTGTTGTTTGAGGAGCACAGCAGCAACAGCAGGCCAGCAGCCACGCGGCGCAAGTGGCTGGGAGATGTCGGCGTTTAACTTTCCGCTTACGGTTGAGTGCCGCGCTCATAAACGATTTTTCCGCCGAAGATGGTGATGGCCGTTTCGGTCTGCCAGATTTCTTCGGGGCGGATGGTCAACAGGTCGCGCGTGTGGACGGCGATGTCGGCGAGCATGCCGGGCGCGATCTGGCCTTTCTTCGTCTCTTCAAAAGAGGCGTAAGCCGATTCGGCCGTGTAGCATCGGATGGCGTCGGCGATAGTCAGACGCTGTTGCGGCCACCAGCCGCCGTGCGGGTCGCCATCCGTGCTCCGGCGCGTGACGGCGGCGTAGAGACCGAGATACGGGTTGATGGGTTCGACCGGCCAGTCAGTGCCGAAGGGCACGTGCACACCGAACGAGCGCATCATGTGCCAAGCATACGCGCCTTGCACGCGATACTCGCCCAGACGATCCTGCGCCCATCGTTTGTCCGAGATGGCGTGCGCGGGCTGCATCGAAGCGATGACGCCGAGGTCGTTGAAGCGCTCAAAGTCCGTGGGCGCGACGACCTGCGCGTGTTCGATGCGGTGTCGTATAAAAAGACGAAAGCCCAAGTCTGCGTCGTCCGTCCGAGCATTGACTTTCCGTGTGGTCTCGCGCGCGGCGGTGAAGCCGTCAAGCGCCATGCGGTTGGCGCGGTCGCCGATGGCGTGCAGCGCGATCTGAAAACCGGCCGCGTCGCGTTCGACGATCATGCGCGTCAGTTCTTCGGGCGGACGGCGCGGGATGCCGCTGTTGTGCGGGTCGTCGGCGAAGGGCGCGAGCATGGCGGCCGTGCGCGATCCGAGCGTCCCGTCAACGTAGCCCTTCAAGGCCGTCAGGCGGATGCGCAGCGGATCGATCTTGAACGAGGCAAACTCGGCGCGCTGCGCTTTCAGACGCTCGACCGTATCCTCGAAGTTCTGCCACTCGGCGACGCGCACGGTCAGTTTTCCTGCGGCGAGCAGCTCGCGGTAGAGTTCGACGGATTCGTAGCCGGAGTTGTCTTGAATCGAAGTCAAACCGTAGCGGCGCGCTTCGGCGAGCGCGCGTTCGGCGGCCTGCATGCGCTCGGCGCGCGTTGGCTCCGGCACGACGCGGGCAACAAGGCCGGCGGCCGTCTCTTTCAAAATCCCGGTCGGCTGCCCGTCGGCGTCGCGCAGAATTTCGCCGCCCGCAGGCGCTTGTGTCTCGCGCGTAACATTCGCCAACTTCAACGCGAGCGAGTTCGTCCAACTGACGTGGCCGTCCACGCGCTGCACGAAGACCGGATTGTTCGGCGCGACCGCGTCGAGGTCTGCGCGCGTCGGCCACTGCCCGCCCCAGAGCGTGTGATCCCAACCGCGCCCGGTGATCCAAGCGCCCGGCGGCAGTTCGCGCGCTTTGGCGGCGATGCGCGCTTTGGCTTCCGCGAGCGTGCGCGCGCCGACGAGTTCGACGCGCAAGAGGGAGAGGCCGCCGCCGATGAAATGTATGTGGGCGTCGTTGAAGCCGGCGGTGGCGAGACGGCCGCCGAGGTCGACCGTGCGCTCGGCCGCATAGCCGCGCGCAATCTCGGAGTTCGTCCCGACCGCGAGGATGCGCTCGCCGTCGATGGCGACCGCCTCGGCAATCGTGCCCCGCTCGTCGCCCGTGAAAATCTTCCCGTTCGTCAAGACGAGACTGACACGGCGTTGCGGTGTTTGAGCCGATGCCGCAGCAGCGGCGCGCGAGGGTTGCAGCGTCGCGGCGACGAGCAGCGCGGCGACGAGCGAGAGGGCGAGCGTGGCGCGAAATAGTTTCAACATGGGTGATTCTGGTGTGCCGGAATTTCTGGACATGGTACGAGCAGCACCAAAGAAAACATATTAGATTGACGGGAGGCAAGCCTTCGCGTGACGGAACCCCGTCCTCGGTTCAATCATCCTTCGGTCTTCCTTCGTGTCTTGGTGTCTTAGTGGTTAATGCTCTCTTATCAACCCTCACCACTAAGACACCAAGAGACGAAGGGCAATTCAATTGAGGACTGTATCGTGGAGAGTCGGCGCGGCGCGCTTGGGTCGTCTACGCGCCGCCGCGCTCGATAGCTTTAATCAACGACGGCGACCATAAAGCGAGAGGCTGGCGCGTGCGACGGTTGTGCTCGGCCGCCGCTCTGTTATACAGCGGGAGCAGTTTTCGATGATCGCAGATGCACTCGAGCAACTTCCGCCGCCCGTAAGTTTTCTCGATCACGACGGACATCTTCCAGCCGACGGTGTACCACGCGCCCTGCACGCCGAAGAACGAAAAACCGGCCTTCTGCGCTTCCTCTCCCATGAGCCGTTTCTCCAACACGTCGAGCAAAAATTTCTCGACCCTTTTCAAGTCGTCGTTGAAATTGGCCGACTCCTTGTCCCACAGCGCGCGCTCCTCCGCGTTGCTCACGGCATGCGGATGCGTGTCGGGGCCGCCTGCCGCCGCGAGCATCGCGAAGCCTTCGCCGAAAGCGCCGATCCAGGTGATGACGCTTCGCACCTCTTCGGGCAATTTAGAGATTTCGCCCGCCGCTTGCGGCGAGGGGCAACCGCTCCCGTAGCCGATGTGATGAAGTTCGTGCGCGAGTTCGTTTTCAAACTGCTCTCTACTTTTGGACGGGTCGAGGTAGAGGAAAATGGCCGGGTCTGTGTCCACGTCGAAGACGAAGCTGTTATCTCTCGGCTTGATGACCGGATAAACCTTCGCTCTGATGCGCGCGCCGTCCGGCAAGTAAGCCAAGGCCAGACGCGCCGCTCCGGTAATGTCCGCGCGCTTCCATTTGGCGAGCGTGTCCGCGAGTGATTCAGCGCGCGCGGCCAACGCGTCGGAGAGGACGAAAGTTTTGAAATCGGCCTCTTCAAAAGAACGCTTCATCGAAGTCTCACGCCGTTTGAGCCGCACGTACCCTTCACTCTGAAACACGCGTTGCCAATCCGCCTCCGCAATCGGCTCGTTCGCCTTCCTCTTCGCCAGCACGGCAAGCACCGCTTCCGCTTCGTCCGTCACGACGCGCACGTCCACGCCCGCCACCTTACCCGTCTGCGCCAAGCAACGAGAGGCGAACTGGAACGCGCCGCAAACAAACAACACAGGCAACAGACCGCGAGCGATAATTGACGACAGGCTCATGTTAATTGAAGACAGTTTCATGCTTCGCTTACACGCTTCCGGCATCATTTAGGTTTCACAAATTCGCTTCGGCGGGCGCGGCGTCAGCTTAGCAGATTCCCGGCGATTGATGGATGTGAATAAACTCTAACTACTTGTTCAATGCGGCAGCGATGCAACGTAGAAGTTAAGGCCGGGCAGAGCGCGTGCTATCATCGGGCGCGAGTTTTCGGATTCTGGTAAGTGAGGGGAAGAACGGCGTGGTCGTCGCGGTAAGACGTGAGCCGTTCGGTGTGCGAATCATGCGTGTACTTGTGACGGGCGGCGCGGGTTACATCGGGAGCGTCGTGACGGAAGAGTTGGTCGGCGACGGCCACGAAGTCGTCGTCTATGACAGTCTCTATAAAGGGCATCGCGGGGCGGTGGTTGAAGGCGCGGAACTCGTCGAAGCGGATTTGATGGACGGCGAGCGTCTGCGGCAGACGTTTCGCGAGCGGGGGACGGAGGCCGTCATCCACATGGCGGCCGATTCGCTCGTCGGCGAGTCGGTCTTGAACCCGTCGAAGTATTACCGCAACAACGTCGTGGCGGGGCTTGTCCTGCTCGATGCGATGAACGAGGCGGGCGTGCGGCGCATCGTCTTCTCTTCGACCGCCGCGACTTACGGCGAACCGGAAAAGCAGCCCATCGAAGAAGCGGACGCGACGAACCCGACGAACACCTACGGCCAAACCAAACTCGCCTTCGAGCACGCCCTGCGCTGGTACGAACACGCTTACGGGATACGTTACGCCTCCCTGCGCTACTTCAACGCGGCGGGCGCAACCGCGCGCTGCGGCGAGATGCACGACCCGGAATCGCACCTCATCCCGATCATCCTGCAAGCGGCCGCGGGCAGGCGCGAGGCCGTGGAGATTTACGGCGAAGACTATCCGACGCGCGACGGCACGTGCGTGCGCGACTACATCCACGTCGTCGATCTGGCGCGCGCGCACATACTCTCGCTCTCCATCCTCGGAGAGCGGAGCGCCATCTACAACCTCGGCTGCGGCGGCGACGGCTACACGGTCAAAGAAGTGATCGACGTGGCGCGCGCCGCGACCGGGCGCGACATACGCGTGCGCGTCGGCCAGCGGCGCGCGGGCGACCCGGCCTTCCTCGTCGCCAGTTCCGCGCGCATCAAACGCGAACTCGGCTGGTCACCCCAGTTTCAAGACCTGCGCCTCATCGTCCAATCCGCCTGGGACTGGATGCAAGCGCACCCCGATGGTTACGCCGATTAGACGGAAGCACCGGCGCGCACGCGCGGGAAGCGCGACGCGACGTAGAGAGCGACGTGAAAGAAAGAGGCGTGGGGGGGGGGGGGGGGGGGG
>DASVUD010000033.1:0-152040 GCA_036387235.1 Pyrinomonadaceae bacterium
CGACCCGACGCGGAGAAACCGCATCGAGGTCGCGCGCGCAAATGTCCGCTTGAGCGCGGAGACGCTTGACCGCCGGTTGTTGTTAGCTCGGAAGCATCAAGCGAGCGGTTTGACGCGCCGTGCGGCTTCTTCCCAGACCGCGTCCAGACTGCCGCCGCTGCGCGTCATAATCCTCAAACATTCGGCGGGCTTCATGTCTCTTTCCGGGAGCAACTGGATGTGCGGCGTGTCCACGATGCCGCTGAAACGCGCGCCCCAAAACAGACCGAGACCTTCGGCTTCCTCGCCCGCCATCCGCTGAATCCGGTTGAAGGCGCGTTTGAACTCAACGGAAGCATTCTTCGGGACATCGGTAAAGACCTTCTCTTTTCCGGTGGAGTCTGGCAAGACCGGGTAGAGGTCAACGGCCAGGCCGTAGTTGTGATTGCTCTGGCCGCCGCGCGCTTTCGTCACGATGCCTTCGCCGGGGATACCTCGACGGCCTTTCTTGAACAGTTCGTCCTGCTCCGCGAAAGTCCGCATCCCGTCCGTGATGAGAACTTTCATGCTCCTCCCTTCCAGCACCACGGCTAACAGCGCCAGACGTTCCCTGAGAATCGGGTGAAGCTTTTTAGCTTTGCCGCGCTTGTCCATGGCCGCGAAGGCCGCTGACATCAAGGCCGCCGTCGCCGCTCCGGCTGCTTGCGGCGCGGGACGCGGCACGGGGTCGAGCGGGGGCACCTCAACTCGTCCGGCCGGAAGGTTGAGCACCTGCCCGACGCTGATGCGATCCGGGTCTTTGATATTGGGGTTGGCATCAAGGAGTGCTTTGAGCGTGACGCCGTGTTTCCGGCTGATGACGGTGAGAGTTTCACCGGCCGTGACGGTATGTTTACCGGGGGTTGGATTGCTGCTGCTCATCTCTGTTTTCTGCTCCTCAAGAAGTGGGATAATTAAATCTGCCGTGTGGGGCGGGCACGGTTCGCAGCCGTGCTCCGGCGCGCGTTTTCAAATCGGTGTCTGCGCAGTCGAATGGCAAGCTGGCGGCGATGGGGTGCTCCGCAGGTGTGAAGCGGCGCGTATTATTGTATAGCGGTCGCTCTGGGTCAATTTTTATCTGTGGTTCTTTCGTAAACTTTGCGGCGATGCGGGAGGAAAGGCCGATGGAGATCATCAAAGTGCGTTCGCGCGAGCGCGAGCAGTTGGTCGAATTCACGGACGAGGTGCGACAGAGGCTCGCCGCGTCGGGCGCGCGCCGGGGCGTCTGCGTGCTCTACGTGCAACACACCACGGCGGGCTTGACCATCAACGAGAACGCCGACCCGGACGTCGTGCGCGACATGCTCATGCACCTGCGCGCGCTCGTCCCGCAGCACGGCGCGGGCTTTCGCCACGGCGAAGAAAACTCCGACGCGCACATCAAGACCACGCTCGTCGGCACGAGCCTCAACATCCCCTTCGATGACGGCGAACTACTCCTCGGGCGCTGGCAGGGAATCTTCCTCTGCGAGTTTGACGGCGCGCGCGAGCGTCAGGTCATCATGCAGGTGATGAGCAGTGAGTGATAGGTGACAAGTAAAAGCTGCCCCGCTGTGTCTGCCGCATCGGAGGAAATAATGATGCTATCGAAGTTCGTTTGCTTGGCCGCGCTGTTTCTCCTTTTGCCTGCGAGGACGGTCACCGCGCAGGATGATAAGCCGCGCGATTTGAATCGCTACGTGACAGGCGAACGCTTCGAGATGAATTGGGGAGTCAGCCCGGAGGGAATTGACAAACTAAAACTGCGGGCGCGAGATTTTCTGTGGCAGCAGTGGAAGCAAAAGCGACTGGCTTACTTTCTGGTGGCCGATTGCCTCATCTATCCCGAAGGCTGCAACGATTCAATCGAGTACAAAATCTATGTCGAGCCGGACGAGAAAGGCCGCTGGATTGTCGTCATCGAATCTGAGCGCGTCGAGTCGGCATGGATGACCGGGAAAGATAAAGAGCAGCGCACCCCGCTCAACAGCAGCGTCTACTCCGAGGTGAAGAAATTGGAGGCTCGCCGGACGAGCAAGTGCTGGCCGCTCTTTAGCGAGCATGGGTTCGAGCCGCCGCAAAATGTTTACAGGCTTCTTCTCACTAACGCCGCACCCGGCAAAGACGATGTGCGCCGCGCCTGCGCCGAATTTTAACGACAGCAATGAGCGGTAAGCAGTGAGCGGTTAAAAACGGTTTTCTTAACTGCTCACTACTCACTTTCTCACCATGCGCGCGACCAGCGCGGCCCCGTGTGTTCGTCGTCGCGCAGGCGCGTGTCGAGCCCCGCGCGCAGTTCGAGGAGGCGGCCGAAGAGCCAGAGCAGGTCGGAGAGGCGGTTGAGATAGGCGACGGCGTGCGGCGCGATTTCCTCGCCCGCTTCCTCCAGACGCACGACGGCGCGTTCAGCCCTGCGACAGACGGTGCGCGCCACGTCGTAGGCCGCGGCCGCCGCGTGGTCGCCGGGCAGAGACCAATCGGACAAGATGCCCTCCAACGCTTCGATGCGCGAGACGTGCGCCGTCAAGGCTTCGACCATCGCCTCGGTCACATACGGCGGCTCTTTGCGCGCCCCCAGAGGATTCGCCACGCCGCCGCTCACGGCGAACAACTCGCGCTGTATCTCTTTCGTCAACTCGCGCACCTCGGCGTCATCGCAGATCGAACGCGCGAAACCGAGCGTCGCGCTCAACTCGTCAATCGTCCCGTAAGCCTCGACCCTGAGGTCGGCCTTCGACACGCGCTCGCCGCCGATTAGTCCGGTCTTCCCCTTATCGCCCGCCTTCGTCGCTATGCTCATAAACGTCACCCCAAAATTTAGACGCGCGCCGTGCGCTCTGATTCGGCCGGACGCGCGCCGCGTTCGTCGCGTCGCTACCACCTCAGCTCGAAGTGGTAGAGAACCTCCGAACGCTGTGGAACGAGTCGGCCGTCCTTTTCCGCCGGGAGAAACTTGATCGACTTGACGACTTCATCCGTGGCTCCGGAGAGACTTCTTGCCTGAGGCTGCGCGAGTCGGATGTCCGTCACTTCGCCGGACGGCGAAAGCACCACACTGTATTTGACAGAGCCGCTGGCTCTCATCTGCTTGGCGGCGGCCGGATAGCGTGGCTGCGGCCTGTAGATGATGATGGCCGGGCGCGTCACCTCTTTTTCACTGAGCGGCTCTTGGTCGGACGCGACCGGCAGCGGCGCGGCCTGTGTGGCGTTCGTCGTCGCCGCCACGGACGGCGCGGCGGCGCTCGGCGTCGTCCCCGCGTCGCCGAGCGTCAAGGATGACATGAAGCGTTCGATGGCCGTGTTGCTCCCGTTTCGTGCGGCGGCTTCGAGCACGTACAAGCGCTTCTTGGTCGGGAACAGGCGGATGAGATGAACGTAGCCCTCGCCCCTTTTCACATATTGTTTGCCCTCGATGCTCCCCAGTCTCACGTTGCTCTGCTCGGCGTCGTCGAAGCGCATGACGGACGGGTATTTGGAGAACAGGCGTTTGGGGTCGGACGTGGTGTACATCCGCACGAGATAGACGACGCCTTTGTGATAGGCCGAAGCGACGCGCTCCTCGTCGATGAATTCGCCGTCCGCCGCGCCTAACCTGTATTGGCCGTTCCCCCTGATCTCCGGCGGCACGGGCAACTGGATGGAGAAGTTATCTTCCTTCGCGCGCAACATCTGCCACGCCCCGGCCGCGTCCTCCTGCATCGAGGCATCGCCGCTCGCCGCGACGAATCGCCCGGAGGCGAACGCGACGACTCCTAAAGACAAGCAGGCCGCCGCCGACAAGGCGACGAGCAAAAAAGCGACGACCTTCGCGACTTTACCGGCGATAAATTTCTCTCCCATAACTTACTGCCCTTGGCCTCTACCGCTCACAAAAATTTGATGTGCAGGCGGACATTGTACCGCACGCGCCTTCCGGCCGCGCGCCCGCTCACATCGCCGCGAGGCGTTGCTGTCGGCGCAAGAGCCAGAGAAAGACGGGGCCGCCCGCGAGCGCCGTGATCGCGCCGACGGGAAGTTCGCCGACACCTAAGATCGTGCGCGCGACGGCGTCGGCCAGCATGAGAAACGCCGCGCCGAGCAGAAAGGCGCACGGCAGTACGACGCGCACGTCTTCGCCGAAGAGCAGGCGCACGGCGTGCGGCACGATCAGGCCGACGAAACCGATTGTGCCGCCGACGGCCACCGTCACCCCGACGATCAGAGAACTCGCCGCGTAGACGAGTCGCTCGCTGCGGCGCACGTTGACGCCGAGGCTCGCCGCGGTCTCTTCGTCCAAAGCGATCAAGTGCAGGTCGCGCGCCATCAGGGCGAGCACCACCCAACCGGGCACGAGAAACAGGAGCATCCGCCAGATGAGGTCGAAGCCGACCACGTCGAGACTGCCAATCGTCCAGCGCAAGATTTGCAGCGCGCGCGAGTAGTCCGTGAAGTATTGAATGATGACGACGAACGAGGCGGCGACGAAGTTCAACACGACGCCCGCCAACAGGAGCGCGCCCGGCATCACGACCGCGCCCGTGCGCGCCAGCCTGTAGACGACGAGCATGGCCGCGCCCGCGCCCGCAAACGCCGCGAGGAAGACGAACGGCACGCCCGCCACCTTCGCGCCGAACCCAAAGGCAATCGCGAGGCTCGCGCCGAGCGCGCCGCCGCCCGACACGCCGAGCGTCAAAGGCTCCGCGAGCGGATTGCGAAACAGAGCTTGCAGACAGGTTCCCACCATCGCCAGCGACGCGCCCACCATCCCCGCCATCAACACGCGCGGCAGGCGCAGGCGGAAAAAGAGCACGCGCGTCGTCTCGTCCGTACGCAAGTCGCGGAGCGCAATCGGCGCGTAACCAGCCCACAACGCAACGACGGTCGAGACCAAGAGCACCACGGCGAGCAACAGCAACGCGCGCGGCAGACGCCCCGCCCCATGCGCTTTCCGCTTTCCGATTTCTGTGCGTTCGTTTGCGATCACAACCTTAGTCTATCGTCTTCCCTTCGCACGACGGCGCGCGCGTGTTTATTCCGACCAGACGAATGTACGACCGAACGCACGGCGCGCGCGCACGTGCTCGTCAGCGTAAACATCCGCGAGCACTTCGTCGCGCAACACCTCGGCGGGCGCGCCCTCGGAGACAACTAAACCTTCGCGCATGGCGAACACTCGATTGAAGCCGGGGTCGAGCAGTTGCAGATCGTGCGTCACGACGAGCGCGGTGATGCCGCGTTCGTCGCGCAGGCGGCCGAGGTGGCGCAAGAGTCCGGCGCGGTGTTTCAAGTCGAGCGCGGCCGCAGGCTCGTCGAGCAGCAAGCACTCCGGCTCTTGCGCGAGCGCGCGTGCGAGCGCGACGAGTTGGCGCTCGCCGCCCGACAGTTCCGTCACGCTGCGCGCGGCCAGATGCGCGGCATCGACGGCCGCGAGCGCATCCTCCGCCACGCGTATGTCGCGCGCGTTCTCGAAACGAAAACGCGACGTGTAAGGGCTGCGTCCCATCAAGACCACTTCGAGCGCGGTCAAGGGAAAGACGCTCACGGACGCCTGCGGCACGTAGGCGATGCGGCGCGCCCGCGCGCGCGGTTCGAGCGCGTGCAGCGATGCGCCCGCAAAGAACACTTCGCCGCGCGACGCTTCGGCGATGCCGCCGAGCACACGTATGAGCGAAGACTTTCCCGAGCCGTTCGCGCCGATGAGCGCCGCGAGCACGCCGCGCCTGAGCGCGAGCGACGCGCCGCGAAGCACCTCCGGCAATCCCGGCGCATAAGCGAAATGGAGCGCACGCGCTTCGAGCAATACCTCGCCCGCGCCCCCTTCATCTCTCAACTGTGCGCTGTTATCCATAGATCGACCGCCAGCAACCAATCGCTCAACTTGTCTTTCTTTGCGCCTTCGGTTTTTTCTTTCTTTGCGAGAACGATTTCACGCAAAGGCGCAAAGAAGTAAGACGTAAGGCGCAAAGTTAAAGCGTAAGGCGTCGGGAAAATTGAACCTCGTTCGCGCCTTCCAGTTGAAACTTCACTGCGGCTTCGCGCCGAAGGCCGACGGATGGATCAACTCGGCGAACTTGCGCGCCGTGTCGCCGACGAACTGCGAAGGATGCAGCACCGATTCGTCGTTCAGACGATAGACGCGTCCATCGCGCACCGCGCGCACGTTCGACAGTTCCCTCCACACCTCCTGCGTGTTCTCCGCGAGCGCGCCGTCACCGCTTTGCAGCATGTCGAAGATGATATCCGGGTTCAGAGAGACGACCGCTTCTTTGCTGATCTGCCCGAAGCCGTTCGCGGCCGGTGGCGCGATGGATTCGCCGCCCGCGATCTCAATCAACTCGACGAAGAAACTGCCGCTCGTCGCCGCGTACAGTCCGCGCAGCGTGCCCGGCAAACGATCCACAATGCACAGCACGCGCGGTCGTGTCCGGTCGCGTGTGCGCCCGCGCACGTCTTCGAGCTTCGCACGCACCTCCGCGACGAGGCGGCGCGCCTCTTCCGTGCGTCCCGTCGCCGCGCCGATCTGCTCGATCCCGGCGAGCGCATCCGCCACCGTGTAGCTTGGCACGGTCAGCGTGCGCACGCCGAGCGCGTCAAGTTTATCTTTGATGAGCGGCGCTTGCGAAGATGTCATCACGATGAGGTCAGGTTTGAGCGCGGCGATCTGTTCCAGATTCGTGTTGCTCCACCCGCCGATCTTCGGCAGCCTCGACACCTCCGGCGGAAACTTGTCGTAGCTCGTCACGGCCACCACGCGCTCGAACGCGCCCACGCCGTAGAGCACTTCGGTCGTGCTCGGACTGAGCGAGATGATGCGCTGCGGCAACTCTTTGCCCGCCGTCTCCGCGCCCACACCGCGCGCGCCCTCGCCCGTCTCTACGTACACTCTATCGCCGCCGCACGCAACGAACACGAGCGCCGTGAACGCGACGAGCAACGCGAAGCGCACGTTGTCAACGCGCCTCTCGGTTCTCCACTGGCTCATCGACCGGCTCCTCCTTCCGCTTGAATTCATACGGGCAATGGCGACACCCGTTCGCGCAGCAGTAACCGCGACGCGCGAGGAAGCGCGCCGTGAAGACTACGCTCTCGCCCTCCCAATAAAAATCCTCGCCCTCCACGAGCGGCTCTCTGTTTCGTTCGGCGCTCATTCCAGTTAAAAGCTGAACTGCGCGCCCGCTTTGCCCGTGCGCCCCGGCGTGCGGAAACCGTTCTCGAAATACTCGCGCCCGAACAGATTTTCGACGTAGCCGAAGAAGCGCAGACTGCGCGACTCTCCGAGCGGCAAGCTGTAGTTTGCGCCCGCATCCGCTTTACGAATTCCGTCGAAGCGATAGACGATGCTGCCGAAAGTCGCCGGGTTGAAGATGGGCGCGAGATAGTTGCTCGACGCCGCGAAGTCGAAGTTGAACCAGAGACGCTGGCCGATGCGCTGCGTTGCCGTTAAGTTGAATTGATGATCGGGAATGGCGAAGGAACGAATCACGCCCGCAACGCGCGGCGTGCGCTCGTCGGCGTTCGTGTAGGTGTAAGCGGCGCGCAGGTCGAGCGTGCGCGTGGGCGCGGCCTCGAAGTCGAGTTCAAGGCCGCGCGCCAGACCGCCGCGCGTGTTGACGTAGCCGCCGAAGCGCCCGAACGGGTCGGGCTGCACGACGAGACCTGTGAAATCGAAAGCGATCACTTCCTGCAAGCGCGTGTAGAAGTAGGTCGCGGACGCGCGTGCGCGGCGGCGCGCGAACGTTTGATCGAGTCCGGCGTCGAAGGCGATTGAGCGTTCGGGTCGGAGGCGCGGGTCGCCGAAGGCGTTGAAGCGCGGCGCGCCGCCGCCGAACGGGCGCGGGTCGTAGAAGCTGCCGAAGCGTTCGTAGAGTGAAGGCGCGCGGTAGCCGTTGCCGACGTGCGCGCGGAGTTTCGTGCCCATCGCGCGGAAGGAGTAGGCGATTGATCCGTCACCCGTGTAAGCGTCGGCCGGGGAGTCGAAACTGAAACCGGCGAAGGGCGACGACGCATCGGGCGCAAACACGGGGCGCGAGAGCGCGAAACGCTGTGTGCGGAAGGCGGCCGACAGTTGTAGGCGATCTCGGAAGAGGCGCACCTGATCTTGAACGAAGAACGAGTGGCTGCGCTCGGCCACGTCAACCGCATAATCGTCCGTGGGCGCGAAAGAGGTGAGCGAGCGATTGATGAAACGTTCGCGCTCGAATTCGTAACCGGCCGTCAAGAGATTGGCGCGGCCGAGTTGCAAGTCAACGCGCGCGTTCAAGGTGTGTGCGCGGCCGTCGAAATCCGCGCGCGTCGTGCCGGCAGGCTCGAAGCCCGTCCCGGCCGGGCCGTCGTGGAACGCACCGTCCGTCCGCGTGCCTTGATAGGAGACTGTGTAGCCGAAGCTCTCGGTGGGTCGGCCGTTGAAGACGAGCGCGCCGGAGAAGAAGCGCGTGGCGCGCGCCGCGTCCGGGTCGTTCGACGAAGGGATGAAGGTGGCCGCGCCGTTCGTCAACTGAAAGTCGGGCGTGCCGGATTCAAAGCGGCGCAGTTCAGCGCGCGCGAGGGGGACGGCGCTCACTATTCCGGCGGGCAGAACTGTGCCCGCGACCGGGCGCGCGTCTTCGTTGAGTTGCGTGAAAGAATCGGCCGCGTAGAGACGCGCGCTGAGTGTGGCGGTCGGCGTCAGGCGAAAGAGGACGCGGCCTTGCCCGCTCGTCGTGCGCGCCGCGTCGTCGCCGTCGATGCCGCGCGCGACGTTGAAGTGTGAGACGCCCGCGCTGTAAGCGATGCGATTCGCAGGTGTGCCGCCCGCCAATTGCGCGCGCCCGCGAAAGAGTCCGAGGCCGCCGCCTTCGGCGAGCAGGCTTCCGCGCATGGGCGCGCCGCCTTCGTCCGTGATGACGTTGACGACGCCGCCGATGGCGTTCGTGCCGTAGAGCGACGAACCCGAACCGCGCAAGACTTCGACGCGGCTGATGTTCGTCGCGTGCAGGTCGCTCAGGTAGCCGGACGCGTCGCCCTGCGGCGACGATGGATCGCGAAAGCGCAAGCCGTCAATCGTGACGGCCGTGTCTTGATTACGCAGGCCGCGCGTCTTGATGGAAAAGAGCGCGCCGGGGCCGCCGAGTTGCTGCACGCGCAGGCCGGGCACGACGCGCAAGGCTTCGGGGATGGAATACTCGTCGCGTTCTTCAAACTCGCGCGCGTCGAGTGTGGTGACGGCCTTCGACACTTCGTCCACGGGCTGCGGCGCGTCGGCCGCCGTGACCACGACTTCGGCGCGCACGCCCGCCACCTCAAGCGTGAGGTCAAGCGTCGTTTCGCGCCCGCGTTCGACGCGGACTTTCCGCGCCGAGGCAGGCGCGAAGCCGCGCGCATCGGCTTCGACGAGATATTCGCCCGCCGCGAGATTCTCGAAGCGATACGCGCCCGCTGCATCGGTGACGGCCGTGAGACGTTGAAACTGCGACGCGCGCCCGTAGAGCGTCACGATTGCGCCCGCGACATTTGCCCCTTGCGCGTCGGTCACGCGCCCGGCGATGGTCGCTCCCGCATTCGCACTCGCTTGCGCGAACAAGGCGTGCGCGCACAAAAGCAGGAGCGCGAAGGCGTGCCAAACTACGCGCGTCGTGCGAAAGAAAAGGCCGCGCGAAAATTCACCGGCGTGCGAATTATGATTGAGTCGTGTGTTAGTCATTTCCCTTCGTCTCCTCTCGGTTGCGATTCTGAGGGGACGGACGCGCGAACGGCGCGGACGCGCGCGAAAGAACTGTCGGAGAGGCCGTTGGCGAGAGCGACAGGTGCTCGCGCCCCGCCGTCGTTGCAAAAAAAGACGCGCCCTCGATCCTGCCGTGGCAAGATCGAGGGCGCGTCCGTAAGTAGTTCGGCGGGAGCGATGCGTGTGGCCTCGGAGTTGAGCGCGTTGCGGAACAACATCGCTTTGAGGCCGCGCGTTGAACTTCGCTCCGTCGCGCGTACTTCTAAACTTCAGCCACTCGCCCTTTCCCGGAGCGTCAGCGGTCGCCTCCGTCTCTTGATGCAGGCAAGGTTTCCTGACTCCCGGCTCGGACGCGTCGCACGCGCGGCCTTCCCCGCCCCGCACGTGGGGACGAGTGACCTGAAACTGCCAAAGGCGCACGACACAATCGCCGGTCTACAGTGGCGGGAACCGTGCGGGCTTTGCACCCGACTTCCCTTGTCGCCCGCGCTGCTTCCTAGTTGAGCGCGAGTCACACCTGCGACGGTCAACCGAAGCAGACGGCTTGTGGCTTGACAAGCTGCCTGCTTCGGTTGAATAGCGATACAAATTATTTGCGTGACAAAGATCGAGACGCGGCGCTTTCACCGCGACTACGCGCCGCGTGCTGCTGTTCATCTACCAGTCTTTTAGATTATGCGCAGCGCGGACGAACAACCTAGCACCCGCCGGGAACAAGGTCAAGCGGCGCGGAGACGGCCGCGCCTTCAACCGACGCGCGGGAAAATCGTTTCGACGCGGGACGCAGGAGAGGCTTGCGCGGGCGCAACCGGCGACGCTAGAAAAACTCTATCGAGCGCCGTCTGCCCCGCTTCGTCGAACTCTGTGAGCGCGGGCGCGAAAGCTGCGGCGTCGAAGGCCGGGAGCGTGGCCGCGCAAGTGTCCGGCGACGCGTTCGTCTGCGGTGCGCGTGTCGTAGAAAGCGGCGCGGGTGTTGTTGAAAGTGACGTGGGCGTTGTTGAAAGCGACGCGGGCGTTGTGTCGCCCGCAACCGGAGAGGCGTTTGCAGTGATCGCTCGCAGCGGTCGCTTGAGATCGAGGAGAGTCAGTTGTCTGCTCTGCAAAAATTCGGGCAGCAGCCAGAACCATTGAATGTAACCGGCGACAAGAAGCGTCGGCCAGTCGAAGAGGAATTGCAAGTTGCGACAGTCATCGCACCAGAACGTGAGGATGTACAACCCGAAGAGCGTCAGCCCGCCGAGCGGAAACGAAAGGATGATCATCGACAGTTCGAGCCATGCCAAGAACGGCCGGCCGGGCGTTACATCACCCGATCCGGTATTCGTCAACGTCATGTACACGACCAAGAGGACGACGCTCGCCACGATCCACGCCTTCTCAAACTTCGTCTTGCACACCAAGCCCATCGCACATGCTCCTCACGCCGCCGCGCGCAGGCATCAACGCCCCGCGCCTGACGCCGCCGACCACTTAAACATTCGACGTGCAAGTTAGACGCGCGCCGCAAAGATTTGTTCCCGCGCGTGGCGGCGCGCGGCGCGTGTGTTAGGTTTATGGCGGCAATCACCTTGAGACAGCAGACACATTGAAGACGATGACGCCGCCCACCCAACCGCCGATTTACGACGCGTTCGCGCCGCACTATGAACGCGTCATCCGTCCACTCGAACGCCTCGTCCTCTCGCGCCTGCGCGCGGCCACGCTCGGCGCGCTCAAAAGTGAAAGCGACGAGACTGGCGCGGGCGGCCAAGTTCGTCTGCTCGAAATCGGCGCGGGCACGGGACTCAACTTCGCACACTACCCGCCCGGCGCACACGGCGCGGCCACCGAACCGAGCCGCGCGATGCTGCGTCTGGCGCAAAGGAAGCTGCGCCCGGCGGGCGTTCGCCTCGTGCAAGCGAGCGCGGAGGCTCTGCCCTTCGCCGACGACACCTTCGACGCGGCCTTCGCCACACTCGTCTTCTGCTCAGTCGCCTCGCCCCCGCGCGCCTTCGCCGAGCTACGCCGCGTCGTGCGCGCGGGCGGCCGCATCGTGCTGCTCGAACACGTCCGCCCCGGCGGCCTCCTCGGCCCCGTCTTCGATGCGCTCTCCCTCTTCACCGTCCCGCTCTGCGAAGACCACTTCAACCGTCGCACCGCCGACGAAGCGCGCCGCGCCGGACTCCGCATCATCCACATCGAACCCCACGCCCTCGGCATCCTTCAACTCATCACCTGCGAAGTTTGAACCCACACCCAAACACAAACTCGATCAGCTTAAACTCAAGCCCCCATCAGCCATTCAACCCTTCGCGCCTTACGTCTTAAAGACTTTGCGCCTCCAGCGTGAAATCAGTTCTCGCTGGAGGCGCAAAGAATGAAAACCAAAGGCGCAAAGTTAAGACCACTTGAAATCTCAGCTCTCAACTCCAACCCCGCATTTCCCTTTGTGCCTACGTGCCTTTGTGGTTAATTTATCCCAAGCATGAAGACACACGACGCCAACACAACGCCGCCCGACGCCCGCGCGCAGATCGGTTGTCAGGGCTGGAACTACGAAGACTGGGTCACCGGCCCCGCCTCCGACGAGACGGTCTTCTATCCGCGCGGCACGCGCTCCGCCGCGATGCTCTCACACTACACGCGCGCCTTCTCGACCGTCGAAATCGATTCCACTTTCTACGCCGTCCCTTCGGCCGCCACCGTCGATGGCTGGCACAAACGCACGCCCCCGCGTTTCACCTTCGCGCTCAAACTGCCCCAACAGATCACGCACGAGATGGGCTTGCGCAAAGGGAGCGCCGACACGCTCGCGGAGTTCTGCGACCACGCGCGCCTGCTTCACGACAAACTCGCCGCCGTCCTCATTCAACTGCCCCCGCAGTTTGAAGCCGTACCCGAAAACCTGCGCGCCCTCGAAACTTTTCTCCCGCGTCTGCCGCGCGACATGCCTTTCACCATCGAGTTCCGACACCCCTCTTGGATCACGGACGAAGTCTCTGAACTACTCGCCTCGCACCGCGTTCCCGTCACCCTCGTCGAAGGCCAATGGATCGCGCGCCGCACGCTCTTTCGCACCGTCGAACGCATCGACGCGGACTTCGCCTACATACGCTTCATGGGCGCGCGCGACCTCACGCGCTTCGACCGCATCCAACGCCCGCAAGACGACAACCTCCAACTCTGGCACGCCGCCATCACCCGCCTCGCGGCACGCGGCACGCGCGTCCTCGCCTACTTCAGCAACTATTACGAAGGCCACGCCCCCGCCTCCGCCAATAAACTCAAACGACTCCTCGGCCAACCCATCACCTCCCCCGCCGATCTCGAAAATCAGCCCTCGCTCTTTTGAAACATGCCGGTCTCATGAGAGCGTAAAAGAGCTATGACGTTGAGAAACTTTCGCGCGCGCTTCGGGGAACGATGGCATGACAGCAGAGGGCTGGCCGTCGTCGAACTGTTAATCGCCGTGGCGATCACGGTGGCGAATATGTTCGACGTGATTCCGCTGAGTTCGACGCCCTTTGTGTTGTTGTTCGGATGGTTGATGTTGTGGCTGCGCGGCGTGGGGTGGCGCGACTTAGGTTTGCGACGCCCGGCGAGTTGGTCGCGCGTGTTGCTCGTCGGCGTCGGGGTCGGGGTGGCTTATCAGTTCTTGAGTCTTTACTTGATCGAGCCGTTCATCGCGCGTTTGACGGGTCGGCTTCCGGACGTGAGCCAGTTTGCGCCTCTCGTCGGAAACAAGTTCTTCTTGTTGCTCTCGGTAATCGTCTCGTGGACGCTGGCCGCGTTCGGAGAGGAAATGGTGTTTCGCGGTTACTTGATGAACCGCGTGGCCGACGCTCTTGGCAGCGGGACGCGCGCGGCTTGGGGCGTCAGTCTCATCTCGGTAAGTCTCCTGTTCGGACTGGCGCACTTGTATCAAGGCGCGTCGGGCATCATCGTCGCCACGCTCAGCGGGTTGCTGTTCGGCGCTTTGTACCTCGCATCGGGACGCAACTTGTGGGCGGCCATCATCGCACACGGCGTCAACGATACGATTGGCTTCACGCTCATCTATCTGGGCAAGTATCCGGGTCTGTAAATCTCTCCGACGCTGTTCGCTACTCGCGCTCGTCCAGTGCCTTCATCATCTCGGCAAACTTTTCCACGTCGGCCTGCGTGGCTTTCATGCGGCGGCGGCTTTCGAGGTAGGCAGCCCAGTTGGGCGTCTGCGTGAGGGCGCGCGTGGTGTCTTCGTCGATGACTTGCGCGAGCAGTGCGACGAGATCGCTCAAGACCGTGGTGTGTTCGAGCAGCGACTGGATGATCGAATAGGCGAGGCGCGCTTGCGCGAAATCGAGATCGCGCGTGCGTCCGGCGTCGTCCGCGGCGTCGGAAGAGTTGGCGTCCGGTGATGGTGACGGCGGCGGCTCGCTCAAGTTGTCGTCTCCCCTCCGTCGCTTGAAGCGCCCGGCGCGCCCGTCTGGCCGTCGTGCAGATTGTCGCGCACGAAGGGCAACTCGGAGACGCGCGCGTTGAGTTGGCGTTCGCCCGCGACGACTTGAACTTCCGTGCCCGGTGGCAGGTAATCGTACTTGAGTATGGCGAGCGCGATGCGGCGCGCGAGGCGCGGCGAGAAGACGTGCGATGTGATGCGCCCTGCCTCTCTGCCGTCCGCTGTTTTAACTCTGGCGTCCGCGCCGAGGTTCGCGTTTTCGTCAAGGACGAGTCCGGCGAGACGCTTGGCGACGTGGCCGCGCCAGTGTATGCGCGCGATGATCTCTTGGCCGATGTAGCAGCCCTTCGTGTAGCTGACGGCTTCGTCTTCACGCACCGCTTCGAGCACCACGTTCGTCTCAGACACGTCCACGCCGTAGAGCGGCACGCCCGCCTCGACGCGCAACACCTCAAAAACCTCTTGCCCGACGGGGCGTGCGCCCGCCCGTGTCAAAGCTTCCCACAACTCTCGCGCGCCGCTCAAATCACAGATGAGATCGTAGCCCTCGTGCCCGGCGCGCGTCGCGCAAATGACCTGATGCGTCTCGCGCCACAGGAAGGCCGTAGCCTCAAGCGGCCTTTCGTGCCGGAGCGCGCCGTCAAGCACAGACTCGATGAGCGCGCGGGCTTGTGCGCCTTGCAGGAAAAAGTGCGCGGTCTCGGCGCTCAAGTCGCGCACGCGAAAGTCTCCGGCGAGCGTGAAGCGGTGTAAGATGCCGAAAACTTTTTCGTGTGTGGCGGGTTCGGTGTCGAACAGAAACTTCTCTTCCGCGCCGGGTCGCATGATGCGGACGCTCGCCAGCAGGCGACCTTGCGCGTTCGGGAAGGCCGCGTCCATCCACCCGCCCGCCTCAAGCGCCTTCACGTCGTTCGTGATGAGGCCGTTCAAGAATTGCACCGCTTCCGCGCCGCTCAGCTCGATGCGGCCGCGCGCGGAGAGATCGACGAGTCCCGCGCCCACGCCGCCGCGCACCGCCTCGTACTCGGCGCGCGGGTCGCCGTAATGCGCGGGGAGCAGCCAGCCTTCGCGCTCGGCGAAAGTCGCTCCGTGCTGCCGATGCGTCTCTTCGAGCGGCAGTTTATGAACGCTCAACTCTGTGGCGGCTTCGCTCATGTTTCGTTAACGTCTCTCTTCAAACTTCGACTGCGCTCGCTTGTTTGCGCGCCCTGCGGCGGATTGCTCTCGCGGATGGCGCGTGCGACCGACTTGTAGTCTTGCAGTTGCGCCGCCTCGCGCCGGTGCGAGGCGAGCACCTGCGGGCTCGGATGATACAACGGCACGAGCAGACGCCCGTTCCAACGGCAGATGCGACCGGCCGATTCTTTGAGTGTGAATCGATGATACTCAATGCATGAGAGCGCGGCAAGCGCGACCGCTCCGAGCGTGACGACGACCGGCGGCGCGACGAGTTCGATCTGGCGACGCAAAAAGTCGGCGCAGTTCAGAGACTCCGACGTGCTCGGCTTGCGGTTCGCGCCCGACGCTTTGCGCGGGTTGCAGAGCACCGAGTTGGTGATGAAGATGTCTTCGCGCGCGAGTTTGATCGAAGTGATGTAGCGCGTGAAATTATGTCCCGATTGGTCGCCGGAAAAGGGCACGCGCGTGCGGTCGCCGCCCTGTCTGCCCGGTGCTTCGCCGATGAACATGACGCGCGCCGAGACGTTTCCGTTGAGGTGGCTCAAGACGGCCGTGCGCCCGCACATCGCCTCGCAGCGACGACAGGCGGCGGCCTCCGCCGCCAGCGCCGCAAAGCGCGCGCGCTTTTCGTCAGACGTATTCATGCGAGGAATTTTAACCACAAAGACAGTGAAGAGAAGATAAAGACATTTCACGCAAAGACGCAAAGAGTTAAAGCAGAAGGCGCAAAGGATTGAGTCATTACTTGCAAGGGATTGACTGGCTACTTGAGTTAACGTTTTCCTTTGCGCCTTACGTTTTTCAACTTTTGCGCCCCCAGCGCGAAATTCTTTCTCTCAATCTGCGGCCGCTACTTGGTGACGTTGATGTCGCGCGAGGTGGAATTGTAGCCGCCGTTTTCGACCACGTTGCCTTGTCGGTCTACGAGTTCGAGCTTGACGGTGTGTTTGCCCGCCGTCCAGCCCGTCAACCAGATCGGCTCCCACTTGTCGATGAACTTCGCGTCGCCGCCGTTCACCGTGTAGCGCACGCGGTAGTCGCCGCCGTCCGCTTGCAGCTTGGCGTTCGAGAGCCAGAAGTCGATCATGATGGCGTCCGAGTCCGCGCCCTTGTAGTCGCCTTTGGGACGACTGTAGGTCAGAAGCGGCTTCGCACGGTCGATTTCCCCGGCCTGACTCGAAGCCATCTCTTTGCCTTCGCGCGTGGGCGTCGCGGCGGCATTCGCATTGGCCGCGTTCGCATTCGCATTGGCGTTGGCATTGGTATTGGCGTTGGCATTGGTATTGGCGTTCTTGTTGTCGGCCATCGTCTGGCCGTTGGCGGTGGTGGTCGGCTTCGAGGCGTCGCCGCCGCCTTTGACGGTGAACGTGACCATCTGGAACGAGCCTTCGTTCTTGTAGCTCTCGTGCCACGGGCGCGAGGCGAAGACGCGCAGGGTGTGTTTGCCCTCGGTCACGTTGCGCAGTTCGAACGGCTGGTCGAGATTGTAATAAGCCTCGTAGGGTTGATTGTCGAGGATGACGTGGATGTGGTTGCCCATGTTCGTCGCGGGGTCTTTGCCGGGCTTGTAGCCTTTGAGGTCGCCCGCGAGCGTGAGACGGACGTTGACGGTTGACCCGTCGATGGTCGCGCCCTCGCGCGGTTCGACGAAGCGCAGGGCGGGCGCGGCCGCGTCCTGTTCGCCGCGCGCCTGCATCTGATCTTTGATCTTCTGCGGGCGTTCCGTGACCGTGAGATTCAAGGGCGAGGGCGAACCGGCCGGGGGCGGCGTCACGTTTGTGGTCGCCGTCGTGTTCCCGTTCGAATTGTCGGCGGCCGTGCAGCCGGACGCGGCGACGAGCGCGAGCGCGACGAGCCCGTAGAGCGCGACCGTCAAAAAGAGACGTGCTGGAAGTTTCATCAGAAGTGCCTCCAAGGTGAATTGTCCGAGTGATTACGCGTGAGAGTATAAGAAGAAATGAGGAAAGGGAAAAGGGGAAAGGGAAAAGGGGAAGGCAGAAGCGGGTAGCGGGGCGCGTGCAGTTCAACTCCTACGCTTCGCTACCCGTTCCGGCTTTTTCCCCTTCCCCTTTTCCCCTTTCCCTTTTCCCTCAACTAAGCGGTGACTGTGCCCAGTCGTTTTTCGACGGCGTCCCAGTCGATGTTGGAGAAGAAGGCTTCGATGTACTTGGGGCGTTCGGCGGGCATGTAGTCGAGCAGGAAGGCGTGCTCCCACACGTCCATCACGAGCACGGGCGTGAAGCCGGAGACGTTGCCCGTTTCGTGCAGAGTGATCCAGTGGTTCGACAGGCGGCCGTTCGCGGGGTTCTGGTAGCACATCGCCCAACCGACGCCGCGCATCTTGCCGATGCCGACGAAATCCGCCTTCCAAATGTCGTAGCTGCCGAAACTCGCTTCGGCCGCGCGCAGGAAGTTTGAATCTTTGGCTGGGTCGCCCGTGCCCTGCCGACGCATGTTGCCGAAATAGTATTCGTGCAAGACCATGCCGTTGTACTCGAAGCCGAGCCGGCGGGTCAGTTCCGAATAGGCGGGCATCTCGTCTTGATCCACTTTGCCGTCTTCGAGAAACTTCGCGATGCGTTCCGTCAAGTTGTTCGTCTCTTTGACGTAGCCTTCGTAAAGTTTGAAATGCAACTCCAGAGTCCTGTCGGAGATGCCGTTCAGCCCGCTCAAATCGAACTGCTTGGGCTTATAAGTGTTGCTGCCTATCTCCATCTGTTCGCTCCTCACTTTAGTTTCGGATGATGTTTCGGATGATTGCGCCATGATTCTACGCCCGACAGTCTAAACCCGCCACCGCCGCGCGCGTGTGCCAAATGCGTGGAGAGAATGCAGAAGAAAAATGGCGGGTCAGGGGAAGACTATTTCCCCCTGACTCGCCACCGTGACGCGAAGAATTTCAGCCCGCGCTTTAAGCGGAGTTTTTACCGAGAATAGTCCAGTCGCCGTGCGAGGTCGCCATGAAGAAGAGCATGGGGAGCGAGAGCCAGGCGTTGGCGCGCGAGGCGAGGAAAGCGCGACGCGCGAGTTCGGGCGGCGCGGCCGGCCCCGTCCCGGCCGTCCCGGCGATGATGCGTTTCTGCGAAGGCCAGATGATGCCCCAGACGTTCAAGAGCATGATCACGCCGAGCGCGCCGCCGATGCCGATGGAATAAGTTTTGTTGCTGCCGAAACTCTCCGCCGCGCTGCCGGCCGTGGCCGCACCCGTCAGTTGTGAACTCAGCCAGTAGACGATGCCGATGGACATCAGAATTACCAGAATCGCAATGACGACGGCCAGCAGGCGGCCGTCCTTAGTCAATGCCGGGACGCGCGTGATGATGAAAAACTCGATGGCGAAAGTGACGACGGGAAACAGCAGCCAGACGATGAGGACGAGCCAGACGTTGCTGCTCGCGCCGCCGATGGCGTTGGCGTTGACGACATCGCCTTTGAGAATGTACATCGCGTAGTACATCAAACCGACGAGCACCGTGCCGACCGCGCCCCAACGAAAGTACCACAGCGAGCGCGTGAGCAAGTCCGGATTCACCTTCTTCTTCGTCTCGGCGTCGATCCCTTTTTGAAACGGGACGTTGACGAGGTTGAAAAAGTAGAGCAAGCCGATCCAAGTGATGCCGAAAACGAAGTGGCTCCAACGAAGCAACGTGCGCAGCAAAGGCACAGCTTCGGGCGCATGGAAAAGTTCATCGAACAACGCGAAACCGAAGGGGAGATGAACGGTCGAGTCGAGCAGCATATGACCTCCGAATTTTTCCTGAATGGTGGTGTGGCTTGAAACAGGTGTTACGCGCGAGAGATTAGCACCAAGCGTCCTGTGCCGCAATTAAATTTACAGAGTCGAGTCCACTTGCCGTTCCGGCTCGGCGTTGACAAAAAACGGCTCACGAGATTACTTTAACCGCACTTTCAAAAGGGCTGCCCGCCGGCGAAACTTTTCGTTGGCCTCACCTCGTCATTATCTTTTGCGCGAAACGACCCCGGCACGGCGGACGAGGTTGCCCGGAGCGTTGGTTGGTCGTGCTGACGGCTGAACAGGCCGCAATCCGGCGACGTGCAAAAAGCAACGACGCCGCGAGCCGCATCCTAGACGAAGTCATATCTCTTTGACGACTTGCTGAGGCAATCCATCTTGCTCAGCTTCACGCCTTCTTTAACCACTCTCGATTCACGCGCCGGAGACACGCGGCGCGACGGGCGGCCATGCATCCCACATTCTTCCAACTCGCAAGGCCGCATGCCGGAAAGATTCAACACCGCCGCCGGTGCGTGAGGAATTCTTTCCACACCAGCTCGGAGACAGGAGCAGCGGATGATGGACAATGAGTCTAGCTTCCTCAGCGAAGAGGAACAGAGAGAGTATCAAGAGGTGCATGGCGGGGTGCAGAGATCGGTCATCGAGATTCCCGTCAAACCCGTGGAGGCGGACGCGTGGCAGAAGACTAAAGCGGAGACCTACCTGCTGGCCTCTTACCTCGTTAAGCAGATCGGCAAGTTGGTTGACCGGCACGAGAAGCCGGGCAGCGCGAGCGTGATGCGCAAGTGGTTCGGCTGCGCCTGCATCGAGATCAAAGAAGACGACGGCATGACGTGGTCGGCCGAGGCGGTCAATCTCAAACTTGAAGAGGCTTTTCCACGCTTCCGCCGTTTCTGTCTAGCCAGTTACAAAGATAATCATTCGCTGCCCTTGATTTCGAGTTTGATCGGAGTGCGCCGCTTTCTCAAACTCGCCGCCACGCATAAGCTCGGCACGCTCTCCGTCTTCTCCGGACGCTGGCCGACGCCGGTGATCATAGGCGCCGCCCTGTTGCTCGGAGTCTTCATTAGATTTCTGGACGCTCCGCAGGGCAACCCTTCCTCTAAGACCACATATTTCACTCTGTTGGTCTCGGTGGCTCTCGGCTTGGCTTCACAATATGTCATCACGCATCTGACGGATCGCACCACGCCCAAAAAGATCGAAAAGTTCAATGCCGAATTGGAAAAAATCTTAAACGAGGGCAGTGAACAGAAATATGATCGCTTTATCGATAGTCTGGCGAGTAGTCTGCAAAGCGCGGACTTTCCCCGGTTCGTCATCATAGACGACTACGAGCGGCTCGATCAGACAACCAAGAGCGTCATCCAACGCTATTTCGAAAAGTATGTGCCGCGCGCCGCAGGCTCGGAGTATTGGGTTGTTTTCGAGGGGCAGGACGGAGACAAATTCAGCAACCGGATCACGGAAGGACAACGCTTCGAGGCTTACAAAGAATCGCGCATCCTTCAACAACAGTTGCTCGACGAGGAGGAGCGGCGTCGGCTGGTGGAAAGATTCAATCGACCTCTGGAAGCCTTGAACTATCAGGCCGTCAAACTCGTCTGCAAGGACACGACCAAGGGTAAGGAGCGGATTCAGAAGATCGCCGAGCGGTATCGCCGCGATCATCCCAAAGAGACCAGATTCGGAGATTTGGAATTTCTCTATCTGCTGTCGCTGACCGCCACGCGCCCCGGCAACTTTTGTCTGACCGACCCGGATTTAATCAGCCGCCTCACCGACAGCACCGCCGTCCGAGCCGACGTGCTCAGACAGTTTCTCCACGTTCCTAATCTGGGACTCAATGAATTCCGCAATCGTTTCAAGTCAGTGCCGGAGGCTTTCCCGAACATCGCGATTTCCAGAGAGGGCTATAACAAAAAAGATTTATTCATCATCCCCGAAACGAGCGCGCTCGGCGAGCAGGCCAACACGCTAGACCTGCCGCGTCCCGGTTTAGGCCATCTCTTTTGGAGCTTATACTGGTACAACAAATTGAAGAATCCGCTCGACGCGAACAATCCGCCCGAAGCCTTCTTGATGCGTAAGTTGAATCATCATCTGAAGGAAGCCGAGTTGGCGACGGCGGCCGGAGCGGACACGGACAAACGAATCCTCAACGAATTGTTCGACGCGCTCATCTTCGCCGTCGATGCTTCGCTCAAAACCGGCGTCTTCGAAGATGTCACGCCCCTTTTGGAAAAAGCTCCCTACCTTTTGGAGATGGGAGATTTGGCGGGGAGTCGTTCGCACCAGACGCGCTTGGCGAAGCATTGCTGGGAAGCCTACTCGGTCTTGGGGCGCGACGAGATATTGGGAGTGATGTTCGATCTCTACGCCCTGCCCGGCCGGCAGGTGGAAGTTAAGGAAGAGAAGGAAGATTTACTGGAAACGCTGTTCTTCGAGTCGCTCCCGCTCTCGCCCGCGCGGAGAGCAACCTTGATGACAGACTTCCTCTACTGGACGGGAGGTGCGCGCCAAACCGTCGAATCCGTTTCGCATTACGCGCGCGTGCGTTCCGCTTGGCTCGCCCTCAGCATCAGCCCCGTCGTCGCCAATTTGAGTGCGACCAAACTGCATCAGACGGTGCAACTGAGCGACGCCACCATCACAGACCTGACGCGGAAAGCGCTGGCGAGAATCGACAGCAAATCCGAGGAGAGCGCGCGCATCACGGACATCGCCACGCTCTCGCTGGCGCTCTGGTGCAATGCGCTTCGCTTTCACCCCGACACGGTTTCCATCACAGATTCGAATCACGTCGAAAACTTTAAGGTTCTCATCGAACTGGCCACCGACGCCGTTATCAAAGCCTCTTACATCAGGAAAGAGGCGGCCGTCCGTTCCGGAAAATCTTTGCGGATGGATTTTCTCTCCAGCGGTTTAGCGAGAGAACTCTACGCCGTCGCCATCGCATCCATCATCACCGCCAACCAGTATTTGGTCAGGCAAGGTGTGGAGGTGCTCGACAAGGCGCTGCTGGATGAGATCAACGAACTCTTCAAATTCAGCGACGAGATTTTCGATTATTCTCTCTCCAAGTCGTTTATTACGAACCAATATTTAACTTCTTCCGAACTCGTGAAGAAAGTCGATGGGATGCTGAACTTTTGCAGCATCATCTGGAACAGGTTCGGTTTGCGACGCCTGCTTGAATTCACCAACATCAGAAGAGTTCATTTCAACGCCATCTGCCTCGGCGTGAACTACGCGCGCAAAGGGGCTTACGAATCTTTGTTGGAGTCGGTCGGGGTGGCGATCAACGATAAAGGTTTTACCGGCCTCATCACCAACCTCGTCATCGCCGACTGTCTCAGACAGGCCGGTGAGATCGAAGCCTATTATTTGCGTCAGGCGGGTCTCATCACGGTCGAAGGAAATTTCGGCTCTCAGTTCCAACAGGAATTGTCGTTCGCCGTGGTGAATGAAATTCACAACCTCGGATACGATCTCGACATCTTCCTGAAGAACGTTTTACAGGAGCACGGCCGCGACGAGAATTTCCTCCTGAGTTTGCTCAAGCAGTTGCCGCAGGATTTAGCCCCCGGCAGAGTCTTGGCCTTGTTCAATGCCCCGAATCCGCAGACGCCGTCCGACATTACCGGCAAACTCGAAGAGACCATCGCCTCCTACGTTCAACAACTCCAACCGACGGAAGGGAAAAGAAGGGTGGATGCCCTGCTGCGGTATTTCTCTCTGCAAGAAAAGATACGTCGAAACGAGCCGCTCGACCGCGCGGAAATTCTGAGTTCGTGGGCGGAGATGAAAGACTTGCCGGTCTACGCGGGCGTCCTCAAGTTCATCATCAAACACGACTCGGTTTCGCCGGAGGTCTTTCGCGAGAGCTTAACCATCCTCGACCACGACCCCGTGCAAGATAATCTCACGACCTATCTTTTTCTGGCGATGGAACTGGCGAACCACTATCTGGATTCCAAGCAAGACAACGAAGATGACAAGGCGATCCTCATCCGTTATTTGAGAAACGGAGCCAACAAGTGGAAGAGCCGAATGACGGCTCTCACCAACCTCGAAATCTATCAACTGCTCTTGTCTCTCGATGCGGAGGAAGCGGAATATTATTTCTCTGAAATACAGAACTGGCAGTACGTCCACCTGCGGCGCACACAGTTGGAACGTTTGCCGCAGTTAGTCGCGGAGGGACAGTTCTTCCTCATCTTCTCCGACTACACTTTTACGATGCGACTGTGGGGGCTGGAATTGGACATCGAGCCGGAAGAGTTTTCGACCTATTTGAACGCGTCCGCCGAAAAGAAAAGAGAGCATCTGGTGCAGTGGCAGAACAGCTACGGGGAAACGCCCGCGCCGCTCGTCGACAAAAACCTGGTCTCCGGCAAGTTCATTTACTTGGGACAATATCTGTTCGGCGCGCCCCACAATCAAGACCCGGCGTTTCACGAAGCCCGCACCGCATTTAACCAAGCGGCTTACTATGCGATGTCGGAGTTGCTCGACTTGATCACAAATTTGCCCGCGCTCCCCGACACGATCAAAGAGCTGCTGCAAACTTACTCGAAGAGCTTTTTCTATAACCCCGACAGCGCCAGCAACAATTAAGCGGCGCGGCCGCAGTTGGTCGAAACAAGAACTGAGTTCGACCAACCCCTGACCCCTAGCCTCTAACCTCTGACCTCTAGTCTTCGCTCGGCCTGTTGCCGGCCGCGAGGTTATCGACGCTGGCTTGGCGAATGACGCGCACTTTGAGATCGTCTTGCACGCGCACTTGGCAGGAGAGGCGTATGTTTTCGGCCAGTCCGGTTTCCTGTGCCAGACGCGCGCGCTCCGCATCATTGATCTCGCCGGGGTCGCCCGCCAGCACTTCGACGCGGCAGGTGGTGCATTTGGCGTTGCCGCCGCAGCGGTGGAGGATGTCGATTCCGGCGTCTTCGATGACGAGGACGAGTTTGCGTCCCGCCTCGGCTTCGATGTTTTGCGTGCCGCCGGTCGCGGTCTCGGCTTGAATTACGGGCATCTTCTTAGGTTAGCTCCTCTGTTTAAGTTATTGGATGATCCGTTCGGTTGGGCGAGAGTTTACACCAAAAAGAGGAAAAGCGGAGCGCGTAAACGTGCGAGCGCGCTTCGGTCGCCCCGTTTCCGGAGAGGGCAACCGAAGCGCGCTCGCGTCACTCGGCGTCTCCACGTCTTCGCGACGTATCGGACGCTTGAACCTGTCAGGCTTTAGGCCGTGAACGAAGACCCGCAGCCGCAGCCGCCGGTCGCGTTCGGGTTCTTGAAAGTGAAGCCCGAACCCATCACGTTGTTGACGTAGTCGATCTCGACGCCGTTCAAATACTGCATGCTGAACATATCGACGAAGAGGCGCACGCCATGCGCGTCCTGAATGTGGTCGCCGGGCTTCGACTCTTCTTCGATGTTGAGGCTGTACTGGAAACCGGAGCAACCGCCCGGCACGACGCGCACGCGCAAGCCCGCCGTCTCCGGCAAGCCCTCTTCGCCCGACATAAACTTCTTGATCTCGTTGGCCGCCGTCTCCGTCACGTTGAGCGTCACGGTCGGCATCGTTGCTGTTGACATGCTTCTCTCTCCTTAAATGATGACCCGTTAATTCAGTATGCGACTGTTAACCGTCAGTTAGATGTCGTTTGTCCTGTGCCCGTTGTTCTGTCCGGGTTGTGACACCAAACGACGCTCTTAATATTAACCGTCCCGCCCGTTCGCCACAAGCAACGGGCAACCGGCGAAGAACAACTGACAAATTCTACTGCGCCTGCGTGACGACGACTTTGAGTTCGGGCTTCATCGCCTCAATCGAAACTTGGCGCGCGACTTCCTCGGCGACGCGCCGGAACGCTTCGGCCTGCGGCGAATCCGGATGACCCAAGACGACGGGCAAGCCCGCATCGCCCCCTTCGCGCACGTCTAAGCCCAAGGGGACTGCGCCGAGAAACGGCACGCCGTAAGTTTCGGCCAGACGCTGACCGCCGCCTTCGCCGAAGATGTTGTAACGCGTGCCGGTGTCGGGCGCGACGAAATAGCTCATGTTCTCCACGATGCCGAGCACGGGCACGGCCACCGTCTCGAACATGCGGAGCGCGCGCCGCACGTCTGCGACGGCCACCTCCTGCGGCGTCGTCACGAGCACCGCCCCCTGCACGGGGACGAGTTGCGCGAGCGACAATTGCACGTCGCCCGTACCCGGCGGCATGTCGACGATGAGGTAGTCGAGTTCGCCCCAGAGCACGTCTTGCAAAAATTGACGGACGAGGCCGTGCAGGATGGGGCCGCGAAAGATCATCGGCTCGTCACCCGGTTTCAAGATCGCCATCGACATCATCGAGAGGCCGTGCGCCCGGACGGGCAAGAGTTTGTTGCCCGCCACCTCCGGCTGCGCCGCCGTCACGCCGAGCATCAGAGGCGCGTTCGGCCCGTACACGTCCGCGTCCATCAAGCCGACGCGCGCGCCGTCGCGGGCGAGCGCGGCCGCGATGTTGACGGCCACGGTCGATTTGCCGACGCCACCCTTGCCCGAAGAGACCGCGATGATGTTGCGCACGCCCGGCACGCTTACTTTCTCGCCGAGGCCGCGCCCCTTCGGGACTTCCGCGTCCATCGTCACGCGCACCCCCTTGACGCCCGCAAGCGCGCCGACGCGCTCGCGTGCGGCCGCCTGCATCTCTTCTTTGACGGGGCAGGCCGGAGTGGTGAGGACGATGCGAAAGGAAACATCGCCGCCGTCGATGCGTAAATCCTTAATGAATCCGAGCGTCACGATGTCTTTGTGCAGATCGGGGTCGATGATTGTGCGTAGCGCGTCGAGCACGCTCTGTTCGGAAATTTGTGCCATAATTATTGCCATCGAGTAAATTATACGGGCAATCGCCTGAGACTTACAATTGAGCGCTATGATAGACGAAGACAAACGCCAAAAAATAGTTCGCGCGGCCTGCCCGCACGATTGTCCGGACACCTGCGCGATGCTCGTCACGGTCGAAATGGGACGCGCCGTTCGCGTCGCGGGCGACCCTGAGCATCCGTTCACGCGCGGCACGCTCTGCACGAAAGTCGCCAACTACGAGCAACGCACGCACAGCCCCGAACGCATCCGGACGCCGCTCAGGCGCACGGGCGCGAAAGGCGAGGGACGTTTCGAGCGCGTCAGTTGGGACGCGGCGCTCGACCTGATCGCCGCGCGTTTTCGCGCGCTCGCCGAGTCGGCGGAAGGCGCGGAGACGATCTTACCCTACAGTTATTGCGGCACGATGGGGCTCGTCCAATCCGAGTCGATGGACAGGCGTTTCTTTCATCGACTAGGCGCGTCTCAACTCGACCGCACGATCTGTTCGGCGGCGGGGATGGCCGGTTACGATTCGCTGAACGGCGCGCGCCTCGGCACAGACCCCGAACGCTTCAATGAGGCGCGCCTCATCATCCTCTGGGGCACGAACACCATCACGAGCAACGTGCACTTGTGGCCGTTCATCCTCGAAGCGAAACACAAAGGCGCGCGCCTCGTCTGCATCGACCCGCGCCGCACGCGCACGGCCGACCAGTGCCACGAACACGTCGCCCCGCTTCCCGGCACTGACGCCGCGCTCGCGCTCGGCCTGATGCACGTCATCTTCACCGAAGGTTTGGAGGACGCGGACTATCTCGCGCGCTACACCGTCGGCGCGGACGAACTGAAAGCGCGGGCGCGCGAGTATCCGCCCGCGCGCGTCGCGGAAATCTGCGGCGTCGAGGCGGAGACAATCGTGCGGCTCGCGCGCGAGTACGCGACCACGCGCCCCTCCGTGATACGGCTCAACTACGGCTTGCAGCGACACGCGGGCGGCGGCACGGCCGTGCGCACGGTGGCTTGCCTGCCCGCCGTCACGGGCGCGTGGCGCGACGCGGCGGGCGGCGCGCTGCTCTCTTCGAGCAGCACCTTTCCCATCAACCACGACCAGATCAAACGCCCCGACTTGATGCCGAAGCCACAGCCGCGCACGATCAACATGTCCCAACTCGGCGACGCTCTGACCGAGGTTGACGACCCGCCCGTCCGCGCGCTCTACGTCTACAACTCGAACCCGGCGGCCGTCGCGCCCGAACAGGCCAGCGTGCTCGAAGGCTTGCGGCGCGATGATCTGTTCACGGTCGTGCACGAGCAGTTTATGACCGACACCTGCGACTTCGCGGACATCGTGCTCCCCGCGACCACGCAGCTCGAACACTTCGATCTGCACAAGGCTTACGGCCATCTCTATCTGACGATCAACGAACCGGCGATTGCGCCCCTCCACGAGTCGAAGCCGAACACGGAAGTCTTCCGCCTGCTCGCCGCGCGCCTCGGCTTCGAGGAAGAGTGCTTCACAGATTCCGACGAAGAGATCGCGCGGCAGGCGCTCGACCTCGTCCATCCTTTGCTCGAAGGCATCACGCTCGACCGCTTGCGCGAGCGCGGCTGGATGCGCTTGAATTTGCCGGAGCGTTACGCGCCCTTCGCCGAGGGAAATTTTCCGACGCCTTCCGGCAAGTGCGAACTTGCAAACGCGCGGCTCGAACTGCAAGGCTTGCCCGCCGTGCCCGACTTCATCCCGCCGCGTGAATCACACAGGAGCGCGCCCGAACTCGCGCGCCGCTTCCCGCTCGCGCTCATCAGCCCGGCGGCGCACGCCTTTCTCAATTCGAGTTTCGCCAATCTCCCCAAACACGTCCGGCAAGAGAAGCGCCCCTTCGTCGAGATCAACCCGGAGGATGCCGCACCGCGCCGCATCTCCAACGGCGACCGCGTGCGCGTCTCGAACGAACGCGGCGCGTGCGAACTAACGGCCGTCGTCACGACGCGCGCCCGCCCCGGCGTCGTCGTCTCCCCCTCGGTCTGGTGGAACAAACTCTCGCCCGGCGGCACGAACATCAACCAACTGAGTTCGCAAACGCTGACCGACATGGGCGGCGGCGCGACCTTCTACGACGCGCTCGTCGAAATCGAACTGTTGGACTGAAGAATGCGGTAAATGGTAAATGGTAAATGGTGAATGGTGGTTTGAGGAATAACGCCGACGACGAACAGACAGCGTTTTCTCCATTCACTATTTACCATTTACCATTCTCCCCTTCATCGTTTTTTCCCGCCCGGTGTTATCATGCTCGTGCCGCTCCCTGTTTGAGCTAAACTCATGGACATAATTTTTTCGACTCGAACCTCAAGCCGCTTTGCCGTGCCCGCGCGACGACACCTGAGGGGCATCGCTCGCACGTTGCTGCTCGCCCTGCTCGCGCTCGTCGGCGGCGTCTGCGCGCTGGAAGAAGAATCCTACGCGCAGGCGCGCGGTCGTGCCGCAGCGGCGCGCACGCGCACGACTGCCCCCGCGCGCGCCGTTGTTCCCGAAGAGACTTTGCTGCGCATCGTGCGCGCCGAAGACGAGAGACGTTTCGACGCGGCAGACCTCGGCGCTCTGCTCTCGGATGCGAACGCGGCGGTGCGCGCGCGCGCCGCGCTCGGCGCGGGACGCATCGGCGACGCGCGCGCCGTCGCCCCGCTCGTCGCGCTGCTGCAAACGGACAAGAGCGAAGCGGTGCGCGCCTCGGCCGCCTTCGCCCTCGGCGAGACGGAATCGAGCGCTGGCGTGGAAGCGTTGCTCGGCGTCCTCGAACGCAAAGGCGCGGCGGCGGGTGTTGCTTCGGCCGCGGCGGCCGCCGGGGAGACCGTTCAGGTGCGTGCGCGCGTCGTCGAGGCGCTCGGCAAGATCGCCGCGGCCATGCCGCAAGCGGAAGCGGCGCGCGTCAAAGAGATCGGCCGCGCGTTGCTCGTCGAACTCGAAACGCGCGGGCGCACGACAGCGAATCGCGAGATCGCGCGACTCGGACTCACCGCCGTCTTGCGCGCACGTTCCGAAGGCGCGGCGCGCGTCGTCGCACTGTTTCTGGATTCGACGGACGCGCGGCTGCGCGCCGACGCCGCCAACACCTTGACGCGCCTGCGCGCCAAGAACGCCAACGAGCAACTGCGCAAACTGCTCGCCTCGGACACAGACGCCGTCGTGCGCGCCAATGCCGCGCGCGCGCTCGGCGTGGCGGAAGACAAAGGCGCGTTCGACCTTTTGCTCGAACACGCCTTGAATGATCGAGACGAACGCGTGCGCGTCAGCGCCATCCGTTCGCTCGGCACTTTGCGCGACGCGCGCTCGGCCGAACCGCTCACGAAACGCGGCGAGACTTTGCTCGGCGCGTATCGCACGGCGAAAGCGGCGAACGCATCCTTACGTCCCTCCGAGTTGAACGAACTCTACGAACTCGCCACCGGGCTGAGCCGCGTTCTTGCGGGCACTGCGAACGAACGCGCGCTCGCTTTCGTCCGCGCCTTGCGCGAAGCCGAGATGTGGAGCGCGCCGGAAGCGGAGGTCGCCTTTGCGCGCATCGCGCCCGCGCAGTATTTGCGCGAGCGGCCGTTTCATCAACTCTCGTTCCGCGCGCCCGACAGCCGGATCACTTGGCAGACTTACGCGGCCATCGCGCAAGGTCTCGGCGAGATCGCCGCCGTGTCGAGCGAGCGGGCGGGCAACAGCCTCGTCTCCGTGCAGGCCGACGCGCAGTTGGCCTTGCGCTCGATGCTCGGTGATGCGACGACGCCCGCGCTCGCCGTCCCCGACGTGCTCACGGCCATCGCCGCTTTCAAACCGCCCGACGGCGCGATTGTCATGCGCGGTCAACTCGCCGCTGCCGATGTGATCGTGCGCGCCACGGCCGCAGGCCAACTCGGCGAACTCGCGCCCGACCCGGAAACCACTGCGGCGCTCGCCGCCGCGCTCCCCGCCGCCTTGCAGCGCGACGAGATGAACGACGCGGCGCTCGCCATTCTCGACGCGCTCGCCAAACAAAAATCCGAAGCCGCGCTGGCCGCCATCCGCACCGCGCTTGATTCGCCCGACTATCTCTTGCGTCGCCGCGCCGCCGCCATCATCGAATCGGCGCAGCCCGACACAACGGCGTCGCCTGAGCACGGAGACGGGCGCATCGAAACGGTGGCGACGCGCAATCGCATCGGCGATTATCGTCGCGCGCTCGCGCGTCGCGCCGCCCGCGTCCTTGCCAACGTAAGCACGGACAAGGGCGCGTTTCAGTTGGAACTACTGCCCGACGCCGCGCCGCTCACGGTCGACAACTTCGTCGAACTCGCGCGTCGCGGTTACTTCAACCGCATCGCGTTTCATCGCGTCGTACCGAACTTCGTCATCCAGGGCGGCGACCCGCGCGGCGACGGCAACGGCGGCCCCGGCTATCAGATTCGCTGCGAGATCAACGAAGTGCCTTACACGCGCGGCGCGGTTGGCATGGCGCTGTCAGGCAAGGACACGGGCGGCTCGCAGTGGTTCATCACGCATTCGCCGCAGCCGCACCTCGACGGCGGCTACACGGTCTTCGCGCGCGTCGTCTCAGGCATGGAAGTCGTTGACCGCATCACGCGCGGCGACCGCATCCTCGCCGTCAACGTCACGGAGACGCGGCGCAAGTAGACGGAGAACGGCTTGACCGGAAACTTTCAACACGAAGGCACTAAGAGCGTCTCATAAAACATGGAACCACGAACACACGAAACGTCACGAACCGGAGTTTAGTGTTCTTTCGTGTGTGTTCGTGGTTCCACTCTTAGTTCTGTCAGCGACTCTCAGAAAGTTGATGAAGTCTCCTTCGGGTCTTCGTGTCTTTATGATTTCATCTCGCTTCATCAAACTCGTCGCGCTCGTTCTCTTCGCCTCACTCGCGTGCGCCGTCGCGCTCCGCGCGCAGACCACGACGCCGGAGAGCAAGTCGGCTTCGGCGACGCGCCGCACGTTCTACCGGATCAACTTCGCGCTCGACTTCGACGCGCGCACCTTCACGGCCACGGAGCGCGTGCGCTGGGTGAACGACAACAACCGCGCCGCCTCGGTCGTCTATTTCCACCTCTACGCCAACCTGCGCAGTAGCAGTAACGGCAACGCAAACGCGGGCGGCGAGACGACGCGCCCCGTTGCGAACGTCGCCGGAGAAGCTGCGAACGCCGCCGCTGACGAGCCGCGCATAGAGATCAAGAGCGTGCGCGTGGGCGGCACGCAGACCGCTCTCGTCCACGCGCTCGACGAACAGGCGACGCTCCTGCGCGTCAACTTGCGCGAGACGGTCGCGCCCGGCGCGTCAACCGACATCGAGATCGCTTTCGCGGGCGCTGTGCCCGAAATCGATCCGGACGAGACGAGCCTCCCTTCGCACGTCATCCAACAACTCGGCGCGGCCTTGCGCGACACGCGCGAGACGCGTCGTGCGCGCGACACCAATTTTCGCGCGCGCGGCGTGATGCTGCTCGGCACGGCCTATCCGGTGCTCGCCGTCCGCGACCGCGACGAATGGCAGCGCGAGGTGCGCTCCACGGTCGGCGATCAGTTGTACGCCGAAGTGGCCGACTACGAAGTGTCGATTGACGCGCCCGCCGACGTTGCCATCTACACTTCGGGCGAAGCACGAGCGAACGCAACCACACAGAACGCGGACGATGCGAAGACTGGCGCGCGCACTTTCACGGGCGAGAACTTACGCAACTTCGCCATCCTCGCCGGGCGCGGGCTGCAAGCGGGCGAGCGCAGCGTCGGCGGTGTGCGCGTGCGCTCCATCTGGACTGCGGAGCACGAGAAGATCGGCCGTCGCGTGCTGGACACGGCGACGGAGGCCGTGCGCGTCTTCACCGCGCGTTTCGGCGCGCTGCCCGTCGCGAGTTTGAGCGTGGCCGAAGCGCCGCTCGTCGCCGGACTCGGCAGCGCCGAGTTTGCCAACCTGAGCGTTATCGCCAGCGCCTACTACGTCGATTTCGATTCGCCCATCGTGCGCAACCTGCCCGAACTCGTGCGCGAACAGCGCGCCTCGGTCGAAGACAGTCTGGAATTCACCACCGCGCATATGCTCGCGCATCAATGGTGGGGCATGCTCGTCGGCAACTCGCCCGAACGCGCGCCCGTGCTCGACGAAGCGCTCGCGCATTGGTCTGCGCTCGTCTACTACCGCGAAGTGCACGGCGCGGCGCGCGCACAGACGGCGCGCGACGATCAACTGCGCGGCGTCTATGAAATCTATCGCACCTTCGGGGGCGAGGACATGCCCGCCCTCAGACCCGCGCGCGACTATCGCAACTCGTTCCAGTATGCCGCCATCGTCTCGGCCAAAGGCGCGCTCATGTTCGACGCGCTCGTCAAACTGCTCGGCGAAGAACGCGTCTTCACAGCCCTGCGCCGCTACGCGGAGGCGAACCGCTACGAGATCGCCGAACTGGACGACCTGCGCGGTGCGTTTGCCGCCGAAGCGCCCGTCGCGGAGCGTCGCGTCGTCACGCGCACCTTCGACCGCTGGCTCTCCGAACGTCACGGCGACGAAGACATCGCGCCGCCCAACCCGCAACTGGCCGCCGCCATCGGACTCACACCCGAACCGACCGGAGCCAACGGCCGCAACGCCTTCTCGCGCCTCGGCCGCTTCTTCTGGCGACAGATGACGCGCATACGTTGATCGCGCCGCTCCTTAACCGTAGTCGCCCGCCGTCTCTTCAACAGTAGGTAGTCGCCCGCCGTCCCTCTCGCATTAAGCTCTCGAACTTTTTAAGCTCTCGAACTTTTCGCACGACTCCCCGCGCGTCTAAAAATTTGGAACGCCGCGGAGACGCGCGCGCGCCTCTTTCCAATTCCGCACGCGCACACGCGCATACGTCTGTTTGAACGGTCAGCCTGACTCCGCGCGAATCAAACAGACCTGCCAGCGCCCGCCGCCCGTATTCGCGTGTCGCGTTTGGCTTAACGTTTACCTCACATCCGCAAGTGGCATGACGATTGTTTACCCCGGAGCGTCAAGTGTGTGCCGAAGCCCGCTTTATCACATAGCTATTCAATCGCAATCGAGCTTTAACCGAACGAGGAACATCATTGATGCATAGGTCAACCCCCATGACCCTCTTGCTGGTCTATTCGCTGCTGCTATCCGGCATGGCGCTCCCCTTCCCGGCCGCACGCGCCGCCGCTGCTACTGTAACGCCCGCTCCGGTCGCACGGCGCGACGCACGCGACAAGATGACGAAGTCGCTCGGTGCGCGTGCGCGTCTGGCGCGAGGCGGCGAAGGCGCGCGTGCTCGCGTCATACTCAATCTGGCCGACGGCGCGGCAGCCGACGAGGCGCGCGCGATGTTGCAGGAGACGGGCGCGAGCGTCCGTCAGGAGTTGAATCAACTCGGCGTGGTGGTGGCCGACGTGCCCGTCGAGCGACTCGAAGAAGTGGCCGCGCGCGATGAAGTTTCTTGGCTCTCGGAAGACGCGGAGGTGCGGACGCTGGCGACGACCGACAATACCAGCCACATCGAAATGACGACCGGCGCGAGCAAAGTCTTGCCCACGGACGTGACGACGGGCGGCGCGGGCAACGGCGTCGGCATCGCCTTCCTCGATAGCGGCATCAGCCGACCCGACGCGGCCGAGTTTGCGGGCTACAAATACGAATCGAGCGGCGGTCTGCTCGGCGGCGGCGGGCTGCTCGGCACGGGCATCATCTCCTCTCCGACGCTCGCGCCCTACAACCGCATCACGCAGGAAGTGGACTTCACGGGCGAGGGCACGAAGGCCGACAACTACGGACACGGCACGCACGCCGCCGGAGTGGCGGCGGGCACGGGTCAGGCAAGCGAAGACTACGCAGCCAGCCACGCGGGCGCGCCCACTTACGGCGGCATCGCCCCGATGGCGAATCTGATCAGCGTCCGCGTGCTCAATTCGCAGGGCGTGGGCACGGTCTCCGGCGTCATCGCCGGAATCAACTGGGTCATCCAAAACAAGACGGCTTACAAAATCCGCGTGATGAATTTGTCGCTCGGCACGTCCATCACGCAGAGCTACAAGACAGACCCGCTGTGCGCGGCGGTCGGGCGCGCGGTTGACGCAGGCATCGTCGTGGTCGTCGCGGCGGGCAACCTCGGCAAAGACGCAGAGGGACGCACGATCTACGGCGGCATCCTCTCGCCCGCCAACTCCCCGAAGGTGATCACCATCGGCGCGACCAACACGCAAGAGACCGTCAAGCGTTCGGACGACACGGTGACGACCTATTCGTCGCGCGGCCCCACACTCGTCGACGGACTCGCCAAGCCCGACCTCGTTGCGCCCGGCAACCGCATCGGCGCGGCCGAATCCTCCATCACTTCGCCGACGGCCAGCATCTCTTACTCGACCGACGGCGGCGGCGGATTGCTCGGCGGCCTTGTGCTCGGCAATTCCCCGACGACGACGCCTGTGGCGAACGGCACGTATCGCGTGTGGAGCGGCACGTCTTTCGCCGCGCCCGCCGTCTCCGGCACGATTGCCCTGATGCTCGAAGCCAACCCGTCGCTCACGCCGCGTCTCGTCAAAGCACTCTTGATGCGCACCGCGCAGCGCTTGCCTTACTACGAGACCGCTGTCATGACCGGCGGCATGTCCTCTTTCGAGCGCATCATCACGGAAGGCGCGGGCGAGTTGAACACGAACGCCGCCGTCTCGCTCGCACGCGCCGTCCGTAAAGACGCCGGCAGCGCCAAACCCGGCGACAATTTGCTCACCAACAGCAAGATCACTTACGCCAGCGTCCCCGGCCTCACCTCTCCGATTGGCGGCGAAGCCATTCCGCTCAACAACGGCGTCGTCTGGGTCGAAGGCGTGGCTTTCAACAGCCGGATGCAACTGACGAGCGGCTACCGGCTCGCCGACGGGCGCACCGTCTCCGATGGCTTCGCCGTCGCCGACGGTTACATGAACGCCGACGGAAGCTACGTGCTCGGCAACGGCATCGTCGTGGCGAGCGGCATCGTCGTGGCGAGCGGCATCGTGGTCGCGAGCGGCATCGTCGTCGCCAGTGGGATTGTCGTCGCGAGCGGCATCGTCGTGGCGAGCGATTACGTGTTGGCCGACGGGCGATTCGCCTCCGGCACGACCTGCGGATTGAGTTTCGACCATGAAGCGATCTGGGCGTCGAATTTAGTCGATCCCGCGACGGTCGATATACGTCCTGATCAAGTCATCCTGCTCGGCGAAGACGCGATCCCCGTCGGCGTCACGCGTCTGATCAATAACAGCCCGCTTTACCCGCGCCGCGATTAGAGCCGCGCGGCAGGGGCGGCGGCAACAACTGCGCGTCCCTCCATCCCTGCATCTTCGAGAGTGCGGAACATGACGGAACAAAACGCGAGCAACAGCAACAAGGCGATCTACCCGACGGCGCTCATGGTCGCGAGTCTCGCCTTGTGGCTCGCGGCGACGATCAGTTTTTTCGTCGGACACGCTTGGCGCGAACAACTGAGCGTCGTCGCGCTCTTGCCGCTCGTCGTCGTGATGGGCATGTTCCCCAACACTCTGCCGCTACCGTCCGGCCTCAAGCTCTCGCGCGAGCGGATGAACTTCACGCTCTCCGATGCGCTCGTCCTCCTGATCGCTTGCCGCTACGGGTTCGCCGCGTGCGTCTTCGTCGCGGGCATCGAAGGACTCACTTCTTCGCGCCGCGCCGTGCGCCGTCTCTCCAGCAACCTCTATTCGTTCGGCATGATGTCGCTCGCGGCGGCGGCGGCCGCTGCGATTCTCGGCGTGGTGCTCGGTTACGGCTTCGGCGAAGCGGCGGGCGGCGAACACTCTTTCCCGGCCATCGCCGTCGGCGTGCTCTTGGCGAGCGTCACGCATATCAGCGTCAACACGGGCGTCATCTCGCTGCTGTTTGCGACGCGCCTCGGCGTCTCCGTCCTGTCGAGTTGGCGCGAGAATTTTCGACTGGCCGCGCCGTTGTTTTTGCCGACGAGCGCGGCGGCGAGTTTGATGTACGTCGGACTGCAATACAACGCGCTCACGGTGGTCGCCATCGGCGCGCCGATCCTGATCGCCATCCACTTCGGCCATCGACGCTTTCGCGACAGCATGCAGGAGCAGCTCAACATCATCGAGCGCGCGCAACGCGAGCGCATCGCGACGATGGAGCAGGCGCATCGCGAAACCATCGAAGCCCTCGCCGTGACCATCAACGCCAAGGACGAGGTGACGCACGAACACGTCTTGCGCGTGCAGATTTACGCCGCCGGGGTGGCGCGCCTGCTCGGTTGCTCCGACGCGGAAGTCGAAGCCCTGCGCGCCGGGGCGCTCTTGCACGACATCGGCAAGATCGCCGTGCCCGATTACATCATCAACAAACCGGGTAAGTTGACGGCCACCGAGTTTGAAAAGATGAAGGTGCACACGCTGGTCGGCGCGCAGATTCTCGGCCGCGTCGGCTTCTCGTACCCGGTCGTGCCCGTCGTCCGCTCGCATCACGAGCGTTGGGACGGCAAAGGCTATCCGGACGGACTCGCGGGCGCAGACATTCCGCTGACGGCGCGTATCCTGACGGTGGTCGATTGCTTCGACGCCGTGCGCGAAGACCGCCAGTATCGCAAAGGCATGACGCGCGAGGCGGCTATCGAATACCTCTTGAGCAACAGCGGCACGCAGTATGACCCGCGCGTCGTCGGCACTTTCATCACGCACCTGCCGGAGTTTGAGGCCGAGATCGCGGCGCATCGCAACACGACCGCGCCGACCTACGGCATCGAACCCTTCGAGCAACTGTCGGAGGCCGCGCGCCACGTCCCGCCCGCCGCCGGTCTGGCCGAAGCGACCGCGACGCGGACGGAACAAGTCGGGTTCACGGCCGGGGAGCGCGCCGCGCTCTCCACCGCCGCGCGCCGTTTGTGCGAAGCGCAAGGGCGCGAGGAAATCGTCGCTTCGTTCGTCGATAATCTCAAGGCCGCGCTGCCCTTTGATTCGTGCGCCGTGACGCTCGCGCCGCCGCACACGGACGACTGCATCGTGGCACACGCCGACGGCCGCCACGCGGAACTGCTCTACGGTCGCGCCGTCGTTACAGGCGAAGGCGTCACGGGTTGGGTGCTCGCCAACCGGCAGCCTTTCTACAACGCCGATCCCACACTCGATCTTCCGCCCGCGCTCATCGCACGCGACGACTCATACCGGACGCTGGCCGCCTGTCCCATCATCCACGGCAACGAACTCCACGGCGCGGTCACACTCTATTCGACGACTCTCCCGAAATACGAAGAGGCGCACCAGCGACTCATCGAAGCCTTCGTCGCGCTGCTCGCATCGGAACTTTCAAACGTCTCGCGTTTGAGTTCCGCGCGTCTGCCGCACGCGCCGCAAGTCGTCGCCGCCGCACGCGACTCACAGGTCGCGCCCGCCTTCAGCATCCCGCCGACTGGCTTGACCGTCTTCGCAATCGAATCGGACTTGTCACACTGACCCCGCGCCGCACGCTCTCGCCCCATCGCTCGTTTCTTTCAGCGTCCAAACTGTCCCGCTGCTCTTTACAGACAAACGCGCGCGGATAAACTTTCTCCTTCCCGCAGTCTCCTCGCGACGCCGCTTCGTACTACTATGAGAGGCGCGACCGCATCTAATTTGCCGGTCGGGCGGATTCGTCGGAGCAGAGGAGGGTTCGCTGTTGAGAGAATTGAAACGGACGGACATGGAACGCGGGAGCGGCGCACCAGCGGCGACGCCCGCGCGGCGTCATTCTCAAGTCGAGGTCGAGCAGAGTCTAGACCAGTTGAGTCGCTGGATGGACGGGCTGTTTCGCATCCCCGGCACGGGTTGGCGTTTCGGCTTGGACGCCATCGTCGGTCTCATACCCGGCGTCGGCGACACGGCCTCCACGCTCGTCGGCTTCTACATTCTCGCGGCGGGCGTCCGCTATCGCGTCTCGAAGGTGACGCTCCTGCGCATGGGACTGAACATCGGCGTGGACTATCTCTTCGGCGCGATCCCCATCGTCGGCGACCTCTTCGACGCGGCTTGGAAATCGAATACGAAGAACGTCGAACTGCTGCGCCGGCGCGCGACCGTCTCGGCCGCCGAAGCACACTCCGGACGCCTGAGCGATTGGCTGTTCGTCGCCCTCGTTATGCTCGTGCTCCTCGCCTTGCTCGTCGGCTCGATCACCATTCTCTGGTTCATCTTGAAATTTCTCACCGGCCAGATCGGGCGACTCTTTTAAACGCCGCGCAATTGAAAACAGAGGCGGGCGATCCGGTTAACCAGATCGCCCGCCTCTGTTTTCCGCGGCCGCCGCGCCCGCTTCTGTTTTCTCCAAACGCTTAAGGACGTGTGTCGCCGCGTGTGGTCGTTCAGGAGAGCGGCTTATCGCCCGCGTCCGCTGGGAGCAGGCGTTCGAGCGTCGCTTTGACCATGCTCAGGCCGCGTTCGCCCGCCGCGAAACTGCGCAGCTTGCCCTCCGCGTCGTAGAGGTAATAGGCGGGGACGTATCCTTGCTCGTTTTGAAACGCCTCGCGCAGCTTGTGCTCGTTATCGACGGCGCACGGCTCCGTGATGTTGTTGAGCGAGATGGCCTCGCGTACCTTCTCCGTGTCAGTGTCGGACTCGTAGCGCGGCATGTGGACGGCGATCACGCGCAAGTCCTCGAACCTATCGCGCCACGCGGCGACGTGCGGCATGTTGTCCTTGCAGATGCCGCAACTGACAGACCAGAAATGAACGAGCGTCGGATGTCCCTTCGACTCCGCTTCGGCGCGCGCGCCCGTCGCGTTGAACCACTCGGTCGCCCCCTCCAAAGAAGGCATCTCCGTCCCGATCCTCGGCATAACATCTCCTCAAGGTGAATAGTAAATGGTGAATGGTGAATGGACAAAATCCTCTTTCATCCATTCACCATTCACCATTTACCATTTACCAGTTTTAAGCCGCCAGCGTCTTTTGTCCCGGCTTCCACTCGGCCTGGCAGAGGCCGCCCGTCTGCAAAGCTTGAATGACACGCAAGGTTTCTTCGGCCGAGCGCCCCACGTTCAGATCATGCACCACCTTGTAGCGGAGGATGCCTTCCGGGTCGATCACGAACAGGCCGCGCAGCGCGATGCCCTTGTCTTCGACGAGCACGCCGTAGTTGCGCGCCACCTGTTTCGTGGCATCGGCCGCGAGCGGGTAACGCAAGCCTTCGACGCCGCCCTTGTCGCGCGCCGTGTTGAGCCACGCGCGATGTGAGAAGACCGAGTCGGTCGAAACCCCGATCACTTCCGCGCCGATACCCTCGAAATCCTCGTAACGGTCGCTAAAGGCCGTCAACTCCGTCGGGCAGACGAAAGTGAAATCGAGCGGGTAGAAAAGCAACACCAACCATTTGCCTTTGTAGTCCGAGAGTTTCACGTTCTGGTCGAGCTTCTCGATGTTCTTAGTGGAAGCCATGTCGAAATCCGGGGCCGGCTGGCCGACCATCGCTGTCTGAGTCATTGCGGATGATTCTCCTTAAGATAAACTTTTGCTGATCCGTGCGCGCTGCTTTCGTAGGGCTTTGTTCGCGGCGCGCTCCTGTTAATTTCAACTTTTCCGCCGACGCTTGCCGCGCGTTGTGGCCGCTCCTTCGTCCGTGCAATCCGGACACAAGCCGACGAGCGTCAGGTGGATGGACGCGGGTTTGAAACGAGAGCGGCGCGCGGCCAGTTTCAACAAGCTCTCGGTCTCGGCCAAATCGAAATCGAGAAGTTTGCCGCAGGCGGTGCAGACGGCGTGGTCGTGCCGCCGCGTCTCGCGGTCGTAGCGGCTCGCCGCGTTGCCGAACGTGATCTCGCCGAGCAGCCCGGCCGCTTTCAGATAACGCAAAGAGTTGTAGACGGTGGCGTAGCTGATCGACGGCAGAAGTTTTTGCGCCGCCGCGTAAATTTCCGCCGCCGTCAGATGGCCGTTACTGTCTCTGACGACTTGCAGCACAGCCCGCCGCTGCCGCGTCAGCCCGTCGCCGCCGCCCGCACGCCCACCCTGCCCTCTCCGATCTGGCTTGCTCGAATTCATAATGTGTAATGTGGATTTAGAATAATTCTAAATCCGTGCGCTGTCAAGCACGACGTAAACTTGAGCGGCGGCGCGCAGAGTTGTCTCTAGAGCTCCGGGTGGCGCGCGATGAAATTTATGAGCGCGCGGACGTAGGTGGGGAAAGGCGGGCAGGAGACGCCGTGGGGGGCGAGCAGGGCGTCGGCGCGCGTCGTGTCGTAAGTCTGTTTGAGGAAGAAATAGGGCACGCCGACGCGCGGCAGTTTCGTCCATGTCTCCGAGAGCGGTAGGCCGAGCGTGGCGCGCACGAGCGGCTTCGGCAGACGAAGGCGCGACCCTCGCGCGATGAGCGCGTGTGAGATGGTCTCGAAGAGTTCGGCGGTGGTGAGCGGGCGCGGGTCTGCGAGTTGGACGGTTGCGCCCACGGCGTGCTCGTCGCGTGAGAGCGCGGCCATCGCCGCGACGACGAAATCGACGGGCACGATGTTGAGGCGCACATCCCGGTTGCCGATGTTTGCCAGCGACAACAGCCGAGGCCACATGCGCAGGTATTTGATCAGGTAATAGATGCCGTCGTACTTCACCGTCTCGCCCGTCTGCGAATCGCCGCACACGACCGCCGGACGATGAATCGTTACCGGCAACTCCGCTTTCAAACGTTCGACTTCCAACTCGGCGAGATACTTCGTCTCTTCGTAAAAATTACGGAAGCCCGCCGTGTGCTCTAATTCGTCTTCGCGGATCAAGCCCGTGCGCAAGCCCGCGACGTAACAGGTCGAGACGTAATGATAACGTCGCAAGTGCGTGCAGGCGCGCGCGAAGTCGTTGACGTTTCGCGTGCCTTCCACGTTGACGCGCAACGCCACCTCGCGCCGCACGCCCAGATCGTAGATGGCCGCCAGATGAAAGAGCATCGTCGTCTCCGCGCGCGCCTCTCCGAACTCCGTCTCGCTCATCCCCAAGCGCGGGCGCGTGATGTCGCCCTCGATGATGCGAAAACGCCCGGCGCTCACGTTCGTCTCAGCAGACAGGCGCGCGATCTCCGCGCGCGCACGCGCGACGAACGACGGCTGCACCAACAACAAAAAGCGCGCCTCGCCGCCACCGCCCCGTGCCACTGCCTCGATCAAACGCGCAGCGATGAAGCCGGGAAAGCCCGTCAGGAAAATTGTTTCTTGAGATGACATATAAAATCAGAGCCGTAAATCGTGAATCGTAAATCGTAAATAGAGAAAGAAAATCTTGTCTTATCTATTTACGATTCACGATTCACGATTTACTTGTCTTCCGCTCATCGTTTCTTTCAGCTAGTTCGACCAGTGTGCGCACGCCTGTTCCGGTCGCTCCGGCGGGCGCGTGGGGGTGGGCTTCTTCGTGCCAAGAGGTGGCGGCGATGTCGAGATGCACCCACGGCGTCTCGGCGGCAAACTTGCTGAGGAGCAAGGCGGCGGCAGTGGCGTCGGGGCGACCGCCGTAGTTCTTGAAGTCGGCGATTGGACTCTCGATCTTTTTCTTGTAGTCGTCGCTGACAGGCATGCGCCAAGCGGGCTCGCCCGCGCGCGCGGCGGCCGACAGCACGCGCGCCGCCCAGTCGTCGTCGTTTGCGAAGAGGCCGGTGCGATGGTCGCCGAGGGCGACGATGATCGAGCCGGTCAGCGTGGCGAGATCGACGATGCGCGTCGCGCCGAGCGCGCGCGCGTAGGCGATGCCGTCGACGAGGACGAGGCGGCCTTCGGCGTCCGTGTCCACGACTTCGATGGTGTAGCCCGCGAGCGTGCGTATAACGTCGCCGGGTTTGAGCGCGCGTCCCGAAGGCATGTTCTCGGCCGTGGGGACGACGGCCACGACGCGCCTTTTCAACTTCAACTCGGCGATGGCACGCAGTGCGCCGAGCGCCGCCGCCCCGCCCGCCATGTCCGACTTCATCTCTTCCATCCCGGCCGCAGGCTTGATCGAGATGCCGCCCGTGTCGAACGTGATGCCCTTGCCGACGAACGCCCACAGTTCGTCCTGTTCGCTCGTGCCTTCCGGTTCGTAGCGCAAGACGATGAGCGCGGGCGGCTCGTCCGAACCTTGCCCGACGCCCCACAGGCCGCCCATGCCGCGCGCGCGTATCTCGTCCGCTTGGAGCGTCTCGACCTTGAGGCCGAACGCGGCGGCCATCTCCGCCGCGCGACGCGCAAACTCGCGCGGCGGCAAACTCGCGCCCGGCTCGTCCGCCAGAGCGCGCGCCCAGTTGGCCGCGCCGGCCACGATGCGCGCGCGTTCGAGCGCGTCCAACAAGAGATCGTCCGGCGCGGCGGCGACGACGAGGCCGAACTGTTCGAGCACCGGCTCGTCTTCCGCTTCGCGCTCTTGATAAAAGTCGTTCTCGTAGAAACCGAGGTGCGCGCCTTCGGCAACGACGCGCGCTCGCTCCGTGGCATCGACGCACGAAACGACGGGCGGCACAAACCACAGATGCTTCACGTGTGCTTCACGCGCGCGACGCACGCTGATCCCGGCGGCGCGACGCAACTCGCTCGCATCGAAATCCGCGTGGCGGCCGAGACCGACGAGCAGCACGCGACGCGCCGCCGGAGGCCGAACAACTTTTTCATCCGGCCGCGCGGCATGTCCATCCGGCCTTGCGGCGTCTCCCTCCGTTGTCGCGGCCTCTCCATCTGGCCGCGCCACATCAGCGACGTGGACGATTAAAGCATCGCCCGTCTCCGCGTCGAATTCGCCGGCACGGAGCAAGTCTTCAATCGCGCGCCGCGTCGGTTCGTCCAAACTTGCGCCGGCGACGGGCAGTCGCGGTTCGTCCTTGAAGACGCAGAGGGCCATGGCGGCATCGGCGGCCGTGTCGGCGGCGTGCGTGTCCGTTATGAGTTTGACTTGAAGAGTTTTCGATGGCGGCATGAAATATTGATATTGAGACGTGAGCGCGAAATGTCGCGTTTGGGATCAAGGCGAAGGATGAACGCTTCGCTGTCGGGCGAACTTTTCAGAGTTTTGCGAACGAGGCGCGCTCGAATTGTCGTGTGTGGCGCGCGTCGTGTGCGGCGAGTATAATTCAGAGGCTTCGGCCGAACCTAACTGCTCTCCCGCCGTCCGGCGACGGACGCGACAGGCGGGGGCGGCGCGTCGAACTTTCGAGCGCGCCCGTGTTCGTTTATCTCTCTCAAGTTATCTTTCAAGGAGTAAATCTCTTTCACTTATGCAATCGTTTTACCCCGCCCCCCTCAAGCGGCGAAGCCAAGTTGCGCTCGCCTTAGTTTTCACTTTATGCGCTGCGGTCGCTTCAGCCTTCGCGCAAGAGACGACGGCGAGCAGCGAGACCGTCCGCGTGACGCTCCTGCAAGTCAACGACGTGTACCAGATTTCGCCCGTCGACAAGGGCAAGCGCGGCGGCCTAGCGCGCATTCCGACCCTGCGCCAAAAGATCGCGGAGGAATCGCCGCACACGCTCTACCTGCTGGCGGGCGACACGCTCGCGCCTTCGGTCGCCTCGAACATCTTCAAAGGCCGACAGATGATCGCCGTCTGGAACGCGACCGGACTCGACTACGCCGCGCTCGGCAATCACGAGTTCGACTTCGGCGACGCAGTGTTGCTCGAACGCATGCGCGAGTCGAAATTCACTTGGCTCGGCTCGAACGTCTTCAATTGCAAGACCGGCAAACTCTTCGGCGACATGCCGCCATTCGTCGTGCGCGAGTTCGACGGCGTCAAAGTAGGTCTCTTCGGACTGCTCACGACCGACACGAAGCAGTCGTCTTCGCCCGGCGCTGACGTGGAGTTTCGAGACCCTTGCCGGACGGCGCGCGAGATGACGAAGCAACTGCGCACGCGCGGCGCGCGCACCATCGTCGCCATCACGCACCTGACGATTGAGAACGACAAACGGCTCGCACGTTGCGCGCCCGACATCGACGTGATCATCGGCGGCCACGAACACACCGTCCTGCAATCGCTCTCAGGGCGCACGCCGATCTTCAAGATGGGTTCGGACGCGCGCAACCTCGGCCGCATCGACCTGAACATCTACCGGCGGGGCGGCGCGCTCGAAAGCATCGACTGGGAAATCGTCCCCGTCACGGACGCCACGCCGGACGAGCCGCAGTCGGCCGCCATCATCGGCGAATACGAGAAGCGACTGTCGGCCGAACTCGACTTGCCAGTCGGTCGCACCACCGTCGAACTCGACGCGCGGCAGGCGACCAATCGCTCGCGCGAGACGAACCTCGGCTCGTTCATCGCCGACGCTTATCGCAAGTACGCGAACTCGGACGTGGCGCTCTTAAACGGCGGCTCGATCCGCTCGAACACCACTTATGCCCCCGGCACGCTCTCGAAACGCGACGTGCTCTCGATCCTCCCGTTTGAGAACCCGGTGGTGAAGATTCAAGTGACGGGCAAGACTTTGCGCGAGGCGCTCGAACACGGCGTCAGCCGCGTCCGCGAAGAGAAAGAGGCCGGGCTGTTTCCGCAAGTCTCAGGCTTGCGCTTCACCTACGACGGGCGGCTCGCGCCCGGGGCACGCGTCACGAGTGTGACGGTCGGCGGCGCGCCGCTCGACCCGGCGAAGACCTACACGCTCGCCGTCAACACCTACGTGCTCGGCGGCGGCGACGGCTACACGATGTTCAAAGATGCGCCCCTCCTGCTCAAGCCCGAAGAGGCGCAGGTTGAACCCGCCATGCTCATGAACATCATCACGGCCGCGGGCGAAATCGCCCCCGTGGTTGACGGCCGCATCACAAGAAGTGACAAGTGACGAGTGACAAGTGACAAGTTAAAACTTAAATACTCTCACTGCGGTCAGCACCCGCTCGTTCCGTAAAGAGTGACAAGTTAGAACAGCGAACCTGTCTTCTAACTTGTCACTCGTCACTCGTCACTTGTCACTGCTTTATCATGTTTGAGGAAGATGAAATTTCCGGTGGGGCGAGGCGCGAGGCCGTGGAGTTGTTCCGGCGCGCGTATGAGGCGCAGCGGGCGGCGGCTTATGCGGAGGCCATCGAGTTGTATCGCCGCTCCATCGAAGTTTACCCGACGGCCGAGGCGCACACCTTTCTCGGTTGGGTCTACAGTTTCCAAGAGCGTTACGACGAGGCGATTGACGCTTGCCTCGCAGCCATCGGCGTCGACCCCACGTTCGGCAATCCTTACAACGACATCGGCAGCTACCTCATCGCCAAAGGCGATCTCTACAACTGCGTGCGCTGGTTCGAGCGCGCCCTCAGAGCGCCGCGCTACGAGTCTTACGCCTTCCCGCATTTCAACTTGGGACGCGTCTACGAACAGCGCGGCCAACTCCTGCGCGCCGCGCGCCACTACGGCCTCGCCCTCCAACAAGCGCCCGACTTCGCGCAGGCCAACAAAGCCCTCCGCCGCCTCCAAGCGCGCCTAAATTAGACGGCCGACAGCCGCGCTCCCGATTTCCATGCACACGCCCGCGAAATAATCTCGACCAAATAATCTCGACCAAATAATCTCGACGAAATAATTTCCGACTTAGGAAGTCTCGTGCTGTTCGATTGCGGACGTGTCGCCTTTGATGAGGTCTTTATTGATCCGCATTTTGCGCCGGTTCGCGTCAACCGCGACGTAGACGACTTCGGCCTCCGTCACCTTGATGCGCTCACTTGTGCCGCCGTAGCGTTCGGCTTCGACGACGACGCGGATGGTGATGGAGGTAGTGCCGATGCGGACGGTGCGGGCGTAGAAGCTGACGAGGTCGCCGACGAAGACGGGCTGGTGGAAGATCACTTCGCGCATCGCCACGGTGACGAAACGCTCGATCTGCGTGCGCCGGTGCGCTTCGACCGCGCCCGCAATGTCGATGTAACTTAAAATGATGCCGCCGAAGATCGTGCCCTGCGGGTTGGTGTCGCGCGGCAAAAGCGTCAGGCGGATGGCCGGGTCTGTGTATTCCATGGAAGTTTCAAATGGCGGCGAACGCCGTCTGGACGGTTCGGGTCGGCCGCTTCAAGTTCCTCAATCCTTGTCAGATTCTTTACGCCGCAAAGGAGCATGGACGCGCCTTCCGTCCACTGTCAAGCGGAGCAGGAAAAAGGCCGTCCGGACACCCCTTTATTCGTCTCAGGCGTAGCCAACTCCCGCGCCTCCCCCCCACATCTAAAAACTGCCGCGCCGTAGAATATCGTCTCCAGTGGGATTTTCAGAAGCGAGAGCGGTGACTCGTGCGCCGGCGGCTCGCCCGTGGAAAGCCGCCCCGGTCTCAGTCGTCGCGGCATGTATAATGACCGCAAAGTTGAATTTCAGAGCCGACCGTCCAGAGAAAGATTTTATGTCAAACTCCCTTACGCGTTTTTCCGCCGCTTGCGCCACGCTGGCCTTCGTGCTTTTCGCCGCCTTCTTCGCGCCCGCCGCCACGCATGCACAGCAGCGCGGCGGCACGCGCTTCGACGTGACACACTATCGCATCGAGGCCGAACTTCGCCCCGCCGAACACATCCTGCGCGCCACGGCCGACGTGACTTTTACGCCGCTCGACACGACGCGTTCGGTCGTCTTCGAACTGAACGGCGCGCTCAAAGTCGACGGCATCGAGCGCAACGGCAAGTCTCTGACGAACTTCGTGCAAGACCCGGCCGGTCTGGAGTCCATCGGCCCGAACGTCCGCGTCGACCTCGGCGAAGTGGTGCCGGCCAATACGCCCGTTACGCTTCGCTTCAAGTGGTCGGGCGCGCTCGTCACGGCCGAAGGCGGCCCGCTCGTCACGCGCCGTCTCGCCTACGTCGGCAACGAAGGCTCTTACCTGATGTACGCCGCGCGCTGGTTTCCCTTCCACGACTACGCGGCCGACCGCGCCACAGCGGACATCACCGTCGTCGTGCCCAACGGTTTCCAAGTGGCCGGGTCGAGCGACGAACCGCCGACGCAGACGCCCGGCGCTGCGGGCACGACTCGTTATCGTTTCGTCCATCGACAGCCCGCGCTCATCGGCAACATCGCCGCCGGTCGTTACGTGACGCGCACGCTCCGCATCGGCGGTTACGAGTTGCAGTTCTTCGTGCAGCCGGGGAGCGAAGCGCGCGTCGAGCGTTTCGGCGAAGTGTTCGGACAGGCTTTGCAGTTCTACACGCGCCAGTACGGCACGCCCGCCTTCGGCACGCGCTACACCATCGCACAGATCGACGACGAGAGCCTCGAAGCTTACGCCGCGCCGGGCATGCAGTTCTTGTCGGCCAGTTTCTTCGACACCTCGCGCACGGCCAAAGAGGAACGCCTGCAACGCGAGGCCGCTTACCAGTGGTGGGGCTTCACGGTCGCTCTGAAATCTTTCGACGACGCTTGGCTCTCACAAGGATTGGCCGAGTGGAGCGCCTTCGCCCTGCGCGAATCCACGCTCTCCGGCGCGCAACTCGACGCCGCGCAGCGCGACATGCAGGAGCGCGCTTTGATGTTCGAGCAGTCGGCCTCGATCCTGCGCGCCCCTTCGCAACTCGACGACACATCGCCGCAGTATCAATCGGTCGTCTTCTACAAAGGCGCGATGGTCTTCCGGATGCTGCGCGAAACCATCGGCAAAGAGAAGTTTGACGGGCTGCTGCGCTCGCTCTTCGAGCAGTATCGCGGCAAGAGCGTCTCGATTGACGACTTCGAGCGGCTCGCCACGAAAGAGATGGGCACGAACATGCGCTACTTCTTCGCGCGCTGGGTGGAAGGCACGGGCGTTCCCGAATTCACGGTCGACTATCAAATCATCCGCACGCGCACGAACAAATTCCGCGCGCGCGGCACGGTCAAACAAAACTTTGAAGGCTTGCGCATGCCCGTCGAAGTGATGCTCCGCGCCGAGGGCGACAACCAGAACCAGATCGCCACCGTCCGCATCGATGAAAAGAGCGAGGACTTCGATTTCGAATCGCAGGGCGCGCCGCTCGAAGTGGTCGTCGATCCGAACAACAAAATCCTGCGCCTGTCCGAAGACTTGCGCGTCTCGGTCGTCGCGCGTCGCGGCATCGAACTTTATCGCGAAGGACAGTACGCCGAAGCGCAGCGCCAACTGGAAGAAGCGCTCAAGCTCGACAAGTCGAACTCCTGGGTCTACTACAATCTCGGCCTGCTCTATCTCGAACAGCGCAACTACGACCCGGCGCTCGAACACTTCGAAGCCGCTTTGAACGGCAACCGCAAGCCTTCTTGGATCGAGGTCTGGGCACTCATCAAACGGGGCAACGCCTACGACGCCAAAGGCGACCGCTCGCGCGCCACGAACGAGTACAACAAGGCCATCGAAACCGGCATCAACTACGACAACGCGCAGACGGTCGCCAAAGGCTACCTCGCCACGCCCTACGACCCGCGCGCCGCTACCCAACAACAGGCTTCGAGCAACTAACTCGCAAGGACACCGAAGCGAACAAACCGACAGGCCGCGTGCAATCCATCCGGTTGCACGCGGCCTGTCGGTTTCCGATGTTTCGTCGTGCGGGCTATCGCCAGTTGCCGATGAGGATGAAGGGAGCCCAGAAGAAGGGATGTGCGAAGTTGTTCTTGCCGTTCATTGCGCCCGCCGTCGTGCCTTCGACGCCGCGTTGGGGCGCGTTGTTTGCCGTGAGCAGGCCGCGGCGTTCGATCTGGCCGACGAGTTCGGAGGCTTCGCCGCGCAAGAGAGAGACTTGCGCGCGGCGCAGGGCTTCGGCCTTGAGCATGCCGGGCTGCGCGTTGCGGATGCGGTAGAAGCTCTGCATCAGTTGTTTGGTGCTGGCATCGGCCACCGGCCAGAGGCTCGCCATGACGGCCTTCGCGCCCTGTCGTTGCGCGTAGACGGCGAAACTTTCCACCTCTTTGCCGTCAGCCCCTGTGCCGCCCGTCGCCGTGTCGCAGGCCGAGAGTGTCAACAGCTCCACGCCGCCGAACATATTCACGCCGCTCTTGATCTTGGAGACGGGCAGGTGCGTGCCGTCGCCGAGCAGCAGGAACGAGTCGGTCTCGTTGCCGGGCTGCACGGCGAAGTGGCTGGCGATGTGGACGACCGGGAAACGCTGCCGGAGCGACGCGCGGAAAGTCTCTTCCGTGAACGCGTCGTCCAGAAAGACTTTGCCGCTCAGTGTGCCGCCCGCTTCGCCCTCGCCTTCGCTGATGATGCTGCGCAACTCTTCGGGCACGCCCGGCAGCGCGCTGAATCCGGCCTGCGCCTTCGACACGCCGAGACCGAGGCCGCTCCATTTCGCGCTCGGCTGATCTTTCAAACGGCTGTTGCTCGCGGGCGTGAAGACCGTGTTGCGAAAGCGTTCGACCATGTAGCGTTCGCCGTCGTAGAGCGCCGCGACGGGCACGTAGCGCAGCACGCCGTCGAGCGACCACATGAGCGTCTCGGCCTGCGCGCCGGTCAAGTCTTTGGCGATGGGGCCGACGATGATCTTGTATAACTCCGAGGCCAGCGGGCGCGGGTCTTGTCGCGGGTTCTGCAACACCTCGCGGAAGGCCAAAACTTTTCGTTCGAGGTCGGCCGCCTTGATCGGATACTCGGCCGTCTGCTGCACGTCGGGCGTGACGAGAATGACGCGATACTTCTCCGCGCCGACGACCGTGTAGAGCGCGACCGCACCCGCGCCGAGTTCGCGCAAGTCTTCCATGAGCGCCTGCGACTCGCGCAAATCCTGCACGCGCGCCGCCTGTTTGGTGTTGCCCAGTTCGTCGCCGAGGCGGTCGAGGAAAGTCTGAAAGGCTTGCCCCGCCGATTGCAAGTCGGTCTCCAAAGACGCAAGCCGTTTCTCTTCTTCGGGCGTGCGTCCCTGCTTCGAGATGAGTAGGCCGCGCTCGCGCCCGCGCATGGTCAGTTGCGAAGCGAGTTGTTCTTGATTCTTCTCGACGTTCTGCTCGGCGGGCGTGAGAGAGGCTTTATTCGGCGCGCCGCCCGCGTCTTCGCCGCTTCCGCGCCGCACATATTCCAGATACTCCTGCTCTTTGAGCATGGAGATCACTTGCTGCGCTTCGAGCAGACGCCCCTCGGTGATGAGCAAGTCGGCCAACTCTCTGTAAGTGACCTCTTTCTGACGGATGAAACTGCGCTGCGCCATCAAGTCCTGCGCGGGCAGCGCGGCGCGCACTTCCTGATACGCATTGACGGCGCGCTTGCCGAAAAAGATGGCCGCGCCCGTCGTGCGCCCCGTGCCTCTGAGCGCGTACATCAAATTGGCGGACGCGTCGCCCTCACCCGCGCGGTCTCCCAACTCGCGGAACAAAGCCAACGCTTGCCGCAGGTGCGAAAGCGCGCGCGCGTAGTCGCCCATCGAGTAATAGACGAAACCCAGATTGTTGAGCGTGGTGGCTTGCCCGGAAAGGTCGCCGAAACTCTGTTGCAGTTCAAGCGCCTGATTCAGATATTCAAGGGCTTTCTGCTTGTCGCCCGCTTCGAGCGAATCCCAAGCGAGATTCGACAAGGCGGGCGCGAGTTCGACGCAGTCGTCCATGTTCTGGATGAGCGCGATCACTTCGTCGTGCGCGCGTCGCGCTTCCCCGTGCTGGCCGAGCGAGTTGTAGACGAGTCCGATCTGGTTGAGCGCATAGGCTTCGCCGCGCTTGTCCGCGGCCGCGCGCAAGGCTGTGAGCGCCGCTTGAAAATCCGCGAGCGCCTCGCGCCGCTCCGTCATCTCGACGTGCACTTGAGCGATGTTGGCGAGCGTGTAACCGGCCGTGCGTTCGTCGCCGAGAGCGCGCAGGAGTTGGAGCGACGACTGAAAATTCTCAAGCGCCTTCTCTTTATTGCCGAGCGCGAAATAGACCTGCGCGATGCTGCCCAAGACTCTGGCTTCGCCTTCGCGATCACCGGCCGCGCGCAAGAGCGCGAGAGCGTCTTCAAAGTAGACGAGCGCGTTCCGGCTTTCGCCGAGCGCGGCCTTGATCGAGCCGATGGTGACGAGCGTCGTCGTTTCGCCGCGCCGGTCGCGTGCGAGTCGAAAGAGGCTCCGCGCCTCTTCGTATTTTCCAATCGCTGTGCGATAGGCGTCGCTCGTCTGCGCCGAGAGCAGGCGGGTCGCCTCCGCGAAGACGCGCTCGGCGGGCAGGCTTCGCTTGTCCGTCGCCGTCAGGCCGAGCGTGTCGAGCGACACGGCGTAGCTGCCGGGCGGCGCGTTCGCTTTCACCGGCCGGACGATGAGCGTGTACTGGCCGCCCTGTTCGACTTCAAAAAAGACGGGCTCCGGCCCCCACGCGCCGACCGGATTGTTGACGCGCAAAAGCTCGTGCCCACGCGCGTCCACGAGCGCGACTTCGACATCGAGGCCGCGTTGATCGAAGACGGCACGGATGAACTGACCCGGATTCAGAGTCAAGCGATAGGTGTGCATCAGCCCGGCCGACAGTTCGCGGACGAGCGGTCGCGCGGCAGTCTGCGCGCGCGTGCGCGTGGATGCGCGGTCGCCGGAAGCGGCGAGCAGGCAGAGCGCGAGACAGGACGCCGCGAAGAGACGGAAGGCCGCCCTCGTCAAGCGTCGGTGTCGTCGGCGCGGCGACAGCGACGACGCGCGTTTCGCGTCCGGTCGCTCGAAAGAAGTGGGGGAATCGTCGTCTGACATGTTCGGGAACTGGCTGAAATGCTTTCGGAATGTTCAAAGGTTGCGTCGGTATCCGGGCGCTCGACAAGCGAAAGCGGCGGGCTTCTCGGTTGACTGATGCGAAGAGCGCGGGGAGGCTGTTTGGAGACGACACGCTGAGATCACTCGTCGTGTCGATAGGTGATAAGCAGCCCTTGTCCGCACGCTGAAACTGCTGCCACATAGACTAAGCCCCGCGCGCACGAGTGTCAATGCATTTGAGATTTCGCTAGACGGCGACGACGGCGATGCGGTGTCTGTCGGCCAGCGCGATCATCTCCGCGCGGTCGAACATAAGGGTCTTGCCCGCCGTGATGCACAGGCACGTCGCGCCCGCTTGCGCCATCGTCTCGATGGTGGGGACGCCGACGACGGGCACGTCGAAGCGCATGTCCTGCGCGGGCTTGGCGACTTTAACCACGGTCAGACGGCCGCGCGCCAGTTCGCCCGCGCGCCGGACGCACGCGTCCGTGCCCTCCATCGCTTCGACGGCGACGCAGGCGCGCGCGCGCACGACGATGGTTTGGCCGAGGTCGAGCCGCGCGATCTCGCGCGCCACTTCGAGGCCGTATTCGATGTCGCCGCGCTCGCGCGCGTCCGCGTCGCGGCGGGTTAGCTTGCCTTCCGTCGGCAGGTGGTCTTGGAGAAAGTAGGTCGAGTCGATGAGTTCGATGCCTTCTTTTGCAAGCTCCGCGGCGACACCGCCGATGAGCGCGTCGGTGTTGCGACGCGGCAGCCCCAAGAGCATTTTGAGCATCCGCACGTCGGGCAGCGCGCCGCTGAAAATCTGCACGTGCTTGACCTGCCCGGCCATGATCGCGCGCTCCACGCCCTCGCGTTTGAAGAAGCGGATCATCTTCCCCAACTGCCCGATGCCGACCCACTCGACGCGCGCCGCCGCGCGTTCAATCGACGGATCGGTCTCCTCACGAATGGCCGCCACCGACAACTCGACCCCGGCGCGGCGCGCGCCCTCAATCACCAAAAACGGAAATCTCCCGTTGCCTGCGATCAACCCGTAACGCATCAGTTTCAACTTTTGATCAAAAATTTAGGCCGCGTCATGGCCGCAAGGCAAGCGACCTGCGGCGCGCGTGCCGGGTCGGCAAAGAAAGCGGCCGCCGCCTCGCGCGCGCAAACGCTACCGAAGCTGACGCCGTGCCCCATGCCCGGCAACTCGTAAAAGTAACTGTGCCTGAGCGTCCGCGCCGCCAGACGCGCCCACGCGGGCGGCGTGTAGGAATCAAACTCTCCGGCCAAGATGAGCGTCGGAATATCCGACGTGACCGGCGCGTTCTCGATGCGCGGCGCGGCGGGCACGCGCCACGCGTCGCAGATGGCAGGCAACGCGCCTTGAATTGTAAAACCGTTCAGACCGTCGCGGCGTTCGGACTGCGCGTCAATCTTACGCCGCGATTGAAACGGCATCTCCTCGCGACACCAGACCGAATAACGCATCCCCCAAGCGTAACCGCCCGGGTTCAACTTCGACTCGGCGTAGGCGGCGAGCGCGCCCGCGTCGCCCCGCGCGAGCCTGTCTATCTCGGCCGGAAGTTTGACGACGTTCTCCCCGCCTGCGGCGAGTTCATCCATCGCCCATTCGATCACGTGGTTGCCCTTGAGCCTGAGCATCACGTCGGGCTGTGCGTTCGCCTGCTTGACCGCGACGTTGAACGGGCGCGCGTTGGCGCGACGCACAAGTTCGTAAAACCGCTCCTTCAAATTCGGATACGCCTTGGCGCATTCAGGCTCGGCGACACACTCTTGAAACAGGAGGTCGAGCGTCGCCGCCGCCACGTCCACCCCGGCCTCATCGTAGTTTACTTGCGGCGGCAAGGTGGATTCCAGCACCACGCTACGGACGCCTCGCGGGTAGTCGCGCATGACCGTCAGCATCAGACGCGCGCTGTAAGAGACACCGTAGAGATTCAATTGCCGGTAGCCGAGCGCGCGGCGCAAATCTTCGATGTCGGCGGCGCTCGACGCGCTGTTGTAAGCGGCGAGGTCGATGCCTTGACGAACGAGTCGGGCGCGACAGGCGCGCGCCGCCCGCACCTCGCGCTCACGCTCCGTCCGCTCGTCCAGATTTCGACGCGCACTGTCGCTCTTGGCCGCGTCCACCTCCGGGCAAGTCAGAGCCGGTTGTGCGTAGCGCGTGCCGCGCTGCTCGAAAATAATCATGTCGCGCTCGCGCAGCCACGGCGAAGCCCTGCGTCCACGGATCATTCGCAAAGAAGACGCGCCCGGCCCGCCGAGAGTGCGAAGCACGGCGTCGGGCGCGGGTGTCGGGCTGTCGCTCCGCAAGATGATGATCGGGAGTTTGATGACGGGGCTGGCCGGGCGCGCGCGGTTTTCCCTAACGAACAGATAACCGCACCGGACGCGCTCGCCTTCCGGCACGGGCACGGGGCAGTCCGAGGGTTCGAAGCGCGGCACGGCTTCCATCGTCGAAGCTGTAGCGGAAGACGAAAGGGCACGGGCGGCACAGGCGACGCAGAAAAGGATGAGACAAGAGCAGCAGAGGCGGAGCAGCGACGACGAGTGGTGTTTCAAAGATGCACCTCGCAAAAATCGTTGGCTGGAACTTCCACTCATTAGGACGTCGCCGGTCGGCCTTTGGTCGCAGATATTTTGTCGCCGGAGCGAAGGACGCGCGGGCGCGCGCGCGTTATTTGACCACGCCGCGTTTGGAGGTTTCGATGAAACGGACGAGTTCTTCCGTCTCGGGTGAATCTTTGATCTCGGCGCGGATGCGCTCGACGGCCTGCGTGGTGTTGAGCCGCGCGGAGAGCAGCAGGTGAAAGGCGTGGTGGAGGGCTTCGATGGCCGGGCGCGGATAGTTGCGCCGCCGCATGCCCTCTTTGTTCAGACCGTAGCACTTCGCGTGGTTGCCGACCGTGAGCGCGAAAGGCAAAGCGTCTTTGACGACGACCGAATAGCCGCCGACGTAGGCTTCGCGCCCGACGCGGCAGAACTGATGGACGCCCGAATACGCGCCGATGTTCGCGCCGTCCGCGACCGTGACGTGGCCTGCGAGCGTGGCCGCGTTCGCCATGATCACGCGGTTGCCGACGAGGCAGTCGTGCGCGACGTGTGCCTGCGCCATGATGAGACAATCATCGCCGACCGCCGTGAGCATCCCGCCACCCTCCGTGCCGCGATGGATGGTGACGAACTCGCGTATCTCGGTGCGCGCGCCGATGCGCGTCTCGGCCGGTTCGCCCCTGTACTTCAAATCCTGCGGCGCGAGTCCGATGGAAGCGAAAGGAAAGATGTGCGCCCCGTCGCCGAGGCGCGTGCGCCCTTCGATGACCACATGCGACTCGACGCGCACGCCCGCGCCCAAAACGACGTCGTCGCCGACGATTGAGTAGGGGCCGACGAAGCAGTCTTCGCCGAGTTGCGCGCGTTCGCTGACGATGGCCGTCGGATGAATCATGGATCAACGAATAAGGGAAAAGGGAAAGGGTAAGGGGGAAAGGAAAAGACTTGTCTTCCCCTCTCCCCTTTCACCTTTTCCCCTTCCCCTGACTTTATTGGACGCCGCTGCGTTCGGCGACGACGCTCATGATCTCGGCCTCGGCCGCGAGTTTGCCTTCGACCTTCGCTTCGCCGCGCATGCGCTGGATGCGCGAGCCGATGCGCAAGGCCGTCACTTCGAGCGTGAGCGTGTCGCCCGGCACGACCGGTGCGCGAAAACGCGCGCTCTCGATGCCGGAGAAGAGCACGAGTTTCTGCTCGCGGTTCTCGATCTCGCGCAAGGCGAGGATGGCTCCCACCTGCGCGAGCGCCTCGACGATGAGCACGCCCGGCATTACGGGCGCGCCCGGAAAATGGCCTTGAAAGAACTGCTCGCCGATGGTCACTTGCTTGATGCCGACGATCCGCTGTTTGGGGACGAGTTCGATGATGCGGTCAACGAGCAGGAAGGGATAACGATGCGGCAGGAGTTCCTGTATGGCGCGCGTGTCGAGAACGGTTTCCATAGTTAGCACTCAGCCGTCAGCCGTCAGCGGTTCAGCCAAAAAAAGCTGACGGCTGACGGCTGACGGCTGACGGCTAATCTGACGTTTACGGGCGACCCGCCGGGCGAGCTGCGCCGCCGGTGGCCGGGGCGGCCGAAGCGGTCGCGGGCTTCGCGCGGTTGTATTCGGCGATGAAGTCTTTGGTGATGTCGACGCTGTCGGCGGCGTAGATGAGCGGCACGCGGCTGGCGTCGATGATGATCGAGATGCCGCGCGATTGCGCAAACGCTTGCAGCGAGTTGTAGACGTCTTCCTGCAACGGCCCGAGCACGTCGTCCATGCGTTTCTTGATGGCGATCTGCGCGTCCTGCGTCTTGCGCTCGATGTCGCGCTTCAAGGTGTCGGCCTGATCCGTCTTCGTCTGAATCGTTTTCGGATCGGCCACGGCGCTCGTCTTGTTGATGTCCTCAACCAAGGCTTGGTAGCGCGTCTGCATGCCCTGCACTTCGGTGCGGACGGGCTGGAACTGCGCATCGACGCCCTTCATGGCGTTGACGACGCGCGCGATGCCCTGCTTTTCGTCGCTGAACATGCTGGAATCGATGATCGCGATGCGACCGGCTTGCGAGGCGGCCGCGCCGCCCTGCGCGGGGGCGGCCACCGGGGTGCGAGTCGCCGTCTGCGCACCGGCCGAAATAACGAGAGAGGCCGCGACGAGGCAAGCTGCGGCGATTAAGCGAAATAGTTTCATTGTCTTTCTTGTACTGCTCCTTACAGTGGAAATGGGTGGCACACTTTTAGGTGCATTTCGCTCGCCGTAGGTTGCGCCAGCCGCCAAGAGTTTATCAATAGACGGTTAAAAAGTCCGCCCGATGCTGAAACGATAGCCCATTTTTTCTTCTTGGAAGAAGAGGGGAACGCGGTCGCTCACGCCGCGCCGCGCGTTCGGATTGTAGAACCCGATCAACCTGAGCGGCACGTTGACGACCGGCAACTGCACACGAAATTCGACGCCCACGCTCGAACGAAAATCTCCGATCTTATCGAACACCGCCTGCGATAGGCGCACGGCCGTGTTGGTCTGCGCCTCGCCGCGCACGAAGACGCGCTGGAAGCCGAAGGGCAACTGCGTAATCGGATCGACGGGGCCGAAGCGCACGGCGTTATCCAATTCCTCGCGCGTCACCAGACGGTTATCGCGCGCGACGAGGCCGATGGCGATGCCCGTCGCCGGGTCGAGCGAAACCTGCGTCGCGAGGAAAGGATTCTTCTCAAACACCAGCCCGCTCAAGCTGCCGCGCAGCGCACCGAGTTGGCTGACGAGGAACGGCGTGTCGGGTTGGAAAGAGGTCGAGAAAATCTGATCCGCGCCCTTGCGCAGATTGAAGGCCGAGCCGATGTCGGCGAAACCGGCGACGCTGACAGGGCCGAACAGCGGGACGCGATATTCGAAGTTGCCCAAGAGTTGCGTGTCCGCGCCGATGGGCTGGAAGCCGCGCGTCGGGTTGGCGATGACGTTGCCGCCTTCGGGGCCGGTGAACGTGCCGAGTTGCTGCGCGAGCGCTTGCAGGCTCGCGCTCTCGACGGGCATGACCTGCCCGGAAGCGTTCGACGCGAGCACGACGTTGCGCGAAGTGACGAACTGGTCGATCGGCACGATAGGGCTGATCGAGCGCACGTTGTAGCCGCGAATCGTGAACTCGTCGCCGAGGAAGAAACGCTCGTAGACGGGCACGCCCTGAATGAAGGAGAGCGAAGTGGTCTGCGCCTCTCTGATCTTCGAGGTTGTGGCGAAAGAGCCGACGTGTCCGGCAAGGATGCGGAAGCCGAAGACGTGCGGACTGTTCGAGCGTTTGTTTCTGACCGGAATGAACTGCTGGTAAGTCAGCGTCGGCTGGTAGGTGCGCACGTCGCCGCCGAGACCGGCGAAGGCCAGTTGCACGGCGAGCTGTTTGCCGTTGATGGCATCGACGCCGCGCACGTCGCGCGAGTCGTAGACGACGCTCGGCGTGATGCGGCTGGTCAGGATGTTCGGCTGCCGGTAGATAACCGGGATGGCGTTTTGCGGATTAGCCGGGTCGGTGTTGACCTCCGGGTCGCGCACGCTCGTCTGCGAGATGGCGTAAGAGAGACCGATGCGCGTCGAGAGGGTGAAGGGGCGCTTTTTGTAAAACTCGGAGAGCGGCGCGGTGGCGAAGAAGCTCGCGCCCGCCGTCCTCTGCGTGAACAAATTTTCGTCGCCCGTGTTCAGGAAGTCGAGTTGCGAGCCCGACAGTCCTTGCAGCGCGTTCAAGTTCTGCGAGAGGAACGTGCCCTCGCCGAAGAACTTCAAAGACTGCACGAAGAGCGAGAACCCGGCCGAGATGGGACGATTGCGAATCTGCGGCTCGGTGAACGAGAAGACGAACGATTGCTGGCGATTGCCCGCCGCGAAATTGAGCGACAGACTTTCGCCGCGCCCTAAGAGATTGTTCGTCGAATAGTCGAGACCGAAGAACGAACCGCCGATGCCGGACAAGCCGCCGTTGAAGGAGATCTGCTGGCGGCCGCGCTCGGCCACCTTGACGTTCACGTCCACCAAACCCTCTTCCTCGTTCTGGCGAAAGTCAACGTCTTTGTCCTTGTCAATCGGGTCGAAGTAGCCGAGTTGGTTCAGACGCAGGACGGAATATTCGACGTAGGATTGGTTGTAGATATCGCCTTCGTTCAAGACGAACTCGCGGCGCAAGACGTTGTCGCGCGTGAAGGTGTTGCCCGTGAACTCCAGACGACGCAGGGTGAATTGCTTGCCCTCGTCAATCGTGATGGTGTAATCGGCGATGCCTTCGTTCGGGTTCGTCGGGTTGTCGCGATAGCTCGGTTCGGGGTCGGCCGTGTACTGGATGAAGCCGTTGTTGCCGTAGAGTTTTTTGAGGTCTTCGATGAGACCTTTGTAGATGCGCTCGCCGCTGGCGATGTCGCCCTGTTTCAAACCGATGACGGCGCGAATGACTTTCTCGTCGAAGATGGAGTTGCCTTCGATCTTGAGTTCGCCGAGGCGATAGACTTTGCCTTCGATGATCGGGATGGTGATGCGCAAAGCCTCGTCCGTGGAAGACAGGAGCGGGAGCGGCAGAATGGGAAATCCGGTGCGCCGGCGTCCCAAGCCTTCGATGCGCGGTTCGCCGGGACGCGCCTGCAAGTAGCCTTTGCCCGCCATGTAGTTGCGGACGAGGCGCAGGTCAACGTCGAGCTTTTCGCGGTCGAGAATGTCTTGGCTCTTGAAGCGCGTGATGAAGCCCGCCTCTTTGACGTACTTCATCGCGCCGCGCAGTTCACCGTCCTTGAAATTCTTGTTGCCCTCGAATTCGATTTCGACGACGCGCACGCGGTCGCCCTCGTTGACATTGAACGTGACGGCCGAAGACGACGCCGAAACTTCCTCGATCTGCCTTTCGACCGTCGCGTTCGGGTGTCCGGCGGCGGCCAGCAGTTCCTTGATGACGCGGACGGCGTTGTTGATCTTGACGGGGTCGAGCAGGTTCTCTTTCTGGACGCCGATGCGCCGCTCGCGAAACGCCTTGAGCACGTCGGATTCGCTGACGCTCGACAACCCTTTGAACGTCAACTCGCGGATGACCGGCAGTTCCTCGACCTCGAAGATCACATCGACGCCGCCGCGCGCGCCTTCGGTCGTGATGACGCGCGATTTGGTCTTGTTGAAAAAGTTGAGGTCGTTGAGGGCTTTCAGGTCGCGCGCCACTTGTTCGGCGTTGAAGGGATCGCCCGGCCGCGTCGTGATGTAATAGAGCAAGTCCTCGTCGCGGTTGCGGCGGTTGCCCTGGATGTCCACGCTCTCGACGAGGGGCTGGTTGGCCGTGGCAGTCGTGGCGGGCGTGCCTTGCGGCTCTTGCGCGCGCGCCTCCGTGGAGAACGCAGCACAGATGAGCGCCGTTTGGCCGACGATGAGTGCGGCCAGCAGAAAGCGCCGCAGGGGCGCGTTAATTCGCATAATTGCTTTTTGCCTCAAAGCAGAAGAAAACTTTGGGAAGTAGGAAACTGAAACCTTTTTCGCGTATCGGCCGACGACCGTGTCCGAACAGACACAAAACGGCGCACAATCGAGAATGAGTTCGGAGGCTTGGATTCGCGTCCCACGCCCCCCGTTGCCAGCCGTCGGGTCGCACAAAGGCGCGCATTATACAAGGGGAAAAGGGGAAAGGGCAAAGGGCGGGAAGTCTCCCGTCTGCGGGAAACTCGCCTTTCCCCTCTACCTTTCCCCTTTTCCCCTCGTTTCCCTTAACTTTAGTGAATCAAAATCTCGTCGCCGACTTCTTCGACGCCCGCCGGACGATGACTGAGCGTGTCGCCCTCTTCGTAAACTTCGATGAGCGTCGCGCCGCCGAGTTCGCCCTGAATGAGAGCCTCGGAGAGCGGGTCTTCCACATATTTTTGGAGCGCGCGGCGCAAGGGGCGCGCGCCGTAGGTGCGGTCGGCGCAGGTTTTCTTGACGATCCAGTGTTTGGCGTCGTCGGTCAGGCGCACTTCCAAACCGCGTCGACGCAGCATGCGGTTCATCAATTCGACTTGCAGCGAGACGATCTCCAGCAACTCGTCGTCCTGCAACTCGTCGAAGATGATGATCTCGTCGAGGCGGTTGATGAATTCGGGATTGAACGTCTGTTTGACTGCGGACATCACCATGTCTTCGAGTTTCTCGCGCGTGTCGGCGGCGTGCGCCTGAAAGCCGAGCGCGCCGCGTTTCTGGATGAAGCGCGCGCCGATATTGGAAGTCATGATGATGATCGTGTTCTTGAAATCGACGGTGTTGCCGAGCGCATCGGTCAGGATGCCGTCCTCGAACACTTGCAACAGGACGTTGAAAATGTCCGGGTGCGCTTTCTCGATCTCGTCGAAGAGCAGGACGCTGTAGGGCGAACGCCGGATGCGCTCGGTCAACTGCCCGCCCTCTTCGTGTCCGACGTAGCCCGGCGGCGAGCCGATCAACTTCGAGACCGAATGCTTCTCCATGAACTCGGACATGTCGAACCGGATCATCGAACGCTCAGAGCCGAAGAGAAACTCGGCGAGCGAACGCGCGACTTCGGTTTTGCCCACGCCCGTCGGGCCGAGGAACAAGAACGAGCCGACGGGACGCTGCGGATTCTTCAACCCCGCGCGCGAGCGCCGGATGGAACGCGCCAGCGCGGAGATGGCCGGGCGCTGCGCGACGACGCGATGGTGCAGTTCAATTTCGATGCGTAGTAGTTTCTGCGTCTCCTGCTCTTTCAGAGAGTTGACGGGGATGCCCGTCCAGCGCGCGATCACGTCCTCCACGTCGTCCTTCGTGACGGCGACGGAGACGAGCATGTCGTCCTCTTCGTGGATGCGCGCGCCCGTCAGATTATCGACGATGTAGGACGAACGCAGGCGTTCCTCGTTCATGGGCGGCAGTTGACGAGACGGCGGCTGCTCAGTGCCGATGACGGGTTCGCGGCGCACGCGCAATTTGACGCGCGCCCCGGCTTCGTCGATCACGTCGATGGCCTTGTCGGGCAAAAAGCGGTCGGGGATGTAGCGGCTCGATTGATAGACGGCCGCTTCGATGGCCTCGGCCGTGTAGCTCACCTGATGAAACGCCTCGTAGCGTTCGCGCACGCCGTCGAGGATACGCACGGCCTCTTCTTCCGAAGGCGGCGGAACTTTGACGGCCTGAAAGCGACGTTCGAGCGAGCGGTCTTTTTCGATGGACTTGCGAAACTCCGCCGGGGTCGTTGCGCCGATGCACTGAATCTCGCCGCGCGAAAGCGCCGGCTTCAAAATGTTGGCCGCGTCGAGCGAGCCTTCCGCTGATCCAGCGCCGACGAGCGTGTGGAGTTCGTCGATGAAGACGATGTACTGCGGGTTCTCCACCAACTCGCGCATGATCTGTTTGAGGCGTTCCTCGAACTGGCCGCGATACTTCGTGCCCGCGACGATGAGCGACAGGTCGAGCGAAAGGATGCGCTTGTTCTCCAGAAACGAGGGCACGTCGCCGCGCATGATCCGCTGCGCCAGGCCTTCGACGATGGCCGTTTTGCCGACGCCCGGTTCGCCGATGAGCACCGGATTGTTTTTCGTGCGGCGGCAGAGAATCTGGATGACGCGGTCGATCTCGTTGTCGCGGCCGACGAGCGGGTCGAGTTTGTCGTTGGCGGCGTCTTCGGTCAGGTCGCGCGAAAACTCGGCGAGGTGCGGCGTGTCTTTCTTCTGCGAGGCGCGCGGGTCGGCGCCGGTGGCGCGGGCGACCTCATCGCGGACGGCGGCGAGGCGCAGGCCGCGTTCGTAGAGAATCTCCGCAGCCATCGAACGCTCTTCGCGCAAGAGGCCGAGCAGCAGATGTTCCGTGCCGATGTGGCGGTGCTGCAAGCGGTCTGACTCTTCGTGGGCGTAGGCCAAGACGCGCTTGGTTTCGGGAGCGAGCGGGAGTTCGACGCTGGTGGAAATCTTTTCGCGCAAGGGGGCGCGCCCCTCGATCTCTTTGCGAATGGCTTCGAGCGACGCCTGCGCGCGCGCCAGAAAACGCGCCGTCAGCGTCTTGTCTTCGCGCATCAGACCGAGCAGGAGATGTTCCGGCTCGATGGCGGGCGCGCCGAATTGCGAGGCTTCGTAGCGCGCGAAGAAGATGACTCGCCGCGCTTTCTCCGTGTAGCGTTCAAACATAGAAACGATGTGCTGAAATCGCGTTGAAAACTTTATGGTGTGGCGTCTCGTGGGAGAAGCAGAGAAAAAAAACTCCTCACGTTCGGCCCGCGCGCATTATAACCCAATGCGGCGAAAGGCAGAAGAGAAAGGAAATCAAGGGGAAGGGGGAAGGAGAAAGCGAAAGGCTAAAGACGAAGCGGAACGCTCGTTATCACGGCACGCGTCGTGGCCGCTCGCCGCTCGCGCCGTCCCCACGCTTTACCTTTCCCCCTTCCCCTTTTCCCTTTCCCCAAGTGCCTTATTGCGTGAGCGAGAACGAATCGAGAAAGCGCCTAACGGTTTCGGGCGTCAACTCGCTTCGGGGGCCAATGATGCTGAGGGCGAAGACGGCGCGGTCGATGAGAAAGATGCGCGCGACGGAGTAATGCCCGTCGGCTTCAAACGCGTACTCGCGCCCCTCGTAGCCATCGAGCGAGATCGCCTCTTCGGAGGCGAGTTTGAATTTGATCTGCGAGTTTGTACGCGCGAGCGCCATCGTGATGCCCTGCGACGCGCCCTCGAAAAACTTGTCGGTCGCGCCCTGCTGGAGAAAGAGTTCTTCCGGCAACTGCCCCGTCCGGCTCACTTCAAACTTCAAGTTCCCGGCCGCGAGCCGATAGCTGCGAAACTGCCTCGCCAGTTGCCCGCTCTCGCGCCCCGCGCGCGTCGCCTCTTCCGGCGCTCCCGGCAGAGAGACGGAGAAGCCCGTCCCTTCCGGCGCAAACGTCTGCCAGGCGGCCGCGCCCGGCGTTGTCGTGGCCGACGCCACGCGCGCCGTCGTCGATGGCAGAGACAAATTATCCAGCCCGCCGCGCCGCGCACGCGCTCCCGTCTGCTGCGCCGACACGGACGCTAACGACAACACGGACACCGACACGAGCAGCACACAGCCGCGAAATATTTTCTGGTTCACGAAATCACACTCCTCGAAATTTACGTCTGAAAAAATTATGAGGTGAGACCGGGGCGGGGCGGGCAATTCAACCGAACTGCCCTACAATTTTTATAGCACGCGCAGCGAAGAAAAAGATAGACGCTTTTTCATCAAGCAAAATCCTGAAACCACGCGCACGACATGAAGCACACGAACAGAGATTTCGCTTTGTTTCGTTTCGTGTGGTTTCGTGTGGTGCGCGTGGTTCCGCTCTTCGGTTTGTGAGACGCGCTAAATTTCGCGCAGGCGGCCGTCTTCAAGGGCAAGCGTGCGGTCGCAGGCGCGCGCGAGTTGTTCGTTGTGCGTGGCGACGATGACGGCCGCGCCGCGCGTGCGTGCGAGCGTGGAGAGCAGGGCGGCGATCTCTGTGCCCGTGCGCGCGTCCAGATTGCCGGTCGGCTCGTCGGCGAGCAAGAGGCGCGGACGGTGGACGAGCGCGCGTGCGATGGCCGTGCGCTGCTGTTCGCCGCCGGAGAGTTCGCCCGGCCGGTGCGCGGCACGCTCGCTCAAGTTGACGGCCGCCAACAACTCGCTCGCCGCCCGGCGCGCCTCGCGCCATTTGCGCCGCGCGACGAGCAGCGGCAGCGCGACGTTCTCAAGCGCCGTCAAATCCGGCAGCAGGTGATGAAACTGGAAGATGAACCCGACCTGTTCACGACGCACGCGCGCCAGTTCCGCACCCCGCGCACGCGTCAACTCAATTTCGCCCAGACGCACGCTCCCACCGTCGGCCGCGTCCAATCCGCCGAGCAAGTGCAAGAGCGTCGACTTGCCCGCGCCCGACGCGCCCACCACCGCCAACATCTCGCCCGCTCGCATCCCGAACGACACGCCCCGCAACACCTCCAACGCCCCGCCCGCAGGCGACGCGTAAGCCTTGCGCAACTCACACACTTCTAAAAAAGTCTCAAGTCCCAAATTCAAAAGTCCCAAGTCTCAAGTCCCAAGTCTCAACTCCCGAAATCAAAAGTCCCAAGTCCCAAGTCTCAACTCCCGAAGCCGCTCCGACTTGGGACTTGAGACTTGGGACTCGGGACTGTCATTCGTATCTGAGAGCTTCCGCCGGTCTGAGCCGGGCGGCGGAGCGCGCCGGGTACAGGGTAGCGAGCAGGCTGACGAGGAAGGCCGCGAGTGCGGCCAGAGCCACGTCGCGCGCGCGCGGGTGAAAGGGAATGGCGCTCAGCGAATAAACGTCCGCCGGCAGGGAGACGAGGCGATAGCGGTCGCCGAGGAAACAGGCGGCGAGGCCGAACGCGACGCCTAAGGCCGCGCCCGTCGCGCCGATGATCGCGCCCTCGCAGACGAAGACGAGCATGATGCTCCGCGCGCGTGCGCCCATCGCGCCGAGAATGGCGATGTCCGCGCGGCGTTCGACGACGACGAGCGCGAGCGTCGTCGTGATGTTGAGCGCGGCGACGAACATGATGAGCGCGATGATGAGCGCAATCGTGCGTCGTTCGAGTTGGAGCGCGGCAAAGAGCGGCGCGTTCGCCTCTTGCCAATCGACGGTCTTGAACTCCGCGCCGAGCGTCGAGCGCACGCGCGCGGCCACTTCGGTCGAGCGGTAGATGTCATCGGTCTCGATGCTGATCAGACTCGCGCCGCTCGCGGACGCCGCGCCGCCGCCTTCCAGTTGCATCGCGTCCGCGAGCGGCAAGTAAACCCAAGACGAATCGTATTCGTAGAGGCCGGAACGAAAGACGCCCGCCACGCGCACGCGACGCGCACGCGGGCGCAAGGAGACGCCGTTTGCATCCAACGCCGTCTGCTCGGCCGTCACGATCCAGCCCTCGTCGCCCACGCGCGCGAGTCCGGTGCGCGCGGCCAACTCCGCGCCGATGACGACCTCCGTGGTCGGCCGTCCGGCTTCCGCGTCGCCAATCGCATCGAGCGTGCCGAGCAAGCTCCAGCTCTCATCTTCATCTTCAATCGCACCCGCCCCGTCCTTCTTCCCAATCGCCTCGTCCTTCTTCGCGCCCGCTTCGTCTTTCAATTCGCGCGCACGCTCGCCCGCGCGCGTGTCGGCCAACAGCGGTTCAAGCGCGCCCTGAATCAAAGTGCGACGAATCGCCGCGAGCCGACGCGCCGACGATGCTTCGACGCCGCGCAAGATCGTGTAACTCGCGCCCTCGCCGCCGCTCAAGAGCGCGCCCGTGTAAGTGGTCGGCACGGCATCGACGACGCCGGGCACGGCGCGCACGCGCGCGACCGTCTCGTGCGGGTCTCTGATGAATTTGCCGTCCGTGCGCGAGAGTGTGACGTGCGCCGTGCCGCCGAGAATTTTGTCGCGCATCTCATCTTGAAAACCGTTCGAGAGCGCCAGCGCGAAGATGAGCGAGCCGACGCCGCAAGCGATCCCCACGACGCCCGCCAGCGCCGTCACACGCGCACTCGTACGCCCCCCGCGCCGCTTCGAGCGCTGTAGATAACGCAAGGCAAGAAAAAGTTCGTAAGGCATAAGGTGGTGAATGGTCAATGGTCAATGGTCAATGGTGAAAAGCCATGAATCGTCAATCGTCAATCGTGAACAGGTAAAACCTGCCTTCGTCTATTTACGATTCACGATTGACGATTTACTGTCTTCATCCATTGACCATTGACCATTGACCATTTACCAGTCTTCATTTGAATCTGTGCTTCGGCTTGTTGAGTAAAACTTTGAGGTTGGGGTCATCGCGCGCCGTCTGGTCGGAGGGCGGGCGCAGTTCGTAGAAGGTCAGCGCGTGGTGTCGGAAGCGAAAGCTGTCGGCCAGTTTGACGAGGGCGCGCGTCTCCTGTTCGTGCCACGTGTCCATCGACCAGAGGCGCGGATCGACATCGACGAAGACGCGCTGTCCCTGCTCCAAGTGCAGGCGGAGTTGTTCTTCAAGGCGCGCGCCCGGCCAGCCGCCGCCCGTGCCGATCACGTCCCATCGGCCGAAGCCGAGGCCGCGATAATAGTTGACCGAGACGGTCTGCCCGCCCGCCATCACGACCGCGTCCGGCGGCAAACGCGCGAGCCGCGCGCGATACTCTTTCGTGATGCCGTGGCTGGCGAGCGTCTGCCGCGTGAAGGCGTAGACGAGCGACCCGGTGAGCGCGCAGACGACAAGGACGGTCGCCGTGGCATAGGCGAAGCCTCGTCGCCTGTGGCCGCCCGCGCGCCGCGTCCAGCAGGCGACGAGGTAGGAGGCCGCGAGGGGCACGAGTCCGGGCAGTCCGGTCAACTGATAGCGCGCGTTGATAACGGTGCTGTAGTTTGCCAGCAGCACCAGATTGCAGACGAGACCGACGAGCGCCAAGCCGAGCAGCGGCGTCAAACCGCGCTCGCGCCATTCACGCCTGAGTGCGAACGGAAGCAAGCAGACCGTGACGGGCGCGGCGATGATGAAGAGTTCGATGAACGGCACGAGGTTCGCGAGTCGCACCGGATGCAAGGCGGACTCGGCGCGCATCGAAGCCAACCAGCCGTACCAAGCCTCCCGGTAACTCACGTCCGCCAGCCAATAGACGGCGAACGGTGCGAGCGCGCAGATGAAAAAGATGGCGCAGGCGGTCGCCGTCCGGGCGAGTTCGCGCCGTCCGACTTTCCAACCGTAGCAGAGGGGCGCGACGACGAGCCACAGCGCGAAGAACCCGACCGGCTCGCGCACGTTGACGCACAGGCCGAGCAAGGCCGCGCCCGCGTAGATGCGCGCCGCGTGGCCTGCGCGCACGCCGCGCAGATGTATGACGAGCGCGACCGAGACGAGCAGCAGCGAAGGCGTCTCGGTCATGGCCTGCCCGCTGTAGACGACGAAGAAGGGCGAGAGCGCGAGCATGAGCGCGGCGACCGTGGCCGCGCGCAACGAGGCGGTCAACTCGCGCGCGAGCGTCCAGCAGGCGACGACGGCGAACGGCGCTTGCGCGACGACCATGTACTTGAACAGCAGATAGGCATGGTCGGTTTGCAGTCCGAAGAGGGCGCGGGCGAGACGGTAGGCGGCGTGGTTTGTGTAGATGAACAGCATCCGCCCGAAGAGCATCGAGGACGGCTGGCCGCGCACGGCGTTGACCGTGTAGTCAAGCGCGTCCCAGTCTCCGGCGAAGGGGTCTGCGAAAAAGATTGTGAGCAGGAGGGTGAGCGCGGCGACGGGAAGCCAGAAGCGCCAGGCGCGAAGCGTTGCCGCGAGCGCGCCTTCGTCGTCGCCCCTGTCTCGGCGTCGGCGGCGCGTGGCTTCGTGCGGCGCGCGCCCTTCGGCATCAACCGCCGCGCGTGTGGCGGCGCGGCGCGTGGATGTCGCTGTCGCCGGGGCTACTGCTGGGGCTGCGGCGGCGGTCTTCGGGCGTGAGAGATTCAATCAGTTTATTGTCGAGCGATTCATCGGGACGTTTAATCATCGTCAGGCGATTGCCGCGGTCATTGTACGCGACCTCGTCCATAATGTTGTAAATCAAGAGGACGCCGCGCCCGGAAGTCTTGAACAAATTCGCCGGGTCGCGCGGGTCTGGAATCTCTTTGATGTCGAAGCCCTCGCCTTCGTCTTCGATGGTGAAGCGCGCTTCCTTCGGGGAGAGATCGGCCGTGATGCGGACGAGTTTCTGCTGGTCGTACTTGTTGCCGTGCTTGACGGCGTTGACGAAAGCCTCGTCGAGGGCGATGAAGAGGTTGGAGCGTTCCGGGTTGATGATGCCGAGTTTGGTGACGCGCTCGTGCAGGTAATGCAGGACACCGTTCATCAAAGACAAATCGCTGGGAAGCTCGAACTCGATCCGCTCGCGCACGAAGGGCATCACCTTCATGTCTTCGACGAAACGCAATTTGTAGCCGAGCGTTTTTTCGACGATGGCCTGGAGCTCTTGTTTGTCGTAGGGGCGGCGCAGGTAATTGGCCGCGCCCATCTTGAAGGCTTTGACGACGCCGGGGTGCTGCGCGTCTTCCGAAGAGACGACGACGGGCACGACCAGACGCCGCCGCTTGATCTCGCTCAAGACCTGCACGCCGCCGTCCGCGTCTTCGGTCAAATCGCTGATGATGAGGTCGAAGTCTTCGAGGTCTTCGCGCTCGAGCGCCTCGTCGCGGTTGCCGGTGGCGACGACCTCGTGGCCGAACTCGCCGAGCACCTGCGACAAGAGCGTGCGCAGTTCCTTATTAGAGTCCACGATCAGGATGCGACGTTTATCCATCAATCACCGATTACCGTCCGCGACTTTGACACCTTGAACGTTTGGGGAGGGCACGGAAAAAGCGCGCCCGAGGGAGACACGCTTGACCGCTACGTTGTACGCCTTCCGGCAGCACGAGGTTTCGTGAATATAGCACACGCCCCGCACGAAAACAGCCAGCACGAAACGGACGGGCTGCAACTTTAAGACATGACGGCGCGCTCCCCCACGCGCCCGCCGCTCAACTTTGCGCGGCGAGTAAGGGTTTGACCTTGCGCGCGAATTGAAAGAGAAAGCGGTCGCGGCGCAGGATTTCGGTGCGGTTGAGGGCATAGAGGTCGAGCACATCCGTGGGGCCGTAGTGCGTGGTGAAGGCGGCGGTGTGTCCGGCCGCGCGGCACGCCGCTTTGGCCTCGTCGGAAAAAAAACCGGCCGGATAGGCCAGCACCTTGCAGGGCTTTTGCAGCAAATCCTCCAACTGCCGTTTCGACTCGAACACCTCTTCGCGCACCTCCGCGGGAGAAATCTCGTGCAGCAACTTGTGATTGAGCGTGTGCGAACCGAACTCGATGCCGGCGGCGGCCATCTCCAAAATCTGCTCGCGCTTGAGGTGCGGGCGCGCGCCTTCGCCCGCGGCCTGCGCCTTGTAAGCCGTCTGCCCGATGCAGGAAGGGATGGTGAAGATCGTCGCTTTGATGCCGAAGCGGCGCAGGATGGGAAAGGCGTTCGTGTAATTGTCTTCCCAACCATCGTCGAGCGTGATGGCGATGCCGTTCGGGGGAAACTCGCCATGCGCGCGATAGTGTTCGACGAGTTCGGAGGCCGTGTAGAACGCGTAACCGCGCCGTTTGAGATAGGCCATCTGGCGCGCGAAACGTGTGGGCGGCGTGAACCCGCCGCGCACGAGCGCATCGGGCGCGGGGCGATCAATCTTGTGATAGAAGATGACTGGAACTCGCATCTCTGTCGACTCTCACCCGAACTTAATGCTTACTCGACGGTCTCACAAATTGGGATGCTCGAAGATGCTCACATCGGAATCGCCGCGCGTCAGAAACCAGTTGCGCGGGTCGTGCACCAGTTCGCGCTCGGTCTCGCTGTAGACCATGAAACCCGGCGCGCGTTTGATGCGCCAGAAGCCGAACTTGAGAAGTCTCTCTTCGACGCGCGCGTCCAACACGTCCGTCACGACGCTTCCCGCTCGTCTCGCCAGCGCAAGGGCGAGCGCGGCGCGGAGCAGTTCGTCGACGACGTCGAACTGCGCGCCCGCGTCGTAACAGAGATCGCTGATGGCGACTTTGGGCGACGCCGCTCCGACGCCTTCAGCCTTGCGAAAAAACAGCACGATGTAACCGGCGAGACGCCCGCCCGCCTCGTACACGCCGAGCGTCTCATACTTCTTCCCCGGCTGGCGCGCAAACTGCCAGTCGAGATAATCCGCGCGACGCACCACGGCGCACGGCCACGCGGCGGAGGCTCGCCGCCACAGTTCGTCGAAGTCTGCATCGAAACGTTCGACCGCGCGCACCCTCGCGCCCTGTCGTTTCGTCGCTTCACTCGCGCGCGTGCGACGAAAAAGCGCGTAGGCCAGATTAAGCATGCGTCCGAGCGCGGGCACGCCCGCCAACTCTTTGACGGCATGACCCGGATTGAGCAGCAGTTGATAACGCTTGATGCTGCCCATGTCCGTCCATTTCAGGCTGCGGAGAATGGCCGTCGAGCCTTCGTTCATGCCGAGCGCCATCGTCGGCGTGCGATAGTTGCAAGCGGACGCCATCAAACGTTTCCCGAAGCCCTGCCCGCGATACGCATCGTCCACGATGATATCCACGACCCACAAGGCACGCACCTCTCGGTCGCCGCCGACTTTGAGCATCACCGGGATCGACGCGAGTTGGCCGACGATGCGCGCGCCGTCTCGCACCACCCAGAGCGGCACGTCTTCCGCCACGGTGAAAGGGTTTTCCAGATGATGCCACCGCCAGTAGACGGGATCGCTCTTTTGCGGCTCGAACGGGTAGGCCGCGCGCAGGAAGGCAAGAAGCGCCTCCGTGTCGGCCAAGGTGAACTGTTTGATCTGTGCGTTGCTGGACATGCGGGCGCTTCTTTGCGGGCGCGCCGGAGTTTAGCTCAAGCCTCGCGCCCCTGACAACGCACCCGCCCGCGCACTTCCCTCGCCGCTTCCGGCATAGCGCGCCGTTACTGTCGCCCCGCGCCTTTCTGCTAGACTCGCGCGCGGTTCAACTCAAAGATGCAAGTCTCACTCGACAAACGCGAACAAGCAGACGGCGACGCAGCCACGACGCGCCATGCCGACGGCAAACAGTCAGAGCGTGGCGACGACAAACAGTCATCGCGCCATGACGCGCAAACTACTACTACTACTACTACTACTGCACGCGCCGACCGCTTCGCAGACCTCTCCGGCTACACCTTCAAACAACGCCTCACCATCCGCGCCGCCGATCTGGTCTTCTATGTGCTCATCAACCTCATCGGGCGCACCGTGCGTTTCACGGTCGAAGGCCGCGAGCATTTGGAAGCAGCCATGCGCGACGCGGAGCGGCAACCGATCTACACCTGCTGGCACGACCGCGTCTTTCTCGCCACCTATTTCTTCCGCCGACGCCGCATCGTCGTGATGACCTCGCGCAGCTTCGACGGCGAATACATCGCGCGCTTCATTCAACGCTTCGGCTTCGGCGCATCGCGCGGCTCGTCTTCGCGCGGCGCAGTCGGCGCGCTCGTCGAGATGATCAAACTCGTGCGCGCGGGGCGTCCCGCCGGGTTTATGATCGACGGGCCGCGCGGGCCGCGCCACGTCGCCAAAATGGGCGCGGTGCTCTTGGCGAAAAAGACCGGCGCGCCCATTCTCCCCTTCGCCATCAACGCCCGGCGCTTCTACGCCGCTCCGAGTTGGGACGCCACGCAAATCCCCTATCCCTTCACGCGCGCGCGCGTCCTCGTCGCCCCGCCCATCTACGTCGCCCCGGACGCGGACGACTCCGCCCTCTCCGCCACACGCGACGAACTCCAGCGCACGCTCGATGCCCTGAACGACTGACGCGCCGCTTTCGTCCGCGAATCTAGCGCACGCGCGTCGGCATGTAGTAGGATGAGAACAAACGTCAACGCGGATTTAGACCTAATAGTCGAAGCATTTCCGGCATCAATCGCAGCTTCAATAATCAAATTTGTTTGGAGGCACGCATGATCAATCAGGAGCGGATCAAAAATTTGCTGCTCGAACTCGTCCAAATCGACAGCATCTCGCGCAAAGAACGCGACGTGGCCGAGCGCATCAAGAAGTATTGCGAAGAGATGGGCGCAAGCGTCGAAATCGACGATGCGGGCGAGAAGGTGGGCGGCAATTCGGGCAACGTGATCGCGCGTTTTCCCGGCACGATCCCCGGCGCGGAATGGATCATGATGTCGGCGCACATGGACACGGTCGTGCCCGGCGAGGGCGTCCGTCCCATCGTCGAAGGCGACATCATTCGTTCCGACGGCACGACCGTTCTCGGCGGCGACGACAAATCCGGCTGCGCCGTCATCATCGAAACCATCCGCTGTCTCCAGGAGCAGAACATCCCGCACGCGCCCATCGAAGCCGTCTTCTCCATCTGCGAAGAGGTCGGCTTGCTCGGCGCAAAACACGTCGATACGTCGAAGTTGAACTCGAAGTACGGGCTGGTCTTCGACTCGGACGACCCCGGCTTCCTCTTCACCCGTGGCCCTTCGGCCGATCACATGGAGTGGAAAATCTACGGGCTCGAATCGCATGCGGGCGTCGCGCCGGAACAGGGCATCTCGGCCATCCGCATCGCCGCCGAAGCCATCGCGCAGATGAAACTCGGCCGCATCGACGAAGAGACGACCGCCAACATCGGCGTCATCGAAGGCGGCAAGGCCACCAACATCATCACCAACCTCGTCACCTTGCGCGGCGAAGCCCGCTCGCTCGACGACCGGAAGCTCGCGGCGCAGACCGCGCACATGAACAAATGTTTCGAGGACGCGGCCGCGAAGTATGAAGTGACGGTCGAGGGCGTGACGACCAAAGCGCGCGTCGAAGCGCACGTCACGCGCGAGTATTCGGCGATGGATGTGCCCGATAGTTCCCGCGTCGTCCAACTCGTCTATCAGGCGGCGGCGCGGCTCGGCCAGAAGGTCGAGACGCTCGCTTCCGGCGGCGGCTGCGACGCCAACATCTTCAACAAACGCGGCATCGAATGCGCCAACTTCGGCACCGGCATGCGCGCCATCCACACCGTCAAAGAATGGCTCGACGTGAAAGACCTCTACGCCTCCGCCGAGATGACGCTCGAAGTCCTCCGCCTTAACGGCGAACTCGCGCAGCAGCAGAAAGGATGAGCACGAGATGACCGACGAAGAGATGCAACGCACCATGCAGTTCATCCTCGAACAGCAGGGGCAACTGACGGCTACCGTCGGTCGTCTGTCCGAGACAGTTGACCGCCTATCTGGAAAGGTTGACCGCACGGCCGACGGGATCACTGCGCTGCTGGCGATTGCGGAGATTCACGACCGCGAGATCGCGGAGATGCGAGAGTCGGTGAAAGACTTGAGAGAGTCGGTGACTGCCGTTGACGAACGCGGCCGGGAAGCGGAAGAACGCGGGCGGCAGACGGACGAGCGTTTGAATGCGCTCATCAATACGGTCGAGCGTTACATCAGCGAGAGGCGTAACGGAAACGCCTGAGCCTCCACGCACCGCGAAGCAGTCGTGCCCGCATCATCAATCGAACAACTGCTCGAACGCCTCGAAGAGTTGAAGCGTCCCACCGGGCGCGCGCGTGAACGGGCGCGTCTTCAGAGCGTGCTCAAACAGGCGGCGCGGCGTCGGTTTACGGAAGCCGCGTCGCTCATACGCTTTCACGAAATCCTCCTCTACCTGCGCGCCTATCCTCAAAGCAAACAACTGCTCGAAGAGACGGAACGAATTCTCAGTTCGTTTGCCGCGCGCGTCGAGCGCCTCAACGCCGACGGCGCGGACACGTCCGCCTTCGAGTATTCGGACGCCTCCGGCATCGCGGGCACGGCCTTCTCCGCCGTCTTCGGCTACGACATCACGCGCTGGTTGGCACGCGCGCACGCCTCGCGCGTCCGACTCGTGTGGGACGATTACGAAGACCACGCCCACTTGAATCTCGTCTGGCCCCGGTTTCTGCCGCTCTTTGAAGAAGACGCTTACACCGACGCGCACGTCCCTTTTCTCGAATGGGTGCGCGCGGCCAAACGCGGGCGCGAGAGCGACCTGTCTTGGCTCATCGGACAGTTCGAGCGCTTGCCAATTAGCGAAAAACAGAAGGCCGAACTGTTTGAACCGCTGAGGGTGTGGGTGCGTTGGGAACTCGGCCGCACGCCTGCGACGCGCACGCTCATGCGCCGGCGCATGAGCGCGATGTTCTATCACGACGCGCCGCTCATCGCGCGCCGCGACGTATCAATCGCACGTGAGTTGAACGCGCCGCCGCTCCCCGTCGAACGCCTGTCGCGCGCAGAGGGCGAACGCCTGCTCGGCATGGGGCGCGACACGATGGCGATGCGTTTTCGAGAGTTGCACGGCTTCACTTACGGCGACCCGGCGACGGTCGTGCGTGCCCGTGCCGGACGCGGCCTTGAGATTTTCCTGTGGGGCGTTCCCGCCGAGAGACGCTTGCCGCTGCTCGCATATCACGCCGGAATTTTTTTCAAGAACGGCGTCCCCATCGGTTATCACGAAGGGCTGTCGCTCTTTGAGCGCATCGAGATCGGTCTCAATCTTTTCTACACTTTCCGCGACGGCGAATCGGCTTGGACTTACGCGCGCCTGATGCGACTCTACAACCAACTGCTCGGCGCGTCCGTCTTTTCCATCGACCCCTATCAGCTCGGCGGTTCGGGCAACGAAGAGGGCATCGAGTCGGGCGCGTTCTGGTTCTATCGCAAGCTCGGCTTTCGCCCCGTCCGTGCCGAACTCACGCACCTCGTCGCGGCGGAGGAACAGAAGCTCGCCACGCGCAAAAACTATCGCACCTCGCCGCCCGTCTTGCGCCGTCTCGCCTCCGGCCACGTTCTGTTCGAGGCGCGGGACGGAGAGACACAGCCCGGCGAGTGGGATCGTTTCTCCGTGCGAAACATCGGCCTTGCGGTCGCGCGCCGGATGAGTGCGGAGTTCGACGGCGACGCCCGCAGCATCCGCAGTGCGTCGAGCGCAAAAGTCGAACGCGCTCTCGGCGCGAGCGCGTTCGCGAAGTTGAACGAGCGGGAGACGCGTGCCTTCTCCAACTTCGCGCTCGTCGTCGCGCTCATTCCAGACCTCGCGCGCTGGACGACCGAGGAGAAGCGAGATGTCGTGCGCATCGTGCGCGCGAAGGCGGGCGCGGACGAGGGGCGCTACCTGCGCCTGCTTCGTCGTCACAGGCGCTTGCGCCGTGCGATAATCGCGCTCGGCACAAATTCCCGAAGCGAATAGTTACGGCGAGAGTTTTCAGATGACAGAACAGGCACAGTACAGGAGCGGCTACGTCGCGCTCATCGGGCGGCCGAACGCCGGGAAGTCCACGCTGTTGAACCGTCTCGTCGGCGAAAAGATCGCGGCCGTCTCCAACAAGCCGCAGACCACGCGCCACCAGATTCAAGGCATCATCACGCGCGACGAAGGCCAGATCGTCTTGGTCGATACGCCCGGCGTGCACCAGCCCGGCTACCTCCTCAACCGTCGCATGATGGCCGCCGTCCACGACGCGCTCGAAGGCGTCGATCTCGTCCTGCTCATGCGCGACGCCTCAGTCCCGACCGGCAACGGCGACCGCTTCGTGCTCGATCTGGTCAGACAATCCGAGAAGCCCGCGCTGCTCTTGCTGAACAAGTCAGACCGCGTGGAAGACAAGTCGAAACTGCTGCCGCTCATGCAGTGGTACGCGAACGAATACGAGTGGCGCGAGATCGTGCCGCTCTCGGCGCGCACGGGCGACATGGTCGAGACGCTGCTCTCCACCATCATCAAACACCTGCCCGAACGCGAGCGGCTCTTCGCCGAAGACGAATTGACAGACCAATCGATGCGCTCGCTCTGCGCCGAGATCGTCCGCGAGAAGATTCTGCGCACGACCGGCGACGAACTTCCTTACGTCACGGCCGTCTTCACCGAACGCTTCGACGAGTCGCGCCCGGAGATGACGCGCATCAACTGCATCATCTACGTCGAACGCGCCTCGCAAAAGGCGATCATCATCGGGCGCGGCGGCGAGCGCATCAAAGAGATCGGCACGGAGGCGCGCCGCGACATCGAACACCTCCTTGGCCACCGCGCGCACCTCGAACTCTTCGTCAAAGTCCAGGAAGACTGGCGCAACGACGAGCGCGCCCTGAACGAAATGGGAATCGAAGAAAAGGGTAAAGGGTAAAGGTGAAGGGGGAAAGGGAAAGCGAAAACGGCGACGCTCAGTTGACCAGAACTGTTCAAGCTGATGCTTTCACCTTTCACCTTTACCCCTTCACCTTTACCCTCTGATTTTATGTGGTACGCACTGGACGTGACGATTGAGAGCGCGGCGCGCGAGGCGGTGGAGTACGCTTTGGCCGAAGCGGGCGCGTCGGGGACGGAGACGACGGAGGCCGCCGCCGAAGAGGCCGGGTTGCTCTCCGTCGCCGGATACTTCGACGGTGTGCCTGAGCGCGAAGCGGTGCGCGCGTACGTGATGGATGCGCTCAGGATTTACTCGTTGCCTTCGTCCACGGTGCGCGCGTTGGAATTGCGCGAAGTGGAAGTGCGTGATTGGTTGGGCGAGTGGAAGAAGAGTTGGCAGCCGGTGGAAGTGGGCGCGCGGTTCGTCGTCGCGCCGCCGTGGAGCGAGGTGCGGGAGAGGCCGGAGCGCATCACGATCCGCATCGAGCCGGGGATGGCCTTCGGCACAGGCACACACGAAACGACGCGCCTCTGTCTCGTGGCGCTCGAAAAGTATTTCGCGTCGGGAAGCCTCTTGGATGTCGGCACAGGCACGGGCATCCTCGCCATCGCCGCCGCGCGCCTCGCGCCCGGCGCACGCGTCGAAGCCTGCGACACGGACGCGGAGGCCGTCCGCGTCGCGCGCGAGAACGCAGAGCTGAACGGCGTCGCCGCGCGCATCAACTTTCGCACGGGCACGATTGAAGAGGCGGGCGCGTCCTACGATTGCGTCTGCGCCAACCTGACGGCCGACGTGATCCTGCCGCTCTTGCCCGCGCTCGTCGGCGCAACCTGCGGCCGCCTGATCCTCTCCGGCATCCTCGACACGCAAGCCGACTCCATTCGCACGAGTCTCGCCCAACTCGGCATCACACAGACCGAGACGAACACGGACGGCGAGTGGGTCGCAATCGTCGTCTAAGTCTCAAGTCCCATGTCCCATGTCCCAAGTCTGAATATCGCTCCTGACCTGAGACCGAGACTTCGGAATTTAGGGACTTAAGATTTGAGATTTGAGACTTGGGACTTGAGACTTTTATGATCCGTCGCCGTTTCTATGCCCCGCCCGAATCGTTTGCGCCCGACGGCGCGAGCGTCGTGCTGGCGCGCGAGGAGACGCTGCACCTGCGAAGCGTGCTGCGTCTGCAAGCGGGCGATGAGGCTTTCGTCTTCGACGGCGCGGGGCGGGAATATGCGTGCGTGGTCGTTGCCGCGAGCGAAGGCAGCGGCACGAGGCGCGGGGCGGAGAAGGCGACGCTCGAAGTGCGCGCACAAGTTGAGCCGGAGCGTCCGGAGTCGCCGCTCGAACTGACGCTGGCCGTCGCGTTGTTGAAGGGCGAGAAGTTCGACCTCGTCGTGCAGAAGGCGACGGAGTTGGGCGTGTCGAGGGTCGTGCCCGTCTTGACGAAGCGCGCCGACGTGCGCGTGCGCGAAGGACATGACGGGGCGGCGGCGTCGCGCGTCGCGCGCTGGCGGCGTGTGGCGCTCGAAGCGGCCAAACAATCCGGCCGCGCGCGCCTGCCCGAAGTGTGCGCGCCCGTCGAATTCGCCGCGCTGTTGGCATCGACGAACGCGAGCGGCGCAGCGTCCGCCGCAAACACGCCGGACGCTCGCGCGGAGCGGCGTCTGTTTTTTACGGAGCGCGGCGGGCGTGGTTTGACGGAGACGCTCGGCGAGTGGTCGCGGGCGCGCCCGTCGAAATTGACGGCGCTCGTCGGCGCGGAGGGCGGTTGGGAAGACGCGGAGATCGCGCAAGGTAAGGCCGCGGGCTGGCACGCCGTCACCTTCGGCGGTCGCATCCTGCGCGCCGAAACCGCCGCCATCGTCGTCGCCGCGTTGCTGCAACACCTCTACGGCGATCTGGTGTGAGTTAAGAGAAGCTGCCTTAGTAGTGGTAACGTGCCTGAAGGAAGTCGATCCGCTCGTCACTCACCAGATAGACAATCCTGTGTTCCTGAGTTAGACGGCGCGACCGAGCACGGGCCAGTAGATATTTGAGTGGTTCCGGTTTACCGATCCCGGCGAACGGATCGCGTATGACCGCCTCAATTAGGTCAAACGCTCTCAGCGCCACTCTGCGGTCTGTCTCTACCCAATGCCTCAAGTCTTCTATGAACTCAGGCTGGAAGGCGGCTACACGCGTCTTCTTCGGCGGGGGGTCTTTACCCTTTTTCGCCAAGGCCAAGCTCCTGACGCAAAGAGGCAACGGTCTTTGGCTTCGGCCGTTTAGCTTTGGCTCGATTCAGAGCAGTCAGGAGACGCTCCACGTTCTTGGGAGACTTGAGCAGGTGCGCCGTCTCCATGAGGCTCGCAAGTTCCTCGGCCGAAACCAGAGCCACATCGTCTGAGCCGCGACGGTTGATGATGACAATTTCTTGATTTTTCGCCACTTCATCACAAAGTTTGGCTAAATTTGCGCGTGCCCGCGTGTAGGTTGTCTGGATAGGCATGAATATTATTCCTCAGTGTACAGAAACACTGTACCTATCATGAGATGAGGTGGTCAAGCCGGGTTGGGAAGATAAAGAGTTTTAGACATTGATGCCGGCCGCAGCGGGCGCGGCGGCGCGGAAGTGAAGAAGCCCGGAGCAGATGTGTGGCCGGGGCGTTATTGGCTGAGAGTTGTGGCAGCGGAATCCGCGCTATTGGTCTGGGGCGTAAATTTTTTGACGAATCAGCCCCGGCGAGCGCAGAATATGGAGCGTGAGTTTGAGGATGAGGACGCGCGGCGACCGGAGCGGTCGAAACTGTCGCGCCGCATCGGGCGAGTCTTTATAGGTCGTGGCGGGGAAACCCCGAAGGAGCGTCGAGCGTATGGCTATGAGTAGGGAGGACGCGGTGCGGCGGGCGAGGACTGACCTCGCCGGAAGGCTCGGCGTGGCGGAAGATGCGATTAAAGAAGATTCGGTTGAGGATACGGATTTCCCGGATGCGTCGTTTGGCGCGGGCACGCACGGCGAGATGAGCGCGCAGATGATCACGCCGGGCTGGCGCATACGCCTCACGGCGGGCGGTCGGGTTTACGAATATCGCGCCAATCGCAACCGCATGCGTCTCTTCAACTTCAAAGGCGCGAACTACAACGTCTGAAACTTCCGCAGGCGCGCACGGGGAAGCGCCCCCCAATTTGCACGCACAAATTTTCGACCCGCAAAATTTTTCCGCTAGTTTTTCCGCTAGTGAAGCAGTGAGGTGAAGTAATGAACCGGCAGAATTTTTTCGGACATCTGGCGCTGGCAGTGGCCGTCGTCATTCTCGCGGCCTTCATCGGGCAGATGCGGCGCATGGAGCGTTCGCACGCAACCCTTGAGACGCGCCACGTCGAACTCGTGCCTTACGTCCATGACCACGACGGGGACGAAGCCGAGGATGAATCAGAGGAACTCGAAGACGCCGAAGTGATCGTGCGTTTCCGCCCCGGCACTTCGCGCGCCGCGATCAACCGCATGGCGGAAGAACTGAACGACCGCGTGCTGGATCGTTTCGAGTTCATCAACAATCAAGTCGTCATCGCGGACGAAGACGGCCTTGCGCCGGAGACGGTCGCCGCCGAATATCGCGGCCGCGCCGAAGTCGAATACGCCGAGCCGAACACCGTCATCGAACTCGACCCGAACGGAGACGAAGACGGCTTCGACGCGGACACACGCGCTGATGACGATGACGACCCGCCCGTCGTGCGTCATCCCGGCGACGGTGGCCCGCAGCCGAACGACCCGCTTTTCGGCGAGCAGTGGTCGCTTTTGAACACGGGGCAGCGCTCCGGCAAGTCGGGCGCTGACGTGTGCGCCACGCGCGCTTGGACGAAGACGAAGGGCACGCGCAAAGTGGTCGTCGCCGTCATCGATACGGGCGTCGATTACACGCATCAGGACTTGCAGAAGAATATCTGGACGCGCCCCGCCTCGCTCGCGCCCTACACGGACGAAGACCTCGGCGACTTTGACGACCGGCACGGCTTCGACGCCGCCGACAACGACGGCGACCCGATGGATGATAACGGCCACGGCACGCACTGCGCCGGCATCATCGGCGCGGAAGGCGACAACAGCGACGGCATCGCGGGCGTCAACTGGGAAGTCGAGATCATGCCCTTGAAGTTCCTCGGTCGCAGCGGCAGCGGCACGACTAAAGACGCCATCGAGTGCATCAACTACGTCGTCGCGCGCAAGAAGGCGGGCGTCAACGTCCGCATCATCAGCGCGAGTTGGGGTTCGACGGCACGCTCGCGCGCGCTCGGCGATGCCATCAAACGCGCGGGCGAAGAGGGCATCCTCTTCATCGCCGCCGCAGGCAACTCTTCGACCAACAACGATGCGCGCCCGCACTATCCTTCAAACTACGATCTGCCGAACGTCCTCAGCGTCGCCGCGCTGACGCGTAACGATGTGCTCGCGCGCTTCTCCAACTACGGCGCGAAGACCGTCCACATCGCCGCGCCCGGCGCTGAGATCATGAGCACTTGGCTTGGCAACCAGTACGAAGAACATTCGGGCACGTCGATGGCAACGCCGGTCGTCTCCGGCGTGGCCGCGCTGATTCTTTCGGTCAATCCCGATCTGTCCGTCACGGACTTGCGGAAACGTCTGCTTGAGACGGTTGATAAACTGCCCGCGCTCGACGGCAAAGTCTCAAGCGGCGGGCGCGTTAACGCCGCGCGCGCCGTCCGCGCCGAGTAGAGGCCGAGGCGCGCCCGTTCGCTGTAGACACTTGACAAGCCCCTTCGACCCACACGGCTCGAAGGGGCTTTTAGTTAAGAAGTTGAACTTCATGGCCGACGATTCACGCGCGCTCTGCGAGGCGCTCGAAAACAGCATCGACGAGATCACGCTCGATTGGGTGCGGCGCGTCAAAGAGGACACGCGCATGCGCTCCGACGACCGTTTGACGACGACGCAGATCGTCGATCACGTCCCGCAGATGCTCGAAGAACTCTGCGTGCTGCTCGGCCAACGCGGCGTGCCCGACTTTGCCACCGCGCGCGCCGCCAGCCAGCACGGTTACACGCGCTCGCTCGAAGGCTATTCGCTCATCGACCTCTTGCGCGAACTCGAACTCTTGCGCGATTGCGTCTTCAACTTCGTCGCCGAAACGGAGACGGCCGCAGGCGTGAGCCGCCGCGAAACCTTCCGCGCCCTGATGACCGTCAATCAATACTTCAGCGAAGACATCATCTTCGTCGTCGAACATTTTATGAAGCAACGCGAGAAGTAACGCGTCCGCGCGGGCGCAGACGTGCACGCTGCGGACGGGTCGCACGGTGCGTGCGGCTTGCGCTAGAATCCGAACCCGCCGCACTTATTCATACTTGAAAACGGAAGCGAGGAAACTCCCGAGCTTATGAGCGCGTCAACACGTCCGACCTCTACGCCGCCTGATGCGGAACTCGACCAACTGTGCGTCAACACCATTCGCGCGCTCTCGCTCGACGCCGTCCAGCGCGCCGAGAGCGGCCATCCCGGCCTGCCGCTCGGCGCAGCGCCGATGGCCTATGTTTTGTGGACGCACTTTCTGCGTCACAACCCGCAAAACCCGAAGTGGCAAAACCGCGACCGCTTTCTGCTCTCGGCCGGACACGGCTCGATGCTCGTCTACTCGCTCCTGCATTTGACGGGCTACGACCTGCCGCTCGAAGAGTTGAAGCGCTTTCGCCAGTGGGGTTCGAAGACGGCCGGGCATCCGGAAAACGTGTTGACGCCCGGCGTCGAGATCACGACGGGGCCGCTCGGCCAAGGGTTCGCCAACGGCGTCGGGATGGCGATGGGCGCGGCGCATCTGGCGGCGCGTTTCAACCGCGAAGGCTTGCCGCTGGTCGATCATTACGTCTATGCCATCGTCTCCGACGGCGACTTGATGGAGGGCGTCGCATCGGAGGCCGCCTCGCTCGCCGGTCATCTCAAACTCGGCAAGCTCATCTATCTCTACGACGACAACCGCGTCACCATCGAAGGCTTCACCTCCCTCGCCTTCACCGAAGACGTGCCCGCGCGCTTTCGCTCTTACGGCTGGCACACTGCGACCGTCGAGGACGGCAACGACCTCGACGCTATCGAGCGCGCCATCCGCGAAGCGCAAGCCGAGACGACGCGTCCCTCTCTCATTTCCGTCAAGACCGTGATCGGCTACGGCATGCCCGCCGCCGGGACGCGCAAGGCGCACTCGGATGCGCCCGGCGCGGAGGCCGTCCGAGAGACGAAACGCGCGCTCGGCTGGCCGGAGGACGCGGAGTTTCACATACCCGACGCGGCGCGCGAACATTTCCGCACGGCCATCGAACGCGGCGCGCGTGCGGAAGCGGAGTGGAACGCGCTCGTCGCGCGTTACGCGGAGACGCACGCAGAAGCGGGACGCGCGTGGCGCGATTTGATGACGAACGAACTGCCCGCCGGTTGGGAAGAGAAGCTGCCGGAGTTCGCCGACGCGAAACCGATGGCGACGCGCGTGGCTTCGGGCGAAGTCATCAACGCGCTCGCCGGCGTGTTGCCTGCGCTCATCGGCGGCTCGGCCGACCTCGGCGTCTCGAACAACACGGACATCAAAGAGGGCGGCAGTTTCCAGCCGGGTTCATACGACGGGCGCATCCTTCATTTCGGCGTGCGCGAGCACGCGATGGGCGCGGCGCTCACAGGGATGAGTCTGAACGGCGGCCTCATTCCTTACGGCGGCACGTTCCTCACCTTCTCCGATTACATGAAGCCCGCCATTCGCCTCGCGGCTCTTTCGGAAGTGCAGGTCGTCTACGTCTTCACGCACGACTCGGTCGGGCTCGGCGAAGACGGCCCCACGCACCAGCCCGTCGAACACCTCGCGGGCTTGCGCGCCATCCCCAATCTCTACGTGATCCGCCCGGCCGACCCGCACGAGACGCGCGAGGCTTGGCGCATCGCCATCGAACGACGCCACGCGCCGACCGCGCTCATCCTCACGCGCCAGAAAGTGCCCGTCATCGACCGAAGCATTTACAACTCCGCGACGGGCGCGCGGCGCGGCGCATACGTGCTCGCCGAAGCGACGGACAGGGAAGGCCACCGCAGCACGACGCCGCGACTTATCATCATCGCCACGGGTTCGGAAGTTGCGCTCGCGCTCGCGGCGCGCGAAGAGTTGCAAAGCGCGGGCACAAGCGTGCGCGTCGTCTCGATGCCCTGTTGTGAATTGTTCGACGAGCAGGAGGCGAGTTACCGCGAAGAGGTTTTGCCGCGCGCTGTGACGGCGCGGCTCGCCGTCGAAGCGGGCGCGAGTCTGGGCTGGGCGCGCTACACGGGACTCGCGGGCGACTCTCTCTGCCTCGACCGCTTCGGCGCGTCCGCGCCCGGCGACACGGCGCTCAACAATCTCGGCTTCAACGTCGAGAACGTCGTCGCCCGCGCACGCGCCCTGCTCGGCGGGTAGTTCCAAAGAAAAATAAGGAACCACGAAGACACACGAAACAACACGAACCGAAAAGGCACTAAACTTCTTCTTCGTGTTATTTCGTGTGTCTTCGTGGTTCCACTCTTTTCGCAGACGCTACATGCACGGAAATCTCTTTCTGGAACTTTTGCGGCGCGGCGGCTGAATTGTCTTTATGCGTATTCTGCTCGCCCTGCTTCTGCTCTGCACGACGGACTTTCAAGTTGCCGCGCAGCGCACGCGCCGCGACCGCGGAAGCGCGACGGACGTTTACGCCGTCGTCGCGGAAGTTGACCGCATCGCCGCGCGTCAAACGCTCTGGACGGGCTTCGACCCGCGCCGCATCCCCGTCGAAATCTACGACGGGCAGACGACGCTTCTCTTTCGTCATCCAGCGCCGCCCGCCGAATTCGTCTCGCTCTCCTCAAGGCCGGGCGTGCGGGCGTTCCCCGGCCGCCACGACACCGTGACCTCGAACGCGCCCGTCAAACTCGGCGGCGTCTGGACGGCGACCGTCATGCTGAGTCCCGCTTCAAAAGCGTCTCTCAAAGAGCGCGCCGCGCTCGTCGCGCACGAGATGTTCCACGCGCACCAGCGCGAGCATCATCCGAAGTGGATGGGCAACGAACTGGAGCTTTTCACTTACCCGTTCGAGGACGCGGAATTGCTCACGCTCCGGCGCATCGAGACCGAATACCTCAGACGCGCCGAACGCGCCGACGCTGATGCTGCACAGGCTGCGTGCCTCGCGCGCCGTGCGCTCGATACGCGGCATGAGCGTTTCGCGCGTCTCACCACGGGCGCGGTTGGCTACGAGCGCGCGCTCGAATTGAACGAGGGACTCGCGCGCTACGTCGAAGGACGCGTGACGGGCGCGCGCCGTTCGGATTTGACCGCCGCCGAATTCCCCGCCGAAAACTTGCGCACGCGCGGCTACGCGACCGGGCACGCGCTCGCGCTCCTGCTCGAACGCTTCGCCCCCGATTGGTCGAAACGTCTGGAAGCGGGCGATGCCGCCTCGCTCGACGAACTGCTGGCCGCCGCGCTTCCCTCCACGCCACGCGCCGCGCCCGTCAAGCAAGCCTTATGCGCTTTGCCTGAGTCGTTCACCATGGCCGCGCGCGCGCGCGCCAAACTCGAAGCGGGCAGTCTGAATGCGCGACGGGAAACTTCGCGGCGCGAGTTTGCGGCACGCATGGGCTGGCGCGTCGTCGTCAACGCCGCGACGAACGCGCCGCTCTGGCCGCAAGACTTCGACCCTCTGAACGTCCGGCGCATCGGCGCAAGCGAAGTGCTCCACACGCGCCACCTCAAACTCGGCAACGACGCGGGCGCAATCGAGAGTTTCCACCCGCACATGCTCACCACGGGAGCGGGCGCGCATCCGCTCTTCAACGGCGTGCGCCAACTGACCGTCAACGGGCTCTCCGCCGAACCCGTCGTGCGCGAAGCGGAAGGCAAACTCACGCTCGAAGTCGCGGGCGTCAAGGCCGAGTTTCGCGGCGCACAACTCGAACGCACCGGGCAGACCATCATCATCAACCTGCCAGCGAAACAAAAGTAGCTCGCACCAGATGAAAGAAAAGACTTTCACGCAAAGGCGCAAAGAAAGCACGCAAGACAAGTGAACGACTCAATATCTTCGCACCTTCCTCTTTGCCTCTTTGCCCCTTTGCGCCTTTGCGTGAGACTTTTTTCGTAATCGTAGTTGACGGGAAGTTATAACTAAAACACCGAACCCGCCTTGCGCTACAATCCGCCGCCAAAGGAGAACTGACATGAAGATCGCCATCGGCGCGGATCACGGCGGCTATCCGCTCAACGAGCACGTCATCAAAATCCTCGGCGACGCCGGACACCAAATCATCGACTTCGGCACGCACGACGGCACGCAGCCCGACGACTACCCGGATTACGCCGTGCTCGTCGGCGAGGCCGTGCGTGATGGCCGCGCCGATTGCGGCATCATCATCTGCGGCAGCGGCGTGGGCGCGTGCGTCGCGGCCAACAAACTGCGCGGCGTGCGCGCAGCCCTCTGCGCCGACACTTACTCGGCGCACCAATCGCGCGAGCACGACGACTGCAACGTGCTCTGTCTCGGTGCACGCGTCGTCGGCATCGAAGTGGCGACCGAGATCGTCCACGCCTTCGTGGGCGCGCGCTTCACCGGCGAAGCACGCCACCAGCGTCGTCTCGACAAAGTGCTCGCCATCGAACGGCGCGAAAACGGTCAATAAGTCCCAAGTCTCAAGTCTCAAGTCAGGAGTGGCATTCAGACTCGGGACTTGAGACTTGAGACTAATAGACGACTTTGAGCGCGGCGGGGAGGACGCGGAATTCGAGGGGCGTGTGGCCGCGCACGTCGCCGTCGGCTTCGACTGGCAGGGCGTCGGCGTCCGTGCGGTGTTCGATGCGGACGCGACGGCCGCGCGTGATCTGAACGCGCGGGTTGTTGACGTGGCCGCCGCTGTGGATGCGTGTCATCTCGCGCACGAGCGTGCGGCGCGTGAGGCGACAGGCGGTGACGACGTCGAGCAGGCCGTCGTCCGTGCGCGCTGTGGGTGAGAACATCATGCCGCCGCCGGCGAAGGGACTGTTGGCGACGGCGATCAAATTCGTCGCGCACTCGAACGGCGCATCGTCGTCCACGCGCACGGAGACGTGGCGCGCACGCCAGCGCGCGAGCGACTGCACGGCCGCGAGCGCGAAACGCGCCTCGCCCGAAAATCGCCGCACCAAGTTGCCCTGCCGCGCTACGCGCGCGGCCACCTCCGCGCCGATGCCGAGCGTGGCGGCGTTCAGGCAAAAGAAAGGGCGCGCTTCGTCGCCGATGATGCCGCGCAGCACATCGACGGCGCGTGCGTCCGTCTTCGTCGAGGCGCGTTGAGCGTGCGCGACCAAGCGTTCGAGCCAGGCGGCGAGCGTGGCGCGCTCGCCCGCCAGACCGCGCGCGAAATCGTTGCCCGTGCCCGCAGGCAAGACGGCGAGGACGGCTTCTGCGTTGACGCGCGCGGGCATGGTCTCCGCGTTTTCAGTCGAGATGCCTTCCGGTTCAAAAAATCCCGTCACCACTTCGCCGAGCGTGCCGTCGCCGCCGACGACGGCAATCGTTCGATAGCCCGCGCGCAAAGCGTCGCGCGCGGCCGCTTGCGCGTCGCCCGCCGCACGCGCCTCGTGCGCCTCGAAGCGCACGCCGCTCTCTCCGAGCACGCGCCGCACCTGCGCCCACGCCGCACGCGCACGCGCCGCGCTGTAATTGACGACCACGAATGTCTCGGCCTGCATAGTTGGTGAATGGTAAATGGTAAATGGTGAATGGTGAATGGAAAAAAGCAGTGGGTTGTAGCTCGTCAACAGAAATATGCGGCTTCAACCATTCACCGCTTACCATTCGCCGCTCATCGTTCGCCATTCACCATCTGCCATTTACCATTCGCCATTCACCATTTACCATCTTCTCCATGCGTGCCATCAAGATCATGTCTCACGGCGGAGTGGAAGGGCTGGAAGTGGCGGAGGTGGAACGGCCGCAGGTCGCAGGCGACCGCGTGCGCGTGCGCGTTCACGCGGCGGCGTTGAATCGCGCGGACTTGTTGCAGCGTCGCGGAGCGTACCCGGCGCCGCCCGGCGCGCCCGCTGACATTCCCGGTTTGGAGTTCGCGGGCGAGGTCGAAGCGGCGGGCGCGGACGCGCGCATGTGGCAGACTGGCGCGCGCGTGTTCGGCATCACGGGCGGCGGCGCGCAGGCCGAATTTGTGGTCGTGCCCGAAAGCACGCTCGCGGAAATTCCCGCCAACCTCAGTTGGGAAGAGGCGGCGGCCGTGCCCGAAGCCTTCATCACAGCGCACGACGCTCTGTTCACGCAAGGGAAATTGGCGCTCGGCGAGCGCGTCGTCGTGCACGCCGCCGGTTCGGGCGTCGGCTTGGCGGCCGTCCAACTCGCGCACGCTGCGGGAGCGCGGGCGCTCGGCACGGCGCGCACCCCGGATAAACTCGAACGCGCGCGCGCCTACGGTTTAGACGAAGCCTGTGCGGTCGAGAGCGACCCGCGTGCGTTTGCCGAAGCCGTGCGCGCGTGGACGAAGGGCGCGGGCGTGAATCTGATCCTCGATCTGGTCGGCGCGGCCTACTTGGGCGCGAACCTCGAAGCGCTCGCCGCGCGCGGCCGTCTCATCTTCGTCGGCACGATGGCCGGAAGCCAAGCGCCGCTCGACTTCCGGCAAGTGATGGGCAAACGCCTGCAACTCACCGGCACGGTCTTGCGCGCACGCTCGACGGAAGAAAAGGCGCGCGCCACGCGTCTCTTCGCCGCGCACGTCGTGCCGCTGCTCGCGCGCGGCGGGCTGCGCCCCGTCATCGACAGCGTCTTCGACATCGCCGACATACGCGCCGCACACCAACGACTCGAATCCAACGAAACCTTCGGCAAGATAGTGATCAAAGTGACGAGTGCATAAGATAGTAACAAGTGACGAGTGACAAGTGACGAGTTAAAGACAAAGTCTTCCGAGCGGATTAGTTTGAAAGTCTGAGCAGACATTGATGCAGCGCGCATTTTCAAATTGACCCACTAATTTTTTAACTCGTCACTCAACACTTTGTTTTTAACTTGTCACTCGTCACTTGTCACTCATCACTTTTGTTCTTAACTCGTCACTTGTCACTCGTCACTTGTCACTGCTTTTAGGTTGTGCGATGATTCGTTGCTTAAGTGAGGCAGACGGCGGCGTGGCCGAGTCGCGGTGATTTACAGATGTTTGGAGGAATGACCCGAAGTGAAAGCGGAGTTAGCACAGTTAATTGCGTTGCAGCAAACAGACACAAATATCAGAAGGCTACAAGCCGAGTTGAACGCCATTCCACAGAGGCGCGCTGAGATCGAAAAAGAGTTCGAGCAGCGCGCCTTTGAATTTCGCGCCATCGAAACGCGCCGCGACACCGCGCGTTCCGAGCGCACGCGGCTCGAAGCCGAGATCGCCGAGACGCGCACGCGCGCCCAACACGCCGACCGCGCCCTGATGTCTTCGACCAACGAGAAAGAATACGCGGCCGCCATCCGCGAAGCCGACGCGGCGCGCAAACACATCTCCGAACTCGAAACCAAAGTGCTCGAACAGATGGAAGCCTTGGAAGGCGCGGAGAAAGAGATTAGTGAGCACGAACCGCAGGTCGCGGGCTTGCGCGCCGAGTTGGAAGAAAAACTCAAGGCGTTCGAGGAACAGGCGCGCACGCAGGCCGAACAACTGACCGCCCTGCGCGCCGAACGCGAACGGCTCGCTGCCGAACTGCCGAAACCGATGGCGGCGATGTACAACCGCATCAGTTCGCGCATCCGCGACGGCGTGGCCGTGGCCGAGGCGCGCAACAATTCCTGCTCCGCCTGTTTCATGTCTCTGCGCCCGCAGGTCATGTCGCAAGTTCGCCTCGGCGAAGAGATCATCACCTGCGACAACTGCAACCGCATTCTCTATTACGTCCCGGCAAACCATCCGCAACAGACGACGGCCGGAACGGCGAGTTAGAAGTTTCAGGTTTCAAGTTACGGGTTTCAAGTTAAGACGGGTTTCGAGTTTCAAGTTAAAGGCCGGATGCTTCTCAAGACTTGAAACTTGAAACCCGAAACTTGAAACCTTTTTTTTCGGGCAAGGGGCAAGCGAGCGTGATGTCGAGCGCACAAGTTTTGGTTGAGAGCAAACCGGGCAGGAGCGCCGTGGAGAGCGTGACGCGCGGCGCGCGCGTGCGCTGGTGGCGCAGGCGGGGCACGAAGCGCAGCGGCTTTCGTTACGAAGATGCGAAGGGCTTGCCCTTGACGGACGCGGCGGCGCTCGAACGCATCCGCGCGCTCGTCGTGCCCCCGGCGTGGCGCGAGGTACGCATCTGCCCTTCGGCGCGCGGGCAGTTGCAGGCCATCGGGCTGGACGCTTCGGGGCGCGTGCAGCGCATCTATCATCCGGCGTTCGCCGCCCGGCAGGCGCGCCGCAAATACGCGAAGATCGAACGCTTCGGCGAACAACTCAAAGACCTGCGCCGCCGCACCAACGAAGACATCGCACGCGAAGGCTTGCCGCGCGAACGCGTGCTGGCCGCCGTCGTCCGCCTCATCAACGACCTCTACTTTCGCGTCGGCTCGGAAGAGAGCGTCGCGCGTTATCGCACCTACGGCATCACCACCTTGCGCAACCGTCATCTGGAGATCAAACGCGGCGGACGCCTCATCTTCTCCTTCGTCGGCAAACACCACATCAAGCATCGCCGCATCCTCGTCGATGAAGACTTGGCGACGCTCATGCGCGACATTCAATCTTTGCGGGGCAAGCGTCTGTTTCAATACTGGGACGAGGTGCAGAAACGCCCCGTCGCCGTCAAGCCGCGCGACGTGAACGACTACATCAAGGCGGCGACCGCGCCCGAATTCTCCGCCAAGGATTTTCGCACGTGGGGCGGCACGCTCCTGTGCGCCGTCGAACTCGCGGAACTCGGCAAACCGGAGGACGACAAACAGGCCAAACGCAACATCCTCCATGCCGTCCGCGCCGTGGCCGAACACCTCGGCAACACTCCGGCCGTCTGTCGTTCCAGCTACATCCACCCGGCCGTCTTGGAGCGTTACTGTCGCGGCATCACGCTCGACGAATTTCGCCCCCGCCGCGAACGCCGCATCGGCCGCCAACAACCCGAATACCTCCCCGAAGAACGCGCCCTGCTGAAACTGCTGCGCGCATAGCTCGGACGGATCGCTCAAGCCCTCGCGCCGGCGGTTCTGTCAGATAGCGACGAAGTCAGCGCGCGCGAACTTAAACTCACTTCACTTCAAACGGGGGAGTTCCATGTTACCAACCCGCAACACGCCCTTGTTGGCCGCGCTGCTCGCGTGCGTCTGGAGCCTCTGGCACGGCGACCTGACGGCGCTCAGAGCTTCGCGCGACACGACCCAAACAACTGCCTCCGCGCGCGCACAAACACGCCCCTTGCCGGTGCGAATCAACAAACTCCCGCCGACGGCCTTTCCCGCGCTTCCACGCCGGATCGTCAGAGAACTCGTCCGGCGCGGTTGCACGATTCCACAGGTCACGGTCGAGGGGCTTGAGATGAAAGAGCCGCACAACGTCGTTAGCGGAGAGTTTGCGCGCGAGGGGCAGAAGGACTGGGCGGTGTTGTGCTCGCGGCGCGGGCTTTCGGCCATTCACATCTTCTGGGGAAGGCCGACTCGTTGTGCGAGCATCATCGGGGCGGAGACGGATAACGCAGAGCGTTTTATCGGAACGGCCGACAGCAAATATATCCTCAGCCATTATGAAAGCTACGGCGGGACGACTCCGCCCCCTCCGCCGCATCATCTCGGCATCAACGACGGTTACGCGGAGTCGGCTTCCCAAGTGCATTATTGCCATCATGGCAAATGGCTGTTGTTGCAGGGCGCTGATTGACTAACGAAGGAAGGGGCTGCGAGTGCAGCCCCTTGCAAATCCGGCGCGTGCTGTTTGTTGTCAGTAATGCTCGCTCGTCTTCTTTCCGTGCCGGGCGTCGCCCTTGGCTTTCTGCTGCTTGCGTCGTTTGCCACGCCGTTCGTCCGCGCCTTTGAGCGAAGCGAGCGGCCAGAGTTGGTGTTCGACGCGCGCCAGTCCCGCGCCGACGACCGCTTCGATCACTTGCGCGGAGGACTTGTAGGCGGGCGCGGCTTCGTCCAGCGGCACGCGCCCGTTCGTGTTGACTAAAATGCCCGCCGCCTTGTACTCGTCGTCGATGGCGCGCTGTGAGAGCGTGCGCGTCGCCTCGCCGCGCGAGAGCCGGCGACCCGCGCCGTGATTGACCGAGTAGCCGCTGTTGACTGCCCCCGCGAGCGGTTGCAGGATGTAGCTCCAATCCTTGTTCGAGCCGGGGATCAAAACCGGATGCCCCGTCTCTTCCCAGAACGTCCCTTTCAGCGCCGGGTGTCCTGCGGGGAAAGCGCGCGTCGCCCCTTTTCGATGCACCCACACCTCTCCGAAATCCGGATGCCACTCGCGCTGCACGAGGTTGTGGCTGATCTCGTAGATCAACTCCAGCTCCTGTCCGAATACTTCGCGGAAGGCATCCGAGACCTGCTCGAAGATGATCAGGCGATTGAGAATCGCGTAGTTGCCCCCGGCGGCGACGGCGTTCAGGTAGTCGCGGTAATGGCGCGAGTCGGGCGTGAAGTAGCCGAGGTCGATGTCGGTGATGGCGTCGGGGCGTTCCTCGCGCGCCAGCTCAAAGTAGTTGGTCGCTAAGCCATGACCGAAACCGCGACTGCCCGTGTGCACCTGCACGAAGATCGTGCCCGCCTGCTCAGACCTTTGCAGTTCGATGAAGTGGTTGCCACCGCCGAGACTGCCCATCTGATTCAAGCCGCGTTCGGGGCGACCCTTCCCGCCCCACGGAATCTGCCAATCATCATCCACCGGGATGCGATGCCGCTCGGCGCGGCTGCGGTCAAACGTCGCCCCGTATTTCTCGACGTAATACTCCGCGCCCCCGCGCACCAGATTATTAAACTCAGACTTAGACAACTCGCCGAGCCTGACACTCTTCCCGCCCGCGCCCATGTCCACGCGCTCCATCACCGCGCGATTAAACTCAAGCCGCTTCTCCGGCGTCGCCGCCTCCGCCTCCACCTCCGAACGCGCCGACATCATCCCGCAGTTATGCACGAACACACCCGCGTCGAGCGCGAAGTTGCCGTACTCAGGCACGGTCAAACAAAACACATCCGCCCTTTCATCTAGCCGCTCGACTGAGACGACTTTGTGGTTGTAACCGTGTTGCCAGCGACGATGGTTATGAATACCGAAACCACCAACCAAAACTTCGCCGCAGGTCTCGCAGGTGTAATGTCGATGTGCGACTTCGGACGACTTTTTACGTCCTTCTGGACTGGTGTTATAAGCCTCTAAATACTTCTTGCCGCGCTCTCCATTCCCCGCCACAGACTTTTTGAAGTGCTCCGCATTCCTAGCCATGTAAGCCACAATGTTCGCCGTGCCGCGTTGTGCGAAGTAGGCATGACCCTCAACAGTTGTGGCCTTAGCCGATAAAGCCTCTTTGCGTTTGGACTCAAAAGACTCCGACTGAAAATGTGTATTTCGTTCGACGATAGACTTGTGATAGCTCGTGTGATCTCTATCGCCCATAAACACAAGATTCTCAGGTCGATTATCCGAAGGGGTGAAATTTTTGTGATGGATGATAGTCCTCTGCGCTTCATATGACGGAATCTCACCAAGCACTCCGCTGCGCGCCATAATCCAGTGGACTCTTTGCTCTTTGCCCGTCGCCGGATGCCTGACGACACTATATCCGTCTTTATCCTGGCGCGCGTAAAACGGCATCAGAGAAGTGCGCGGTGTCAACTCTTGCGCCTGACGGTAAGTTCCATCGCGGAGCATGAACTCGTGGTCGGGCGTGCAGAGAATTTCGCGGCCGTTGTCGAGCGTCACTTTGACGAGCAGCGCGTTCGCACGGGTCTTCCTGGCCGTCGCTTTGGTGACGACTACTTTCTGTTCCTGCGAGAGTGCGTAGACAAAAACCTCATCACCGCGCGCGGCCAGTTCGCCGAGCGTGTAAGCGCAACCATCTGCCAGCGGCACGAGCGTGTCAGCCGTAAAGCAACCAATGTCGTAGCCGACCGGCCCCATGGCGACTGCGCCGGCGTCGGCGTCGGTGATGAGGACGCAGCCGACGGGGACGCCGTAGCCGTAGTGCGTGTCGGGCGTGATGACGACCATGCGCACGCCGGGGAAGCGCGTGGCGTTGACGATCTGTCGATACAAAATGTCTTCGGCGTCGTCCAAAAGTTGTTTGGTCAAGAAGAGGCGAACGGGCGTCGTGCCCGTGTCCTCCGTGTGCAGTTCGTAATAACCGTCTCCGTGCCAGCGCGCGAAGTGCTTCCAGTTGTCGGCGTTCTTCAACGCGCGCGCCACCTTCAAGGCTTTGGCGTCCGCCGTCTGTTTAGTCATCGATGTTCTCTCCCTCTGATGCCTTATGTTCGTCTGAAAAATTTCCTCGCTCGATTATAGACGCGATCTCGGCGGCCGTGTCTTCCGCGCTCCGCGCTTCGGTGACGGAGACATGCAAGGCGGCGCGCGCGTAGTCGGCGCGGCGCGCTTCGTAGAGACGGTGCGCGTGCGTGCGGTCGCGCGCGAGCGGTCGCGTCGCATCGTGTGCGTGAGCGATGCGTTGCCAGCACAGTTCGAAGGGCGCGTCGAGCCAGACGGTGAGGCAACGATGCGCGTCGATGAGAGCGCGGTTGGCGGCGCGCGTCCACGTCCCGCCGCCGAGGGCGATGACTACTGTGCGTGTGCGTGCGTCGTCGGCTAGAGCAGCGCGCAGCGTCTCCGTCTCTATTTGACGAAAGCGCGGCTCGCCGTCCGCGTCGATGATCGCTTCGATGGTGCGCCGCTCGCGTTCGACGATGAGAGCATCCGTGTCGAGCATCGCGCAGTTGAGACGCGCGGCGAGCGCCTGCGCGATGGTCGTCTTGCCCGCGCACATGAAACCCGTGAGGACGATGCGGCGCGCGTGCGTGTGCGCGTTCGTCTCGGCGTCGTGTGTCTTCGCGTCACTTGTCCCCGCGTTGTTTGTCTCTGCCTTGTTTGTCTCCCGGTCGTTCATCGCTCCGTCACCGATTCGAGCAGAGTGAAAAATTCGGGGAAGGAGACGGCGACGGCGTCCGCGCCGGACAGTTCCGATTCGCCCTTGCACAGCAGCGCGGCGACGGCCGAGGCCATCGCGATCCGATGGTCACCGTAGGATTCGAGCCGCGCGCCGCGCAACTCCGTGCGGCCACCCACCCGCAGGCCGTCCGCGTATTCCTCGACCTCCGCGCCGAGCGCGCGCAAATTTTTGACCATCGCGCCGATGCGATCCGTCTCCTTGACGCGCAGTTCCGACGCGTCTCGAATCTCCAAGCCGCCTTCGACCTGCGTGCCGAGCACGCTCAAGACGGGCAACTCGTCGATCACGTTCGCGATCAACTCGCCGCCGAGAGTGTTTGCGCCCGCGGACACAGGTGCGAGTCCGCCATCGTCGTCGCGCGGCCCGCGCACGCGCACGTCGCCTACCTCTTCGCCCGACTCCGTGCGCCTGTCCGCGACCGCTACGTCCGCGCCGAGCGCGCCGAGGACTTCGAGCACGCCCGTGCGCGTCGGGTTGAGGCCGACGCCTGTGAGCGTCACGTCCGAGCCGGGAAGCATCGCGGCGGCCGAGGCGAAGAAGGCCGCCGAAGAGATGTCGCCCGCGATGTTGCAATCGCGCGCGCGCAGGCGCGCCGGAGTTTCGAGCGAGACGACGGGTGCGAGACGGCCTTCGTAATCTTTCAACTCCGTCCGCACATCAGCGCCGAACAGAGAGAGCAGACGTTCCGTGTGGTCGCGCGTCGCGCCGCGCGCTTCGACTATTTCGGTGCGCCCGCGCGCGTTCAACCCCGCGAGCAGAATGCACGACTTGACCTGTGCGCTCGCCACCGGCAAAGCGTAACGAATGGCCGCAAGCGGCGCGCGCCCTTCGATGCGAAGCGGCGCGCAGCCTTCGATAGATGAAACGCGCGCGCCCATCAACTCCAAAGGTTCGATGATGCGTCGCATCGGGCGCGCGCAAAGCGATGCGTCGCCGGTCAACTTGGAGGCGAACGGCTGTCCGGCGAGCAGTCCGGCGAGGAGTCGCAGCGTCGTGCCGCTGTTGCCGCAGTCGAGCGCATCGAGCGGCGCGCTCGTCCACTCTCGGCCTGCCCCTTCGATCTCTATTGCGCCGTCACGCGCGCGCTCGATGCGCACGCCGAGCGCCGAGAGACAGGCGAGCGTGGAAGCGCAGTCGGCGCTCGTCGAATAATTCGTGAGGCGCGAGAGTTCGCCCGCTCCGGCCAGCGCGGCGATCATCGCGGCACGATGCGAGATCGACTTGTCGCCGGGCACGCTGATGCGCCCGCGTAAGCGGCGCGCCGGTTTCATCTTCATGGGGTCATCTTAAAAGAAGGAAGGGGCGGGGCGGAAGGCAAGGGAATAGGAAGAGGCGCGACATTCGACATCTATTTCCCTTTACAGACTGCGGAAAACGAGCTAGCTTGTATTCCCCGGCCAACCGGCAATCAGGAGAACTACCACGATGCGCCCCTTTCCGATACACGCCACGCTCAACTGCAAACGTCCGTTCAAAGCTCTGGCCTTCGCGCTCTTTCTGCCCTTCGTGTTCTTGTGCTGCGCCTCGACGGCTCAGGCCGTCCCCATCGTCATCACGGGCGGTTCGGCCGGCACGCCGCTCGGCCTCGGCAACTTCGGGATGACCTTGACTGCGTCGAATTTCAGCTTTAGCGGCCACGACGGTGGAGCGCCGAAACAACAACTGTGCGGTCTGTGTCAGCCCGGCACGCGCTTCGGCGGCACGTACTTGGCACGCCTCACCTTTTCGCAAGACCTGATCTACAACGGCGTGAACTACGGGCAAGGGTCGGGATACGTCCCCATCGGTTCGGGCATGCTATTCACCGTGCCGGTCGTCACCGTCCCCGACGACCTCAGCAGCGTCGTCGTTCCCTTCACTTTCACCGGCTTCGTCAGCGCGGTTTCGATGACCGGATTGCCCTCGCTCAATTTTGAACTGACGGGGAGCGGATTTGCCACCTTCAGCTTCAGCGGGTTCGCGCCCTTCAACATCCGCAGTCAAGCAAGTTTCGTCTTCTCACCGGCCGCGGCCGATCCGGTGCCGGAACCGGCGACGATACTCCTGCTCGGAACCGGGCTGGCGGGCGCAGCCGCCGCGAAACTGCGCCGCCGTCGCCGCGAAGAGTAAGACGACGGACGCGCACAACGCACACACATTAGAGAGGGGCGGGAGTTCAACTCCCGCCTCTTTCCATTTGGCATGTGAAAGGCCAAATTCCGACGCCCGCACGGTATTTAGTCGCTCGCGTCGTCTGGCTCTTTCTTGACACATGTACGGTGCGCGTCTTAAATTGTGCAGGCTTCCGGTTTGCTTTCACACGTTTGATGCGCGGCGGCGTCGAAGGCGCGCCTGCCGGAGGGTTCTCTTTGAAGAGAGGTCTCGGTCTGCAACTGTGACTGAAGCGACGACTGAACTGATATTGCCGAGCAGCATCGAGGCGATTGCCCAAGCGGCGGCCAAAGCCGACGAGGTGGCCGAGCGTCTGCAACTGAGCGAGGATGCCGCCTTCGGCCTCGACATGGCCGTGCGCGAGGCCGTCACCAACGCCGTCCTGCACGGCAATAAACAGGACGCCTCCAAGCCCGTCGAGATCGTTTTTACGGATGCGGGCAGCGAACTCGTGGTGACGGTGCGTGACCGCGGGACGGGCTTCGACCCCACGACGGTCGACGACCCGACGGCCGAGCAAAATTTGCTGAAAGCATCCGGGCGCGGCATCCTGTTCATGCGCAGCTTTATGGACACGGTTGAATGGTCGCCCCACCCGGAAGGCGGCACGGTCGTGCGCATGACCAAGAGGCGTTAATACGTTCGTTCCCTTGTCCGTGATCAGTTGCCGCTCTTTCGCAATTGTCACACGCGCCGCCCCGCAAGATACTTGGCACCAGCGACAACGGACGAAAACATACGGACTATCTTTGAAGGAGATTTCAGAGCATGGCTGAACTAAACATCGTAGAGCGTCAGGCCGGAGATGTGACCGTCCTCGACATGAGCGGCAAGATCACCATCGGCGAAGGCTCGGTCGCCCTGCGCGGCGCTATCCGCAAGTTAATCGAAGAGGGCAAGAAGAAGATTCTCTTGAATCTCGCGCAGGTCAGCTACGTGGATTCGAGCGGCATCGGCGAATTCGTCGCCAGCTTCACGGCCATCGGCCGCGAGGGCGGCCAACTCAAGCTGCTCAACCTGACCCAGAAGATTCAAGACCTGCTCGCCATCACCAAGCTGCTCACCGTCTTCGACACCTACGACGACGAGTCGAGCGCGCTCAACAGCTTCAAGTAGTGACAAGTGACAAGTGACAAGTGACAAGTTAAAGCAACTTGATTTTCTAACTTGTCACTTGTCACTCGTCACTTGTCACTTGCCTTATGTTTCGCGCCCCTTTTCGCCGTCTGCTCGCGGTTGACGACCCGCCGGAGCGGACGGCGCTCGCTTTTTCCGTGGGCGTCTTCATCGCCTTCTCGCCCTTTCTCGGACTCCACACCATCATGGCGACGCTCGTCGCCTTTCTCTTCCGCTTCAACAAGATCGCCATCTACACCGGAACTTTTCTCAACAACCCTTTTCTCACGCTCGTTCCTATCATCGCCGCCTCTTACGCCGTCGGCGCGCTCCTCATCGGACGCCCCTTGAGTTTGCCCGAAGAGGGCTTGAGACTACTCCAAGACCCGCATCTCCTGACCGCCGCCTACTGGCGACAACTGTTCACGCATCTCTGGGACATCGTCGTGCCCTTCTCCGTCGGCGGCATGGTTCTCTCCGTCGTTTGTTCCCTCGCCGCCTATCCTGTTACCTTAAAGCTGCTCCGCGCCCGGCGAAAGATGAAGACCGAAGGCTAGGTAAAGAAGAACTTTCCTACAGGCGTTATATAATTTTCGACCGTCCATATTGACGACGGGAGGACGGCATGAAAACAAAAGTGACCGAGCAGGGCGTGCTCGTACCCAAGAAGTTTCTCAAGGGCATCAAAGAGGTTGAGATTCGCAAGGAAGATAATTTAATTCTCGTCGTGCCCGTGATAGATGATCCCATCCTTCAACTCGGCACTCAGCCCATAACGGACGAAGCAACGGATGCTTCGGAAAACCATGACCTCTACCTCTACGGCAAATAACCTTTGGCATCCAGCACCATGGATGCAGCATCTTTAAGTGTTGCCGAGTAGTGTTTCGAGAGTTCCTTCCCGGCGCGGAAAATTCACCTACAAGTTGTTGTTAATCGCAAGTTATTAATCGCGAGTTTTTATGACAGGCATGAAGAAGCATTTATACGTTATCGCCGCCGTGCTCGCGTTTGGCGGGGCGGCCGTTCAGGCTCAAAGCAATTCGCCCACGCCCGCGCAGACGCCCGCCGCGTCGAGTACTACCGCAGCGCAAACGCAGCCGACGCCGCGCCCGCAGTCGATGCGTCCGGGCACGCTCGACCTGTCGGATTACGGCGTTAGGATCGAAGCCGAGCCGCGCCTGCTGGTGATGATGGCCGCGCTCGACGCCGCCGGTTTCGACCCGACGCCCGTCGGGCGCCAGCCCTCCGAATTTCGCGCGCTCGTCCGCCGCGACCAACAGAACTTGGATGCCGAACTGCGCGCGCGCCTGCGCCGCTTCTACGATTTGAACAAACTGAAAGACCCGGCGGCGACGCCCGCCGAACAGGCCGCGCGCTACGTCTCTCTGGCTTACGCGCTCGGCCCCGCGCCCACCTTCGACGCGCCCCCGCGCTCCGACGATCTCTTCCCCGGCGTGCTCGACGTGCTCGACTTCGCGCCGCTCCTGCGCGAGTTCTACACGAAGTCCGGGATCGCCGAACGTCTGCCCGCTTACCTCGCCGCGCATCAGGCGGAGGGCGACCGCCTGCGCCCGCAAACTTCCGAGATGCTGCGCGCCGTGCTCGCCTACCTGCACACGCGCCCCGTTACGCTCACGCTCGAACGCGTGCCGGTCAAGACGCCCACGGCGAAACCGAAGAAGGACGAGCCGCCACGCTTCGCCACGCGCGAACGCGAACGCCGCTTCCGGCTCGTGCCCGACCTCTTGGCCGTGCCCGGCTCGATCAACTTCCGCATCATCGGCGACGACTATTTCGCGGTCGTCCCGCAGGGGCTAGACCTGGCTTCGTCCGAAGTGCGCCGCGCCTACCTGCAATACCTCGTCGATCCGATTGTCCTGCGCTTCAACCGCGATGTCGCCCTCAAACGCGAAGCCATTCGCGCCCTCTTGGACGAGCGCGCGAAGAACGCTCCGGCCGATGCGCGTCTGCCCGACGTGTTCGCGGCCGTGGCGCGTTCGCTCGTCATCGCCGCCGACGCGCGCATGAACTATTCGGCGCGCACGCGCGCACTCGCCGAGCAGACGAGCGCGCGCCTGCAACGCGCGAAGGAGACGGAGCGCGCTCAGATCATCAAAGAGTCGGAGACAGACCGCGCCGTGATTGAAGACGAATTGACCGCGCAACTGGCCGACGCCTACGAGCGCGGCGCGGTGCTCGCCTTCTACTTCTCCGAGCAACTGCGAGACCAAGAGATCGCCGGGTTCGACTTCGCGGACTTCTTCGCCGACATGATGGCGCGCGTCGATACGGCGCGCGAGTTGAAACGACCGGCGGAGTATCAGGCGGCGCGCGAGCGCGTAGTGACTTTGCGCCGTGAGACGGCGCGCGCGCTCTCCAATCGCTCGAACGAAGACGTGCGCGCCGACGAACGCCGCACGGCGCTCGACCGTGCAATTGCGGAGATCAACCAACTGCTCCGCGCGAAAAACTACACGGAGGCCGAGACGCGCCTGCGCGCCTTGATGGCCGAGGGGGGCGGCGAGCCGCGCATCTTCTTCGCGCTCGCGCAGGCCGCGAGCATCTCGGCCAGCGACGCCTTCGAGGAAAGCATCCGCGACGAACGTCTGGGACGCGCGCTCGCCAACTATCGCCTCGCCATCAACGCGGCCACGTCCGAAACAGACCGCCCGCTCATCTCGCGCGCCTACACGGCGATGGGTCGCATCCTCGCCTTCCTCGACCGCAAAGAGGAAGCGATCAAAGCCTTCGAGGCGGCCATCAGTCTCGGCAACATCAAAGACGGCGCATACGCCGACGCCGAACGCGAACTGCGCGAACTGCGTCCCTAACCGGCGACGCTCCAAACAAGAAACCACGCGCCACACGCGCGCACGACACCGAACTTCTGCTTCGTGTTGCGCGCGCGTGTGGCGCGTGGTTTCTTGCTTTTGTTAAATGCTCTAACTGTCTATCGCTCGCGCCGCCTCTCGTTCACTTTCTACAAAACCCACACGCCGCTTCGCATGGGCGCGCGGGGCGCGAGGGGCGCAAGAGGCGCGAGGGGCGGCGTGATGCTGATGCGCGGCGTGACGTTGATGCGCGGGGCGACGCGCGGAAACGGCGCGACGTGCGGCGCGAGTGGCGCGCGCGGCGCGATTAAGGCCAGCGGCGCGGGCGCAACTAAGGCCGTCGCGCCCGGCGTGTAGAACGTCGGGTTGTTCTGCTGCGTCCGATCCGGCGTCACTTTAAGGGTGCGCGTCTTCCGGTCGCGCACAATTGTCAGCGACACGTCGCCCTCGTCTTTGCGGTTGAGCGCGCGCGAGAGTTCGCCCGCGTTTTTCAGTCGCGCGCCGTCAACTTCCGTGATCACGTCGCCCGCTCTCAGCCCGGCCTTCGAGGCGGGACTGTTCTCGGCAACGGAAGTGACGAGCAGACCGTCGCGCCCCGCGACGCCGAAGTAGTCCGCAAGTTGTGCGGTCAAAGTCTGCGTGGTGATGCCGATGCGACGCCCCGTCCCGCCGTAGACGAGCGTGAAGTTGTTTCCGAAGCCTTCGGCGCGAAACTTCTCCATATTTTTGCGCCACTCTTCCGAATTCTTCTTCCACTCTTCCGCGTGCTTCTTCCATTCACCGGAATTGCGAGCCATCTCTTCGGCGCGGCGCGTCAATCCTTCCGTGTCGAAGTTGAACGTCTGGCCTTCGGGAAACTTGAACTCGCCGAACGCGCCGGGCGCGAAGCCTTCGCGCTTGCCGAGTTTGACCGAGACTTCCTGCTCCGCGCCGTTGCGGCTGACGGAGACGCGCGCCGTGTGTTCGGGCGCGCTCTCGTTGATGAGGCGTTGGAGTTTCTGCACGCTCGAAACTTGCTCGCCGTCAAAGCGCAGGATCACGTCGTTCTTTTGCAAGCCCGCTTTGGCCGCCGGGCTGTCGGGCAACACTTCGCGCACGGCCACGCCGCGCGGTTCGCCCGTCAAGTTGTAGCTGCTCATGTTTTCGCGCGTCACCGTTTCGACCGAGACGCCGAGATGGTTGCCGCCGCCGAAGACGAACACCTGCGCGCCGTCCGTGTTGCGCCCACGGCCACGCCCCTGCGGCGCTTCAGTCTCTTGCGCGCGTGCCGCGCCCTGTGCCCACGCGACGAGCAACAAACATGCGAGGGAAAGAATCATCCTTTGACCGAACATAAATAACATTCCTCCGAGAGAGAGATTTCTGTCGATTTCACGCGAGCCACCGGGTCGCGGTTCCGAAAATTTAGCGTGCGACGACGGTGCGCTTTCGTTTTTGCGCAGCAGCGCGCACTTGGGTTAAGTTCTCCGCGATGAAAATTCTCGACATCGGCTGCGGCATCAAAAAGACGCCCGGCAGCATCGGCCTCGACAGCAACCCGAAGACACACGCCGACGTGATTCACGACCTCGATTCGGTGCCCTACCCGTTTCCCGATAACGAGTTCGACATCGTCGTCGGCAATCAAGTCATCGAACACATCGACGACGTGTTGGCCGTCGTGGCCGAACTGCACCGCATCACCAAGCCCGGCGGCCTCATCCGTCTCGACACGCCCCACTATTCCGACATCGCTTCCTACACAGACCCGACCCATCGCCATCACCTGACGACCGAATCCTTCGCCTACTTCACGGGCAAGCGCCCCGACTTCGCCTTCTACAGCGACGTGACCTTGCGCCCCCGCGTCGTCCGCGTCACGCTCCTCAAACTCTGGCGCGCCTTAGGAATCGAACTGCTCGTCAACAGTTGCAACCGCTATCCGGCTCTCCGCTTCATCCGCCGCTTCTGGGAGACTTACCTCTGCTACGTGATTCGCGGCAAGACCATCTACTTCGAGTTTGAAGTGATCAAGTGAACTGCCCGGCGCACGTCGCGCCTTCGGCAACTGTCGAGGTAGATGGAGGGCGCGCGGAAAAAGTTTCAGCGGACGAGTAGATAAATGATTTACACGGAAACCGGAGGGCGGTTGAGTTGACCGCGCCGTGCGTCTGGCTTATTCTCGCAACGCCTCTAAAAATTCGCTTCCGCCGAATTTTAAGCAGCAAACATTGATTAGCAGGCGTTAGTTAACCGACGCTCCCCGCACGCATCCCGAATGACGCGCAAGGTCACAAACTGCCCGCTCGTTGCTTTCAGCTTGGACGCCACATTTCACAGGAGATTTTTTCTATGCCAGTCCTTCGCAAACTTTTCTTCGTAGCCCTCGCCACGCTCGCGCTCGGCTTCGTTTTCTCCGCCCCGCAAGTCGCACGCGCGCAGGGCAGCCCCAACGTCGTCATCAGTCAGGTTTACGGCGGTGCGGGCTGCGGCACGACCGGATGTTCGACCTACCAAAACGACTACATCGAGTTGTTCAATCGCGGCACGACGGACGTTTCACTCAACGGCTGGTCGGTGCAGTACGCTTCGGCGGCGGGCACGGCCTGGTCGGTCACGGCTCTGACCAACTTCACGCTCAAGCCCGGCCAGTATTATCTGATCTCTGAAGGCGGGCCTGCGAACACGAACGGCGTCAACCCGCTTCCGACGCCGGACGTTCCGGGCGGCACCATCGCCATGAGCGCCACGTCGGCCAAAGTCGCGCTGGTGAACACGACGACGGCGCTCAGCGGCGCGTGCCCGACGGGCGCGCAGATCGTTGACCTCGTCGGCTACGGCACAGCAGCGGGCGTTTGCTATGAAACTCCTGCGGGTAACTCAAACACCAACCCTCCGGCCGCAGGTACAGGCCCCGCGCCCGCCCCTTCCACGACCACGGCCGACCTCAGGAAGGGCGGCGGCCGGGTTGACACCAACAACAACAGTCAGGACTTCACCGCCGCCACCCCGACGCCGCGCAACTCGACAATCATCGCCCCGGCCATCGCTACCTCGCTCATCATCAGCGAGTTTCGCACCTTCGGGCCGACCGGCACGTGCGACGAGTTCGTCGAGATTTACAACCCGTCCAACAACCCCCTTTCCGTGCAATCGCTGGATTCACCGGGATACGCCGTTGCCCGCTCCAACAACAACGTGCTGTTCACCATCCCGAACGGCACAAACATCCCGGCGCGCGGCCACTACCTCGCCGTCAACAACGGCGGCGGCGGGTGCACAGGCTCTTTCAGCGGCAGCGCGTACCCGGCGGGCAGCCCTGCGGCGACCGCCACGGGCGACAACACCATGAACGAGGACATCCCCGCGAACGCCGGGATCGCTCTCTTCAACACGTCGAATCAGGCGAACTTCAACACGACGAACCGCCTCGACGCCGTCGGCCCGACGAGCGAGGCCAACACGCTCTACAAAGAAGGCACGGGCTACCCCATAATTGATGTCAATCTGAGCGGGAATCCGGGCACCAACTACAGCCTCTTCCGCGATGCGCGGAGCGGCGTGCCGATAGACACCGGCAACAACGAGACGGACTTCCAGACCGCCGACTTCAACGGGACGAATTTGTGCGCCTCGACGATCAACTTCCGGTGCCAGCGGCTCGGCGCGCCCGGCCCGGAAAATCTCTCGTCGCCCGTCCAGCGCAACAACACGATCAAGGCGTCGCTCGTGGATACGCAGTGCACGGGCATCGCGGTTAACCCGACGCTGCCGAGCGCATGCCGCTTCGAGCGCCGCACGAACGCCGGGTCGGGCTACGGCTCGTCGCCCACTTCGACCGGCACGCTCTCCATCCGCCGCCGCTTCAAGAACAACACGGGCGCGGCCGTCACGCGACTGCGCTTCCGCATCGTGGACATCACCACCTTCCCCTCGGTGTTCGGCACGGCCGACCTGCGCGCGATCACTTCGTCGCAGGTGACGGCCACCTGCCAGAGCGAGGGCGGCACGCCGCAACTCTGCTCCGACAATGCCAGCCCGACGACCACCATCGAGGGCACGACGCTTGAAACCGACGCGAACGGCCAGCCGAACGGCGGCGGCTTCAACTCCACTCTCTCGCTCGCCACGCCGCTCGCCGACGGCGCGAGCGTCAACGTCCAGTTCCTCTTGGGCGTCGAACAGAACGGCGCGTTCCGCTTCTTCATCAACGTCGAAGCCCTGCCCGCGCCCACTAACGGCACAGTCGCCGAAGGTCAAACCAAAGCGGAAGCGTCGGCCAAGCGCCGCGCCGCAGCAGCAGGCAACAAGTAGGACGGAAACGTCGCACGGCGTTTTTCGCTCACACAAAAACCGGCCGCCGCACATCATCCGACGTGATGTGCGGCGGCCGGTTCAACATTTAGAGCGCCTAAGAAATCACGAAGACACACGCGCACGACACGAAACGAAAAAGCACTAACCTCTTCTTCGTGTCGTGCGCGCGTGTCTTCGTGGTTCCAGTTTTAGTTTTGGCGCTTGCGCCTGCTCAATTGCCCGGCGCGCGATAAACTTCGCGGCCGTCGCTCGCCAGTTCCAGCGCGAGTTTGTTCTCCGCGTGCGCCAGATCGAGATGCGCCACGGCCTCCGAGACGGCGAGAAAGCGATGCACGTCCTCGGCCTGCGGAAACATCTCGCGCGCCACTTCCCAAGCGCTCGCGCCGCCCTTCGGCACGAGCCGCAAGACATCCGCCTGCCGCTCGCGGATCGCGCGCAGGTAACGCGTGAACAACTCTTCAAAATCCTCGACCGCCTCGCCGTGCCCGCCGTGCACGAGCGTCGGGGCGAACGAGCGCAGGCGCGCCAGGCTCACCAGATATTCGGCCAGCGACGGAAAACGCCGCGCCGGATTAAGCGGGTCGGGCGACAGCACAGGGTTCGGCGTGACGCGCTTCAACACGCAATCGCCCGCGATCACCGTGCGGTCGGCCTCGCGCACGAAAGAGCAAGACCCCGGCGTGTGTCCCGGCGTGTGCACGACGCGCAAAGCGCCGCTCTCAAACTCCAACTCCGCGTCGTCTTCAAGCTCTCGATGCTCTCCGTCTTCGAGCGCGTCCGCAAAACGGCGCACGCCCTCGTACATCCGGCGCATCGCTTCAATTTCCTCCGGCGGCACTCCGGCACGCAACAAGAGCGCACGGTGCTCCTCGTATTCGAGCCGCCCCTGCCGGTGTCCCGTCTCCCACCCGTGGACGAGCACTTCCGCCTCCTTCGCTTCATCGCGCAGAGACTTTGCCAGCCCGCAGTGATCCTCGTGTGCGTGCGTCAGCACGATGCGCCGAATATCGAGGACGCGAAAACGCGCACGCCTCAAGCCCTCGCGCAAAGCCTCCAAAGCCTCCGCAGTCTTCGGCCCCGTGTCGATCAAAGTCACAGGGTCTTCCGCGATCAGATAGACGTTCACCGGCCCGATGTAAAACGGCGTCGGCAAAGAGATAGGGATGATGCGCATGTCGGGAATATAAAGGCAAAGGGGAAAAGGAAAAAGGGAAAGGTTAAAGGGAAAAGGTTAAAGGGAAAAGAAAGAAGCGTTGTGCTTTCTCCTTTTCCCTATCCCCCTTCCCCTTTTCCCACTCGCTTTTAGTAAGCGTACTTGTTCGCCTTAATCAACACGTCGGCGATCCGTTGGCGGGCGGCGACGGTATTGATGGGCGTCTGTTTGGTGAAGCGGCGCAGGGCGGCGAGGAGCGTGCGCAGTTCGTCGCCTTCGCTCATGGCGGCGAGCGTGTTCTTGGCGCGCGCTTCGATGCGCTGCACGGCGTCGTTGCAGAAGACCTGCACCATGTCGATGTAACGCGCGGCGGCCGCTTCGCCCTGTTTGGCGGCGAGTTTACGCGCGCGCAGGATGGCCGACTCCATCGCGTACACGTCCATCGTGATGTCGGCCACGCCCATCAAGATTTCCTGCTCGTCGGCGAGCTTCGCCATGTACTTCTGCGCGGCCGTGCCCAATGTCATCAAGGCCACCTTCTTCGCGTTCCCCACGAGTTTCGACTCGGCCGCGAGCACGCCCTCTTCTTCGTCAAACGAAGCGAGCGACGGCGACAACACTTCGTCCATCAACTTCTGCGCGGCGGGCAACAGGGCGAGCCGCCCGGACATGGCGCTCTTCATCATGCGCCCCGGTATCAACATGCGATTGATTTCGTTCGTGCCCTCGAAGATGCGGTTGATGCGCGAGTCGCGGTAGGCGCGCTCGGCCGGATAGTCGGCCGAATAACCGTAGCCGCCGTAAATCTGCACCATCTCGTCGGCCACGAAATCGCAGTACTCGGAGAGAGCCACCTTGATGATCGAACACTCGGCCGCGTACTCTTCGATGCCGCGCAGTTTCGCCTCCGAATCCGTCTCGCCGCTGATCGCGTTTTCGATCAGACCGAGCGTGCGATAGACCATCGTTTCGCCCACCCAAGTCTTGATCGCCATCTCGGCGAGCTTCGCCTTGATCGCGCCGAACGAAGAGATGGGACGGCCGAACTGGTGGCGCTCGTTCGCGTAGCGCACCGCCTCGTGGAGCATCAGCTTCATCCCGCCGTTGCACATCGCGCCGAGTTTGAAGCGGCCGATGTTCAAAATATTGAACGCGATCTTCGCGCCCTTGCCCGCCTCGCCCAAGAGATTCTCGACGGGCGTCTTCGCATCGTTGAGGACGAGCGCCGTCGTGCTCGATCCTTTGATGCCCATCTTGTGTTCGTCCGCGCCGTTCGTTAAGCCCTCTTGCCGCTCGACGATGAAGCCGCTGAACTTGTCGCCGTCGATCTTGGCGAAGACGATAAAGACATCGGCGAAGCCGCCGTTCGTGATCCACATCTTCTCGCCGTTCAAGATGTAGTGCGTGCCGTCGGCGCTCAGGCGCGCGGTGGCTTTGGCGGCCATCGCGTCCGAACCCGAACCCGCCTCGGTCAGCGCGTAGGCCGAGACCATCTCGCCCGAAGCGATGCGCGGCAGGTATTTTTTCTTCGCCGCTTCCGTGCCGAAGTAGAGAATCGGCGTCAGCCCGATGCCGCTCTGCGCGCCGAGCGTGGTGGCAAACGAGGCCGAGCGCCCCAAGAGTTCCCCGACGATTGCGCCGCTCGTCTGATCGAGTCCGAGACCGCCGTACTCTTCCGGAATGTTGACGCCCACCATCCCCAACTCGGCGGACTTGCGGATCAACTCGCGCGCCAGTTGCCAGTTGTGACGCTCCAACTCGTCGGTCGCCGGGCGCACTTCGTTATCCATGAATTCGCGCGTCGTCTCGGCGATCATCCGGTGCTCTTCCGTGAAATCCTCCGGCGTGAACACCTCTTCCGGCGTGCGCTCCTCGATCAGAAAACTTCCCCCCGCGATGATCTTTCTCTCTTCGGCTACGGCTGACATAATCTGCTCCTTTCGAGATAGCTGTTAGCTGTTAGCTATTAGCTGTTAGCTTTCTGTTTTTCGCCTTGTAGCTAAGAGCTAACAGCTAATAGCTAATCGCTCTCTCAAACAATTCGTTCGAAAATTCCGGCCGCGCCCATGCCGCCGCCGACGCACATCGTGACCATCGCGTAGCGACCGCCTCTGCGTTCGAGTTCACGCAAGGCCGTGGCCGTCAACTTCGCGCCCGTGCAGCCGAGCGGGTGGCCGAGCGCGATGGCGCCGCCGTTGACGTTCGTGCGTTCGGGGTCGAGCGAGAGCGTGCGCATGACGGCGAGCGATTGCGCGGCGAAGGCTTCGTTCAGTTCGATCACGTCGATCTGGTCTTGCGTCAGTCCCGCGATCTTCAAGACCTTCGGGATGGCGTAGACCGGCCCGATGCCCATCTCTTCGGGCGGGCAACCGGCCGTCGCGTAGGCCACGAAGCGCGCCATCGGACGCAGGCCGAGCGCACGCGCGCGTTCTTCCGACATGATGACCGCGGCGGCCGCGCCGTCCGACATCTGCGAAGCGTTGCCCGCCGTGATCGTCCCCTGCGCGTGAAAGGCCGGACGCAACTTCGCGAGGCTCTCGGCCGAAGTGTCGCGTCTGACACCCTCGTCGCGCGTGAACGTCTCTTCGCGCCGTACTTTGCGCCCGCGCTCGTCCAGTTCCTCGAAGACCACTTTGAGCGGCACGATCTCGTCCGTGAACTTGCCCGCGTCCTGCGCCGCCGCCGCGCGCTGGTGCGAGCGATACGAGAACTCGTCCTGTTCGTCGCGCGACACTTCATACTTGCGCGCGACGTTCTCGGTGGCGAGTCCCATGTTGAGATAAAAGTCGGGGTAGTGTTCGACGAGGTAAGGATTCGGGCGGATGGTGTGGCCGCCCATCGGGATGAGGGACATCGTTTCCAAGCCCCCGGCGACGATCACTTCGGCCGCGCCCGTGCGGATGCGGTCGGCCGCAATCGCAATCGATTGCAGCCCCGACGAACAGAAGCGATTGATCGTCATCGCCGAAGTCTCCACCGGCAACCCCGCGCGAATGGCCGCCGCGCGCGCCACGTTCATGCCCTGCTCGGCCTCCGGCATCGCGCAGCCCATGATCACGTCTTCCACTTCCGTTAACTCCACGCCCTCGGCGCGCTTCAATGCTTCCGAGATCACGGCCGCTCCCATCTCGTCGGGGCGCGTGTCCCTCAAAGTTCCCTTCGGCGCTTTCCCCACGGCCGTCCTCACCGCCGATACGATCACTGCGTCTCTCATAATTCATCCTTCCCGTCAAACTTCTTCAAAACTAAAACTTCTCACTCAATCCCCGCGACACTAATCCTTCTCAATCGCCACTTCAACTTCCTCGATGGGCAACAGCGCGCGCAAGTCTTGCGGGTTGAGCGAGACGAGAAAGCCGCGCTTGCCGCCGTTGAGGTAAATCTTCGGCAGGTCGAAGATGGTGCGCTCGGCGTAGACGGGCAAGCGCGCCCTTGTCCCCAGAGGGCTTGTGCCGCCGACCAAGTAGCCCGTGTGCTTTTGCGCCGTCTGCGGGTTCGAGGGCTGGACGCTCTTGGCGCCGATGGCGCGCGCCAGATTCTTCGTCGAGACTTCGCGGTCGCCGTGCATCAAGACGATGAGCGGTTTGCGCGCCTCCGTCTCCATCACGAGCGTCTTGACGACCGCGTGCTCGTCCACGCCAAGCGCCTCGGCCGAATGGCGCGTCCCGCCCCTCTCCTCGTAAGTGTAAAGATGCGGCGCGAACTCTACCTTTCGCTCGCGCAAGAGCCTCACGGCGGGCGTCACAGGGTAATCCATCTACAGCACTCCGACTCGAACTTCAAACACATCCTTTACGCGTCTGCGCCTCTTTGTTTGAGCGCGACGACGGCGAGCAGGACGCCGACGATTTCGCCCACCAGCAGCACGTAGATAGCCGCGTTCGCTCCGCCGTCAAACACTATCCCAAACGTGCGCCCGAAGACGAACCCGGCGAGGATGACGGCCTGCGCCGCAAGCCCCACGCGTAGCCAAGCGTTCCGCGTCGCGCACATTGCCCAGAAGACGGCCGTGCCCAAAAAGAAGCCGCCGTAAGTGGCGCGCGCGTCGATGCGTGCGCTGCCTGTGGGCAACTCGACGCCGACGAACGAGCCCGCCCACACAGGCCACAACAGAAAGGCCGCTCCGTAGACGACGAAGGATGCCGCCGCGATCATGAGCGATGCCTTTCCCAGACTCATCTACGAAGCGCCTCCACGCGCGCTGGAAGATCGCGAAGATCGCGGCGGACACGCGAACAATCGTCGCTCACGCGTCTGGCCTTTAGTTCGAGACGTTCGCTCGTCTCGCCTCTAATTGCGAAGCGGCTTGCCGGTCTTGAGCATCGCCGCCATGCGCTCCTGCGTCTTGCGTTGCCCGCAGAGCGAGAGGAACGCCTCGCGTTCGAGGTCGAGCAAATATTGTTCGCTCACGCGCGTCGGGTGGTTGAGATCGCCGCCCGTCAAGATGCGCGCGAGTCGCTCGCCGATCTGGGCGTCGTAGTCCGAGATGAAGCCGCCGCGTTTCATCTGGTGGATGCCGAGTTTCAAAGTGGCGAGCGCCGAATTGCCGAGCGCGAGAATGTCCGTGCGCTGCTGCGGCTCCGTGTAGCCGCCGTGCGCTAAGGCCAGCACTTCTTGTTTGGCGTCGGCGATGAGGCGGTCTTGATTCATCGTGATCGAATCTTCGGCGCGCAGGAAACCAAGCGCGCGCGCCTCTTCGGCCGACGTGGCGACCTTCGCCAGCGCAATCGTCTCGAACGCGCGTTTGACGAACGGAAACGGGTCTGCGTCCGACATCCCCGGCGGGATCGAATCGAGCGCGCGCAAGAGCATCTCTTTCGTCCCGCCGCCCGCCGGGATCACGCCCACCCCCGCTTCGACCAGACCGATGTACAACTCCGCCGACGCGCGCACGCGGTCGCCGTGAATCGTCACTTCGCAGCCGCCGCCCGGCACGAGTCCGAACGGCGCGGTCACGACCGGCTTCGGCGAATAGCGCAAGCTCATCGTCGCACGCTGAAACTCGCGCACCATCAGGTCGATGTCTTCCCAGTTCTCCTCCTGCGCTTCCAGAAGAATGAGCATCAAATTCGCGCCGACCGAAAAATACTGCGCTTGATTGCCGATGACGAGACCGACGAAATTCCTTTCGACTTCGGCGAGCGACTGCTTGATCATCTGGACGGTATCGCCGCCGATGGCGTTCATCTTCGAATGAAACTCCAGACACGCCACGCCGTCGCCGATGTCAATTAAAGACGCGCCCGCGTTCTTCTTGACCACGCCCGTCCGGTCTTTCACGGACTTCAACAAGATGACGCCCGCCGGTTCGTCGAGCGGTTTGTATTCGAGCGTGACGAAGTCGAAGTAGAAACGCTGGCCGCCCTCGTTCTTATAAAAACTACGCGCGCCCGCGTGGAGCATCCGCTCCACGTTCAAGGGAACCGGCGCACCCTCTTCACGCATCCGCGCCACGGATTTTTCCACGCCGATGGCATCCCACGTCTCGAAGACGCCCAACTCCCAATTGAAGCCCCAACGCATCGCGCGATCCACGTCCACGACGTTGTTCGCGATCTCCGGGATGCGGTTCGCCGCGTAACGCAGAGTGCGCGAGATGGTCTTCCACAAAAACGCGCCCACTCGATCCTTCGACCACACGAGCGAACGGATGCGCTCCGCCGTCTCGTCGATGTTCTTCGCCATTTCGAGCGCGGGCAGTTTCACTTTCTCGGCCGGGCGATATTCGAGCGAGGCGTGGTCGAGCGTCCAGATTTCCTGCTTCTCGCCGCCAGCGCCCTTCTGCTTGCGATAGAAGCCGCCGCGCGTCTTGTTGCCCAGAATCCCGCGCCCGATCATCGCTTGCAAAAATTCCGGCGCGACGAACATCTCGCGCTCCTCGTCTTCCGGCACGGCCTCGTAGAGATTGCGCGCGACGTGCGCGAACACGTCGAGCCCGACGATGTCGAACGTGCGGAACGTGGCCGACTTCGGCCGACCCACGGCCTGCCCCGTCATCTTATCGACCTCTTCGATGCTGTAGCCGTCTTCGAGCATCGTCTTGATCGAGACGAGCGCGCCGTATGTGCCGATGCGGTTGGCGATGAAGTTCGGCCTGTCTTTAGCGATGACGATGCCCTTGCCCAGACGCTGATCTAGAAAGCCGAAGACGGAGCAAGCCACTTCCGGCCGCGTCCATTCGGTCGGGATCAACTCGCACAGGTGCAGGTAGCGCGGCGGGTTGAAGAAGTGTATGCCGAGGAAGTGCGCGCGGAAGTCTTCCGAGAAGCCTTCGGCGATAGCGCGAATCGGGATGCCGCTCGTGTTCGACGCGACGATTGAACCCGCGCGCCGGTGCGCTTCCACGCGCTCGTACAACTTTCGCTTGATCTCCAAATTCTCGACGACCGCTTCAATCACGAGATCACAATCTTTCAGACGCGCCATGTCGTCTTCAAAATTCCCGACCTCGACGAGCGCCGCCCGCTCCTGTGTGAAGAACGCCGCCGGCTTCGCACGCTTCGCCCCGTCCAGCCCCCCTTGCGCGATGCGATTGCGCACCGCGCGCGACTCCAAACTCAAACCACGCGCCGCCTCATCCGGCGCGAGTTCACGCGGCGCAATATCCAACAACAGGACGGGGACGCCCGCGTTCGCCAGATGCGCGGCGATCTGCGCACCCATCGTACCCGCGCCGAGCACCGCCGCTCTTTCAATCCGAAGCATAGGGGAATGAACCTCTCTCCAACCAAAAAGTTCCGACCACAAAGACGACCCATCATACTGAATGAGCATTCATTCAGCAACTAAAAACACTAATCTTCGGCGAAAGCTATGCATACAGGCGACTGTCAGTTCCAGCATAAACCCTGAAATGACACAGCATAAATTGAGAAAATTTCGGGCGTAAGATGAAAAACACCCTCAGCCGGGCTTTCAATAGTTGGTCAGGATGCTTTCGGGCGGGAGCCCCATCTCTTGGAGGCGGTCGCGGGTGTGCGTGATCATTTCGGGAGAGCCGCAGACGAGGGCGATGGGTTCATTGAGATCGGGCAGGACGTGGTCGAGCAGGGATTGGACGTAGCCGGTCGAGCCCGCCCACTCGTAGCCGTCGGGCTTGGAGACGACCTGACGGAGTTCGACTCCGGCGGCCTTCCACGTTTCGGTCTCGTCGCGGTAGCAGAAGTCGTCGGGCGTGCGCGCGCCGTAGAGGACGACGAGTTGGCCGAAGTCGTCGGGGCGCGTGAGGGCGTGGCGCAGGGTGGAGCGCAAGGGGGCGACGCCCGTGCCCATCGCGATCAAGATGAGGTCTTTGCCCTTGTGCGCGTCGAGCGGGAAGCCGTGGCCGACGATGCCGGTGAGCGTGACCCGGTCGCCCGCGCGCAGCGCGTAGAGCGCCTGCCCGCCGTCGCCCCCGGCGCGCTTGACCAGAAACTCCAACTCTTCGTCTTCGGGGGCGCTGGCGAATGCGTAGTAAAAAGATCGTTCGTCCGCGCCGCCCGCACGCAGCGCGGCGACTTGGCCGGGCAGAAACTCTATGCGGCGCACGGGGGCGGCGGCCGCGCCCACGCTCGCTTCCGGCCGCATGTCGAACGAACGTATCTCGCGCGCCTGTTCGCGGACGCGCGTGATGACGAGTTGGCGCGAAGAGGAGGAAGTGGTGGTGGTCGTCTCTTTCATAAATGGACAGCCGTAACTTTTCAGTCTCGTTGGGGGATGCGCGGCAGTGTAGATCAAAGTGGGGGAAAAGGGGAAAGGGAAGGATTAGGGAAAGGGGGAAAGGGAAAAGGGTTAAAGCAGTGGCCGCGCTTGATAGATTGTGCGTGAGCGAGAGGAAGGTTGCGCGTTAATGATTCGAGCGGCGGTTTCCCCTTTCCCCTTTTCCCTTTCCCCTTTTCCCTATGCTTTCACATCCTTGCCGCTCTCGCGCCGCGAGCGAAGCTATGTTAAAACTGTCGGCGTTGCACCAGCTCAAAGCAGTTCGGAGGGGATGGGCGGCCGGGCGGCGGACACCGTCGGCAGTCAATCGCCGGAAGCGTGACGCGGGCGGCCGGGCGACCGCTTGAGCGCGACGCGTGTGCCTTCACTTGCGACGCGCTCAAGCGAGATACTGATGCATCCGGTCTGAAACGAGGAAAGGATTTGTTTAGATGTTCCAAAGTTTGATAGCGACGACCACGGCGTGGTACACGCTGCCGGTGCGTCTCGCGCTCGGCCTCATTTTCATCGCACACGGCGCGCAGAAAGTTTTCGGGCTGTGGGGCGGGCCGGGCTGGGCGAAGTTTACGGCCGCGAGCGCGCCCTTCGGCTTCATGCGCCCGTCGTGGCTGTGGATGGGCATGGCGGCCGTGGCCGAACTCGTGGGCGGCGTGCTCGTCCTATTGGGATTGTTGACGCGCGCCGGGGCGCTCTTTCTCGCCATCACGATGCTCGTGGCGATGGTCGGCGTGCATTGGAGCGGCGGATTTTTCCTGAGCAACCGGGGGATCGAGTACACGGTCGCGCTGCTCGGCATGTCGCTCGCCCTGCTCATCGCGGGCGGCGGTCGTCTCTCCATCGACGAAAGACTCCAAGCTCCGCCCCGTCGCCGGTGGTAACTTTTCAGTAAATGGTAAATGGTAAATGGTGAATAGAAAGAATCCTGATGCGGGTCTTTCCACCATTTACCATTTACCATTTACCATTCACCAGTTATGAAACGCTCGCCGCTTCTGGTCATCTTCGTTACGGTCTTCATCGACCTCGTGGGGTTCGGCATCGTGATCCCGGTGCTGCCTTATTACGTGGAGGGGACGAAGTTCAACGCCACGCCGCGCACGGTCGGCATCCTGTTCGCCTCCTACTCGGTCATGCAGCTCATCTTCTCGCCGATTCTCGGTCGGCTCTCCGACCGCTACGGACGCCGCCCCATTCTCTTCTTCAGTCTGTTGGGCACGAGCCTCGGCTTCTTCATCCTCGGCTTCGCCACCACGCTCTGGATGCTCTTTCTGGGACGCATCATCGACGGCATCACCGGCGGCAACATCTCGACGGCGCAAGCCTACATCGCCGACGTGACGACGCCCGAAAATCGCGCGCGCGGCATGGGTCTCATCGGCGCGGCCTTCGGCCTCGGCTTCATCTTCGGCCCGGCCATCGGCGGCATCCTCAGCCAGTGGGGCATCGGCGTGCCGTTCATCTTCGCGGGCGGGCTGGCTCTGGCTAACGCCGTCCTGCTCTATTTCACGCTGCCCGAAACCGTGACGCCCGATCATCCGGCGCGCACGTCGGCCGCCGCCAGTGGACGCTGGGCGCAACTCGCGGACGCGGTGCGCCAGCCACGCCTCGCCTACGTCCTCGTCATCTACTTTCTGTTCGTCGTCGCCTTCTCGATCATGACGACCTCGTTCGCGCTGTTTACGATGTTCCGCTTCGGCTACGACGCGGCGCACAACGGCTACCTCTTCATGTACGTCGGCATCATCGGCGCGCTCATTCAGGGCGGCTTGATCGGGCGTCTGGTGAAGATGTTCGGCGAAGTGCCGCTCGTGCTCACGGGCGCGCTCCTGTTCGCCTTGAGCTTGTTTGCGATTCCTTTGGTCGGGCCGGGGACGGGTCTGTCGATGTTGCTCCTGGTGGGCGGGACGTTCGCCGTCGGAAATGCTTTGGCGACGCCTTCGCTACAGACGCTCGCGTCGCGCAGCGTCGGGCGGGGCGAACAGGGCGGCGTGCTCGGCGTGACGCAATCGGTGGCGAGTTTGGCGCGCGCCGTCGGGCCGACGCTCGCGGCCGTGCTCATCCACAGCGCGATTGCCACTTACGGCGCGGACGGCCGTCTCCACGAGATGAGCGACCGCTCGCTCCGCATCACCTTCTGGACGGCCGCCTCCATCATGCTCCTCGCCTTCCTGCTCGCCGTCTACTTCGCGCGAGCCTATGCCGCACGCTACGCGCACGCCGAGATGCACGCCCGCGCCGAAAGTTGACTTCGCGCTGGAACAGTTAAAGTCTCGGCTTCGATAAACCGGCACACACGCGCGCACGCAGTTTCAACTTAAGTCTCGACGCGTTCCCTCCGGTTATGCGCTCGCCGCGCGTAGACACGGCAACGTGTGGCGGCCGTGAAAACTTCGCAAAGCGCAGCCTCTTTAATCGACGCATCCGACAGACGACAGGGGGAGGGACGAATCCAGATGGCGACGAGCGTAGCCGAGCAATTTATCGAAGCGCTGAGAAGGCTGGAAGAGAACCGCGACATGGAAGCCATGCTCGCGCTCTACGCGGACGGGAGCGAGGTGGGCAACGTCAACGCGCCTGAAAAATTTACGGGACGGGAAGGCGCGCGCGAATTTTGGACGAAGTATCGCGACACGTTCGGCGAAGTGCGCTCGACCTTTCGCAACCGCATCATCACGGACACGAGCGCCGCGCTCGAATGGACGACCGCGGGCACGACCGCCGGCGGCGCACCTTTCAACTACGAAGGCGTCAGCATCCTCGAAATCGAAGGCGACTGCATCACGCGCTTTCGCGCCTACTTCGACCCCGAAGCCCTCGGCCGCCAAATCGAACGCGCCGCTGCGGGAAGGTAAATGGTGAATGGCCAATGGTGAATGGAGAAAGACAGTTCTGATCCATTCTCCATTCTCCATTCACCATTTACCATTCACCAACTTCTCTTCACTCCAGATTGAGGGCAGCAAGGATTCGTCGGTTTCGAGCGTTTGGCCGTCGGGCAGGATGTGCAGGATGCGCGCGCCGCGTGCGCGCAGAGGGGTGGAGAGCAGGCCGACGCGGTGACAGTTGGCGCGCGGCCGGGTGTGGCGCGTCAAGGGGTGCGACTCGGAACACATCAACGCGACGCGCATCTCCGAAGCCAACTCCATGATGCGCTCCAGCCCGCGCGCCAGTTCCGGCGGCGGCGCAACCACTTTGCCGCCGCATTCCGGCAGCCACTCGTAACCGATGCGCGCCTCGCGCAAATTCGCTTCCAGCACGCGCCCGTTGAACTGCGGCCAACGCGAGCGCGCCGCGCTGCGCACGTCGCAGACGAGCGCGATCCGGTGTTCGCGGAGCAAGGCCAGAAAGTCCGTCCACGCGTGGCGTCCGTGGCCGATGGTGTAGATGACCGGGGCGTTCGTATCCGTCATGTGCGTTATCAGGAAGTGCGTTTCATTTATGCGGGAAGTTTAAACTCGTCGGCTCCGAAAGGTGAAACCGCCCGGCGGCCTGCGTTGCCTTCCGGGCGGTTTGCGGTCCGTTGAGTTGTGCGACAAAGTCAATGAGATTTCTGAAGAAACACGTCCCAAGCCCAGCGCCCTGCTTGAGCTCCTTTGGCGTCGTCTATCCGCGCACGGTACTTGAAGTGATTGCCGTTCGCATCCACTCGCTTCGATTCTTTATAGTCGAGATGCAGCCTGACCACGTCGAGCGATGAGAGGGCGCGCAACTCCATAGGCTCGGAGATACCGTTGTGATTGTCGTCTTGCCAGAGACGCAACAGCGTGTAGACGGAATCCCTGCTATCGATCACGCCATCGCCGTTGCCGCCCCGTGCCGGTTGATCGTATTCGGCGAGCGCGAGAAATCCGTTCCGCTGTGTGGAAGCGGGTTGAGCGGTGAAGCAGCCTTTCCAATTTCCGTTCGAGATGAAACATTGCTGCTCCATTTCGGCGCAAGGCTCGTCGGCCGCTCTCAAACAAGTGCAATTCGGCAATAGCTCATCCGGGGGAAGACAGCCCGCTCTCTGCTCAAGAGTGCATCCCGGAGTAGGCGCAGGCGTAGGAGTGGGGGTGGGTGTTGGGGTAGCTGACAAACACTTATCGCAGACGGTGGTATCTACAGTGTAACTATCATCACAGTTAGACCATCCTACGGTGTAGTTGTTGTAATCCGGCGCGCTTCCGGAACAGCTACATTCACAGTCACACACCTGATTCTCTATCTTCGTGCATGCTTCTGCTCCCCGGTATAGTTCCGTCACAACCTTCGTACGAATATTTTATTGTGCATTGGCTAAGTCCCATACTATTAGTTCCTGATGCAGCGGTACAAGCGGTTATTCGCTTACAACTCCTGATAGTACGTTGTCCAGCTTTACTGCCGAGATAGAAAGTGGCCGAGCCGATAAGAGGCATAGGGTGAGGATGGCTGTTTTCACGTCAATATCCTCTCTAAAAGCGGTTGTGAATCTCAGTCTTTACTTGCGAGCGCGGTGAGTAGCGAGTTCGTGATGTCGCCGAGTTGTTTGTTGTAGGAAAGTCGTTGAATAGATAGTTTCTTACTAATATCAGGCAGAGCAAGACAGCTACAACGATAATGGCTAGGTTAGCCACTAATTCAATTTTCTTAAGATAATTTTTCATACGAGGGCGAGTGAGAATCCTGCGTCTGGTTGTAAGGCCGATGGAGTTGCGAGGGTAGTGTTGGCTCTGGATGTTCGCGGTATTTCGTTAACGCCGGTGAGGCTGATTACCAGAAGCGAACTCTTGAGCGGGCGCAATCTACGCCGCTCCTCTAATGGAGTCAACAAAAGGTTGAGGCTCTCAATTAATGCATCAGAGCCTTTAGAAGAAGCGGCGGACGAGGTACATCAAGAGGCTGAGGACGAGCGAGACGATGAGCATCGAGGTGATGGGGATGAAGACCCGCGTGCGTTCGCCGCCGAAGCTGAGGTCGCCGGGCAGGCGGCCGAACCAAGAGAGCGCGCCCGCGTAAACGAGCAGCCCGATGACGACGATGAGAGCGCCCGCCGAGATGACGACGAGCCCTGCGCCGCGCGCGTCCATCAAGAGCTTCCCTCCCATTTTTCGACGCGCGCTTTGAATTCGGCGCGCAGTTCGTCAATCGTCAGATAGGCGAGACGGCCGCCGGTGAACAGTTCGTCGTGCGTCACGTCGAGCGCGGCGAAGGCGGGCGGCGGAAAGCTGTCCATCTCCGCATCGTCTTCAAAATCCGTCTCGGCGAGGATGAGGCCGTGGAGCGCGCCGAGGAAAACGTCCACGGAATACTTGCGCCCTTCGTGCTCATAAGGGTAACGATTCTTGCGCAGTTCGTTTGCCTCGAAGACGGAGAAGACTTCGTACTCGTATTCGTTCAGATAGATGTTCGTGATGAGCGTGCGCGAGAAATCGGGCGGGGCGGGCGTGTGCTTCTGCGTCAGTTTCAAAGTCCACTCGTTGGTGAGCGGCCAGCGATGTTTGCGCAGGCGCAGGCGCGTGCCCGTGATGTAGTTATCGGTGATCTGCGCGTGCGGGTCGTTGACTTTGAGGCCGGGCGGCAACTCGCGCAAGAGATAGCGCCGCTCGCGCTCGACGCGTTCGTACTTCCGCGCATGATCCGTAGTCAAGCGCCCCGTGCCGATGCCCTTCACGCCTCGACCAACTCCTCTTCGCGCGTTTGCAAAAACTCTTCCGGCTCGACGATGCGCCCCGCAATCGCGGAGGCGGCGACAACGTAAGGCGACGCGAGATAAACCTTGCCGGGGCCGCTGCGGCCGGGGAAGTTGCGGTTCTGCGCGCTGACGGTGACGGTCTCGGCGGTCTTCGACGCGCCCGGCCCCGCGTTGATGCACGCGCCGCACGAGGGGTCGATGAGTTCCGCGCCCGCGCGCTCGAAAATCTCTATGTAGCCGCGGCTGCGCGCGTACTCTTTGATCTTCTGCGAGCCGAATTGCAGATAGAGACGCACGCCCGGCGCGACCTTGCGCCCCTGCTCGACGGCGCGCGCGAGGACGGCCGCATACATATCCATGTCGGCCATCTTGCCGCCCGTGCAAGAGCCGCCGTAGGCCGCGTCGATCTTCACTTCCGTCTCCAAGTCGGCGATGTTGATGCCGTTGCGCGGGTCGCCCGGCGTCGCCACCATCGGGCGAATCTCGTCCAAGTCGATCTCGAACGTCGCGGCATACTCGGCGTCGGCGTCGCTCTTGAGGAAGCCACGGCGTATCTCTTCCGCGTCGAGACCGCGCGTGCGCACGAGGTATTCAAGCGTCACTTCGTCGGGCTCGATGATGCCGGTCGTGCCCCCGGCTTCGACGGCCATGTTGGTCAGAGTGGCGCGCTCGTCAATCGACATCTCGGCGAGGCCTTCGCCCGCGAACTCCAAGACCTGACCGATGCCTTTGCCCTCTTTCATGTAATCGGTCGAGAGGATTTTGAGCATCACGTCTTTGGCCGACACGTCCGCGCGACGCTTGCCCCGCAAGACGAAGCGAACAGTCTCCGGCACTTTGATGCGGATGTCTTTCGTGTACCAAGCGTTCGCCATGTCGGTCGAACCGACGCCGAAAGCGAAGCAGCCGAGGACGCCCGCCATGCAGGTGTGCGAGTCCGTGCCGATGACGAGTTGGCCGGGCAGCGCGATGTCTTCGACGACGGCGTTGTGGCAGATGGCTTCCGACCCCGTCTCTTCCGTCCCGCCGTAAAGTTTGATGCCTTGCTCGCGCGTGAAGCTCTCCTGCGTGACGGCCAGCCCGTCGGCGCGCTCTAACAAGCCCATCTTCTTTTTGTCGTCGGACATAACGCGGCCGAGGAACGTCAGGTGATCGCGAAACGCGTAGACCGACTCGGCCTCCGTCACCTGCGCGTCCTGACCGAGCGCGCTCTTGAACAGAGACTCGGCCATCGGCGTGACGTACTCGTGCGAGAAGCGCACGTCGGCCACGGCAAAGAGCGCGTCGCCCGGGCGGACGGCTTCGACGCCGACGCGCCCGGCGCGCACGAAGGCGTGGCGCGCGATGATCTTCTCGACGATGTTCATCGGGCGCGCCGTCGTCTCCACGGGGGGCGGCGCGGTCTCGCCCGCGAGCCGCGCCTTGTTGTAGTTGAACAGGCCGCCGTATTCGACGATTGATTGCGAGATGGGATCGAGCCCGCGCGTGAATTCTTCGAGCGGAATCTCTTCGCCGCGCCGGATGCGTTCGATGAGGCCGAAGTCGGTCGAGGTCAAGAGGCCGATGTTCTGCGAGTTCTGCCCGTAGATTTTTTCGATGGTGCGCGCGATGACGAGTTCCACACCAGCGGCGCGCTCGGCGTAGGGCGCGGTCTCGCGCGAAGAGCCGCAGCCTTTCGACAGGCCGGAGACCACCACCTTGAAGCCGCCGCGTTTCACTTCGTCCTTCTGCACCGCCGCTTCGCGCATGCCGACGTAGACATACTGGCCGAGCGTTTCGTCGTAGTAGAAGCAGACCCAACCGGGCGTGATCTCGTCGGTCGAGATATTGTTCATCAAGGCGCGCTCCGGGTCGTAGGGCAAATCCTCGCCCGCTTCGAGTTGGCGACGGATGAGCGATACGTCGTCGGTCAAAAACAGGATGCTCCCGTCGAACTTGATGCTGCGGGGACGTTTGGCGATCTTCTCTGCTGCGGTCATCTTCTTCTTGCGGCTCCTAGCGAATTACTGCGTGTGAAATGAGAGTGTCTGAGAAGGAGATTATAACCGATGGCGGGGGAAAACTCGGAACGTCACGATAGGCCGCCGCGCTTGCCGCCGCGCAACGCCGCCTTCGCTTCGCGCCGGACAACCCGGCGGCGCACGCCCCGGCCGTCCAAACTACGACGGCTGGTAGCGACTTGCGCGCGCGTGACGGCGGACGAGGAATAACAATGCGGGGCGGACGAGCATCGAGGTCTTCAGGGAGGGATGGAAGGAAGGTAGTGGTCGGCGATAGTTCTCTCCGGCGCGGGGCTGCGGCGGGAGTCTTATGCGGTCATACGGTCGAACTCGGCTTTCACGATTTCGTAGCAGTCGCACGTGTAATCCATCATCCCCGGTCGATCCGTGATCTGGATGTGGCCGCGCTGGTAATTGATATAACCTTCGGCGTGGAGGATGAGCGCCGCCTCGGTTACGCCCGCGCGGCGCACGCCGAGCATCAGGCCGAGGAATTCCTGCGTGAACGGCAAGTCTTCGCAGGCGCAGCGGTCGTAGCTCATCAAGAGCCAACGCGCCAATCGTTCCGAGATCGAATGCAGGCGGTTGCAGGCGGCGAGTTGCGAAGTCTGCAAGAGCAGCCCTTGCGTGTAACGCAGCAGCCGGTCGTGCAGCGCGCCCGCCCGTTTGAACTCCTCGCGTAGCGCCCGCACGCTCATCCGCATCCCGCCGTTGGGAATCTGCACCATCTCTTCATGCGGCGATCTGTCGACGCCGAGCACCGCAGAGACTCCGCCCATGCCCTCGAAGCCCACGACGCCGACCTCGACGCTCTGCCCCGAAGCAGTGTGCGAGATTAAAGAGATCATCGCGTTGTGAGGGAAATAGACGTAGTCCATGATCCCGCCCGCTTCGCACAGGATTTGGCCGTGGCTTAAGTTAACCGGCTCTAAATGTGGCCGCACCCGCTCGTAATCTTCGGGCGGTAAATGTGAGAGGATATAATTTTGGTTGAGCGGGCGGGGTTGGTCGTGCATCAGGTAACTCCTTCAATCAAGTGTAGGCCGCTTGTGTAAACACAGCAGACGGCACAAGGAGAAGATCATGAGGCTCTTCCTGATGTCGAATGTCAGTTTGTCAAAAGAACGAAGTAAATCGCTAGAGAGCACTGTAGCATACTTCACCGAATAACAAGGATGAGGGCGGAGGGATGAGGGATGAAAGGAAGATTGGTGAATGGTCAATGGTAAATGGTGAATGGAGAAAAATCGTCTTCATCTATTCACGATTTACGATTCACGACTTATTCGTCTTCCCTTCATCCCTCATCCCTCCGCCCTCATCCCTTCACCCTTCTCTCTGTGCTAACATCGCGGCTTGCCCTGAGCGGACACGCCCCGGCGCGCTTGCCTTCGTTCTTGACACGGTATCGCTTTTCCCATGACGCAACTGATCATTGCCGGACTCGTCCTGTTGTGCCTGCTCTCCGTGGGCGCGAACGCGTATCTCGCGCGCACGCTCGCGCGCCGCAGACGCGCGCCGGAAGAAGAGGACGCAAGCGCGCAATTGCCGCCGCCGCAGGGTGCGAAGAACAACAGCGCCCGACGCGAACCCGCGCTTTCTCAAGACACCACGCAGACGACCGACGCACCGAGCACAATGCGGGAAGCGCGCGATTCAACCATTGCGACCGGCGAGACTTTAGAGACCATCGCGACCGGCACGACTCAAGAGCCGAACGCAACGAGCGAGACTCAAGAGACAACCGCGACGGGCGACGGCGCGCACGTCTTCGACGCTCCGCAGTCGAGCGAAGAAAGCATCGCTGCTACCGCCAACGTTCCGACAGAAGTTCCGGCCATGGTTGCAGCCACAGTTCCGGCAGCAGTTGCAGCCACGGCGGACGAAGCCGTGGCTGCGAGCGATCCCTGCCGCGTGGTGAACGAGTTGAACGTCTACGCGTTCGCACAGGCGATGGACGCGCATTACCAGCGGAGTTCGCGCCCGGCCGAGTTGCGGCGTCACGAATGTTTTAGCAAGGGCGTCCGCCTGTTGCTGGGCAATTACTACGATACGCGCGACCTCATCGAGTTTGGGCGCGACACGAACGTCGTCGTCGCCTGCATCGCGCTCGAAGCCCTCGGCGAACGCACCGACGGGGCGGACGCCGTCGAACAGATACTCGCGCACATCAACGAGTTCTATTACTGGCCGGGCTACTATGCTCTGCGCGCACTCGACGCGCGCGCCGCCGAGCGTCCCGTCCTCGTCTCGCTCCTCCTCAGCATCAAGGGCGCGTGGGGCGACCCGACGCCGCTGCAATCGCTGCGCGAGTTCGTCGCGAGCCGCGTCGAACGCGGCGAACGCGAGGCCGCTTTCGGCGATGCGCTCCACACGCTTCCCTCCGACCAAGTCGAACTGCTCACGACCGTCTTCGACGCGCTCAAGGACGTTTTGCCCCCGAAGTTGACGAGCGAGTTCGAGAGTTGGAAAGCGGCGCGCGTCGATCTGGAATTTTTGCGTTCGTTCGGGCGCGTCTGGGAGTTTGACGCGGGAAGCGCGGCGAGCAGCAACAGCGGCGGCGGCAACACGACGGGAGACGAAGACGCGCCGGAAGGCATCGTGTTGCTCGCGGAGGTGCGCGAGCGCGTGCTGGCGCTAGAGACGGCGCTCAGGAAAGAGCCGCCGCGCTCCGTGCTCTTGGTCGGCGATTCGGGTGTGGGCAAGACGGCGCTCGTGCGCGTCCTCGCGCGGCGTCTGCAACGCGAGCGCTGGATCATTCTGGAAGCTTCGGCCGCCGACGTGATGGCCGGGCAGCAATACATCGGCCAACTCGAAGGGCGCGTGCAGACGCTCGTGCGCGAGATCGGAGGCAAGCGCGTGCTGTGGGTCGTGCCGAATTTTCACGAACTTGTCTGGGCGGGTCGTCATCAATACAACCCGACGGGCTTGCTCGACCTGCTCTTGCCGCACATCGAAACCGGCGCGTTGAAATTGATCGGCGAGACGCCCACGGCCGCTTACGAGAAGTTGATGCAACTCAGACCGAAACTGCGCACTTCTCTGGAGACGTGCCGCGTCTCGGCGCTCGGCGACGCGGAGACACTGGAAGTTGCGCGCCGCTGGGCGGAGAGCCACGAGACGGCGAGCGCCCGCTCGTCAGTGGAAAAAGGAGCGCGAGTTTCTACTGAGACGACACGCGCCGACAATGCCGACGCCACCAACAACAACACCACCACCATCGCGCCGCCGCGCATCTCCGCGCAGACTTTGCAGGAGGCTTTCCAACTCGCCAAGCAATATCTCGCCGACAAGGCCGCGCCCGGCAACCTGCTCCTGCTGCTCGATTCCACGCGTCGCCGCTTGCTCATCGAACGCGGGATGACGAACGAGGCGGTCGTCGCTTCGTCAGACGAAACTCAAGACGAAGTGACGCTCGACGATCTGCTCGTCACGCTCTCGCAGTTGACCGGCTTGCCCGTGAGCATCCTCGACGACCGCGAAGGTTTAGACCTCAAAGAGCTGCGCGGCTTTTTCGAGACGCGCGTGCTCGGCCAACCCGAAGCGGTCGAATGTCTCGTCGAACGCGTGGCGATGATCAAGGCGGGCTTGACCGACCCGACGCGCCCGCAAGGCGTCTTCCTCTTCGTCGGCCCGACGGGCACGGGCAAGACCGAGATCGCAAAGACCTTGGCGGAGTTTCTCTTCGGCTCGCCCGAACGCATGATCCGGCTCGACATGAGCGAGTTTCAAACGCCCGAAACGCTCGACCGCATACTCGGCGAGCAGAGCGAGGCGGCCGACAGCACCGCGCTCGTCAACTCGATTCGCAAGCAGCCTTTCGCGGTCGTCCTCTTGGATGAATTCGAGAAGGCCCACCCGCAAGTCTGGGACTTGTTTCTGCAAGTCTTCGACGACGGGCGACTGACGGACAGGCGCGGCAACACGGCCGACTTCCGCCACTGCGTCGTGATCATGACCTCGAACCTCGGCGCGACTCTGCCGCACGGAGCGAGCATCGGATTTTCGCAGGAGGCGCAGGCGCAGTTTGCCGCCGGGGCGGTCGAGCGCGCGGTGATGCGCGCCTTCCGGCGCGAGTTCGTCAATCGCATCGACCGCGTCGTGGTCTTTCGTCCGCTGGGGCGCGCGGTGATGCGTGATCTGTTGCGTAAGGAGTTGAACGACGTGCTCCGTCGGCGCGGCTTGCGCACGCGCCAGTGGGCGGTCGAATGGGACGAATCGGCCATCGACTTTCTGTTGGAGAAAGGATTCACGGCAGACCTCGGCGCGCGCCCTTTGAAGCGCGCCATCGAGCGCTACCTGTTGTCGCCGCTCGCGCTCACCATCGTCAACCATCAATTTCCCGAAGGCGATCAATTCCTATTCGTCCACGCGCGCGGCGGCCAGACGCTCGACGTGGAGTTCATCGACCCGGACGCGCCGGACGAACCGGCCGCGATAACTTCCGCGACCGCGGACGACGCGCTCGAAGATGATGCGACTGAGGATGCCGAACGCGAGTTGCGGCTTGAATCAATCGTCCTCGATGCGCGCGGCACGGCCGAGGAAGTGCGTTTCCTGCGCGACCGGTTCGACGCGCTCGCCGACGAAGTTGAAGCGGACGATTGGCAGGCGCGCAAAAACTCCGCGCTGCTGGAAACGGCCGCGCCCGGCTTCTGGAATTCGCCCGAACGCTTCAGCGTGCTCGGCCTCGCCGAGTACATGGATCGCATCGAGACCGGGCTCGACACGGCCGGTTCGCTGTTGCGGCGTCTCGGCGGTTCGGGCGGCGCGGCGCGCGACCGCCAGCACTTCCCCGTCGAACTCGTCGCGCGCCTCGCCCAACAACTTTATCTGATCGACGCGGCCTGTCGCGGACTTGCCGCCGGACACCCGCGCGACCTCTTCCTAGAGGTGCGCGCCAGTTGCGACGCGGGCGCAGATAACGCCGTCTGCAACGACTTCGCGCGTCGCATCGCGGGGATGTATCGCGGCTGGACTGCGGCGCGGCGGATGCGCTTTGAAGTTTTGGAGGAGACGCCCCCTGCCGCGAAAGACGACGGCGAGAGCGGCGCGATTGAGCCTTACCAGTTGACGGCGGCCATCTCAGGCTTCGCCGCCTATTCGCTTTTGCACACGGAGGCGGGCTTGCACGTTCTCGAAACGCCGCAGGACGAAAAATCCTTCAACCGCGCGCGCGTCCACGTCCGCGTCGTCGCGCAGCCGGACGAACCGGCCGGGCACGGGGCTGATGCCTTGCGCAAACAGGCCGCGCGCGCCTTCGCCGCCGACGCGAACAACTCGCAACAGATCGTCCGCCGCTACCGCGAAGAACCCTCGCCGCTTGTCCGCGACAGCCTGCGCGGCTGGCGCACCGGCAAGCTCGAACGCGTCCTCGAAGGCCACTTCGATTTGATGTTCTAAATGCGCGTTCATTCCCGCGGCGCGGCCACTCTCGTTCGCGCGAGGGTGTCGGGTATAATACCTGCGTCACGAAAAATCCATTTTCTCCCTGCAAACCTGAACCTGTCTCGAACGGAGTTGAGCCAATGAAGAGAGCCTTCGCTTTTGTGCTGTCGCTATCGCTTTTGCTGTCCACCTTCACCGCTTCGGTCGTGCGCGCCGACGAGGGCATGTGGACTTTCGACAATCCGCCGCTCAAACAATGGAAGGAGCGTTACAACTTCGAGCCGACGAAAGAATGGCTCGACCACGTGCGTCTCTCCTCCGTGCGTTTGCAGGACGGCGGGAGCGGTTCGTTCGTCTCGTCGAACGGGCTGGTGATGACCAATCAACACGTCGCGGGCGGCCAACTCGCCAAACTCTCGACCAAAGAGCGCGACCTCGTCAAAGACGGTTTCTACGCGCGCACGCAGGCGGAAGAGTTGAAGTGTCCCGACCTTGAGATCAACGTGCTCGTCTCTTATGAAGACGTGACGCGGCGCGTGCAGGGCGCGGTCAAACCGAACGCTTCCGACCGCGAAGCCAACGAGCAGCGCAAAGCCATGATGGCCGCCATCGAGAAGGAATCGACCGAGCAGACCAAACTCAAGAGCGACGTGGTGACGCTCTACGCGGGCGGCGAATACTGGGTCTACCGCTACAAAAAATACACGGACGTGCGCCTCGTCTTCGCGCCCGAAGAACAGATCGCTTTCTTCGGCGGCGACTACGACAACTTCACCTACCCGCGCTACAACTTGGACGTGACCTTGCTGCGCGTCTACGAAAACGACCAACCCTTGAAGACCGAGCACTATTTCAAGTGGTCGGCCAAAGGCCCGGCCGACGGCGAGTTCGTCGTCTTGTCCGGCAATCCCGGCTCGACCAATCGACTGTTGACGAACGCGCAGCTTCAATTCCAACGCGACCTCGGCAATCCTTTGCAGATGCAGGTCTGGTCTTCGCGTCGCGACGCGCTCAACCGCTACGCCGCGCTCGGCACGGAGCAAGCGCGCCGCGCGGGCGCAGGCCGGCGCTCGCTGGAAAACTCGATCAAGCGTCTGGAGAGCCAGCAGGCCGGACTTTTGAACGCGCGCTTGATGGGCAAGAAAGAGGCCGAGGAGAAGGAATTGCGCGCTAAGATCGCGGCCAACCCCGAATGGCAACGCGCTTACGGCTCGGCCTGGGATCAGGTGGCGACGGCCTACGCGGCGCTGCCGAAATACGCCAAGCGCATCGCCTTCACTTCCATCGCCGCGCCCTCGCGGCTCGGCTCCATCGCTTCCATGCTCGTCCGCTATGCGGAGGAGATACGCAAACCGAACGAGCGCCGCTACGACGAATTCCGCGACGCGCGCCTCGAAGCGCTCAAAACGAATCTCTTCTCGCCCGCGCCCATCTATCCGGATTTGGAAGAGGCCGCGCTCGCCGCGTGGCTCGAAGAGGCGCAGAAGACTCTGGGCAACGACGACCCCTTCATCCGCGCCGCGCTCGCCGGCTCGACGCCCGCTGAGGTCGCCAAAGGAGTCATCACGGGCACGAAACTAACGGACGTGGCGGTGCGCCGAAGTCTCTTCGAGGGCGGCGCTGATGCCATCTCGAAGTCCGACGATCCGCTCATCGTGCTCGCGCGCAAAATCGAACCCATCTACCGCGAACTGCGCGCTTGGAACGAAGAGAACATCCTGAGCGTGGACGCAGCGGCCGGGCAGCGGATCGCCGCAGCGCGCTTCGCCGTCTACGGCAAAACGGTTGCGCCCGACGCCACCTTCACCCTTCGACTCTCCTACGGCCGCGCCCTCGGCTACACCGAAGACACGACGCTCGTGCCCTTCAGGACGACCTTCTACGGTCTCTACGACCGCGCCGAAGGATTCGCCGAGAAGCCGCCTTACAACTTGCCCGCGCGCTACCGCGAAGGGCGAGGCAAGTTCGATCTCTCCACGCCCTTCAATTTCGTCTACACGGCCGACACCATCGGCGGCAATTCCGGTTCGCCCGTCATCAACCGCAACGCCGAAATCGTCGGCCTCAACTTCGACAGCAACATCCAGAAACTTCCGAACCGCTACGTCTACGTGGACGAGGAAGAGGGCGGCCGCGCCGTCGCCGTCCACAGCATGGCGATCATCGAAGCCCTGAGAAAACTCTACGGCGCTGAAAAACTTGCCGACGAGATCACCGCCGGGCGTTAAGGCGTGCGGCGAGGTTGGGCTGTCTTGAGCGTCCCTTTCATCAGTCTTAAACGTATCGCGGCGGATGACATCAAAGTGTCGTCCGCCGCGCTTTTTTTATCGCGCTAGTTGGAGGCTGTCGATGATCTGGCGGAAGGCGGGTTGGTAGGATTGGAACTCGTCTTCGGGAGCCATCGTGATGAGGTAGAAGAGTCGGCCGTCGGCCGTGGCCGTCGTGTAGATGATGTCGATTTCGTTGACGCCGTTGACGACCGAAGGGCCTTGCATGATCGTGGCGTAGCCTTCGCGCCCGCCGATGGAAATGCGTTGCGGCGCGCGGACGACGCGGAACTCCGCGTTGATGTCGAGTTGCTGTTGGACGTAAGCCTCGTTGGCGCGCGCCAGATCGGTTGCGGCGGGCGCGACCGCGCCGATGAAGATGCCGTGCGTGACGACGAGCGCGTCGCCGAGTTTTCCGTATGCGCCGCGCGGCGCGAAGATCATGTTCGCGTCGCCGTCCGCCCCGGCCGAGAGCGCGTCCCAGTTGGCCGGATACTGGAAGGCGAAAGAGTTGTCGGCGGCGCGGAAAGGTTGGACGGAGGCGTCGGGCGGCGCGGGGCGTGCCGCGCCGGAAGTGTTCGTCGTCGGGTCGCGCGGGCCTGTCCGTTCAGGCTCGGCCGTGGAGGCGAGCGAACCGGCGGCGCGGCGTCCTTCGAGACGCGCCTTGACCGTCGCGAAAGCCTCCGAGTCGCGCACGGGTTTGTCGCTGACGGGCAGACCGGGGAGCGCGTTCGTGATGGCGGCGACGCGGTTGCCGGGGTCTGGATGGTCGCTCAAAAATTCGGGCGTGCGCTGCCCGCCCTGCGCTTGCAGCGTGCGGAAGAAGTTCGCCATGTCGCGCGGGTCGTAGCCGGACTCGGCCATGATGCGCGCGCCTTCGAGGTCGGCCTGCCGCTCGGCCGTGCGGCCGAAGCGCAGGAAGAGCATGTTCGCGCCCGCGCCGCCCACGGCGTTGATCACTTGGCCGAGGTCTGAATCCTCGCCCGTGATCGCGCCGATCACGCCCAGACCTTTCTGCGCGATGTAAGCCTTCGAGGCTTGGTTCGTGCCGTGGCGCAAGGCAACGTGCGTGATCTCGTGCGCGATGACGCCCGCCAGTTCGCCCTCGTTCTTGGCGGCCGCAATCGCGCCCGCGTTGACGAAGATGAAGCCGCCCGGCAAGGCGAACGCGTTCAGCTCTTTCGTCGCCACGACGTTGAACTGGTAGGGGAACTTGTGGCCGGGCGCACGCGCGGCGAGATTCGCGCCGAGTTGGCGGACGTAATTAACCACGGGATCGTCGTTCAAGAGCGGCATCTCTTGGGCGATCTGTTGGGCTGAACGGCGACCGAGTTCGATGTCCTGTTCGGGACTGAAGAGATTGAAGCCCGGCTCGAAGTGCGGCGCGGGCGTGCCGCCGCCGCTTGAGCCGCCGCGTCCCGAAAACAAGTTGCTGCACGCCAACTGCCCGAAGACAAACACAGAGGCCAACACGAAGGCCAGACTCTTTCGCCCACGCTTCAACATCTTCAACGCCCTCCACACCGACCGCCGCTCACGTCTCTCGCGCGAGACGCACGCGCGCGCGCCGCCTTATCGCCGCTCGCCTTTTGTCGCCCCCTGCAAACTGTCACACGCTTTTTTCGCTGCACGCTATCTTAGACCAACCGTCGGCCAACTCGCCAACTATCCTGTTTCAATTCACCTATCGACGGTCTATAATCCCGGCTCGTCCGCTTCGCCTTGCAAACGCCTCCGCCGAGGATGCCTTCAGGACGCTCGCCCACATTCGCAGGACGCCTTGAGTTTTGATGCCATGAACGTTTGCCCCACCTGCCAGCGCACACACGCAGACGACATCGCCTTCTGCCCGCACGACGGAACGCGCTTACAACAAACAGCCGACGTGTTGCCCGCCGGACATCGTTTCAACGACCAATACGAGATCGAAATGTTGGTCGCGGAGACGCCAAACGGCACGGTCTATCGCGTCTTTGATATTAAGCTCGGCTGCCGCGTCGCGTTGAAGATATTCAACCCCGACGTGTGGCGCGAGGTTGAAGGGGAACGACAACGCTTTCGACTCAAGTTGAGAGACGCATCCGGCTTCCAACATCCGAACGCAGCCCGCATCCACCAAGTCACCGACCACTTCATGGTGATGGAGTGGGTTGAAGGGCAGACGCTCGACGAAGCAATGCGGCAGCGCGGGCGCTTCACGCCGCGCGAGGCGTTGAAACTGCTCAAACCGGTCGCACACGTGCTCGACGCGGCGCGCGAGCGCGGGCTCGGCTGCGAGTTTCTGACACCGGCCGACGTGATGTTGAAGCGGGCGGAAGATAATTCCACGTCCGTCACGTTGCTGCCTTCAATTTTCACACGGCGATTTGCCGGAAGCGACACCGGCCGACGGTCGAACCCGCCCGACTCGAAGACGGAGGCCGCACCCGTCTGGCCTTACGTCGCCCCGGAACTGCGGGCGGGCGCGGCGTCGCCGGAAGATGAAGCCCGCGCGCAGGTCTATAGCTTGGGAGTCATCGCTTACGAGTTGCTGTGCGGTCGGAAGCCTTTCGCTGCACAGACGGCCGGCGAGAATGCGGAGAGAGAGACGACCGCGTCATCGCCCAGACCGTTAACCGAGCTTGCGCCCGGCGTGCCCCCTGCCGTCGCACGCGCCGTCGCACGCGCGCTTGCCGAGACGTTCGTGAACCGTCCGGCGACTGCCAGGGCGTTTGTGTTTGAGTTGCAAGTTGGAATCAACAGCAGATTGAAGGGATACTCTCAGTTGCAGGTGACGGAAAGTGCGTTTGAGGATATCACCGGCGAGGCTTCGAGCGGCAACCGTCAAGGCGCGGATATTCAAACCGAATCAAGCGAGAATTATTTCCCCGGCGCGGATGTCACGGCTTCACGATCTGTGGAGGAGGCTGTGGAAGATGCGGTCGGGGAGAAGCCGCTCCACTTGGATGAGAACGTGCAGTTCACGGTCTATCAACCGGAGGCGATTGCGCCCACGCGCTGGTACACGTTGCTCGCCTTCGCGCACTTGTCGAAGCGACGCGCGGACGCGCCGCCCGACGAACCCGAACCGCTCGCGGAGGTGCGGCGCATCGCCGAACGCGTGCTGGCGGATCAACCGGCGGAGTACGACGCGTCGAAGCAGAACAGCCTGCACGCCGTGCCGCGCGCCGGGGAGATCACTTTCGTGCCGGAGATGGAGGGTTGCGAATTCAATCCGCCGCGCCAGAGTTTTTTGTGGCAGAAGAGCGTGCATAAGGTCGAGTTCGAGTTGCGCGCAACCCAGTCGCTCGAAGGGCGCGTGGCGCGCGGTCGCATGACGGTCTTCCTCGGCAGTCTCATCCTCGCGGACGTGCCGCTGGTCGTGCGCGTGGACAGCACGACGACAACCGCGCGCGAAAGTTCTCAGAGGGACGTGCCGCCGCCCGTCGCTCAATCCGCCGCGCCGTATCGCAAAATCTTTCCCTCTTATTCACACAAAGACCGCGAGGTCGTCGAACAGATCGAGCAGCACGTTCATGCGCTCGGCGACAAGTACTTGCGAGACGTGTCGGAACTGCGCGCCGGGCAGGACTGGCAACGCTGGATGCGCGACGCGATCAGAGAGGCCGACGTGTTCCAACTCTTCTGGTCGCACAATTCGATGCGCTCCGGCTACGTGCGAGAGGAATGGGAATACGCGCTCTCGCTCGGCCGCGCAAACTTCGTCCGGCCGACCTACTGGGAATTTCCCCTGCCCGAAAGCCCCACCGAGAATCTGCCGCCCGCCGAACTGCGCCGCCTTCATTTCCAATACCTACAGGCGAGCAACATCGCGCAGCACCCCGCGCACGTCGAAGACGACACGCCGGACGCGGAGGAACAGCAAGAGTTCGACGCGCCGCCCGCCGCGGAGCAAGGACAAGAGCGCGCCGCGCCCTCGGCCGCCGCGCCGTCGCGCGCCGGGAGAGAAGTTTGGTGTCCCACGTGCGGCGCGCCGGGTTCCGACGCACACGTCTTTTGCAAGGGCTGCGGCACGAGATTGGACACGCGCACACACACTCCCGTCCAAGCCGCGACGAGCGCCGCACAACCGACGGGCGATGCGTTCGAAGTGTTCCGGCAAAAGCAAGAGAGCGCGTCGGAACATTACAGCACTTCGCCTTTACAGCCGATGCCGGTGTCGTCTGCTGCTGCGCCGTCACCTGCCGCCGCCGCTGCGTCATCGTCTTCCGATCAGAGCGGACGAGCAATGCTCTGGATCGGTCTTGTGCTCTGTCTCTGTCTCCTCGTCGCTCTAGCGTTCGGCCTCTTCCTGTTGCTTTATCTACTTTGACGTTTCGCCGCAATGTAAGCTGATGGCCGGAAGCGGCCGAGGAAGGACAAAAGTGATGAGTGCACCTGCTCACAATCCGACGACGCAAGAGGTGTCGGCGAACCGACAAGCGGAGCGAGAGAAGTGCTCCAAGGCCCCACCGCCACCACCGCCGACGAAAGAAGTTAAGCGTTCGCCGATGGTCGGCTGGTACGACCCGCGCCAACTCGCCAAGACCGGCATCGAGGTCGCCGTCTCAACCATCTTCGGGCGTCATTCCGATCATCGTCTGGTGGAGGCGATGGCCTTCGGCGACGCGGACAAGAAGTTCTACGACTACTCTTATCATTACAAGGACGACGGCCGGGAACTCTGCGAGGTGGACAAGTCACGCCCGCGTGACTCGATCTGGATCGATTACGTCGGCGACGTGGGCGACGGCTGGAATTCCACTTATGCCGTCGCCTCTTACCTCGCCGAATCGGGGCGCACCTTCACCTACACAGATCAAGACCCGAACCGGCCGCACAGTGCCGAGACGAAAACAGCCGAGACGAAAAGAGGCGACCTGCTCGTCTTCGGCGGCGATGAGGTGTATCCGACGGCGAGCCGCAAAATGTACGAGGAGCGTTTGATTGCGCCGTACCGGATGGCGCTCCAACACAGCGGCACCGAAGCCCCGCACGTCTTCGCCGTGCCCGGCAATCATGATTGGTACGACAGTCTCGTCGCCTTCACGCGCCTCTTCACCGCGCGTCGTTGGTTCGCGGGCTGGCGCACGCGTCAATCGCGCAGTTACTTCGCTCTCAAACTACCGCACAACTGGTGGCTGCTCGGCACGGACGTCCAACTCGGCTCGGACATCGACGCGCCGCAGATGAGATATTTCGAGAGCTTGGTTGAAGACATGGCCGAGGCGAAGAACGGCGGCCAGCCCGCCAGCATCATCCTCTGTCACGCCGAGCCGCACTGGATCAGGGCGGCGCTATACGGCGGCTTCGACCCCAACTACAACGAGAGCAATCTCAAAGTGCTGGAAAAGCGGCTGGGTAAAAACGTGGCCGTCTTCATCGCGGGCGACCTGCACCACTACCGCCGCCACGAATCCGAAGACAAGTTGACGCAGAAGATTACGGCCGGAGGCGGCGGCGCTTTTCTACATCCCACGCACCCCGGATGGCTCGGCACGAAACTCGATTGCATCTGGGAGAAGGCGCTGGAAGAGACGGAGGAGGAAGAGAGCGAAGGGAGGGAAAGGGGAGAGCAAGCGACGCGAGGGAAACAGACGGAAGTGAAAGCGACGCAAGGGAAACAGACGCGAGATCGACTGTTCCACCTCAGAGGTTGCTTCCCGTCCACCTCGGAGTCGAGCAGCCTGTGCTGGCGCAATCTCATCTTTCCTTATCTGAAGGGAAACGAGAGTTGGACGTTCGGCTTCGCCACCGCCGCCCTCTACGTCCTGATGACGCTGACGGTCGTTTCGGGTATCGACGCCCCGGCGCTGCGCGCGTTGCAGTATCAGTTGGGCAGCGTCAGCGGCATGGCGCTCAAGAGCATCCTCAACAGTCCCATTACCATGTTCTTCGCCGCGCTCACCATCGTCGCCTTCATGTTCTTCACCGACACTCACTCGCGCATTTACAGGCTGGTGATGGGCGGCCTCCACGCCGTCGCGCACATCCTCGCGGCGTTTACCATCGCGCTCATCAGCGTCTCGTTCGTGGCCGACATGGCCGCGCTGACGGACGCTCGGTGGAGATGGAATTGGCATTTGAACTTGCCGTGGCCGGGCGGGTTCAATTTTCAACTCGACGCGCGCATGCTGCTCGCCCTATTTTTGATCGCGCTCGGAGGTTTCATCTTCGGCTCGCTCATCATGGGAATTTACCTGTTGCTCTCGATGAACGTTTTCGGACGGCACAGCAACGAAGCCTTCTCCTCTCTCGCCGTGGAAGACTGGAAAAACTTTCTCCGCCTGCACATCAACGACAAAGGCGACCTGACGATCTATCCCATCGGCATCCGGCGCGTGCCGCGCAACTGGAAAGAGCGCGCGGACGGGGCAGCGCCGGGGCCGGCTCTGGTTGCGGACGACCCCAAAGCGACCGATCCAGAACTCATCGAACCGCCCATCGTCTTGGAGAAGGCCAAGACCGGAACGGGCGTCCAGACGTGTTCCCCGAATCTCAAGATCGAGGCCGCCAGCCAAACGTCGTCGGCTACGTAGTTCTCCAGGCAACTCTAAAAAAGGATTGCGAGTCGTCAAGCAGACGACTCGCAATCCTTTTTTCAGCAACCCGCGTCGCGTTAATCGTTGAGACGGTAGAGGCGCGACTCGATCTCGTCGCCCGTGATGTCGCGGTAAGCGCGTGCGAGTCGCTCTCGGCGCGCCGGGTCGGTCTCGCTTTGATAGGCCGCGACCAAGGGGTCGAAGCCGCTCGTCACGAATGGACTCACGTAACTGAGACGGCGCGCCGCCGCGGCCGCACGCCGCTCGTCGCCGCCGAGCACTTCGGGCAGCGAACGTTCGAGCATGCTGTTGACGCGCCACTGTGCGAAGGCGGGCGCGCCGAGCGGGATGATTGCGCCGAGCGCGAGCGTGAGACACACGCCCGCACGCGACAGGCGCGCCCGCGCGGACTTGAGCGCGCGCCGCGCGTTGCGCCAGTAGATGAATGCCGTGAAGAGGGGCGTGAAACCGAGCGCGCCGATGAAGAACATTAGCCCGAGCACGCTCAGAGGCAAGAGCAGGATGCCGATCCCCAGAGAGAAGACCGCGCCCGCCATCATCGCGCCGCCGAGGACGCCGCACCATTCCCCGGCGCGCCTGCCGAGCACGAGCCACACGCCGAGCGCAAGTATCTCGATGCCGATCAACCCGTAGCCGAGAAATTGATAGCCGTCGAACATCGGCCTTGAGGTGAAGAAGCCGCCGCGAAACACGAGCGGGTCGAAGACGAGACAGAGAACCGGCAGCACCATGCCGACCGTCACGTCGAAGATCAACTGCGACAGCGTCGGCTCGCCTTCCCACTGCCGCCGCAAAAATTTTTGCCGGCGCGCGGGCGGCGCGAGGGTCGGCATGCTCGCGCCCATCGGTTCGACTCGTCTCAACGTCTGTTCGTTCATCTCGGTTTCCCTCAACCGTCCACGCACATAACTTTCCGCGTCTTCGCCGCACACAATTTCCGATACCTTCAGACGCGCACACCTTCATTACGAATTCGACGCGCTCAACTTCAACTTGACTCGCAGCGCAATTTCAACCTGCGGACAATCTTCTTAGCGCCGACCCGTCAACGCGTCGTCTTCCTCCTCCCGCGCGCGGCGTGTGTGTGGTCGCGCCGTTTCGTTTGGCGTCCGTCTTGACGCGCGGATCGCTTCGTGTCGGACGCGCGCGTCGCGGCCGCTTTGGCTTCGGTAATCATTCGCATCGTCACGACATCGGGCGTTGCCGTCGGCGCGGCATCGTTGGTCGCGGCGACAGCGGCGCTGTTCGTCGCCGCAGTGCTGTTGCTGTTCGTCGCGGCAGTAGTGTGCGTCGCGGCGCGCGTGTCGCCGGGCGGCGTCACCGTCGTCGAGGATGCATCGCTCGTGGTTGTGAGCGGGCGCGGCGGCGGTGGCGCTTCAGCCGCGCCGGTTGACGTACTGATGTGCATGTTCGTCGTGCCGGTCGTGTCGTTCGTAAACGGCGTCGGGCAGTCAGCTTCGCTCAAGGCGTCGCGGCGTGTCTCGACCATGCGGCGTGCGCGCCAGCGCGCGAAGTTCCAAGCGCGCCAGTCTTCGTCGTACCAAGCGGGCGTCCAGCGGCGCGAAATCTCGCGCACGGCCACGCAGCGCTCGTCGCGTGTGAGCGCGGGCAGCGTCGAGATGAGCGCGGGCACGGCGTCGGCACTCAGCGATGCGGCATAGGCCGCGTCGAACGAACGCCCCGCCCGCGCGTGCGCGGCGTTGGCGCGCACGATGTATGCGTCCGGGTTGACGAGGTGCAAGAGTCCCACCGTGATGAAGGCCGCGACGAGCGCGCCGCAGGCGAAACGCTCCCGGCTGCCGCGCAGCAGCACCGTCCAAGCGAACCACACGAAGACGAGGCCGAGCCACAACATGAAGGCCATCGTGTAGACGCGCAACTCCGTCAACCCGTACTCGCTCTGGTAGAGACGCATGCGCGCGACGGCCGACGCCATGATGACGAACAGCAACCCAACTTGCGTCCCGGCCAACAGGCGAAAGAGACGCGCGGCCGCCGTGCTGTCTTTGCGAAGCAAGGCATGCGCGCCGAGCAGGAGCGGCAGCACCAAGCCCGCCACCCAAGTCAACTCGAAGAAGCCGCGCCGCGCGTATTCCGAGTAAGTCAGCTCCGTGATCGACATAACGCGCTCCGCGCCGCCGAAGAAGTAGCGAAACTGCACGATGACGAACGACGCGAACAAGACGTTCAAGAGACCGAGCACCACGCCCACTTCGACCGCGCCGAGCGAAAATTCTCGCGCTACCTGCTGCGCCGCGAACACCGGCGGCTCAAGCGTCCGGCCGCTCGCGCCTTCCGCCCGCACGCCCTCGCCGTGCGCCTGACTCTCGCCTTCAACCACAACCTGCGGCGGCGGCTCGCCGTTCTTCACCTGCGACTTCTCTTCGCCGCGCGCGTCCGCTCCGTCTCCAACGCTCTTGGCGTCCGCCCCGACCGCGCCGCCTTCCGCCACGACGCTCTCCGGCGGTTGCCTGTGCCCGCACGCCTCGCCCGCCTCCACGTCTTTCTTGTCGTCAATCGTGATCGAGGTGTAAACGGTCGGCACAAACGGCGCGGGCGGCGCAACCGTGCCCGCAGCCGTGGTGGTCGCCGTCGCGGTCGCTTCGCCGAGCATCATGCCGCGCAGGAAGCCGCCCGCCATCCAAGCGCACAAGAGCATCAGGAAGAGGTGCGAGAACAGCGCGCCCGCGTCAAACGCGAACGTCCGCTGCATGATGCCTTCAAACACGGCGTCGGCCGCCATCAAGAGCGCGCCGAAGATGAACAGCAGCGGCACGGCGATGACCAACCCCCGCACCACAGCCCACACGTGGCGCATCGCGCCGCCCTTCGGAATCGTCTCCCACTTCACGTCCGTGAAGACGAGCGGCAAACTCGCGAACAGAACGTTGAACGCCGCGTGCCCCAAACCCAACACGTAATCCGTCAAATTGGCGAGCCGTATGCTGCGCCCGCGCGCACGCCACGCCACGAGCGCGAGCGTGGAAAAGAGCGCCAGCCCGTCCAGGAAGTTCAACGTCGGCGAATCGCGCCACGCAAACGCTGACGCGAAGAAGAAGAGCGGGACAAACAACCACCCGCCGTCCGTCCTCCAACTCGCACGCGTCTGCGGTGTGCGCGCGTGCAACGCGGACATGGCCGCCACGAGCACGCCCGTCCACAAGAAGACGTTCAAGCCCCACGGCGTCTCGCGCAACAGCGCGTCGCCAAGCACGCCCAACAACAACGCCGCTTCCAGAACGTTCAACCCCAACTTCGTCCGACTGTTCATCACGCGCCTCCCATTCGACTAACGCACACTCACTCGACTACACACGCACGCTCTCTCGCCTACACATGCACGCTCTCTCGCCTACACACACATGCACGCTCACTCACCTCTCTCCACACTCGACGCTTACACGCCGCCCCTCCGCACTTGTTCCACACACACTCTCTCCCGACGCTACTTTCGACCCTGCCCTTTTCATCGACGCCACTTCAATCAAGCCACTTCCACCGACGCCACTTCCATCGACGCCGCTTTCATTTTCGCCAGCCGCCTTCTCAAATTCCCATGGCCGCAAGCGTCAACGGCTCATCGTCAATTCGTCCTCACCGTCAAACGCGCCCCACCAGCGTCCTTACACGTTCGTGGTTGTCCCGGCGAGGGGCACGCCGCCGAAACGTCTCTCGCGCCCGTGAAACTCCGCCACGGCTGAGGCCAGATCGTCGGCCGTGAAATCAGGCCACATCCGCCGCGTGAAATAGAGTTCGGCGTAGGCGCTCTCCCACAACAGAAAATCGCTGACGCGCTGTTCGCCGCCGGTGCGTATGAGCAAGTCAACGTCGCGCGCCGGGGCGTCGTCGTTCAGGGCACGGCCGAGCACGGAGGCAAATTCTTCGCGCGTCACGGTGCTGCTTGAACGCCGCTCCGAGGTCAACACTTTCGCCGCGCGCAAGATCGCCTCGCGCGCCGAGTAGTCAACCGCGAGCCGCAGACGCAAGGCGCGCCCCGACGCGGTCTTCCTCTCGGCCGTCTCGATGGCCGCGCGCAGGGGCAGCGACAAGCGGTCGCGCCGCCCGACGACCGAGAGACGCACGCCGTGCTTGACGAGTCTTTCAGTCTCAGCCGACAGGTAATGCTTGAGCAGTCGCATCAGCAGCGACACCTCGCGCGAAGGCCGCCCCCAGTTGTCCGAGGAGAACGCGTAGAGCGTGAGCGTCCCGATGCCGCAAGCGGGCGCAGCCTCGACCACGCGCCGCACGACCTGCGCGCCCGCCCTGTGCCCCGCCGTGCGCGCCAGTCCTCGCGCCCGAGCCCAGCGCCCGTTGCCGTCCATGATGATGGCGACGTGCAAACCATCTTCGCCCGCCGCCTGCGCTCCACGGTCGGGCACGACGCGCAGGCGTTCGCCCGTCGCCGCACGCAGACGCTCGTCGGCAGCCACGCCCGAAGACTCGCCGTGCGCGACGCGCCGTAAACTTTCATCAGTTGCGCCCCGCAGTAAACTTTCAACAGTCGTGGCGCGCCGTAAACTCTCTCCGGGCGAGACGCCGAGACGCCCGCCGTCTGCGACGCCGAGAGCATCGCCGTCTGCGACCCCTGCGGCATCGATTTGCGAGATTTGCAAAGCCCTTTGTTTCATAAAGTCACCACGCAAAAAAATTTAGTCCATCGAGTTTATTCCGATCCCGTCCGCGCCGTGCGGATGATCGATTCCATGTGGTCGAGGTAGCGAGAGAGAGCGCGCCGCCCCGCGTCCGTCAAACGAAACTCGGTCTTCGGCGTGCGCCCGTCGAAAGATTTCTCGCAAGTGATGTACTCCGCGTCTTCGAGTTTGCGCGCGTGGACGCTCAGGTTTCCGTCCGTCGTCTTCAAAATCTCTTTGAGTTCGTTGAAGGTGAGCGAGGCGTTGCCCGCGAGCGCGCTGACGATGCCGAGCCGCAGGCGTTCGTGGATCAGACGGTCGAGTTCAGCCGCCTTCGTTGCGGGCGTCACGTCTCGGCCGCCGCCATCGTCGGCCGCCGCTTCTTTCGCGACCGCGCGCAGAGCATTGCGCCGCGCCGTCGCCGCCGCCGCGCTGCCCTCGCGTCCCTTTCGCTGTGCGCTTCCTTTAGCCACCGTGCCTCCTTGCGATCAAGACGCCGAAGACGAGATGCAGGCCGCCGAACCCGGCGGCCATGTAGGCGTCCGCCCACGCGGCCGGGCTGAACAAGGCGAGCGTCCCCAACAGCATGAAGCACAAGCCCATGACGGGGACGATCTTGACGGAGAACGCGCCGCCCGTCACCACGCCCGCCCCGTAGAGCAAAAGCCAGACGGGACGGATCACGCTGACCGTGCCGTAACGCGAGAGCTCCACGGTCAAGAGCGCGCCGACGAAGAGCGGCGGGGCGAGATTGAAGAGAAGTTTGCGTCCCGGCTTCGACAAGAGCGGCTGGCTCGCCGCGCGCGCCTTGCGCCGCATCGCCCACACCATGACGAGCAGCGACACGACGGCCTCCGCGACCCAGATTTTGATCCACGTCCCGCGCCCCGTCGCACGCACGGCCAGATAACAGGCCGCGAGCGCCGTCAAACCCACGGCGCACAAGCCCCAGCCCGACACGGCCGTAAACGACGCGGCGCTCTCCATCGTCTCGCGGATGAAGCGCAAGTTGTCCATCGCCCGCGCGTGCAGGGCGGGCGGCTCGCTCTCTTCCACCGCGCGCAGTCTGTTAAGTTTAACGACCGACATCGAGAGGCACGATACGCCTTTTCGCCAATTTCGTCAAGTACTTTGTATCGCAAAGACGGCGACGCAACTTTCCGCTAATCTTCCCATGCGCCGCTCCTGTTTCGCACTCGGTCGTTAAGTTTGTTAGCATACCCGTTCCCCATATTCCCGTTTAAGGAGAACAGAGAAGTTTTGCAGGACGAGAAACTTCCCCGTGGCATCACTTTCGTCGCCGCAGACGAAGGCATACGCGAGTACCGGCTCGCCAACAACTTGAAGGCGCTGCTGGTAGAGAATCACGTCGCGCCCGTGGCGACCGTCTGCGTACTCTATCGCGTCGGCTCGCGCAACGAGGCCGTCGGCTACACCGGCTCGACGCACCTCCTCGAACACATGATGTTCAAGGGCACGCCCACTTTCAACAAAGACCGCAACACGCAGATCGCCGCCACGCTCCAAAAGATCGGCGCGGACTTCAACGCCACCACTTGGTACGACCGCACCAACTACTTCGAGACCGTGCCGAGCGATCAACTCGAACTCGCCATCCGGCTCGAAGCCGACCGCATGCGCAACTCGTTCATCGCCGATGCCGACCGGCAGTCGGAGATGACCGTCGTGCGCAACGAACTCGAACGCGGGCAGAACGAACCCTTGATGGTGCTCGACGAAGCGGTCTACGCCACGGCCTTCCGCGAGCATCCGTATCATCATCCGACCATCGGCTGGCGCGCCGACGTGGAGAACGTCCCCACCGCCCGGCTCAAAGCCTTCTACGACACTTTCTATCATCCGAACAACGCGACCGTCATCGTCGTCGGCGACTTTGAACGCGCCCCGACGCTTCGTTTGATCGACGAACACTTCGGCGCGTTTCCCGCGACCAAAGAGGCGATCCCCGAAGTCTACACGGACGAGCCGCCGCAACAGGGCGAGCGCCGCCTGACCATTAAACGCGCGGGCGAACTCGCGCTCGTGCAGATCGCTTTCCACACGCCCGCCGTGCTCGGCCAAACGGGCGTGCTCTCTAACGCCGCACTGGCCGCGCGCGCCGCCAATCCGCCCGCGGAAAACGACATCTACCCGCTCGTCGTGCTCTCGGCGCTGTTGTCGAACGGCGTCACGAGCCGTCTCTATCAAGCGCTCGTCGAGACGGAACTCGCCGTCACGATCAATTCAAACTGCGATCAGTTTCGAGACCCCGGCCTCTTCAACGTCTATGCGACGGTCAGCCCCGGCGTCGCGCCTGCGGAAGTCGAGGCGGCCATCCTCAACGTGTTGGAACGCGTCGGGACAGTGGACGCGCCCGCGCCGGAAGTGGAGAAGGCCAAGCAACAGATCATGGCGCAGGTGGCCTACAACCGCGACGGCACGTCCGACATCGCCTCGCAGATGTCCGAGGCCGAGGCCGTCGCCGACTGGCGTTTCTACAAAGACTACGCGGCCAACATCGCGCGCGTCACGCCCGTCGATGTGCAGCGCGTCGCGCGCACCTACTTCACGGAAGACAACCGCACCGTCGGCTACTTCATCCCCAAAACCACGGACGGCGCACACACAAACGACGCACACACAAACGACGCAGACGCGAACGGTGCGAACGGCGCGTGACCTTCGCCCGACAAGCCAAGCGCACCGAAAAACTTTGCGTGCCTCTGCCTCCTTTGCGCCTTCGGTTTTTCCTCTTTGCGCCTCCAGCGAGAACGATTTCACGCAAAGGCGCAAAGAAGTAAGAGGTAAGACGCAAAGGGTTGAATGGCTAATTAAAGTTTAGACTTCTTTTTTAGTTCGACGGCAAAACGGGAGTGAAACAGATGGCGAAACGGGAAGGCGAGGCGGACGGCGTGACGACCGCAGCGGCGGGCGGGAGCACGACGCCGCAGGAGCTAGGACAGCAGGCGCTCGTGGGCGGGCACGACGAAAAATCTTCGGAGGCCGCGCGGCCGAACACGCCCACGACGCCCGGCGCGGCGAGCCGCACGAACTTCGCCGCGCGCATCGCACGCACCGAACTGCCGACGGGCGCGGTGCTGCTCGTCCTCGAAAACCGCGCCACGCCGACCATTGCTTTGCGCGGGAGTCTGCGCGCCGGTTCGTATTTCGAGCCGCGCGACAAGCCCGGCCTGGCGCGTCTCACCGCCGACATGCTCGAACGCGGCACGCTCCGGCGCACGAAGCTGCAACTGGCCGGAGACCTCGAAGCCGTCGGCGCGCAACTGGAATTCACCGCCGACCCGTTCGCCGTGGAGATCGCCGGGCGCGCGCTCGCCAAAGATTTGTCGCTTTTGCTGAACACGCTCGCCGAACAACTGCGCGAACCTGCCTTTCCCGCCGAAGAACTCGAAAAGCTCAAACAGCAAGCCATCGCCGCCGTCCAAGAGCAACAGGCCAACACGCGCCTGCGCGCCTACGAAAAATTCTCGCAACTCATCTACGACCCGGCCAACCCGTTCTACGTCCACACGGGCGAGCAACTCATTCGCAGCATCAACTCGATCACGGTCGAAGACGTGCGCCGCTTTTATGAGGAACGCTACGGCGGGCGCTCGCTCATCGTTACCGTCGTCGGAGACGTAGAGGCGTCCGAGGTGCGGGGATTATTCGATGAAGCGTTCGGCGCGTTCACGGGGCCGCGCGAGAGCGTCGAAGTGAGCGTCCGAGACCCCGAACCGCAGACCGCCACGCGCCGCGAACTCGTCCTGCTCAAAGAGAAGGCCAACGTCGACGTGCTGCTCGGCGCGGCCGCCCCTTTGCGCCGCGACGCGAGCGACTACTACGCGGCCACGCTCGCCAACGGCGCGCTCGGCGAATCCACGCTCTCCTCGCGCCTCGGCCTCCAAGTGCGCGACCGCGAAGGATTGACTTATGGCATCGGCTCGCGTTTCCGCGCGCCCTCGCTCGCCGCCGGGCCGTGGTACATCGCCGTTTCGGTCAACCCCGGCAACGTCGAGCGCGCGATTGCATCGGCGCTCACAGTCTTGCGCGATTACGTCTCGAACGGCATGACCGTGGACGAACTGGCCGACGAAAAATCCTCCGCCATCGGCTCGTTCAAAGTCTCGCTCTCCACGAACGCCGGACTCGCCGAAGCGCTCTGGAACGCCGAGTTCTTCCGCCTCGGCACGGACTATCTCGACCGCTTCCCCGAACTCATCCAAGCCGTCACGCTCGAAGAAGCCAACGCCGCCATACGCAAATACTTCCGCCCCGACCACCTCACCGTCATCATCGCGGGAGACTATAAGCTGAACGATGAATGAAGACTGGTAAATGGTGAATGGTGAAGAACTGTCTTCAACCATTTACCATTTACCATTCACCGCTTCTATCAGCAGATGCCGCGCGTTTGCGCGCCGCCGTCGCACACGGCGGGCTTCACGACTTGCCAGCCGATGATCGCCCCGGCGGCGACGGCTCCGCCGATGAGCACTTTCGTCATCGTCGAGAGACCGTTGCCCCGTCGCTTCACCTGCGCCACGTCTTCGTAAGCGACGACGCGCGACGCGCCGGTCTTGGCATCGGTGATGGTGAACGAGTCAGCCCCGGCCGCGCTGACGTAGCCTTTGAACTTCGACGCGTCGCGCAATTTGACTTCGACGCGCGCACGCTCGCCCGTGCCGGCTTTCAACACCCGTGCGCGTGCTTGTTCTGTGAGGCGCGCGTCTTCGTGCGTCTGCGCTTGGATGGGTTGGAAGCCAAAGGCCGCCTGCAAAATTATTCCCGCGAGTAGAAAGGCGAGAGTTTTTCTCAACATGATGCTTGCTCCTCTATGATTTCAAATTCCGCCGTCGTCTTTAGCGGCAACTTCTATCGGCAACCATCGTGCCAACTCGCGCCGCGCCCGAAAGACCGCAAACCGGCGCGTCAACGGCCGCGAGAGACGCCTCGTCGCAGTTGTTGACGCGCGCTGGAATTTCCGTCTCTTGTCTAGTTTCTGCTGCGCTCGCGGCCGCGCGCGTCGATAAATCATCAAGAGTTCAACTTCGCTTTGTGTTAATCTTGGCGCGCTAGGGAGAGACGAGTGATGCGACGACGCGAAGGCGACGGTTGCCCCGTGGCCGGGGCTCTACAAGTGGTCGGCGACAAATGGACGCTGCTCATCGTGCGCGATCTGGCGCGCGCCCCGCGCCGCACGACCGAACTGATCGCCGCGCTCCACCCGATCAGTAGCCGCACGCTCGTCGGCCGACTCCGCGACATGGAACAAGACTCTCTGGTCGAGAGGCGCGACTACGGCGGCAGTCCCCCGCACGTCGAATACGCGCTGACCGAGCGCGGGCGGCTCCTCCTGCCCATGCTCGATAGTTTGCGCCAACTCGGCCTCGCGCTCGGCTGCAACGAATGCGAAGACCGCCGCGCACACCTCGGCGACTACTGCGACGCCTGCCCGCGCAAAGACACACGCGAACACGCGCCCGCCGCTGCCCCCCAACGCCGCCATCAAGACGATTCAATCGTCCTCTTGTAAGAACCGCTCGCACGCCTCCGCCGTCGAACAATTCCCGGCTTCGCGCTGATGCACGCGGTTGCCAACCTGAAATCAACCGCGCGGTGAAACTCCGGCAACATATTTGTCCGAACATCCCGTCCGGCTAAATTCTCGGACAGGAAGTTTCAACTGATGACTCACACACGCACGACGCGCACAATTTGTCCACGCGGAATTCTCTCCGGCACGATGGCCGCCCTTTTTCTCTGTTTGTGCGCGTGCGGTTGCGCCGCCAAGCAAAATCCGCAAGCGCGACGCGAACAGACACCGCAGCAGACGCAGCAGCAACAACGCGCCGACGCCGCACAGAAGCAACGAGCAGGCAACACAACAAACGCTGCCGCCAACTCGAAAACGCTCACAGGCCGCGACGCGCTCGGAGACTGGACGACGGACGCGCCCGGCGTGCGCCGCCGCATCACGGCGGCCGACTTGCCGCGACCGTTCGAGACGCGCTCGGTCGATACGGGCTCGCGCCTCATCGCGCGTCCCGCCAACGCTTGGCCGAAAGTTCCCGCCAATTTCAAGGTCGAAGAGTTTGCCACGGGGTTTGATAACCCGCGCCTCTTGCGCGTCGCGCCGAACGGCGACATCTTCGTCGTCGAAAGTCGCACCGGGAAACTTCGCATCCTGCGCGCGGCCGAAGGCTCGGGCACGCCTTCGCATAACGACGTGTTCGTCTCCGGTTTGACGCGCCCGTTCGGCATCGCCTTCTACCCGCCCGGCGCGAACCCGCAATATCTCTACGTTGCCAACACGGATTCAATCGTGCGCTTCCCTTATCGTAACGGCGACCTGCGCGCGCGCGGCGCATCCGAGTTGATCGTCGCAGACATCCCCGGCGGCGGGCAGCTTCGCGGCGGCGGGCACTGGACGCGCGACATCGTCTTCGCGCGCGACGGCCGCCGGATGTACGTCTCCGTCGGCTCTTTCTCAAACGTCTGGGAGAACGAGCGCACGGACGAGGAACGACGCGCCAGCATTCTCGAATACAACCCGGACGGCACGGGCTATCGCCTCTACGCTTCGGGCATCCGCAACGCCGTCGGCCTCGCCGTCCACCCGCAGACGGGAGAACTGTGGGCTTCCGTCAACGAGCGCGACGGACTCGGCGACGACCTCGTGCCCGATTACATCACGCGCGTGCGCGCGGGCGGCTTCTACGGCTGGCCTTGGTATTACCTCGGCGCGAACCAAGACCCGCGCCACGCGGGCAAACGCCCCGACTTGCGCGACAAGGTGCTCGTCCCCGACGTGCTCATCCAATCGCACTCCGCGTCGCTTCAGATGGAGTTCTACACGGGCACGCAGTTTCCCGCCGAGTATCGCCATGACGCCTTCGCCGCCGAGCACGGCTCTTGGAATCGCTCGCGCCGCACGGGCTACAAAGTGATCCGCGTGCCTTTGCAAAGCGGCGTGCCGACGGGCGAGTACGAAGATTTTATGACCGGGTTCGTGACGCCCGAAGGCGAAGTGTGGGGTCGCCCCGTCGGCGTCGCCGTGGGACGAGACGGTTCTCTCTTCGTGACGGACGACGGCTCAAAGACCGTCTGGCGAGTTTCGTATCAGGGAAAGTAGACTGACGGAAGTAGCCACACGGCCATCTAGTTTCAGATCAGTCGCGAGACGGCTCGGAGTTTGGATCGTTGGACGAAGATAATTCCTACAACCCGCATCTGATCATCCCGGTCGGGACGCAGGTGGTGGCGCTCGTCGAAGTCAGGGGTCACGGCGGCTTGGCGGAATGCCCGCGCGGCGCGGTCGGTGAAGTCTTCGCCGCACCGAAGGACAATTCTCATTCTTACCACGTGCGTTTTCCCGACGGCACGCAGGCCGCGCTGCGGCGGCACGAGTTCGCCGTCCGGAAACATCATCAAGCCGGAGCACTGCGCGAGACGGAAGACAATCTCGCCGACTTCAATCTACGCGCACACGTCATCTACGTCTGCGTGGTCGGCTCGCGCGCTTACGGGCTGGACGATGAAGCGTCGGACACAGACCGGCGCGGCATCTACCTGCCGCCCGCCGCAATGCATTGGTCGCTCTACGGCGTGCCCGAACAGTTGGAGAACAAGCACACGGAAGAGTGCTACTGGGAAATACAAAAGTTTTTGACGCTGGCGCTCAAGGCCAATCCGAACGTGCTCGAATGTCTCTACACGCCGCTCGTCGAGCACGCCACTCCGCTCGCGTCCGAACTGCTCGCGCTGCGCGCGGCCTTTCTGTCGCGGCTCGTCTATCAGACGTATAACGGCTATGTGATGTCACAGTTCAAGAAGCTCGAACAAGACCTGCGTAATCGCGGCGAGATCAAGTGGAAGCACGCCATGCACTTGATCCGGCTGCTGCTCCAAGGCATCAGCGTGCTCAGGGAAGGCTTTCTTCCCGTCCGCGTGGAAGAGCAACGCGAGCCGCTGCTGGCGCTGCGTCGCGGCGAGATGGCGTGGCGGGAAGCGAACGAGTGGCGGCTGGCGCTGCACCGCGAGTTTGACGCCGCCTTCGCCGCGACCCGTCTGCCGGAGCGACCGGACTATGAAGCGGTCAACGCATTTTTGATCAAAGCGCGGCGCGCGGCCGCCGGCGCGTGAGGTGAAACCCATTGAGCATGACGATAGACGAACGCGTGCGCCGCGAAATTGAAAGCCATCCTTATCCGCTTCTCTTCGCCACCGTCAGCGGCGCGCATCTCTACGGCTTTCCCTCGCCCGATTCCGACTATGATCTGCGCGGCGCGCACATCTTGCCGGTCGGCGAAGTCGTCCGCCTCGAACCGGGGCGCGAGACGATTGAAGTGTCGGAAGTGAGAAATGATTTAGAGATCGATCTGGTGACGCACGACGTTAAAAAATTCTTCGCCCTGCTGCTCAAGAAAAACGGCTACGTGTTGGAACAACTCACATCGCCGCTCGTCGTCCGCGCGATGCCGGAGCATGCGGAGTTGAAAGAGATCGCGCGCGATTGCGTGACGCGCCATCACAGTCATCATTATTTCGGTTTTGCCGAGACGCAGTGGAAACTCTTCGACAAAGAGCGCCCGCGCCGTGTCAAGCCGTTGCTCTACGTCTACAGAGTTTTGCTGACGGGAATTCACCTCATGCGGACGGGCGAAGTGGAAGCCAACTTGCCGCGGCTCAACGAGGAATTCAAGCTGCCATACATCGGAGACCTCGTCGCACGAAAACTGGAAGGGACGGAGAGGGCCGTGCTGGAGGATGCCGACATAGAGTTTCACCGGGAGGAATATGAGCGTCTTTGCCGCGAGCTTGAGGCCGCGCATCAGGCGAGCCGCCTGCCCGACGCGCCTTCCGCCAGAGCGGCGCTCGACGACCTGCTCGTGCGTCTACGCCTCGGCGCGCGTTGAGGCCGCTAGCCTGAACAGAAATCAAGGGCGCGAGGTGTGAAAGACCTCGCGCCCTTGACTTATGTGTCCCTTGAAATTCGCAGTGCGGTCTTAACTTCCGGCCGGGGCGGCTTCGCCGTCCGGGTGGTTCGAGACGACTTCGCCGTCCGGCATGATGATCGCTTCGTGGTCGGCCGTGACGATCTCGCCCTCGATGGTCACCTCTTCGCCGGAGAGCGTCGGGACGGGCAAATTGTCGAGGAAGCGTTCGGCGTCGATGGCGGCCATACAGCCCGTCCCGGCGGCCGTGATGGCTTGGCGATAGAAGGAATCCTGCGCGTCGCCGCAGGCGAAGACGCCGGGAATGTTCGTCGCCATCGAATGGCCGTTCGTCTTCAAGTAGCCGATGTCGTCCATCTCCAGCCAGCCCTTGAACATGTCCGTGTTCGGCTTGTGGCCGATGGCGATGAAGACGCCTTCGCAATCGAACACCGTCTCTTCGCCCGTCACGTTGTTGAAGAGACTGACGCCCGTGACGCCCGACTCCGGCGTGCCCAAAATCTCGCGCACGTCCGTGTTCCAGATAAAACTGATCTTCTCGTTCTTGAGCGCCTTGTCCTGCATGATCTTCGAGGCGCGCAAGCTATCGCGCCGATGGATGACGGTGACGGACGAGGCGTAGCGCGTCAGGAAAGTGGCCTCTTCCATGGCCGTGTCGCCGCCGCCGACGACGACGATCTTTTTGCCTTTGAAGAAGAAGCCGTCGCAGGTGGCGCAGGCCGACACGCCGAGGCCGCCGAGGCCGTGCGGCGCGGGCGCTTCGCCCGGAATGCCGAGCCACTTGGCCGATGCGCCGGAGGCGATGATGAGCGTCTCGGCCTTGACCGTGTGGTCGGCCGTGTAGAGCGTGAAGGGGCGTTCGGAGAGATCGACCCGGTCGATCCAGGAGACGAGAAACTCCGTGCCGAAACGCGCGGCCTGCGCGCGAAACTGCTCCATCAGTTCCGGCCCCTGGATGCCTTCGGCGAAGCCGGGATAGTTCTCCACTTCGGTCGTGATGGTGAGTTGACCGCCGGGCTGCGGCCCTTCGATGACGAGGGGTTTGAGGTCGGCGCGCGCCGCGTAGATGGCGGCGGTCAACCCGGCCGGGCCTGACCCGACGATCACCACTTCTTTGTGCAAAATTTCTTGAGTCATCTCGTTGTTAGTCGTTCTCCTTCGAGGTGTCCCGCGCGCCCGTGCGCGCCCCGTTTCCCCATTTGCATGTGGCCTTTTCGCTTGCGCGTGTAGTATAACTCTCTGCGCTGGATGTAGTCGAATCAGACGATAACGGGCGCGAGTGAAGTGTCTTCAGGTTGCACTTGAGACTTGCGCGAACAGAGTTTTGGACTCACCGGGAAGCACAAGCAACTTTAGTCCGGCCATCGAGACCATCGCCGTGCTCGGCGCGGGCACGATGGGGCACGGCATCGCGCAAGTGGCCGCGCTGGTCGGCTATCGCGTCGTGTTGCGCGACGTGGAGCGCGACTTCCTCGTCCGCGGCCTGCGCGCCATCGAAGACAATCTCGAAAAAGGCATCCGGCGCGGCAAGACGACCGAAGCCGAACGCGACCTCGTGCTGCAACGCATCCGCGGCGCGACGAGCCTTGCGGACGCCGCTCACGCAGACCTCTACATCGAAGCCGTGCCCGAACGCATGGAGTTGAAGCAGGAGACCTTGCGCGAAGTCGAGCGCACGGCCGAGCGCGATTTCCTGTTTGCCACAAACACCTCCTCGCTCTCCATCACCGAGATCGCACGCGCCGCCGGTCGCCCCGAACGCGTCGTCGGCATGCACTTCTTCAATCCCGTCCACATCATGCGCTTAGTCGAGATCGTCGTCGGCCAAGAGACGAGCGAAGAAACGGTCGAGGCGGCGCGCGCCGTCGGGCGACGGATGCGTAAAGAACCGATCACGGTGCGCGACGTGCCGGGTTTCGCGTCGAGCCGTCTGGGCGTGGCTCTGGGTTTGGAGGCGATGCGGATGTTGGAGCAAGAGGTGGCGAGCGCGAAAGATATAGATACGGCGATGGAACTCGGCTACAATCACCCGATGGGGCCGCTGCGTCTGACCGATCTGGTCGGTTTGGACGTGCGACTCAGTATCGCCGAATACCTGCATCGCACGCTCGGCTCGGAGACCTTCCGCCCGCCGGAAATCCTCCGGCGCATGGTCGCCGAAGGACGACTCGGCAAAAAAACGGGCGCAGGTTTCTACAACTGGAACGAAGAAGGGGTGAGCAGTAAGCAGTGAAAACTTATTGCTACTATCATCGTCGCCATCGCCGCCCGTTGCACTTTTAAAGCTAACAGCTAATAGCTAAACGCTAACAGCTTCCCTATGACGACGCCGACCAACGAAGAGAGACGTTTCGCGCTGCGCATGTCGCTGCGCCTGCCCATCGTCGTCTCCGGTCGCGCTGAGGACGGCGCGGCGTGGAGCGAGCCGACCGAGACGGACGACATTTCCACCACCGGCGCTCTCTTCCACCTCAATCAGAAAGTGACGCGCGGCGAGCAACTTTACCTGCGCGCGCACCGGCCGGACGGTGCGCCCATCGAAGTGACGGCGCGCGTCGTCCGCATCGCCTCGGCCATCTACGGCACGGCGCGCATCGGCGTCGCCATCCTCGAACCCACGGAAAACTGGCTGCGCCTGTTCGTCTCGTGGGTCGCGGACGATCAGGGTACATCTTCGGAAGAAGCATAAAAAACAGTGACGAGTGACGAGTGACAAGTGACGAGTTAAAGACAAGGCTTTGGTTTTTAACTCGTCACTCGTCACTCGTCACTTGTCACTAATGGAGAAGATATGGCGCAATCATACGAGACTTTGCTGGTGGAGCGGCGGGAACGCGTCGCCATCGTGACGATCAATCGGCCGGAGAAGCGCAACGCTTTGAACATCCAGACGCGTGAGGAAGGCGCGGCGGTGCTCGAAGAGTTGCGCGCGGACGAAGGGGTTCGCGTCGTCGTCTTTACGGGCGCGGGCGACAAGGCCTTCATCGCCGGGGCGGACATCGCGGAGTTTGCCGGGCGCACGGCCAACGTGCAACGCGACGTGATGACCGGCCGTTCCCTGTTCACCGCCATCGACACTTTCCCGAAACCCGTTATCGCCATGATCAACGGCTACTGCTTGGGCGGCGGCTGCGAACTGGCGCTCGCCTGCGACCTGCGCATCGCGAGCGAACGCGCCTCGTTCGGTCAACCCGAAATCAATCTCGGCATCATCCCCGGCGGCGGCGGCACGCAGCGCCTGACGCATCTGGTCGGCGAAGGCAAAGCGATGGAGTTGATCTTGACGGGCGAGATCATCAACGCGCAGACGGCCTACAGCTACGGTCTCGTCAACATGGTCGTCGCGCCCGAAGAACTCGAAACGAAGACTTTGGAGATCGCCAACCGCATCGCCGAGAAGAGTCCCATCGCCTTGCGCATGGCGAAGGAAGCCGTCAAGACGGCCTCGCGCGCGCCGCTCGACGAAGGCTTGCGCCGCGAGATCGACCTCTTCGCGCTCTGCTTCTCCAGCGAGGACAAAGACGAAGGCGTCAAAGCCTTCCTCGAAAAACGCAAGCCCGAATTCAAAGGGCGCTAGCCCGGCCGCGAGACAAAGAATTTCAAGTTTCAGGTTTCAGGTTTCAAGTCGCGGATCGGAGAATCTCCGATCC
>DASVUD010000034.1:0-504181 GCA_036387235.1 Pyrinomonadaceae bacterium
CGAAACTAAAATGCGCGAATTTTAGTTTCGACTCCTGTTTCCCGTTTTCCGGATTCCGTTTCTCGTTTTCCGGATTTCTTCTTCCGTTCATCGTTCATCCTTCATCCTTCATCATTTCCTTCATCATTTTCCCTCATAAACTTGGAACTTTACATGCGCGCCGAACGTCTTAAGTTTTGCTGTTCGGGCAAAATCAGGTGTGCGGCAGGCCGCCTTGGCTCGCAGCGTTGACACTTCTCGCAAGGCATCTATACAATGCAGCCCTCGCTGGTGAGAACAGCTTCCGGCCTCTATCCATTTTGAGGTTCAAATCGTGAGTCTCGTAAAGATCATCATCATCACCATTGCGGTCATCCTGTCGATCCTGTTTTTCGGGCGCTTTCTGTTTTAGCCTGACGGCCGAATGCCCCTCACTCGTCCAGTCCGCTCCCGGCGACACGTCTTCACACGCGCTGCCCGCTCCAAATTCCCCTTCTACACGCTCGCACTGTCTCTCACACTTTTTCTCGCCGCCCCGCTTGTAACTAAAGCCCGTGCGCAGACGCCCCCGTCGGCGGACGCGCCCGCAGACGACGAGATGTTGCGCGTCGATACAGACCTCGTGACCCTCCCCGTCGTCGTCACCGACGCGCGCGGCAGACGACAAGCGAACCTCACGCTTCAAGACTTTGAAGTGCGCCACGGCGAACGCCTCGTCAAACTCGATTACTTCTCCACGGGGGCGGAGCGCGTCCGCGTGCTTTTCGCGCTCGACACTTCCGGCAGCGCGCGCCAGCACATCGCGCGACAGACCGAAGCCGCGCTCGCCATGTTCACGCGCTTCGGCAGCAACTCGCGCATCGCCGTGCTCGCCTTTGCCGAGCAGGCCGAGTTCGCGCTCCCCTTCAGCACGGACATCGAACGCGCGCGCAACGCGTTCCAACTCATCGCCCGCCCGAACCGCCGCACGGCCATCTTCGACGCCGCATCAATCGCCGTCCGCGCCTTCAACGTCGCCGGAGCAGCCGCGCCCGAACGCCGCATCGTCTTACTCTTCAGCGACGGCTTGGACACGGCCAGCCGCACGCCGCCCGCCTCCGTCGTCGCCGACGCGCGCCTGCGCGGCGTCTCCATCTACGTCATCCACTTTCCACTGTTCACCCCGCGCGACGGACAACTCGTCCTGCGCCGCCCCGCCAAAGGCTTTCGTGAACTGGCGGAGCAGACCGGCGGCCACTATTTCCAACTCGGCGACGCACGCGCCGCCCTCGACCCGCACGCCTCTTACGACCTCGCCCCCATCTTCCGCGCCATCACCGAAGATTTACAAAGCCAATACATCCTCGGCTATTACCTCGACGCCGCCACGCGCGCTCAAAACACCCAACGCCTTCAAGTGACGCTGACCCCGCAACACAAACGCCTCCGCGTCCAACTACTCCGGGAACAAACAGTGCAAAAGACAGTGACAAGTGACAGGTGACGAGTGACAAGTTAGAAAAGCCGTCAATCGTGAATCGTAAATCGTGAATGGAGAAAACCGGATTCATCTATTCACGATTTACGATTCACGGCTCTTGAACGATTCACGGTTCTTTGCTGATTCACGATTCACTGTTTTATCTTGTCACTTGTCACTCGTCACTTGTAACTTAAACATATGCCTGAACAGAATGAAGGATTGCGAACGATACGGCGCGCGCTGTTGAGCGTGTCGGACAAAGCGGGGCTGGTGGAGTTTGCGCGTGCGCTCGGCCGGTTCGGCGTCGAGTTGTGGAGCACGGGCGGCACGGCGAAAGCCTTGCGCGAGGCGGGGCTGGAAGTGCAGGACGTGTCGGAGGTCACGGGCTTTCCCGAAATGCTCGACGGGCGCGTCAAAACTCTCCACCCGCGCATCCACGGCGGGCTGCTGGCCGTGCGCGACAACGCGGAGCACATGCGTGCCATCGCCGCGCACGACATCCAACCGATAGACATGGTTGTGATCAATCTCTACCCGTTCGAGCAAACTATCGCGCGCGCGGGCACGACGCTCGCCGAGGCCGTCGAACAGATCGACATCGGCGGCCCCGCCATGGTGCGCTCGGCCGCCAAGAACTACGCGGACGTGGCCGTCGTCACCGCGCCCGAACTCTACGAACGCGTGCTCTCTGAGATGCGTGAGCGCGACGGCGCGCTCTCGCTCGCCACGCGCGGCCAACTCGCGCGTCTGGCCTTCATGCGGACGGCCTTCTACGACTCCAAGGTCTTCGCCTATCTCGGCGCGCAGGCCGGGATGACGGAAGATGACGATTGGGCGATCTATCCGCCCGTCGAGTCAATCGTCGAGACGGTGGAGACCTACGCGGACGTGCTCGCGGGCGCATTCGCCGCCGCGAGCGACGCGGGCAAGGAGGAGGACGACGACGCGGCGGATTCCGAGTTCGACGAATACGCAGACCTGTCTCTGAACAAGCTCTCCGATTTGCGCTACGGCGAGAATCCGCATCAGGCGGCCGCGCTCTACGAACTTGAAGGTGAGGGCGCGTCGGGCGTGGCGCACGCCGCCTTGCTCTCCGGCAAGGAGATGTCTTTCAACAACTACGTGGACGCGGACGCCGCTTGGCAACTCGTCTCAGACTTCGACCAGACGGCCTGCGCCATCATCAAACACACCAACCCTGCAGGCGCGGCGCTCGGCGCGTCGCCCACGGAAGCCTATCGCCGCGCGCTCGCCACCGATCCCGTCTCGGCCTTCGGCGGCATCGTCGCCTTCAATCGCGAAGTTGACGAAGAGGCGGCGCGCGCCGTCACGGAAATTTTCACCGAAGTCATCATCGCCCCCGGTTACGACGAAGCGGCGCTCGCAACTTTGCGCGCCAAGAAAAACCTGCGCGTCCTGCGAGCCGCCGTGCCGCAAGCGGACGACGCCGCCGTGCTCGATGAGACGAACGCGATTCTGAGTTACGACTACAAAAAGATCGGCGGCGGCTTGCTCGTGCAGACGCGCGACCTGCATCGCTTGACGCGCGACGAGTTGAAAATCGTCTCGCGTCGGCAGCCGACCGTGGAAGAGATCGAGGCGCTGCTGTTCGCCTGGACAGTTTGCAAGCATACGAAGTCGAACGCCATCGTGTACGCGCGCGCGGGGCAGACCGTGGGCGTCGGCGCGGGGCAGATGTCGCGCGTCGATTCGGTGCGTCTCGGCGCGATGCGCGCGCAACTTTCCGTCGCCGGTTCGGTGCTTGCCTCCGATGCCTTCTTCCCTTTCCGCGACGGCATCGACGAAGCGGCCAAACACGGCATCACCGCCTTGATTCAACCCGGTGGCTCCGTCCGCGACGAAGAGACAATCGCCGCCGCGGACGAACACGATCTGGCGATGGTCTTCACCGGCATTCGACATTTCAAACATTGAGCAAGGGAGCGAGTTGAAATTTTCGATGACGAAGCAGACGTGCAAATTGAACCCGACCGAGCAGACATTCAAAGTAAAACTCACGGCCGCGCTGTTCGCGTTGCTTCTCGCCACGACGTGCGCCGTCGCCGCGCAGGAAGGTTCGGCGAAGCGCGTGCGTTTTGGGCGCGGGCGCACGTCGGCCACGCTCAAAAACACCGTCGTGCGCGGCACGCGTGATCGTTACACGCTCGAAGCCGGCGCGGGGCAGAAGATGACAGTCCGCATCACTTCCGTCGAGCGCAACGCCGTCTTCACCATCCACGGGCCGAACGGTGAGACGCTCGAAGGCGCGGGCGAAGGCGTAGACGCGACGAACTGGAGCGGCAAGCTGCCCCATGCGGGCAACTACGTGATCGAAGTCGGCGGCACGCGCGGCAACGCGACCTACACGCTCACGGTCTCCGTGCGTTGAACGGCCGGGATGAGACGTTCTCAGACGCTTGCAGTCGCGCCGCGCAATCGTTGATACTTGCTGGCGCTTGTAGCAGTCTCCCCGAAAATCTTGTGCAGTAATGAAGGGTTGAACACATGGCTGAGATCGAATCCGTCCCCGGCGGCGAGCAGAACGGAACGCCCGTGCGCTGCCGCTATTGCGGTCAGTTGAATCAGACGCGCACCGATGCGTTGGGCAATGCTAAATGCGGTCGTTGCCGCCTGACGCTCTTTGGCGAGCCGCACAAAAAATTCGCGGAACTCGACAAAGACTCCTACATCCACCCGGCCGACAGCCGCGCGCTCGCCACCCTGCGCGCCATCCCCGGCATCGACACGGCCGTCAAAAAACTTCTCTCCGTGACGGGCGAATCGGCCATCCGCGTCATCTTCACGGCGAGCGCCGTGCGCGTGACGCCGAAACAATGTCCGGACTTGTACGCGAAGTTGCAGGTGGCTTGCACGACGCTCGGCGTGGACATGCCCGAACTGTTCGTGCAGCAATCGCCGCTCGTCAACGCCTTCACGGGCGGCGTCGAACGCCCCGTCATCGTGCTCTATTCCGGCCTGCTCGAACGCCTGACGGACGAAGAAGTGCTGGCGGTCGTGGCGCACGAAGTCGGCCACATCCACGCCGAGCACGTCTTGTACCTGACGGTCGCGCACCTGCTCGAAGCTCTGGCGAACGTGGCGCTGGCCGCCGCGCCGATAGCGAGCCTCGTGGCGCAGATTTTGTCGAGCACGATGCGGACGGCGCTCTTGGCTTGGTCGCGCCGCGCCGAGTTGTCTTGCGACCGCGCCGCGCTTCTCGTCACACAGGACGCGGACGTGATCGGCCGCACGATGATGAAACTCTGCGGCGGCACGTTCGCGTCGAAAGTCGACTACGAGCAATTTCTCGTGCAGGCGCGCGACTTCCAAAAGAACTACGACGAGCGCGCGCTCGACCGTTTCTGGGCCGACATCATCACGAGCGGCCTGTCGCATCCTTTCCCCGTCTGGCGCACCTCCGAGATTTTGAAGTGGGTCGAGACAGACCAGTACGCGCGCCTGATGAACGGCGCTCCCGAAATCGCGGCGGCGTGAAGAATGTGAGCAGTAAGCCGTGAGCAGTTAAAAAACCGTCTTACACTGGTTACTGCTCACGACTTACTGCTCACTATGTTGGAGGCTTCCTAAATGTTGGAGAACAAGTTCGGCATCGTGTTCGGCGTGGCGAATAAGCGTTCGATTGCGTGGGCGTCGGCCGTGGCGCTGGCGGGCGCGGGCGCGCGTCTGGCGTTCACGTATCAGAACGAGCGGCTGCGCGAGAATGTGGAGAGTTTGACGAAAGACTTGCCGGGCGCGGTCTTATCGCAGTGCGACGTGGTGCGGCCGGATGAAGTCGAAGCGACGTTCGCGCGCGTCAAGGAAGAGTTCGGACGGCTCGACTTCCTCGTCCACAGTCTCGCCTTCGCGCCGCGCGAGGCTTTGGAGGGCGAGTACGTCAACACGACGCTCGAAGCGTTTCAGACGGCGCTTGAGATCAGCGCCTACTCTCTGGCGACACTGGCGCGCGCCGCCGCGCCCTTGATGACCGAGGGCGGCAGCATCGTCTCGATGAGCTACTACGGCGCGGAGAAGGTCGTGCCCAACTACAACGTGATGGGCGTCGCCAAAGCCGCGCTCGAAGCGAGCACGCGCTATCTGGCGAGCGACCTCGGCAAACACAACATCCGCGTCAACGCCATCAGCGCCGGGCCGCTCAACACACTGGCCGCGCGCGGCGTCGGCAACATGGGCGCGATGCTCAAGCACCACGCCGAACGTGCCCCGCTTCGTCGCAACGTCGAAGCGAGCGAGGTCGGCAACACCGCCCTCTTCCTCTGTAGCCCTCTCTCCTCCGGCATCACCGGCGAAGTCATCCACGTCGATTGCGGCTACAACATCATGGCGTTTTGAGCTATTAGCTGTTAGCTATTAGCTTTCTGCAAAAGCAGTTGACCGTCAGACCTGAGTTAAACTTCCTATTTCTTGCTAATAGCTAACAGCTAATAGCTAACAGCTTCCCATGGCAAAGAACAACCATCGAAATCGTAAGGGCGCGCAGCACGTCACGCAGGACGAGCAGTTGCTTGAGACTCCGAAGCTGGACGAGTTCAAGCACACGGACACGTGGCGCGTGTTTCGCATCATGGGCGAGTTCGTCGCGGGCTTCGACGAACTGGCGACGGTGACGCGCGGCGTTTCCATCTTCGGCTCGGCGCGCACGCCGCCCACGAGCCCGCACTACGCGGCCGCGCAAGAGACGGCCGCGCTCCTTGTGCGCGCGGGCTTCGCCGTCATCACGGGCGGCGGCCCCGGCATCATGGAGGCCGCCAATCGCGGCGCGTTCGAGGCCAAAGGCGTCTCCATCGGCTGCAACATCGAACTGCCCTTCGAGCAGGGAGCAAACCCGTACCTGACGCGCTCGCTCAGTTTCAACTACTTCTTCGTACGCAAGACGATGTTCGTCAAATACAGCACCGCCTTTATCATCTTCCCCGGCGGCTTCGGCACGCTCGACGAACTGTTCGAGGCGCTCACGCTCATCCAGACGCGCAAGGTGCGCAACTTCCCGGTCGTCCTCGTCGGCAAAGAATTTTGGGGCGGGATGATCGACTGGCTGCGCGGCGCAGTGCTCGCCGAGAAAAACATCTCCGAGAACGACCTCGTCCTCCTGCACCTCACGGACTCGCCCGCCGAAGCCGTCGAGATCGTCGTCCGCAGCCAAGACGCCCTGCGCAAACTGGACAAGACCGTCTCAACCGACATCGCTTAAGCATAAGAACTAAACCACGAAGTCACACGAAATAACACGAAGCATCCCGAACTTCCGCTCCGTGTTATTTCGTGTGACTTCGTGGTTTCTAGTTTTTTGTTATTCGTCGCTTTGCTTGAGCGCTGAGGTGAGCCATTCGAGGTAGGGCATGGAGGCGGCCGTGATGGGAAGCGCGATGATCTCCGGCGTCTCGTAGCTGTGCAGGGCGCGCACTTCGCGTTCGAGCAAGGGAAAGCGCGCTTCGGTCGTCTTCGCCAGCAGCAGCACTTCCGCGTCGCGCCTCACCTCGCCCTTCCAGTGATAGACGGATTCGATTTCAGGAAGTATCTGCACACAGGCCGCGAGGCGCGCGCCGACCAACATCTCCGCGAGCCGCACGGCCTCTTCGCGGCTGCCCGCCGTCAGCATCACACAGATCACGACATCGTCTGCCTCTTGCATCACTCACACCTCGCACACGCACCCAACGACGGCGGCGACGACGATTCACACACGGCCGCGACTCCCGTTCAACGCTTCAGCGACCGGCGCGCGAGCCGTCGTCCGTATCGTCCGTGTCGTCCGTGTCGTGGATGTCGTCCGCATCGTCCGCTGCGATCTCTTCGTCCTCTTCGAGCGTCGTGCCGGTGAGCGGCGTCGTGTCGCTGCCGAAGAAGGAGTTGTAGAGTTCGAGCGCGCGGTCGAAGTCGCGTTCATCGACGAGCACGAGCGCGCCGGGCGCGGTCGTCGAGAGCAGCGGCGAGAAAGCGTCGGAGCCTCCCGATTGCACGGCCGAACGGACGCCGTTCTGTGTCAGGATGTCGTGCACCATCTCGGCCTCGGCGGGCGAGCCGATGTTGTGCAGCGGCACGAAACGAGCCTCGCTCCGGTCGCGCGAAGTCTCCGGCGACAACTCTTCGACCAAATCAACGTCGTGATCCGGGCAACGCTCGATGCCCTTCTCATACTCCGCTTCACACACGGGACAGAACATAAGTTTTCCTCTGCTAAATTTTCGTGGTTGTTATGACGCGCTTAGTTTAAAGGGCAAAGGTGAAAGGGTAAAGGGGAAAGGAAAAGAATCTATCTCTTCACCTTTCCCCTTACCCCTTGCCCCTTTGCCCTCTGCTTTTATTTCGCCGCGCGCACGGCGCGCTCGAAGGGAATCTCCTCGAAGTGGGTCATGCGTTTGAACGTGCGGAAGCGTTCGTTGATCTCTTCGTGCGTGAGGCGGTCGACGCGCTCCGTGCCGAACTCTTCGACGTTGAAAGAGGCCATCACCGAGCCGTAGATCATGGCGCGGCGCATCGTCGCCTCGTCAATCGTCTCGTGACTCGCCAGATAACCCATGAAGCCGCCGGCGAAGGTGTCGCCCGCGCCCGTCGGGTCGAAGACGGATTCGAGCGGGTAGGCGGGAATGGCGAAGTAAGAATCGCGCGTGAAGAGCGCCGCGCCGTATTCGCCGCGCTTGATGACGAGCGCCCGTGGCCCGGCGTCGAGAATCTTGCGCGCGGCGCGAATCAAATTCGGCTCGCCCGACAACTGCCGCGCCTCCGCGTCGTTGATGATCACGATGTTAACGCCCGCGATGGCCTGCATCACGGCGTCAGGCACGGTGTTGATCCAGTAGTTCATCGTGTCGAGCGCGACGAGTTCCGCGCCCGCCACCTGCTGGCGCACCTCCGTCTGCAAATCGGGCTGGATGTTTCCGAGAAAGACGAAGCGCGAGCGGCGCGATTCGTCCGAGAGTTTCGGCTTGAAGTCGGCGAAGACGTTCAGTTGCGTGTCGAGCGTGTGCGCCGTGTTCAAGTCGTAATCGTAACGCCCGCGCCAGAAGAAAGTGTTCCCCTCCGCGACGCGTTCGAGGTCGCTCGTATCGACTTCGTGGCGCGCGAACACGTCCAACTCCGCCGCGCCGAAATCCGCGCCGACGACGCCGACGACGCGCACGTCCGTGAAGAAACTGGCCGAGAGCGAAAAATGCGTGGCCGAACCGCCGAGCATCCGCTCGCGCTTGCCGAACGGCGTCTCCACCGCGTCGAACGCTACCGAACCAACAACCAGCAATGACACCTTATGTTTTCTCCTGTGTGTGAAATGGGAAAGACCGTGCTTCGCCCGCTTGTGTTGACCGTGGACTACTTCATCTCTCTTGAGCCTGCGGCGGCGCGGCTTCGCCGATGACACGCAGTTCATCTTCGGCGCGCTTGCGGAACGAACTCTTCGGATATTCGTTGACGAGTTGCGTCAAATACTGGCGCGCGAGGATCAGATATTTCTCCGGCGTCATCTCGGCGGGCAGGTGCTGCTTGCCCTCCTTGCGCGATAGGCGCGCGCTCGACATGCCCGCGATGTAGAGCACCTCGTCGAACTTGTTGAAGCGTTGATAGACGGCCATCGTCTCTTCGCAGCGTTGCAGCGCGCCGACGTAAGCCTTGCGCGCGAAGTACAACTGCGCCGCCTTCAAATTCTTCTTCGCATCCGCAATCAACAACTCTTCGGGCAAGCCTTGCGCGCCCAAATCCTGTTCGGCGGGCTTCGTCGCTGACCGCGTCAACGTAGGTTTCCGCGAATCTTCCTGCGCCCGCGCCGCGCCGAACGCCAAAACAATCAAGCAACATGCCGACAAAAATTTCTTCATACACACCTCTCTTTGAAGACGGGTGAATGGTAAATGGTAAATGGTGAAAAGCAATTTCTTTCCATTCACCATTTACCATTTACCATTCACCACGTTTACTTGTCACTGTAACTTTTGATGATCGCTTCGAGCTTCTTAGTTGTCGCGTCGGGCCAGAGTTCGCGCGGGGTGAAGATGGCGTTTTTGAGCGCCGTGCCGCAGGAGCAGCCGCGCTCCGCCGCGTTCAGACGTTTGACGGCCTCGCGCATGACGACCTGCGCGTTGCGGACGTTCTTGTTCAAATATTCGATGACGGTTTCGACCGAGACGGCGTCGTGCTCTTCGTGCCAGCAGTCGTAGTCGGTGACGAGGGCGAGCGTGGCGTAGCAGATTTCGGCTTCGCGCGCGAGCTTGGCCTCTTGCAAATTCGTCATGCCGATCACGTCCATGCCCCACGAGCGATAGACGTTCGATTCGGCCTTCGTCGAAAACGCGGGGCCTTCCATGCACAGGTAAGTGCCGCCGCGATGCACTCGCACCTCGGCCGCGCCGCACGACTCTTCCAGCACGCCGCCGAGTTCGTCGCAGACCGGATGCGCGAACGTGATGTGCGCGACGATCCCTTCGCCGAAGAAGGTCGATTCGTGCGCGCGCGCGCGCGTGCGGTCGAAGAACTGCGCGGGAATCACCATGTCGAGCGGCGCGTATTGCTCCTGCAAAGAGCCGACGGCCGAGGCCGAAAGTATTCGCTCGACGCCGAGCAGTTTCATCGCGTAGAGGTTGGCGCGAAACGGCAACTCCGTCGGCGTGAAGCGATGCCCGCGTCCGTGGCGCGGCAAGAATGCGACGCGCACGCCTTCCAGCGTGCCGACGATGAAGGCGTCCGACGGGCTGCCGAACGGCGTCTCAACGCGCACCTCTTCTACCTCTTTCAACTCCGGCATCTGGTAGAGGCCGCTGCCGCCGATGATGCCGATCTTTGCCGTGGTCATAAACTTGTCGTCTCTTCCTTTGGTCGTCGGGCTTTAGCTGCCCGCCTTGCATCCGCTCATCGCGCTCTTGACGAACTCGCCGAGTTTGCCTTCCTGCTGTCTTGCCAACAACTGCTCGAAGCCCTCGATCTTAACTTTCGGCTTCGCTTGTTTGATGGCCGCGTAAGCGCGCAGAGTGCCCTCGACGCCCGCGAGATAAACTTGATATTCGTCCTTCGCTTGGTCTGGGTGCTCGATGATGAACTTGGCTTGCGAATAAATTTGTTGGCCGACCAGTTCTGCGGAATAGTCGCCTTTGATTTTCTTGCTGTCGCCGAGCACAGCGGTGCACAGCATCACATTGATGTCAGGCACTTGCGTGAGAAAGACCAGCAGTTCGCGCCGGTAATCCTTCGCGTTCTTTCCGAGCGGATCGCTTTCCAGACTCGTCGTCAATTCGACGACGCGCCGGCGCTCCCCGGCCGTCGAAGGCCCGCGTTCCTGTGCGCGCAAGGCGGCAGTCTGGCAAAGGCTCATCAAGAACAGCACCGCGCACGCGACGATAAATTTCCTGTGCATCATTTCCTCCACGGTAAATATCTTTCGGGTTACGACATCGATCCGGCGGCGGGCACATTCGGACTCGACGCCTTGCTTACTTTGTCAGACACTCGGCGGCGCGCAGTTTTCCGTCCGTCTCGACGATGCGACCGAGGGGCGCGTTGGGTTCGTGGTAAAACAGGCAGAGCCAGTTTTCGCGCGCAGCCTCGGGCAGCAGACGCCGCTTGGCTTCGAGCGTCTCGACCGGGTACAGGTCGTAGCCCATGATCCAAGCGAGCGCGACGTGTGCGCGCATCGGCACGAGATCGGCGAAGCCGTAGAGCGTCTGCCCGTCGCGCGCGAGCCGCACGCACTGCATCGTGCGCGAATGTCCCGGCACGGTCTCCATAGAGAGGCCGGGCACGACCTCGTAATTCGCCTCTTTCAACTCCAACTGTCCCGTCCGCACGAGCGGCCGCCAGTTCTCCGGCAGATAACTGGCGCGGTCGCGTTCATGCGGCGACTCGGCGTGCGCGTATTCGTCGCGCGAGACGAAATAGCGCGCGTTCGGAAACGCGGGAACGACGTTGCCCGTCCGGGCATCGCGCGTCGTGTTGCCGCCCGCGTGGTCGAAGTGCAGGTGCGTGTTGACGACGATGGTGATCTCCGCCGCGTCATAGCCCGTCGTGGCTTTGACCGACTCGGCGAGCGACCTCCGGCGCACGATGCCGTACATCGCTTCGTGCTTCGGCGACCACTTGTCGCCGATTCCCGTCTCGACGATGATCCGCTCACGCCCCGCCTCGATGAACAGGCAGTTGGCCGTCAGCCGGATGCGGTTCGCTTCGTCGGGCGGGCACGTCTCAGACCACAAAGCACGCGGCACGACCCCGAACATCGCGCCGCCGTCCAGACGAAACTCCGCGTCCGGCACAATCTCCACGCGATAATCGCCGAAAAGCATAAGAGCCGTCAGCCGTCAGCCGTCAGCTATCAGCTTTCAACAATAACCCGGCCAGTCGGCGCGCGCATGTGCCTCTTTCGCCTTTGCTGATAGCTGATAGCTGACGGCTGATAGCTTCTTCACTTCTTCCTATTCGGCGCAGGCTTCTTCGCGCCTTCATTCGTGGGAGCGGGCGGCGGTTCGGCCGACGGGTCGTCCACCAGTTCGCCGCCGTGCGGGTCGCCTGCGCCCGTGGGCGGCTGCCTCATCTGCTGCGGCGGCATCGGCGGCACTTCCACTTTGAAGTCGTCCGGCACGGTGACGCCCGTGCGCTTGGCGATCTCGTCGAGCAGTTTTTCGCGCTTCTCTTTTTCCACGGCGGCGCGTGCCTTCTCGCGCGGCGATTGCGGCGGCGCAAAGGGGTTCGCCCCCGGCCCGTCCTTGTCTTCGGCGCTGATCAGGATGTGGCGCGCGTGTATCTCTTCGGCGTCTTTGCCCTCTTCGTCTTTCGCCGTGCGGCGTTCCTGCGTCTGAATGATGTGGAAACCGAAAGGCGTCTCGATCACGTCGCTGATCTGTCCGGGTTGCAGGGCGAAGGCCGCGTCCTCGAAGGGCTTCACCATCGCGCCGCGCTTGAACCAGCCGAGGTCGCCGCCCTTGTCCTTGTTGCTCGGATCGGTGGAGAACTCTTTGGCGAGCGCCGCGAAATCTTCACCGGAGCGCGCGCGCTTGAGCACGTCTTCGGCCTTCGCGCGCGTCTGTTTGGTGTCAAACTCGGGATGCTGCGCGATGTAAGCGTCGATCTCCTGATCGGTGGCCTTCGTCTGCTCCAGAATCTTCGGCGCGTGTTTCTGCGCGAGCACCTGCGCCTGTTGGAATTGAATCAACAACTGCGTGCCGCGTTCTTTGTCGATTCCGGCGGCGACGGCTTTGCGCGCGAGCACCTGCGTCGGCCCCCAGAGTTCGCTCTTGATGCGCTGCTTTTGCTCGTCGGTCAAACCTTGCGCCGAGGGCAGCAGCCCCAAGCCCTGCACGTCCTTGACGAAGTCTTCAAACTTCGCTTCCTGTCCCGCTTCTTTCAGGAAACTTTCGATCTCCGCTTTCGGCGCGATCTGCTCTTGCGTGGTTGCGCCACCCTCCTGCTGCTTCTTCGCGTAGAGCTGCGCGAGCACGAAGGTTTTGATGACTTCGAGTTGGCGCTTCATTTCCGGCGTGTCGGTCAGCCCGGAGGCGCGCGCGTCCTGCGCGAGCGCGAGCAAGTAGCGCATATCCTTGGCGAAGTCTTTACGCTGCGCCTCGTTGCCGGCGAGCGCGGCGAGTTGCTGCGGCGGCATCATCGTCTTGACGATCTCGGACATATCTTCCGACGAGAGATGCGACATCACCTGTTCCTTGCGCGCCTTCACTTGCCAGAACAGCAGACCGCCCGCCGCGAGGATAGCGATGCCCGCCACGATCAGAGCTTTCGTCAATGAACTCAAACCGCGCTTCGGCGCGTTCGCCTTCTGCGTCGCGGACGGTTTCGACGAGACCGATGCGGCCGATGCGGAAGGCGCGGCGGCTCCCGCTGCGACCGTGTTCGATTCGCTCGCCTCAGGCGTGCTCGCGTCGGCAGCCGCCGGAGTCTCTTCGCCCGGCCAGCCGGGTTGCGCCGCGCTGTCGGCGGCCGTTTCGTTCGCAGCGTCGATACTCAACTCCGCACCGCAGCCGGGACAGGTGCGCTGATTTTCCAAACTTTGCGTTCCGCATTTCTCACAAGTGATCATAACGTATCCTCTTCTAATAAACGTGCGATTGCCTTTCCTGATGTTTCGTTAGTCCGCGCGCGTGCGCCGCGTTCAGTGCGCACAGCAGTTCACCGGGTTGGCCGGTTCACTCATGCCGCACATTTGCCTTTGCGCGACGCTTTTGCCTTTGCGCGACTGTTACGGCCGTCTCCGTCTCGAACTCCCGGCCCGCGTGCGTGTGCCCGTGCCTTTGCCTTCCGCCGGAGCAGCCGCGTTCGTCGTCGTGGTTCCGCCGGTCGCGGGCGTCGCTGTTCTGCCGCTCGCGCTCTGCGCGTTGGCCGCCTTGAGCGTCGCGGGCGCGGGGTTGGCGTCGAAATCTGCGGCCACGACGATGCCGGGTTGACGCGCGATGATCTCGCCGAGCACTTTCCCGCGCTTCTCTTCTTCAATTGCCGCACGCGCGCGCTCACGCGGCGACTGCGGGCGCGCGCCCGGCGTCCCCGAAGAGATCAATATGTGCCGCGCGTGAACTTGTTCGACGGGCTGCCCCGTCGGGCTGTCCTGCATGCGCCGCTCGTCGAGTTTGATGATGTGATAGCCGAACTGCGTCTCGACGATGCCGCTCAACTCTCCCGGCTTCAAAGCGAAGGCCGCATCCTCGAAAGGCCTGACCATCATGCCGCGCCCGAACCAGCCGAGGTCGCCGCCGTTGTCCTTGTTGCTCGGGTCGGCGGAATGTTCTTTGGCGAGCGCGGCGAAGTCGCCGCCCGCGCGCAGTTTCGCCAGTACCTCTTCGGCCTTCGCCTTCGACTTGTCGTTGTTGAGTTCGGGATGCGCGGCGATGTAGGCGTCGATCTCCGGCTCGGTGGCGGTCGTGCGCGCGCTCAACACTTCTTTGAAGTAGACCCCGGCCAACAGGCGCGCGTGTTGATACTTCAACATCACTTCGGTCGCGCGGTCTCTATCCAAACCGGCCGCGATGCCTTTGCGCGCGCTGAGCATGATGTTCGCCCATTGCCCGCGCAAGTTTTCGCGCTCCGCATCCGTCAGTGCACTTGCCTGCTCTTGTTGCGGCCGGTTCTTCAGATAATCCCGGAGGAACTCTTGAAACTTCGCCTCCTGCCCCGGCTCTTTGACGAAGGCCTCGATCTCTGCTTTGGAGACGACCTGTTCGGGCGACATCGCGCCCGCCTCTTGCCTCGTCTTTGAATACCTGCGCGCGATGACGAAGGCGCGCGAGAGTTCCAACTGTAGTTTCGTGTCGGCGCGTTCGGCCAAGCCCGCGGCGCGCGCCGCTTCGGCCACGGCGAACATCTCGCGCAGGTCGTTGACGAAATTCTTACGCCCTTCCGCATCGCCTGCGAGTTGTGCGCGCGCTTGCGGCGCGACGCCGAGTTCGTCGATGAGCAGGGAGAGGTCGAGCGCCGTCAGGTTGACGCCGCGTCGCGTCGTGGCGGAGGCGGCGGCCGTCGTCGCGGGCGGCGCGTTGCGTTGCGGACGCGCCGCGCCGGTTCTGCCGCCGCTCGTCGTCGTTGTCGTCGTGCGCCCGCGTGCGGGTTGTTGCGCGTGGATGCTCGCCGGAATTATCGAGAGGAAGGCGAGCGCGAGGATCAGTCTCTTGGTCAACTTCAAAATTCTACCCGTCCCTTTTATCAGATTCATGCGCGGCCGCGTGTGCGCCGTGTGCGTTCGCCGTCGTCGCGGTGTGTTCGACGAGTTCCAGCAGGACGCCGCCCGCCGACGTCGGATGCACGAAGGCCACGAGGCAACCGCCCGCGCCCACGCGCGGCGTCTCGTCAATCAAGCGCGCGCCCGCTTCCTTCAAACGAGCGAGCGAGGCGCGTATGTCTTCGACGCGCACGGCGATGTGATGAATCCCTTCGCCGCGCTTCTGCAAAAACTTGGCGACCGGAGACGCGTCGCTCGTCGGCTCAAGCAACTCCACGCGCGGCTCGCCCACCGGCAGCATCGCCACGCGCACGCCTTGCTCCGCCACCTCTTCCGTCTCCACCACCTGCAAACCCAGCGCGTCGCGCCAAAACTTCAACGCCTCTTCAATCCCGTGAGTCGCAATTCCGATATGCTCGATTTTCATCTTGTTTAGCTGTCAGCCGTCAGCCATCAGCATTAATTGTCTTGGCTGAGAGCTGACGGCTGATGGCTGACGGCTTTCAAAATCTCTTCCACGGCCGAATAAGGGTCGCGCCGTTTATCGGCGACTTCGGCGGCGAGCGCGTCGAGTTGCGCACCGGCGTCGTCGCGGCTCAAGGCGCGCGCGACGAGTTCGTCGCGCAGCAGTTCGAGAATGCGCCAGCGCGCGATTGAGGCGCGGCGTTCGTGGCTCGCCGGGGCTTGCTGCTGGAACTCGCGATAACGGGCAATCGCGGCGGCCAAATCCTCGATGCCTTTGTTTTCGGTCGCCACGGTCTTGATGATCGGCGGCTGCCACAAATCCGGGCGCATCGTCAAAGAGAGCATCGCTTCGAGTTCCTTCTCGGTGCGCAGGACGCCTTCGCGGTCGGCCTTGTTGATGACGAAAACATCGCTGATCTCCATGATACCGGCTTTGAGCGCCTGCACGTCGTCGCCCATGCCGGGCACGAGCACGACGACCGACACGTCAGCCGTCTTCACGATCTCGACCTCGTCCTGCCCGACGCCGACCGTCTCCACGATGATCTTCTGAAAACCGGCGGCATCCAAAATCGCCACGGCGTCAATCGTCGCGCGCGAGAGGCCGCCGAGGTTGCCGCGCGTCGCCATCGAACGGATGAACACGCCGGGGTCGAGTCCGAGCGTCTGCATCCTGATGCGGTCGCCTAAAATTGCGCCGCCCGAAAACGGACTCGACGGGTCAATGCACACGATGCCGACGCGCTCGCCCTGCCCGCGATAGAAGCCCGCCAAACGATCAACCAGCGAAGACTTACCAGCGCCGGGCGCGCCCGTCACGCCGACGACGAGGCCACGCCCCGTGTGCGGAAAGACGGCCTTCATCAACCCGGCCGCTTCGCCCGCGTTGTCCTCAACCTTCGAGATGGCGCGCGCCACCGCCCTCGCCTCGCCCGCGAGGATGCGCTCAAGTTCGGTTGTGGGCGTCGCCGTACTCATTGAATGAGAGGTCAGAGGTTAGAGGTCGGAGGTTAGTGAAGACAGTTTTTAACTGACCTCTAACCTCTAGCCTCTGACCTCTATGCGTTAAGCAGTTGTCTTGCGATGACCATGCGTTGGATTTCCGAAGTGCCTTCGCCGATGGTGCAGAGTTTCGAGTCGCGCCAGTATTTTTCGGGCGGGTAGTCTTTCGTGTAGCCGTAACCGCCGTGAATCTGGATCGCTTCTTCGCAAACCTTGACGCTGATCTCCGAGGCGTAGAGTTTCGCCATCGCGGATTCCTTCGTCACCTTCTTGCCTTTGTCCTTCAAATAGGCGGCGCGATACATCAAGAGGCGCGCGGCGTCGATCTGCGTCGCCATGTCGGAGAGCTTGAACTGGATGGCCTGAAACTCCGAGATCGGTTTGCCGAACTGCTGGCGTTCTTTCGAATACTTCAAGGCCGACTCGTATGCGCCCTGCGCGATGCCGACGGCGAGAGCGGCGATGGAGATGCGTCCGCCGTCGAGAATCTGCATCGCTTGGATGAAGCCCAAACCTTCGGGGCCGAGCCGCTGTTCGTCGGAGATGAAGCAGTCTTCAAAAATAACGCTCGCCGTTTCCGAAGCGCGCAAGCCCAACTTGTCCTCTTTCTTGCCGGGCATGAAGCCGCGCATTCCCTTCTCGAAGATGAAGGCGGTGATGCCCTTCGAGCGCATCGCGCGGTCGGTCGAGGCGACGGCCACGCACACGTCGCCGTGGACGGCGTGCGTGATGAAATTCTTCGAGCCGTTGACGACCCAGCCGCCGTTCTTCTTGGCGGCCGTCGTGCGCGTGCCCGATGCGTCCGAACCCGCGCCCGCTTCGGTCAAACCCCACGCGCCGAGTTTTTCGCCGCGCGCGAGCGGCACGAGATACTTCTGTTTCTGCGCCTCCGTGCCGAACATGTAGATGTGGTTCGAGCAGAGCGAATTGTGCGCCGCCACGGAGATGCCGACCGAGCCATCGACGCGCGACAGCTCCTCAATGATCGTGGCGTATTCGACGTAGCCCATGCCGGCGCCGCCGTAATTTTCAGGAAAGATGACGCCCATCAAACCGAGTTCGGCCAGCTTCGGCAGCAACTCGACCGGAAAATGCTGTCGCTCGTCCCACTCTCTGACGTGCGGCGCGATCTCGCCCTCGGCGAATTCGCGCACGCTCATGCGCACCTGTTGTTGTTCGTCGTTTAGTTCGAAATCCATGCTCGGTGTAAAAATTCCCCCGGTGAGTACGCGCAAAAAAAGACGGACAGTGACAGACCTTACCAGCAACTATCCGTCTCTAGCGCCGTCGTTCGTCTGACCGAATATTGTACCTTAACTTCGTCGCCGACCCGTACCCGCGCCGCGACTTTTAGTGCCCGCACGCGTGTCCCTCTGCGCGACGCTTTTCGTGGCCGCTTTGGTCGTCGATTTCGACTTCTCTTTCGTCGTTGCCTTCGCCCCTGCTTTAGTTTCCGGCGACGCGCCCTTCTTCTTCGCCGCGCGCGGTTTGAGGCGCGCCACTTCCGCCGGATGGAGCAGACGCCACGCTCCGACGGGAAGGCGCTCGTCGTGCAAATCGCCGATGCGTGTGCGCCGCAGCTTCAACACCGAATGGCCGATGGCGTCGAACATGCGCCTGATCTGTTGGTTGCGTCCTTCGTGCAGGATCACTTCAAACCAGGCGTTCGTCTCCGTCTCGCCCGTCCGCTTAACTTGTGCGGGCGCGGTGTGTGTCCCGTCTTCGAGGCGGATACCGCGTCTGAGACGTTCGACCGCGGCCTCCGGCGGCACGCCCTTCACCTTCACTTCATAAACTTTCGCCACGCCGTTGCGCGCCGCCGTGACGTAATTGGTCAACTCGCCGTCGTTCGTCAGAATCAACAACCCTTCGGTGTTGAAGTCCAGACGACCGACCGGATGCAGGCGGCCGAGCGGGGCGGGCACGAGTTCGGTCACGAGCGGGCGCTCTTCCGGGTCGGACAAACTCGCCAGATAGCCGCGCGGCTTATTGAGCAGCACGTAAACTTTCTCGCGCGCTTCCAACAGCGGATTGATCAGACGCCCGCGCACCTTGATGTGGTCGCGCGCCGGGTCGGCCTTCGTGCCCGCCTCGGTCACGACTCGCCCGTTGACCGTCACCTCACCGGCTGCGATCAACTCCTCCGCGTGCCGGCGCGAAGCCAACCCCGCCGCCGCGATCAATTTTTGCAGACGCTCTTCCATAAATTTAGAGGCTAGAGGTTAGAGGTCAGAGGTTAGTAAAAATCAGTTTTGTTTTCACTGACCTCTGACCTCTGCTGTTAAGCTCCGCCGGTCGCCAAGTCCTCGAAGTCTTCGACGTTGGGGAGTTCGGACAAGTCGCGGAGGCCGAACTGGAGTAAAAACTCTTTGGATGTGCCGTACATCATCGGGCGGCCGACTGTTTCCTTGCGACCCTTGGAGACGATGAGGCGTTTGTCGAGAAGCGTCTTGATGGCCGAAGAGGATTGCACGCCGCGTATCTCCAAAATTTCCGGGACGGTGATCGGCTGCTTGTAGGCGATGACGGCGAGCGTTTCGAGTGCGGCGAGCGAGAGCTTGGCCGAGGGACGCGATTTGAGGAAGGCGCGGACGTGTTCGTGATTTTCGGGGCGCGTGGCAAACTGCCAGCCGCCCGCCACCTCGCGCAGCATCAAGCCGCCGTTCCGTTCGTTGAACTCCTTCGCCAACTCTTCGACCGCCACTTCGACCCAGCCTCGATCTTCTTTGAGCACTTCGGCGAGCGTCTTCGCGGGCAGCGGCTCTTCCGAGACGAAGATCAAGGATTCGATGATCGAGATGAGTTCCGTCATGCTGCGCGAGCCGCCGGGCGCGATCTCGTCCGCCTCATCGCCCGCGCCGCCGTCCGACTTCTCGGCCATCTCACGCCGCATCGCGGCCAACTTCTCCGCCGCGTCTTCCGCGTCGGCGTCGTGTATCACCACCTCCGCCTCTTCGTCGCCCGCTTCCGCGTCGTCTTCTTCTTCAAAGTCATCCGCGTCGCCGTCGGCAGACGCGAGACTCCGCGCGCCTTCGTCCGCGCCGTCGCTTTCAGCAACGCCCGTGGCTTCCGCATCGCGAGCCGCACGCGCGGCCTCGACCGCCCGGTCGTCGTCGGCCGCGCCGTTGGTATCGGCGGCTTCGTCCTCTATGAGTTCTTCTTCTCTGCTCATCGCTCTTTCATCTTCTCTAGTTGTTGACGACGCGCGCCACGATGTCGCCGAACGTCTGCTCCTGCACAAGCACGATTTCGGAGGTGCGGACGATCTCCAGCACCGACAGGAAGGCGAGCACGAGTTCGCGGCGCGTCTCGGCACGCTCGAAGAAGTGGCGCAGATTCAGTTCGCCCGTAGACAGAATCATGTTGCGCAGGCGTTCGAGCATCTCGGCCATCGTGATCTCGTCGCGCTCGATCTCCATCAAGACTTCCTGCTTCTTGCGCGCGAGAATTTCCTGAAACACTTTCAGCAGATCGAAGACGCCCGCCGACACTTCCGGGTTCGCCTTGTCGGTCTCAATCGGCGCGCGGATGTAGACGGCCTGTTCCACGGTGGCGCGCGACCAGAGCATCTGCGCGGCGGCCTTGTACTTCTGGTGTTCGAGCAGTTGATTGATCAGTTCTTTGCGCGGGTCTTCGCCCGCTGCTTCGGCCGCGTCCGCCAAAGGGTCGGGCGGCAAGAGCATCCTCGACTTGATCTCTATCAGTTGCGCGGCCATCACGAGGAATTCGCTCGCGACGGCGATGTCCATGTCCTGCATCAAACGCAGGTAGCGCAGATACTCGTCGGTGATGCGCGCAATCGGAATGTCGTAGATGTCAACTTGCTCTTGCCGGATCAGGTAGAGCAACAGGTCGAGCGGCCCGGCAAACTCGCCGAGGTACAACTTCAACTCCTCGCCGCCCTCGCCGCCCTCCGACACGATCTCCGGCCGCGCGCCCGCGACGTTCAAAGGCTGCGCGGCATCCGGCGAAGCGGCCGGAGACGCGACGGGCGCGGCCGGAGACGCGACGGTCGAATGATCCGCCGGTGCGTTGCCCGCGACGACTTCGGCCGCTTGCTCTTTCAACTCATTCTCCGCCATCTTCTTTAAGCACCTCGCCCGCCGCGCGCGCCGACGATGCCGAGCCGCGCCTTCACATCCGCGAGCGTCACCGTCGCCAACGCCTGCGCGCGCTCGCGCCCTGCGTCGAGAATTTGTTCGAGTTCCGCGTCGCCGTAGCCGTGGATGCGCTCTTGCAGCGGGCGCAAGAATTCAATGGTCACGTCGGCCAGTTCCGATTTCAACGCCGCGTAGCCCTTGCCCGCGAAATCGGCTTCGACCTCGGCGGGCTGTTTGCCCGTCAGTAGTTGATAGATCGTCAAAAGGTTCGTGATGGCGGGGCGCGTCTCGTCGAAGCGTATCTCCGTGCCCGAATCGGTGACGGCGCGTTTGAACTTGCGGCGCACGGTGTCTTCGTCGTCGAGCAACTGGATGCTGCCCATCGCGTTTTCGTCCGACTTCGACATCTTCTTCGTCGCGTCGCTCAGGGACATGATCTTCGCGCCGACTTTCGGGATGAAGGGTTCGGGCACGCGGAACGTCTCGCCGTAGTCGCGGTTGAAGCGGACGGCGAGGTCGCGCGTCAGTTCGAGATGCTGCTTCTGGTCGTGGCCGACGGGCACGAGGTCGGTCTGGTAGAGCAGGATGTCGGCGGCCATCAAGACCGGATAGTTCAACAGCCCCGCGCCGACCGACTCGCGCTGCTTGCCCGCTTTGTCTTTGAACTGCGTCATGCGTTCGAGTTCGCCGATGCGCGTCACGCAGTTGAGCATCCACGCGAGTTCGGCGTGCGCGGGCACGTCCGATTGGATGAAGATGAGTGCGACTTTCGGATCGACGCCCGCCGCCAAGTAGATGCGCGCGAGGTCGCGTGTTTTTTGCGCGAGCAGTTTCGGGTCTTGCGGCAGAGTGATGGCGTGTAGATTGACGATGCAGAAGAGGCTCTCGTACTCGTGTTGGAGTTCGACCCAGTTGCGCAGCGCGCCGAGGTAGTTGCCGATGTGAATGTTGCCGGTTGGCTGTGCGCCGCTGAAGATTCGTTTCATGTCTCTTTCAGGCGACCCCGATAAAAAGTATGTCCCACGCCACCGGGATGACGACGCGAAAGACCGCGCGGAAGACGCCCGTGAGGAGCGCGACGATCAGGAGCAGGTATCCGAACTGTTCGAACGATTCGATGGCCGAGCCGAAACTTTCGGGCAGGATGCTCGCGAGAATCTTGCTGCCGTCGAGCGGCGGAATCGGAAACAGATTGAAGACGGCGAGCCCGACGTTCATCACGAAGAAGACTCTGAGCAGCGCGACCACCGCTTCCATCGTCGAAGAGTTGGGATCGGCCGCGATGATCGAATAGGCGAGCGGGTGCGGCAAGACTTGTCCCGCGTGATACAGACTGCGAATGATGATGGCGACGACGAGTGCAATCGTCAGATTACCGAGAATCCCCGCAATCGAAACCCAGAAGTTCGCCTTGCGCTTGTCGCGCCAGCGCAAGGGGTTCACAGGCGTCGGCCGCGCCCAACCGAGGAACGGCGCGCCGGTGAAAAAAGCGATGGCCGGGAACAAGAGCGTGCCGATTGGATCGACGTGCGTGACGGGACTCAGAGAGACGCGTCCCTGATGATAGGCCAGATCGTCGCCGAAGCGATTCGACATCCAAGCGTGCATCGCTTCGTGGACTGACAGCGAAAAGATGAGCGCCACCATGTAGAGAATAAATTGTCCGATGCGGGCTTCATCCATAACTCAACTCACCAGCATTTTCCTCTGCCGCCGACACGAACCGTCACACTAACATGCGCTCGCAGGGGTGTCAAAAGTAAGCTATTAGCTATCAGCGGTTAGCCATCAGCAACCGCGCGAGCGCCGACAAATCGCTCGCCGGGTGAATCTCAATTCTTATTTCTCACGGCTTACTCCCCAACTCTCACGGCTCACTTCAACAGTGTTCCGTGAAGGTCGAGGGGGAGACTGTAGACGGCTTCGTTGGTGGCGACGACCATGTCGCCCTGCGCGCTGAAGGCCAGACCGATGACGTTCATCCCGGCGACGACGAGGCGCGCGTCCATCGCGTCGGGCGAGATGCGGACGATGCCGCGCCGCGCGCGATAAGAGGCGGCGACGTAGAGGAAGCCTTCCGCGTCGAAGGCCAGCCCGCCGGGACGACCGAGGCCGCGAAAGAAGACTTCCGCCTTGCCGTCCGGCGCGACGCGCATCACGGCGTCGTAGCTTGAGACGGTCGGCCCCGTCACGTAGAGCGCTTCGTCCGGCCCGAAGGCGAGATGATAGGCCGCCACAGATGGTTCGAGTTGCGCCCACGGCTGCACTTCGCCGATGGAATTGACGCGATAGATCGTGCCCGTGCGGTCGCCGACGTACATGCGCCCCGCGCGGTCGAAGGCGAGGCCGGTGGCGACGCCGAGGTTGCGCGCAAACGGCACGGCTTCGTTGAAATGCGTGAGGCGATAGACCATCTCGTCGTGACGGCTGGTGACGAACAACTGCCCCGACGGATCGAAGGCCAGCCCCGTCGGGTTCGTAATGTCGCCCGTCACGTCTCGGATGACGCCGTTCTGGTCTAGTTGGAAAAGCGAGATCGGCTCTTTCTGCCCGCGCGCGCCGGAGCGCGTCACGTAGAGCGAGCCGTCGTCGGGGTCGAAGGCGGGGTTGGCGACCATGTGCAGGTCGTCGGCCAGTTTCCGCCCCACCTTGATGCGCGACGGCGCGCTCTGCTCGCGGTCGCCGCCCTGCAATCTCACTTCGACTTCGCCGCCCCAACTCGCCTCCGGCGCAATCGCCAGCACGCGGCGCGGCGTCGCGCCGACGAGCCAACTGCGCTCGCCGTCGAACAAGGCGCGGCACGTGCGCAAATTGCTCGTATCGTAGTTATCGCATTCGATCACGACCTCGCCGCCCGGAATCACAGCCGCCGGGTCAATCCGCGTAATCACACTTCGCTCGCCCATCTTGTTTCTCCGTTAGAAGCTGTCGGCGATCAGCCATCAGCGATCAGCTTTGGGACAAAGCTCAACTTACTTTTGCTGAACGCTGACGGCTGCTCGCTGATCGCTGTGAATCATACGTCGTGCGTCCGAATCGTGTCCATGCACCCCACAGGGGCGCGGTCGATGACAAAGAGAAAGGCGAGCCGTCGCTTGGCAGCGAGGCTCGCCCTCTCGTTTACGTGCGGCCGTGCGCGCTTCCGTCACGCGCGCGAATGTTTACCACCATTCGCAGGTGCAGTGGCTCCAGTTGAACCTGCCGCCCGAAGCCTGACACTCCTGCACCTCTTCCTGAAAACAGGGAGACTTGTTATAGGCTTTGACAGTCCCTTTGCCGCCGCCGTCGTTGCCGGGCGCGGGCGTCTTGAACTTTCCGCTCTGACTGAAGGCCGAGAAAATCAAGAGCGTACTGATGGCCGCGATTCTGAAATACAGACTCATGGGCTTCTCCTTTTTGGGATGGTGAAGTTGAGGGCAAGAGCAGGGGTTGAGGCTGCGACAGAGAAACAGATGTGCGAGCACGCATCTTATCACGCTTCGCGCACCCGCCGGCGTTTATTTCCTCCCGCCGCCGGAGGCTTCCGTCTTCATCGCCGTCCCGGCTGCGGCTGCTTGCCGGCGCGAAGGCTATGCTATAATCCGCGCCTGACGACTTTTTGATTTAACAAGTCATCGACCGAGAAAGCGCGCGCCGAAAGATTTTGCGAGCGTGCCCCGGCGAAGAGTCGGGAACGCGCGGCGCGGCTTCACACAGACCGCAGCGAAGTGTTTTCGCAAGGCAACATCACAAGGCTTCTCACGGCGTCCGAATCATACCGCTCGCATCCCTCTTACTGTAACTTCGAGCCGCACCCCGCGCGCGCGAGCGTGCGTCGCGGCCGTTTGTCGCATCTGAGAGATGTGCCGCGCGCGTAAGGCCGTAGGCAAGGAGGGCAGTTCATATCAGCAACGTACACGGCAACACACACGGGTTGAAGCCCAACCAACTCCGCCGCATCGAAAAACTCTACTCGCGTCGCATCCCGCCGCAGCAGATCGTGACGCCGGAGTTTGCGCGTCAACTCTCCGAACTCTCGCACGAGACCGGGCGACAGATCGGCGCGCTCATCGACCGCAAGGGCTACATCGAATCGATCATCGTCGGCGACGCCAAACGCATCGAGTTGCCGGACTTGCGCCGCACGCGCGTCGCCGCCGACCGCTTTCGCGGACTGCGCTGCGTGCACACGCACCTGCGCGGCGAAGAGTTGACGCAGGACGACTTGACCGACCTCGCCCTGCTCCGCCTCGATTTGATGGCCGTCGTCAACGTGGAGGAACGCACCGGCCTGCCCGGTCTCGTCCGCGCCGCGCACCTTTTGCCCACCACGGCCGCGCACTTGGAAGACGGCGACGACGCAGACCCTTACGTCTTGCTCGACCCGCAAATCCCGTCGCAACTCGACGTGGACTTTCTCGCGCTCATCAATTCGCTCGAAGACGAGATGGCGCGCAACCGACGCACCACGCGCCGCGCCGAAGGACGCGACCGCGCCATTCTCGTCGGCGTCGCCACGGGTTCAAGCACGGACGCCGAAGAGTCTATGGCCGAACTGCGCGAACTCGCCGCCTCGGCCAATCTGATGGTGCTCGACCACATCATCCAGCGACGCCCCAACATCGACCCGCGCACCGTTCTCGGTCGCGGCAAACTCGACGAACTGATCGTGCGCGCCCTGCGTCTCGGCGCAGACCTCATCGTCTTCGACCGCGAGTTGTCGCCCGCGCAAGTGCGCTCGCTCTCCGAAGCCACCGACCTCAAAGTCATCGACCGCGCCCAACTCATCCTCGACATCTTCGCCCAGCGCGCCGAGTCGCGCGAAGGCAAAATTCAGGTTGAACTCGCGCAGTTGAAATATCTCTTGCCCCGGCTCATCACCGGGCAAGACTCGGCCTTCTCGCGTCTCGCGGGCGGCATCGGCGGGCGCGGCCCCGGCGAGACGAAACTGGAGACCGACCGACGCCGCGTGCGCGACCGCATCAACCGCCTCGAAAAAGAGATCGAGACGCTACGCAGTCGTCGTCAGGAACGGCGCAAAGAGCGCCAGCGCCGCGAACTGCCGATCATCTCCATTGTCGGCTACACGAACGCGGGCAAGTCGACTCTGCTCAACACGCTGACGGCCTCAAGCGTCCACGCCGAGCAGCGCATGTTCGCCACGCTCGACCCGACCTCGCGCCGCCTGCGTCTGCCTTATGAGCAGGAAGTTATTCTCAACGACACCGTCGGTTTCATACGCGACTTGCCGCCCGACCTGATCGCCGCCTTCCGCGCCACGCTCGAAGAGATTGCCGACAGCGATCTTCTCATCCACCTGATCGACGCCGCCAATCCGCGTTGGGAACAGCAACTCGAATCGGTCGATAAAATTTTGGCCGACCTCGACTTCTCGAACATCCCGCGTCTCGTCGTCTTCAACAAGGCCGATCTGGTTGACGCCGACACGCTCGATGCCGTCCTCAGACAGACGTGCGCCACGGGCGCGCGCCAGTGCATTGCCGTCACGGCCACGGACGCGCGCAGTTTGCGGCCGATGCTTGAGATGGCCGGGGCGGTGCTCGCGCGCGACCTGACGAGCGAGCACGGGGCGACCGAAGGGCACACTCGCAGCCGCCGTGGCACACACGCCTCGCGCGACGCCGCCGGAGTGCGCGCCACGCATCATTCAAAATAACGTTTTATGAAGACGAGTCGGGGTCGTCGCCCCAAGTTCACCAGCCGCTTCACCGAAACGCGCCGCGCCGTCCTTCACCGGCTCGTGCGCCTGCGCGATTGGTTTCGCCCCACCACTCTGTTCATCATCTGCTTCACGCTGCTCACGCTCGTCACCACGCTCTTGCTCGCGCAAATCCACACGCAGTTGCGCGCGCAGATGTACAGCGAGGGCGACGTGGTGCATGCCAGCGTCGTTTCGCCCGCCGACATCACGGCCATCGATGAACAAGCGACGCAAAGCGCGCGCGCCGTCTTGCCGAACGCGCCGCCCACGCTCATCATGCTCAAGCGCAATCAAGTCGTCGCGCGCGTGGGCGACACGGTGACGCCGAAGATGCTCGCGCAGTTCGAGGCCATCAGTAAGTACGGCGACACGGGGCGTCGTCCGCAACACTTCATCGGCATCTTTCTCTTAGTCGGCGCGCTCTATTTCGGCGCGTGGAAGTTCATCGAACATCGCAGCGAGACGAGGACGCTCCCGCTCTCGAAGGCGCGCGCTTTCACCCTCGTCGCTTCGGCCATATTCGTCCAGACGATCCTTTTGCGCGCCGGGGCGATTCTCGCCGAGATCATCGCCGCGCAATCCGTCGTCGCCCCTTGGAATGACGCCTCGCTGTGGAGTCTCGCCATTCCCTTCGCCGTCGCTACCCTCCTCGTCGCGCTCTTGATGGACGTGCAATTGGCGCTTCTGGCCGGGATCATCACGGCGCTTTTCGCCGGGCTGGTTTCGCCGAACGGCATGTTGATGGCGTGCTACGCGATGGTCTCTTCGTCGGCGGCCATCTACGGCATCGGCCGCTACAGCGAACGCCAGTCGGTCACGCTCGCCGGGTTGTTCGTCGCCGCCGTCAACTCGGCCGCCGCCGTCGCCGTCATCCTCGCGGCGCAAGAACCGCTGACGCTCGGTACGCTCCTCCTAGCCGTCGGCTGCGGGCTGCTCGGCGGATTGTTCACGACGATCTTCACGGCGGGCGCGCTGCCCGTCAGCGAATCGACCTTCGGCATCCTGACGGACGTAAAACTGCTCGAACTATCGAATGCGGATTTGCCCGTGCTCGGCCAACTCGCGCTGCGTGCGCCCGGCACGAACCAGCACTCGCACGCCGTCGGCCAACTGACGGAGGAAGCCTGTCGCTCCATCGGCGCGAACGCGCTGCTCGCACGCATCGGCGCGCTCTATCACGACATCGGCAAACTGGCCGCGCCCGATATGTTCGTCGAGAACCAGACGGGCACGAATCCGCACGACCGCCTGCGCCCTTCGTCGAGCGCCAAGATCATCACGAGCCACGTCACCTACGGTTTGAAACTCGCTAAAGAGATCGGCCTGCCCTCGAAGATCGCCGACTTCATCCCGCAGCACCACGGCACGCGCACGCTCCACTATTTCTTGCGCAAGGCTCAGGCGCAGTCGATTCACGGCGACCGCGTGAACGAAGCGGAGTTTCGTTATCCGGGGCCGAAGCCGCAATTTAAGGAATCCGCGATCATGATGCTGGCGGACTCTTGCGAGGCGGCCGCCCGTTCGCTCGCGCGCCCCGACCCGGAAAACATTCGCAGCATCGTCAGCAAAATCTTCGACGCCATCGTCAGCGACGGCCAACTCGACGAATGCGACCTCTCCCTGCGCGAATTGACGACGATCAAGGAATCCATGATCGCTTCGCTCGTCGCCATCTATCACGCGCGCATCGACTATCCCGGCTTCAACCCGCCCGCCGTCACCGGCGCGCTCCCCCCGCTCCCGCAACCCGAACTCGACACCGAAGAACGCGGCATCGGCTACAAAACCTCCGAAGTCCCCATCAGCAAAGGCGGCGAAGTCGAAGACGAAGCAGTCACAAGGAAGCGATAAGAACAGTGACAAGTGACAAGTTGGAAAAGCCGTCAACCGTCCAGCAAATCTTGAATCGTCAGTTGTGCATCATAAATAGAGCAGGACAGTCTTAAGTTGAGCAGAACTGTCATGCTCTATTCACGATTGACGATTCACGATTTACTTGTCTTTAACTCGTCACTTGTCACTTGTCACTCGTCACTGCTTTTAAAACTTGCCGTGGAGTTTTTGATAAGTCGTGGAGAGGTCTTCGGGGAGGACGCGTGTTTCGCCGACGGTGGACATGAAGTTGGCGTCGCCCGCCCAGCGCGGCATGACGTGTAGATGCAGGTGTGCGGCGACGCCCGCACCGGCGGCGCGGCCGAGATTCATGCCGAGGTTGAAGCCGTCCGGACGGTAGACTTCACGCAAAAGGGTCTGGGCGCGCTTCGCCAAATCCATCAACTCGTCGGTCGCTCGCTTGGCAACGCGGTCGAGTTCGGACGTGTGCTCGTAAGGGATGATTAAGAGATGGCCGGAAGTGTAGGGGTAGAGATTGAGGACGATGAAATTATGCTCGGCGCGGTGGAGGATATAGTTGCGCTCGTCTTCCGTCGAGTCTTGCTGCGGCAGGGTGCAGAAGATGCAGGAGTTTGAGGAGTGGTCTGCGCCGGTCTTTTCGCCGCTCTCGCCCGTGATGTATTGATAGCGCCAAGGCGTCCACAACCTGTCCACGTTCGCCCGTTCCCTCCGCGCCGCCGTCCGGGTTTAATGAATCGGAGGCATCTCGCTGCCGTTGTTGCCGCCCGCGCCATTGCCGCCGTCCGAGTCGTCTGCTGCGGTGACGGTGTCCGCGCCGCCGTCCGAACCCGCCGCCGAGTCTTCGTTGATCAACTCTTTCATCTCTTTGCCGGGTTTGAAATAGGGGACGCGCTTAGCGGGAATGTCGACGGGGTCGCCGGTTTTGGGATTGCGGCCGCGCCGCGCGCCGCGCTCGCGCACGCGGAAACTGCCGAAGCCGCGCAGCTCGATCTTCTCGCCTTGATTGAGCGTCTCGATGATGCTCTCGAAGACGATCTCGACCAGACGCTCCGCATCCTTCTTGGTCAATTCGGCCGCGCGCGCGACATCCTCAACCAATTCCGCTTTCGTCATACATTTACCTTTCACGCTTCACCACTCAAAACGGGCTGTCGCAGAGAACAACCGACGGACACGACGCGACCCGGAATCTGGAAAACTGTCTGGTACAGTAGCAGAAGTTATCAGTTCCCCGCAAGACGGAAATAACTCTCAGGCAATAGCTTACAGGAGCGACGGGCAGGCTCGGCCGCAGCGTCGAACAATGAACGATGAACGATGAATGAGGAACTAAAAGCGACGTTCGCCGTGAAGCGACGAGCGTGTTAATTGTGTAGCGAGAAGCGCGTCTACTGTGGAGCAAGACGCGCGTTCGGGGTGCAAACGGCGAGCGCCACGGTTTCCAAACTCGTCGCCTTCCGGCATCAATCTTTTCGCAGACGGTTTCGCGCGCAAAAATTAAAGCCCCGCACCTTTCTGCTCATCCCGGAAGATGAGCGGAGGGGCGCGGGGCTTTAATTTTTGCTCCGGCGTGAGAGCTTTCGCTCCGGCCTGAGCCGAGTCGGCGTTTAGCCGCGATTTTCTTCGGGCGTGCCCGAAGCGTCGCTGCCGTCGCCGGTCGAAGCGTCGGCGTCGCCGCCGGTGGCCGCTGCAACGTCGCTCGCGCCCGAGTCCGCGACGGCGTCGGGCGTGCTTGCGCTCGCGGCATCCGATGCGTTTGAAGCGGTGGGCGCGGTCGTCTCCCCTTCCGCGCCGCCCGTCTCCGTGTTCGACTCGCCGCCGGTTTCGGCGTCCGCCGCAGCCGTGGTCTTCTCACGATTCTCAGCACCCGCCGCAGCCGAACCGCCGCCCTCGCGGCCGGACGACGAACCGCCCGCGGAGGTGGCGAAGAAGTTGCCGAGTTCCGCGAGCGACGCCATGCCGCCCTTCGCTTCGGTCGAATAACTCTTCGTGTCGATGACCGGTTCGTCGTGTGATGCGGCGCGCGCCGAAAGTCCGATCTTCTTGTTGTCCTGCTCGATGCGCAGCACGCGGAAGTCCATCTCCTGCCCGATCTGCGCCACGTCCTCAGGCTTGTCCACACGCTCCTCCGACAGTTCGGAGATGTGGCAGAGACCTTCGAGACCTTCATCGAGTTCGACGAATGCGCCGAAGTTGGCGAAGCGCGTGATGCGCCCACGCACGATGTCGCCCGGCTTGTGTTCGTTGACGAAACGATCCCACGAACTCGGCTCGGTGTCTTTGATCGAGAGCGACAGGCGACGATTCTCCGTGTCGATGTTGGTGATGACGGCTTCGATCTCCTGTCCCTTCTTCAAGACCTCGCCGGGATGCTTGATGCGCTTGTTCCAGGAGATGTCCGAGACGTGGACGAGACCATCGACGCCGTCTTCCACTTCGATGAACGCGCCGAAGTCCGTCAGGTTGCGGACGCGCCCCGAAACGCGCGTGCCGATTTGGTAACGCTCGCGCAAGGTCTGCCACGGGTTGGCCTGCATCTGCTTCATGCCGAGGCTGATGCGCCGCGCTTTCGGATCGACGCCGAGCACTTCCGCTTCGACCGTATCGCCCACGTTGACGAGCTTTGAAGGATGCTTCATGCGCTTCGACCAACTCATCTCCGAGACGTGGACGAGACCTTCGACGCCGGGTTCGAGTTCGATGAACGCGCCGTAATCGGTGACGCTGGCGACCGTTCCTTTGACGCGGCTGCCGATGGTGAAACGCTCCTCGACCGATTCCCAAGGGTCGGGCTGAAGCTGTTTGTAACCGAGTGAGACGCGCTCGCGCTCGCGGTCGAATTTCAAGACCTTAACCTGCACGGTCTCGCCGACCTTGAAGAGTTCCGCCGGGTTCTGGAGGCGTCCCCAAGACATATCGGTGACGTGCAAGAGACCGTCGATGCCGCCGAGATCGACGAACGCGCCGTAGTCGGTCAGGTTCTTGATCTGGCCGTCGACGATGATGCTCTCTTCGAGATTGTCGAGCGTCTCGCCCTTGCGTCCCTCGTTCTGTTCGTCGAGGATGGCCTTGCGCGACAAGACGACGTTCGAGCGCTTGCGGTTGAGTTTGATAACCTTCGCTTCGATCTCTTGGCCGCGAAAACTTTCGAGATTGCGGACGGGGCGCGAATCGACCTGCGAGCCGGGCAAAAAGGCGTCCACGCCGTCAACGTCCACGCGCAGGCCGCCCTTGACGCGCTCGATGATGCGGCCTTTGATGGGCGTGCCGTCGCGATGCGCTTTTTCGAGTTCGTCCCACGCGCGCATGCGCACGGCGTCGGCGCGCGACAGGATCGGCTGCCCTTCCTGCGACTCCATGCTCTTGATGAGCACTTCCACTTCGTCGCCGCGCTTGACGGTCAACTGGCCGTTCTCCGTGAACTCCTGTTGATCGACGAGCCCTTCGGACTTGAAGCCGAAGTCGATGAGCACGCCCCGGTCGTTGATGCCGACGACGGTTCCGCGCACGACCGAGCCTTCCTGAAAGGCCGCCTGCTCCTGCTCGTACTGGTCGAGCATCGCACCGAAATCGAAATCGCCGCCGGACTGTTGTTCGTCGTCATCGTCGTCGCCCGCGGACGAGGCGGACGAAGCGGCGGTGGTAGTGGCGGCGGCACTGGTGGCCGTCGTCGGTGAGGAGGCGCGCGGCTGTTGTTGCTGCTGCTCGCCCGAAGCGTCGGGCGGCGCGGCGTTGCTCATGGTGCTGCTGCCGTCGCCTGCGCCGGTTTGTGAGTGTTCGTTGGTAGCTTCGCTTGCGCTCGGCTTGTTATCTTCAGTGGACATGCGGGCTCTTGGACTCCTACTCGAATTCGCGGCGCGTTGCAGAACTTTCGCGCCTTCCCGTCAAACACCCTGACAACTCGCACGACGCGCGATTCAACCGCGCCCTTCCGAGTGCGTGGCGCGCGGCCTAGTCTGCTGGCGATGTGGGGGTGATTGCCGGAACGACCCAGAAGGGATGAGGCGGGGATTGCGAGCCGCTAGAAGTTGAAAAAATTTAAAAAAAGGTTTCGGTTTCTCTCGTGCCCGTGGATCACCCGCGTGATCCGGTAATCACCAGTCGCTTGACCGGGTAGGGCGAAAATGTACACGCCTACGCGCAAGCATGTCAAGGCGATATGGGACACAACCGGTGGCGGGCGTTGCAACGCTCGCGGAGAATCTCCGAAGTTAAAGGGAAATGGTCAACGGCGTGAAGCAAAATTTCCGTTGACCATTTCCCTCTTCTTGTGGCTCGCCGTGGCAAGCGATCCGCTCAACCGCTCGTTAAGGTTGCGAAGGAGCGGCGGCGGTTGTCGCCGTTAGATCGCGTTGGGCGACGTAGACGCCCGCCGAGTGTGAACCGATGAGCAGGCGGCCGGATTCGTGCGAGTCGAAGGCGAGCGCCCACACGCGCCGGCTCGGTAGTTCCGGATCGACGCGCTTCCAAGTCTGCCCCGCGTCGAGCGAATGAAAGACGCCGTTGCCCTCCGCGCGCTCGTAGGCGCTGCCGACGAAAATCTCATCGGTGTTCTTCGGGTTGATGAGGATGCTCGTAAAACTGCCGTAAGGCAGATTGCCGCCGCGCCTTGTCCACTTCTCCCCGCCGTCGTGCGAGACAAAGAGCGTGTGCGAAGTGCCCACGTAGACGTAGGCCGAACGCTCAGGGTCTTGTTCGATGATATTGACGGGCACGCCCTTCGGGATGCCTTCGACCTCTTGCCAACTCTGCCCGCTGTCGCGCGAGACGAGCACGCCCGAGACGGACGTGCCGACGTAGATGGTCTGCGGATTCTGCGCGCTCGTCGAGACGGACAGAGTGCGCGCGTCGAGTCCGGCGCCGAAGGGCAACTTCTCCCAACCCTTCGTCGGGTCGGCTGTGCGATAGAGGCCGTTGTTGGTGGCGGCGAGAATCTTCAAACTGCCGTCGGCATCCTGTAGGTACGCGAGCGCGTTGATGGTCTCGGTCAAAGTGATCGGCGCGGTCTGGATTCCCTGCTCGACGCCGAGCGATTGTTTGCCGCCGCCGAGGCCGAGCGCCGTCAAAGTCGCATCGTCGAACTTACCAGTTACGGGTAGTTCCTTCGCCGTCTGAAATTGTCTGAGCGCGGCGACCGTGCGCGTGCCCGCTTGCCCGTCCGGCGTGCCGACGTTGTAACCGGCCGCGTTCAGAGCCTCCTGCGCGCGCTTCACCATCTCGTCCGCTCGCTTCGCCGGAACCGGCACGGGCGGCGCGGGACGCGACTCTTGCGCTGCGGCTGTTCGCGCTGTGGTGCTGCCGCGACGCGCAGCCGTTGTGCGACGAGTTGAAGCGGTGGCGGCGGCGCGTCGTTTCGACGGTTTGGCTGTGGGCGATTTGACGTTCGGCGCGCCGATGGGCGACCAAGACATGCCTCGGTCGGTGGAGCGATAGATGCCGAGATTCGTGCCGAGATAAATGATGTTCGAGTCTTTGCGGTCTTGCAGGATCGAATAGCCGATCAGGCGGCTCGGCATGTTGCGCATGGAAGGCTGCCACGTCGCGCCGCTGTCGTTGCTGACGAAGAAGAAGCCGCCGCCGGTGGCCGTGTTGATGGTCGTCGCGTAGACGCGGCCGGGGCGCTCGCGGTCGGGCGCGATGGCATAGGCGCGTCGCCCGCTGTAGCCCTCGTTGCTCGGCACGAAGTTTTTACCGCCGTCGCGCGAAACCATCACGCCGTAGTTGTTCGTGCCGATGTAGACGAGCTGAGGCTCTTTCGGGTGGACGGCGATGGAGTTGATTTCGAGCGTGCGCGAGGTGGTGAGCATCCACGAGTCGCCGCCGTTCGTCGAGCGCCAGAAGCCTTCGGTCGTCCCGGCGTAGATGGTTGAAGGAACGGCCGGGTGCTGCATGATGTCGCGCGTGCGGCGCGACTGCGAAGGGATGCCTTGCACCTTGCGCCAGTTTGCGCCCGCGTTCTGCGATTCGTAGATGCCGCTACAAGCCGAGGCGATCACGTGGTCGGGTCGGGTCTCGTCGATCTCGATGGCGAACACATCCGAGTCGTCGATCATGCCGGTCTTGATGGACTTCCAAGACTGGCCGCCGTCTTCGGTCTTCCAAGGCAAGTGCCAAGTGCCGATGTAGATGTCGCCGGGGTCGCGCGGGTCGATGGCGATGGACTCGACGTTGCGGATGTCCGGATAGGCCGAGGTCGCCAGTTGCGTCCAAGTCTCGCCTGAATCCTCCGAGCGATAGACGCCGCGATTCGAACCCGTGATCAAAATGTTCGGGTTGGAAGACGACTGCGCGAGCGAATGCAGCGCCTCGGTCTTCAACTCGACCGCCTCGCGCCACGTCGTGCCGCCGTCGGTCGTTTTGAAGAAGCCGCCCGGCTCTTTGTGTTTGTGCGCGGCCACGTACATGGTCTTCGCGTCGCGCGGGTCGATGATGATGTGATCGATATAGATGCCCGGCCGGTTGAAATTGACGAGTCGCGCCCACGTGCGCGCGCCGTCCGTCGATTGATAAATCTGGCCGTCGAGCGTGCCGAGAATGAGGTGCTGCGGGTCGCTCGGATCGACGACGAGTTCGCGCACGTCGCCGCCCATGGGCCCGGCGATTGACCAACTGAGCGTGCGGTCGGCCGCGTCCTGCGTGGTGTCGATGAAGTGTTCGGTCGCCAAGGCCGCCCGTGGCGGCAGAGAGAGCGAAGCGACTAGAGTTAAAAGAACGAAGTACAAGGATATTTTTTTCATAGGCCGGGTCATCGGTTTCCTCTGCTGTCTCTGACGTCTAAAACTGGAAAAGGGGGTAATAGTTGTACCGGTAACGCTTTTGGCGACGAGTGTGCGGCTAGCAGCGGCGCTCGTCGATTTTTGGGAGAAATTCAACGCCCATTTAAGATGCGCGTCGCAAACGGGGCAGTTGTATGAAATATCGCTGACGCGCGCGCGCCGCGCAGACGCGGGCAAAAGCGAAGCGGGCGATGCTTCCTGTTAGAGAAACATCGCCCGCGCTTCGGTTCAGGTCGCGTGCGGCGCATCGTTAGACGGCCGCGGCGCGAGCGTTAAGTTGTCCGAGCTACTCGTCATCGTCTCTGCGGCCGCGTCTGCGCGGCGCGCGTCTCGGTGGACGTGTAGTTTGTACCTCGCTGGCATCAACGTTCGGTGTTGCCGTGGGCGGTGTTGCGCCGCTCGGCACGAGCCAGAGTTCGGTGGTGGCCTCTTCCTTGAATCCGCCATCAACCGTGACGAGGCGTCCCGCGTCGATGCCGCGCGAGTTCACCAGATAGTTCTTGGCGAAATCGGCACGGGTCTGAGCTTCACCAGCCGGGCCACGGCGTCCGCCGTAGGCGATGATGTAGCCCTGCGCGCCCGGATCGTTCTGCAACTGGATGGCGAAGTTGTCGAGACGCGCCTTCTCGTCGTTGCGTGCGATACGACCGTAGGTGTCGAACTGCGTCGGCGTCGGAGCAGGCGGAGGCGTCGGTGTCGGCGTCTCAACGACCGGCGGAGCCGGCGTCGGCGTCGGAACAGCTTCGCACTCGCAACGCTCGACCGTCACGGTCGTCGAAGAGAACGCGATACAGCCGCAACCGTCGTCAACTTCCACGGAGGCCGTGTACGTGCCGGGCTGGACGCCCGACAAGTCCCACGTCACGTTCGCACCGTCGCCCGTGATGCGGCCGCCGGTGGTTGACCAGGTGTAGAGGAGCGTGTCGCCGTCCGGGTCGGTGGCGTTAGCCGCGAGTTGGACGGTGCTGCCCGTTGCCACGCAGCCTTCGCGCGGACGCTGATCGGGGCCGCAGTCAGCCGCCAAAACCACTCTCGACGGGCTGGCCGAAACGGCCGTCGTCGGCGGGTTGTTCGGGACAACGGTGGGAGCGCGTTCGTTGCGCCGACCGGCCCAGAACTGGAAGAGATAACCATGCGGGTCTTGCGAACGGATGAAGCCGCGCGGGAAGTCTTCCGGCCCTTGGTTGTTGAAGATACGGCCGCCCTGCTGGTTCATGTGCGCGCGGTAAGCGGCACTGAAGCCCATCCAGCGGCGCGGGAAGATACGCACACCGGCCAAGAAATCGACCGGGTTGTTCTGGAACGCGTTCGGCGTGCGGCCGCCCACGTACTGCACCGACTTGAGTTCGACGATCGGTTGGAACTTCTCGTTGACCGGGAAGTCGATGCCGATGCCCGCGATCAGTTCGTCGGGACGGTCGATCAAGGCCGCATCGCCCAACAATTCGCTGCGCGGATTGCTGTTCAGGATGTAGCCGAGGTTGGCCGAGAGATTGACGCTGCGGCTCAGACGGCCGTCGGCGAACATCACGAGACCGAAGTCGCCGATGTTGCCGCCGGGGCTGGCGCCGCGCTGCAACTGGTTGAAGCCGTTGCGGTCGTCGGCCGTGTCGGCGTAGAAGCGGTAGAACGGAATCAAGCCGATGCCGAACGGATTGTTCGGGCCGGTGAAGCGATACTTCGCGCCGATGCTGAAGGTGCTGAAGGCCGATTCGCCGTAGAGACGGCTGATGAAGGGCGCGTCAGGCAGATAGGTCGGAGCGAGCGTGAACGTGTCCGGCACGACTTGCGCGCTGGTCGTCAAGGTCGCAGGCACAATTCGCTGGGTCAGCACGACGCCCGGCAAGATGCTGCCGAAGATCGAGCCGATGCCGGGGAAGTTGGCCGCCGCGCCGAAGTTGCTGCCGTTGGCATTGTTTCCGGTCGGGCCGCCGAGCGTGAACGTGAAGCGCGGGTTGAAGCCGACGAAGCCGTTCTGGAAGTTACCGGCCGAACCGCCGACAAACGGGAACTGCACGAAGGGCTGGTTACCGAAGGGGCGGAACAGAGCCTGCTGGCCGATGCCTACGTTGTTGATCGGCGCGAGCACGATCGCACCGGGGCTCTGCAAGCCGGTACTGAAGGTCGGGACGCCCGCCGCGCTCACGCTGACCAGACGCGATGTGAAAATCGCGGTGTTCGGCAGGTAGAAGCTCGACAGGTTCTGCGGGTTGTTGACTTTGACGCCGCGATAGCCGTCGGTATTAAAGAACAGTTCCAGGTGGTTGGTCAGACCGATCTGGAAGCTGAGCGGGGTCTCCGTGATGTCCACGTTACCCGGATCGCGGTCAAAGTTGCTGTATGCGACGCTGAAAGTGAATTCACCTTTACGGAGCGTCTGGCCGTCGTAGATGGTGAAGAGTCCGGTGGGGCCGCCAACGGGGCCACCTGTGCCTACGGTCGGGGCTAGATTTCTGGGATCATCCGCCGGCCTTAGTGTTTGAGCTGATACTGCGGCACACAGCATCAACAGGGTGAGCGCCATAACGGACGCTCTTCTCGCGAGTCTCATCGCATTCCTCCTGCGAAATGAGTAATGTAATTTTGCGGGAAGGGGCGACTGCCGATCCCTGACCCAAAGGTTCGCGCGCATGTCCGTGTGCATATAAGCTTAATGGCTTTCATTCCCGACACGAACATTTACTTAAACTTTTGGCGGGGTGCAGACGCTCCAACTACAAGCGTACACAACAGAGTCAATGTAAAACTGCTACCGCCCTCGAACGAAACGCCTTGTAGCTGGAGCGGAGCAGCGAGAGGAGCCGAACACGTATTCTGTGTTCGCGGGCGCTTAAAACCTGCCTCTTTGCGCCTCTCAACTGTATTCTTCTTTAGCCTGATTAACTGTAAGACGTTACTGCTTATACAAAACAGTCACGTCCATGTCAACGCTGCGAATTTGAAATGTAGGAACTTTATCGTCAACTTACACTTTCCGACTCTGCTCCTACATAACAATTTCCGGCAGACCATACTCTACATTGGCGCGGAAATCAAGACTTTTTCACCACTTAGCATTAAAAATCCCTACACGTTTTTGTCACGCGTAGATGCCGCGCATGCGCGTATCGTAGGCCACGCGGTCGATGGCGAGCATGTAGGCGGCCGTGCGCGTATCGACGTTGTGCTTCTCGGCAAACTTCACCAGTTCGTTGAAACTGGCGACCATCACGTCCTGCAAACGCTCGTTGACCACATCCTCTTTCCAGAAATAGCCCATCCGATCCTGCACCCACTCGAAGTAGGAGACGGTGACGCCGCCCGCGTTGGCTAAAATATCTGGAATCACAAAGATGCCTTTGCGCTGGAGGATTTCGTCGGCCGCAGCCGTCGTCGGGCCGTTCGCGCCTTCGGCCAGCACCTTGCAATTGATCCGCTCGGCGTTTTGCGAAGTGATCTGGTTTTCGGTCGCCGCCGGGACGAGCACGTCGCACTCGATCTCCAGCAGTTCGGCGTTCGTCACGCGCTCGGCGTTCGGGTATTCCTCGAACGAGCGCGTCGCGCGCAGGTGTTCGAGCGCGGACGGGATGTCGATGCCCGCCGGGTTGTAGATGCCGCCGTGCATATCGGAGATGGCGACCACTTTATAACCGGCCTCGTGCATCAACTGCGCGCCGATGCCGCCGACGTTGCCCGAACCCTGAACGACCACGCGCGTCGAGGGCGGCGTCATCTTGAAACGCTTCATCGCTTCGTTGACGACGAAGAGGACGCCGCGACCCGTGGCCTCGCGCCGCCCGCGCGAGCCGCCGAGGTCAATCGGTTTGCCCGTCACCACGGCCGTGACGGTGTGGCGCGCGTGCATGGAGTAGGTGTCCATGATCCAGGCCATCGTCTGCTCGTTGGTGTTCATGTCGGGCGCGGGCACGTCTTTTTCCGGCCCGATGATGTCGATGAGTTCGGCGGCGTAACGACGCGTCAGACGCTCCAACTCGCCTTGCGACATCTGCCACGGGTCGCAGATGACGCCGCCCTTGCCGCCGCCGAACGGGACGTTGACGACCGCGCACTTCCAGGTCATCCACGCGGCCAAAGCGCGCACCTCTTCAATCGTCACGTCGGGCGCGTAACGGATGCCGCCTTTGGCCGGGCCGCGCGCGAAGTTGTGCTGCACGCGAAATCCTTCAAAGACCTGAATGCGCCCCGAATCCATGCGCACGGGAATGTAGACCTTCAATTCCCGGTTCGGCACGCGCATCACGGCGTAGAGGTCTGGGTTGAGATCGAGCAGCTTCGCCGCGCGGTCGAAACGCGACATCATCGACTCGAACGGATTACTCTCTTTAGCTTCCGGCGGTGCGTCTTCAACCAACGTAGTAGCCATTGTTCATCTCCTGATGGGTGAACGGTAAATGGTCAATGGTGAATGGAAGAAAGCAGGTTTTCTCCATTCACCATTTACCATTTACCGTTCACTGATTTAAGACTTCGTTCAAAGCGCCCGTGCGATAGCCGTGCAAGTCGAGCGTGACGTAGCGGAAGCCGAGGGCGCGAAAGCGGCGCGCGAGTTCGTCCGTGACTTCGCGGCTGAGCGCCTTGTCCAGTTCCGCCGGGGCTATTTCGAGGCGCACCAATTCGTCGTGATGCCTGACGCGAAACTCGCGGAAACCGAGCGCGCGCATGATCTCTTCGCCGGTCTCCACTTCGCGCAGGCGTTTGATCGTGACGGTCGTGCCGTAGGCGATGCGCGAGGAGAGGCAAGGGCTGGCCGGGGCGTCCCACGTCGGCAGGCGAGCGCGACGACTGAGTTCGCGCACTTCTCGCTTCGACATGCCGACTTCGACGAGCGGGCTGCGGACATTGTGTTCGGCAGCGGCCGCACGCCCCGGTCGATAATCGCCGAGGTCGTCCGTGGTCGAACCGTCAACCACGAAGTCGAAGCCGCGCGCGGCGGCGAGGGGCGCGAGTTTCGAGTAGAGTTCCGTTTTGCAAAAGTAACAGCGGTCGCCCGCGTTGGCCGTGTAGCGCGGGTCGGCCATCTCTTCGGTGTCGATGGTCTCGTGGCGAAAACCGAAACGCGCGGCGATCTCCGCCGCCTGCGAACGCTGGTGTGCAGCGAGGCTAGCGGATTCACCCGTCACGCAGAGAGCCGCCGCGCCGAGTTCGCCCGCCGCGACGTAGGCCACGTATGAGCTATCGACGCCGCCGGAGAAAGCCACGACGACCGCTTGCATCTCGCGGAACAAGGCGCGCAGGGCGAGTTCCTTCTCGGCCGCTTCCGGCGAAATTGTTTCCGGCATTGCGTCCGGCTCGGCGGCGTCGCCGCGCAGAATCTCTTCAACTACCGAACCGCTCACAGCCATCTTCGCTCCGCTCTCGAGACTCGCCCTCGTTTCGTGAAAGACAGCCGACTTGCCGTCTCGGTCTGCGCCGCCCGCGCACATCGGCGGGCGACCCGAAGTTTAAATTGGAAGATCAGGATAGCGCGCATGTTATCGCAGGCATCTTGAAGGACGCAACCCATCATCCATACAAAGCCCGATGGTTTGTCCGAAAAGAGCGTCGCGTGGACGCCTCTTCGCGGCGCATGTTATGCTCGCGCGGCAGAACAGCCTTTCGGCACGCGCCGCCGACTCCCGGCGGTTCAGTTTCGGCAAACAAATTTCACATCACGAACGAAAGCAACAGCAGTTTGAGACTTTCAAACTCTTTTCCGATTCACTTCAGCGCGCGCGCTCTCGTCTGGTCGCTGCTGCTCGTCCTTGTCTGCGCCGCCTCGCTGCAAGCGCAGACGACTGACGACGCCGACGACGCGGACGGCGAAGCCGATCCGGTGCGCGTGTTCAACCGCGCGCAGGACGTGCACGCGCGCGGCGAACTCCAGCGCGCCGTCGAACTCTACAACGCGGCCCTCAAGCTGCGCCCCGAGTTTCCCGAAGCCGAATATCAAAAGGGCGTCGCCCTCGTCGCCCTCAAGCAACTGCCCGAAGCGGAAAAGTCTTTGCGTCGCGCCGTCGAACTACGACGCGACTGGTCGCTCCCGCACACGGCGCTCGGACTCCTGCTCGCGCGCGCGGGCGACGACGCGAAAGCCGAGCCTTTTCTCAGTCGCGCCGTCGAACTCGACCCGAAGGACACGAGCGCGCTTACCGCGCTCGCCTCTCTGCGCCTGCGCGCGGGCGCTAAAGACGAAGCCGTCAAATTGATCAGGCGCGCCACGGTCGACGCGAACTCGACGGCCGACGCGTGGGCGACGCGCGCGCGCATCGAACGACTCGCCGGAGACAAGACGGCCGCCGCCGCGAGCATCGAACGCGCTTTGCAACTCGAACCGAACAACGTCTCGGCCATCGAGGAACGCACCGAACTCGCCGCCGACACGGACGACTACGAACGCGCCATCAACGATACGGAAGCGGCCTTGCGCGCCGCGCCCGGCTCCGAGTTGTTGCGCGCACGCCTCGCGAATTACAACGCGCTCGCGGGCGAAAAATATCGCACGACCGATCCGGCAAAGTCGCTCGCCTACTTTCGACGCGCCGCCGAACTCGCGCCGACGAGCATCGACTACGCTACCGGCTACGCGGCGGCGCTCGTTCAAGCGCGTCGCTTCGAAGAGGCCGCCGCGCTCCTGCGTCGCATACTCCGAAGCGCGCCCGAACACTACGCGGCGCACGCGAATCTGGCGACCGCGCTCGACGGTCTGAAGCAATACCCGGAAGCGCTCGTCGAATATCAATGGCTCAACCGCGCGCGCCCCGAACTGCCCGTCACCTATTTTCTGCTGGCGCGCGCCTACGACCTGACGGGCGAATACGAACTGGCGCTCACTAACTACGAGACGTTTCTGGCGAAGGCCAACCCCGCCGAGAACAATCTTGAGATGGAGAAGGTCAACTTGCGTCTGCCCAACTTGCGCCGGCAGATCAAGAACGGGCAGGGGGCGAAGCGCAAGAAGAATTAGCGCCGGAAGAAGAGTTAAAAGCGGCGAGCGAAACTTGAAATCAAAACTTTGAAATCAAAATCAGGGAACCACGAAGTCACACGAAACCACACGAAGAAGAGTTGCCTCCTGTTTCGTGTGACTTCGTGGTTCCCTGATTTTGTTTATCGCTCTCTTAAGCATCAATCGGAAATCATCAGACGCACCCGCACATGAATCGTTTAATTTTCCATCATCAGCGGCTTTGGCTCTTGTCGGCGTTGCTGTGCGCGGCGGTTCTGTCAGTCGAAGCGCGGGCGCAGGATTTGGTCATCCCGCCACAGCCCGCGCCGCCGCCGATGGTCTACATTCCGCAGGACGCGCGCACGCAACTGTCTTCGGCGCGCGACGAGAAAGCGCGCACGCGCCTCAGTGTCGAACTGGCCGAAGCGCGACTCCTGCGCGCCGAACAGCAGACGGAACTCAAACAGTTCAACTCGGCCACGGCCGAACTCGGCGTCTATCAAGCGTTGATGGAAGACGCCATCCAACATCTGTATCAGATGGACGACGGCAGCAGTCGTTCGCGCGATCTCTTCAAACGCATCGAACAATCGCTGCACAAGCACGCCGCGCGCGTCGAAGCCATGCGCCGCCAGACGCCCGGCGAATTTGCGGGCAACGTGCTCGCGCTCGTGCGTCTCGTCCGCGACCTGCGCGCCGAAGCCCTCGAAGCCTTCTACAGCGACACGGTGCTGCGTTAGTCGTTGAGTGATCGCGTCTGTAAGTTCGACGTTAGTCGCCGGGAGTTTGACTCTCACAGTCGGAAATCAAAGTGAGCCACACGATGAAAACCTTCACCCCTCGCCGCGCGCGCCTCCGGGCGTTGTTGCCCGTCGCGCTCGTCGCGCTCGTCGCCTTGTCCAGCATCTCCGCCGCTGATGCCGCCACCGTGCAGAGGCGCGAACACCTGACGGAGCAAGAGACCGACATGGTGCGCGACACGCAGGCGCTCGACCAGCGCATCGCACTCTTCGTCAAGATCGCCGAAAGGCGCGTGGCCGTCGTCACGGGCGCGACCGACGCTAAGGCAGCGGCCAAAGATTCCGAGAAGTGGGGCGAGTTGCCGAAGGGCACGCGCGCCCAACTGCTCGGCGACCTCGCGCGCATCTTCGACGAAGCCATCAACAACATAGACGACGTAGCCACGCGCACGCCGGACAGTTCGCTCGTCCCGAAGGCGCTGCGCCGTCTCGGCGAAGCCTCCGCGCGCATCCTGCCCCAACTCGCCGCCATACGCACGGCGACGGCCGCCGAAAACGAACGCGAAGCGCTCGAACAAGCCATCGACAACCTCGAAGAGATCATCGACGCGGCCAAACGGCTGCCCGCCGAAACGACCGAGAAAAAAGACGAGAAGAAGGGCGAGAAGAAGGGCGAAAAGAAAGACGAGAAGAAGAAAAACTGACGCGCGTGCGTGTGCCACTAATTCGCAAACGACGGCGGCGGGGGCGGTGGTTCTGTTTGCGTCAACTCGACTTTTCTCCGGCGCGAGATGCGGCGCGAGATCAAGGTCAGCAGCAGATAAGCGGGGAGCGAATAAAGCAAGACGTTGGCCGCATACACGAAGATCGCGACCAGTATCTTCCTTTGATTCATCAGCGGGCTAAAATCTTCCGCCGTCGGCGGGCTCAGATAGTAGGGCAGAAACTTCGGCAGTCGCAGCGGGTAGTCGAGATACGTTAGCAGTTCCGTGTTTTCCCCGGTCAGAATAAAAATGATGGCGACCGAGAACGCATAGGTCGCGATGAGTCCGAAGCTAACGGCGATTGACAGCAACACGCGTCTCATCAAATCAACTCCACGCAAAACCTTGAACGCGCACAAGCCGGAAAGACGATCTCAAATTGAACTTTGAGATCGTCTTTCCGGCTTGTGTCAGGACGCACTATCTTTCCCTTCCCTCTTTCAACACGGCGACGGCGCGACGAATCGCTGCGGTGATGCGTGCGGCGGCTTCGCGCGCGTTCTTGGTGTTGCGGTCGTCGATGGCTTGGCGCAAGTCCGGCAAAGGCTGCGCGGCGTAGCCCGTGTAGAGGCCGGGCGCGTAGATTTGATGTTTGTACCAAGTGCGACCCGTCAGGCCGCGTTCATCCGTCAGAGCGCGCTCGGCGGCGATGAGACTGTCGTTGATGCGCTTGAGCTGCTGCATGGCGCGGGGCTCGCGTTCGCCTACGCGCACGCGCGCTTCGATCTCTTCGAGCAGTTGGCTGCGACGCGCCGAGACGCGTCCCGCTTCGTCCGTCAATTCCTTGACGGCGTCGAGCAGAGCACGGTTATCGTAGTCGTCGGCGAGCTTGCGACGCGCGGCCGTCTTCTGCGTCTCGTTGATGAAGTCGCGGAGTTCCGTCGCGTAATCGGCGTAGTCAAAGGAGAGCGCGCGTGCGCCCGCGAGGCGCAAAGTGATCGTGCCCCAGAGGTGCGCGGCGGCGACATGATAATTGAAGCCGGGGTCGCCGAACTTCTCCATCCAGTTGAACGAATCGTAGGCCGAATGATAGACGCCGTAGTCGCCGCCGAAGCCCATGTCTACGGACGGCACGCCGAGGTGTTGCAGGAAGGGCGTGTAATCGGAACCCGAACCGAGCGCGTTGATGCGCGCTTCCGCGATGGGCGCGTCCGTGCCCGCGCCCGCATCCGTCAACTCGGCTTCGGGGCGCGCGTCGCGCACGCGATCCTGCCAAGCCTGATAGACGCTCTTGCCCGTCTTCGGATCGCTTACGTCGCGCGCCGCCGCGCGGATCAGTTTCCAGAGCGTGGGCACGCTCGACGCGCCGAAGTTCGCGCCGGAGACGGCCGAATCCATGTTGAGATAGGCGACGGCCTTTGCGCGCAACTCGACGGCGTTCTCTTCCGCCCATTCGGTCGAGCCGATGAGTCCCTGCTCCTCGGCGTCCCAACTGCCGAAGATGATCGTGCGGCGCGGTCGCCAGTTCGTCTTGAGCAGTTCGCCGAAGCCGCGCGCGAGTTCGAGCATGGCGGTCGTGCCGCTGTTCGGATCGACCGCGCCGAACGTCCAAGCGTCGCGATGATTGCCGAGCACCACCCAGCGGTCGGGTTCTTCCGCGCCGTCGATGCGGCCGATGACGTTCCAGATCGTGCGGATTTGAAAATCCATCTCTGTCTTGAGATGGACGCGCACGTCCGGTGTGCCGCCGACGTGATAGGCGAACGGCAAGCCGCCTTGAAACCCGTCGGGGCGCACGGGGCCGTGCAAGGGTTCGAGCAGTTGGCGCGCGTCCGCATAAGAGATGGGCTGGACGGGGATGCGCGGGATGTTCAAGGCCGGGTCGTCTTGTTTGCGTCGCGTCGTTCCGTTGATGGCGGGCTGGCCGGGCGTGAGTGGGTCGCCGGGGTATTGAAAGAGATAGAGCACGGAGCCGCGCTGCGCGGAAGTCTCCGGACGCCACGGGCCGTTCGGATACACGTCGCCCTGCGCGTAGCCGTCGTCGGCCGGGTCTGAATAGATGATGAGACCGACCGCGCCGTTCTCTTCCGCCACCTTCGCCTTGACGCCGCGAAACGAACGGCCGTAACGCGCGATGACGATCTTGCCGCGCACGTCCACCTTGATCTTTTTCAAGGCCGCGTAGTCGTCCGGCAAACCGTAGTTGACGTAGACGAGCGGAGCGGTCACGTCGCCCGAAGCGGAGTAGGCGTTAAAGAGCGGGATGATGCGCTGGTGAGAAGACGAGGGGTCTTGCGGGAGGGCGGCCTCTTCCAGTTTGAGGTACGTGCGGCGCGGGGCGACGAGTTCGAGCATCGTGGGATGTTTCGGGTACGGGAGCAGTACTTGATACTCTTTCAGCTCCGCGTTGATGCCGAACTTGCGTAGCTGGTCGCGGACGTAGACGGCCGTGCGATAGTCTTCGGGCGTGCCCGCGACGTGCGGCTCGCGCGTCAGGGTGCGCAGGTGTTCGCGCGCCGAGGCGGCCTGCGGCACGGCGCGAAAACGCTCTTCGAGTTGTCGCTCCGTGTTCGACTCGGAGGCGGTGAACCCGTCGAGCGCAGTGGGCGCGGCGGTCTCACGCGTCTGGGCGCGGACGCCGGGAGCGCCGGCGGCGACGAGCAAGTTGGCGGTCAGAAACAGCGCGAGCGTGGCGCGCCGGACGGGTGCTTTCATCTGTGTCTCCTTAGAAGTAAGTAGAGCAAGAGTGCGCGTGCACGTTGAACTGTCAGGCGCATTTGAGCGTAAAATGAGTTTACGCGAAAAGGCGCGTCAAAGCGAAGAATGGATTCGGAAGAAAGGGTAAAGGGAAAAGGGTAAAGGAAAAGGTCAAGAAATTCTCGGAAGGCGAATCTGGTTTTCACCTTTCCCCTTTTCCCCTTACCCCTTCCCGGTTTGCATATGGACAACAGATACTATCCGGGCGTCGAAGTTGACGTGCAGAGTTTGGTCGCGGAGTTGCGCCGCCTGTTCGACGAGGGCGACTACGAAGTGCAATCGATGCAGGTGGCGCAGACGGCCGTCTTGCAAGCGCGCAAGTCGGGCACGCTGCGCGACCTGACGGGACTGTCGGCCGCGCTCACGATCAAGATCACGCCGGAGCACGGCGGCACGCGCGTCGAGATCGGGATGCAGAAATGGCTGGACAAGGCGGCCGTCGCGGCCGTGGCCGTCCTGCTCTCTGCGGGCTTGCTACTGGCGCTGCCCGCGCTCGGTGCGTACTGGCAACACAAGCTGACGGAAGATTCTTGGAAGGTCATCGAAGCGCACATCGCGCGCAAGGCGGGTGGCTACGTTCCGCCCATGCCCGGCAGTTGCGGCACGTGCGGCGCGACCAACACGACGGGCGCGGCCTTCTGTGCCACCTGCGGCGCAGACCTCAGACGCGCCAACCTGTCTTGCGAAAACTGCGGCGCACAACAACGCGACCCGTCGGCCAAGTTCTGCAACCGCTGCGGCAAACCGCTCGGCGCGCGTCCATGAACGCGCCGCCAGCCGAACCGACAACTCATTCGCTCCAAATTGAATCTGACAACTAAAGCGACTAACGAAACATGAAACCACGCGCCTCACACGAAACGAAAAAGTATCAACCGCTTCTTCGTGTTGTGCGCGTGTCGCGCGCGTGGTTTCATAGTTTTAGTTTTCTCAGGTGCTCTTAATGCCGCGACGGCAGCGGAAGTGAAACAGTCATGCGCGAATTAAAATTTTCAACTCACGAACGAAGCGTCCGAGTGCGCCGTCTGGTCGTCGCCTGCTGCTGCGCGTTGCTCGTCTCGGCGGCATCCGTCGTCGTTTATGGGCAGGCCGGCCGGCGCGTGCGGACGCCGAAGAGCGACCCGCCCGTGCCGCAGGCCGCCGAGCCGGTAGCGACGCCCACGCCGCAGCCGAAAGAGACGGAGAAGGTGTCGCTCGTCGTCGCCAGTTCGCCTTCGGCGATGACGTCGCGGCTGGCTCTGAACGGGGGCGATATGTTGCTCGGCGCGGTCGTGCAACGCCTGCGCGACAGCGCCGGTTTACAGGTCGCTTCGGGCGGTCGTCTGACGCGCGGCGAGGCGAACAAGCGCGCCAAGAGCGACACGACGAAAACCTACGTGGTCTGGATCGAAATTCAGAACGACGTGTCGGGCGTCTTCGACCCGACCCGCCGCCAGAGCACAGACGAGTACTACATCAATTACCTCGTGCTCGAACCCGGCACGGCGAAGACGAAGGCCAACGGCAGCGTCTACCTGCGCCTGACGGGTTCGAGCCGCATCGGCACCATCGGCATCGGCCGCAGCCTGCCGCGCTGCTATCCGCAAGGCGTCTCCGGCACGGAGTTCACACTCATCGAAGCGGGCATCGAAACGGCCGAGCGCATCTTCCGCGAATTCTCTCTGCCGAATCCCCCGCACTGCTCTTGAACCGCTTTGCTCTTCTCTCCTCCTTCGTGTCTTAGTGTCTTAGTGGTAAATGTTTCTCATAGTCCTTCACCACAAAGGCACAAAGACACGAAGGAAGATATGGAAGAGTTGAAACCCGGCGACTATTAATTTCTTTCTCACTCAAGCGCCGCCTCGCGAACCTTATGTCGACGATCTTCTGCCAACACTGCGGCCGGCCGAACGCAGACATCGCGCGCATCTGTCGTTACTGCGGCCAAGCGCTCTCGGACGACAACTCATCCGCCCCGCCTCTCTACGCGCCGCCGCTTCACGCGCCGCCACCGCCGCCGCAAAGCACTTTCACGGGGACGCCGCTCTGGGCGACGGACGCGCCGCCCGCGCCCGTCCAACCGCTCGCACAAGGGTTCGCGCCTCCGGCGGGCGCGCCCCCGGTATACTTCCGCTGCCCGCACTGCCAATCGACCGCCCCGCCCGTCATCGCCAAACGCATCGGCACGGCGGGCTGGATCGTCTTCTTCACTCTGCTCATCTTCTGCTTCCCGCTCTGCTTCATCGGCCTCTTCATCAAAGATGAATATCGCATGTGCAGTTGGTGTCGCGGCGCGGTCGCCTGAAGCGGCGGCGCGAAAAGTCGTTGACGCACAAAGCTCCGTTGGCTTAAGAACTGAGGCGAGTTCCAACACGCTTCAATTTTTATCGCCACGGAGGATGCCATGAACAACGCACGCGTATTTTTCCAGACCATGATCACGCTCGCCTCGGCCTCGCTCGGCCTCGTCGCCGCGCTCGCCTGGAACGAGGCCATCAAAGAGACCATCAAGCAACTGCTCGGCACGGGCGAGAGCCTCGCCGCGCTCTACACCTACGCCATCCTCGCCACCCTCATCGCCATCGTCGTGCTCATTCTGCTCGCACGCGCCGCCGCACGCGTCGGCGGCGGCGACCCCGTCATCCAACGCGAAGCGGAAGGCTAGAAAGATGGGAAAAGGGGAAGGGGGAAAGGGAACAGGTAAGACAAAGACCAACTGTTAAGTGCGGTGAGCTTTATCCCTTCACCTGTCCCCCTTCCCCTTTTCCCTTTTTAATCGTGTCTGAGCGCTTTGACGGGGTCGATGCGGGCGGCGCGGGCGGCCGGGTAGAGGGCGGCGAGGATGGCGACGGCGACGGCGAAGATGATCGCGCCGAGCCAGAGGTAGGGCGGCAGCGCGAAGAAGTCCACGTAGGAGACGCCGCGCGGCTGCAAGACGAAGCGATAGGCGAGACGGTTGGCGATGGCGTCAATCGCCCACGCCGCGAGCGCGCCCATGACGCCGCCCATCAACCCGATCAAGCCCGCTTCGACGAAGAAGATCAATTTGATCTCACGGTCTTCCGCGCCGATGGCTTTCATGATGCCGATCTCGCGCGTGCGTTCGAGGATGGACATGATCATCGTGTTGGCGATGCCGAACGAGGCGACGAGCAGAGAGATGCCGCCGAGCAGGCCGAGCGCCGAGTTGAGGATGAGAAAGACCGTGCGCAACTCTTTCAACTGATCGACGATGGAGAAACTGTTGAAGCCGAGTTCGTTCAGACGCTTTTGCACGTCGGGCAAAACGTCCGGGTCGGTCACGCGCACGATGGCCATCGCGTAGCCTTCGGCTTCGCCGTCTTTGAGCATGCCGCTCTCGCGCGCCAAACGAAACGCCACTTCGCTGATCGAGTTGCGATACCTATCAGCCCACGCGCGCGCGGCGGGCAGAGGAATGTAGATGCTCGAAACCGGCATCATGCCGCGAAACTGCCGACCGCCCTGCGGGCCGCCTTCAACCTCGGTCTTCAAGACGCCGACGATCCGAAACGTGCGCACGGCCAGAGCGCCTTCGGCGTCGTCACCGCCCCCGCCGCCCCCGGACTCTTCACCGAGCGGCAGCCCGAAGAAAGTCAAACCTCCTTCGTCCTCGCCGCGCGCGCCTTCATCTGGCGCGCCCCCTGCGCTCGTTTTATTCTCGACGCCCGCGCCGGCGTTCGCGTCCTTGTCCTTTCGCGCGCCCGCCTCGCTCTCCTGCGCGCCGCCCGGTGCGAGCAGTTCGAGCGTCTGCCCAACGGCGTCCTCGGCTTTCTCGAATCCGAAGCTGCGCAGAAACGACTCGTCAACCACCGCTTCGTCCGCCTGCGGCGAACTGATCATGCGCCCCGCCAGATACGACTTGAAACGCGTCGCGCCGTTCGGCACGAGCGCGCCGCCGACCTGACGCAGCAACGCGCGTTTGTTGGCGCGCACGTAAGTCGTCAAATCGATGTTCGGTTCGACCGAGGCCACGCCCGGCAACGCCGCGATCTCCGCGAGCGCCGCTTCCGTCAACATGCGCTCCGAGCGGAGACGCCCCGGATCGGTCGCGTCCGATCTGCCGCCACCGCGCCGCCCGCGCCCCTCGCGCCCGTCTTCCCTGTCGCCCATCGCGGACGACACCAGACCGACCAGACTGCGCCCGCTCACGGTGATCTCGTTGAACAAGTCGAGATCGCGAAAACGCTGCACGGCGTTGCGCTGCAACCCCAATCCGAACGACATCATCGTCACGATCATCGACACGCCCACGATGACGCCGAGCGTCGTCAACGCCGCACGCAGACGCGCCTCGCGCAAATTCCGCAACGCCAAACGAAGAATGTCGAAAAACTTCATAAGCCCGGATAAGTCCCGAAGTCCCAAGTCCCAAGTCCCACATCTCAAGTCCGTCAGCCACTCTTGACTTGGGACTTGAGACTTGGGACTTCGGGACTTAATTCAGTCTCGCCAGTTGTAACTGCATCTGCTTCAACTGCTCCGTGACGCGTTCGGCGTCGGGCGGGTTGCGCGCGGCGGCGAGGTAGGCTTGCAGATCGACGATGGCTTCCGCATAGCGGCCGAGTTGCGCGAGCAGCGCGCCGCGGTCGCGTCGTTCGTCCACGGCGTCGGGCGCAACGAGCAGGATGCGTTCGATGATGGAGAGCGCGCGTCGATAGAGTCCGGCCTGCGCGTAGATGCCTTTCAGATTGCGGAGCAGGCGCGCGAGGATTTCGCGCGTCCCGACGGGGCGCAGGTGCTCGTCCGTCAGCGGCGCTTGCCCGCCGTAGATCGTGTCGAGCCGCTCCTGACAGTCATCCGTGTCGATGACGCGCCCGTTGAACGGATCGACGAGCGCGGTCTCGCCGTCGAGTCCTTCCGCACGCACGATGAAGTGACCGGGCAGCCCGATGCCTTCGACGCCGAGGCCCGCGCGTCGCCCGATCTCCATGTACAGAAGCGAGAGCGTGATCGGGATGCCCGTGCGGCGCTCGATCACGTCGGAGAGCAGACTGTTGCGCGGGTCGTAGTAATGGCTCTGATTGCCGTTGAAGCCTAACTCCTCGAAGAGAAACTGATTGAGCGCGGCGACAGAGTTGGCGCTCCCTGCCTCGGCCACGCGCGCGCGCGCCGCGACACCCAACTCGTACAGGCGCGCGCGATAATGTTCGACATCCAGCCCCGGCCTCTCCTCGGCCGCCACGAGCAGCGCCGCGTGCGCCAACTCAATCGAAGCCTCCGGCTGCGCCACCAGCCGCGCGAAACGCCGCCGCGCCTCCACCATCAACAATTTACTTTCAGGAGTCATATGATGAAGGGATGAGGGCGGAGGGATGAACAAGAAGAGCACTCGCTTCGTTAAATAGTTTCTTATTCATCCCTCCGCCCTCCGCCCTCATCCCTGTTAAAGACGTGTCGCACGGCGTCGTCCGTCCAATCGGCGAGGCTGTGTGTGACGACATCGGCTCCGGCGGCGCGGAGGGCGGATTCGCTGACGGTGTTCGTCACGCCGAGCGTGCGCATCCCGGCGCGGCGTGCGGCTTCGATGCCCGGCGGCGCGTCTTCGATGACGAGACATTCGGCGGGCGCGAGCGGCGTCTGCCCGGCCCTTTGGCGCGCCTCGTTCAGTTTTTCGAGCGCGCGATTGACGCAGGCCGGGTCGGGCTTGCAGGCGCTCACGTCCTCGGCGCTGACGACGACGGTGAAGGCTCGCTCCAGCCCCGCGCGTTCGAGTACGTGCCCGATGTCGTCGCGTCGCGCCATGCTGACGACGGCGAGCGGGTAATGCCGCGCGAGCGCCTTGATAAAGGTGACGACGCCGGGAAAGAGCGGCAACTCTTCGGCGATCATTTCGCGATGCTGTCTGACCTTTTCATCCAGCACGCGCTTGAACAGTTCGTCGTCGCCGTCGCGCCCGGCGCGTGCCAAGGCGGCGCGGAAAAACGTCGCGTCGTCCATGCCGAGCGAATCGTAGTAATCCTGCTCGGTGAGCGTGATGCCTTCGGCCGCGAGCGCGGCTTGCGCGGCCTTCATTTGCAGCGGCTCGTCGTCGATGATGACGCCGTTGAAGTCGAACAGAATGGCTTTGATCATGCGTGTGAAAATTGAGCCGGGCGACCGGTGGCCGCGACTTCGGAGACTGCTCTCTGCCGCTCCCCGCCACTCTCGGCCGCTTGCCGCCGACGATAAAATCAGTCGAACGAAAATTGAGATCACGAACGTCTGCGCGTCCAAGATACGACGCTTCGAGCCAAACTCCAAAAGCCGCGTTCGGAGTTTCCGCGGACGCGTCGCGTGCGCCCGGTTCAAGCCAACGGGAGTTTTCCGTCGTCGCCCGCTCCGGCCTGCGCACGCGCGCCCGTGATGAGCGTTTTTTGCTCCGCGAAGAGCAACGGCAGGCGTTCGCTTTCGAGCAGGTCGAGACGGCGCAGCACTTCCGAGATGGCGAGTTCGTTCTTCAAGTTGATCTGAAAATCGAGGTCGGCGCGCAGGCGTTCCTTCTCCGCCTGCCGTTTCTGCGACATCATGATGATCGGCGCTTGAATCCCGGCGACGATGCCGAGCAGGAGGCCGAGCAATTCGTAAGGAAACGGATCGAAGCCCGACTTGACGACCGTGTTCAAGAGAATCCACGCGACCAGAAAGATCAAAGAGTAGGTGATGAAACGCCAACTGCCGCCGAAGGCCGCGAGCGAATCGGCGACGTGGTCGGCCCAGGTCATGCGCGCCTCTTCCTCTTCGTTGGCGTTGCGCGAGACGCGCTGGCGCAGCAGTTCGTCCGTGCGGCGCAGACGCTCGGAAATGGCGCTGACCATCTCCAGCGCCACGTCCGGGTTGGCGCGCACGAAGCGCAGGAAATCCTCGCGCGCGAGGACGGCGAGGCACGCCTGTTCGGTGACGGCCGCGTTGGCCGAACGCGGCTTGCCGTCGATGATCGCCATCTCGCCGAAGAAGTCGCCGTCGCCGAGTTCGGCGAGGGTGAGGTTTTCGCCGTCGCCGTCGTGGAGGTAGATGCGCACCTGCCCACTTTCGAGCAGGTACATCGAATCGCCGGGGTCGCCCATCTTGAACAGCAGCGTTCCGGGCGGGGCTTCGCGCACCGTCATCAGATCGCGCAAAGTCCGCGCCGCCCTGTCGTCCAGAGAGGCAAACAGCGGCACGGAACGCAACGACTCAATCGTCATTACCTGAGAAACATCGGCCATGATTTCTTACCTCCGAACTAAGGGCTGAGGGTGGAGGGATGAGGGATGAATGAAAGACTAGTGAATGGTGAATGGAAAAAGACAGTCTTTCTCTACTCACCGTTTACCATTCACCTTTCATGGCTCTTATTCATCCCTCATCCCTCATCCTTCATCCCTTCTACTCTGCCGTCTCTCATTTGAATGGTGCGGTCGGCGAAGCGTGCGGCGAGGTCGCGGTCGTGTGTGACCATGAGGACGGTCAATTGGTCTGCGGCAACCATCTCTTTGAGCAGCGCGAGCAGTTCTTGGGCGCGGGTCGAGTCGAGGTTGCCGGTCGGCTCGTCCGCGAGGAGCGCGCGCGGGCGGTTGGCGAGCGCGCGGGCGATGGCGACGCGCTGTTGTTCGCCGCCCGACAGTTCGGCGGGGCGATGCGTGGCGCGCTCGCCGAGTCCGACGCGCTCCAACAGTTCGCGCGCGCGCCGCTCGCGTTCGCGCCCGGCGAGGCCGCCGAAGGCCAGCGCGAGTTCCACGTTTTCGGCGGCCGTCATCATCGGGATCAAATTGAAGTTCTGAAAGATCATCCCGACCGATTGCCGACGATAGCGCGCCATCTCGCGCTTCGTAAACGGCGCGAGCGAGCGCCCTTCAAAGACGACTTCGCCCTCGGTCGGTCTGTCCAGCCCGCCGAACAAATTCAGCAAAGTCGATTTGCCCGAGCCCGAAGTGCCGAGGAGCGCCACGAACTCGCCCTCGTTGATTGCGACCGACACGCGGTCTAAGGCCACCACGGTCGTCGTGCCCATCCGGTAATGCTTGGAGACCTCGCGGGTCTGCAAAAGTTCAATCGCCATGTTCCGAAAGTTGCGGCGCGGGAAAACTAAAGAGCCGTCGCGTGCCAGATAACACGCGACGGCTTTACAGTTCAAGTCGGCCGCAAGGGATTTTCCGTCAGACCTCTTTGTACTCCGAGTCAACGTCTTCGTCCGCGAAGGCGACGCGATAGTTGGGCGACTGTTTCTGCTTCGTGATCAGCAGGTCGTCTTTGGTCTTCAACAAGTCGGCGCGGTTGTAGACGGAGAGTTCGAAGTTGTAGCCGTGCGTGATGGCGTCCTTCGGGCACGCCTCGACGCAGTAGCCGCAGAAGATGCAGCGGCCGTAGTCGATGTTGTAGACCTCCGCGAAACGCTCGTCCACGCCGGTGCGTTCTGCGGGCGGGCGTGGGTCGTCGGCCGCGATGATGTAGATGCAATCGGACGGGCAGGCCGCCGCGCACAAGAAACAGGCCACGCACTTTTCGCGCCCGCGCTCGTCCACGTGCAACAAGTGCTGGCCGCGATAACGCGGCTGCATCGTCACCGGCTCGTCCGGATATTGCACCGTCCACTTCTCTTTCGGGATGTACGAGAAAGTCACGCTCATCCCCTTGATGATCGCCTTCGTGTTCTCCACGATGTCGCTGATGATAGACATAAAAACCTCGTGAATCGTGAATCGTAAATCGTGAATAGAAGAAAGCGGGTTTTATCTATTTACGATTGACGATTCACGATTTACTAAATCAGTTCCAATTGACTGAAGAAATAAGCGATTTCGATACGCGCGTTTTCTTCGGAGTCGGAGCCGTGGACGGCGTTTTCGCCGATGGAAGTGGCAAACTCTTTGCGGAGCGTGCCCTCGTCGGCTTTGGCCGGGTCGGTCGCGCCCATCAGGTCGCGCCAAGCCTTGACCGCGCCCTCCTTCTCCAGCGCCAGCACGATGCACGGCGCGCTCGACATGAACTCGGTCAACTCGCCGAAGAACGGCCGCTCGCGGTGGACGGCATAGAAGCCTTCGGCCTCTCTGCGCGTCATGTGCAGGAGCTTCATCCCGCGCAGTTTGAACCCGGCGTCCGTGATGCGTTGGATGATGCTGCCCGCGCGCCCGCTCCTCACGGCGTCGGGCTTGATGATTCCGAAAGTAAGATTTCCGATTTGTTCCGACATATTCCCTCAAAGACACCTTTCTGCGTTTATCTATCAACTCTCCTGCGGCGGCTTGCCATCGCGCGATTCGCGCACGATGTTAATGAGCGCGTCCAGACGTTGATCTGTGTGAGATTGCTGTACGGTAAGTTCAGCGATCTGGCTCGCAAGATTGGCTATCGTCTCTTCCGTCCGAATTTGCGCATCCGCGAGCGCGGCGATCTTACGCTCAGAGTTAGCCTGCACTTCTTCAAGTTCGTCTATTCGTTCCTCGTGACTCCGCACTAACTCGACAAGAAGGTCTAAACGTCTATTCGAGTCGCGGGCTAAGACAGCAAGATTGGCGACAATCTCTTCTGTTCTTGACAGTCTATCCTCATCTGCCATTTTCTTTACTCCCCATCAAGCGGAAGCCTTTGCGCCGAGCGCGTCGCGCATGGCCGTGCCGATGTCGGCGGGCGAATGGACGACGCGGATGCCGGCCGCTTCGAGCGCCTGCATCTTCTCGGCGGCCGTGCCCTTGCCGCCCGCGATGATCGCCCCGGCGTGTCCCATGCGGCGTCCCGGCGGCGCGGTCTGCCCGGCGATGAAAGCGACGATGGGCTTCGTGACGTGCTCTTTGGCGTAGGCGGCGGCTTCCTCTTCGGCCGTGCCGCCGATCTCGCCGATCATGACGATGCCCTCGGTTTCAGGGTCGGCTTCAAAGAGCGCGAGCGCGTCCGTGTGCGTCGTGCCGATGATCGGGTCGCCGCCGATGCCGATGGCGGTCGACTGTCCGAGTCCGAGCGCGGTCAACTGCCCGACGGCCTCATACGTGAGCGTCCCCGAACGCGAGACGACGCCGATGCGCCCCTCTCTGTGAATGTGGCCGGGCATGATGCCGATCTTGCACTTGCCGGGCGAGATGATGCCGGGGCAGTTCGGCCCGATCAGGCGCGTGTTCTTGCCTTCCAGAAAACGCTTCACGCGCACCATGTCGAGCGCCGGGATGCCTTCGGTGATGCAGACGACGAGCGGCATTCCGGCGTCGGCCGCTTCGAGGATGGCGTCGGCAGCAAAGGGCGGCGGCACGTAGATGATCGAGACGTTCGCGCCCGCTTCGCTGATGGCTTCGGCGACGGTGTTGAAGACGGGGATGCCTTCGTGCATCGTCCCGCCTTTGCCGGGCGTGACGCCGCCAACCACCTGCGTCCCGTATTCCACCATCTGCTTCGTGTGGAAACTGCCCTCTTTGCCCGTGATGCCCTGCACGACAAGGCGCGTGTTTTTATCAACCAGAACGCTCAAAGGTGTCTGCTCCTCAAAGGTGTTATTTAATTACTTCGGAATGACCGCGCAGTATAGCACGGCGTTTGCGCGTTTCAGAACGACCGCTCCTGCAATGTTCTTATCAAGAAAGTCTCCATTAAGCGTCTCTATTCGCCGAACCCCTATTGAATTCACTACGGCGACCCAGTATGCTTCGGCCAAAGGAGTAACACGGATGAGCGAAGACCTCACGCAAAATCTACCTCAAGCCTCTTTTGAAGAACGCGTCCTCAACGCGCTCTTGGCGATCCAGACCGACTTGTCGGCGATTCGTGGCGACATCGCGACTCTCGATACGCGCCTAACCGGCGTCGAAACGCGTCTCACCGTTCTCGAAGAGAAGGTTGATCGGCGACTGCAAGAAACCCGTCCAATCTGGGAGGGCGTGCAAGAACAGATCAGGAAACTCGACACGAAGTTCGACATCGTCATCCGCGAACTCTACGAGATTCGCTACGACCCCGTCATTCTCGGCAAACGCGTGGACGAACTCGAAAAGACCATCTCGCAGTAAGCCCGCGCCGCCCCTTCCCGCCTCAAACATCGAGACGCTTTTCCAGTCTTCAACTCGTCACTCCAGCTCCACCACGTCGCCGTATGCGGGCGCATCGACGCGCCAGCCAAACTTCTGCTTGATGTGTTCGGCCATCGCGCGTGCGGCTTCGGGTTCGCCGTGCGTGGTGAAGGAGCGGCGGGGGGCCGAGGGCATGCCTTCGAGCCAGTGGAGCACTTCGCCGTAGTCCGCGTGCGCCGAAAAACCGCCGATGCGCTCCTTATGGCAGCGCACGGGGATCAGGTTTTTGAAGATGGAGACTTCGCGCGCGCCGTCAAGAATTTTCCTTCCGGTCGTCCCGGCCGCTTGATAACCGACGAAGAGGATGGTCGATCTGTCGTCGGGCAAAAAGCGTTGCGCGTGATGCATGACGCGCCCGCCCGTCATCATCCCTGACGCCGAGATGATGATGCGCGTGCCGCGTTCTTCGTTCAGACGCTTCGACTCTTCGCGCGAAGAGGCCGTCACCATCGAATGCGTGCGCAGAGGGTGTCGCCGCTGCCTGAGGACGCTTGCGTATTCCTCGTCCTGCTCCTCCGTGCGGCGGCTGTAGACCTGCGTGGCGGCGGCGGCCATCGGCGAATCGACGCGGACGGGCAGCGTCGGGATACGTTGTTCGTCTTCGAGTTCGCGGATGAGATAGATCATCTCCTGCGTGCGGCCGATGGCGAAGGCTGGGATGAGCAGGACGCCGCCGCGCGCGTGTGTCTCGTTGATGATGCGGGCGAGTTCGGTTTTCGGGTCGGCCGGGTCGTGCAGCCGGTCGCCGTAAGTGGATTCGACGAGCATGTAGTCGCAGGCCGGGGGCGCGACGGGGTCGCGTATGATCGGTTGGTCGTAGTGGCCGAGGTCGCCTGAGAAAAGGATGCTGCGGCCGCTCGCGTCCGCGCCCGCGCCGTCCACTTCGACGAGGACGAGACTCGAACCGAGAATGTGTCCGGCGATGCGAAAGCCCGCGCGGATGCCCGGCGCAACTTCGGCGGACTCGCCCGTGTTCGGCAAAGGCTTCATCAGCCTCAGGGCTTCGCGCGCATCCTCTTCGGTATAGAGCGGGAGGGCTGGTTGGTGGCGCGAGAGATTGTGACGGTTGCGATAGGCGGCATCTTCTTCCTGCAAGCGTGCGCTGTCGGGGAGCATGATCTTGAGCAGTTCGGACGTGCCGCGCGAACAATAGACAGCGCCTTTGAAGCCGAGCGCGACGAGACGCGGCAGATAACCCGTGTGGTCTATGTGGGCGTGCGTGATGAGCACGGCGTCGAGCGTCGCCGGGTCGAAGGGCGGGTCTTGCCAGTTGCGCTCGCGCAGTTCTTTGAAACCTTGAAACAGCCCGCAATCGACGAGCACGCGCCCGGCCGCGCCTTCGATCAAATACTTCGAGCCGGTCACCGTGCCGACTCCGCCCCAGAAAGAAAGTGTCGCCATAATTTTTAGCCGTTAGCCTTTAGCCGTTAGCTTTTTTTGGAGAGGGTGAGCGTCGCGACGTAAGCGCGCGGGCGCACGGGACGGTCGGCCACAGGAGCCGGCGCGAGATTCGTCAGTTTGATCGTGTAGTTCGCGTAAGTCACTTCGCGCGGCTCGGCGTCGGTGTTGAGTTCGACCACCCTGGTTCTTTCCCGTGCGTGACTCAGACGCAGGCGGATGCGCGCGTTGCCCGCCTGTATGCATTGCACGCCTTCGGGGCAGCGCGAATCCTCCCGAACGGCGACGAACATGATCTTCAAAGTGCGCCCGGCGACCGGAATCACTCGCCCGACGCTCACCTTCACCGTCTCGGCCACGCGTGCGCCGACCGCCTGTCGAGCGTGTCCGTCAACTATTCGAGCCGCACGCACGTCGGCTGGCCGCGCGCCGACCAACATCAAGGCGGCGACACACAGAGTTAAGTTTCTCAGGTTCTTCATAAGTATGACGCGGGCGCGCGCCTCTCAAGCCGCGACCGCATGACTTTCCCGTGTGGTTCGACGGAGGCGCGGCGTGCCGAAGATGACGATGGCGGCGGGGATGAGCAACAGCAGATTTCGGAGCGCGGTCTTGACGCCGAGTTGGCTGCCGATGATGCCGCCGAAACAACCGCATTCGAGCGGCTCGCCTTTCATCACGTAGACGTAGTAGAGGCCGTAGAGCGCGAAGCCGACGAGCATCGAGGCCGTGAGCGCCGCGCCCGCTCGCGCCGTGCGCGGGACGACGAGCAGCACGGCCGCCAGCAGTTCCGATGCGATGACTGCGACGGCCACGGGCGTCGCCAAACTCTCACGCATGAGGTTCGTCAAGTTGAAACTGAAATCCTCAAACGTGTAGAGCTTCGCCCCCGCCGCAAACAACCACATCGCCGCCAACCCGAAGCGACTGAGAAGCACGAGGATTTTGAGCCAACGAAACATAAAATCCGAGGAAAGGGTAAAGGTGAAAGGGTAAAGGGAAAATCAAAAGCCGGGCGTTGCGTTCATTAAGTACAGGCGGCCGTCTTTCTTTTAACCTTTCCCCCTTCCCCTTTACCTTTTTCCCTTCCACCTTACGCTGCTTGCTGTCCCGCCAATGCGACGACCTTCTCGGCGGCGTCCTGCATGCCGCGCGCGACCGTGAAGTTGAGGCCGGATTCGCTGATCACGCGCTGGCCTTCCTCGACGTTCGTGCCTTCGAGACGGACGACGACCGGCAAGTTCAAGCCCAGATTCTTGGCCGCGCCCACGACTCCGCGCGCCACCATGTCGCAGCGCACGATGCCGCCGAAGATGTTGATCAGCACGGCCTCGACGTTCTCGTCCGCGAGCAGAATCTTGAAGGCCGCTTCCACGCGCTCCTGCGATGCGCCGCCGCCCACGTCCAAGAAGTTGGCCGGCTCTCCCCCGGCGAGTTTGATGATGTCCATCGTCGCCATCGCCAGTCCCGCGCCGTTGACCATGCAGGCGATGTTGCCGTCGAGCTTGATGTAGTTGAGGTCGAACTTCGACGCCTCGATCTCAAGCGGCTCTTCTTCGTTCAGGTCGCGCAAGTCCGCGAACTCTTTGTGACGAAACATCGCGTTGTCGTCGAAGTTAACTTTCGCGTCGAGGGCGATGAGGCGTTTGTCTTTCGTCAAAAGAAACGGGTTGATCTCCAAGAGCGACGCGTCCAACTGCTCGTAAGCCGTGTAGAGCGACTGCATGAACTTGGCCGCCTGATTGACGAGGTCTGCCGGGAGGCCGAGACCGAAGGCGAGTTTGCGCGCCTGATAGGGACGAAAGCCGACGGCCGGATCGATCTTCTCTTTGAGAATCTGCTCCGGCGTGTGCGCGGCCACCTCTTCGATGTCCATGCCGCCCGCCGCCGAAGCCATGAAGACCGGACGCCCCGTCGCGCGGTCGAGCACGATGCCGAGATAAAATTCACGGTCAATCGGCAAGCCCTCTTCGACCAGCAAGACGCGCACCTCTTGTCCCTCTGGAGTCGTCTGGTGCGTGACGAGTTTCATGCCGAGAATTTGGCTCGCCAGTTCGCGCGCTTCTTCGGGCGAGCGTGCGAGTTTGACGCCGCCGCCTTTGCCGCGCCCGCCCGCGTGAATCTGCGCCTTGACGACAACAATGTCCGTGCCGAGTTCCTGCGCCGCCTTGAAAGCCTCTTCGGGCGTATGCGCCACGATTCCGCGCGGGACGGGCACGCCGAACTTCCTCAACAACTCTTTGCCTTGATACTCGTGAATCTTCATCCTCGAAACCTCTCGCTCGTGTGGCGACGCCAGCGGGAACGCCCGCCGCCAAATTTTCTGTGTAGGTGGAACGCCCCGAAGTGTAGCCGCACCGCAGGGAAAAGTAAAAAGTAGATCGATCCGATCTCGGCTTTCCTCTCCGCGCCCTCGGCGTGAACTCCGCGTGCTCTGCGTGAAATACTGATTCGCCAACATTCGACGCGGATGACACGAAGCTCCCGCCGAGAGCGGGGAGTTCACGCTGAGCGCGCAGAGTTCAAATCAATTGAGGCCGCAAACGAAAACTTGAATGCCACGCGCTGCGTACAAACACACGTAATCCGGCCTGACCTTTCGCTAATCTAGGAGTTCGACACTATGCGCCACAGACACGGTAACAGCCACGGCAACTCGCTGCTCGCCACGCTGTTCACGATCTTCTTGACCGCTCAGTTCGTCTTCGGACAAACGACCGCCATCAATCTCAGCGCGATTGATCGCACGGCCGCGCCCTGTCAGGATTTTTACCAGTACGCCGTCGGCGGCTGGCTCGCGGCCAACCCCATCCCGCCCGCCTTTGCCACTTGGGGCACGGACAGCATCCTCGCCGAAAAGAACCGCGACGTGCTGCACGAGATTCTGGAAGCGGCCTCTAAAAACACGAAGGCGGCGCGCGGCACGAGCGAGCAGAAGGTGGGCGACTTTTACGCCAGTTGCATGGCCGAGGAACGGATCGAGGCCGCAGGTTTGAAACCGCTCGCGCCCGAACTGGCGCGCATCGACAACCTCAAAGATAAACGCCAACTGCCCGCGCTCATCGCGCACCTGCACGACATCGGCGTCAACGCGCTCTTTCGCTCCGACTCGACGCAGGACGCGAAGAACAGCGCCGAAGTCATCTTTGAAATCTGGCAGGGCGGACTCGGTTTGCCCGAAGGCGAGTATTACACGAAGGACGACGAAGAGAAGCGGCGCATCCGCGAAGAGTATCTGAAACACCTCGCGCGCATGTTCGCGCTTGCGGGCGCAAGTGATGCGACGGCCGCACAGGACGCGCGCACGGTCTTCGATTTCGAGCGGCGTCTGGCCGAGAGTTGGATGTCGCGCGTCGAACGGCGCAACCCCGATAACGTCTACAACCGTCGCACACGCACGCAACTGCAAACCGCTCTGCCCAACTTCGACTGGACGACCTACTTCAAAACTATCGGTCTGGCGCGCCCCACGGACATCAACGTCGGCCAGCCCAAATACTTCGAGCGCGCCGACGCGCAGATCGTCAACGCGTCGCTCGGCGAATGGAAGACTTACCTGCGCTGGCGCGTGCTCGACGATTTCGCGCAGAGCTTGCCGCGCGCCTTCGTCGAAGCCGATTTCAACTTTTATCAAAAGACGCTGCGCGGCACGACCGAGCAGTTGCCGCGCTGGAAGCGTTGCGTCGCCGCGACCGACGCGGCGATGGGCGAGGCGCTCGGCGAAGTCTACGTCAAACGCGCCTTCCCGCCCGCCGCCAAAGCACGCGCGCTCGAACTCGTCGGCAACTTGATCGCCGCCTTGCGCAGCGACCTCTCCACGCTCTCTTGGATGAGCGCGGCGACGCGCAAACAGGCCGCCGCCAAACTCGACACCTTCATCCAGAAGATCGGCTACCCCGACCGCTGGCGCGACTACACGGCGCTCACGGTTGATCGCAGTTCCTACGCCGCGAACCGCATGCGCGCGAGCGCCTTCGAGAATCGACGCGATTTGCGCAAGGTCGGCGCGCCCGTGGATAAGGCCGAGTGGTTGATGACCGTCCCGCAGGTTAATGCCTATTACAACGCGGCCACGAACGAGATCGCGTTCCCGGCGGGCATCCTCCAAGCGCCCTTCTTCGACCCGGCTTTCGACGACGCCGTCAACTACGGCGCTATCGGCTCGGTCATCGGCCACGAACTCACGCACGGCTTCGACGATCAGGGTCGCCGCTACGACGCGCAGGGCAATTTGCGCGATTGGTGGACGGAAGAGGACGCGAAGAACTTTCAGGAACGCGCGCAGTGCATCATCGATCAATTCAACAAGTTCGAGGTCGAAAAGGGACTGGCGCACAACGGTCAACTCGTGGCGGGCGAATCAATCGCAGACCTCGGCGGACTGGTCATCGCCTACGCCGCCTGGCAGAAGTCTCTGGAAGGCAAGCCGCGCCCGGCGAGCATGGATGGGTTCACGCCCGAACAGCGTTTCTTTCTCGGCTACGCCTACTCTTGGGCGACGAACGTGCGCCCCGAACAAGCGCGCCTCGTCGTGCAGACCGACCCGCACCCGCTGCCGAAGTTTCGCGTCAACGGCCCGCTCGCCAACTTCCCCGCCTTCGCGCGCGCCTTCGACTGCAAGGCGGGCGACCCGATGCTGCGCGCCGGGCAAGACCTCTGCCGGATTTGGTAAGATGCGTCGGTCGCGCAAGCGTTTGATTTACGAATCAGGGCGGCGTTGACTAAAGGCGACTAAGAAAAACATGGAACCACGCGCCCCACACGAAACAACACGAAACAAGAGGAACCTCTTCTTCGTGTTGTTTCGTGTATCTTCGTGGTTCCACTCTTAAAGTTTTCTTAGTTGCTTTCCGCGCGACGTGTGACGTGTGAGGCGAGCAATTCGCGGGAGACTAAATTTATGGCCGACGTGATCGTCACTTCCGGCGTGAACTTGCAGAACGAGGTGCGCTACGGTGAGAGGGGCGACGCTCAGACGTTCATCACGGACGAACCCGCCGAACTCGGCGGCGACGGCGCGGGCGCAGACCCTTATACTTTGCTGCTCGCCGCCCTCGGCAGTTGCATCTCCATGACGCTCATGCTCTACGCGCGGCGCAAAGAGTGGCCGCTCGAACGCGTCACCGTGCGTCTCAGCCAGCGACGCGTGCATGCACAGGATTGCGCCGGGTGCGAGACGAAATCCGACGGCTTCGTCCACCGCATCGAACGCTCCGTCCACCTCGAAGGCGCAAGCCTCAGCCCGGAACAACACGCGCGCTTGCAGGAGATCGCGCACAAGTGCTCCGTCCACAAAACGCTGACTTCCGAAATCGTCATCGCCAACTCGCGTGAATAGACGGCGCGCTCCACCGACAACACACGCGCGGCGCGCTCCCGCTTAACTTCCGCCGCTTAACTTCCGCAGCGCGCTTCGATGATCGTGCGCGCCTTGCGCTCGAACTCCGCCGCCCAAGCCTCGGCCGGTTGGTCGCGCTCGTGGTTGCGCGAGGCGCGAAACACTTTGGTGATCGTGCCGTTGCTTTTCTCCGCGTCGAGCAGGCGCTGGAGGTTGTTCGCCAGAAGCAGGCGACCGGCCTCTGTGATGTTCGCGTCGCCCACGTCCTTCGCCGTCGTGGTGCAGCGGCCGCCGCTCACGCGGAGCGGGTCTTTGCCGCGCCAACCGTTGAGCGTCGCCTTCTTCTCGCTGGAGCGCGAATAGCCGAAGGTCGAACCCATGTCGCTGATGTAGAAGATCGCCTGACCCGGCTCGCAGGCGAGCGTGCCGTCCGCGTTCTTCTGCCACTTGAGACAGGCGAACTTCTGGTTGTCGGTCTTCGTGTCGCCGTGGTCGATGAAGGCGAGCCAGAGTTTGAAAGCGTCGATCTCGGCGCGCGGCGCTCCGTTCTGGAGCAACTTTTGCAGCGCCCCGGCGATGGGCGCGGCGTCCTTTCCGCTACAGTCCGCGTCGAGACCCTGACCGATGTGGAGTTCGATTCCGGCGGCCGGTTGAAACGGCTCGAAGCGCGCCCCTTGAAAGTTACTCGTCAGACTCTTCTCGCAGTCGGGGCAGGTGACATCCGCGACCCACGCGTCGTCGGCGAAGAAACCGAGCGCGCGCGAGAAGCGCGAAGAGAGAAACTCGCCGTAAATCTCTCCGTTCCTCTTTTCACGCGCCTGCCCTTTGAAGTGCGGCTTCACTTTGTAACGGATCAAGTCGCCGTCTTCGTCCACGACGCCCGCGACGGAGCAGTGAAACTTCGGCGTCGTGCCCGCGCCCTTGTGCGGGTCTTTGTTCGCCACGCATTTGAAGGGAACGGCGAGTCCGTCTGAATCAACTTCGAGAGCGCCGTTGCGTGCGCCTGTGCCGGGATTGTAGCCCAAGACCGGATCGTAATCCGGGTCAGGCTCTTGCCAGACTTTCGCTTTCTGCTCGGCCAGCGCACGCTGCTCGGAAGTGAAGCAGGGTTTTTGCGCCACGGCCGAAGAGGCCACGGAAAGAAGGAGCAGAACGAGGGTGAAACTTCGAGACGACGGACGAAACATGAGACGGCCTTTCATCTAATATGGCTTGGAGGTCGATCCGGTCGAACGGCTTTTCCGGCACTACTTTGTCCGGCGCTTTTTGCCGGAGACGTTTCCGTGACGAACGAACAGAGCGACCGTTTTTCTAGGTCATGCAGAGAAAGGCCACTCGATTGAGTGACCTTTCTCTGCCTGGCTAATCGGGATGCCGAGATTCGAACTCGGGGCCTCACCCACCCCAAGGGTGCGCGCTACCAGGCTGCGCCACATCCCGTCATATCGTTTAAGTATCTCTGGAAAATTGTTTTTGTCAAATCGCGCGGGGCGTCTGGCTGCGGATGTGCGGAAACTACTTGCGACGCGAAGGGTTTTTATTCTCCGAAGCGTCGAGCAGAGAGACGAGTTCGCGCATGTGTTCGCGCAGGCGACGAAGCGCCGCGCGGCGTTCGTCCGTGAGCGGCACGGAGGGTTCGGACGGCGCGACCTCCTCGTCGCTCGCGTATGAAGGCGCGGCGAGCGCGGGCGGCGCGGATGACGTGGGCGGCGTCTGTTGCTGCTGCGGCTGCACTGACGCGTGCGTCGTCGGCGTCGTCTCTTGCGGCAACTCTTCGACGGCGACGCTCGCGGCGTTCATGTCGGGCGTCACCACTTTGAGTTTGCTTGCGCCGCGAATTTCGCTCAGCAGTTTCTTCTTCGCCCCGGCGATGGTGTACTGGTCTTCGTAGAGCAGTTCCTTGATGCGCAAGGCCATCTCCACGTCGCGCTTGCGATAGGTGCGCTGCCCGGCACGATTCTTCTGCGGGGCGAGCATCGGAAATTCCGATTCCCAGTAGCGCAAGACGTGCGCCTGCACGCCCGTGATGTCGCACACTTCGCCGATCTTGAAGAACAGCTTTTCGGGAATGTAGACGGCGGCGCGATTCATATCTTTTTACGGAGAGACCACAGGCCGCGAGAGCTGGCAACATCTCCCGCGTGCAACTTTAAGTTGAACTGATTTTCGGCGCATCGTCCGTCGGGGCGACGCGAGACTGCCGTCATGTTACTCACGCCGCCGCAGGGTGTCAATAAATTTTCGGGAAATTAAGGCTAACCGTGTGTGCGGCTTGCGGGCGACGGCTTCAAGGCTTTCGTGAATGACCGCGACCGCGCCGTGGCGTTAAGACTCCGGCGTGTGAGTTAAGACTTTGCCTGAACGTCGAATTCGCGGCGCGGGTGTCGGGTTCAGGCGTCAAGAGCGCGTCGAAGCGGGGTCTAGTTGTCGGCCGGGCGCAAGCGAATGAGGCGGCTCAAGGGGTCGAAAGTGATCTCGAAGGGGCGCAGGGCGTCGCGTCCGAGGAGGATGGGCGCGCCGCTCGATGCACCTGCGAGCAAGTCCGTGGGGATGCGGCGCAAGACGAGCGAGCCGATCTGAATCGTGACGGGCGCGACGCGTCGCGCGGAGACGTTTCCGCGTCCGAGGTCGCGCACTCCGGCGCGCTCGCGCCCGCGCGTCGCGTCGATGCCGAACGAGCGCGCGGCCGTTTCGTTGATGGCGAGCCCGAAGCCTGAGCCGGTGTCGAGCAGGGCGCGGCGTCCCGCGTCGAGCATGACGAAGGGACGTCGGCTGCTGCCGTCGGAGAGCCATGGGACGATTGCGCCGCCGGGCGGTGCGGGCTGTCCGCGCAAAGGGGCGGTGCGCGGGTCGAAGGCGCTGATGGTGTCCGCCGGGAGATTGATGACGAAGCCGAACGGGTGGTAAGCCTCGGCCGGATCGAGCACGCCGTCGAGGTCTGAGGGTAAAGCGTCGGTGACGATGGCGAGACCTCTGGCGGGCAGCAGATTTTCGGGCGCACCGATGGCGAGAGTGCGCGTCGAGGCTTCTCTGCCCTGCGTGCCCTGAACGCCGCTCAGACCGCTGAGCGCGACGGAGCGCGCGCCCGTGAGCGCGACTCTCGCTTCGGCGGCCACGCGCCGCGAGATGATCGTCGCGCCCGCGCCCGTGTCGATGGCGAAATTGTAAGGGCCGGAATTGTTGACCCACACGCGCGCGAGAAGCCCGCGCCCCTCGACTTCGCGGAAGCGCACGGGGGCGGGCACTGCGCCCGCACTCCCCTCTCGGCCTCGCCGGACGAAAGAATGGGCAGTCCCCGGAATGGAGACTGCCCACGAAGTTACTGCCAGAGCGATCAGGAAAGCTGTAGTTGCGCGTCGCGCCGTGCGCTTCGAGCCACAATCCATCTGACACCGTCCAGCCTGCGACTGTGCCGCCTTAGCGACGGTTATTGCGGTTGCGGATTTTGTACGTCCACAGCGCCGAACCCGCGCCGCCGCCGAGCGCACCGATGGCCGCGCCCTTCTTGCCGCCGATGAGGCCGCCGATCAAAGCGCCGCCGCCCGCGCCCATCGCCACCGTCAACTTATCGCGGTGCTTCGACCAGAACGAACGCTTGCGCGGCTCGTAGTCATAGTAAGCCTGACGCGAACTGCTCGAACGCGCGACGCGCGTGCGGCGAGCCGGAGCGTCACGATAGACGACGCGGTCGGCCGTGGTGGCGTTCGACAAATTGCTCGCGCGGACTTTGCCGCTCTCTTCACGCGCGGCCGCGAAGCCTTCGGCGAAACCTTCGCGGTAGCATTCTTGGTCGCTGTTCGCGTTCGCAACATTCAGCGTCGCGGGCGTCTCATTATTGTTCGCCGCGACCGCGTCGTTGTAACGAAGCGTCCCGGCCTGCGAGTTCGTGTCGGACGCCACGGGCGCTAGACGCGAGGCGGTAGCCGTCGTGTTGAAATCGTTAGTCTTCGGGCGCATCACGAGCGCGCCGACCGTGCCGCCCAAAAGCGCGGCCACGAGTGCGACGGGTAAAATCTTATTCTGTAAGTTCATTTCTCAGCTTCTCCTTAAATTCGCCGGTAAGTCGGGAAGTAACCCGCTCATGCTTTGAGCAAGTCACGTTCCGCGAATAGACTTTCAGGGAGAGAGGCGAAGAGTTTAACTCCGACCCCGCATTTTTGGGGAGATTCAGAAGCCGTTTTTTACCCTCGCAACGAAAATACAATATTGAAGGCCGGACGAGCCGACGCAGCGTCGATTTCCGTGCACGATATGGATTAGACGCGACACGATATCATCAACGCCTCAGCCACACCGGACGCGTGCAGTTGGACGCGCGGCGCGGGCGCAAGCTATAATCCGGCTTCTTTTCCACGTCCGAAAAATTTGGAGGTTCGACGCTATCGTGTCCACCGCTCCGTCTGTCTTTCGTCTCGCCACGCGTCTAGAGGCGGTCGGCTTCTCCGACATCGTGAAGATTCGCAACCGCATCATGGAACTGCGCGCGGGGGGCGCGAGCGTCTACCAGTTTGAAGGCGGCGAACCATTTCTCGACACGCCCGCCCACGTCAAAGAAGCGATGACGCGGGCGCTTGCCGAAAACCGCACGCGCTATGCGCCCTCTTCCGGTATTCAAGAATTGCGCGATGCGCTGGCCGAAAAACTTCGGACGCGCAACCGCATCCCGGCCGAAGCCAAAGACGTGATCGCGCAGAACGGCGGTATGCAAGGGTTGTTCGGCGCGTTTCAGTCGGTCGTCAATCCGGGCGAAGAAGTGCTCATGTTCGCGCCCTACTGGACGCCCATCAAAGACCTGATCGCGGGCTGCGAGGGGCGCAGTCGTCTCGTCTCGACCACGGAAGCGCGCGCCGAAGGTTTCGCGCGGACGCTGGCGCGCCACACGACGCCGCAGACGCGCGCCATCTATTTCAACACGCCGCAGAACCCGACGGGCGTCGTCTTCACGCGCGAAGAGACGGAAGCGGTCGCCGCCTTCGCGCGCGAGCGCGACCTCGTCGTCATCGCCGACGAGGCTTATGAAGATTTGGTCTACGAAGGCGAACACGTCTCCATCGCGTCGCTCGAAGGAATGTGGGAGCGCACCATTACCTGCTTCACGCTCTCGAAGTCGTATTCGATGACGGGCTGGCGCATCGGCTACGTCGCGGCGGCCGAGCCGTGGATGACGGGCCTGCGCAAGACGACGCTCTATTCGACGAACGGCGTCTCCACGCCGACGCAGTGGGCGGCGCTCGCCGCCGTCAATTCCCCGCCCGACTTTTTCCACGCCACGCGCGCCCAATATCTTGAGCGGCGCGATCTGATGATCGCCGGATTGAACGAACTCGGCCTCACTTGCGCGCCGCCCGCCGGAGCGTTCTACGCCTTCCCGGACGTGACACGCATCGACGGCGACAGCCGCGCCGCCGCGGACATTCTGCTCGACCGCGCGCAGGTCGCCACCGTCCCCGGCGTCGTCTTCGGCGAACACGGCGAAGGCCACTTGCGCTTCTCTTTCTCCACTTCGCTCGAAACCATCCGCGCCGGGTTAGACTCGATGCGCCGGAATCTGTGAAGCGACAGAGGGCGACGGCGATGCGCGATGGAGCAAAGCGGAAAGCCGATGTCGCGCCCGCCGTCCATCTCTCGCGGCCTTCCGCAAACGTTCCGCACGGCGGCTCGGAATTCGACTTCATCTCACGCATCAAGCAACGCGCCGAAGAGACGCGCCGCGCAGCCGAAAAGAAACAATCGCGCAGTCGCACGCAGACCACACAATCCTTCAATCGTGAACCGACGACGCTGCCCGGCGCTGATGCGAAGCCTGATGGACTCGTACTCGGCATCGGCGACGACGCGGCCGTGCTGCGCGGGCGTGCCGGCGTCGATTCTGTCGTCACGGCCGACCTGCTCGTCGAAGACGTGGACTTCCGGCGCACCGCTCTGCCTGAGGATATCGGCTACAAAGCTCTCGCCGTCTCGCTCTCGGATGTGGCCGCGATGGGCGCGCGCGCTCTCTGGGCGCTGCTCTCGCTCGGACTGCCGCAAACCATCTACGACTCGCCTTATGCCACGGGCATCTACGAGGGTTTTCTCTCGGCCGCGCGCGAGTTCGGCGTCGCGCTCATCGGCGGCGACGTATCGCGCACGCCCGAACGCATCGTCATCGACTCCATCGTCATCGGAGAAACAACTCGCGGACGCGCGGTGCTTCGTTCGGGCGCGCGCCCCGGCGATCACATCTACGTCACGGGCACGCTCGGCGGCGCGGCGGCTGGTTTGAAGTTACTGGAACACGCCCGCGGACAGCGCACGCGAGCCGCACGCGAACGAACTTTGTCCGCTCTTGCGGAACTCGCGCGGCGGCAAGCGCGCCCTGTGCCGCGCGTCCGTTGCGGCGTGCTGCTCGGCGAGCGGCGTCTCGCGTCCGCCATGATCGATTTGAGCGACGGCCTTTCTTCAGACCTCGCGCACCTGTGCGAACAGAGCGGCGTCGGCGCGCACATCGAAGCTGCGCGCATCCCCATCGCCCCCCTGCTCAAACGCGCCGCCGCGCTCAATCGCACCCGGCTCGCGCGCGAGTTGACGGAGGACGCGCTCGCGCTCGCCCTGCACGGCGGCGAAGACTTCGAACTACTCTTCACCGTCCGACCGCGCAACGCGGCGCGCTTGCCGCCGACGCTCGGCGGCGTCCGCCTGACGCGTATCGGCGAAGTGACGGAAGCGCGCGCCGGGATCAGGATTTCGCAAGGCGCGCGGACAACTTTGCTGCGTCCTTCCGGCTTCGAACATTTCAAACGCGGGCGTTGATGTGCCATCGCATTTCGCGCGAACGCGTCGCGCAAGAGAGTTTCGACGCGGAAGCGCAAAGAGTCTCTCGCGACGGGCGAGCGCGCCGCCGGAGACTAAAATTTGACTAAAATTTGACTCGCCGCCCGTCCTTCCCTAGACTCTCGCTTGAGGGGCGATAATTCGCAGCCATCGACGCGCGCGCGTCGCCCCGTCGAGCCACCATTCAGCTAAAAGGAAGTGAAGTTATGCAAAGCACTCTCGTCCGCATCGCAGTTGCCCTGTTCACTTTCGGTCTCGGCGTCAGCGCCACCATGTTCTGGATCGCCTCCGGCACGCCCGGCGTTTCGATTTCGAGAATCGAACGCGTCAAACATTGCTCAGTCAATCGGCACGCGCTGCCACCGCTTCCGCCCTTGCCGACGGTCGAGGCGTTGCCGCCCCCGCCGCCCGCGCCGTTCACACGCGCTCCCATCTCCGGCGGTCTGCTTAACAACAAGACTCTCAGCAAGCCCGCGCCCCTCTATCCGCAAGCGGCCGTCGCCGCCGAGGCTTCGGGCACGGTTGAGGTGCACGTCCTCGTGGACGAAAACGGGCGCGTAATTTCGGCGAACGCCGTCTCCGGCCACCCGCTGTTGCGCGAGGCGGCCGTGGATGCCGCTTATGGGGCGCGCTTCTCGCCGACGATATTCGAGGGCTTGCCGGTCAAAGTCTCCGGCAGCATCAGCTACAACTTCGTGCTCCCTTAATCTCGCGTCCCGCACCCGGAATCAACCGGGCGTCGCCCTTGCCGCGACGCCGCACGGGTAGTTGTCCCTGCGGGCGCACGCGCGCTCAAACGAGAAGATGTTGAAGTTTCAAAACACGCTCACAGGCCAGCTCGAAGAATTCCACCCGCTCACGGAGGGCGAGGTCAGGATGTACAACTGCGGCCCGACCGTGTGGGACTTCGCGCACATCGGCAACTTCCGCACCTCCATCTTCGTCGATATCCTGCGCCGCTATCTCATCTTCAAGGGCTACCGGGTCACGCACGTCACGAACATCACGGACGTTGACGACCGCATCATCCAGATGGCGGGCGAGCGGAACATCTCGCTCGACGAATACACCGCGCCTTATCTCGCGGCCTTTTGGGAAGACTTCGACGCGCTCGGCTGCCAGCGTCCCGAAGTCGCGCCGCGCGCCACGCACCACATCCCGGAGATGGAAGGCATCGTCCGCGACCTCATGGCGCGCGGCTGCGCCTACGAATCCGAAGACTCTTACTATTTTCGCATCACTTCGTTTCCCGACTACGGCAAGCTCTCGAAGATCAACTTCGCGGGCAACATCGCGGGCGCGAGCGAGCGCGTCGATACGGACAAGTACGAGAAAGAGGACGCGCGCGATTTCGTCCTCTGGAAAGCGCAGAAGTCGCCGGACGAGCCCGCCTGGGACACGTCGCTCGGTCGCGGTCGTCCCGGCTGGCACATCGAGTGCTCCGCGATGTCGATGAAGTATTTGGGCGAGACGTTCGACATCCACTGCGGCGGCGTCGATCTCATCTTCCCGCATCACGAAAACGAGATCGCGCAATCGGAAGGCGCGACCGGCAAGCCCTTCGTCAAATACTGGCTGCACGGCGAGCACTTGAAGATCAACGGCGAGTCGATGTCCAAATCGAAGGGCAACTATTACACCTTCCGCGACCTCACCGCGCAAGGCTTTACGCCCGCCGCCATTCGCTACGCGCTCCTGAGCGCGCCCTATCGCAAGCAGATCAACTTCACCCTCGACGGACTGCGCGGCCACGAAAAGACGGTGGCGAGTTTGCAAGACTTTCGCGCGCGCCTCTCCGAAGCGCGCACCGAGCCGGGCAGCAACCCACAGATGCGCGACGTGGCCGCGCGCGCCCTCGAAGAATTCACGAACGGGCTGGACGACGATCTCAACACTTCGGTCGCGCTCGCCGCCGTCCACAACCTGACGCGCGAAGTGAACACGGCGCTCGACTGCCACGGCCTGCGCGCAGACGACCAACGCGATCTCGTCGCCCTCATCGAACGCTTCGACTCGGTCTTAAACGTCTTCGGCCAACCGCAGCGCGAGATGCTCGACGCCGAAATTCAAGCTCTCATCGACGAACGCCAACAGGCGCGCCACCGACGCGACTTCGCACGCGGCGACGAAATCCGCGACCAACTCGCCGCGCGCGGCATCATCCTCGAAGACACACGCGACGGCGTCCGCTGGAAGCGGCGCTGAGGTTTCATGCATCCGTCAGGGTTACCGGGAACAACCTTCGGAGAGTCAGCGTCTAACTGTGAACTAAACGACGGAGGACGTGCTGCGTTGAAAAAACGGATCGCCTCTTACTTGTTCGCGCCGAGGGTGTTGATTCTTGCTGTCGCCGCTTCTTACTTCTGCTTGATCTCGACGGTCTGGCTACAAGAACCGATCTGGGGACGGCATCAAGAGATGTTCGTCTCCACCCTATTGTTCGTCGCGGCCGTGGCTTTGGTGTTGAATAAAACGTGGAGCAACTTGCTCGCGGCAACTATCTCCGCCCAATTGCCGTTGGCGATGTTTTACGACTTCTGGATGTTTGCCAAGAATGCTGAAATTGAACTCTTCAGTCAGCAGCACTTTCACATGCTGGCAAGTGAGTTAAGCAGTCTGGACGGTGAACGGCTTTTATGGTGCGCGTTGTCGCTGGTTATGTTGACGCTCTCCGTCTCGTCAATCTGCTGCACGCCAACTGTCCGCCGACTTCCTTAAACAATCATCGAACACTTGCTTTCGCCCCGGTTGTTGTGGGATAAAGTGTCCGCCTTAAGAGCGCTCTCAATCATGTTCTGTTCATCCTTTCCGCATTTCCGACCGCTTGACCTGCGCGCGAACATCTTCGCCGGGTAGCTATTCACATTTTCCTTCCCATTGCGCCTTCGCATCGTTCGCATCTCGCGTCCCGATTCGAGAGTCGAAAGCCGCACCCCATTTTCGTTTTCACGAAGGAGAAACTTCCATGTCTACCATCGCCCCGCCCAAGCGGCCGGAGATCAACACCGCGCTGCCCGGCCCCGTCGGTCAACAGATCGTCGCCGCCGACGCCCAGTACGTCACGCCTTCTTACCCGCGCCCCTCTTTCAAACTCGTCGCCGAACGCGCCGAGGGCGTCTGGGTCACGGACGTTGACGGCAACGTCTTTCTCGATTGCAACGCCGGGGTCGCCGTCTGCTCCACCGGCCACTGTCATCCCGAAATCGTCAAGACGATCCAAGCACAGGCCGCCCGGCTCATACACATGTGCGGCACGGATTATTACTATCGACAGATGCCCGACCTCGCGCGCAAGCTCGACGAGATCGTGCCCGTTCCCTCGCCGACGCGCACGCACTTCGCCAACAGCGGCACGGAGGCGGTCGAGACCGCGCTCAAACTCGCCATGCACGCGACGGGGCGACAGAAGTTCATCGCCTTCTTCAACAGCTTCCACGGCCGCACGCTCGGCTCTCTCTCTCTGACTTCGTCCAAGATCGCGCAGCGCATGGGCTTCAAGCGCAGCGTGCTCGACGTGGCGCACGTGCCCTACCCGAACGCCTTCCGCCATCCGTTCACGGGCGAGCGGACGGACGCGGCGACCGTCAGCCGCGATTGTCTCGCGTGGATCGAGGAGCGCCTGTTCAAGACGACGACGCCGCCCGAAGAGGTGGCGGCCATCGTCGTCGAAGTCGTGCAGGGCGAGGGCGGTTACGTGCCCGCGCCGCGTGAGTTCCTCGACGGTCTGCGCCGCATCTGCGACACGCACGGCATCCTGCTCATCGTCGATGAAGTGCAGTCGGGCATGGGACGCACGGGCAAGATGTTCGCGTGCGAGCATCACGATCTGCGACCGGACATCATCTGTCTCGCCAAAGGCATCGCGTCGGGTCTGCCGATGGGCGCGTGCGTGGCGCGCGCCGACTTGATGGACTGGAAGCCGGGCGCGCACGCTTCGACTTTCGGCGGCAACCCCGTCGCGCTCGCCGCCGCCTTGAAGACCATCGAACTGCTGGAAGGCGGCCTCGTCGCGAACAGCGCGGAGGTCGGCGCGTACCTCGCGGCGGGACTCGCAAAGTTGAAACAGAAGCACGACTGCATCGGCGACGTGCGGGGCTTCGGCATGATGATCGGCGTCGAGTTCGTCGCGGGCGGCGGTTCGCTCGCGCCCGCGCCCGACTTGCGCGACCGCATCGAGACGGCCTGCTTCGAGCGCGGCCTGATCATCCTCGGCGCGGGCGCAAACACCATCCGCTGGTCGCCGCCCCTCACGCTCACGCGCGAGAACGTCGATGTCGCCCTCGAGATTTTCGACGAAGCCATCGCCGCGTCCGTGTAGAAAAGCGGTAAATGGTAAATGGTGAATGGTGAATGGAAGAAGACAGGTTTTTCTCCGTTCACCATTGACCATTTACCATTTACCGTTCACCGCTTTTCCCTCATATTCGTTGACAACCGAAACGCATCTCACTTATGTTGCTGCCCAGACACGTCCGGGCAGGAGTTGGTGAGTGATGAAAGTTTTTGCACTAACGTTCATGTTGCTGTTGGCCGCGAACGCCCCGGCGCAGACGCCCCGCACGGCCAAGGATTACGTCAAACGTGCCTCGACACGCTATCTCAGAGGCGACCTCGACGGAGCGATTGAGGATTACAACCGGGCGCTTGATTCCGACCCGCGCGCAGCCGAAGTCTACGTCAAGCGCGGCAGCGCGCGGCGCGCCAAGGGCGATCTGAACGGCGCGATTGACGATTTCAATCAGGCTTACGACCTCGACCCGCTCTCCGTGCAAGGCGACCGCAGCGTGGCCGAAGCCTACTCGAATCGCGGCTTCATCCGCACCAACAAACTCGACATGCCCGGCGCGATCTACGACTTCAACAAAGCCCTCGAATGTTATCAGGGCAATCCCGACCTCTATTTCAAACGCGGCCGCGCGCGCCTCATCGACGGCGACCTCACAGGCGCGATCAGGGATTTCACGGACGGCCTCGCCCTCAAGCCCGAAGGCAATCTCGCCTCGCTGGCCTACGCCTCGCGCGCCTACGCGCACATGCTGCGCGGCGACGAAGCGGAAGCCCGCAAAGATTTCGCCGAGAGCACCAAGTTCAACAAGGACGGCAAAATCTTTCTCCGTCTTCATCTCCTCACCCTCGACGAGCAATTCAAAGAGATGAAACGCCTCCGCATCCGCGACCAGCAGCGCGAAACGTAAAAAGCCGTGAATCGTCAATCGTCAATCGTGAATAGAAAGAAAGCAGGTTTTCTCTATTCACGATTTACGATTCACGATTCACGGCTTTTCAGTATCTTTGCGTGACGCCTTGGACGCAGCGGACGGTGTCGCGTGCGATGAGGAGTTCTTCGTCGGTGGGGATGACGTAGGCGGCGAGGCGTGAAGCGTCTGTGCTGATGAGTCCTTGCAGTCCGCCGTGTTGCGCGGAGTTGCGCGCGGGGTCGAGTTCGAGGCCGAGCCACTGGAGGCCGTCGCAGATGCGCGCGCGTATGTCGGCGGAGTTTTCACCGATGCCGCCCGTGAAGACGACCGCGTCCGCGCCGTTCAATGCCGCCAAGTAAGCGCCGATGTACTTGCGCGCGCGATAGCAAAAGATTTCGATGGCGAGCCGCGCGCGCCGGTCGTCCGATTCGCGCTCCTCGTCCAGCAACTCGCGCATGTCGTTCGTCAAACCGGAGATGCCGAGCAGCCCCGACTGCTTGTTCAAAAGCGTCTCCACCTCCTGCGCCGAAAGTCCTTCCTTCGCCGCCACGTAATCGATGATCGCCGGGTCGATGTCGCCCGAACGCGTGCCCATCACGAGACCTTCGAGCGGCGTCATGCCCATCGAAGTGTCCACGGAATCGCCCGCGCGGATGGCGGCCACCGAACAGCCGTTGCCGAGATGCAGCGTGATGACGTTCGTGGCGGCTCGTTCTAGCCCTAGCATCTGACGATAACGATAAGCGACGTAGCGATGCGACGTGCCGTGGAAACCGTAACGGCGCACGCGGTAACGACGGTAGAGTTGATAAGGTAGGGCGTAGAGATAGGCGTGATCGGGGATGGTCTGGTGATAGGCCGTGTCGAAGACGGCGGCCTGCGGCAGCCCCGCGCCGAAGACCTCGCGCGCCGCCGCGATGCCTTTGAGGTTCGCCGGATTATGGAGCGGCGCAAGATCGATGCAATCCTCTATGCCGCGCAACACCTCTTCGTTAATCAACACCGAATGCGTGAAGCGCTCGCCGCCGTGGACGACCCTGTGGCCGACGGCGTGCACGTCCGCCACGCTCTGCACCTCCGCGATGCCGGAGCCTTCGGACGTGACCCAACGGATGATCAACTCGACGGCCGCGCGCGTGTCCCTGAGCGGCGCGGTCGAACGTCGCGCCTCGCCCCCCTCCGGCTGCAAAGTGATGATCGACTCGCTGCCGATGCGCTCCACCACGCCGCGCGCCAGACGCCTATCCGTGTTCGCGGCGATGCGCTCAAGGTCTGTCGCAATCAGTTGAAACTTCACCGACGAACTGCCGCAATTGAGTACGAGTACATTCATAAGATGGTGAATAGTAAATGGTAAATGGTGAATGGTGAAAGCGGTTCTTATCTATTTACCATTTACTATTCACCATTTACCTTCCGAGCTATTTCCGACATGCGCGCGCGCAAGTGTTCTTCGTCGACGGTCGGGACGCGGCCGTCGCGGTAAACTTCACGGCCGGCGATGAGCGTGAGTGTCACGTCGCGCGCCGTGGAGGAGAAGACGAGGGAGCGCGCCGGTTCGTAGACGGGGATTTGGTGCGCGCCGTCGAGTTTGACGACGGCGAGGTCGGCTTCGTGTCCGGGCACGAGCGCGCCTGTGCGTCCTTCGTAGCCGAGCGCGCGTGCGCCGCCGCGCGTGGCATCGGCGAGGGCGTGCTCTGCCGAGTAGAGTTCGCCGTTCTGCCGGTTCAACTGTTTCTCGCGCGCTTCATGCGAATGTTCCTCACGCGCGACGTGTGGAGGCAAGCGCGCGAGCAGGGTGGCGAAGCGCGCTTCTTCGAGCAGGTCGCAGGTGTTGTTGCTGGCAACCGAATCGCTGCCGAAGCCGCGTCTGAGTTCGGACATCTCAGCGAAGGGCGCGTGGCCGTGGCCGAGTTTGAGATTCGACTTCGGGCAATGTGCGACCGCAGCTTGTGCCTCTTTGATCGTCTCGATGTCTGATGCATCGACGCGGACGCAATGCGCGAGCAACGTCGCGGACGAGAGCACGCCGCGCGTCGAGAGATATTGAATTGGCGACATGCGCGGCGAACGCCATTCGATGCCGCGCGCGGCGAGACTTTCGGCAAACGTGCCGCGCCCGTGCTTCAACAATTCGTCTTCATCCGCCGACTCGGCCGCGTGAATCATGAGCGGTAACTTTTCGGCGCGCGCGTAATCCGCGACGCCCACGAGCAATCGTTCGCTCACGGTGTAAGGCGCGTGCGGCGAGACGCCGACGCGGACGAGTTCGTTCTCTGACGCGCGCAGCCGCGCCATGTCCGCGCGCAGCTTCGATAGTTGCTCGTCGGCCGCGCGCGCGTCCGGGTTGATCGACTCTTGATAGACGATGCCGCGCAAGCCCACGTCGCGAAGCGCGTCGATGCTCGCGTCGCCGTAGCTTGCCGCGTCGCCCACGCACGTCACGCCTGCGCGCACGGCCTCGACCGCGCCCCACGTCGCCGACACGCGCAAATCGTCGGCCGTCATACGCATCATGCGCGCGATGGTCAGCTTGCGCAGCCAAGCGAAGAAGTCGTTTTCAACGTCTTCGAGATAACCGCGCATGGCGGTCAGTTCCAGATGCGTGTGACAGTTGACGAGACCGGGAATGATGGCCGCCGCGCCGAACTCTTCGCAAGCGGCTTCCGCGTACTGCGCCGCGACATCGGCGCGCGTGCCGACGGCGATGATGCGCGTGCCCGCCACGGCCACTGCGCCGTCTTCGATCACGGGCGCGGAGACGGGCACGACCCAACGTGCCGAGTAGAGTTTGACGGGCTGCGCGTCGTGCGGCCGCGTCGTGTCCGGAGTGTTCATGTCGAAAGGTGTTGCGCGTCTGCGCGTGCGGGCGCGCGTTCGTGTCTGCGCCTCAGTAGAAACCACAGGAGGCCGGAAAAGGCAATCACAAAACCGCCGAGCGCGGCGACCGGACGAATGCCGAAGGCGTCAGCGCCCGCGCCGGCCGCGTACATCGAAGAGACCATCATCAAGGTCGTCAGCGTTTCGTAAGAAGCGAAGACGCGCCCGGCGTAAGCATTGTCCGTGCGGCGCATCACGAGCGTCTGCTGCGCCGTCCACCAGATGGCGAAGTTCATCTCGCGCGCGACGAGGACGAGACTCGCCGTCCACAAATTCGGCATCAAGGTGAAGAGGACGAGGCCGCAGCCGTCGAGTATGAGCGAGCGCCCCATGCGCGCGCCGAGGCTCACGCTCGCCGCGCCCAAGCGACGCGCGACCGGCGCGCCGAGCACGCCGCCCGCGCCCATCGCGACGAACAGGACGGAGATGCCGAAGTCGCGCGGGCGCGCCGCCCACGCAGAGGCCGTCAGTTCGCCGAGCCGCGCGCCGAAGACGCTGTAGAGAGCGCGCGCCACGCCGTTCCCTAAACCCCAACCGGCCGCGACGATGAAGACCGCCGCGAGCACGCCGTCGCGCCGCACGTAGCGCAAGCCCTCTCGAAACTCGAACAGGGCGCGGCCGAGTCCCGCAAGGATGCGGCCGAAGACAGTTGCCATGCGACCGCGCGAATTTTCGCCAGCGGCTTTGTCAAGCAGCTCCGGCTCGACCGTTGCGAGTTGTCTGGCAGGCAAGCGGATGCGTCTGATCAGCAAGGCGGAGACGACGAAGGTGGCGGCGTTGAGGATGAAGACGAGGTCGCGGCTGACGAAGGTGGCGACCAGCCCGCCGAGCGCGGAGCCGACGGCGATGGTGGCGGCCGTGGTCGAAGCCGAGAGCGAGTTGGCCGCGAGCAGTTCGTCCGTCTCCGTGGCGATGACGGGAATGGTCGCGCGCTTGGCCGCGTTGAAGAAGGCCGAGACGGCAAAGAGCGACGCGCCGACCGCGTAGATCGCCGTCAGCGAAGAGAACCATTGCGCGAGCAGGAAACCGGCGGCGAGCACGGCGCGCGCGAGGTCGGCCGCGATCATCAAGCGGCGTCTGTCCGTGCGGTCTGTGACGACGCCGGCGACGGGGCCGAAGAGAAAGAGCGGCAGGTGGCGCGCGATGGCGTAGATGGCGATGGCGCGTCCCTGCCGGCCTGCGCCCGCGAGTTCGAGCGCCAGCGCCAGCACGGCGATGTTGTTCAACCAGTCGCCCACTTCAGACACGACCTGTCCCGACCACAGGTGTCGAAAGTTCGCATTGCCCTTGAGCAGTTGCCGGTAAGTCACTTCTTCCCTTGTCGCACGCTCGCGCCGCCGGACGTTTTCAGTTCGCGGTAGCGCGTGAGGATCGAAGAGACGTAGGCGCGTGTGGAAGGGATGTCGATGCGTTCGATGAACTGCGCGGCCGTGAGCGGCGGCTGATCGGACGCGACGCGGTTCCACTCGGCGGCGCGGCTCGGCCCGGCGTTGTAGGCGGCGACCATGCGCGCCTCGGCGTCGGGCAGGTCGCGATAGGCTTTCGAGATTTTTTCCAGATACCAGCAGCCGACCTGGATGTTGCGCTCCGGCTCGGCGAGCAGGCTCTGCGGGTCGCGCGACATCTGCTGCGCAAACTGGCGCATGCCGGTCTCGGCCGCCCACTCGCGCCCGACGGCGGGCGTCACTTGCATCAAACCGATCTCCGCATCTTCGCCGATCTTCCACGGGCGAAAATAGGTCTCCTCGTAGATGATGCTCCAGACGAGGTCTGGGTCGAGCCGGTAGACGCTCGCCTGTCGCGCGATGAGCGCGTCGAAGCGATGAATCCAATACTGGTTAAAAAAATAGAGGCCGACGGCCGCGAGGATGGAGATGATTACGACGGCGAGGAGGAGACGCTTGACGACTGGCATTCAACTGAACTTCCCTGTGACTATCCGGGCGAATCTCAAATTAGTTGCGCCGCCTGAGCCGTGTCCACAGTTGGGCTTGGGTGATGCTGCGGTCTAAACCTTCGTAGCGTGATTGGAGCGCGCGGCGGTCGAGGACGTGGCCTTGCAGCCACACGTCGGCGGCGAGCGTCGCGCCGACATGGAGCGCGCCGCCGCGCAAAGAGCGTTGGTTGATGAGCACTTCGAGTTTGAAGTGGCTGAGGTCGAGATAAGCCCAGTAGAGTTCGCCCCCCGACAGCGGGTTGCGCAAAGGTTTGTAGGAGAGCACGCGGCCGCACAAGCTCCAATCGTTTTCGTGCGCGGCGCGCGCGGGCGCACATTCTTCGAGCGCCTGCCAGCGCGGCCGTTCCTCGCGCGCACAGATTCGCGCGCGATACGCCAAACCGCACAAGCCCACGTGCAACTCCTGATGGTTGAAACCCTCGAAGCCAACCTCGGTCAAATTCTGCAACTCGAAGAGCACTTCCGTCTCCGTCCCGTCGCAGTAGCCGTGGACGATGGCCTCGCCCTCTTCGTCATACTCGGTCAAAGCCCAGGGGCTGATGCGCTGCGTGTAACGGGCGCGAAAACCGGGACGGCAATCGGCGTAGAAGATGTCGCCTGTGCCCGACTCGTAGAGCACCGTCCACACTTCCAACCCCTCGCCAAGTTTCCAACAGCGGCCGTGCAGCACCGCGCCGCGCCTGAGCAACTGCGACGGCTCGCCCTGATCGCCCGCGCGCTCGGCGAGGTGATTGAAATCTCTCTCGCTCGGCACTTCCAGTCCGATGGCTTCAAACGTCTCTTCCATGATGAAACAGAGGTCGGAGGTCAGAGGTTAGAAGTCAGTAGAAATCAGTTCCGGTTTTAACTGACCTCTGACCTCTCATCTTGCCGCTCGCTTTCGCTGCTGAATGGATTTCACTTTTGTGTCCGTGTCGGTCGCGCGCGGGGCGCGACTTTTGAAGCCGCGGATGTTGCGTTCGGGGCCGTGCCGGGGGCGTGCGCCCGTGCGCGTCATTTCAGCAAACAGTTCCACGTCGTAGTCGGCCTCGCGCGACATCTCTTCGCGGATGGCGTGCAACTCTTCCAAGAATCTCGGCTTGCGATACATAGCTGGTGAATAGTAAATCGTAAATCGTGAATAGTAAAAACCGATCTTGCTCTATTCACGATTTACGATTCACGATTTACGGTTCATGCCTCTCCGTCAACTCCGACACCAGAAACTCCGGCGTCACGATCATGGGGACGAAGAATCCGGCGGCGGTGTTGAAGAGACGGATGCGCGCTTGTCTCCGCACGTTCGCCAGATGTCCGAAGTTCCAAGTAACTAGATAATCTATTTTGTGCACGGAGGCAACCGCGACATGCAGGGCGTCGGCGATGTACTTGCGATGAAAGATGCCGCGCGAGATGTAGCCTTCGGCGAGGATGGTCGCTTCGTCGGACATCTCAAGTTGTTCGAGCGGTGCGACGAGTTTCAGGTAGGCCGTGCGGTGCGGTTCGGGCAGGCGTTCGAGTTCGCGCGTGACGAGCGGCGAGATGGTGGCGCGATACTCCGACATCTCGTGCTCCCACCAGCGCATCGTCAGGTCGCGCCGGAAAGGCTCGCCGTTGTCAAGATACGCGCCGACGACGGAAGTTTCCAGATAGAGGCTCTGCTTCACGGGGTCGCCCCCGAAGCGGGCGTGATGTTGGCGTCGCGCGTCTGCGGCGCGGCGGGCGCGCTCGGCGCTGTGGTCGAGGGCGGGTCGAGCCGCACGAGTCCGCGTTGGAAGTCGAACGTGACGCGGAAGCGGCGCAGGATGTTGCCGCCGATGATGCCCGTCTGCTCGAAGCCCGAGGTCTCGTTGATGGCCGACATATCGAGCACGGCCGCCGGCAGATTCGCCTGCGTGTAGTTGCCGAAGGAGACGCGCGGCAACAGCAGCGTCGTCACGTCTTCGGTGACACCGGCCGCGCCGAAAACTTTGAGCCGCGTCTTCTGCTCGAAGCGCGACATGTCTTCGCTCCGGGCGAGTTCCTCGGAGACGACCGAGATGCTGGCGCCCGTATCGACGATGAAGTTGAGCGGTTTTTCCACGCCTTCGAGCACGACCGAACTGCTCCAGAACCCGCTCGACGTGGAGCGGATCGGAATCTCGTAACTGCGCCGTGCGCCGCTCTGCGCGTCGGGCTTCACGTTCACGGCCGCACCGGGCTGCGTGGCCGTCGCGGGCGCGGCGACGTTTGCATTGGGCGCGGCGGACGAGAGCGTCGCGCCGAGCGCGGCGTTCGAGGGCGGCGTGTCGAAGTCGGGCGAGACGTGATTCGAGTTGAGCGGAACGGCCGTGTCGGCGAACGCGCGCTGCGGTGACGGCGCGGGGCGGTCGGGTTGGCGCGCGAGCGTCATCTGCTGCGCGGCGTAGTCGAAAGAGGCGACGTACTTGGCGAGCACGGACAAACCGATGTAGCCGTCAACGGTCTCCTGCTGGTTGTGAAAGTGGCGTATGTAAACCGGCACGTTCTCGACGCGCACTTCGTCCATTTGCAGAGACGTGAGGAAGCCGTAGACGATCTCGAAGCGACCGCCGCCGCCGACCGCACGCGCCAGCCCGCCCTGCGCCACCGGCTTGATGTTCAAGCGTTCGGCCGTCTGCGTCGAGAGCACGCACATACCCGAACCCGTATCGACGACGAAGCGCAAAGAGGTCTTCGAGCCGTTGATGCGCACGTTGATGATCGGGCGACTGTTGACGAGTTCAAAGGGGATGACGGCGTGCGACGAGCCGCCGGTCATGTAGAGTTGGCGCTGCGCGCCGAGGTAGCGCAAGAAATTGATGAGGCCGCGAATGCGCGCGCGGCGGTCGGCATCCGTGAGCGGCGCGATGCGCAGGAAATTCTCGTAGGCATCGGCCGCCTCGCGGTAGCGTTCGGAGCGCGCCGCCGCTTGCGCGTAGGAGAAGACGTAGTCGGGTTCGTTCGGGTCGAGATAGACGGCGCGGCGCAAACCGGCGAGCGCGATCTGCGCACGGTTCTCGTAGAAGTTGATCATCGACAGTCCGGCAATCGCCAGCGCCTCGTCCTCTTTGAAAGTGAGCGCCGTGCGAAACTCTTCGACGGAGAGCCGGAAATCGCCCGCCGCCAAGAGAGCCGAACCCAAGAGCGCGTGGGCACGCGCGGAGGTCGGGTCGAGCGCCAGCACGCGCGCGGCGTGGTCGTAGGCGTCACGCAAGTTGCGCTGCTTGAGGAGTGCGAAACTGAGTCCGAGACGCGCCGGGATGTCTTTCGGGTCATGCTCAACCAGACCGCGATAAATCTTCTCGGCGACTTCAAACTCGCCCTCGCGCAAGGCGCGCGCCGCCTTCTCGCGATGCTTGTCGCCTTTGCCCACACCGGCGGTCGCCCGCGCGTCCGCGCCGAGCGCCACACACACGACGAAGGCAGCCAAACTGCCACACACGACACGGCTCAGTTTCTTCATCTTTCGGCCACCTCCTTAGAGGATTGCGGATTGTGGATTTCGGATTGCGGATTTCGGATTGAAGAAACTTTCGGATTGCGGAAACTTAAGGAATCGAGAGGTTCTTCTCTCCTAATCCGCATTTCGCAATCCGCGTTCCGCAATCATTTGAGTATTTCTCCGGTCTTGAGAGACCACAGCGTCAGGTCGAGTTCGTCGAAATCTATCCGGAGGTGCGCGGCAAATCGTCTCAGTGCCTCTTCGATGACGAGGTAGCGCGCGCGGGTTGTCGGCGGTTGCGGAGATTCGAGCACGCCGAGTTCAAAGAGGCTGCGCAGGATGTGCTTGTCGAGAATGGCGTAGCCGCGAAATCCTATGTTGCGCAGGTAGTGGCTCGCCTCCTTGTAGCCTAAGCCTTTGATGCGGCGTTCGCGCGCGAGCCAGTCGCGGCGTGCGAGCGGGTCGGTGAAGCTCTCCAGACGCTCGCGCAGGCGCATCCCGCAATGCTCGCGCAGGTAATCGCGCGTGACGACGATGTAACCGGAGCGCGAGTTCGGATAGCGATGCCGGCTGTTGAGCGCGCGCGCCAACTCTTCGTGCGTCCCTTCCGAGAGCAGCGCGCGCACCGCTTCGATTGAGCGCAAGCCCATCCGCGCCGACGCGCCCGCCGTGAAGATGCAGAAGACCAACTCTTCCCACAAGCGCTCGTCCGACCCGTCGCTCCACACGGCTTGAAACTCCGCGAGGCGCTGTCGAATCTCCGGGGCGCGCGCCGCGTGTGTCTCGTGGATTCGCTCGATGGTGACGGGCTGTTGTTCTCGACGCACTTATGTGACTGGTGACGTTTACCGGATTGTCAATTGCGAGGGCGCGATTAACGAACGGAATTCTAGGAGCGCCTTCGCGGCCTTGTCAACGCGTCTGTCGTCTGGAAGTTCGGCGGGTTTCGGCTTTTATCGAAGAGAATCCCCGATACATCCCCCGCGCGGTGCGAGAGCATCTTATAGTTCGCGTCCGCGCTCTCCTCCGAACGCCTCGTGCACACAAGTCGCCTCTCCCCGTGCTATGATGCGATTGCCCCCAAACAATTGGCAGAGGATCAGAATGTTCAGAGCAAAAGTCAGACAATTGTTTTTGGCGACGGGGTTGTTGCTCACGCTGGCGCTCGCCGCCACGGCGCAGGACGACTACGTGCCCGCGCCGTCGGTCGTGCCTTCGGCGACGCCCTACGTCGTCTCCACTTGGCCGGGCACGCCGCCCGCCTCGCAAACGACGCCCGACCTCGCCGACGATTTAGTTCCGCAACCTAGCCCTACGCCCGCCTTCTACACGCAAGGCGTGCTCGTCGAAACGCTCGACGGGAAAGTCGTGATGCAGCAGGCGGCGGATCAACAATACAACCCGGCCTCGGTCGTCAAACTCGCGACGGCCTTCCACGCTCTGCAAACCTTCGGCCCCAACTATCGCTTCTCCACCGTCGTCTGGACGAACGGCACTTTCGATCAAACGACGGGCACGATCACGGGCGACCTGATCATTTCGGGACGCGACCCTTCGTTCCACTACGAACACGCCGTCGCCGTCGCACGCGAATTGAACCGCCTCGGCATCCGCACCGTGACGGGCGACCTCATCGTGCCGCCGAAGTTCACGATGAACTTCAGTTGGTCGGCCATTCGCTCCGGCGAGATTTTCTACGACACGCTCGACGCGACGCGACGCCCGGCCGCCGCCACGCGCGCCTGGTTCGACGAACGACTCGCACACGGCGATACGGCCGCCGCGCAAACGATTCCGAGCGTCGCCGTGATGGGCGCGGTCTACGTCTCGTCCGTTCCGCCCAAAGCGCGCGTGCTGCTCACGCATCGTTCGAGCAAGTTGGTTGACGTGCTCAAGGTGCTGCTCTGCTACTCGAACAATTTCATGGCCGAGAGGCTCGGTGACAATCTCGGCGGCGCGCAGGGCGTCCGTCATTTTCTGATCAGCAAAGTGGGACTCGCGCCCGAAGAGGTGCGCCTCTCTTCGACGAGCGGCCTCGGCGTCAATCGCCTGTCGCCGCGTTCGATGATGAAGATTTATCGCGCGCTGTTGAAGGAACTGGCGAAGCACAATCTCTCGCCTTCGGACATCATGCCGGTGGCCGGAGTCGATCCCGGCACTTTGCAGAAGCGTTACACGTTCGGCTATTCGCGCGGCAGCGTCATCGGCAAGACCGGCACGCTCGGCCGCACGGACGGCGGCGCGAGCGCGCTCGCCGGACAGATGCGCACGCAGACGGGCGAGACGCTGCTGTTCGTCATCTTCAACCAGCGCGGCAGCGTCGTGCGTTTCCGCGAAGCGCAAGACCGCCTCGTCTCCGAACTACAATTCACGCGCGGCGGCCCCGCGCCCTTCGCCTACGCGCCCCACACGCTCGCCATGCGTCTCTCCGACACCGAAGTCGAACAGGCCGAGGCGTCCGAGTTTGAACAACCGTTGAAATAAGGGATGAGGGTGGAGGGATGAGGAATGAATGAAAGCACTCAAGCGATTGAATGCTTCTCTTAATTCATCCCTCATCCCTAAAAATTTGCGCCCCGGCGGCCTGAGAGTCGCCGGGGCGCTTTTTCGTCCGACTCAGCGCGCAGCGTGCGGCACCGCGCGCGAGCGGACGATCCCTGTGTTTCTCCCGCTTGATTCGGGACTGCCGCGAGGCTTTCAGTCGCAAGCGCGCCGCACCTTTCGCCCGCCCGGCAGTTGGTTCGAGTTTCCCCCTTGTTCGTTCGACCGCGTGCGGATAGCTAAGCCGCCTGACGCAAAAGTGAGTGCGACTTCGCCGACGCACGCGGCGACACGAAGCTCCCCACTGCAATCCTCAAGCCGCCGCCCTTCGCGCACTTCGACTTTCCAACTCAAACACCGGCCGCACCGTCATTTGCGGGCGCGCACGCATCAAGTCGCAAGCGCCGCCTCACAACACGCCACGCGCGCGCGTTGTTTCCGTTGGTGACAAAGTGTGTAACGGAGGTTCGTCAACTCTCGCCTTGCGCCGTCTCACTGCTATCTCACTGCCATCGCTTTGGGGCGTCGAGCGCCGCATCTCTAGACACATCGTGCCGGACGCCGCGAGCGTGTGTAGGCCGCTTCCTGTTTTGTTACTTAAGGTGACGCGCAGGGCGTGCGTGCGAGAGCGCGGCGCGAGGGAAAGACCTTTAAAAGCCGACTCCGGGCGCGTGGCATCGCCTTTGCCAAGAGGGTTGGGACGAAATGTCCGCCGGAGTCGTCCGGCGCGTGAGAGTGTTGCTTGCTTGTGGAGGCGATGATGAACAAGTTGACGAAGAACGGGGCGCGTGGGGTAACGAAGGGGCGCGGCGAACGCGGCTTCACGCTCCTCCAGATGATCATTGTGATCGCGATTATCGCCGTCCTCTCCGCGGTCGCGTTGATCGGCGTCACGTCGGCGCGTGCCAACCAGCGGCGCATCAATTCTTCGCGCGTGCTCGGCAGTTATCTGGAGAAGGCGCGCGTCGATTCCGTGCGTCGCCGCGCCAACGGCACGGACACGCCTTTCGCCTTCGTGCGACTCGCGAGCGCGACGACTTACGATGTCTTTCTCGATTTCAACGGTGACGGCGTTCCCGTCCTCCGCACCTTCACGCTCGAAAACGGCGTCAGCTTCCAAGACGCGGACATCGGCGAGACCATCGCTTTCGACTGGCGCGGGCGCACCACCGGCGACTTTCTCATCAACGTCTTTAACAGCACCAACCCCAACAACAGCGATTACATGACGAGAGTGGCCGTCTCCGGCTTCGGCGACGTGACCATCAACAGCGACGTGTACACGCCGGACGTTGACGCCAACAGTTCGAACTTCAACGCGCCGACGCCGCCGCCCACGCCCACGCCCTTCCCCACCGCGACGCCCGCCGCGACCGCGACGCCGAGTTCCACTCCGTCGCCGAGTCCGACGCCTTCGCCCACGGCCACGCCCACGGCGACGCCGACACCTTCGCCCACGGCGACGCCCAACCCGACGCCGACCGCGACTCCGACGCCGACGCCCTCCGCGACGCCGACGCCGAGTCCGACGCCTTCCGGCGGCGGCAGCGCTCAATGCGTTTTGACCGCCAGCCCCACGGCCGTGAGCATCCGCAAAAACGGGCTGAGCGCCGGAGTGGTCTCCGTCTCCGTCTTGAATGCGACGACCGCCACGCCCGTGACGGCCACCGTCAGCAACTCGAATGAAATTTCGGTCAGCCCGGCTTCGTCCTCCGTCGCCCCCGGCGGTTCGACCAACTTCAACCTCACTTCGCGCCGCAACAACGCGGGCTTCACCTATCAGGCTACGTTCAGGTCAACGAACTGCGGCACGGCCACCGTTACCGTCACCGTCAGAAACTAGGAGCAGGTTATGAAGTCTCAAAAAGCGAATGAAAAAGGTTTCACACTGATCGAGACCACCATCGCCATGCTCGTCATGCTCATCGTCGGTCTCGGCGCAAGTTCGCTCTTTCTCTACGCCGTGCGCAATAACCGCGGCGGGGCACAGCGCTCGCTCTCGATGGCTATCGCGCAGGAACGCATCGAAGACTTGCGCTCGGTCGATTACGAAAACGCCAAGCTCGACCTCGGCGTGCATCCGACCGAAACCATCGTCGTCGAAGGCACGACCCCGGTGAGCACTTACACGCAATCCGGCGCGACGAGCGGCGCGGCATACGCCACAACTTCGTCCGCCATCGGCGGCGGGGGGACGGGCACATTCGCCGCTGCGGCGACTCCGACTCCAACGACCGGAGGCACGCTTCCGGTCGCGGGCTCGACGGGCAGTCGCTTTTTTCAGGTGCAGACTCGCGTCGACCCTTTCCCCGCCGGAGCGGCCACGCCGACGCAAAAGGTGGTCACGATTCGCGTCACGCCCGTCAACGGCGACGGGGCGAATTCTTGGATCAACCGAAACCCGGTCGAGATCGTCATCCGCCGCAGCAGCACCACGCCCGGCCCCAACAGACTGTAAGGCACAACGCCCCCGTGCACCGGGCGAGTAGGGAGACCATCATTCAATGCGACACACGGCACACGTTAAACGGCAGGCGGGCTTCTCCCTCATGGAATTGCTCGTGGCGATGTCGGTTATGATCTTCATCGCAGGCTCCGCCACCACACTGCTCGTCAGCGCTTTCAACACGCGCTCGCGCGAAGACCAACGCTCCGAAGCGATCAGCGACGCCCGGCGCGCCCTCAACATCATCACACGCGAAGTCGCCAACTCCGGTTATCAACTGCCGCGCGGTTTGACCTACAACGCGCCCGGCGGCACGAAGCCCGTCCCCGTCAACGGCCTCTTGGCCGAAGACTGCGACCAGACGGCCATCACCTTCGTCGCCAACCTCAACGCGCAGGGCGAGGTCGCCAATCCGGCCGCCGCCCCCAGCAACGCCATCGGCGACGGGATAGAAGACGAAGTGGTGAAGTTTCAGTTCGTGCAAAACGGCGGCAACAGTTTTCTCGTCCGCCGCAGCGTCACCACCGGCGACTCGCTCGTGCTCGCCAATCGCATCGACGGAGCGCGCTTCGACTATCTCAACGCGGCGGGCAACGACACCTCCGCCAATCTCGCCCAAGCCGTCACCGTCCGCGTCACGGTCTGGGTCACGTTGAACGCCGTCGGCCGGCCGGGCACGGCCGGTTATCAAGCTCCCGGTCAGGTGAACTTGTCGTCGCTCATCAACCTGCGCAACGCGCACCTCGATACCTACTGAGCCACGTGGCCGCCGCAGCGTTTCCATTCCGCATCAGGTGAATGACATGAAGAGCCAGAAGAAGAAGAACACGTCGCCCGCCGCGCGCCGCAAACAAAGCGAGCGCGGCGCGGCCATGATCATGATGTTGCTCGTCTCGATGCTGCTCTTGGCGGCGGGCGGCGCGCTCATCATGACGACGGCGCTGACCACCACGACCGTCTATGAATCGACGCCGGAGACCTTGGCCTACTACGCCGCCGAGACCGGCATCGAAGACACTCTGAACGTCTTGCGCGGCAACGGGGCGGCATCGGCCGCGCCCGGCTGCGCGCCCGCCGTGGCCGACCCCGACAAGATCAGTTTCCGTCGCGCTCTCACCCGTTGCACTTCCAACTTGGCGGGCGACCCGCAAGGCAACACGTTTCCGCTGCGCCTCTCGCGCTGGCTCAACTACAACTACCAGCCGCCCAATCTCGCCTATTCCGATCGCGTCGCCATCACGCCCGGCTACAGCCCTCTGAACGGCACGGCCTACAGCGTCGCCCTGCGCGATCCGGATAACAGCGAGATGGTCTCTTACTCCGTGACCGGAAAGTTCAACAACGGCACACTCACCACCGGCCTCTTCGGCCCCGGACTCAACACGGCGATCCTGACCTATGTTCCGCCCGCGCCCGTCACGACCAATGCTTATCCCTCCGTGCCCGTCTCGCTCGGCACGATCCGCGCGCAGTATTCGCTTCCGGTCAACGTCAACATTCCGCTCGATACCACGCTCACCATCACGATCAATCAGATCAGGCCGTGGCCTGCCACCTACACGATCATCAACCGGCTCACGGGCGTGATCGCCCCCGGCGCGGCCAACACCGCGAAGATTCTCTACGGCGAGCAGAGCGTCATCTTCGGCGGCACGTCTTTGCAGTTGCCCGGAAGTTTAGACTTGATCTCCGGCCTGCTCGGCTCGGCCGCCGGCAACAATCAACTCAACGCGACGCTGACCGCGCCCGAACCGCGCAAGGTCGTCGTCACCTCCACCGGCTACGGCCCGCGAGGCGCGCGCAAATTCATCGAAGCCACGCTCGACAACTTCAACTTCGGCATCCGCCCGCCCGCGCCCATCTGCATCCGCGGCTCGGACAACCCGGCGCAGTCGATGACCTTCGACCTCGGAAGCAGTAACGCGAAGGGTTACAGCGGCGTGGACGCTTCGGGGCAACAGCCTCTCTCTCCGGCCGTGGCGATCACACTGCACGATTGGACGGCGGCCAACGACGGAATTTCAAAAGGCTCGACGGTGCAGCCGCCGCCGGCTCCCGCCGATGCGCCCAAGCTGGCGATTCTCGATCACACCATCCCGGCCAGCACCGTGGCCGATCCAGACCCCGTCCCCGCGCCGTGGGTTGCGCCGTCGCCGATCCCCGTCAGACCTCCGCCGCAGGCCGTCACGCCCGACTTCCTGCGCACGGCCGATGCGGCGCGCGAACTGCTCTACGGCTCGAACGGCTACGGCGGCCTGCGCGCCAAAGCGCGCTCGCAAGGACGCTACTTCTCAGCGCCTTTCAGCGGCACGGCCGGCGACTACAACACGGGCGGCTTCACCTTCGTCGATAACAACTGCCAACTCGACGGCGGCGGTGGTCTGCTCGTCGTGACCGGCAATCTGGAACTCAAGGGCAACAGCCAGTTCAAGGGCGTCATCCTCGTCATGGGTAACGGGCGCGTCACACGCAGCGGCGGCGGCGGCGCGGACATACGCGGCGCGTGGATCGTCGCCAATTTCAACCTCAACGGCCCCGGCGGTTTCGGCGCGCCCGTCTTCGACGTGTCCGGCGGCGGCAACAGCGATTTCCAATTCGACTGGGCGGCCATCGTCAACGCCAACCGCGCCGTCGGCCTCTCCCTCACCGGCATCGCCGAAAGATAAACGACGAGCGAAAGCTAATAAGCGACGAGCGAAAGCCAAGCGGTCGTCTTCCACCCTTCTCCACCAGAGCGCGCGCTTCTCTTCAAGAGAGGCGCGCTTTTCTTTTACCGCCCGCACGTTTCCCCACGCGCCTTTCGTCGCCCTCGAAAACCACTCGCTTGACACACACAGAGGAATGATGAACGATGCACACGTCAGAGGTTAGAGGTCAGAGGTTAGAGGTCAGTTTAAAGACAAGAACTGATTTCACTGACCTCTAACCTCTAACCTCTGACCTCTGCTTGTATGCCTGACATCCTGCTCGTCGAAGATAAAGAGAGTTTGCGGCGCGTGCTGCGCCTGACGTTGGAGCACGCGGGCTATAGCGTCACGGAATGCGCGGACGCGCCCGCCGCCGCCTCGGAGATCGCGCGCGCGCCCTATCGTCTCGTGCTCACGGACTTGCGCATGCCGCACGGGTCGGGGCTCGACGTGCTGCGCGCCGCGCGCGCCGCCGACGCGGACGTGCCCGTCGTCGTGATGACCGCCTACGGCTCGATTGACGAGGCCGTGCAGGCGATGAAAGACGGCGCGCACGACTTTCTGCAAAAGCCCGTCGATTCAAACCACCTGCTGCTGCTCATCAATCGCGCGCTCGAACAGGCGCGCCTGCGCACCGAAAACATTCTGCTGCGCGAAGAGTGGTCGCGCCGCTACGGCTTCCCACGCATCATCGGCGAATCCGACGCCATCAAACGCGCCGTCTCGGAAACTCAACGCGTCGCGACGACGGAAGCGACCGTCCTACTGCTCGGCGAATCCGGCACGGGCAAAGAACTCTTCGCGCGCGCCGTTCATCACTTAAGCCCGCGCCGCGATCAACCCTTCGTCGCGATCAACTGCGCGGCCATCCCCGAAACCTTGATCGAGTCGGAACTCTTCGGCCACGAGCGCGGTGCGTTCACCGGCGCGAACGAACGTCGCCCCGGCAAGTTTGAACTCGCCACGGGCGGCACGGTCTTTCTCGACGAGATCGGCGAACTGCCGCTCGCCGTCCAAGGCAAACTCTTGCGCGCCATCGAAGAGAAGACCGTGGATCGCATCGGCGGGCGCGTGCCCGTCGCGGTGGACGTGCGTATCGTCGCCGCGACGAACCGTGAACTCCAACAAGCGGCCGAGGCCGGAGAGTTTCGCCGCGACCTCTATTTTCGTCTCGCCGTCTTCCCCGTCGAGATACCGCCACTGCGCGCGCGCGGCGCTGATGTCGCTTTGCTCGCGCGCCACTTCGCCGCGCAGTTCGGCCGCGAGTTGCGCGGACGCGAAGCCACGCTCACGGAAGATGCGCTCGCGCTGCTGTCCGCCTACGCTTGGCCGGGCAACGTGCGCGAACTGGAGAACGCCATCGAACGCGCCTGCATCCTCGCGGACGACGCGTCGCTCGATGCGCGCGATTTCAGTCTCCCTTTCGGTCGCGCGGGCGAAGACCCGGCATCGCCTGAGACTTTCGCGGAACTCGATCTCTCCGGCGGTCTGGCCGAAGCGACCGAGCGCGCCGTCCGTCTCGTCGAGCGTCGCAAGATCGCCGAAGCGCTCGGCGCGCACGACGGCAACAAGACGCGCGCCGCCGAAACGCTCGGCGTCAGTTACAAAACCCTGCTCACCAAGATCAAAGACTACGACCTCTAAAGACGAACGCATGACCCAAGACGCAGAGGACAACCCGACCGCCGCCGACGCGGCGACCACACCCGACGAGCAAGCAGAGTCACAAGGTCTCAGTCAACGCGAAAACAAGCGCGAGGCTTCGGGCGTCGAGATGCGTCTGGAAGAAGCGAGCACGGTGGCGGGCGAGACGGCAGCCCCGGTCGGAGCGGCGACGGGGCAGTTCCCCGCAGAGAACGTGGTCGCGGCGCGCGAACGTGAAGCGACGGCTTCTTCGGCCAAGTACGCCTTCCTTGTCGGCGCGGGCATTTTGCTCAGTCGCATCGTCGGACTGATACGCCAACGAGTCTTCGCCTACTACTTCGGCAACTCGTTCGCCAAAGACGCCTTCGACGCGGCCTTCCGCATCCCCAACTTCCTGCAAAACGCTTTCGGCGAAGGCGCGCTCTCGGCCTCTTTCATTCCCGTCTACGCGAACCTGCTCGCGCGCGGCGACGAGGAGGAAGCGAACAACGTCGCGGGCGCGGTCTTCACTCTGCTCGCGCTCGTCACCTCCGTGCTCGTGCTCGGCGGCATTTTCGCCACGCCTTACCTGATCAACATCATCGCGCCGGGATTCGAGGGCGCGCGGCAGGAGTTGACGCTGCGGCTTGTGCGTATCTTTTTTCCGGGCGCGGGTCTGCTCGTGCTCTCCGCCTGGTGTCTCGGCGTGCTCAACAGTCATCGCCGCTTCTTCCTCTCCTACACCGCGCCGATCATCTGGAACTTCGCCATTATCGCCGCGCTCGTCTCGTTCGGCGGATTGACTGCGGGCGGGCGCATGTTCAGCGACGAGTTCGGCGCGCGCCTCGCCTTGATGGCGGCGTGGGGTTCGGTCATCGGGAGCGCCTTGCAGTTCGGCGTGCAGATGCCGACGGTGCTGCGTCTCATTAAACGCCTGCGCCTGACTTTCGATTTCACTTCCACGCACCTGCGCACGGTCGTCCGCAACTTCCTCCCGGTCTTCGTCAGCCGCGGCGTCATACAGATCAGCGCCTTCGTCGATCAACTGCTCGCCAGCTATCTGCCCATCGGCGCGGTCTCGGCGCTCACCTTCGCGCAGAGCATCTACACGCTGCCCGTCAGTCTCTTCGGCATGTCGGTCTCGGCGGCCGAACTGCCCGCCATGTCGAGCGCGACGGGCGACGAAGCGGAGGTGGCCGGCCAGTTGCGCCGCCGCCTCGACAGTGGACTCAGACAGATCGCTTTCTTCATCGTCCCTTCGGCCATGGCCTTCGTCGCGCTCGGCGACATCATCGTCGGCGTGCTCTACCGCACGGGGCGTTTCACCGATGCCGACGTGCTCTACGTCTGGGGCATCATCGCCGGGTCGGCCACGGGGCTGCTCGCCTCCACGCTCGGACGCCTCTACTCTTCAACCTACTACGCACTGCACGACACGCGCACCCCTTTGCGCTACGCGGTGCTGCGCATCGTCGTCTCCATCAGCCTCGGCATCCTGCTCTCGCTCTACGTGCCGCGCGCCCTCGGAATCGACCCGCGTTGGGGCGTCGCCGGACTGACGGTCGCCTCCGGCACGGCCGGTTGGGTCGAGTTCTTTCTTCTGCGCCGCAAGCTCAACCGGCGCATCGGCCGGACGGGACTTCCCTTCGCCTACATCTCGAAACTGTGGCTCGCCGCGTTTCTCGGCGCGTGCGTAGCTTGGGGCATCAAACTCCTCGTCGGCAGACGCCACCCGCTCCTGCTCGCCGCCCTCATCCTCGTCCCTTACGGACTTCTCTACTTCGGCATCACTTCTCTCTTCAAATTACCCGAATCGCACCGCGTCATCGGCCGCTTCACACGCCTTTTGCCCTTCGGACGCAGATAGTAAAGCGTCCTTTTGGTGAGAAAATTCGCCGGAAAACTTCCTATCTCCGCGTCGCGCCTCGCGCGGCCGGTTAGGCAATCGGTTTATTAAGATTTCATTCTATTTTTCGGAAAACCCCGCGCATTGTCGGTTTCCTTTACACAGAGAAGCCAAGACAACCTCGAAATGTAGTGAAGAGAAACTCTTCGCTATTCACTGAAAGTCTTTATTTTCAGGTTCGCGGCATCTTTCTCGATAAATTCAACCGGAGATTCTGAAGGAGAGACAACTAATGATTCGCAGAATGTTATTAACGAGCGCGGCGGTGGTGATGATGATGGCTTTAAACGCCGCAGCGAAAGCCGATACGGTCACGATTGCACAGGGACAGAGCGTGACTTACACCTTTGTCTCAACTCAATTTCCGGGCACAACCGCCACGGCGACTTACACGCTGCAAGGCAATCAACTGCGCGTGACGCTGACGAACACTTCGACCGACAACACGCGAATTAAAGGCATCGGCATCAACACCACGCCCAACCTCGCCGTGACGAACACGACCTTTTCGGGCGGTCTCTCTGGTTTCAGCTACAGTTCGGGCGGCGGCGGACTCGGCAACATGGAAGCCATCGCCAGCAGCACCGGCAGCACCACGTTGGATCGCGGGCAGACGGGCACGGCCATCTTCACTCTGGCCTCCGCTCCGGCCACGCTCACCTTCGACTCCGTCGTTGTCCACTTCATCAGTTTGCCCAACGGCAATAGCGAGAAGGTCGGCGGCAACACGAACGCGCCCGTGCCCGAACCGGCCACGATGCTCTTGCTGGGGACGGGACTTGCGGGAGCCGCCGCGAGCATTCGACGCAGACGTAGAAACGCAGACGACCAAGCGTAACAACCATCGAAAACCAAGAAGCAACATCTTCAAGGAAAAGGGAACAACTCATGCGCCACATCTTCTCCAAACTGACTTTGAGTCTTGCCGCATTGCTCTTTCTCGGCCTCAACGCGAGCAGCGCCTATGCCGACGGCCTCGTGCTCTTAGGCACTGACCCGCAACACCCGTGCGGAGTCGGGCGCGGCTGCGGAGACGCGCGTGCGCCGCACGTCCTGTCAGTCCAAAATCACACCGACGCCACCGGCGCGGTCGGCAGGTCGCCGAGTTCGCCCAACACGGACGTGCGTACGGGCGACTGGCTGCGCGGCAGCAACACGCAGACCGTCAGTCTCACGCAGATCGGCGTGACGCAGGCCAGCGACATCCGCATCTACTTCGACATCATCGAGCCGAGCGCCGGAGTCAAGAGTGATGTCACGCTCAATCAGTTGGTTTTGACGGCCTTCAATGCACAGGGCGTCGAAGTCTTCAGAGCCTCTCTGGTCAATCCGGGACAAAACTTCCAGATGGTCGGCAACGGTCAAGGCACCTCGGATTACACGTTCGGCCTCGACAGTACGGCGGCGGCACGCCTGCAGGCGGCCATCGCCGCGAATCCGAACCTGCGCCTCGGCCTGATCGCCAGCGTCTCGCGTGCGGACGGCGGGCCGGAGAGTTTCTTCATCGGAGGTGTGAACGGGACGCCTGCGGCCGTGCCCGAACCGGCCACGATGATTCTGTTGGGGACGGGACTGGCCGGGGCGGCCGCCAGCATTCGCCGCAGACGCAAAGCGGGTCAGGATGCAGATTCGTCCGAGAACTAGAGAGCGCGCGGTCGATTTGGGATTTTCCTGCGACATCTCCTAATTGAAAAAGTATTCGGCGAGTCGAATTCATAATGTTCGACTCGCCGAATAACTTTCAGCCGGTAAGCATAAATTTTCTGGAAACGCCTGAGTATTGAGTCTTTACGGCAGTTACAGGATTGAAAATAAAAGAATTCGACGGTCAAAGGAATTGCGCTGCCTCGCCGTCCGGAAAGATAAATCAAGGGTTTTGCTCCGCCCCTGATTCTTCGAGGGTATGTTTGAAGTGCGGTTCGACATAGCTCTCCTTACGCTTTAGCGCGTTCTAGCCCCGCGTCAATCCGGCCTTTGTGCCGAAGACGGATTGACAGCTTGAGGGCTTTGAGATTTGTTCAGTTTTCCGTAAAAAAGGGTCCACGGAGGCGATTTACGATGAAGAATTTCGCAACTATGTTCAAACCGCTGGCGATGAGTCTCGCGCTCTTCGCAATTTTCGGCGCGGCGCAAGTCGCCAAAGCCGATCCCGTCACAGTCACAGGCACTTCGTCCGGCACGGTGACCGGCACGGCCGCCAGTTTCCTGACTTTCACCGGCAACACCTTTACGGCGACCACCGCCGGGGGTGTCGGCTCGTTCAGCGGCGCTGACCGCATCGGCACTTTCACGCTCGCCTCGACCGCGGGTGAGACGCCCGTGAGCGGCACGTTCACGCTCAATCTGACGTTCACTGCCCCGGCCGGAATCGCGGGCGGTCAGGCTGCGACTTACACCGCTACTGTTTCGGGAACGATCTCGACGCCCAATGTTGGCGGCGTCAACATCGTGTTCGACAATCCGATTCAGACGTTCACCTTCTCCAACGCGAGCGGCAGCGGCTCTTTCTCCATTGAATTGCCGAAGCTGTTCGTCCAGTCGGGCGAGACGGCCAACTTGACGGCCGGTCTGACCGGCAATCAGACGGCAGCAGTGCCCGAACCGGCCACGATGCTCTTGCTCGGCACGGGTCTGGCCGGCGTCGCCGCGCGCATCCGCAAACGGCGCAAAGACGCACAGAATTAAGCAGCCAACAGGTTACTCCGCCTCTCTTGGGCACATCACAGGTCTGACCAGCCTCTTTCAGTTGCAGAAGGAGACGAGCCGGATTAGTTGAAAGCTAATCCGGCTCGTTTCCCTTTTACGTCCAGTTTTCCCGGTCTCTCCCGGCCAATTTTCTTCCGACAACAATTTCGACAAATTTTTCTGGAGAACTTTGGGGATTCAAACTTTTCTATGGTTACAACAGGACGGCGAGAGGTTAGCGGCAGGCGTGAACGGTGGCGGAGAGAGCGGAAGGCTCTCTTTTTTTGTGCCCTTTTTTTCCCATTTGCCGCCCGACATGCGCCCGTTTCCAGACTTCCGTCCCTGCCTCCATTTTAAATCCATTGACCCGCGAGTAATTCTCTCCTTATCATCCGCGCTGTGCAAAAAGTGATCACAGCCGCCGAGATGCGCGAGGTCGACCGCCTGACCACCGAACAATACGCCGTGCCGTCCCTGCTGCTGATGGAGACGGCCGCGAACGCTTCGGCGCGCGCCATCGCCTCACGCTTCTCAGACGACGTTTCCGGCCTCTGCATCCTGATACTCTGCGGGCGCGGCAACAATGGCGGCGACGGGGCTGCACTGGCGCGTCTCCTCTCGCTCAGAGGAGCGCGAGCGGAGGTCTTACTCTTCGGCCGGGTCGAGGACGCGCGCGGCGACGCCCGCACCAACTTCGAGACCGCGCGCAGTCTCGCCTCCACGGCCACGCCGGAAATCGGGTGGGACGCTACAGACGAAACTGCGCCCCCCTTCTCCGCATGGCAAACCGCGACGACCCTGCGCCTATCTTTCATGGAATGCGCGGACGAGTCGGTGTGGCGAGATTTTCTCGCGGCGCATAAAGATTACGATGTGATCGTCGATGCTTTGTTCGGCACGGGTCTCACGCGCCCGCTCGAAGGCATCTACGTAGAGGTCGTGCGCTATCTCGCGCGAATCAGAGGTGCGCGCCGCGCAAGCGCCGCAGGTGTAAGTCCTGCCACGAGCGCCGTAGGCCGAAGCGGCGCAAGCAAAAGCGCCGCTGGAGGTCGCCCGCTCATCGTCTCGCTCGACTTGCCTTCCGGTCTCGACGCAGACGCGTCCGCGCTAATTGGCGACGCGGTACAGGCCGACCTGACCGTCACCTTCACCGCGCCGAAGCCCGCGAACGTCCTCCCCCCCGCGTCCTATCAGGGCGGCGAACTTCTCATCGCTCCCATCGGCTCGCCCGACGTTCTTCTCGACGCCACCGGCTCGCAACTTTTTCTGACCGAAGAACGGGATGCGCGCGCATGGCTCGAACGGACGCGCTATCGCCCAGCCTCTTATAAAAACACGCACGGCCACGCGCTCGTCGTCGCGGGTTCGCGCCGTATGTCGGGCGCGGCCGTGTTGTGCGGCGACGCCGCGATGCGTTCCGGCGCGGGACTCGTCACCATCGCGAGTCCTGCCTCCGCCTTGCCTGCCATCTCCGCGCGCGTCATGCCAGAAGTGATGACGGCCGAACTCGCGGAGACGACCGATGAGACGATTGAAGCGACAACTGATGAGATGAACGCTGGCGGGAATGAACGAGTCTTGAGCGAAGCGGCCATCGAACAAGTGATGCAACTTGCCGCCCGTGCCGACGCGATTGCGATAGGCCCCGGCCTCACATCCGCCGAACACGTCCGTCGTCTCGTCCGCGCCGTTGTCGAACGCCGCTCGTGTCCGGTCGTCATCGACGCCGACGGACTCAACGCGCTCGCCCCTTGGCCTACGGAGTTGCGCGGCACGCCCGAAGCGCCGCTCATCCTCACGCCTCATCCCGGCGAGATGCGTCGCCTGTTGGGCACGACGCAGGCCGGGCACAATTCACTCGACGACCGCGTCCGCGCGGCCCGAGACTTCGCCGCCGCGCACAAAGTCATCGTCGTCTTAAAAGGCGCGCGCGTGCTCGTCGCCGCGCCGGACGGGCGCGTCGCCGTGAACCCGACCGGCAATGCCGGGACGGGCACGGCGGGCGCGGGCGACACTTTGACCGGCATCATCACGGGCTGCATCGCACAGTCGCGCGGCGCGCTTGGAACGGACGCGGACGCTTACGGCGCCACCGTCGCCACCGTCTATCTCGCCGGACTCGCCGCCGACTTGGCCGTCGCCTCGCAAGGCATGCGCACGCTCGTCGCGTCCGACATCAGCCGTCACTTCGGCGCGGCCGTCCGCGCGCTCGACCCCGCGGGTGAAAGACCATGACCACGACTCTCGACTTTAATTCGACTTCCGAATTCGACCCGACCGGCGACTGGACTTCGCACCAACTGGCGGACACCTTTCAGCTCGGCAAACAACTCGGCGAACATCTGCGCGGCGGCGAGATCATACTGCTCGACGGCGCGCTCGGCGCGGGCAAGACGATCTTCGTGAAAGGCATCGGCAGCGCGCTCGGTCTGGATTTCAACGACGTGACGAGTCCGTCTTTCACGCTCGTCAATCGTTACGACGCGCACTTGACGCTCTATCACCTAGACCTCTATCGCCTCGCCGACGGCGTGGCCGCCGCCTACGCGGTTGACCTCGACGAACTGCTCTCGGAGGAACGCGCCGTCATCGTCATCGAATGGGCGGAGCGTCTGCGCAACTATCCGCTGCCCGCGCCCGTCTATCGCGTCCGCATCGAAGGCGACGGCGAAGAAGTTCGTCACATCCGAATCGTCAAGGAATGAGAAGGAATGAGTCGGACGAAGTTGAGGAAGGGCACGGCTGCCGGTCACAAGTCGAACTAGAGACATGACGAGTTGAACCCGTGCGCGTGCGCTCGCCGTCCAAATCGCGTCGCTATGTTAGAATTTGCGCGAGAACTTTTATCACAGAGGAGAAATCAGAGATGCCTTATCCGGAGATCATGATTCGCCCGATGCGCGAGGAACTAACGCGCCTCGGCATTGAGGAAGCACGCACGCCCGAACAAGTTGACGAGGCGGTCAAAAACACTGACGGCGCGGTGATGGTGGTCGTCAATTCCGTCTGCGGTTGCGCGGCGGGCAAGGCTCGCCCCGGCATCGCACGCGCCATGCAGCACCCGACGCGTCCCGCGCGCGCCATCACGGTCTTTGCCGGCGCGGACATCGAAGCGACCGAGCAGGCGCGCGCCTACTTCAAAGGCTACCAGCCGTCTTCGCCCTCCATCGCCCTGCTCAAAGACGGCCAACTCGTCTACATCATGGAGCGCTACCAAATCGAAGGCAAAGACGCGCCCACCATCGCCGACGAACTGACCCGCGCCTTCGACCAGCACTGCTCCGCCACAAGCACGGCCAATGCATGAAAAAGTGACAAGTGACGAGTGACAAGTGACGAGTTGGAAGACAAGTGAATCGTGAATCGTAAATCGTGAGTAGAAGAACCGAATTTCTCTATTCACGATTTACGATTCACGAATCACTGTTTTATCTTGTCACTCGTCACTCGTCACTCTCTTTATGTCTCTCACGCTCGACACTCCCATCCTTTCGCTCACAGGCTGCGGCATCCCGCGTTTCGGGCAGCCGACGGCGCGTCGTCTTGGACTGGCGCTCGCCTCCGTGGCGGGCAAGCGCGAGGCGGGCGAGGCGACGGTCGAAGACCTCTTGAACTACCTGCCGATGCGCTACGAGGATCGCTCGAATCTGACGCGCGTGGCCGAACTGCGCGACGGGCTTGAGGCGTCCGTCGAACTCTACGTGCGCGTGTCGGGCGGTTTTCAGGTGGGCAAGCATCGCGGAGCGAAAGCGCCGCCGCTGTTCATCTTCGAGATCACGGCGAGCGACCCGGAAAGGACGGGCAAGCCCGTCGTCGTCTGGTGGTTCGTCTCCGGCCGGCAGGCTGCGCGCATCGTCGCCTACAATCGTCAACGCTTCACGCGCGGCGCGCGCTTCGTCGCCTACGGGCGCTGGGAGTGGGATGCGCGGCGCAACACCTTCGCCCTGCGTCTCGGCAAGCCCGACGAACTCGAAATGCTTCCCGGCATTTGGACGCCGCCCGAACACGCGCTCCTGCGTCTCGCCGAAGAGAACGGCGAACACACAAACTCCGACGCGCCGCACGACAACTCTCAGGACGCATCGCACGAAGAGACGGACACGGACGCCGACTCTTTCTCCGAGGACGACGAAGCGGACGTGGCCGATCCGCGTCTCGCCGCGATTCACGTCGGGCGGCGCGTGCCCGTCTATCGCAAGCTCGGCGAGTTTGCCGCCAAACGCCTGCGCGAGATCATGCACGCCGTCCTCGCGCGCATCGACGACGCGGAGATCACGGAGACGCTGCCCGGCGAACTCGTGGGACGACAAAACTTGATCTCGCGCGCCGAAGCCCTGCGCCGCATCCACTTTCCCGCCGAAGACGCGCCGCTCGCCGACTACGAACGCGCGCGCTCGCCCGCGCACCTGCGTCTCATCTTTGAAGAGTTTTTCTGGGTCGCGCTCGCCATCGCCCTACGCAAAAGCGAGCGCGTCAAAGAGCCGAAGGGCGCGGTCATCGAGATCGACGAGCGCGTGCGCACGCATCTGCAAGAGATACTTCCCTTCACTTTGACGAACGCGCAGGAGCGCTGCATCACGCGCATCCTCGACGACATGCAATCGGACGTGCCGATGAACCGCTTGCTACAGGGCGACGTGGGCAGCGGCAAAACCATCGTCGCGCTGCTCGCCATGCTCGCCGCGATGGAGAACAACTATCAGGCCGCGCTCATGGCTCCGACCGAAATCCTCGCCGAGCAGCACGCGCGCAACATCAAACGCATGCTCGCGCGCACACACTATCGCGCCGAACTGCTCACCGGCTCTCTACGCGTCGCCGAGAAAAGGCGACTTCACGCCGACCTCGCCGCCGGAGAAATCCACGCCTGCATCGGCACGCACGCGCTCATCCAAGAGTCCGTCGCCTTTCGCAAACTCGGCATCGTCGTCATCGACGAGCAGCATCGTTTCGGCGTCCTGCAACGCGCTTCCCTGCGCGAACGCGGCTTCAACCCGGACGTGCTCGTGATGACGGCCACGCCCATCCCGCGCTCGCTCGCCATGACCGTCTACGGCGACCTCGACGTGTCCGTCATAGACGAGCTGCCGCCCGGCCGCACGCCGATCAAGACGGTCGTCTGCGGCGAAGACCAGCGCGCCGGAGTTTACAAAGGCGTCGAGCGCGAAATCCGCGCCGGGCGTCAGGCTTACATCGTCTACCCGCTCGTCGAAGAGTCGGAGAAGATGGACTTGAAGGACGCCACGCGCATGTTCGAGCACTTGCGCGACCGCGTCTTTCCCACGTTCACCATCGGACTTTTGCACGGCAAGATGAAGTCCGGCGAAAAGGAAGAGACGATGCGACGTTTCACGCGCGGCGAAGTGCAGATACTCGTGGCGACCACGGTGGTCGAAGTCGGCGTCGACGTGCCGAACGCCTCCGTCATGGTCATCGAACACGCGGAGCGTTTCGGTCTGTCGCAGTTGCACCAACTGCGCGGGCGCGTCGGGCGCGGCGCGGAGCAGAGTTTCTGCGTGCTGCTCGCCTCGGATAAGCAAACCGCCGTCGCGCGCGAACGCCTCGGCATCATGGAAGAGACCACCGACGGCTTCCGCATCGCGGAAAAAGATTTGGAGATACGCGGCCCCGGCGAGGTGATGGGCACGCGGCAATCGGGCGTGCCCACCTTTCGCGTCGGCAACCTCGTCCGCGACGTGCGGATTCTGGAACAAGCACGCAACGAAGCCGACTACTATCTCTCCTCCGCGCGCCGCCGCACGCGCGAAACCTCACGTCTCATCGAACGCGTCCGCGCCGACGCGCGCTTCGGCCTCGCCGCCATCGGTTGAAGTTTCAACTTTCGTCTTTCAAATTAACTTCAGACACTCCGTTTTCAACTTGAAACCACTCCTATTCTTTCGATTCGCGGCCGGATCGTGCTAACTTCATTCAAGAGCGGAGTGAGATCGCCATGTCGAGTATTACTACAACCCACGTCGAATTGGACGAGCACGGAGTTGCTTGGATCGAGGGAACACGCGTCAAGGTCATCGAAGTTGCGCTGGACAAGATCGTCCACGGCTCAAGTCCTGAAGAGATACATTTTCAATATCCGCATTTATCCTTAGCCCAGATACACGCGGCTCTGGCCTTCTATTATGACAATCAGGCGGTATTGGACGCGGAGATCAAGCGGCGTTGGGACGAGGCCAGTGAACCGGTTGCGAACGATTCCGACATTTCACTGCGGCAAAAACTGCTGTCTCTGAAACGTGAGCGTGTCGGAGAAAAGTTACCCAGCAGAACGTATCGCAGACGCAGAGGTGGTGATACTTGGCATTGGTGTGGTAGTTGTTCGACATGGCCTATATCAGATTATGAAGAGCAAATATCTTCAGTTTCTCTCACCGGAGAACGTTGTAACGAGTGTTCCGCCAAAGAGCGGTCGGGTAACTGTCTTTCGTGAGCGTGAAGCTGTATATGGATGTTCACGTGCGTCGCGCTGTCACCGATGGCTTACGACTGCGAGGCGTAGATGTACTAACAGCACAGAGTGATGAAGCAGCCGAATTTGACGACCCGCAGCTTCTGGGCCGGGCGACCGAACTAGGGCGCATTTTGTTCACACAGGACGATGATTTATTACGTGAAGCAAAGAGACGACAGCAAACAGACGAGACTTTCGTGGGACTCATCTACGGCCACCAATTAAACGTCTCTGTCGGTCAGTGTATAGATGATCTGGAACTGATAGCTAAAGTTTCAGAGCAGGATGAATGGCTGAACCGGCTTTTATATCTGCCCTTGAAATAAAGCATTCTCTACGCGCCACTTTTTAATCAAACTAATATTCTGAATTCGTCTCAAACAATCTCCACACTGTGAGAATCATCTCAGGACAATATCGCGGGCGGGTGCTGAAAAGCCCGCCGTCAATGCAGATTCGCCCGACCTCCGATCGTTTGCGCGAGACGCTGTTCAACGTGCTCGCGCCGCGCATCGAGGGGGCGCGTTTCCTAGACCTCTGTGCGGGGTCGGGCGCGGTCGGCATCGAGGCTCTGTCGCGCGGCGCGTCATTCGTCTCTTTCGTGGATCGCTCGCGCAAGATGTGCGGCCTCATCGAGTCGAATCTGGATTTGTGCGGCGTGCCGGAAGAATTGACGGAAGTGGCCTTGAGCGAAGCGGCGGATTTTTTGCGCCGCGTGGAGACGCGCGCGAGCGCGCCCTACGACATAGCCTTTCTCGATCCGCCCTACGCCATCGACTACACACCGATTCTCGAACTCTTCGGCGAACGCACCGCGTCGCTCCTTGCGCCGGACGGCATCCTCGTTGTCGAGCATCATCACAAGAACGCTCTCCGAGACGCCATCGGCGGCGTTCGGCGCTGGCGCATCTTGAAGCAAGGAGACTCCGCCTTGAGTTTCTATGAAGCGGAAGCGACGCCGTAAGCGGGGCGCGAACTTGAATGTTGCGTGCGGCGCGAATTTGAATGTTGCGTGCGGAAACAATAGACTGACTGTTAACAATCGCTGCAAACGCATTCTGACGGAGACTGATTTTTTCAACGCCACTTCAATTATGCTTGTACTCGGTATCGAAAGTTCCTGCGACGAGACGGCGGCGGCCATCGTGCGCGACGGCCGCGAGATGGTGTCGTCCGTCATCTCATCTCAGATCGAGACGCACAGACGTTTCGGCGGCGTCGTGCCCGAACTCGCCTCGCGCGAACATCTGGACAAGATCGTGCCCGTTGTCGAAGAAGCGTTCCGGCGCGCTCGGATAGAGAAGCGCGACGTTGAAGGCATCGCCGTGACGCAAGGGCCGGGGCTGGTCGGTTCTCTCCTGGTCGGGCTTTCTTACGCGAAGGCGATGGCGTTTGCGCTTCGTCGTCCGCTCGTCGGCGTCAACCACATCGAAGGGCACATCTATTCGGTGGTCTTCGAGAATCCTCCGATTCGTTATCCGGCCTTCGCGCTCGTCGTGTCGGGCGGGCACTCGAATCTCTTTCTCGTGCCTGAGCCGGGCAAGTACAAGGTGCTCGCGCGCACGCGCGACGACGCGGCGGGCGAAGCCTTCGACAAAGTGGCGAAGATGCTTGGCCTCGGTTATCCGGGAGGCCCCATCATCGAGCGGCTCGCGCGCGAGGGCGACGAGCGCGCAGTGCCTTTCAGCGTCCCGCGCATGGGCGACGGGCTGCCCGATTTCAGTTTCAGCGGACTCAAAACCGCCGTCTCGAAGTACGTGCGCGAGACCGGCCTCGCACCCGTCGGTGAAGGCGAGACGCCGTCGCAGGCGGTGAAAGATTTGGCCGCGAGTTTTCAAAGCGTGGTCGTGCGCTCGCTCGTCGGCACGACGGAGAAGTTGGCCGCCGAACATCGTCCGCAGACGCTCATCGTCGCGGGCGGCGTGGCCTGCAACGGTGCGCTCCGCGACGCGTGTGACGCAATGGGCGCACGCTTGCAAATTCCGGTCTACTTCCCTTCACGCCATCTCTCGACCGACAACGCCGCCATGATCGCCGCCGCCGGAACGGTCAAACTCCAAGCGGGCGAGCGCGCCGACCTAGACCTCAACGCAGATGTCTCGCTCCGCCTCGGCAACCTCGACGCCGCCGAAGACGCCGCACGCCGCGGCCACATCAGATATAGAAAGTAAAAGAAAACGATGAAGTATGAACGATGAACGGAAGATTGGTAAATGGTAAATGGTGAATGGAAAGAAGCGGGTTTCCTTCCATTCACCATTTACCATTTACCGTTCACCGCTTTTACTTCATCGTTCATCGTTCATCGTTCCTCCTTCATCGTTAAACTAAAAGCCGCTTGACCTGACGGCCAAGCGGCTCTTGGTTGCCGGAGAGTGTGCGAGGGGACGCCCCGTGAGGGACGCCTCCATCTCAACGGCGAACTCGTTCGTTGACGAGGGACTCTTAAGGCTGTTTTTCCGCCAGCATCTCCCTGACTTCGATGTTCTTTGCAAACTTGACCGGCTTCTCTTCGTCGAGCACGATGGTCACCACGTCGTCCACGCGCAAGTCTTTGCAGTGAACATATTGTTTGCCGCGTTTGACCTGCGTGTTGATGTGGCAGATGGCGATGACGTGTTCAACTCCCTCACGCGTCATCACGGAGATATGTTCGTCGCCCACTTCAACCACGCGGACGTTGACCAAACGTCCGTCGGTGTCCGGGTCATCCGTCAGCACCGCAGCGCGTGCGGCGCTTGCTCCGAGCATCAGCGTCAAGGCCAGCGTGCTAAAGATTGCGCGTTTGAATGTTCTCATCTACTTCATTGCTCCCATCGCCATATCTGTTTTGGGAGAGACACGGTTCGCGGTTCGCAGTCGGGTAGAGAGCAAGCATCGTGCCTTTCGCTCGTTCGACCACGCCGCGCCGAAAATTCGGACGAAATACACGAAAAACGCGCTTTACCGTTCGCCCGCACCTACTTGCCGCTGAACGCTTGTCGTCCGTATCGTTACGCGACGGTGCGGACGTTTGTATGATTGCGAAACGCTCGAATCGCGTCTCCGTGAAGATGAAGTGAAGGGCGCGGGCGACACTGCATCAACTTGAAAAGGCCGCCCCTTTGAATGAAGGGACGGCCTTAAGTGCTTGCGGCGAAGTCGGTGTTTCGCGTTTAGCCGAAGATGTCTCGGACGCGGTCGATGAGTCCTTTGTCTTCGAGGTCGCGGTCTTCGATCTTGGAGAGTTCTTCAAGCAGGCGACGCTGTTCGCGCGTGAGCGTGGTCGGCGTCCGCAGGGCAACCGAGACGAAGAGGTCGCCGTGGCCGCGCCCGCCGAGCACGGGCATGCCGTGGCCTTTGAGTCGAAAGACAGTGCCCGTCTGCGTGCCCGCCGGAATCTTCAAAGGCTGCTCGCCGTTCAGAGTCTTGACCATGATCTCCGCGCCGAGCGCGGCCTGCGCGAAGGTGACGGGCACGGCCGCGTAGAGGTTGCTGCCTTGCCGCTCGAACTGCTCGTGTTCTTTGACATGGATGACGACGTAGAGGTCGCCGGCAGTGCCGCCTTGCGTGCCGCCCTCGCCCTCGCCCGTGATGCGCAGGCGCGAGCCGGTCTCCACGCCCGCCGGAACTTTCACTTCCATCTGCCGCTCGCGTTCGACGCGCCCCGCGCCCTTGCACGTCTCGCAAGGATTCTTGATGATGCGACCCGTGCCGCGACACGCGCCGCACGTGCGCGCGACGGAGAAGAAGCCCTGTTGATAACGCACCTGACCCGCGCCCCCGCACGTCTGGCAAGATTCGGGTTGCGTGCCCGCCTTCGCGCCCGTGCCCGTGCAGGTGTCGCAAGTCTCAAGGCGCGGGATGCGCAGTTGCGCCGTCATGCCTTCGGCCGCTTGTTCGAGCGTGATCTCTAAGTCGTAGCGCAAGTCAGCGCCGCGCTGCGCGCTTGAACGGCGGCCGCTGCCAGCGCCACCGGCGCGCCCGCCGAACACGTCGCCGAAGCCGAAGAGGTCGCCGAGGATGTCTTCGATACCGCCGAAGCCTTGCTGCGCGCCCCAATTGACGCCCGCACCGCCGGAGACGCCCGCGTGGCCGTAGCGGTCGTAACGCGCACGCTGCTCGGCGTTTGACAGCACGCCGTATGCCTCCGCCACTTCCTTGAACTTCTCTTCGGCCTCCGCGTCGCCCGGATTCTTGTCCGGATGATAACGAATCGCCAGACGCTTATAAGCGCTCTTCAACTCTTGCTCGGACGCATTGCGCCCGACGCCTAAAATTTCGTAATAGTCCTTTTTGCTCATAGGTCAAAAAACAGTGACAAGTGACGAGTGATAAGTGACAAGATAAAACAGTGGGTCGTGAATCGTAAATCGCTGAAGAACGGTGAATGGTAAATGGTAAATGGTGAACAGACTGAAACCTGTTTTTCATCTATTCACGATTGACGATTGACGATTTACTTGTCTTTAACTTGTCACTTGTCACTCGTCACTTGTCACTTCTAATCACGCTCCGGGGTCGTTGCTGTTGGTGACGAAGCCGCCGCCGGCGGGTGTCGCGCCGCCGAGCATGGCGTTTGTGAGTACCAGCCCGATGCGCTCGACATCGGCGAGGGCGCGCCGGATTTGTTCCTCGTCCGTGGATTCGACGGCCTCGGCGCTGTCGCTGAAGACGCGCATGGCGTCTTGTCGCTCCTCGGCCGAGAGCGCGGCGGATAATTCTTTGTACGTGCGCTGCGTGTTGCGCAAGAGACTGTCGAGCCGGTTGCGCATATGGATCAATTCCTTCGCGCGCTGGTCGCTGTTGGCGGCCGTGGCGGCTTCAGCGATCAAGGTGTCGATCTCGTCCGGGTTCAACCCGGAAGTCGGCGTGATGCGCATCTGCTGCTGGCGACCGGTCGCTTTTTCCTGCGCCGAGACGCTCAGGAGGCCGCTGGCGTCCACCTCGAAACTCACCTCGATCTGCGCCGCGCCGCGCGGCCCCGGCGGAATCCCCACAAGTTCAAACTTGCCGAGCGAACGATTCCCCTGCGCGATCTCGCGCTCGCCTTGCAAGACGTGAATCTCCACGCTCGATTGATTGTCGGCGACAGTCGTAAACGTCAAACTGCTCTTCAAGGGGATGGTGGAATTGCGTTCGATGAGTTTGGTGAAGAGGCCGCCGCGCGTCTCAAGGCCGAGCGAGAGCGGCAGCACGTCGAGCAGCACGATGTCTTTCACTTCGCCCGTCAGCACGCCGCCCTGGATGGCCGCGCCCATCCCGACCACTTCGTCCGGATTGATCTCGGACGAAGCATCACGGCCGAAGATTTCGCGCACCGTGCGCGCGATGATGGGCGAGCGCGTCTGTCCGCCTACAAGCAGCACCTTGTCGATGTTGTCCGGTTGCAGCTTCGCGTCCCAGAGCGCCTTCTGGCACGGCTCGATGGTCTGTTCGACGAGGTCTGCGACGAGCGTCTCGAAAGTGTCGCGCGTGAAGGTCTTGCTGAAGTGCTTCGGCCCCGACGCGTCGGCCGCGATGAAGGGCAGGTTGATGTTCGTCTCGGTCAGCGAAGAGAGTTCGCACTTGGCGCGCTCGGCCGCCTCTTTGAGACGTTGTAGGGCGAGACGGTCTTCGCGCAGATTGATCCCTGTTTCTTCGCGAAACTGTTCGACCATCCAGTTGATGATCCGTTCGTCGAAATCCTCGCCGCCGAGAAAAGTGTTGCCCGACGTGGACAGCACCTCGAAGACGCCATCGTTCATTTCGAGGATCGACACGTCGAACGTGCCGCCGCCGAGGTCGTAGACGACGATGCGCTCGGAAGCGGAGCGGCCGAGGCCATAGGCGAGCGCGGCGGCGGTCGGCTCGTTGATGATGCGTTCGATTCGCAGACCGGCGATTTTCCCTGCGTCTTTCGTCGCCTGCCGCTGCGAATCGTCGAAGTAGGCGGGGACGGTGACGACGGCTTCGGTGATCGCTTCGCCGAGAAAATCTTCGGCGGCGGCTTTGAGTCGTTGCAAGACGATGCCGGAGATTTCCTGTGGACTGTAGACGCGACCCTGCACGCGGATGCGCGCATCGCCGTTCTGTGAATCGATGATCTCGAAGGGCGTGGTTTCGAGCGCGCGCTGCACTTCGGGCGAGTCGAACTTGCGACCGATGAGGCGCTTGACGGCGTAGACGGTGTTGGAGGCGTTCGTCACGGCCTGTCGCTTGGCGATCTGGCCGACCAGCCGCTCGCCCTTGTCCGTAAAGCCGACGACCGAAGGCGTCGTGCGCCCGCCTTCCTTATTCGGAATGATCTGCACCGCGCCGCCCTCCAAGACGGCCACGCAGCAGTTCGTCGTCCCCAAATCTATACCGATGACTTTGCCCATAGCTTTTTTTAATAGTGACGAGTGACGAGTGACGAGTTAAAGACAAACTCTTTGTATTAACTCGTCACTCGTCACTTGTCACTTGTCGCTTTACCTCGTTGCCACCTTGACCATCGCGGGGCGCAAGAGCTTTTCGCCGATGCGATAGCCGCGCACGATCTCTTGCATCACGGTGTCGGGTGCGAATTCATCCGTCTGTTCGGTGACGATGGCTTCGTGGATATGCGGGTCGAAGCGATGCCCGACGGTCGGGACAGGCTCGACGCCCAAACTTTCCAACACGCCGTTCAACTGTTTGCTGATGAGTTCGACGCCGTGCAGAAAATTTCTGAACTCCTGCGACTCCGTCGCCTCAATCGACGATTCCGCTTCGTGCGCGCGCCTGAGGTTATCCATCACGGGCAACAACTGCCCGATCACTTCGGCCACCACGCGGTTATAAGTTTCGCCGCGCTCGCGTTCGATGCGCTTGCGATAGTTGTCGAAATCGGCCTGACGCCGCGCCGCCAAATCCTGCAACTCCTGACGCTCGGCGCGCACCTTTTGCAATTCGGCCTCGACCATCTCCAACTCGGCCTGCGCGGCGAACAGTTCGGCCTGCATCGCCAGCGCGGAGTTTCCCGCGCCGCCGCGCGCGTTTGGACGATGGACGTTTGCGCGTTCGTCGCCGCCACGTGCCGCTTCGGTCTGCATCGGGCGTTGCGTGTCCTGTTCGTCGCGTTCTTCGGGCATGTCCGTGCGGGGCGGCGCGCCCGCCGTGTCGCGGTCGTCGGCGTCGTCTTTGCCCTGCTCGTGGTCGCCTTCCTCGCCGCGATCAATGCGCCGCTGCATCTCCGTCTCGCCTTCGTAGATCGAGGCGCGGCCGAGTTCTTCGGGCGTCGGCGTGTTGTCGTCGTCCGATTGTTCGGGCGCGGCGTGTGAGCGTCCGGTGTTGCCCTCTTCGTCGACAAAGCGGACGGGGATGCGCTTGGGAGTCGGGCTGTTGTGGTTCATCATTTCCATCTTGACCTGGGTAAACCCTCTGTTGGCGTGGAAGAAAGCGAAGCGACGCGACCCGCCCGCGTTCTTCAGGTTTAGACGTGCGCGCTGTCTTCGCGCATTATACGTTCAATCAATTGCGAGACGTAGCCGACGACCGCCATCGTGCGTTCGTACTCGATGCGCATCGGCCCGACGACGCCGACCGTCCCCGCCACGCCGCTCGTCCCGATGCGGTAAGGAGCGGTGATGAGCGCGCAGTGTTGCAAAGATGGCGTCGTCAATTCGCGCCCGATCTGGACGCGCACGTCGCCGAAGGCGCGCTCGCGATGGATGCACTCGTTCAAAATCTTCACGAGCCGCGTCTTCTCTTCCAGCGTGCGGAATAACTGGCGCAGGCGCTCGATGTCCGTGAAATCCGGTTTGACCAGAATGTTCGACGCGCCGTCAACGTAGACATCGCCCGTCGCGGCCTCTTCGCCTTCCAGACTCAACTCGCACAGGAGCATCGCGTTTCGCAGCAGGCGGTCGTAGAGAGCTTTTTCGGCGCGCATCAACCCGACGATCTCCGCGCGGATCGCCTGTAAATTTTTGCCGCTGAACTCGGTGTTCAGATAACGCGCCGTGCGTTCCAGTTCTTCCTGCGTAAACGGTTCGTCGATGCGTATGATCTTGTTCTGGATGATATTCGGCGCGAAGACGAGCACGACGAGGATGCGGCCGTCCGTCAACTGCACAAACTCGATGTGCTGCAAACGATTGTCGGAGAGCGGCGGCGAGATGACGATGCCGACGTTCTCCGAAAGTTCCGACAGGAGATGAGAAACTTTCTCCATCAGTCGATTCGGCGAGGTCATGCTTCCTTCGCCCTGACGGATGCCGAGCAAATCGTCGATGGCGGCCGTGTCGGCCGGAGACAGGCGCGCGTCGCCGAGCATGTGATCGACGTAATAACGATAGCCGTGGTCGGTCGGCACGCGCCCGGCGGAAGTGTGCGGCTGCTCGACGAGGCCGGCGTCTTCCAGTTCGGCCATGACGTTTCGGATCGTGGCCGCGCTCCAACCGGGCGCGCCCGCCAGACGTTCCGAGATAGTGCGTGACCCGACGGGTTCGCCCGTCCGCAAGTGCTCTTTGATGATGGCCGACAACACGTATCGGGAGCGCGCGTCGGGCGTGCGCTCCGGAGTCGTCGCTGAGGTGGAACTACGATTTGCCATCGGTTGCTTGAAGGGGTGCACGGGGAACGTCGCAGGGTTTAAGGGAGACGGGCGGGGCATGAACCCACCGGGCGTCAATTCCATCATTACCGCCGCGCCTAAAACCTGTCAAGGTTCAATTTTACATGTCCGATACACATCTCGCGCCCGAAGTATAACGGATGTGGGAAACGGGGCGCAATCGCACCGGGCGGCAAGCGAGCGCGCCCCGTCCGCCGCCCGCCGCGGAAGTCAATTCGTAGATTTCACAAGAGTTAGCGACGCCAACGGTCGAACCTTATCGTCTCAAAAGTTAAACTGTTCTTTATAAGAGACTTACCCCCCGCCTTGCGCGGCGCTCCGGACGCCGCTCTCGCGCCCTTGCCTCTCAATTGATGCTTTAAAAAGGCTTAGCGGCGGGCGCGGAGAGGGTCGTTGACGCCCCGCCGGAGCACCCTTAATATAGGGCTCGCGCTCGGCGTCAATCGTCTTCTTTGCCAGGGGCTTCGAAGTGAAGTTTTTTTCGTAAAGTCTCCGGCCGACCTGTCAGTCGCTTTGGAAGCCGCTCCCGTTTGCCGTCAACTCTTTTATCGCCGCCGGCGCAGAACGTAATTTCGCATGTCAGCCGCGCAGACACATCTGAGCCCCCTGTTTGTGGACGCCTTCCGGCAGCTTGAGCGTCAGCACGTCGCGCCGGAGATAGAAGTGCGCTTCTATCCTTACGCCGGACTGACCCACACCATCCGCTCGCGCGCCGGGCGCATCCACGTCCGCATCTCGGACATCTTCCGTGACGCGCCGCCCAATGTGCAACGCGCGCTCGCCTTCATCCTCGTCGCCAAACTGCTGCGCCGCCCCGCGCCGCAAGTTCACGAACGCATCTATCGCGACTACGTCATCTCGCCGCAAGTGCAGCGCGCCTCAGACCTCGCGCGCCGCACTCGCGGCCGACGCCAAAAGGTCTCCACCTCGCGCGGCAACTATCACAATCTCGACCGCCTGTTCGCGCGTCTCAACCGTCGCTACTTCGACGACGAGATGGAGAAGCCCACGCTCGCCTGGTCGCAGAGACGCACGCGCCGCCTGCTCGGCCATCACGACCCCTCGGACAACACCATCGTCATCAGCAAGACGCTCGACGCGCCGGAAGTGCCCGAATGGTTCGTCGAGTACGTGCTCTATCACGAGATGCTGCACATCAAGCACCCGGCGCGCGTCGTTAAAGGCCGCCGTCTCTCGCACACGAAAGCATTCCTCGCGGACGAGGAACGCTATCATCATTTCGACGAGGCGCAGGAGTGGCTCGACCGCGAAGCGCGCCAACGACGCATCGAGCCGGCCGCGCCCGCACGCGCCGCTTGAAGGCGCGCGGCAGCGGATTTTTTTGAAACTTTCCACCCCTCGCATCGTTATTACACGCAGGAAGGTGGGCTCCTCCGAAGAGAACGGGCGAGCAACTGGCACGCGCTACCGAGCGGTAACGTTTGCAAGTTGGTCGCCCGTTCTTAATTTCGTCAGTGGTCAATTACGTGCAACTGACTGTTGCTAAGTGGCTGCTGACAACTCCCACCTATCTTGACACGCTCAACTGCGCGTGATTTCATGCCTTGCATCACGGCTTAAAATTCGTTCCGAAGTTTTGTAAGGAGATTCCACATGGGCGAGAGTGTTTTCAAGGGCGTGGAGATGGTGGGAACGTCCGACCAGAGTTTCAGCCACGCCATCGAGGTGGCCGTCGCGCGGGCGCGACAGTCGTTGCGCAATCTCTCTTGGTTCATCGTCAAGGAGCAACGCGGCGGGCTGCAACAGGGACGGCTTGAGTATCAGGTGACGCTCGAAGTCTATTTCAAACTCGAAGCTCCTGCCGACGAGTTGGATCGAGACTGACGTCGAGTCGGGATAGTTCCGCTCGCACGCCGACGTGCTCGCTGGACAAAGCGCACGGGCGCTGGCTAGACTACGCAGTTTGCGCGCGGCCTAATTTTTCAACCGCAGCGTCGTGCGCCGTCCAGGCGGGTAACTTTTCGATACGGAGCAAGAAATTTCATGGCGATTCCAGCAACCCAAATCCGTCGCGGGATGGTGATTCTCTTCGAGGGCAATTTGTGCAAGGTGATCGATTTTCGTCACCACACGCCCGGCAACCTGCGCGCGATGGTGCAGACCAAGATGCGCAATTTGCGCACGGGCGCGTCCTTCGAGCACCGCTTCCGCTCCTCCGACACGGTGGATAGAGCCGCGCTCGAACAGCACGAGATGGAGTACATGTACTCGGACGGCTCGCAGCACCACTTCATGAACACGGAGAACTACGAGCAGACATCTCTGACCGACGAAGACCTCGGCGACATGGCGCAGTGGCTCACGCCGGGCTTGAAGATTCAGGCGGAGTTCTACGAAGGCCAGCCCATCGGGATTACGCTCCCGCCTTCGATGGAACTCACCGTCACGCGCACCGAACCGACGCTCAAAGGCGCGACTGTCTCCAACGTCAACAAACCCGCGACGCTCGAAAACGGCGTCACCATCACCGTCCCGCCCTTCGTCAACGAAGGCGACCGCATCCGCGTCGATCCCACGGAAGGCCGCTACATCGAACGAGCCAAATAAAGTGACGAGTGACGAGTGACAAGGTGACGAGCAAGAACAAGTTTTTTGTCTTCAACTCGTCACTCGTCACTCGTCACTCGTCACTCATGTACCTTCTCTACAGCCTCCTTCTCACGCTCGCCATCTTCGCGCTGCTGCCGCTGTTTCTGTTCGACGCCTTGCGCCACGGCAAATACGTCGCGGGGTTGCGCGAGCGTCTGGGCGACGCGCCGGAGGTTCGTGCGCGCGGGCGCAAGTTGATTTGGCTGCATTGCGTCTCGGTCGGCGAGACGCAGGCGGCGCGGCCTCTGGCGCGCGCTCTGCTCGAACGATTCCCCACGCACGCGCTCGTCGTCTCCACCACGACGCTGACCGGGCAGCGACTCGCGCGCGAAGTTTTCCGCGACGACGCGGCCGCAGTCTTTTACTTCCCCTTCGACTGGGCTTGGAGCGTGCGCCGCAGTCTGCGCCGGATCAATCCTTCGGTCGTGCTCATCATGGAGACGGAACTGTGGCCGCGTTTTTTGCGCGAGTGCCGGAGGAGCGGCGTGCCCGTCGCGCTCGTCAACGGGCGCATCTCCGAGAAATCTTTCAAGGGCTACCGGCGTCTCGGCCGCTTTATCAAGAGCGTCGTCGGGACGCTCACGCTCGCCGTCATGCAAACGGAGGCGGACGCCGAAAGAGTTCGCGCTCTCGGACTCGCGGACGCGCGCGTGCGCGTCTCCGGCAACGTCAAGTTCGACGCCGATACGGAGACGTGTGAACAGGCCGTCACGTCTGAACTGCGCGAGCGCTTTGCTTTCGACGACGCACGGCGGCCGCTCATCGTCGCGGCCAGCACGCACGCGCCGGAAGAGGCCATCATGCTCGAAGCGTTTCGACAAACCTGTGCCGCGCTCGACGGCGACAACAGACGCCCGCGCTTGCTCATCGCGCCGCGCCACCCGGAACGCTTCGGCGAAGTCGCAGCGTTAATCGAACGGAGCGGCCTCGCTTGGACGCGCCGTTCCAGCCCGCCGCACGCGGAACTTGACCGCGCGTGCGAGGTCGTCTTGCTCGACAGCATCGGCGAACTGCGCGGCGTCTATCCGCTCGCGGCGCTCGTCTTCGTCGGCGGCAGCATCGCGCCGACCGGCGGGCACAACGTGCTCGAACCGGCCGCCGCCGCACGCTGCATCGTGACGGGCGCGCACACGTTCAATTTCTCTTCCATCATGCGCGACTTCAACGCGCGCGATGCGCTCGTGCAACTGCCCGCGCTCGACTACGTGGAAGCGCCCGCTGCGCTGACACAAATTTTCCGCGAGTTGTTGAATACGGATGACCGCCGGCGCCGCACCGGAGAACGCGCCCGCCGCGCCCTCGACGAGAATCGCGGCGCGACCGACGCGACGCTCAACTTTCTCGCTCCATTGTTGGAACAGAGGTCAGAGGTCAGAGATCAGAGATCAGATAAAAACTGAGAGCCTTTCGTCGCTCGAATGCTCAACGCGACTCGTTCACTTCCCTTCGCGCCTCTGCCCTTCTTCTTTGCGCCTTACGTCTTTGAACTTTGCGCCTTTGCGAGAAAAACAGTTTCTCGCAAAGGCGCAAAGAGGAAATCGTAAGGCGCAAAGGGTTGAGCGATAATATGGAGTTCGAGATAACTTTAAACTATCGGGTTGCGCCGTCTCCTGCCCGTCGAGTTGCGTCCTTTATGCTTGAGTTGCCTGACTTCGTGCTCGCACCGTTTGGCGTCGCTTATGGCGCGGTGGGAAGTGTGCGGCGCGCGCTGTATCGCCGGGGCGTGCTGCGCGTCGAGCAGGTCGGCGCGCCGGTCGTCAGCGTCGGGAACATCACAGCGGGCGGGACGGGCAAGACGCCGCTCGTCGAATGGCTGGCGCGCGCGTTGGCGCGCGAGGGGCGACGCGTCTGCATACTCTCGCGCGGCTACGGGCGGGTGCATGCGGGGCGGCGCGTGCTCGTCTCGGACGGCGAACGCGTCTTGGCCGGTGCGCGCGAAGCGGGCGACGAACCGCGCTTGTTGGCCGAGAGTCTAACGGGACTTCACGTCGCCGTCGTCTGCGATGCCGACAGGGTCGCGGCGGCGCGTTGGGCGGTGGAGAATTTGCGGAGCGAGGTGTTCATCCTCGATGACGGTTTCCAACACCTGCGTATCGCGCGCGACTTGAACATCCTGACGCTCGACGCGAGCAACCCGTGGGGCGGCGAGCGTCTCCTGCCGGGCGGTCGTCTGCGCGAACCGCTCGGCGAGTTGCGGCGCGCCGATCTGATTGTCGTCACGCGCGCCGAACTCGCCGGAGACTTGGAAGATTTGCGCGCCCGCGCAAGCGTTTTGAGCGGCGGGCGTCCGGTGCTCGTCGCGCGCACCGCCACCCGCCGCGTCGCGCCGCTCGTGACGGACGCGGCGGGCGACGCGCGCGAAGCCGGCGAACTTCAACCAGCGCACCCAGCCGACATCCCGCGAACGCTCGCGGCCTTCTGCGCCATCGGAAATCCGCAGGCGTTCTTCGCACACGCGCGCCGCGAAGGTCTCGTGCTCAACTACACGCGCGCCTTCACAGACCATCACGTCTACACGCAACGCGACGTTGACGATTGCGCGCGCGAGGCCATGCGGCGCGGCGCGCGTGCGCTGCTGACGACGACGAAAGACGCCGTCAAACTTCGCGCGCTCGATTTGTCGGCGTTGCCGTGTTACGTGCTGGAAGTGGAATTGCGATTCGACGACGAACAGAAGATGCGCGCCGTCTTAAATGAATGTCTCTCGCGCCGCAGCGAGCGCTGACTATTCATCGAGGGCGATGGTCAGGAGCATAGAGCGTCTCACAAATCCTGAAACCACGCGCTTCGCACGAAACAACACTAACGAAGAGTTTCGTGTTGTTTCGTGCGAAGCGCGTGGTTCCACTCTAAGCTTTGTCAGTGACTTTTAGACTAACACGGAGCGCGGCAACTTCTTACGAGTTGTCGCCGACCTTCGGCAAGTTGTCGCCGGGCGGCGGATCTGCGTTTGGAGTGGAGAGCGCGGGCGGCGGCGTCGATTTAGGAGGCGGCGGGTCGGCCTCGGGCGTCGGCGTCGGCGTCCTTGCGGGCGGCGGTGTCGGATTGCGGCGCGGCGTGGGCGTCGGCGTCGGTTCGTCCTCTTCGTCTTCCTGCGGCGTGTTGCTGTTCGCGTCGTCGGGCGTCGGGGTGGCCGATGGCGTCGCCGGCTGCGGCGTCGGGTTCGGATTGATGGGCGTGCCGCCGCTCTCGCCGCCCGTAGAGGTTTGGCCGGATGCACCCGTGACGGCGGGCGTCGGCGTGCTGTTGACCGGCACGATGTTGTTTTCGGCCGCGCCCGTGGGCGTCGCGCCGGGTTGCACGGGCGCGGCGTTCGGGTCGGCCGTGAGCGGCTGCGAGTTGTCGTTCGCGGGAGTCGAATTAGAGTTGCGCTGGTAGGCGAAGAAGACGCCGAGCAGCGCAATCAACAAGACGGCCGCCGGGATCATGATGCGCCACGGGTTGAACGCGGCGGCGGGCGGCGGCATCTCGAACAGCTCCGGCTCGTCTTCGACGTAAGCCTGCTCGCGCGCATGCACCACGGTCGCCTCGTCCGCTTCGTTGCTCGTCGTCGCGCGCGTCTCCAAAGGCGCGGTCGAGACGACGATGCGATTGGTGTCCGACAAGTCAGGCCGCGCGTTTTCGCTCGTCTCCATGCTGCCGGCAACGGCGGCCGATTCTTCAGCTGCGGCCGTCGCCAACGCTTCGGCCAACTCGCCCGCGCTCTGCTGTCGTTCTTCGGGCAACTTCGACAACGCACGCGCCACGACCGCGGCGACCGCGGGCGGCACATCCTTTCGCTCGTCCAAGAGCGAAGGCGGCTGCTCTTGCAGATGCTTCAACATGACCGCCGTCGCCGAATCGCCCGTGAACGGGACGTGCCCGGCGAGCATCTCGAAGAGGATGATGCCCAGACTGTAGATGTCGGAGCGCGCGTCGATGTCGCTGGCCTGCGAACACTGTTCGGGCGACATGTATTGCGGCGTGCCGATGATCAAATTGGGCGCGGTGAGTTCGGGGTCTTGGCCGACGGGTTCTTGGATTTTGGCGATGCCGAAGTCGAGCACCTTCGCCCAGTCGTTGCCGCCCGCCACCTCTTCGAGCATGATGTTGTCGCTCTTGAGGTCGCGGTGGACGACGCCTTCGGCGTGCGCGGCGTCGAGCGCGCCGCAGATCTGTTTCGTCACTTCCACGACGCGCGCGAGCGGCATCGGGCCTTCGCCGCGAATCACTTCCTTCAAGGTCTTCCCGCGCAGATACTCCATGACGAGGAAGACGATCCCGTTTTCGGATTCGCCGAAGTCCGTCACGTTGAGCGCATGGGGATTCGAGATGCGCGAGGCGGCTTTGGCTTCGCGCGTGAAGCGCGCCACGATCTTGTCGTCGGCGGCGAGCGAAGGATGCAGCACTTTGATGGCGACGGCCTTCTCCATCAAGACGTGCGTGGCGCGATAGACCGTGCCCATGCCGCCTTCGCTGATGCGTTCCTCGATGCGGTACTTTCCGGCCAACGTCTGTCCGACAAGAGCATCGCCCGTTTTCACCAGCACGGCGCCGTCGTTCGGGCATAGAGTGGGCGCGTTCTCAAAAGTCTTCCCGCATTTCGGACATTTTTTCATTAAACGCTATCGCCTCGCACAAACGATTCTGAAGGAGTTTCTTGGATGAAGCGTATCATACCGTTACGGACGACCCAAGATAAAACTATCATACGCAAAACTGAAGCCACACGCGCCGTCTTTCCGCTTTCGGTTTTTCTTTTAACTTTTACGCGATCTTAAGTAATCTTGCGTGCGTGGTTAAATATACGTTTGAAGGCGGCTAAACGTTTGGGTAAAGAACAGCTCATCGTCGTCGGCGGTGTCGCCGCCGGACTCGCGGCGGCCATGCAGGCGCGACGCCACGCGCCCGACCTCTCGATCACCGTGATGGAAAAGACCGGCGACATCTCTTACGGCGCGTGCGGCCTGCCTTACGTCGTCTCCGGTCTCATCCCGCAACTCGACCATCTCATCCTGCACACGCCCGCCTACTTCCGCGAACGCCACCGGATAGACGTGCAACTCCACGCCGAAGTTGTGGAAATACTTCCCGCGCGTTCACTCGCGCGTGTGAGCGTCGCGGGCGCACGGCGCGACTTGAGCTTCGACAGTCTCGTGCTGGCGACCGGCGCGGCGGCCGTCTGCCCGCCGCTCGCGGGGCGCGACCTGGCGGGCGTCTTCGTCCTGCGCCAACTGCACGACGGGCGGCGTCTGCTTGCCTTCATCGAACAGGAGAGACCGCGCGCGGCCGTCATCGTCGGCGCGGGCTACATCGGTCTTGAGATGGCCGAGGCGCTTCGCGCGCGTGGGTTGGCGATCACCATTGTCGAATCGTCCGACCGCGTGATGAGCACGCTCGGCGGTCTTTTGCGCGAGCGCGTCGTTGAAGAACTGCGCGGGCGCGGCGTCGAAGTTGTTTTGGGTGAGCGCGTGGCGGCGTTCGAGGGGCTGGGCGGGCGCGTGGCGGGCGTCGTTACGGAGAGCGGGCGCGCGTTCGAGGCGCAAGTTGTGTTGATCGGCGTCGGCGTGCGTCCGAACGCCGCGCTCGCCAAAGACGCGGGGCTTGAGACGGGCGAGAGCGGCGCGATCATCACGGACGCGAACCAGCGGACGAGCGCGTCGAACGTCTTCGCGGCGGGCGATTGCTGCGAGACTTTGCATCGCGTGTCGGGGCGACGCGTCTGGATGCCTCTGGCGCAACCGGCCATCAGGCAGGGTTGGGTGGCGGGCGCGAATGCGGCGGGCGCGACGCCCGAAATGCGCTACGCCGGACTGGTCGGCACAAATGCCATCAAGGTTTTCGATCTGGAAGTGGGACGCACCGGCTTGTCTCTGGAAGAAGCGCGCGAGGCGGGCTTCGACGCCGCGGCCGTCGATGACGAATCTCCGACGCGCGCGGGCTACTATCCCGGCGGCGCGAAAATTTTGACGCGCCTTGTCTCGGACAAGAGCGGGCGACTGCTCGGCGCGCAAATGGTCGGGCGCGAAGGCGTCGCCCATCGCATAGACGTGTATGCCGCCGCGCTCCACGCCAATCTCAAACTCGAAGAGATCAACTCACTCGACCTCGCCTACGCCCCGCCCTTCGCCCCCACCATCGACCCGATTCTTCGAGCGACGAAACAAAAAGACGTAAATCGTGAATCGTCAATCGTGAATAGAAGAAAACTGTTTTTCTCTATTGACGATTGACGATTCACGATTTACCAGTTTTCAGTTCACTCTGATGCGGACGGCGAAGTTGCCGCCGTTGTCGCTGTAGTCGTCGTCGTTGATGGCGAGGATGAGGCGACCGTCCGTTTGCACGTTGAAGGTCAGTTGGCTGCCGATCAAAAAGGGCTGCGTGATCTGCCCCGTGGACGTGCGGATGAAACCGATGAGCGCGCCGGGGCCGGCCGTGTTGACGGGACGCGTGCCGACAATCGCGCCGAAGCCCGAAGCGCGTCCGCCTTGCGGCCCGACTTCGCCGATGCGACGCCCGGCGATGACAGTGCCGCTGGCCGTGATCGTCACCTGCTCGCCCGCGCGCACTTCAACGCCCGAATCCGTGTCGCGCGAAGTGCCCGGCACGTTGACGGTCGTTTCGCGCGGCGCGCCGACGCGGTCTGCGTCGCCCCGGTCGCGTGTGTCGCGGTTGTCGCGTGTGTCGCCTGAACGTGTGCGCGAGCGCACGGGCGCGGGCGAAGTTGGCCGCGTGTCGAACACGTCGTCGTCTTCAAACACTTCGTCGTTGTTGTTGTTGGTGTTGTTGCGAGAGGCCGTGTTGTCGCGTCGGCGCGAAGTCAGATTACGTTCGGTGCGAACCTGCACGGTGTACGCGCCGCGCGCGTCGGAGTAAGTGCCGCGATTGGCGGTGAGGTAGAGGCGTCCGTCACGGTCGGCGACGAAGTCGCGGCCGATGCCGATCTCGATGATGGGCGAATCGGGGTCGTTGCCGATTGCGCCGATGAGCACGCCTTCGGCGGCGCGTGGCAGCGGCGCGGTCGGGTCGGTCGAACCGAGGCCGCCCGGTGTGATGCGCGAACGCCCGGCGACAATCGTGCCCGACGCCTTCACCGAGAGGCGCTCGCCGCGACGTATGTCCACGCCGGTGTCGATCCAGTCGGCCGCCAGCCCGACTTGCACGGTGCGCGTCGAAAAGCGCGCTTCGTCGAGCGAGCGGCCTTCGATCTCGATGCGCTCGATCTGATTCGGCCGGAAGAACTGCACCTCGCCCTGTTCGGCTGCACCAGTGCCCGTCGTTCCCGTCGTGCCCGTGCCAGTGGCGACGCGCACGGCGAAGCGGCCGCCGATGAAGCCGAGCACGGTTCCGCGCACGGTGCGCCCGTCGCGCAGATAGATCGTGTCGGCCAGCGCGAGCGGCGCGCAGACGATGATGCACAATAAGGCAAGAATTATCTTCTTCATTTTTTTATCCTCTCAAATTCCGAGTTCGCAGAGCGCACTTTCGGTCTTAAAGTTTGAACTTCGAGCGCGGCCGTTGCGCTAACCGCCGGCCGGCCGCGCCTTCATTCACGGGAGAATTCTGTATTGCGGGGAAAAGATGACTTCGTCCAAGCCTGCTGTGAAAGGGGGAAATGATGTCGGAAGATTACAACGAAGCAGGTGCGCGGGCAAGTGAAAGCGACCGGCACGCGTGGATTGATCGAGACGAGAGTGAGTTGCCGCCTGTCAAAGCGGAGGTTAAAAAAACTTCGCGGGCGCACTCCATCGATGGAGTACGCCCGCGAAGTAGCGTCTGCCGGTCAAGCGCGTCAGGCGCGTCTTACACGCGAACCGCCGCGAAGACGATGACGAGCGTGAAGATGACCAGCGTCTCGATGAACGCCAGACCGATGATCATCAAAATCTGGATGCGGCCGCCCGCACCCGGATTGCGCGCCGTGCCTTCGGCCGCCGCCGCCGCCACGCGCGACTGGCCGAGCGCGCCCAAGCCCGCCGCGATGGCGAAGCCGAACCCGGCCGCCAGTTTCGCATACTTGGCGACGCTCGAAGCGTTGTCCGCCCCGACGGCCGCTTCGCCTGCCTGCGCGAGCGCGGGCATGGCGGCCATCAGCACGCCGACCACGGCGAAGAATGCCATTCTCAGTTTATTCATGTTCATCTCTCCTTTTCAGAGTCGAATGTCAACAGAGAGGAAGGTGAACCGTCGTTGATTGTTCGCAAGCGTCGCACGCGCCGTCTATGATTTCGCCGCCACCCGGTATCCGCCGCCCCTCTTACAACGGCGCTCCAGCGATGCCGACCGTCCGCACACTTTCAAACTGCGAAAGTTATTATTCTCCGCGCGCCCACACGCCCTTCAACACGTCGAACGATTTTCCACCTCTCAAGGTTTCCCACTTCCCTTGCGCCCCAACGCGCGCGGACGCCTTTGCCCGCACCGCTCAAGACGCTCAAAGACAGTGACAAGTGACGAGTGACAAGTGACAAGTTGAAAACAAAAAACTTGTCCTTTCACTAACTTGTCTTTTAACTACCAACTAAACTTGTCCTTTAACCACCGTAACCGCTGACAGGTGATAACTAGTCAAGACGAAAGACAGTTTTTCTGTTTTAACCCGTCACTTGTCACTCGTCACTGTTCTTAAAGTGCCGGGGCGATGATTTCGTCGCCTTCAATCGGTTGCAGTTGATGACCGTGCTCGTCTTCGTGGTCTTCGTGCGGCGCGTGCGAGACTTCGCCGATGTAGATCATCGAGAGCAAAGTGAAGATGAACGCCTGCATGACGGACGCAAACACGCTCAAGACCATCAGCACGGCGGGCAGCACCCAGTAAGTGTAGGGCGCGCCGACGCCCGCGATGTTGGTGGCCACCTGCTCGTCGCCGAAGATGTTGCCGAACAGGCGCAAGCCCAGCGAGAGCGGGCGCACGGCGTTGCTGATCAGTTCGATGACGAACATCGCCGGCCCCATGATGAAGAGGATCGCGCCGCTGAAATAATGCACGCCCGCGAAATGGCCGAGATGCCCCATCAGGCCGTTCTCTTTGATCCCGATGTAGTTGTAATAGACGAACGAAGTGATGCCGAGCGCGAAGGTGACGGACGTGTGCGCCGTCGGCGGCATGAACATCGGGAACAGTCCCATCAAATTCGAGACGAGGATGAGGAGCGCAAAAGTGGCGACGACGGGAAAGTATTTCAACCCGTGCGGCCCGATGATGTTCTCCACCATGTCGCGCACGGCCAGCACGGTCACTTCGAGCGTCTGCTGCCCGCCGCTCGGCTCGTCTTCCGACAAATACTTGCCTTTCAAAATCCAGATCAGTGCGAGCGTGATGAGACACGCCACGATGAACATCACCGTGTACCACGGCACGGCGTTCTCCGGCGTGTACGGGCCAAACACTTCCGCCGCCGACGTGCCGAAGTTACTAAAGACGTACTTGTTCCACAGCGGCTCCGTGTAGTTGACCTGAAAACGGTGTATGGGTTCGCCGATGAAGTAATTGACCGCTTCGACGAGCGGCGGCGTGTGATGCGCGGCGGCCTCGCCGCCACCGTGCGCGGCGGCCGCTCCGGCCGTCTCGGCGTGTCCTCCGGCCGTTGCACCGTGCCCCGCCGCTTCCTCGCCATGCGCTTGCAGCAACCAGAACATTATTTAGTTTCCTCTCGATGTATGATCACGAAATAAGCCTGCATGAAACCTTCCAGAAGCGCCGCGACGACGAACGAACAGAGGCCGACGAGCATGGCCGTCAAAGACGCGATGTCGAGCCAAGCGGCAAGGGCGACCGCCGCGCCGACGATAAAATAACGCGTGATGAAACGCACCACTTTGAGTTTCGGCCGCGCGCCCGCTTCCGCCGAGAGCGTGAACGCCGCCGCCACGGCCGAACGCATCCAATGATGATTCAAGAGCGAGAGCGCGCCGCCGATGAACAAGCCCGTCGTCACGCGCCACGGCATCCACAAGGCGCTCAACGCGACGGCCGCCCCGACCGTCCACGTCATCACACGGAACAGCCGCTCCGCCATCGCGGACGCATCTTCGCTTCCCGCTTCCGCTGAGAGCGCGCCGCTGTCTGCAATTTCATTCATCGTAGAACGCCCGATTTTACATGCATCGGCCGCAGCCTGTCGAGCGGTGAAGTTTCGGCGAGTCAATTTCCGATGTCGGAAAACATACTTAATTCGGATTAATGCGCCTCGTCAACAGTCCGGCCAGCCCCGACATTACCGCGAGCACGAACGCGCCGACTCCGAGCTTAATGTATAAGTATTTGCGTGCGTGATACAGGCTTCGGCTCAGGTCGCTTTCCGTGCCGGGGAATGCCCAGCCATAAGGGTCATAAGAGGTGAGTTGAAGATACAGTCCGATGAAAACAAGCCACACCGCCAGAGCCATAGCGGCAGCCGTGAACAAGAGGCGTGAGCGGTTGTTCATCCTAACTCAGCGTTGGAAAGCTACTTCACGAGATGCGAGACATCAGGCGGATGAACTGCATGAAGCCCGCCACCGAGCCGAGCAGGATGCCCGCCACGATGAGCCACGGACTCGTCCCCAACCAGCGATCCAAAGCCCACCCGACCAACAGGCACGACACGATGGACAAGGCCAAAGCCAGCACCGCCCCGTAAACCACGCTGCTCTTGGCGTTCACGTTCTGGTCGTCTTTCTTCGACATACCGGCCATCACCATTTCGCGCGCTTCGCGTAGTTCTTGGGCAGTTCGTAGAGGAGGGCGCGGCGCGAGTGGCGCATGGAGTCGTGGATGAAGCAGACGTGCGTGCACCAGCAGGCACGGCCGCCGTCGATGGCGGCGAGTTCCGCGGTGCGCCCGCCGTCGCGCCAGAGCGCGCCGAAATCGTAATCGTAGTCGCGGAGCGTGGCGAATTTTTCGCGTAGCTCACAGGCGCGCACGTCGCCGTTGTAATCGATGACGGCCGTGGTCTCGCCCGCCGTGCAGGGAAAGCCCCACGGGGTTTGGCGGTCGAAGTTGGCGAGTTGCGTGCGGTAGTGCGTGGTGATGCCGCCGACGTAGGCGACGGTTTTGACGAAACGCGTCGTCGCTTCATCCGCAGCGAACATGCGTGCGCCGTAGCGTTCGGTCAGAGCGGAGACGCGCGCGTACATCTCAGGCAAAACGTCGGTCGGCACTTGTTTGATCGTCGCGCCCGCTTTGGTCTCGCCGCGAATGAGATTGAAGTAGTGGCCGTCGAGTTGGAAATTTTCCCAGAGGTAGGCGGAGAGGCGTTCGACCTCCGTGTAGTTTTCCGCGCAGACGACCGTGTTGACGTTGAGGCGGAAGCGGTCGCGGTAAAGTTCTTTCAAAGGGTAGAGCGCGCGGATGCAATCGAGCGTGCGTTCCCAGTTGCCGGGCACGCCGCGTATCCGATCGTGCGTCCGGCCGTAGCCGTCGAGCGCGACGTTGAGATAGAGATCGATGCCGGGATTGTCCGCGAGCGCGCGCCCCACCACTTCGAGGACGTGCGCTTTGATGATCGCGTTCGTCGGGATGATGACGCGGCGCACGCCGTTTTGGCGGACGAAGAGATTGACGATGTCGGGCAGGTCGCGCCGGAGCGTCGGCTCGCCGCCTGAGAGCCAGAGGTCTGTGATGGGCGGCATCGTGCGCGAAACTTTTTCCAGTTCAGCGAAGGTCATGTCGCCCGGACGGTTCAGTTCGTCCCAGTAGAAACAGGTGGCGCAACGCGCGTTGCAGCGCGAGGTGACGAAGAGGATGAGCGTGCCGAGACTTCGTTCGCGTTTGGTCGAACGGAGCAACTGCACAAATTTGACTGCCTGGTTGGACATCAGGTTCGAGCGCGAGGCGCGTGTTCTTTCGTCGCTGCCGTTGCTTCCGGGGTTCGTGCGGCGTCGATGATGACAGTTTCCGACGGCGATTTCAATTCGTAGGTGATGCCGCGCCAGCGTAGGCGACGCGAAAGCGCGGCGGCCAGCGCGTTGTGGAAAAAGAGAGCCGAGGCAAGCGGCCACAACAGAACGTGCGCGGCGAGCACGCGCGCGCGCCACAAGTTCTCTTCCGGCGCGAAGGCATCGGCCACGGCGCGCAGGCGCAAGACGGCTTTCGCCGAGCCGAGCGCGTAGATAGACACGATGAGCGCGAGCGGCAGCGCATAAGTTAAGCCTTGTGCGAAGCGCGCGAGCGTGAGCGCGAGGCCGCCGTGGAAGATGGCGACGAAGAGAAAGTTTGAGACGAGCACGATGCGCCACAGGTGCGGCGCGTAGACGCGCGTGATCTTGAGTTGGCGCGTGGTGAATTCGAGGAGCGTGCGCGCGTCGCAAGCATCGTGCGAGGCGGTCAGGCAACGCGGGACGAAGCGAATGGGAAGACGCGCCGACTGTAGCGCGCGCGTGAGCGCGAAGTCGTCCGAGAGCGTGCCGCGCCAGAGTTCGTCGACGCGCAGGCGCGCGAAGGTTTCGCGGCGGACGGCGGACGAGCCGCCCCAACAAAAATTCGCGCGCGTGTTTTCGCCGAGCGCGGAGGCGATAGAGGCGTTCCAGACGGCGCGCAACTGCGAGGCGAAGTCGCGGCGCGGCGGGATGAACCAGCGGTAGCCGGTCGTCGCGCCAATCGTTCGGGCGGCGAGCGGCGCGACGAGCGCGGCGAGCCAGCCCACGCGCGGGCGCGCGTCCGAGTCTACGAAGACGAAAACTTCGCTCCGCGCATCGGCCGCGCCGGCGGCGACGATGAGGTTATGAACTTTCTGGCCGCTGTCGATTGCCCGCCCGGCCACCAACACGCGCGCGGCGACGGACACCGCGTGCTGCCACGCGCGGCGCAGTTGCTCTATCACTTCGACGGCCGGATCGTCCGCGCTATCGACGACGAAGATGATCTCGTAGGCCGGATAAGTTTGCCGGAACAGGGCGTTGAGGTTTTCGCGCAAGCCTTCGTCGAGGCCGCGACAAGGGACGAAGAGTGTGGCGTAGGGCGTGAAGGGGTGGGCGGGCGCGTTGAGTTCGCGCCGGAAGAAACGCAGGTAGCGGAGGCCGCCGCGAAGCGAGACGAGCGATTGCAAAACGAGCAGCGCGGCGAAGAAGTAGAAGATGCCCATACAAAAACGGAGGCGATGCTCTCACGAGAACATCGCCTTCCGCAAACCTGACGGAGAACTAACAGGGTCGTCTCACAAAAAAATCAGCCGCATCGTCGCGCAAAACAACTTACCGGTGGCGACATCTGGAGAGGCAATCGCGATAACGCCGGGCGCAACGCGCCCGATCCGGGCGGACAACGCCGCGCAGGCATTGGCGATATTGTCGCGAGCAGCGTTCGCGGCAGCGGCGATAACGTGTGGCGGTCGAACGAGCGGCCGCCGCTTGGCCTTCGTGGCCGCTATGCTGTGCGGCGGTCGGTGCGTTCCGGCTCACGGCGGCTTGCGTCACGGCCGGGGCGAGCACCAACAGTTGAGTTGACAACACAGACGCGAACACCAGTCGGCCAAAGCTATGGGATGTAAGTTTCATCTTGCTCATCTCCTTACATGAGGTGTTGGTCGCAGCGAGGATGTCTTTCAATTTACTTCAAGGCGACCGCGCTGGCCGCGCCCGTCAGCGTGGAGACGAGCGTCTGCGCCAGATTGATGAACGGTTGCGGATAGACGCCGATCACGATGACGCCGACAACGGCGACGACGAGCGCGGCGCGCAGTGCGGGCGACAGAGAGAGCGGTCGTGAGTCCGCCGCCGTCACGGTGTCGCCGAGATACATCACGCGGATGAAACGAACGTAGTAGAAAAAGGAGACGACCGTGTTGAGAATCGCCCAGAGGGCGAGCCAGAGGTACCAGTCTTTGTCGTCTGCGTCGGCGCGTTGCAGCAGTCCGCCGAAGAGAAACCACTTGCCGATGAAGCCGCCCGTCAAAGGCAACCCGCCGAGGCTGAGCATGAAGATCGTCATCATCAGAGCAGTGCCCGGCGCGGTCTGCCCCAAGCCCCGCAGGTCGTCAACGTTGTCGCCCACGAGACCCTTGCGGCGCAAACTGATGATGACGCCGAATGCGCCGATGTTCATCAACGTGTAGACGAAGAGGTAGACGACCAGACCGATGTAGCCGTACTCGTTGGCCGCGATCACGCCGAGCAACAAATAGCCCGCGTTCGAGATCGACGAATAGGCGAGCAGACGTTTGGCGTTCACCTGCGTGACGGCCGCCCAGTTGCCGACCATGATCGTGACGGCCGCTACCAGACCGAGCAGCGGCGCCCAATCGGCGCGCATCCCGCCGAGCGCTTCGAGAAAGATGCGCGCGAGCAGTGCAAAGCTCGCGGCCTTTGAACCCGTGGAGAGAAAGGCCGTGACGGAAGTGGGCGCGCCTTCGTAGGCATCGGGAGCCCACATGTGAAAAGGCACGGCGGCGATCTTGAAGAACAGCCCGGCGGCCAAAGCGATCATGCCGAGCAAGAGCATCGGCCGGAGCGGGACACCGGCGGCCAAGCCCCCTTCGAGCGAGACGCCGCCGAGCGTGGTCGAGACGCTGCGCGAGATGTCGCCGAGGTTCGTCGAACCGGCCACGCCGAACAGCAGGGACATGCCGTAGAGCAACACGCCCGAAGAGAAAGCGCCGAGCAGGAAATACTTCATGCCCGCTTCGTTCGAACGCCGCTCACGTTTCGTGAAGCCGACGAGCACGTAAAAGGTGAGCGCCATCAGTTCCAGACTGATGTAGAGCGAGATCAGATCGTAGCCGCAGGCCAGAAACATCATGCCGACGGTGGCGAACAGGACGAGCGCGTAATACTCGCCGCGCTGCTCGCCTTCGATGTCCAGATAACGCAGAGAGACGGCGATAGTAAGCGCCGCCGCGAGCAGAAAGATCAATTTGAAGACGAGCGCGAAGCCGTCGATGCGCACCATGCCGTAGAAAGCGTCGATGGGCAGCGCGGCGCGGTTCGTCTGCCAGAGCAGAAAGAGGGAGGCGGCGGCCAAAAGGAGCGTGGCGAGAGCGAAGTAGGCCGTCCACTTGCGCTCGCGTCTGGGCAGGATGACCTCCAAAACGAGCACGACGCACGCGCCGAGCGTGACGATCAACTCCGGCACGATGAGGCGCAAGTCGCTCGCGCTCACGAGCGCGGTGGTGTTGGCTTGAAGAAACATAAGTAGTTAGTGAATCGTGAATCGTAAATCGTGAATAGATTCAATCCGTTTTTCTCTATTTACGATTGACGATTCACGGCTTTCATCTTTCGGCTCTCGCCGTCGTCGCTTGGGGCGCGGCGGGTTGGAACGGGTAGTTGGGTCGCACTTGGCGGACGACGGCGTTGACCGGGCGTTGGATGTAGTCGATGAAAGGCTTCGGGTAGACGCCGATCCAGAGCGAGAGCGCGACGAGCGGCAGCATGTAAGCCCATTCGCGGCGGTTCATGTCTTGCAGGTTCTCGTTCTTCGGATTATCGACGTGGCCGAAGAACATGCGCTGGTAGAGCCAGAGCATGTAGCCCGCGTTCAAGATGATGCCGAGCGCCGCCCACGCAGCCCACCACGGCTGCGCCTCGAACGCGCCGCGCATCGCCAAAAATTCCGAGATGAAGACGCACAAGAGCGGCAAGCCAATCGCCGTCATCGCCATCGCGAGAAAGACCGTGGCGTAGCCCGGCATGACGTGCGACAGCCCGCCGAACTCCGAGACTTTGCGCGTGTGGCGTCGCTCGTAGATGATGCCGACCAGAAGGAACAGCGCGGCCGAATAGATGCCGTGGTTGATCATGTGGAGCACCGCGCCGTTCAAGCCGTTCGGGTTCAAGGCGAAGAGTCCGAGCATGACGATGCCCATCGAAGAGACGGACGAATAGGCGACCAGTTTCTTCACGTCGCCGTCGCGGATGACGACGAAATACATCGCGGCCAGCGCGCCGTAGATGATGCCGATGATGGCGAGCGTGACCATCACGTGGCGCACGCCGAAAGTCGCGCCGAAGAGGTGGAAGTAGCTCAAGTCCTTCGCGGCTTCGGGGAACATCGGCAGGTTGAAGCGGAAGAAGCCGTAAGTGCCGAGTTTGAGCAGAATGCCCGCGAGGATAACGGAACCGGCCGTCGGCGCTTCGACGTGCGCGTCGGGCAGCCACGTGTGGAACGGCCACATCGGGACTTTGATGGCGAAGCCGATAGCGAAGGCGAAGAACAACAAGACCTGCATCGTGCCCATCGGCAAGACGGAGCCGAGCGCCTGCAAGAACATGATGTTGAACGTGCCGCCCGACGCGGCCGCCGCGCGCGCGTTGTCGAGCAGGGCGCGCGCCTGTGTGCCCCCGGCCGCGATGTTGTCGAGGACGGCCGGAGTGATGGTCGAAGTGAGCGCGGTGTCTTGAGTTAAAAAGTACATCTTCAAGACGCCGAGCAGCATGATGACCGAGCCGACGAGCGTGTAGAGAAAAAATTTGATCGCCGCGTAGAGACGGCGCTCGCCGCCCCAGATGCCGATCAGGAAATACATCGGCACGAGCGAGACTTCAAAGAAGAGATAGAACAGGAACAAGTCCATCGAGGCGAACACGCCGACCACGGCCGTCTGCAAGAGCAGGAGGAGCACGTAGTATTCCTGCTCGCGCTTCCCGATGTATTCCCAAGAAGAAAGCGCGGCGATGACGCCGAGCAGCGTCGTCAAGACAATGAGCAGGACGGCCACGCCGTCCACGCCCATCTGGTAGCGCGCGCCGATGATGGGAATCCACTGGCAGTCTTCGATGAACCGCATCCCGCCCGCCGCGCGGTTGTACGTCAAGAGCGCGAGCGACACCAGAAAGACCAAACCGAACCACGCGGTCGCGAATCGCTTGATCCCGCTCGCGTTCTCTTTCTTGAAGACGAACAGGATGATGAGCGCGCCGACGAGCGGCAGCCACGTGATGATGGAGAGCAGGTAAGGAATGTTCATAAGAGTTTTCAGTTTCTAGTTTTCAGTTTTCAGCGATCAGTTTCGAGGCTTCCGTCAACGCACGGCTCGAAACTGAAAACATAAAAACCGAAGACCGTCCTATCTTCCGCGCACTAATCCGAGGATGTCGCCGCTAAAAAAGAAGATGACGGCGACGACGAGGCCGAGCACCATGACGAGCGCGTAGTTGGCCGTCAAGCCGGTCTGCGCGGCGCGCAGGAGCGGCGACATGAGACGCCCGACGAAGCCGGCCACGCCGTTGACCGCGCCGTCAACCACCAAGCGGTCGAACACGCCGGTGATACGACTCGCGCGGCGCGCGAGCCACGCCGAGCCGTTGACCGCGCCGTCGATGCCTCGAGAGTCGGCCGCGTAGATGCCGCGCGCGGCGTCCATCGTGCGGCGCGTGAACAAGAGGCCGTAGAGTTCGTCCACCCAATACTTGTTGTAGCTGGCGCGATAGAGCGCGCCGAGCCGAGTTGCCCACACTTCGGGCAGGCGCGGGTTGCGCACGTAGAAGAGGAGACCTAAGCCGATGCCGATCCCTGCGGCGACGAGCGAGATGACGATAAACAAAACTTCCGCCCACCAATGCGAGCCAAGCAACCCCTCGGCCGCGTGCGCGAGATTGAAGCCCGTGTCGTTGCCGTAAGGCGACGCGTGGCCTGCTCCGTTCGCGGCGTGCGCTGCTCCTGCGGGCGCGGCGTCCGTGTGTGCGGCAGCAGTCGCGGCGTCGGAGTGCGGCGTGCCTTCCGGCGTCGTTGCCGGTTCGCCGTGATTCTGCGCGATGGCAAGCGGCTCGCCGTTGTGCGCGTCCCCGGCGCGGTTCGACGCATGTTCCTCGCCGCCCGCACCGTGCGGCGCGTTGAACCGCTGCGTCGAGGGATTCCACACGACCGGCTCCAGCCAGTTGACGATGTTCAAGCGCCCGCCGACGTGCGCGCCGCCCGTGAACGCGGGACTGATGCCGACGAAGCCGCCGACGACCGCCAAGACGGCCAAGACCGCCAGCGGAATCCACATCGCGGGTGGCGACTCGTGCGGCACGACCGAGCCGTGCCCGGCGTGTGCGTCGTGGCCATGCGCCGCTTTGGCGTGCGGGTCGTGCAGGTCGTGCACGTCGCGCCCGCGCGCATCCTCGTGCGTGCCGCCGCCCGTCGCTTCGACGTGCGCCAATCCCACACGCTCGTCGGGCGCGTGGTGCGGGCGGTCGCCCGCCGATTCGGTGTGCGCGTGATGCGTCTTGCCCTCGTCGTCATAGCCGTGCGCATGCGCTTCGTCGGCCTGCCCGCCCGCGTGCACTTCGAGAAAACGCTCCTTGCCCCAGAAGGTCATGGCGACGAGACGCGTCATGTAGAAAGCGGTCAGGGCGGCCGTCACTGTGCCGATGGCCCAGAGCAGCCAGCCGTAAGGGATGAGCGTGGTCGAAGCGGCGTTCCACAGGATTTCGTCCTTCGACCAGAAACCGGAAAACGGAATGATGCCGCAGATGGCGAGCCACCCGGCGAGAAACGTCAGGTAAGTCTTCGGCATGTAACGGCGGAGTCCGCCCATGCGCCGCATGTCCTGCTCGTGATGCATGCCGTGGATGACCGAGCCCGCGCCGAGGAACATCAGGGCTTTGAAGAAGGCGTGCGTCATCACGTGGAAGATGCCGATGACGAACGCGCCCGTGCCACAGGCGAGAAACATGAAACCGAGTTGCGAGACGGTCGAGTAGGCGAGGACTTTCTTGATGTCGTTCTGCGTGATGCCGATGGTGGCGGCAAAGAGCGCAGTCAGCGCGCCGACGACGGCCACGACGAGCATCATCGTCTGCGAGTGCTGGAAGATGACGTTGGTGCGCGTCAGCATGTAGAGACCGGCCGTCACCATCGTCGCCGCGTGTATGAGCGCGGAGACGGGCGTCGGCCCCGCCATCGCGTCCGGCAGCCACACGTACAGAGGTATCTGCGCGGACTTGCCGCACGCGCCGACAAAGAGGCCGAGCGCGAGCCAAGACATCAGGCCGAAAGTCCCCAGCGGTTCAATCGGATACCCGGAAGCGCGCGACATCACTTCCGTGTATTGCGTCGAACCGAAAGTGGCGATGATGCCGAAGACGGCGAGAGCGAAACCGAAGTCGCCCACGCGGTTCGTGATGAACGCCTTGCGCGAGGCGTCGCCCGCTTCTTTGCGGTCGAAGTAGTAGCCGATCAAAAGGTAGGAACAAAGACCGACACCTTCCCAGCCGACGAACATCATCAGGAAGTTCGACCCCATCACGAGGACGAGCATCATGAACATGAAGAGGCCGAGATAAGCGAAGAAGCGATAGAACCCCGTGTCGCCGTGCATGTAGCCGGTGGCGAAGACGAAGATGCACAGGCCGACGCCCGTAATCACGAGGATGAAGATCGACGACAGCGGATCGAGTTGATAACTCCACTCCACGTCGAGCAGCGCGCCTAATCCACGTTCTTCCCGCGCGCCCCCTACGAGCACGGCCGAGGGCATCGTGCCCGTCTCGGCGGCAATCTCGCGCGCACGCTCGGCGGCCTTCGCGCTGGTCGCCATCGAAGCACGCTCGCGCGTCCCTTGCGTCAGTTCCGTCGCGCCGCCCGGAATCCACTTGTAGACGAACGCCCCGTCCTGACTCGTCACGTAAGGTTGCGGCCACTGCGCCTGACCGCCGAAGCCATACGAATAGACGGCCGCCACGCCGAGCAGAAACGCCAGCGCGACCGAACCGACCGCAACCATTGCAACCACGCGCTCCGTGAAGCGCAGGCGACGCCCCAACAGCCCGTTGATCGCAGCCCCCGCGAGCGGCAAAAGCGGAATGAGCCAGATGAGTCTGTGCATAATTAGCTGTTAGCTGTTAGCTGTTAGCTGTTTGTTTTAACCGTTGGCCGTCAAACTTCTCTCAACCCAATTGGTTTGGCTGACAGCTAACAGCTAAGAGCTAACAGCTCTTTCACCATTTGAGCAGATCGATCTTGTCAACAAAGATGGTCTCTTTGTTGCGGTAGAGCGCGATGACGAGGCCGAGGCCGATGGCGGCTTCGGCGGCGGCGACGACGATGATGAAGACGGTGAAGACCTGCCCGGCGACGGCGTTGAGGCTTCCCGTGTCCTGCAAGTAGCGCGCGAAGGCGATGAAGTTGAGATTGGCCGCGTTCAAAATCAACTCGATGGACATGAAGATGACGATGATGTTGCGCCGCGTCAGCACGCCCGCCACGCCGATGACGAACAGGAGCGCGGCGATCACGAGAAACTTCGACAAGTCGGGCTGCACGACGCCCTGCTTGATCGCCTGCCAGCGGCCGACCTGAACTTCCTGCCAGACCAATGCGAGCGTCGATGCGATAAGGTGGTTCATAAGAAAAGCCGTGAATCGTCAATCGTCAATCGTGAATAGAAGAAAGCTGTTTTCAAACTATTCACGATTTACGATTCACGATTTACCAGTCCTTCATTCTTTGCCGTCTCAAGGTCGTCGGTGGCGGCTTCCTGTTTGGTGGTGCGCGCGAGCATGACCGAGCCGACGATGGCGACGAGCAGCAGCACGCTCGCGATTTCAAAAGGCAGCGCGGCGAAACGGTAGAGGCTCGCGCCGACGAGTTGCGTGTCCTCGGAGATGAGCGACGTGCCGGTCGCCGCCGGGCGCAACGCTTGTTGGCGCGCGCGCCTGCGTCCGGCGCTCTCGACGCGCATCTCCGGCGAGATCAGGTTGTCGCGCACGAGCAAGCCTTCGTAGCCTTGCCGGATGGCGTAGATGAAGCCGAGCGACAGCAGGACGAGAAAGACGGCGCTTGCGCCCACTTGCGCCGGGCGATTGAAGAGCATCTCGCTGCCGCGCTCCTCCGCGCCCACGTTGACCAGCATGATGACGAACAGAAACAGCACCATCACGCCGCCCACGTAGACGAGTATCTGCACGCCCGCGATGAACTCCGCGCCGAGCAAGACGAAGAGCGCCGCCACCGAGACGAGCGTCGAGATCAGAAACAGCGCGGCGTGGACGGCGTTGCGCGCGAGGATGGTCAACAGCGCCGCCACCAGCGCCGCCACCGCGAAGACCCAGAAGAAAGCCGCTTCCCAACCGGAGAGAGTCATAAGATTAGTGACGAGTGACGAGTGACGAGCTAAAACCAAAAACTAGGTTTGCAAGTTGAAGACAAGTGTTTTGTTTTAACTTGTCACTTGTCACTCGTCACCGCTTTTCTAAGATTCATACTTGACCGTTTCCCGTCCCTGTTCGAGCATCTCGCGATTCCAGACGAAGCCGGCGCGCGAGTAGGTGGCGAGTTCGAACTCCTGCGTCAGTTCGAGACAGGCGGTCGGGCACGCCTCCTGGCAGAGCGCGCAGAACATGCAGCGCGAGGTGTCGAAGATAAACTCGTCGAGCACCTTCTTTTTGCGCGCCTTCCCGGCCGTCATGATCTCGATGTCCATCGGGATCACGTCGATGCAATCTTCCGGACAGGCGAGCGCGCAGAGGTTGCAGGCGATGCAGAGCGTCTCGTAGGTGTCGGGATCCATGTTCAGGCGGGGCGCGCCGTGAAAGCGCGGCGCGACTTCGGGACGCACCTTCGGATACTGCTCCGTGTAAATCCCCTTGCCCCCGACCGCGTCCTTGTCCGTCAACGCGCCGACGTTGAACTTCAGCGTCAACTTCAAACCCGCGATCAAATCGAAGAGAAAGAAACGCTTCAACTTCTCTTTCCAAGTCGCCTCTGGCACGTAAACTTCCGGCATAAAAACCCCCTTCGATGGCGGAATGCGGATCGCGGATTATAAAAATCGTAACTCTTCTATTCCTTCAATCCGCATCCCGCAATCCGAAACCCGCACAATTCCTCTTATCCTTCCGTCGTCACCACCGTGGTCGTGCTCGCCACCGCCGTCTGACCTTTGGGCGGGTCGGCGAGACGGATGCCGACCCGCTGCTTCTTCAAGTTGAAGTCGCGCGCGCCGTGGTTGATGTACGAGAGCATGCCCGCCGAGATCAGGACGCCGAGCGCGCCGAACGCGATCATGATCGCTTTCCCCGTCCCCGTCAGGTTCACGCCGCGCGTGAGCGATTCGACCGTGTTCAGGCCGCGCCAGCCGTCGAGCGCCTGCACCGTAAAGAGCGCGATAGATGTGAGCGTGATGTTCAGGAGCGCGGCCGGGATCATCCACTTCCAGCCCAAGTCCATCAATTGATCGTAGCGATAGCGCGGGAACGTCCAGCGCAGCCAGAAATAGACGTAGAGCAAAATCGCCATCTTCGTCATGAAGATGACGAGGCTCAGGGCGACGAACAAATTCGGGTAGTTGATCCCCACACGCCACACGAGTGGGAAATACCACCCGCCGAGGAAGACCGACGTGGCGATGGCCGAAACGACGATCATCGCCGCGTACTCGGCCATAAAGAAGAGCGACCAGCGCATCCCCGAATATTCCGTGTGGAAACCGGCGACGAGTTCCGACTCGGCCTCCGGCAGATCGAAGGGCGCGCGATTATTCTCGGCGATGCCGCTGATGAGAAAGATGATGAAGCCGAGCGGCTGGTACAGGATGTACCAGATGGAATCGAGCCCCTGCGCCGAGACGATGCCCGACAGAGAGAGCGTCCGCGCGAACATCAATGCGCCGATGAGCGCCATGCCCATCGCCACTTCGTATGAGACCATCTGCGCGCTTGAACGCAGGCCGCCGAGCAGCGCGTACTTCGAGTTGGAAGACCAGCCCGCGAGAATGAGCGCCAGCACGCCGACGGACGAGACGGAGAGGACGAACAGCAAGCCGATGTTGATGTCCGTGATGACGCCCCAATCGGGCGCAAACGGAATCACGACGAAGACGACGAAGGCCGCGACCACCGAGATGAACGGGGCGAAGAAGAAGATGTAGGTGTCGGCGTTGTCGGGCTTGAGGTCTTCTTTGGTCAGGAGTTTGATGGCGTCGGCGATGGGCTGCAACAGTCCCCACGGGCCGACGCGCATCGGCCCCAGGCGCGCCTGCATGAACGCGGAAATTTTGCGTTCGAGATAGGTGGCATAAGCCGCCCAGACGGCCACGCCCGTCACGACCGCGCCGATCTGTATGAACGGCCAGACGACGTAGTTGATCGTCTCCTGCCCCAGCCCGAACCTGAGCAGGAGTCCGTTGATTAAATCCGGCGGCGCGAATAAGGCGAGCATGTTCATAGAATGATTCAACCGTTACTTCTATTTGCCTTCAAGCGCATCCACGCGCTCTTGCAATTCGTCAACATCTGCGCGTGTCGTCAGCACTATCGACCCGAATCGGTCGAGACTTCGCCCCTGCAAACGCTGCTCGCGCCCGATGCGAGCAACTTCGGCTTCAATACGTTCGAGACGCGTATTCACTTCAGAGAAACGCGCGTCCATTTCCGTCCGGAGAGAGGTCACTTCCGTGCGAATCGCGTTCATTTCCGTGCGCAACTCGCCGACTTCGCGGCTGATCGCGCTCAAGTAGTTGAGGATTTCGGTTGTGCGGTCAGTGCTCATTGACTCCGCCCTTTCTGTTTCGGGCTTAGCGCCCGGCGTGTGAGGATAAGGAAACAACTAAATCGCGATCTCGAAAGTGCAGTTGTGCACGGCCTGCAAATCGACCAGTTCGTAATCGCTGTCGAGCGTGCCCGCGCGGTCAACCACGAGGTAGGAAGACCACTCGCCGACGGCGAAGGGCGGCGTGTGCCAAGTGCCCTTGTGATAGGCGTAGGGCAACAGGCCGCTGACGAGAAACGCCGCAATCTCCGCGACGGCCGGGGCGCTGCGCTCCGAAGGCGGCGCGACGCAGATGATCGAACGCGAAGAGGCGAGCGGCGAGAAGACCTGCATCGTGCGTCGATGGCGCGCCATGAATTGAAACGCGAACGGTCGCCGCTCGCTCGTCGCGCCCGTCAGGCTCGGCGCGCCCGTCCCCAAGTCGATCTCGACCGAGCCGCGACTGTCCAGCAAAATCCCATACGGCGCGAACCGCTCGCGGGTCATCTCCTGCACGGCCAGTCGAACAACTTTCATAAGAAGCTGTTAGCCATTAGCTGTTAGCTATTAGCCGGAAGCAAAAAGCTAACAGCTAATGGCTAACAGCTAATGGCTACCTGTCAATTTCTCCGAGCACGATGTCGAGCGTGCCGATGATGGCGACGACATCGGCGACGAGGTGGCCGAGGCACATCTGCCGGAGCGCCTGCAAGTTGATCAGGCAGGGCGGGCGCACGCGGACGCGCGCCGGGCGACTCGATCCGTCCGAGACGAGGTAGCAGCCGATCTCGCCCTTCGGCCCTTCGATGGAATGGTAATAGTCGCCGGCGGGCGGCTTGATGATCTTCGGCACTTTAGCGTTGACGGGGCCGTCGGGCATCTTCGCCAAAGCCTGTTGCACGATGCGGCGCGATTGGCGCATCTCTTCGAGCCGCACGAGGTAACGATCATAAGTGTCGCCGTTTTCGCCGACGGGCACTTCAAATTCCATGTCGGCGTAGGCGGCATAGGGTCGCGTCTTGCGTATGTCCCACGCCACGCCCGAACCGCGCAGGGCCGGCCCCGACAGGCCGATGGCGATGGCCTCCTCGGCCGAGATGACGCCGATGCCGACGGTGCGTCCGAGCCAGATGCGATTCTCCGAGAGCAGCGTCTCATACTCCGCGAGGCGATGCGGGAAGTTATCGACGAAGCGCGTCACGTCTTCCGTAAAGCCGTCGTAGGTGTCGTTCGGCATCCCGCCGATGCGCCACGCGTGGCAGGTGAGACGCGCGCCGAACTGTCGCTCGAAAATTTTCAGAATCTCCTCGCGCTCGCGCAAAGCCCACAGGAGGACTGTGAACGAACCGATGTCGAGGCCGTGCGTGGCGAGCCAGAGCAGGTGCGAAGAGATGCGGTTGAGTTCGGTCAGGACGGTGCGTATGTAATGAGCGCGCGGGGGCACTTCGAGTCCGAGCATCTGTTCGACCGTCTCAACCCACAGGAGACCGTTCGAGACGGCAGCGATGTAGTCGAGCCTGTCCCAGTAGGGCGCGATCATCGGATAGAGACGATTCTCGGCGATCTTCTCCATGCCGCGATGCAGGTAGCCGATGTCGCAGTCGAGGTCGATGACCGTCTCGCCGTCCAGTTTCAGGATGACGCGCAACACGCCGTGCGTCGAAGGATGCTGCGGCCCCATGTTCAGCACCATCTCAGGGCTGTCCAAAAGGGTCTCTTGCGTGGTGGCGACTTCTACTTGATGCATATTTTGGTGAATGGTGAATGGTAAATGGTGAATGGTGGAAGACAAATTTTCATCTCTTCACCATTTACCATTCACTATTTACGGTCTAACGGCATTACTTCCTTGCCCGCGCGGAAGATTTCGCGGACGCGCCGTTCGTTGGGCGTCGAGAGGGCTTCGAGTCCGTAGGCGCGACGCTGTTCGAGTTGCTCGCGCTGCACGTCGGTGAACTCCGGCAGGTGCTTGGCCGTCCAGTTGTTCTCCACGGGTTCGAGCGGATAATCCTTGCGCAGCGGGTGGCCTTCCCAATCGGGCGGTAAAAGGAGCCGCCGCAAGTCCGGGTGATTGTGAAAACGCACGCCGAACAGATCGTAGACTTCGCGCTCCAACCAGTTGGCCGCAGGCCACACGCCCGTCACGCTCTCGACGCCAAGCGCGTCCGTCGTCCCGACCTTCAGACGCACGCGCGCGTTCGCGCTGATCGAATAGAGATTGTAGACGACCTCGAAAGGCGCGTCCGCGTTTTCGGGAAAGTGGACGCAGGTGAGATCGGAGAGATAGTTGAACGGCGATGCGGCATCCTGTTTCAGAAACTCGCACACATCCACGATGCGCTCGCGCGCGACGCGCACGGACAACTGGCCGAGAAACTCCGACGCCTCCGTGACCGCGCCGTCTAAACTTTCGCCGAGACGTTTGACGAGCGGATGAGCGGAGGCGTCCGTCGCCTTCGCTCCTTCTTCCTTCTTCTTGACGGGAGCTTTCGGCGCACCGCTCGCCGCCGCCGCGGTAGTCGCGCCGCTCGCGGCGGGCGGCCCGGGCACTGGCGTCACTGCATTTGTGCCCGCGCCCGCCGCGCCTTTGAACGCGGCGGCTTTCGCACGCGCCTCGGCGATGCGCGCGGCCTTCTCTTCGTCGGACGTAGCGCCGGTCGTCGCACCGGCAGAAGTTGTCGTCGTCGCGGCCGGAGACTTCGGCGCTGCGCCTGTCTCGCTCGCCGACGGCGTGCTGCCTTTAGCGGCCATCTTCGCGGCGGCTTTCGCTTTGGCTTCCGCGATGATGCGCGCGCGTTTCTGTTCGGGCGTCTCGTCTGAGGGCGGCGCGCTCGCGGCGGGCGTTGTGGTCGCTTCCTCGCCCGTCGACGCGCCCATCACGGTGTCGTGCGATTGGCCGGAGGGGGCTTTCGCTTGCGGGGCGGCCTGACTTTCGGGCGTGGGCGGTGCGGCGGTGGACGGAACGTCTTGTTTAGGAGTTTCGCTTGGTGCATTGGTGCCGCCTTTGGCGGCGGCCATGCGGGCGGCGGCTTTGGCCTTCGCTTCGGCGATGATGCGCGCGCGTCTCTCTTCGGCTGTTTCGTTGGCGGGGGGCGCGGCCGGGTGTTCCGTCGCGCCGTCGGCAGAGTCCGGGGATGAAGTGTTGTCAGGTTCGTCGTTCATCGGTGCTAGAGGTTAGACTCCGGCAGCTGAAACGCGCACGCAATTCAAGCGCGCCGTCCGAAAATTGCTGCCCCAAACTTTCGACTTGTAATCTCTGACAAAGAAGCAAAAAAGGCGGTGACGAGGTGGATTTTTAACACGCGCTTTAACGCATTGTCAATAAACTTGTCGGCGCCCGCGGGCGAGGCCACCGCGCGCCATAAATCCCCATCTAACTTGACGATAAGAAACACGGAACGTATCATGTCGGTTTGGCAGGCGACCCAAATTCGCGCCTGTCAGCGAGGAAGGAAAACATGAAAGAAGGAATTCATCCCAAATACAACGAAATCAAAGTCGTGTGCGCCTGCGGCGAGAATTTCACCACGCGTTCGACCCGCAAGGACGACCTGCACGTGGAAATCTGCTCGGCGTGCCATCCGTTCTTCACGGGCAAACAGAAACTCGTAGACACGGCCGGACGCGTCGACCGCTTCAACAAACGCTACGGCAAAAAGACCGAGACGGCCGCGAGCGGTCAATAACAAAAGCAGCAACGGCGGCGCGCACCCGCCCGTCCCTTGCAGAAGAATTGCAACGACGGGCGCGCACTTGTTTTAGATGAAGCGAATTATCCCCGGCCAATCTTAGCTGTCCAAAACCTGACGCCGGCGCACACCAAGCGCGGCGGTCGAACACGCGCGCTCCCGCAAAACGTGACGCGCCGACGAGCGACCTCCGAATTTTGAAGCGCCGGCGTCGTCCTATCTCCCCTGAGTTCCAGTTCAGTCGATAATTCCCCGGAGAGCGAAACCTAACGTGAGCGCAAACGAAAAAGATTTGATCGTGGGCGGCCAAGCGGTCGTCGAAGGCGTGATGATGCGGACGCCGAACGCCTATGCCGTCGCCGTCAGGCGCGCGGACGGCGAGATCGTCTCCACGGGCGCGGCCTTGCCGAAGTGGAGCGACAGTTATCGCTTCCTGCGCGTGCCCGTCTTGCGCGGCGCGGCGGTGCTCGTGCAATCGATGGCGCTCGGCATCAAGGCGCTCAACTACTCGGCCAGCGAAGCCTTCGCCGACGCCGAAGAGACGGAGGTGGCCGTGGCGCTCAGGCCCGCCGTCGTCGAAGGCGAGGGCGACTTCGCGGGCATCACGGGCGGCGTCCCCGGCCTTATCCCCATCCCGACCGAGCGACGCCCCGAAGACGAACTCAAGCGCGGCGCGAACGCATCGGTCGTCGGCTCAATCGTCTTCGCGCTCTTCTTCAACGTCATGCTCTTCATCGTCGCGCCGCTCGTCTTGACGAACGCGCTCTTTATCGCCGCCGGGTGGGCGACCGTCCCTCCGGACGCGAACGCCGGACGAGCGACGACGCAAACTGTCTCGAACGCGGGCGGCGATACGGCGGCGACGACTCAGGCGACGGGCGAACAGCCTTGGTACGGGCGCGCGTGGGCGAGCGTGCGCGGCTACCTGCATCCGGTGCGGCCTTCGGTCGCGTTCAATTTGGTGGACGGCGTGCTGCGCATGTTGTTCTTCCTGATCATGATCTTCACCTTCTCTTTGTTGAAAGACATCCGCCGCGTCTTCGAGTATCACGGCGCGGAGCACAAGACCGTGTTCACATGGGAAGCGGGTTTGCCCTTGACGGTCGAACACGCGCGCGTGCAACCGCGCCAGCACCCGCGCTGCGGGACGAGTTTTCTGATGATCGTGATGCTCGTCTCCATCGTCCTCTTCTCCATCGTCAAGTTCGACTCGCTCGCTCTGAACTTGCTCACGCGGATCGCGCTCATGCCGCTCGTCGCCGGTCTCTCCTACGAGATCATCCGCCTCTCGGCTAAACGCGAAGGCAGCCTCGTCTTCAAACTGATGACGCTGCCCGGCATCTGGCTGCAAAACATCACGACGAAAGAGCCGGACGACCAACAACTCGAAGTCGCCATCTACGCCCTCAAGGAATCGCTCAAACTCGAACCCCGCCCGCAGGAGGCGGTGATGACGCCGCTCTCTTAGCTATTAGCTTTTAGCTATTAGCTTTTAGCTGTTAGCTATTAGCTATTAGCTTTCTTGTTGCGTCAGTTGAATGATTGCTGGTTACGCGGTTGATAATTTAGAACACAAGCTGTTGGCTAATAGCTAACAGCTAAAAGCTGAAAGCTATGTTAGAGAAACTCGAACAGATCGAAGCGCGTTACGAGGCTTTGTCGGAGGAACTTTATTCGCCGGAGTTGCTGGCGGATCAGGCGGCGTATGCGAAGGCCGCGAAGCAGCATCGCAGTCTCGGCGACGTGGTCAAGCGTTACCGCGAGTGGAAGACTCTGAAGGAAGAACTGGCGGGCGCGCGCGAGTTGTTCGACATGGGCGGAGACGACGAGGAGATGCGCGAACTGGCGCGCGTCGAAGTCGAGACGCTGCAAGAGCAATTGGAGCGTGCCGAGGAAGACTTGCGCCTGCTGCTCTTGCCGACCGACCCGAACGACGAGAAGAACGTCATTCTCGAAATTCGCGCGGGCACGGGTGGCGACGAAGCTTCGCTCTTTGCCGCCGAGATGCTGCGCATGTACGGCCGCTACGCCGAGCGTCAGGGCTGGCGCATGGAAATCCTGAACACTTCGGAGTCGGGCGTCGGCGGCGTCAAAGAGGCGACGGCGCTCATCGAGGGCGACAAGGTCTACTCGAAGTTGAAGCATGAATCGGGCGTCCATCGAGTGCAGCGAGTGCCGCAGACGGAGACGAGCGGGCGCATCCACACCTCCGCCATCACGGTCGCCGTGCTGCCCGAAGCCGAAGAGGTGGACGTGAAGATCGACGCGAAGGACTTGCGCATCGACACCTTCTGCTCGTCGGGGCCGGGCGGGCAGAGCGTCAACACGACCTACTCGGCCGTGCGCATCACGCACCTGCCGACGAACACGGTCGTCTCCATGCAGGACGAGAAGTCGCAGATCAAGAACCGCGAAAAGGCCATGCGCGTCCTGCGCGCGCGCCTGCAAGAGCAGGAGGAGCAGCGTCAGCACGAGGCTCTGGCGAGCGAGCGTCGCTCACAGGTCGGCTCCGGCGACCGCTCCGAGAAGATACGCACCTACAACTTCAAAGAGAACCGCGTCACAGACCATCGCATCGGCCTCACCATCCACCAACTCCACCTCGTCATGGAAGGCCAACTCGACGAGCTCATCAACGCCCTCGTCGCACACTACCAAGCCGAGAAACTGAGAGCCGAGACGGTCGCGGCCTAGAAAACAGTGGCGAGTGACAAGTGACGAGTGACGAGTTAAAGCGAAGAAGTCAGTGATGAGTGACGAGTGATGAGTTGAAGCAAAAGACTTGTTCTATTCTTGCTCGTCATACGTCGCTCATCACTCATCACTATTCTCTTCTCGTTAATCTTCACTATTCTCTTCTCGTCACTCGTCACAGCTTTTGTTTTAACTCGTCACTCGTCACTCGTGACTTGTCACTGCCCTCTGATGGAATTCACACGCATCCTGCTCATCCGCCACGGGCAATCCGAGGGCAACGCCGCGCGCCGCTTCGGCGGACACACGGCGACGCCGCTCTCGGCGCTTGGGCACAGGCAGGCGGAGGCGACGGCGCGTGCGCTGGCACGCGAACAAGTCACGGCGATCTATTCGAGCGACTTGCTGCGCGCCGTGGAGACGGCCGCGCCCCTCGCACGCGCGCTCGCTCTGGAGATAGGGCAAACGCCCGCTTTCCGTGAACGCAGCGTCGGCCACATGGAAGGTCTGACGTTTGAAGAGGCGGCGGAAAAATTCCCCGAAGAGTATGCCGCGCTCCTGCGCCGCGACTTCGAGCACGTCCTCTCCGGCGGCGAAAGCTACCGCCAACTGCTCGACCGCGCCGCCACCGAACTCGACCGCGCCATCCACGCCAACCGCGGCGGCACAATCGCAGTCTTCTCACACACCGGCACGATCTGCATCCTCGCCCTCCATCTCATGGGCGCGCTCGACTCGCCCACCTTGCGCCCCGTCTGGCTCGCCACGGAGAACTGCGGCATCTCGCACATCATGCTGCGCGACGACGGCTTCGTTCGCGTCAAAGCCCTCAATGACACGCGTCACTTAAGTCACTTGTAATTGCCTTTGGATACTTCGGCAGATATTCAAGCTAACCTAATATGATAAACTGACGAAAAGTAAGATTGAGTGGAGGATATAACACTGAATAAAGAGGAGTAGGAGTTTGAACTATATATGAGCACTTTACGAAAACAGCCTTCCAAATTAAAACTCGATTCTCCGAAAGAGATTTGGGAAAGAGAATATGAGACTTTGCAGATCATCCCAAGCAGCAGTAGAACAGTCCCGGCTAAAGCGTTACTCTTGTTTTCCGAACTGTTAAATTTCAAAAACATAGAAAAGGTACTTGATGCTGGCTGTGGGCCTGGCAGAAATGCAGTCTATCTTGCCCAACAAGGCTGTCAGGTTGATGCGGTGGATTTTTCCGAGGTAGCGCTAAGTCAACTTCGTAAATTAGCAGCCGAGACAGGTACGGATCGTAATATTCGAACATGGAATCACGCGCTTGAAGATGATTTACCCTTTGAGGATGATTCATATGACCTGATCCTTGATTCTTATGTCTCCTGTCACTTTATCGATGAAAACTTGAAACAATATTACCGGAAAGAACTTCTTAGAATAGCTAAACCGGGAGGCATTGTTTTCAGCACACAGTTTTCTGTCGAGGATGAATACTATAAAACGCTTGTTAAGAATGGGGCGGGGCGAGGCAAGATCGTTGTCGATCCAAACAATAACGTCACAAAGCAACTTTATACCGAAGATGAGATCAAACTCTTCTTTTCAGAAGATTTTAAACTTCTCTATTTCGTCAAATTCGAGTTTGATGATGTAGTCTTAGGGCAAACCTACCGTCGTAGCATCTTCGTTTTAATCATGAGGAAGTAATCCTATGGGCGCAGATGGCGGTAATCCCACGACAGGAAACTCCAACGACGGCGAGACCGCCGGCTTAGACCTCTTAGACTTTCTCTTTACTCTCGCAATCAGCATCGGACTCTCTCCCGGCATCTTGGGAATTGACGACTGGCCGGGAATTTTATCCGAAGATTGGATGAAAAGCGGAAGATTGCCGACGCGAGCGAATGGAGAATTGCATCACTTTATGGTCTTTGTCTTAGGTTTCCTTACGCTTACACTCAGTTGGTTTGGCTATCACGCTTCCATCAAAACGAGACCGCTCAGGTATAAGACCGCGTGGGGAATGATTCGCTTCGTTATTGATGTACTGTTAGTCGTTACTTACGGCCTAATCCTGCTCCAATTTAAAAATCTAGGGTTTGTCATCTTCCTCCTGTTTGTCGTTCATCTAATATTTGTTATCTGGGACATTTTGAAGATCGGGGAATACTGGAAAGAATTTCAGGAAAAAAGATCAATCGAGAACTTTTACAACGCTTATAGAAGAGAATTTATATCGCTCCTCTGCCTTCTTTATTTTTTTGGTTTGTGGCTGTTTAGCCATCGCCTCTCTGCGCGCCTACTCATATCACTAGCTATCTTCTTCACCATATTTTATCGTATCCAAAAGATGTACACTCTCAAACAGCTAGGGCGGAAAATAAAGAGCATCCCACAAATATTTAAAGGATGGAACTGGGAGAAGTATGGCTAAGCCGTTAAAGATATACATTGCCGGCCCCTACACGGCTGAGACCGCCGAACAACGACTCGCCAACGTCAACGTCGCTATTGATGCCGGTCTCGCCGTATATTTCAAAGGACACTTTCCTTACGTCCCTCATCTAACTCATTTCGTTGACGAGCGCGCCAATGATACTGGGCTGACAATGAAGTGGGAGGATTACATCCGATGGGATTTGCCCTGGGTGAGAGCCTGCGATGCATTGCTCTATCTCAGAAGTTCACGCGGCGCTGATCTTGAACTACAAGCGGCTAAAGATACCGGCAAGGCAATCTTTTATTCAATAGAGGAAATACCTGTTGCAAATCATGATGATTCGGTAGAGTTCCACCACACTACAAACTAGGCAACAACTTGGATAAGTCAGCGCTTTGAACGACGACATAACAGTTGAGATATTTCCCCACGACGACCCTTCCCTTCGCGTCAATGCCCTCAACGACACGCGGCATCTGGCCGGTTTGTGAGCTTTCAGTCTGTCGCCCATAAAACCTTCCCTTTAGGTTCGTTCGTATCTACAATGACGCGGTTCTTTTGTTCACGTCTGGATTGGAGTTGAGTTTCGGTATGACCCCAGAATTTCACAGCGCGATACGGGAACGGCATCTGGCCGTCTCCATGCTCTTCATGCTCTTTTTGCTGGCTCTCGCGCCCGCGCCGTGGAATACAGCGGCGGCGCAGCAACCGGGCGCGCTCGCCTTCACGGAGTCTGACGAACAGGAGCGCGGCCTCGGTCTCGGCACACAGAACGCGGCGGGCGTGTCCTACGCGCTCATCATCGGCAACAACGCGTATCGTCAACTGCCGAAGTTGCAGACGGCCGAGAACGACGCGCGCGAAGTGGAAAAACTGCTGAGAGACAGCTACGGCTTTCGCACCCGCCTGCTGCTGAACGCCACGCGCCAACAGATCGTCGGCGCGTTCAGCGCCTACCGGCGCGACCTGTCGCCCGAAGACAACCTGCTCGTCTACTACGCCGGGCACGGCATCAACGACACGGAGGCGGGGCGCGCCTACTGGCTGCCCGTCGATTCGAGCCGCGAAGATTCCGCCAACTGGATCAGCGCCGACGACATCACGGCGGGCACGAAAGCGATTCCCGCCAAGCACGTCCTCGTCATCTCCGACAGTTGTTATTCGGGCACGCTCACGCGCGGCCTCGGCGAGATGCTGCCGCGCCCGTCCGACCGCGAACAGTTTTTGCGAAAGATGTGGGCGGGCAAGTCGCGCACGCTGATGGCTTCGGGTGGCAACGAACCCGTCGCCGACGGCGGCGGTGGCGGCCGTCATTCGGTCTTCGCGAGCGCGCTCTTGCGCGGCCTCAGACAGATGGACAAAGACCAGTTCACGGCGGCCGAACTCTTCCGCAGTTACGTCGAAGAGAGCGTCGCGGGCAGAGCCAGCCAAACTCCCGAATACAACCCTCTCAGAAACTCTGGCCACGAAAGCGGCGACTTCGTCTTCGTCCGCATGAAGCCCGGCAGCAAGGCGGCAGCGACGACGGCGACGACGACGACTGCGCCCGCCACAACTCCCGCCAATTCTTCTCAGCCGAGATCGACGCAGGGCGGCACGGAGACGCCATCAACCGAACCCCGGCCCGCCGTTGAAGAACCCGCCGTCGCGGAGACGAATCCGAACGATCTGGCGGGCACGACTTGGACGGGCAACAGTCCGAACGCGGGCTACACGGGCGAATTCGCCATCGAGTTTATCAAGGGCGGCCAACTGCGCTACGTGACGACGGTGCGCGAAAACGGCGAGTTGAAGCAGCGCGCGGTCAAAGGAACTTGGCGGCAGTCGGGCGACGTGGTGCAGATCGTGATCGGCAATTCTTACTCCGTCCTTCAGGGCAAACTCGACGGGACGACCCTGCGCGCCGAAGGCGAAAACACCGAAGGCACTAAGCTGAACTGGCTGCTCTTGAAGAAATAAGAGCGCCTCACCAAACACTGAAGCCACGCGCGCCACACGAAAGAACACGAATCATCGTCTCGTGTTGTTTAGTGTGGCGCGCGTGGTTTCTTATCTTGACGCTCTAACTTTAGCTGTTGAGGGCGGCGACATCTTCGTCTTCCGTCTCGGCGCGCGCAACGTCGACCGTCTCCTCGTCGCCTTCGAGACGACGCTGGCGATGAACTGTGCCGTCGGAGTCGAAGATGTAAGCCCCCGGCGCTTCTTTCATGATGATGTCTTGCAGGCGCATCAAGCCGTAGAGGAGCGCTTCGGGGCGCGGCGGGCAACCGGGGATGTACACGTCCACGGGGATGGTGCGATCCACGCCCTGCATCGTCGAATAAGAGTCGAACGGGCCGCCCGTCGAAGCGCACGCGCCCATCGCAATGACCCACTTCGGCTCAGGCATCTGATCGTAGACGCGACGCACCACGGGGCCCATCTTCAACGTCACCGTGCCCGCCACGATGATCAAGTCGCTCTGCCGGGGCGAGGGGCGAAAGACGCCCGCACCGAAGCGGTCGATGTCGAAACGCCCCGCGCCCGCCGCGATCATCTCGATGGCGCAACAGGCCAACCCGAACGTCATCGGCCACAAGGCGGATTTGCGCGCCCAGTTGACCGTGTGCTTCACCGGCCCCGCGTTCATCACCGGCGCGGCCACGTTCCGCCGCAAGGCGTTGAAGATCGCGTCCACCGTCGTCAATACGATTCCTTCTTGATGTTCAGCCATAATTTAGCTATTAGCGATTAGCGGTTAGCTGTTAGCTTTCAGTTTGTGGATGAAAGCTGTCAGCATGCGTTTCAGTTCGTTAACCTCTGCGTCAAGTTGAGCGTACTCAGCTTGATTCAAATAGTTGAGGTCGTGTGCTAAGAGCAGATGATATTCGACCTCGCTGGCGGAACCGGCGGCGATAGATAAGAATCTTGCGAGTTCCACCTCGCCGTTGCGGCCGCAGCCTTCAGCAATATTGGCCGGGATAGATGCACAGGCTCGTCTCAACTGACTGGTTAGTCCAAACGCCTCATCCCTCGGAAAAGTTTTAGTGGCATTATAGACCTTCAGCGTCAACCCATACGCCTTGCCCCACGCCTTCAGACTTCTAAAGTCTTTCACCGAAAATATCCCATCAGCCTGTAATTAAAGCTAACAGCTAACGGCTAACAGCTAATAGCTTATTCATGCCCATTCCAGCGCGCCTTTGCGCCAAGCGTAGTAGTAGCCGAGGACGAGGATGCCGATGAAGACGAGCATTTCGATGAGGGCGAATTTGGTGAAGGAGAAATCGTCGCCCATGAAGATGATCGCCCACGGCAGCAGGAAGATGGTCTCCACGTCGAAGACGAGAAAGAGCATCGCCACGATGTAATAGCGGACGGTGAAACGGTCGTGCGCCTCGGTCGTCGGGTCGATGCCGCATTCGTAGGGGCGCATCTTGTCTTTCTGCCAGATGCTCGGACGCAGCAAACGCCCAAGGACGATGGGCAGCACCGGGAAAGCGACGGCGAAGACGAAGAAGATCATCACCGGCCAGTAGGCCGTGACGGGGCTGCCGATTGGCGACGCCGTGGCGGCGGCAGCAGGCGCTGTCGCAGCGTTGGTCGCCGTCGTCGCATCTGCGGCCGCGTGTGCCGCTTGGAGAAGTATTAAACTCAACATGGTCTCTTCGAGTATCGACGGGCGGGCGCTTCGGTCAAGCTACGGGTCAGTGAACAAGCGCAATATAAGCGCGCCGCGCGCCGTTCGTCAATCTGGTGAATGGTGAATGGTAAATGGATGAAGACGGCTTTCCACCATTTACCATTCACCATTTACTATTCACCAGTTATCACTTGTCACTGTCCTTGAGCGCTTCGATGCGCTGGTGGATGGTGTCGAGGATTTCGCGCGTGCGGACGTTCGAGGCGGCGTCTTTGTCGTGTCGGAGAATTTCGAGGGCGAGGTGGTAGTGCTTGAGAGCTTCGGCGCGGCGGCCGAGGTTGGGCGTCGAGGGATTGCCCCAGACTTCGCCGAGATGCAGTTGGCTGATGGCGAGCGATTGGCGCGCCTGCGCGTTTTGCGGGTCGGCATCGACGAGACTTTGAAATATCGCGAGCGACTTGCGACGGCTCTCAAGCGCCGCAACGAGTTCGCCTTTCGTGGTCATCACGTCGCCGATCTTTTCGTGTGCGATGGCGGCATCGCGGATGGCGTCTGTGTCGGTGGGAAAGTCGGCGGCGAATCGCTCGCGGATGGCGCTCGACTTGCGATAGGTCTGGAGCGCTTCGTCGATCCGCCCGTCCGCTTCGAGCATCGTGCCGAGCCGTTCGTAGATGACTCCGAGCAGGCGACGCGTCTTCGGGTTGTTTGCGTCCGAGGAGTAGAGCGACTCTAGGATTTCGGCCGCCGCGCCGTAGCTTTGCCGCGCGCCGGCGCGGTCGCCGTAGTTCGTAAAATTGGCGTTGCCGAGCACGTCGCCGAGTTTGAGATAACTGATGGCGAGCGATTGGCGCGCCTCCACATTGGCGGGCGCGCTGTCGGCAATCGCCTTGAAGATCGAGAGCGAGCGGCGTTGACTTTCGACCGCGCCCGCCGTGTCGCCCGTCGCGGATTGCGCGTCGCTCATCTTCTCGCTGATGACGCCGACGAAGCGGCGCGACGGCGCATCCGCCGGGTCTGCGGCCGTCAGACGTTCGGCGATGCGGAGCGCCTTGCGATAACTTTCGAGCGCGCCCCGCGTGTCGCCCAAGTTGGCGTTGTTCGGGTTGCCCTGCACGTTGCCGACCTTGAGATAGGCGGCGACGAGTTCGCGTTGCAGAGAGGCATCGCCCTGCGATTCCTGCGCGAGACTGTCGAGATATTCGAGCGCGCGCTTGACCAGCAGTTCGCGCGCGGGCGTCGAGCCGGGGAGGTTGGCGATGGCGTCGTGCAGCTCGAACAAATTCGAGTTCGCCAGTTTGCGCACGTCGTTGAAACGCCGCTCGGCTCTGGCACGCTCGGCGCGTGCGACGCGCGCCTGCCAGACGGTCGTGGTCAGGCCGGAGATGATCGCCAAGAGGACGAGCGCCGCCGAAGCCACGCCCACTTTATGCCGCCCGACGAACTTCGACGCGCGATAACCGAACGTGGCCTTGCGCGCGTGGACGGGCAAGCCTTCCAGATATCGGCGTATGTCTTCGGAGAATTGTTCGACCGTGGCGTAACGGCGCGCGGGCTCTTTCCTGAGCGCGAGCAGCACGATGTTGTCCAGATCACCCCGTAACAATTTCGGATTGCGGATTGCGGATTGCGGATTGGCGGAGTCGGTTCGCGGATTTGAAGAATCCGTCTTTGAATCCGCATTCCGCGATCTGAAATCCGCAATCGCCGTGCTTGGCCGCGACGGTTCTTGTTCGCAGATGACGCGCGCGATCTCTTCGGGGCGGCGGCTCTGCAAATGATAGGGGCGGCGACCCGTGAGCAGTTCGTAGAGCAGGACGCCGAGCGAGTAGATGTCCGTGGCGGTCGTGACGGCTTCGCCGCGCGCCTGTTCGGGCGAAGCGTATTCGGGCGTCATCACGCCGAGCATGGTGATGGTGTGGGCGGGCGTTTCGGGCGCGGCCGCCGGGTCGAGCAGTTTGGCGATGCCGAAGTCGAGCAGTTTCGGTTCGCCCGCGGGCGTGACAAGGATGTTGCCGGGTTTGATGTCGCGATGGACGACGAGGTGTCGATGCGCGTAGGAGACCGCCGCGCAGACTTGGCGAAAGAGTTGGAGGCGTTCGTTCGTGGAGAGGCGTTGCGCGTCGCAAAACTTGTCGATGGGTTGCCCTTCGATGTACTCCATGACGAAGTAAGGCAAGCCTTCAGTCGTCCGGCCGCCGCCGAAGAGACGCGCGACGTGCGGGTGATTGAGCGCGGCGAGAATTTGTTCCTCGTGGCGAAAGCGGCGCAGCACTTCCGTCGTGCCCAGACCGCGCTTGACGAGTTTGACGGCGACCTCGCGTCCGAGTTCCACGTCCGACGCCAGATAAACTTCGCCCATCCCGCCTTCGCCGAGCAGCTTTTTGATCTCGTAACCGTCGATGCGCGCGCCCGCCTGCAACTCGCCGCCGTCGTCCTCGTCGAACAGTTCGGCGGCAAACTGAAAAGCGGGCGCTTCGATGAAGTGGCGCGCGTTTTCCTGATACTTGAGGAGCGATTCGACTTCGGCGCGCAGAGTTTGGTCGCCGCCGCACGCCGAGGCGAGAAACGCGCCCCACTCCGCAGGCTCGCGCTCAAGCGCCGACTCGACGAGTTCCGCCACCTGCTCTGCCCTGTCAATCTCCACTCGCCGACTCCGTTCAGAGTGTCTGATCAAACGTAAAGAGTTGAACCACGCGTATCACACGCGCACCACACGAAACGAAAGAGCACGAATTTCTTCTTCGTGTGGTGCGCGTGTGGCGCGCGTGGTTTCATGTTTTTTAAGTCGCGCTCGCTCAACCGCCGTGTGCGGTGTCTTTGCTCAGTTCGCGGCAGAGCCAGAGCTTGGCGAAGTTCCAATCGCGCAGGACGGTTTTTTCCACGACGCCGAGCACTTCGGCGATCTCTTTCGCTTCCAGCCCGCCGAAGAATTTCAACTCCACGACCTCGCTTTTGCGCGGGTAGGTCTCGGCCAAAAGTTTCAGCGCGTCGTCCAAGGCCAAGAGGTCTGCGGCGCGTCCGCCGGGCAGCGCGCGCGCTTCGTCCAGAGTCAATTTCTGCGCCGGGCCGCCGCGCTTCTGCGCCGCGTGCGCCCGCGCGTGGTCGACGAGGATGGCACGCATCACGCGCGCCGCCACGCCGTAAAAGTGCGCGCGATTTTGCCAGCCCACTTTCTGCGAGCCGACCATGCGCACGTAGGCTTCGTGGACGAGCGCGGTGGCTTGCAGCGTGTGGTCGGAACGTTCGCGACGCAGGTAACCGCGCGCCAGTCGGCGCAGTTCTTCGTAGACGAGTGGCATCAGACGGAGCGGCGCTTCCTTGTCGCCGTCGCTCCAATCTTTGAGGATGCGCGTCACATCCTGTGGCGAGGGTGTATCCAAATGCGGCCTCCGTTGTCCGGCCTCGAATTTTACCCCCGAACGCGCCGGGAGAGAACATGTCAGCGCGCGCCGGGAGAGATTTTTTTCGCCCCCATGTCCGTTCTCACTATTGGATTACGCATGTAAATGATGTAGAACTCTAAAAAATTCTCCGGCGCTCGCGGCGCGCGGCCACACCCTGGTGGCGTTTTTAGCTCCGCAGCGCTTTGTCGGCCGAAAACTTTGTCTGTCCACCGCGCGACAGTCATCCGATCCGTCCACATACCTATTCACGGAGTCGTCATTCAAATGAAATCCCAGACCCCCTCCCGCACTTTACGCCTTCGCACAGCCCGCCTCTCTTCCGACTCGCACGACGCCCGGCGTCGCGCCTTGCGCCGCACGCTCGCAAAGGCGTTGCTCGTCGCGCTGCCCGCGCTGCTTCTGACTCTGATGGCGACGCGCCACCTCGTCGTCACCGCGCAGCAGAACACGCCGGGCGCGCTCGACCCGACGTTCGACACGGACGGCAAGGTCGTCACGCCCTTCCCGAACGGACTCGACTCCGCCGAAGATGTGGCCGTGCAGGCCGACGGTAAAGTGGTTGTGGCGGGCGCGTCCGGCACTGACTTCGCGCTCGCGCGCTACAACACGGACGGCTCGCTCGACACCACGTTCGGCACGGGCGGGCGCGTCCACACGGACTTTCCACTCGGACAGGGCGGCTTTGCCGGTGCGCTCGTCATTCAGCCCGACGGCAAGATCGTGTTGGCCGGATCGGCTAACGATTCGACGCAGACCTTTGCCAGCGCCTTCGCCCTCGCGCGCTACAACACGGACGGCTCGCTCGACACCACCTTCGACTCGGACGGCCTCGTCATCACATCGTTTCCCGGCGCGAGCGCCAACATCAATGCCCTCGCGCTTCAACCCGACGGCAAACTCGTCGCGGCGGGCACGGCCAGAGACAATACGAGCTTTCAGAGCACGTTCGCGCTCGCGCGTTACAACACCAACGGTTCTCTCGACACCACGTTCGATACCGACGGCAGAGTCACAATCGACTTTGCGGGCGTCACCTTTGAAGAGGCGCACGGTGTCGCCGTGCAGACGGACGGGCGCATCGTCGTGGTCGGCCTCGGCAGTTCCGTCTTCGCCGTCGCGCGCGTCAACGCGAACGGCAGTCCCGATCCGACCTTCGACATGGACGGGCAAGTGACGACCGACTTCGGCAACTCTTTTGAACAGGCGAACGCCGTCCGCATTCAGACGGACGGGCGCATCGTCGTGGCCGGCGAGGTTGCCACCTCGGTCGCCGCCGACGACAACTTCGCGCTCGCGCGTTACAACACGGACGGTTCGCTCGACACCACGTTCGACGGCGACGGTAAGGTCACGACCGACTTCGGCCTCGTCGATAGCGCGCGCGATGTCTTGCTTCAACCGGACGGCCGCATCGTCGCCGTGGGGCGAGCGGGAACGATCCCGCTCGGCACTTTCTTCGCGCTCGCGCGTTACAACACTACGGGCGCGCTCGACACCACCTTCGACACCGACGGTAAGGTCACGACCGATGTTGGCGGCGGGCGCTTCAATCTCGGCGGGCGGGCCGGGGCGCTCTACGCGGACGGCCGCATCGTCGTCGCGGGCGGCGACAACACCAGCGGCCAACTCGATTTCGGCGTCGCGCGCTACAACACAAATGGCGCGCTCGACACCACCTTCGACACGGACGGCAAGGCCGTCACAGATTTCCCGCTCAACGAAGAGACGGTCACGGACATGGCGCTCCAACCCGACGGCAAGATCGTCGCGGTCGGCCGCATGAACACGCGCGTCATCATCGACGATGCGCAGGACTTCAACTTCCTGCTCGCCCGCTACAACCCTACGGGCGCGCTCGACACCTCTTTCGGTGCGGGCGGACTCGTCTCGACGGACTTCACGGGCAACGGCGACGATTTCGCGCGCTCCGTCGCCTTGCAACCCGACGGCAAGATCGTCGTGGCTGGGCAGACCGGCGGGCAGTTCTCCATCCTCCCCTCGGCCGACACCTCTTTCGGCGTGGCGCGTTACAACGCGAACGGCACGCTCGACGGTACTTTCGGCACGGGCGGCCGGGTCGTCGTCGATTTCGGTTCGAGCCACGACAGCGCGAACGCCGTCGCCATCCAGCCGGACGGCAAGATCGTCCTCGCCGGATCGAACTTCTTCGACTTCAAACTCGCGCGCCTCAACCCCGACGGCTCGCTCGACAGCGGCACGACTGGCGACACGACGCCCGGCGACGCCTTCGGCACTCAAGGCAAAGTCACCACCGATTTCAACGAAAGGAGCGATGCGGCGAGCGCCGTCCTGATTCAACCGGATGGTAAGATCGTCGCCGCCGGTTCGTCGTCCGGCGACTTCGCGCTCGCGCGCTATAACGCGGACGGTTCGCCCGACACTTCGTTCGACACGGACGGCAAAATCACGACCGACTTCGCGGAGGGCGAGGATGCTATCCGCAGTATCGCGCTCCAAACGGACGGCCGCATCGTCGCCGGGGGCGAAGCCACCGCCTCCGGCAGCAACCGCGACTTCGCGCTCGCGCGTTACAACACAAACGGCTCGCCCGACACCACGTTCGACATGGACGGCAAAGTCACGACCGACTTCGGCGGTTTCGACGAGGGCTACGACATCGCCCTGCAAGCCAACGGCAGAATCGTCATGGCCGGGTTGCACCAACCGTCCTCCGGCGCTGCCGGGGCGACAGACTCGGCCGCGCGCCTCCGCACCGACGAGCGGGTCTACAAGTCGGCCGCAGAGGCCGCGCAGCTCGGCGGGCGTCCGGCGCAGGAGGCCGCGCTGCCCGGCGAACAGGCGACAACCGCCGTAGACGGAGCGTTCTCCTTCTTCGCCGTCGCGCGTTATGACGCCACCGGCGCGCTCGACCCGACGTTCGACATGGACGGCAAAGTCACGACCGATTTCTTCGGCCTTGAGAACGAAGCCTACGCCGTTCTCATCCAGCCCGACAGTAAGATCATCGCGGGCGGCTTCACCGACGACGGGAGCAGCCGCGACTTCGCGCTCGCGCGCTACATCGGCGCGGCCGACCCCACGCCGACGCCAACTCCGACACCAACTCCGACACCGACGCCAACTCCTCCGCCTGCGTCGCAGACTTTCCAGTTCAGCGCGGGTACTTACGTCATCCCCGAAGGGCTAGGCCAGGCCACCATCTTTATCAACCGCACGGGCGACAATTCGTCTCCCGCCACCGTGGACTTCGCCACCGCGCCCGATGCCGCCTTCATCGGCTGCGACACAGTCAACGGCACGGCCTCCGAGCGCTGCGACTTCACGACCCGCATCACCACGGTGCGCTTCGCCCCCGGCGAGACGCAGAAGTTTGTCCGCATCTTCATCACCGACGACGCCTACGTCGAGGGCGACGAGACTTTCACGGCCTCGCTCTCCAACCCCACGGGTGGCACGACGCTCGGCTCGGTCTCGTCCGCGCTCGTGCTTATCACCGATAACGACACGACGGCCACGAACACCAACCCGATTGACAATTCGACCTTCTTCGTCCGGATGCACTACGTCGATTTCCTCAACCGCGAAGGTGAACCGGCGGGCGTCGCCGGTTGGGTCAATTCGCTCGACACCTGCCCGCGCCCCGCCGATCCCTTCGCCCCTTCGTCGTGCGACCGCGTGGAAGTCTCTTCGCGCTTCTTCCGTTCGGTCGAGTTCATGCTCAAGGGCAACTTCGTCATACGCTTCTATCGCACGTCGCTCGGCCGCAATCCCGGCTACCGCGAATTCACGCGCGACTCGCAGCGCGTGACGGGTGAGACGGCCGAAGAAGTCTTCGCCAACCGCGACGCCTTCACGAACGAGTGGGTTCAGCGCGCGGACTTCCGCGCCATCTTCGACGGACTGTCCAATCAAGACTACGTCAACAAATTGGAACAGACGGCCGGCGTGACGCTCTCGAACAAGTCGCAACTCGTCGCAGACCTCAACAGCGGCGCGAAGACGCGCGCGCAAGTTTTGCGCGAGGTCGTCGAAAGCACCGAAGTCAAGAACCGGATGTATAACGACGCCTTCGTCTTGATGGAGTATTTCGGCTACCTCAGGCGCGACGCCGAGAAGGCGGGCTTCGACGCGTGGCTCGCCTACCTGAACGCGCACCCGAACGACTATCGCACGATGGTCAGGGGCTTCATCAACTCGGTCGAATACCGCAAACGCTTCGGCAATCCCGGAGCGCCCCAGCCCGGAGAGTTTTAAAGCAGGGGAAAGGGAAAGGGGTAAAGGGAAAAGGTAAAAACCGGGAAGCGGGACGCGAAGCACCTGATGGCTTGCGTCCCGCTTCTTGTCTTCAAGCTGACAGCTAATAGCTGAGAGCTAACAGCCTCTTTAACCTTTACCCGTTACCCTTTTCCCTTTCCCCTATGCCTTCGCCGTCACGCTTCCTTCGCCTCCTCATGCGAGCGTCCGGCGAGCAGCGTGACGGCGTGGCCGAGCACGGGACGGATGACGGCGAAACATTCGCTGACGGCCTTGGGCGCGCCCGGCAAGTTGATGATGAGCGTGCCGGAGCGGATGCCGCAGACGCCGCGCGAGATCATGGCCGTCGGCGTCTGCCGCAGAGTTTCGGCGCGCATCGCCTCGGCCAAGCCCGGCGCGTCGCGTTCGACGACGGCGCGCGTCGCCTCCGGCGTATTGTCGCGCGGACTAAAGCCCGTGCCGCCCGTCGTCAAGATCAAATTCACGTTCGGCATGTCCGCGTACATGCGTAGTTTTGCGGCCAGCGGTTCGAGATCGTCAGGCACGATTACCGCCGTCAGGACGGACGCGCCCATCTCATTCAGCAGTTTGATGAGCGTGAGCCCCGATTCATCCGTCAGATTACCGCTAGAGCGGCGGTCGCTGACGGTGATGACTATCGCGCGAATTTGCTCGGCCATAAAAAAAGACGTAAATCGTGAATCGTAAATCGTGAATAGATAAGACCGTATTTCTTTCTATTCACGATTTACGATTCACGATTTACGAGTCCTCTTCCTCTGCCGCGCTGCGCTGTGCGCGTTGGAGGCGGGCGTGCTCTTTGAGGATGCAGCGATCCATGACGACGAGGAGTCCAGCGTCGAGCGCGCGGCGGGCGGCGGCGCGGTCGATGACGCCCTCTTGCAGCCAGACGGCTTTCGCGCCCGCGCGGATGGCCTCGTCCACCACCGCGCCCGCTTCTTCCGAACGGCGAAACACGTTGACGAGTTGAAACTCTTCCGGCACGTCGGCGAGTGTCGCATAGGCGCGCTCGCCGATCACTTCCGTCTCGTTCGGGTTGACCGGAATGATGCGATAGCCCTTGCTCTGCATGTAGGCCGAGACGCTGTTCGACGCGCGCCAAGTGTTGGAAGACAACCCGACCACCGCAATCGTCTTACATTCATCAAGAATCCGCTTGATCCCCTTCGGCGAATTGATCTCCACTCCCCTCACCTCCTTCTTCAAGTCCCGAAGTCCCAAGTCTCAAGTCCAAATGCCTTTCCTGACTTGGGACTTGAGACTTGGGACTTCGGGACTTATTTAACCGTCGCGGCGACGGCGTGCAGTTCTTGTAACGAGACGGGCTTGAGCGGCGTCTCTTCGCCGCACGCGCTGATGGCTTCGACGAGCGCCTGCGCGCCGGTCATCGTCGTCACGCAAGGGACGTTGTGTTGCAAAGCGGCGCGGCGGATGGCCTGCTCGTCGAAGTGCGAGGCGCGCCCGAGCGGCGTGTTGATGACGAGCGCGATCTCACCCTGCTTGATGTGATCCACGATGTTCGGCCGTCCCTCGTTGACCTTGAAGACCGTCTCCACGTCCAAGCCCACTTCCCTGAGACGCGCCGCCGTGCCCACAGTCGCCGTCAACCGAAAGCCGAGCCTGACGAGCCGCCGCGCGAGCACGCCCGCCTGTCCCTTGTCCGAATCGTTGACGCTGATGAAGGCCGTGCCCTGACATTGCGGCAGTGCCAGCCCCGCGCCCATCATCGCCTTGCCGTAAGCCTCGCCGAAGGTGTCGCCGATGCCCATCACTTCGCCCGTCGAATGCATTTCGGGGCCGAGTATCGGATCGACGCCCGCGAACTTGACGAACGGGAAGACCGGCGACTTGATGAAGAAACGCGTGACGCTCAAATCCGGCGGCAGATTGAACGACGCGAGCGGTCGCCCCGCCATCACGAGCGCCGCGATGCGCGCGAGCGGCACGCCCGTCGCCTTCGACACGAACGGCACGGTGCGCGACGCGCGTGGGTTCACCTCCAAGACATACACGCGGTCGTCTTTAATGGCGAACTGGATGTTCAAAAGTCCGCGCACGCGCAAAGCCTCGGCCAGCATGCGCGTGTAGTGGCGCATCGTCTCGACGTGTTCGGGCGCGATCCGCACGGGCGGCAGCACGCACGAAGAGTCGCCCGAATGAATCCCAGCCTCTTCGATGTGCTCCTGAATCCCCGCCACCACGCAGGTCTCCGCGTCGGCCAGCGCGTCCACGTCGAACTCGGCCGCGCGTTCCAGAAATTTGTCGATCAGGATCGGCTTCTGCGGCGACGCATCGACGGCCGTCCGCATGTACTCGTCCAGACTCCGCTCGTCGTACACGATTGCCATCGCACGCCCGCCGAGGACATACGACGGGCGCACCAAGACGGGGTAGCCGATGCGCGCGGCCTGCTCGATGGCTTCCGAGGGAGACGTGGCCGTGCCGTTCTCCGGCTGCGGGATGCCGAGTTGGCTGAGGAGCGCGCCGAAGCGTTTGCGGTCTTCGGCGAGGTCGATGGAATCGGGCGACGTGCCGATGATGGGCGCGCCCGCCTCGCCCAGACGCATCGCCAGATTGAGCGGCGTCTGCCCGCCGAACTGCACGATGACGCCTTCGGGGTGCTCCACGTCGATGATGTTCATCACGTCTTCAAACGTGAGCGGCTCGAAGTAGAGACGGTCTGAGGTGTCGTAGTCGGTCGAGACGGTTTCCGGGTTGCAGTTGACCATGATGGTCTCGAAGCCCGCTTCGGAGAGCGCGAACGCGGCGTGGCAGCAGCAATAGTCGAACTCGATGCCCTGCCCGATGCGGTTCGGGCCGGAACCGAGGATCATGATCTTGCGGCGGTCGGTCGGTTCCGACTCGTCCTCTTCCTCGTAGGTCGAATAGAGATAAGGCGTGTAGGATTCAAACTCCGCGCCGCACGTGTCCACGCGCTTGTAGACGGGCACGATCCCCAGACTCTTGCGCCGGGCGCGCACCTCGTCCTCGTGGCGGTTCGTGAGATAGGCGATGCGCCTGTCCGACAGTCCCACCTCCTTCGCCTCGCGCAAGGCTTCCGGCGTAATCTCTTCGAGCGCGCGCCCTTCGATGCGTTCCTGTATCAACATCACGTCTTGCAGTTGTTCGAGAAACCACGGGTCGATCTTCGACAGGCGATGTATCTCTTCGATGGAGACGCCGTGCTGCAAGGCGTAGGTGATGTAAGAGAAGCGCTGCGAGTTGGGGCGCGCGAGTTTGCGTTGCAGTTCGTCGCCGGGCACGTCCGCGAGGCGCAGGGGCTTCGTCGCTTCGAGCGAGCGCAAGCCTTTGAAGAGCGCTTCCTTGAACGTGCGCCCGATAGCCATCACTTCCCCGACCGACTTCATCTGCGTGCCGAGCACGTCTTCCGCCTCGCGAAACTTCTCGAAGTTCCACTTCGGAATCTTCGCTACGACGTAGTCAATCGTCGGCTCGAACGAGGCGGGCGTCTTCTTCGTGATGTCGTTCGGAATCTCGTCGAGCGTATAGCCGACGGCGAGCTTGGCGGCGATCTTCGCGATGGGAAAACCCGTGGCCTTCGACGCGAGCGCCGACGAGCGCGACACGCGCGGGTTCATCTCGATGATTCGCACGTCGCCGTTTTCCGGGCTGACGGCGAACTGGATGTTCGAGCCGCCCGTCTCGACGCCCACCTTGCGAATCACCTTGATCGCCATGTCGCGCAAGCGTTGATATTCCACGTCGGTCAAGGTCTGCGCGGGCGCAACCGTGATCGAGTCGCCCGTGTGCACGCCCATCGGGTCGAAGTTCTCAATCGAACAGATGATGACCACGTTGTCATGCAGATCGCGCATGACTTCGAGTTCGTATTCCTTCCAACCGAGAATCGACTCTTCGATCAAGACCTCTTGAATGGGTGAGGCCGACAGCCCGTGGCTGACGATCTCTTCGTACTCTTCCGGGTTGAACGCGACGCCGCCGCCCCAGCCGCCGAGCGTGAAACTCGGACGAATGATCGCCGGATAGCCGGTCGTCTCGACGAGCGCCTCGGCCTCCGCCCAAGAGCGCGCGAAGCCGCCGCGCGGCATCGGCAACCCCTCCTCGTCCATTGCCTGTTTGAACAGTTGGCGGTCTTCGGCGATCTTCACGGCCTCGCGCTTCGCCCCGATCATCTCCACTTTGAACTCGTCGAGCACGCCCGCGTCCGCAAGCGCAACGGCGAGATTCAGAGCGGTCTGCCCGCCGACGGTGGGCAAGAGCGCGTCCGGTCGCTCCTTGCGTATGATCTCGGTGACGGAGGCGAGCGTGAGCGGTTCGATGTAGGTGTGGTTGGCCGTCTCCGGGTCGGTCATGATCGTCGCCGGGTTCGAGTTGACGAGCACCACCTCGTAACCCTCTTGGCAGAGCACACGGCACGCCTGCGTGCCCGAATAGTCGAACTCCGCGGCCTGCCCGATGACAATCGGCCCCGAACCGATGACGAGAATCTTATGAATGTCTGTGCGTTTGGGCATTTACGATTCCGTCGCGTATTAGCTTAAGATTGAGTTATCGATTAATTGAATCGGGTCATTATACATAATGGCTCTTGGGAGCACGAATCTCATATCCACGTAACGGAGTTGTCGTATGCCTCGCATGTTTCGTCTCGCGCTCTGCTTGATCGTCGCGGCCGCGTCCGTCTCGTCGGCGCAGAAGAAGCCCAGGACGGCGGAAGACTTTTACAACCGCGCTCTTGAGAAACAGGCGCAGCAAGACATCGACGGTGCGCTCGCCGACTATGAACACGCGCTCACGCTCAAACCCGATTCTCTCACGCTCGTCACCATCTACATCAACCGCGCCAACCTGCTCATGTCGAAAGGCGATCTCAACGCGGCGCACGTCGATCTAGACAAAGCGGTGGCCGCCGACCCGCGCGATCTGAGGACTTATTACAATCGCGGCATCCTGCGCACCGAAATGGGGCGACTCGACGATGCCATCGCCGACTTCAGCGCGGCGCTCGCCATCAAGCCCGATTTCAGCATGGCCTACAATAATCGCGGTAACGCGCGCAAGGCCAAAGGCGACTTCGCAGGCGCGTTAGCCGATTACGACAGCGCGATCAAACACGACCCCGAAGGCGCGCTCGGCTACTTCAATCGCGCCGCCGCACGGCAGGAGAAAAATGAATTGGACAAAGCCCTCGCGGATTACACGACGGCCATCTCTCTCGCCCCCAAACTTGTCGAAGCCTATTTCAATCGCGGCATCGTCCGGCAGTTGATGCGCGACCTGAACGGCGCGCTCGCGGACTTCGACAAGGCCATCGAACTCAAGCCCGACGACGCGGACTTCTACGTCTCGCGCGGCAACGCCCTGCAAACGCACGGGCAGACCGAACGCGCCATCGCCGATTTCACAAGGGCGCTCGAACTCAACCCGCAGAACGCGGACGCCTACACCAATCGCGGCATCGCACGCAAGACGAAGAAAGACACGGCGGGCGCGCTCTCGGACTTTGAAGCGGCGATTGCGGCCAACCCGCGGGACGCCGTGGCCTACGTCAATCGTGGCACGCTCCGCGATGAACGCGGCGACGCGAAGGGCGCGCTCGCCGATTTCAACATGGCAATCGCCATCAACCCCGCGCTCGCACAGGCTTACGCCAACCGGGGCGTGATACGCCTCCAACAAGGCATGGCCGAACAGGCCGAGCAGGACCTCACACAGGCCATCGCCCTCGACGCGACGCTCAAGCCCTCGCTCGAAAAATATCTCGCGGAGATGAAGCGCTACCGCGCAAAGAAACCTTGAGCCCAAGGCGCGCGGCACGCCAACGCATGTGCGGCCTTCCCTGAACAGTTGTCCTTGAACAATTCGTTAGTGGAACTCGCAGCCGCCAACGCGCGGCGAAAGCGAGTTACGATCCGCTGAGACAAAAGCCCCTGTGAGAGCGACGAACATTCATCCTCGAACGTGCGTCATTCCTGGCGGGGCTTCCCAATTTCAGCTACCGGATAAAACGCGCGCGGCAACGCGAGTTCACCTGTGCCTTCTGCGCGCGATGAGCAATACGACGACCACGAGCAGCAGAATCCCCAGGCCGCCCGGCCAGAAGAACCAGCCGCCCTCGCTCGAATACCCGCCCACCATGATGCACGACGACTGCGCACACGCGATCAATAACGCCAAGATAGCAACTCGCTTCATCCTTCCCCCCTCGCACGCCCCGGCGCGGCAATTCAACCTCCAAGCCACGCCCGTATCAAACCGCCCTCGGCTGACAAATTATCAAGACTGCTCGGCGGCCTCTTTGATCCGCCCCGACATTTGCGACATGAAGCGCCGCCGGTAGCCGTCGAGCAAGTTTTGCACGTTCGTCTCAAGCTCGCTTTCCGACGTGCCCGAAGCGAACAAGACGGCCTTCTGTAGATCGATCAAAGTCATCAACATGGCCTTCACTTCGATGAGTTCCGTCCCGATGATGCTGAAAGCCTCCGAAGTCGACTTGCTCGTATCGACCAGCGTGTTCATCTCCTCCGCCAGATCGCGTCCCGCATCCGTTTCGGCCATACGCCCCCCTTGCAAAACGATTTGAATTCGATTGAATGTTCGTGTCCTTAAACTTACCAGAACCCTCTCGATTTGGGTAGGACGCTTCCATCATAAACACGACGACGCGCTTCCGTATCGGCACGCACGAGCGCGTCAAGATAAAACCACTGGGAGAAAACGCGGGCGGCGTGTTGAGGAAGATTAGTGCGATTAGGAAGGTTGCTGCTCGTCGAAGCGGCGGCGGTAGTCTTCGCCTTCGATGTGGACGGTCTTGCACATCTCGAAGAGGCGCGAGCGGAGGCGCACGCCGACGCGGTCTTCCAGAGTCTCGTCGGTGGGGGCGCGGCGCGCGTCCAAGTAGTTGGTGGTGAAGATGGTGAGTTTTCGGTCGTTGTAGCGCGTGCCGATGATCTGCATCATGGTGTCGCGCACCCAGTCGGTCGGTTTCGACGCGCCGAGTTCGTCGAGGACGAGCACTTCGGCTTGATAGACGGGCGCGAGCACGCGCAGTTCGGAAGTTTTCGAGATCGGATTATAGGAATCCTGTATCTCTTTGAGGAGCGAGCCGAACTCGTAGAAGAGACACTTGGGCACGCCCTTCTCCATCAGGCCACGAAGTATGGCGACCGAGAGATGCGTCTTGCCCACGCCGACCGTGCCCATGAACAACAACCCGCGATCCACCGCCGGGTATTCGCGCACGAGCCGGAAAGCGTAGTTGAAGGCTTTGAGTTGCGAGCCGTTGTTGGGCGCGGGAAAATAGTTGTGGAGCGAGCAGCCGTCGTAGCGGCGCGGGATGCGCACGCCTTCGACCATGCGCTTGCGCCCGCCCTGCTTGCGGCAGATGCAAGGACGCGCGCCCTTGCCCGCGATCACTTCCATGCCCGAGCCGAAGCAATGCGGGCACGTCTCCGGAGACGAATCCGACTGCGCCGCTTCGCCGTCGCCGGGCGCTACCGCATCGAAGGGCAGCGCGGGAATCCCTGCGTCCTTCTCCGGCACGGCGCGAAGCGGCGGTTTCTTTTTGGCGTTGTCGGAAGACATCCTGCTCTGGCGTTAAGGCTTGATTGTGTTGGAGCGAAGCCGCGCGGGGGTATGGCTTCGGATGCGCGGCTCTGTTTTTTTTGACTCCCCAAAAATTGTCATCCCTGTGGGAACGGGGCGGATTATAGCATCCGAAATTGATAATGCAAGGTTGTCGTTTCGCGGCCGCGAAACGCCGCCCTTTTATCCGCATTTGAGAGGTCGGCACGCCGGAACGGCGCGTTAAAAGTGTGCGTTCAAAGCAGGCGGAAGACAAGTTCGAGGATAATAGCCAGCGAGATGAGCACGAAGATGGAGAGCAGCAGGACGTGCGGCCAGCCGAGCACGTAGCGGCGGCAGGCGCGGCACTTGAGCCCGAGGCCGTGCAGTGGTCTTTTACAGTAAGGGCACTTCGCCATTGTCTATCAAAGCGATGACCTGTGCCGAAGCAGCGCGGCTTCTGCAAACGGCGTCAACAAATTAAAAGTATAAATCTGTGGGGGACTGGCACTGTCGTTGCGGCTCTAGCGTCTATGCTATATTTCCTGACGACATACTAATTTTATCATGGAGATAATGCAACACGCGCCCGCGACAAAACGGGACACGCGTGACCCGATTTGCTCCTCGCGATTTATGAGCATCTGGCAGGGACTACTCGGCAAACTCGGTCTCGGCGACGCCGCCACTTCCGCGCGCGCGCGCGGCTCGATCCGCGTCTTTCTTTTGGACGACGACGAGAAGCGTCACGATTGGTTCGACGCGCGTTTCGCCGGAGACCATTTGGACATCGCCGTCGAACCGCGTCGCGCCATCGAACTGCTCTCGCAAAATTTCTACGACGCCGTCTTTCTCGATCACGACCTGCTGCCCGAACACTACAAATCTTCGGCGCGCGACGACGAGCGCACCGGCTATGCCGTCGCGCGCTGGCTCGCCGCCAATCCGCACGTCCAACCGGCGGCCACCATTCTCGTCCACACGCGCAACGCCGACGGCGCGATGCGCATGGTCGAAGAGATGCGCCGCGCCGGTCGCCGCGCCGAGTACGTCCCCTTCCAACTGCTCCCGCAAAAGATCAAGCACTACTGGCAACGCTGATTAAACGTACAAGCGTCTCAAGCCGTACTTGAAGGAGTGATATCGATGACCCGCAACGCCCGCCTCCTCCTCTCCCGCCTCTTCGCGCTGTTGTGGCTGTGGCTCGCCGCGTTCTCCGCGACGGGCGGAGCGCAATTGAACGTGGAACAGACGAGAGCCTTGATGAATCGTCCCGCCGTCCGCACGGCCTTCGCCTTCGTTGATCGAGACCGCGCCGAGACGCTGCGCGAATGGGTTGCCATCACCGAGATCAACGCGCCGTCGGGCAAAGAGCGCCCGCGCGCCGAGCACATCGAAAAAATACTGCGCCGCTACAAACTCTCGGACATACGCTACGACCGCGTGGGCAATCTCATCGCCGAGCGCAAGGGCACGGGCGGCGATGGTCGCCCGCGCATCGTCTTCGACGCGCACCTCGACACGGTTTTTCAAGAAGGCTTGCAGATCAAGGCCACGATTCGCGACGGCCGCGTCTACGCGCCCGGCATCGGCGACGACACGCGCAACATCGAAGCCCTCCTCGCCATGATCCGCGCGCTCGACGCGGCGCAAGTGAAGACGCGCGGCGACCTCGTCTTCGTCTTCACCGTCGAAGAGGAGACGGCCTTGCGCGGCGCGGAGGAGTACATCAAAGACAACCGCGACAGGATCGACCACTATATCGCGCTCGACGGCGGCTACGAGGGTTTTACCTACGGCGGCATCGGCATCAACTGGTACAGGCACCACTTCATCGGCCCCGGCGGCCACACGCGCTCGCGCACGCCGCCCTATTCGGCGACGCTGCCGCTCGCGCGCGCAATCGCGCGCATCTACGAACTGCAAGTGCCGACGACGCCGTCCTCGAATTTGAACATCGGGATGCTCGGCGGCTCGGAAGTGGTGAACGCGAAGGCGGCCGACGCCTGGTTCACGGTCGATCTGCGCTCGACCGACAACGCGGTGATCGCCGATCTGGAAAAGAAGATCAACGTCATCATTCAGGAAGAGGCGAAGCGCGCCGGGATGTCCGTCAAGACCGAAGTGATCTCTTCCTCGCCGTCGGCGCAGATTCCCAATCATCGCGACTCGCCCCTCGTCCGCACGGCCGAAGCAGTCCACCTCGCGCTCGGCTTCGAGAACCCGCCCATCACGATCACCGGCTCGAACAACTCGAGCGCCGCGCTGCTCGCGGGCATCTCATCAATCTCCACCGGCGCGGGCCCCTGCGCCGACTCGCACGCCCTCACGGAAAACTGCGAGATCGAACCGCTCTACAAAGGCATCAAGAAGATCATGCTTCTCGGCCTCGCGCTCGCGGGCGTCAGCGAATGAGTGGTGAATGGTAACTGGTGAATGGAGAGAAAGCCGTTAACGGTGAATAGCAACTGGTGAATGGATCAGAACATCTCCGATCCATTCACCAGTTACCATTTACCATTCACCAGTTACCTGCTTCTCTTCTCTCTTGCGCGGCGGCGTGCGGCGGCGGCGAGTTCGCCGGGGGTTTTCGTGCCGTCGGGGGTGGTTGGGCGTGCGGCGTTGGGCGCGGCGGGTGCGGAAGGTTTGGCGGCGCGTGGGTCGATCTGTTTCTCGGTCTTACCGGTCGTCGCCAGTTCGATCTCGGAGTTGACTTCGCCGCCGATGAGGATGGCAGCGCCGGTCAGGTAGAACCAGAGCATGAGAATGATGACCGCGCCGAGCGAGCCGTAAGTGGCATTGTACGAGTTGAAGTAGCTGAGATAGGCGCGGAAGCCGAAGGAGACGATGAGCCAGAGCGCGACGGCCACGCCCGCGCCGGGGCTGACCCAGTGCCAGCTACGTTTTCGCACGTCGGGCGCGAGATAGTAGATGAGCGCGAAGGCCAAGAGCACGAAGATGAGCACGACCGGCCACTGCAAAATCTTCCAGCCCCACACGAACACCTGCCCGAAGCTGAAACTCGCGGCGATGTATTCGGCGATGTGCCCGCCGAAGAGCGTCAGGGTGAGCGCGGAGAGAATGAGGACGGCGAGCGAGACGGTCAGACCGAGCGAGACGAGGCGCACTTTCCACCACGGGCGCGTCTCTTCCACCTCGTAGGCGATGTTCAAGGTCTGGCAGATGGCCGTCATACCGTTTGAGGCCGCCCAGAGCGTGGCGAGGATGCCGAAGGAGATTTTGCCGCCGCCCGAACCTTCCTCCACGTTTTCAATCGTCTCGTGGATGAGATTGCCCGCTTCCTGCGGCACGACCGAGCCGAGCAGGCTGAGCATGTTCTCGCGCAGTTCCGTGCCCGCTTCGGCGAATTGGCCGAGCACGGCCGTGATGAAGAGCAGCAGCGGAAAGAGCGCGAGCAGGAAGTAGTAAGAGAGTTGCGCGGAACGCCCGAAGATGTCGTCTTCGTTGATTTCGCTCCAGACGCGCTTGGCGAGTTCCGTCCAGCCTAACCCGCCGAGTTGCCACAAAGACCCGACCATCAACCTTGTCCCCCTTGAGTGCTCATTTAACGGCAGCGAGCGCCGTCCGCGTCTGCTCTACTTGATCATCGTGCCGGTACGGCTCCAACGCGTGTTGCGGAAAAAATCTTGAATGTAAGGGAAGCCGCCCGACGGCGCGCTCTCGTCATAAGACCAATAGACGAAGAGGGCGCGGCCGATGATGAGATCGCGCGGGACGAAGCCCCAGTAACGACTGTCGAGACTGTTGTCGCGGTTGTCGCCCATCATAAAGTACGAGTCGGGGGGGACGACGATGGTGCGCTGCCCTTTGAAAAGTTTATAGATGGGCAGATTCGGCTCGCCCTCTTCGCCGAGGCGCGAAGCGGGGCTGTAAGAGACCGTGTAAGGCCCTTCGCCCTGCGGCGGCGGGTTGGCCTCCGTTGTGAGCGGCGCGAGTTCCTCGTTCACTTCGGTCTGAGGGTCGTTCGGATGATTGATGGCCGTGACGATGCGCTCATGAAGCGGTTCGCCGTTGACGATGACGCTCGTGCCGCGCAGTTCGATGCGGTCGCCGGGCAGACCGATGACGCGCTTGACGTAGTTGGTGATGTACTGTTTGTTGCCCGGGTCGTTCGGCGTGTCGCGCCAGGGCTCGATGGGGTTGCCGGGATATTTGAAGACGACGATGTCGCCGCGCCTGATCTCGCGTTGCGGCAGAAACGGCAGCGGCCTGGAGCCGGGCGCGAAGATGAACTTGTTGACGAGCAGGTGGTCGCCGATGGTGATCGTATTCTGCATCGACCCCGTCGGGACTTTCACCGCCTGCACGACGAACGTCATGCCGAACAGAGCCATGATCGCCGTCACGACGAGCGACTCGAAATACTCGCGCCACACGCTGCGCGGCGGGCCGGGATGTGCGGGTTTGGCGGCCGCCGCGTCCGCGGTGCGGCGCGCCGCTTCGTCCGCGGAGGCACGCCCGGCGGCGCTCGTCGTCGTGCGCCCACGCGCCGCTCCTCCTGCTTTGCCCCCTTCTGTCTCTACCGGCGGCTCTTCCATGATCGTCGAACGTGAATCATTGCTCATAAAATTATCGTAGATAACGTCGTGCGCGGCGGTCAAGCCGCACTTCCCTTGTCGCTCCTCACCGCGTCAAATAAAACTTAAAACATGAAACCACGAAGCCACACGAAATAACACGAACAAGAACTTCGTGCTCTTTCGTTTCGTGTGGTGCGCGTGTGGCTTCGTGGTTTCATTGTTTTGTTAATCGCTCTAAGTTCCGCTTTCAATCCGCCGCTTCGGCTTGCTCAATTTCTTCCTGCGCTTCTTCTCCCGGCGAAGTTTCCGCCGACGGCGCGAGGTTCAGTTGTTCGAGCGCGCGGCGCGCGGCGTCCATCTCGGCGGTTTTGATGGTCGAGCCGGCCCCGGGCACGGCGTTGTCTTTGAAGACGACTTGGACGTGGAACGTGCGACGATGCGGCGGCCCTTCCGTGTCCACCACGTCATACGTCGGCGTGACGTGAAAAGTAGCCTGCACGCGCTCTTGCAGCAAAGTCTTGTAATCGGCGGCGGCGGCCTCTTCCGGATTCGCTTCCGTCAACTCGTCGCTGAGCAGTTGATGCACAAACTCGCTGGCTCGCCCGTATCCGCCGTCCAAATAGACCGCGGCGATGACGGCTTCGACGACATCGGCCAAGAGCGCGCGCTTGCGACGCCCGCCGGTCTTTTCCTCGCCGCGCCCGATGCGCAGATATTCGCCGAGTCCGAGACGGCGGGCGACGCGCGCGAGCATCGTCGTGCTGACGAGCCGGTGCTTCATGCGCGAGAGATCGCCTTCGGTGGCGTCGGAAGTGGATTGAAAAAGGTAGTCGGCCACGGCGAGGCCGAGCACCGAGTCGCCGACGAATTCGAGCGCCTCGTTGTGCAGGCGACGCGCCTCGATCTCTTCGCCCGGCGCGACGTGTTCGTGCGCCCAAGAGCGATGCGTCAGCGCGCGCTCAAGCAGCGTGCGGTCGTTGAAAGCGTATCCGAGCTTTGCTTCCAACTCGCCGAGGTCGGGTGCTGTCTTTTCGGAATCTTCCACAGTGCGCGCGATTGTAGCAAACGGCACGAAGAAAGAAGAATAGGGAAAAGGGGAAAGGGGAAGGGGTAAAGGTGAAGAAGGTACGCTCGTCGTGCGCGGCTCTTCTTCCCTTTTACCTTTCCCTCTTCCCCTTTCCCCTTCTTCTTAAGGAAGCGGTTTCGCGGTGACGCCCGCGATGTAGGCTTCGAGACCCGCGTCGGAATCGTTGTTGCGGAATTTGTAGAAGCGCGTGAGTTCCTGCATCCAGCGTGCGCGCGCGTCCGCGTACTGCGCGTCCGTGCCGCTCAGGGCGACGGCGCGGGCAAGTGCGTCCGTGATGCGGTCAACCGTCTGATTGATCTCTTCGAGCGCGGCCTTGCTCTCCGGCGTCGCCTCTCTGCCGCCGAAGCGCGCCTCGAACTCTTTCGACTGCGGTTCGTAACGACTGGCGACGTAAGCGGCGGCGAGACGCGAATAGATGACCGGCGTATTTTTCAAATTGCCTTCGGCCGCGATGGCCTTGAGAAAATAGCTGACCGATTCGGCGGGCGTCTCTTTCAAGATGAGTTCGCCGGTGATGAAGTTGAGATAGGCCACAGTGTCCGCTTGGCCGTTGAAAGGTTTCCAGTCGGAAGGCTTCGCGCCGCTCTCCAGCAGCGTCGTCGCGCGCCGCGCCAGTTCGAGCGTCTCGGCGCTGACGGAAGCATCGGCCGCGCTCGAAGCGAGATAACCGGCCGAGGCGAGGTTGATCAGCGTCCGCAAGTTGTCAGGCTCACTGGCGAGCACCTGTTTGCCGAGCGCGTAAGCGGCCGCGTACTTCTTCTCTTTGAACAGCAGAGACTCGAACTGCGATTTGCGCGCGGCGCGCTCGTAAGACTCGACCCACGCACGCACGCGCGCCGCGTATTCGTCGTTCGGATATTTCCCGACGTACTCGCGCCCGGCCTCGAAGGCCGCCGCCTGATTGAGATTGATATTCGTGCGCCAGCGTTCGTAGAGCGTGGCCTGCGCTTCGGTGACCTGCGCCTGTCGATGCCTGCGCGCTTGCCGGGCGCGTTGCTCTGAGGGTTGTTGCGCCGTCGCCTTCGATGCGAACGGGCAGACGAGGACGAGCGCGGCGACTGCGTAGGCGAGCGCGCCGGAGCGCGTCGTGCGACGCGCGGCAAACTGTGTTCTCTGTTTCGACTTCATTACGGGTTGGATGCTTCCACTTCTCTGATGCGGACGATGCGGAAATAGCTTGCCAAGTCTTTTCCGTTCGCGTCAAGCGGCGGCGACTTTAAGCGAAGCGACTGAGGCGCGCGCGAAGCAAAACGGGAGGCGCGCGCCGGGCAACACGAACGCGAAAGCCGGGCGCATCGTGCTGTCCGCGATGCGCCCGGCCTATTTGTCTGTGTCAGAAGGATTCCTGCCCGAAAGTCGGGTTAGGGTTTTTTGGTCGCCGGTTTGGGCTTGGCCGCCGTCGTGCTCTGCGCGGGCGTCGTCGCCGTCGCAGCCGTGCCACCATTACCGTTGCCGTTACCGTCGCCGGTCGTGCTGCCGCTATCGGAAGCAGTGCCGCCGGTGGAAGGCGCGGGCGCGGCCGCGGGCACGTAGGGCTGCGGCGTGAAGGGCGCGGGCAGCGGCTTCGAGGTCGCGCTGGCGATGAAGGCGTCAAGCCCCGTGGTCGAATCGTTGTTGCGGAACTTGTAGAAGCCGGTCAGAGTTTCCAACCAGATTTTCTTGTCCTCCGCCAGCTTCGCATCGTTGCCAGCCAAGTTGACGGCGCGGGCGTAGGCATCGATGACGCGATCCATCACCTGATTCAGATTGTTCAGAGCGAACTTGCTCTCGTCGGTTTCGGGTTTGCCGCCGAACTTCGCGGTGAACTCTTTCTGCAACGGGTCGTACTGGCCGACCTGATAAGCCGCGGCGAGACGCGCGTAAGCACCGGCCGTCGTCTTCACGGGCGTCTCGATGGAGAGCGCCTTGAGGTAGTAAGGAATCGCGCCCGCCGGGTCGCTCTTGATCATGTATTCGCCGATGGCGAAGTTGAGATAGGCGAGCGACTCTTCCTTGGTCTTGAAGGGCGTCCAGCTCGTCGGCGACTGGCCGGCTTCGATCAACTGGATGGCCTTGCGCGCGTAGTTCAGCGAATCGGCGCTGTAGGTCGTTACCGATGGTTTGGAACTCTGCGCCGTGTAGCCCGCGTAGCCGAGATTGATCAAGAGACCGACATCGTTCGGATTGGCGGCCAGCATCTGGCGACCGAGTTCGAAAGCTTTGCCGAGGTCTTTGCCCGTGCCCGCGGCGTCAGTCCCGTAGAGGTATTTCGGAAACTCCAATTTGGTCACGGCCTCGTCATACTGGCCGACGAACTTCTGCACGGCCTTCGAGTAGGTATCGTTGCAGCTCGCGTACTTGGCTAAATAATCTTTGCCGATGCCGTAGGCTTCCTTCTGCGCGGCGGCGTCGGGCTGGCCTTTGGCGTCCTTTTTACCTTTGAGTTCGTAATATTTCGTATACATGTCGGTGCGTGCGGCCTCTTCACAAGGATTCGCAGCAGCGGCAGGAGCGGCGGCGGTGTCTTGCGCCAGCGCGGGCAGCGCGAAGACGGCGGCAAGCGCGGCCAAGGTCAATAATCTGATCAGGTTTCTCATGGTGTCGCATGTCCTCCAAGCAAAAATCGTCTGCGTGATTCGGAGCTTCAACTTTATGGGGGCTGGCCGCGTGCGGCTTCAAGCCTTGCGCGACAATCAGATGCGCCAGCCGCGTGGCTAGTTGCCGTCTCTCGCACGGCACGAGTCGGGTGTGCTGACCTTTGGGGAGGGGCGACACCGGGGTACTGACAAGATGTGATCGGGTGCAACGATAACAGCGTTGCGCCGTGATACTGCAATAACTGACGGAAACGTGTCAAGGGCGTTCCGCGCCACTCGCGAGACCGACGAAAACAGCCCCCATGGCACTGCCCGCGTCACGCTCCCCGCCAAAAAATTACGCCGCGTTTTGTGTCTGCGATTAGACACCAAAACGCGGCGCGTTGTTCCTTCTATTCCGGTTATAACTTCGTTACGGCTGATTCGTCAGCACGCGGCGCGGACGACCATCGGGCGACGGCGTGCTTTTCGCGGGCGCGGGCGACGGCGTCGTTGCGGCCGGGCGCGTCGTCACGCCGGTCGGGCGCGTCTCGACAGGCAAGAGGACGCGCTTGAGGCCATCGGCCGTGCGTGAATTTTCGTTCGCGTTCGGTGTCGCTTCGGCGGCGTCGTCCGCGTCGGAATCCTCTTGCGCCTCCGTGTCGGCGAGCGCCGACGGGTCAACCTTCGGACGCGGCGCGAGAATTTCGGGCGTCAGTTTGATCGACGGCTTGCCGTTGGTCTTGCCGAAACGATAGGCCAGCGCGCGATAGATTTGACCCGCGACCGACGCCGGGAAACCATGGCGTGCGTCCGGCCCGCGACCGATGACGGCGACGGCGAGTTGCGGGTCTTCGACGGGCGCGAAGGAGGTGAACGAGCCATCCCAGACGCCGTTCGCGCCGATGCACGTGCCGGTTTTTCCGGCGATGGTCTGCTGCGAATCGTGCGCCTTGCGCCCCGTGCCGTAGTTGACCGAGCCGATCATGCCCGGCAGCATCCGGCGCAGAGCTTCTTGCGGGATGTTGAGTTGGCGGCGCACTTCGGTCTTGAAGCGTTGAGCCTCTTGCGGCGTGCGCGGCAGGTGCGGCGTGACGAGCGTGCCGCCGCTCGCGAAGACGGAGGCGAGCGTGGCGAGTTGCAGCGGCGTGACCTCGAAGTCGTCGCCGTGCGAACTCATGCGCAGAATCCCTACGTCGTTTTTAAAGAGCGGCACGCGCCCGGCGTATTCGTTGACGTGGTTGATCCCTGTGCGCTCGCCGTAGCCGAGTTGGCGCGCGTAGCTCGACAGGCGGTCGAAGCCGACGCGGCGGCCGACCTGTTGAAAGTAACCGTTGTGCGAATAGGCCAGCGCGTCCGTCAAGTTCATCCGGTTGCTGTTGTAGGCCGCGTTCTCAATCGTCGGATCGATGACGCCTTCCATCACGCCCGCCAAGCCCGAAATGAGCTTGATCGTCGAGCACGGTTTGAAACCGCGACGCACGCCCCATTCCTGATTGACGATGGTGTAGACCTGTCCGGTGCGCGGGTTCATCACGACCACGGAAGCGGCGTGATAGCCGAGCGCTTGGACGGCCACGCGCCGCACTTCCGGGTCTTCGCCCGTCGCGTCGTCGCGCAAAATGTTCTGCTGCACTTCGTCGCGAATGGCTTTATCGAAAGCGCGCTGACGCGCTATCGCCGCCTGCCGCGCGATCTCAGCGCGCCGCGCCGCCTCCTCACGCCGGCGACGCTCCTCGGCCTCGCGCCGCGCCTGCGCCAGACGCTCGCGCTTCGAGAGGCGGCCGCTGCGTCCGCGTTCGGCGCGCTCCTCCTTCTTCGCTTTCGCGGATGCACGCTCGGCGCGCGTCTCCTTGGCCGAAGATTTTTTCGCGGCCGTCCGGTCGCGCCGGTTGTCGGCTTTCGACTTCTTATCCGCCTTCGCGGACTTGGACGCTTTGGCGGGGGCGGCCGGTTTGGCCTTCGTTTTTTTGGCGGCGGCGGAATTGGTCGCGGCGAGACAGAAGATTAAGCACAGGGAGACGAGAAAGGGGCGTAGGGGGTACGGCGTTCGGATCATCAAAAGTTTCCTCTCCGTTTAAAGCTCTTTGAGAGCGCACGAAACTTCCGGGGCGGAAGGCACGCGCGATTTTGTCGGCACTTGATGTTGATGAACACGTCCCGGCGTTTTTACTTGCGCGAGGGTTTTGCGCCGCCCGGGTGGCGTGTCCTGACTTGGTTTTTGGACGAACAGTTCTTCGGGCTGAAAGTACGCTCCCTAACAGAGTCCGTTCTTTCAAACAGTTCCTGCGAATTCAAATTTACGATCTTCGTAACGGCGTGGCAGGAGAGACAATCCCCTCAGAGTCTCCGGGGGGTTTGCGTTGGAGACGCCTGCGACTATAACATCACGAATTAGCGGCGAGCAACACCTTTACTTAATTTTGTTTAACGGAACGCGCCTATCGTTCAACTTGAAGGAAGGTTGTATTAAAACGTCACGTCTCGCATGGGAATTTTCCATCTCTTAAACAGTTTTCGCGTGCGTCTGTTGCTCGTGCTGGCCGGGCTTCTGCTCGCCACGCTCGGCGTGCAGTTCTATTTGAATCGTTTATCCGAGCAACAGGTTGCACGCACGGTGGCGGAGCAGGAGCAGGCGCTCGCCGCCGGAATCTCGCTCGCCTCACTCAGCTTCAACACGCCGGAGCGACTCGAAGAACTCGACCGCGAGCGCGGCTTTCTCCTGCGCGAAAAACATGCCGGGCGCATCACGAACGTCCTCGTCGTCAAGGACGAGGGCGGCGTCCCGAATCGACTCGACGACGGCGACCTCATCGACGACAGCCTCGATCCGAAGTTCATCCCCGAACGACGCGAAGACGGCACGGTCAAATACTTCACCGTGGACGAAGCGCAACTGCCGCGTCTGGTCTATGCCGGTCAATCGGCGACCGCGCCGCCCGTGGCCGGCGAGCCGCGCGCCTTCACCATCTCAGCCGCCACCTCTAAAGGGCTCAACTACATCATCGTCGTCCTCGGTTCGGCGCAGGTGCACGAATCGCACTCGGTCTGGCAGGACGCGCGCCCGCTCTTGCCCACTCTCGCCGTCCTGCTCATCGCCACGCTCGTCGCAACTTTTCTCGTCTGGCGTTTCACGCGGCCGATTCAGGAGTTGACCGACGCGGCGCGGCGCGTGGCGGCGGGCGACTTCAACTTCCGCGTCCCTTCGGCCACGCGGCGCGACGAGATGGGCGAACTGGCCGCCGTCTTCAACGAGATGATCGCGCGGCTCGGCACGATGCGCGATCTGGAGACGCGTCTCAATCTGGCGGAACGCTCGGCCGTCGTCGGCCGCCTCGCTTCGGCCATCGCGCACGAGATACGCAACCCGCTCAACTACATCAATCTCACGCTCGACCACCTGCGCACCTCGCTCGCGCCGAGCGACCCGCAGAAGCGCGCGATGGTCGAACGGCTCACGGCGCAACTCAAAACCGAGGTGGCGCGCATCAACACGCGCATCTCCGAGTTCCTCAAGTACACGCGCCCGGCGCAACTTGAGATGCGCCCCATCGATTTGCGCGAAGCCGTCGAAGACGCGCTGCGCATCGTCGAAGCGCAGGCCGCCGAGAGCCACATCGAGACGCGACTTGAGGCCGCGGGCGACATCCCGCCCGTGCGCGGCGACGCCGAATCTTTACGTTCCATCTTCACAAACCTTATTATCAACGCCGTGCAGGCGATGGAAGGACGAAACAACGGCGCGGACGGCGACGGCACGAATGAGAACAACGCCGACGGCGCGGAGTTTGAAGGCGCGGGCGGGCGTCTGACGATTAAGCTCTCGACGGACGAACCCGGCCGCGCGCGCGTCTCCATCGCGGACACGGGCGGCGGCATCGAAGCCAAACACGTCTCGCAAGTTTTCGAGCCTTACTTCTCCACGAAGGAGACCGGTACGGGACTCGGCCTCGCCATCGTCAAAAAAGCCGTGGACGATCACGACGGCACGATCACGGTCGAGAGCACGCGCGGCGTAGGGACGACATTTACGATTACACTACCGACGGAAGAGAGGTTAGAGGTCAGAGGTCAGAGGTCAGACGAAAACAGTTTTCACTGACCTCTGACCTCTAACCTCTGACCTCTGAGGGTTACTTATGGCACGCAAAAGCATACTCGTGGTGGACGACGAGCGGGCGCAGAGAGAGATTCTGGAGATGATCTTGTCGGGCGAGGGCTACGACTTGATGACGGCCGCGTCGGGCGAAGCGGCGCTCAAGATCGTCCGTGACCGTCGCTTCGATCTCGTGCTCACCGATTTGAAGATGACCGGGATGGACGGCATCGAACTGCTCCAACGCCTGCTCGCCTACGATTCGTCCATCATCGTCATTTTGCTGACGGCGCACGGCTCAATCGATTCGGCCAAAGAAGCGCTCCGGCGCGGCGCGTTCGACTACTTGGAGAAGCCCTACGACCGCGAGACTCTGCTCGACACCATTCGTCGCGCTTTGACGAAGCTCGAATCGCTCGACAACGAGATCATCTCCGACTCGCCCGAAATGGAGTCGGTCAAGAAGATGGTCTTGAAGGTCGCGCGCTCGGCTTCGACCGTCTTGATTCGCGGCGAGTCGGGCACGGGCAAGGAACTGATCGCGCGCGCCATCCACAATCAGAGCCCGCGCGCGACCGAGATGTTTCAGGCGGTCAACTGCGCCGCCATCAACGAAAACCTTCTGGAGTCGGAACTCTTCGGCCACGAGAAAGGCTCTTTCACGGGCGCGCACGCCGAGAAGAAAGGACTGTTTGAAGTGGCCGACCGGGGCACGCTCTTTCTCGACGAGATCGGCGAACTCGACATCTCGATGCAGGCCAAGCTGCTGCGCGCCTTGCAGGAGCGAGAGATCAGGCGCGTCGGCGGTACGCGCCCGATCAAGATCGACGTGCGCGTCGTCGCCGCGACGAACCGCGACCTCTTGGCGATGGTCAAAGACGGGCGCTTTCGCGACGACCTCTATTATCGCATCAACGTTCTCTCCATCGACATTCCGCCTTTGCGCGAGCGGCGCGAAGACATCCCCGTGCTCATCAACTTCTTTTTGAAAAAGCACACGCGCAACACCTCGCGGCTCATTCGCGGCCTGACGCCCGAAGCGCGCGTCGTGATGCTCGAATACGCTTGGCCGGGCAACGTCCGCCAACTCGAATCGGCCATCGAGCGCGCGATCCTTCTGGCCGAAGCAGACCTGATCACGGTGGAAGATTTGCCGCTCGAAGTGAGGCAGGAAGTGCGCCCGCAGACCGAGGGCGCGTTCAAGTTGCCGCACGAAGGCATCTCGTTCGAGGACTTCGAGCGCAGCCTGATCCTGCAAGCGATGGAGCGCACCGACTACAACATCACGAAGGCGGCGAAACTGCTCGGCCTCACCTTCCGCACGCTGCAATACCGGCTCGAAAAGTTCGGCATCAAACGCGCGGACAAGAAACACGGCGCGGACGAAGAGGAAGAAGAGGGCGCGGAAGCATGAAGGCGCAGCGAAATAAAATGTTGAAGGTAGTTTGGCTGGCGCTGCTCTTGCTCGTCTCGATGTCGGCGGCGTGCAACTCAAACGCGCCCGCCTCGAACGCGCCCGCGAATAATGCGAACGCGTCGTCGGCGTCAAACGCGAACGGCGCGACGAACGCTTCGCCTGCGTCTCAGCCGACGGCCGCGCCGCAGTCGCCGCTGGCGGGCATCGTGCGCGCGAGCGCGGAGAGCGTCGAGGTGCGCGCGGGCGCGACGGCCGACGCCGAGGTGCGTCTCTCAATCGCCGAAGGCTATCACGTGAACGCCAACCCGGCGACGGAGAAGTTTTTGATTCCCACGTCGCTTGAGGTCAAGCCGGACGCAGGAGGGCTCGTGGCCGAGCAAATCACCTATCCGAAAGCACTCAAGAAGAAGTTTCCCTTCGCCGAAGTGCCCGTCGCCGTCTACGAAGGCGAGGCGCGCATCCGTTTGAAGATTCGCGCGCCGAGAGACGCCGCGCCCGGCGGGCATACGCTCGCCGCGCGCCTGCGCGTGCAGCCGTGCGACGACGAGAAGTGCTACCCGCCGATGACCGTCGAGACATCCATTCCCGTCACCATTCGTTAAAGATTTTGTCGTACCAAGAAAAGAGCGAAGAGACGAGCGAGACGCCGGAGGGCGCGCCGGGCGAGACTTTCGCCGCGCGCCTGTTCGGCATGCGTTGGAGCGTCGTGGCGGGCGCGTGCGGGCTCGTCGCGGCGGTGTGCCTGCTGGCGGGTCGCATGGACGCGGCCTTCGTGGTGGCGACGCTCGGCGTCGTCGCTTGGTTCTGGAACGAGCGCAACCGACTGCGCCCGCGCGGCATCGAACGAGACGAGAGATTTCCGGTTGAAGAGGAAGACGTTGACAGTCGTGTTGAGGAATAGAAACTTTACTTTGAATAGAAACTTTACTTTCGCCTCGGCGCTCGTCGTCGCCGCGCTCTTGACAGCATCGGCGCTTGTTGCGAGTTCGACGAACGCGGCGGCCGCGCCCGTCGTCGCCGCGAACGAAGCGGAGGCGCGCAGCACCATCGAACGCGCGTTTCAACAACTGAAGGGCGGCGATTACAACTCGCTCTACGAAGTGTTGCCCACGGCCTCGCAAAAACGCATCACGCGCGAGCGTTTCGTCGGCGCGCTCGAACGCACGCGCGGTCTGTACGAACTGGAGCGTCTGGAGATCGGCGCGGTGCGCGTCTCAGGCGACCTCGGCATGGCCGATTCAACCGTCTACGCACGCGTGCGCGCGCCTTTCGCGGGCGAGGCCAAGATCGTGGCGCGGCAATATCTCGTGCGTGAGGGCGGCCGCTGGCGCGTCACCACGGGCGACGCCGCCACCATCCGCCCGCTGCTCGCCTCGAATCCGGCCTTCGCCAAAAAATATCCGTTCACGCAGCCGCGCGTCTATCTGAAACGCGACAACCGCTGGGTGGACATGACGAAAGAACTCGGCAACCTCCGCCGCAGCGCCACACGCTGATCCGCATTCAACCGTAGAACAACCAAACAGCCCGCGCGTTCAATCGTGGGCGACCGGAGTTTCCCGCGCAATCAACTTTGCGGCTCAAGGCGCGGAGACGAGAAACACGTCCCACGCCCAGCGGCCGACTCTCGCCCCGCGCCTGTCTCGCACCTTCGCCCGGCAACGAAATTGATTGACGTGCTCGTCCGTGCGTTTCGACTCCTTGTAATTCAACTGTAAGGCCGCCACGTCCAACTCCGCGAGCGGGTGCAACTCCCACGCTTCCGACACTCCGTTGTGGTTCGCATCCTGCCACAGACGCAAACGCATGTAGATAACATCTCCGGCGTCAATCAGGCCGTCGGAGTTGCCGCCCTGCTCCGGCCGGTCGTCCTCGGCGAGCGCGAGGAAACCATTGGGCGTGGCCGAGGGCGGCTGCGGCGAGTGGTTGCCGAACAACTCCGCGCCGTCGTCAATCGTACCGTTCGAGTTGCGGTCGAGCACGAGCCACGCGTCGTCGGAATCGGCGTTTGTCCATGACAGACGTTCGGGCGTGCCATCCGCATTGAGGTCGAAGCGCACGCCATTCTCGGCACTCGTCAAATCGAAGCCGTCGCCGTCAATATCTATGATGACGGGCGAGCAGTGGCCTTTGTCGCCGCCGCAATCGACGGGGTTGGCGATACAGCTACAGGTTTCATAGTTAATCTCGGCGCTGTAACCGCGCTCCTTGCATTCTTCCGGCGTGAGGAAACACGTCCCGCCGTAATTGCCGCAATCACAGGTCGCGTAATTCCACGTCTGTCCCGACGCTTGACACGACGCGATGCGGGCGCTATCGGTGCATGGGTCTGGCGGCGGCGGATACTGACCGGCTTGATTAACCGTAAGTTGATCGCAAGAAGTGGGGCAGCCAATACCCCTCGTCGCATTCGGATCAGTTGCACTAGGGGCAACAGACATAATGCTTTGTGAGGTCGAGCGTTGTGATTGAGGGCAATTACCCAATGCGAAGGTGTGTCCTAGTTCAGGTGCGACTTTTTCACTAAGTGCCTGCACACTGGTAACAGTTGGGCTAATGTTTATATATGCACTAACTAAATAATCAACTCGGCCAAAGGTTGCGCCATTATAGTTCCCTTCTTCAGCAAATGGGCTGGAAATGGCTGCTGTATGTTGAGTTGAATTGAGTCTAACTGTCTCGCCACATTCACGGGGTCTTCCGTAAAATAGAATGTTACCCCGGAATTATTTCCAGCCGATCCGTTTGCCTCCCAACACCTGAATCCGGCTTTAATAGCATCTTTCTGTTGTTGAGTAAGACTATTATTAGGATTGATATTAACTCTGATACTAGCTCCCTGCCGCCAAGCATTGTCCTTAGATGTGGTGGGTGGACTCACACGATTTTGAGCACAAGTTTTTATCCCCAACAAATGAGAGGACAAGGTGATGACGAACAAAGTTGCAATAGTAAGTACACATATGTGCGCAAGTGTGGAGAGGTGAAAGCGGCTCATCCGTAGATCACCGCCTTTTGTGTAGGATTAGCAATTTCTTTTTGCAGGTCGTTCAAAAGGCGCCTCTGATCAACTCCTTGATAAGAATCGAACGGCCACTTTTTGTTACCTACGGCAGCCGCTGCTCCGTCAATGGGATAGACATTACCTTCACGCAGTTCATAAGCAGTCACGATGGTAAAGTTCTCCCGCTCCACATTCCGCTTTAGAAAAAGCAAATACCGGCCGCCCTGCCGGGGCATCCCCCAGCCTTGAAATTTGACTTTCGCAATCCGCCCCGACGGATATTTGACTCGCCCGCCCGCGCGCAACTGTTCGCGTCTCGTCTTGTGTGTCACATCAAATCTTCAAAGGAGAGTTGAGCGGTGTCGTCCGGGGCGGGCGTGTGCGTGGTGCGGCGCGCGGCGCGGGTTTTGGTCTGCGTGCCGTCGAGCGCGGAGAGCACGGCCGGGAGGTGGAAGCGCAGGAGGCGCGTGGTGAGACGGACGGAAGGGATGCGGCCTTCGCGCGCGAGACGACGCACGGTGGATTCGCTCACCTGTAAGAGTCCGGCGAGTTGGCGCGCGGTCAGAAATTCTTCGCGCTTGTCCGTGTGTGGCGTGGCGTCTTCCATCAGAAGCACGCGAGGGAGAGCGAACGTTCAGGGTTTGGTCTTGAGCGACAGCGCGACCCGATAGACGGCCGCGCCGTCAACTTCCACATCCTTCGACGCCGTGATGCCGTTCAGTTTGGCCGTGACGCGATAGCGCGCCGTCTCGTTCGGCAGACGAAACGCGAAGTCGCCCGATCTGGTCGAGATGCGCCCGTCGATCTTTTTGGTCGCGCCGTCCGCGCCGACGCGCGCCAAATCCACCTGCGCCCCCGGCAGACTGAAACCGTCTTCGTTGAAGACGCTGCCCTTGATGAAAACGATTGAGCCTTCGTCAACCGGCAAGACCAGATCGCCGCCGAGCGAGCGCGTCTTGCCGGCGACCACTTCAAAGTCTTTGAGCTCGGCCACGCTCAAGCCCGGCTTGCGAAACGTGATGTTGTAGCGGCCGGGCGCGAGTCCCGCGACCTCGAAGTTGCCTTTGCGATCCGTCGTCACGGACGCCGCTTCCCGCTCGCCTTGTCTGACCGTGATGCGCACGCCTTCGGCCGAGCCGCTCTCGGCCTTCACCTTGCCCTTGATGCTCCCCGTCGTCTTGTCCTTCTGCGCCGACGCGTTGAAGGCATTCGCGGCCAAGGCCAGCAGCACGATTAAAAAAAGCGTGCCGGTAAGTTTAAATTTACTCATAAACGTATCCGAGCGAATTCGTGTGGCTGTCCGTTACGACAGCTGGCGGCGCGTCCGACCCCGTCGAGGGAGGCGTTTATTATACACGCGGCAGGTCGTCGTTTGTCGCCCCGCGCTTTGCGGCGCGAGGAGCGCGCCTACAGTTGATGCGCCGCGTGCCGCTTGCTGTTGCTCGCCCGCGCGCGGGGGTGACACCGGAGCAACTCAGTCCGTATAATGCACGCACTCCCTCGCGTGTCTGCCGCCCAGAAGCGGTGTCCGCGCCTGACCGACTTTGAAGTTGTCCGAACGAGTTGGCTTTCGAGCTGTTATGCAGTCCCCCCGTAAAATTTCGCCGCGCGCGACGACGCGCTTTCATGCGCGACGCGCGACAAATGCGCTGCTCGTCGCCGCCGTCGGCTTCGCCGGCTTCGCACTCCTCTTTGCTTCCCTGCCCTGCGCGCGCACGACGCTAGCCCAAACTCAAACGCCGCAGGAGCGCAACAACGCGCCGCGCGACGCGCCCACGGACGCGCCCATCGACGACGACGAAGTCTTGCGCGTCGAGACCGACCTTGTGCTCGTGGACGTGACGGTGACTGATGCCACAGGGCGACCCGTGCGCAACTTGTCCGCGTCGGATTTCAAACTCTACGACGAGGGCGTCGAACGCCCCATCGCCTTCTTCAACGTCGAGCGCAGACGCGGAGAGCCGCGCCCCGTGGCCGTCGTGTTCGCCGTGGATGTGTCGGGCAGCATGTCGCCGGAAGAGATGGAGCGTCTGGGAGCGGCGATGCGCCTCTTTTCGCGTCGCCTGTCGGATCGCACGTCCTTGTTCGCCGTGATGAGTTTCGGCATGAGCGCGCGCGTCTTGCAACCCTTCACGAGCGACGAGCAGAAACTCGAACGCGCCTTCGCCCGTCTGGCGCGCGAGGCCAACGGGCTGTCCACACACACCTACGACGCCATCGACGATGCCATCCGCCTGCTCGTCCGCCAAGCGCCGCGCACGCGCGATAAACGTCTGATGAAACGCGCCGTCGTGGTGGTGACGGACGGCTTCCCCGTCGGCGACACGGTCGCGCCCAAGACGGTCATCGAGCGCGCCAACGCCGCCGACGTGAGCGTCTACACGGTGACGCTGCCGTCCTTCTCGCGTCTCTTCTCTTCGCGCGGCGGGAAGGCCGCGCATGCGCCTCTGCCGACGCCGCTCGACGTGAGCGAACTGGCCGAGAAGACCGGCGGCTCGAATGTCTACGCGACGGAAAAAGACTTCGGCCCGCTCTTCCAGACGCTCGCCGAAGAGGTTACTTCCTCTTACATTCTGGCCTTCTACCCGCCCGAAGAAAAACGGCGCGACGGGCGTTTCCACCCGTTGCGCATCACAGCCCCGCCCGGCCTCAACGTCCGTCAGAGCCGTCCCGGATATGGAAAAACAGTGACGAGTGACAAGTGACGAGTGACGAGTTAAAGACAGTAAATCGTGAATCGTAGATCGTAAATAGAAGAGGACGGTTTTCTAATAGAGAAAGACAGTCTGCTTCTATTTACGATTTACTTGTCTTAACTCGTCACTTGTCACTCGTCACTGTCTTTTAAAACTCGTCTTCTTCGTCGTCGTCATCCAACTCGTCGTCTTCGACGATGTCGAGTTCGACGGGGTCGAGCCCGACGATTTCCAGTTCAGTTCCGCACTCCTCGCACGCCACAGAGTCGCCCTTGTCGGCGTCTGTATCAACATGCACATCGGCGTCGCATTCGGGGCATGTTCCGGTTGGCACTTCGTCTCTACCTCCAACGCATTCAGGAGGAGTGCCCTTGCTATTTCGGGGAGACCTCCACCTTGCAGTTTATTTGATTTGAACTCGGCACAATCTAACCGCGCCCGCTCTTTTTTGCAATACTCATTTTCCACTCCGCACACGTATTTAAACTGCCCGCCGCGCGCCGCGCCGACGCGGGGCGCGGACGTGACCGCGCGTCCCTTACGTCCTCGCTTCGTCTCTCCACGCCAAACCTCTTCCTTTCCGGCGAATTGTTGACGCGCACGGCCGCGGGTTAAAAAAAATTGCCGCTCGGTGTCCTTTTTGAACTACAGTTTGCGCCTTGATTTGTAGACAGAAATTTTCGCACGAATCGCAGTCAGGCCGCCGCACTCGGAAACGGACGGCGAAAAATAGCCCGTGCGTTTCCTGTCGTCTCGAATTGTCTCTCGCGCGCCACATGCCGCAAGTCCGCGCCCGGCGCAAAGGTGCTTTGTTATTCCCCTCTTGAAGAAAGCCGAGGATGCCATGAAATCTTGCCCTGCCAACGCCAAACTCAGCCTGAGCCTCGCGCTCGTCCTGTCGTGCCTGCTGAACCTGTCGCTTCCGCCCGCTGGTCGGACTGTGATGCCGCGCACCGCCGCCGACAGCCGCACGCAAGCCGCGACTCCCACGCTCGATCCCGCGCCCGCCCCGCCGCCGACGCAAGAAGAGGCCACGCGCGAGGCATACGGAAAGTTGGAGTTGCAATTCGAGGCCAATCAGGGACAGACCGATGCGTCGGTCGATTTCCTCGCACGCGGCGCGGGCTACACGATGTTTCTCACGCCCACCGAAGCCGTCTTTGTCATGGCGCGGCACGAGGGTGAGAGGCAGGCGCGAGGAGAAGAGGCCACCGGCGAGCAGGCGGCGCAGAAGGCGAACAGCACGCAAGCAGCGCCCACGACGAATGCCGCAGCCGTTCGTTCCGAGCGCGACGTGGCGCAGACGGCTCTGCGCATGAAACTCGTCGGCGCGCGGGCGAGCGCGGCGGCCGAAGGAGCGCAGGAACTGGAGGGCAAGGTCAATTATTTCACCGGCAACGATCCGGCTAAGTGGCGCGCGAACGTCCCGACCTTCGGGCGCGTGCGCTACAGAGAAATTTATCCGGGCATCGACGTGGTTTATTACGGCAACCAGCGGCAGTTGGAATACGACTTCGTGGTCGCGCCCGGCTCGGACGCGAGCGCCGTGTCTCTCAAGTTCGACGGCGCGGATAAGGTCGAAGTTGACGAGGGCGGCGATTTGCTGCTGACGTTGGGCAGCGAGGTAGTCCGGCAACACAAGCCGGTGGTCTATCAGGAAGCGGCGAGCGGCGCTCGGCGCGAGGTCGAAGGCGGCTACGAGCTGCGGCCGGACGGGCGCGTCGGCTTTCGCATCGGCATGTACGATACACAGCGCCCGCTTGTCATCGATCCCGTCCTCGTCTATTCAACCTATCTCGGCGGCAGCAGCACCGATCTCGCCAGAGCCATCGCGGTTGACCCGTCCGGCAACGCCGTCATCACGGGCTATACCACCTCGTTGAATTTTCCGACGGCCAACGCCTTTCAGTCGGCGTTCAACGGCACGTCGGCGTCTTTCGGCAACCGGGATGTCTTCGTCACCAAGATCAACGCGGCGGGCAACGCCTACGTCTATTCGACTTACCTCGGCGGCAACTTCAGCGAAGAGGCCAGAGGCATCGCCGTCGATTCGTCGGGCAACGCTTACGTCGCGGGCTTCACCGACTCGACCAACTTTCCCATCGCCAACGCCGTGCAAGCTACAATGGGCGGCACTCAGGACGCTTTCGTGACGAAGCTCAACGCCGCCGGCTCCGCGCTCGTTTACTCGACTTATCTTGGCGGCGCAGGCTTCAGTGACGGCGCTAATAGCTCAGAGTTCGGCGAGGCTATCGCGGTTGATTCGTCGGGCAACGCCTACGTCACCGGCAACACCTTCTCAGACAACTTCCCCGTGGTTAACCCCGTTCAGGCTACGTTCGCCGGCGGCTCGACTGATGCCTTCGTGACGAAGATCAACGCGGCGGGCGACGCGTTCGTCTATTCGACTTACCTCGGCGGCTCCGGCATGAACGGCAGCACTCAACCGGAAACCGGCTTCGGGATCGCGGCCGATTCTGCGGGCAACGCTTACATCACCGGAGAAACCAACTCGAATACCGACTTCCCCCGCGCCAACGCCATTCAAAATACGTTCGGCGGCGGCATCTCCGACGCCTTCGTCACCAAGATCAACGCGGACGGTTCGGCGTTCGTTTACTCGACATACCTCGGCGGCGGCGCGCAGGATGCCGGCGAAGACATCGAGGCCGACGCATCCGGCAACACATACGTCGCCGGGTTCACCGTGTCAGACAACTTCCCCGTCGCCAACGCCTTCCAAGGCACGTTCGGCGGCGTTCAGGACGCTTTCGTCACCAAGCTCAACCCCACCGGTTCCACGTTCATTTATTCAACCTATCTCGGCGGCACGGGCGGCGAGATAGCCTTCGGCATCGCGGTTGATGCGTCCAACAGCGTGTATCTCGGCGGAACCACCGGCACGCTCAACACCTTCCCCGTGCGCAACGCCAATCAATGCACGCGCAACACCGGCACAGACCTCTTCATCACGAAGTTCAACCCGGCGGCTACAGAGCTTATTTATTCCACGTACATCGGCGGCAGCGGAGATGACCGCGGGGAGGGTATCGCGCTCGACCCGTCAAACAACGCTTACATGGCCGGCTCGACCACCTCGACCGATTTTCCCACGGTCAATCCCATCCAGAGCATGAACAACGGCGGCTCTCCGTTCGGCGATGCCTACGTGATAAAATTCAACGACGCACTCCCGCCGAACGCGTGCGCCACGCCCACGCCTTCCCCGACGGTGACTCCTACCCCGGCCGTCGTGCAATTCGCGCAGGCGACCTACACCGTCGCCGAGGGCTTGGAGCGCAATACCGACCCGGCCTCGCTCACAGTCACCGTCTCGCGCACCGTCAACACCACGGGCTCCACCACGGTCGAATACCGCACGGTTGATCGCACCGACGCCGTGCGCTGCGACACGGCGAACGGCATGGCTTATCACCGCTGCGACTACGCGACCACACTCGGCACGCTCACGTTCGCCCCCACCGAAACGACCAAGACCTTCTCCGTCTTCATCACCGACGACGCGCACGTCGAGGGCAACGAGACGTTCCAGATCACGCTCGCCAACGCGACCGGCGGCGGCATCGGCACGCAGGCGACGACGACCGTGACGATTCAGGACAACGACGCGCAGGCCAATGTCGCCAACCCGATTGACACGTCGGAATTCTTCATCCGCCAGCACTACATCGATTTCCTGATGCGCGCGCCCGAAGCGATGGGCTTCGCGCAGTGGGTCGCCGTGCTCAACAACTGCGGCGCGGAGAGCGGCGACCGCGGGCGCAACCCTTCGTGCGACCGTGTGGCGGTCTCGTCCGGCTTCTTCCGCTCGGACGAGTACCTACAGGTCAAAGGCTACTTCGCCTACCGCTTCTATGAAGTAGCGTTCGACCGCCGCCCGACCTACGTGGAGTTCGCGCGCGACCTGCAACGCCTGACCGGCACGACGGCCGAAGATACGCTCGCGCGCATGACGGCCTTCACCGACGAGTTCACGCAGCGGCCGGAGTTCGTCAACGCCTATCCGGCCGACCAGACTCTCAGCGCCTACGTGGATGCGCTGTTTACGAAGGCCGAGATCGGCGACCGCCAATCCATCACGCGACAGGACAACACGACCCTGACGCGCGCGCAGTTGGCCGACGGCAGCCGGACGCGCGCCAGCATCCTGCGCGAGATCGTCGAGAGCCGTGAGGTGGCGGCCATCTTTTTCAACCGCGCTTTCGTCGCCGCGCAATACTTCGGCTACCTGCGCCGCGACCCCGAAAGCCCCGGCTACGAAATGTGGCTCGCTTATCTCAACGCCAACCCGAACGACTTCCGCACGATGGTCAGCGGCTTCGTCAATTCCGTCGAATACCGGCTCAGGTTCGGCCGCCCTAATTAACTGAACTGGTGAATGGTGAATGGTGAATGGTGAATGGATGAAGAATTGTCTTCTACCATTCACCATTCGCCGTTTACCGTTCACCGCTTTTACTTCATTGTTCGTTGATTGTTCAGGGCGACTTGAGGCCTGGAGTTTTAGCTTTGGAGTCCTTTTTTTCGTCGGGCTTGCCGCCGGGCGCGAAGTAGCCTGCGCGGGCGTGGACGGTGCGTTTGCCGCCGGTCGCCGAGTCATTTACCTTGACTTGAATTTCCCGGAATCTGCCGTTCGCGGCGACGTTGGTCGGTTGATAACCGAGCACATATTGCGTCCGCAAATCTCGCGCGATCTCGCCTAACGCTTCTTGTAGTTCCTGAACGTTCTTCGGAAAGAAAGCGCGCCCGCCGCTCTCTTTCGACAGGGTGTTCAAAAGGGCGGTCGCTTTCTCTTTCGAACTTTTCGAGACGTACCCCGGCTGCTTTGAAAGAATCGCCACGATGCCGATGGCGAAGACTTGCACGTCGTGTTGGCGCAAAAGTTTCTGTAGCTCGCTTTGCTTGTAGTAGCTCGCGCGGTCTTCGCCGTCGGTCAACAGAACGATGGCGCGGCGACGCTTGCCGTCCGCCGCGCCTCTTGACGCGAGGCGCTCGGCCGAGAGATAGACGGCATCGATCACGGCCGTTTGCCCGCCCTCGACGTACATGCTCTCCAGTCCGTTGATGAGTAAGGATTGATTGGCGGTGAAGTCCTGCACGACGGAGATGTTGTCGGAGTTGACGAAGCGTGTGAGCGAAGTTTCGTCGCCGGGTTTGTTGACGGAGACGAGCGCCGCGCCCGCCCTCAGGATGTACTCGAAGATGCTTCTGAGCGAGCCGGAATTGTCCACGACGAGCGTGTAACTGACGGGCAACTCTTCTCTGGCAAACTGCGTGATCGTCTGCGGCGAGCCGTCCTCTTCCACACGAAAATCCTCTTGCCGCAAATCGCCGACCGAGTGATTCGCGGCGTCCGTCACGATCACGTTCAAGCGCACCGCGCCGCTCGCGGCCGTCGCACTCGTCTGAGCCTGCGCGGTCGCCGGATTCGGAGTTTGCGGATTCTGAGTTTGCGGCGTGTTCGTCGTCTGCGCGCGGGCGATGCTGCCGCCGGAAGCAACGAGCAGCGAGAGGATGAGCAAGATGGGCAGACGAGGTTGCGTGCGAGGCTGCTGTGATCTCATAGCGACTACCGAATTTTTTGGCTACCGAAAATTTTTATCAGGGCGAAAATTTTTATCAGGGCACATCAGACCTCAGGGCGAGACGAGGCGCGGGCGCGTGCCCGAGGGCTGGATCGTCTGGCCGTTGTGATATTCGGGGCCGCAATAGCGGCGCGGCTCTTGGCCGATAACGAAGGTCTTGGAGCGGATGACGGGACAGGTCGAGGCGGCGAGCAGCCCAGTCGTCGGGTCGATGTCGAGCGTGATCGTGCCCATCAGGCGCGACGCGCCGCCGTCGCCCGGCGGCGCAGTCGTCGAGCGACCGTCGGGACGCGGGATGGCGTTCGTGCGCGGGCGCGGCGACGCATCATTTGGCGGAGGCGGCAAGTCGCCGCCGTCTGTGGGCGCGGCGGGCGCGGGCACATAATCGAAATAGTCGCCGCCCTCCGTGCCGTCGAGCGTGGGGAGTTCGCCGTCGAGCGGCGCGGTGCTCTGTTCGGTCGGCGCGGTTCCATTGATGAACAGTTCGGTGCGTTTGCTCACGCTGTCGGCGGCGGCCAGGAGTCCGGTGCGCGGATCGATGACGGCCTCTTCGAGCCCGCCGGGCATCTGCCAATCGCCCGTCCATTCCGGATGCGCGGCGAGCGCCGCCGACATGAAATCAGCCCAGATGGGCAAGGCCGAATCCGCGCCCGTCAGATTCAAAGGCGAGCCGTCGTCGAAGCCGACGTAGACGACGCAGACGAGTTGCGGCGTGTAACCGGCGAACCAGCCGTCGCGCGACGTGCCGGTCTTGCCCGCGACGTTGTACTTGAAGCCGCGCGCACGCACGCGCGCCGCCGTGCCGCGATTGACCACGTCCTTCATCATCGAAGTCATCAAGTAGGCGACTTCGGGACGCAAGACTTCGCTGTGCTGCGTGGCGGGCGCGGCGATGGTCGAGCCGCGCCCCGTCGTCACGCGGTTGATCGCCACGGGTGTGGCGCGCGTGCCGAGGTTGGCGAAGGACGTGTAGGCCGAAGCGACTTGCAAGGGCGTCGCCTCGTTCGTGCCGAGCGCCATCGCCGGATAGTTGCGCGCCGGTTTCGGCAGCCCGGCGCGCGCGGCGAGGTTCATCACGCGGCCGATGGTAACTTCCATCGCCACGTCAACCGTGATGACGTTCTTGCTGTGGACAAGCGCGTCGCGCAAGGTGACGGGCGCGTTGGCATATGAGTCGCCGAAGTTGCCGGGCGAGTATTCCTGATTGTCGTAAGTGAAGGTCTTCGGCTCATCCATGTAAGTGGTCGCCGCCGTGATGACGCGCGGGATGGGGTCGAAGGCCGTGTTGAGCGCGGTGGCGTAGACGAACGGCTTGAAGACCGAACCGGGCTGGCGCATGGCGTCCGTGGCGCGGTTGAGTTGGCTGCGCTCGTAATCGCGCCCGCCGACCATCGCCACCACTTCGCCCGTCTGCGCGTTCAAGGCAACGAGCGACGCCTGCAACGTCCCCGGTTCGACCGAATTCTTCCCGCGCTTCGCGTAAATCTTATCGAGCGACGCGAGTTGCTTCGTCACGGCATCATAGGCCGCGCGCTGCAACTCCATGTCGATGGTCGTGTAGATACGCAGGTGTTCGGCCGTGCGCGAATCGGCGAGAATGTCCGCGAGTTGCGATTGCACGTAATCGACGAAGTAAGGCGCGTCGGAGTTGTCGAGTCGCCCGCGCGCGGGCGCGACCTTTAGCTCCGTCGCCTTGGCGCGCGCCGCCTCGTCCGCAGTGATCGCTCCGGCCTCGGCCATCGAGTCGAGCACTTGATTGCGTCGCGCCGTGGCCGTCGCGTGATTTCGATAGGGGTTGTAACGATTGGGGCTGCGGATGATGGCCGCGAGGAAGGCCGCCTCCGGCAGCGTCAGGCCGGTCACGTCCTTGTTGAAATAGACCTGCGAGGCTTGGCCGAAACCGTTGATGGAGAAGCCGCCGTGTTGGCCGAGATACGCCTCGTTGCAGTAGAGCGCGAAAATCTCCTGCTTCGAGAGACGCGTCTCAAGGATGATCGACATGTAGGCTTCGGCGAGTTTGCGGCGCAGGCTGTATTCGGGCGAGAGCAGGAGATTTTTGACGAGTTGCTGCGTGATGCTCGAACCGCCCTGCCGCGCGATGGGCGAGTTGGGGTCTGCGTCGTAGCGCCGGATGAAGGCGCGGATGATGCCGCGAAAGTTGATGCCGTAGTGCTCGAAGAAGGTGCGGTCTTCCGTCACCGTGATGGCTTTGACGAGGTGCGGCGGGATGTCTTGAAAACTGATGATGCGCCGCTTCTGCCTGTCGCCCGTGACGAAACTAATCTGTTCGGGTTCGATGAGCGCGTGTTCGAGCCGCGCCTTCGTGTCGAGGTCGTTCAAGGCCGTGATGCCCCGCCCCGTCTTCGCGAAAGTGACGCGCACGCGCGGGAACATGCGCTGCCCATCGACGACGGCGCTCTGCCCCGGCTCGATCTCCACGCTCGCGCCGTTCAAGGTGTAACGGCCGCGCGAGTCGTCCGCTTGCAGCGCGTGCTCGACATAGCCGGCGCGCTGCAAACGCTTGACGAGGTCGTCGGCCGACACGGGCGTGCCCACGTGCAACTGTTTCGGCGCGGTGTAGACGCCCGCCGAGCGCGTGAAGATTTCGCCGCTGATCAAACGATCCACGCGTTCCGAGAAGATGTAGTAGTAATAGCCGAGGACGCCGACCGTGAAAGTGGTCAACAAGACGAGCGCGATGACGACCGGCGGGCGAAAGATGCGCCGCCGCCAGCGGCGGAAGAAACCTTCGGGCGGTTCGTCGTAGCGCACGATGCGCGCCGCGCGTCGCTTCGGAGCGGCCGGCGGGACTCGGTTTTGCGGTGGATGACGGACGGGCATACGGTCTAATGGTAAATGGTAAACGGCAAATGGTAAATGGGAGAGTTGGTGAATGGGAGAGTTGATGAATGGGAGAGTTGGTGAATGGTAAATGGTAAATGGTAGAAAACGGTTAACGGTGAATCAAAGAACCGGCGGCACGATGAATAGATGACGTTTTATCCGTTTACCGTTTACCGCCCGCTTTCTTCCGTCATTCACCATTTACCATTCACTATTCACCATTTACCAGCTCTCCCATTCACCATTTACCATTTACCATCCAGCATTTACCATTTACCATTCAGCGAGCTGAGCCATGAGTTCGACGCATCCTTTCCCCCATCTCTCTCGTGCCGCGCGCCGCCGCATGCTCTATGCGCTGGCCGCGCTCGTCGCGCTCATCGCCATCGGCACTCTCGGTTTCAGCCTGCTCGAACCGCTGTCGCCGCTCGACAGTTTATATCTGACCGTGATGACCGTGGCGACCGTCGGCTACGGCGACGTGCATCCCGTGTCGCCCGCCGGGCGCTGGTTCGCCATCGTCTTCATGCTCGTCAGCGTCTCGGTCGTCGGCTTTTTGCTTTCGACGGCGATTCAAGCCCTCGTCCAATCCGAGATCGTCGCGGCCTACGGCCAGCGGCGACGCTACAGGGAGATCAGCAAACTGCGAAACCATTTCATCATCTGCGGCGCGGGTCGCGTCGGCTCGCGCATCATCCGCGAACTGCAACGCCGCGACGAGCCGTTCATCGTCATCGAGCACAAGCAGGAGCAGGTCGCCAACTTGATCGAGGAAGACATCCTCGTCCTCGTGCGCGACGCGACGCTCGAAGAGACCTTGCGCGACGCGGGCGTCGAACAAGCGCGCGCGCTCGCCGCTTGCCTGCCCGACGATGCCGACAACGTCTACGTCGTCCTGACGGCGCGCGGGCTGAACAACAATCTGCACATCGTCTCGCGCGCCGTCGAAGCGCAGGCCGAGCCGAAGCTGATCCGCGCCGGGGCTAACCGCGTCATCGCGCCGACCATCATCGGCAGCCAACGCATGGTGCAGGCTTTGACGAAACCGGCCGTCGCCGACTTCATCGACTCCATCGCCGCCGAAAACCTCGATCTGGATTTCGAGGAAGTGGTCGTCGCGCCCACCTCGGCTTACGCCGGACGCAAACTGCGCGACACCAACATCCGCACCGAGCTCGACGTGATCATTATCGCCGTGCGCCGCCGACGCGACGGCGAGATGTCTTTCAACCCGTCGGGCGAATCCGAGATCGAAGCGGGCGACATGCTCATCGCCATCGGCCGCGCCGAATCTCTCGCTCGCCTCAAAGAAAAGGCGCAGAGGAGCGTTTAGCTGTTAGCTGTTAGCTGTTAGCTGTTGGCTGTTAGCTTTCAGTTAAAACCAAAAACCGAGAGCCGCCGAGTTTGCCCGGTTCAAGTTGAAGAACGAATGACTTTCAAATCCGGAACTTTAACTCCCTTCTCCAACCAACAACTAAAAGCTAACAGCTAACAGCTAATAGCTAACAGCTACTTATGAAAGTTCTCGTCACGGGCGGCAGCGGTTATCTCGGCATACACGTGCGGCGTTTTTTCGATGCGGACGATTTTTCGCGTCGCGTGGGGCTGGACATTCTCGACCCTTACGACGCTTCGCGCGTGGCCGAATACGACACGGTGATTCATCTCGCGGCGCATCTCGACAAGCGACACGAAGCGGCCGCAGAATGTTTTCGCACGAACGCCGAAGGCACGGCCAACCTGCTCGCGCACGTGCGCGAAGGCGCGACCTTCATCTACGCCTCGACCAAAGACGTGTACGGCGCGCACGCCGACCGTTTCCGTGAAGTGCCGGAAAGTTGCGCGACGGATTACTGCGGCCAATCGCCGCTCGAATGGTCGAAACTCTTGGGCGAGCGTTACGTCGAATACTACGCGGCGGCGCGCCGCTTTCGCGCGTGCATCTTTCGCCTCTCGGCCGTCTACGCGCGACCGTCCGAGGGGAACGAAGCGAACTTCGTCACGCATTACGTCGAAGCGGTCAAGCGCGGCCGGCCGCTCAGTCTCCCGGCCGGAGGCCGACCCATACGCGACCTCTTGCACGTCGAAGACTTCTCGCGCGCCTGCTACGCCTTCATCGATAGCGGCCGCGCGCGCGGCACTTACAATCTCGGCGGCGGACGCGAACAGGCGACGAGTTTGCGCGGCATCGTCGAGACGGTCGGGCGTCTGATTCAACTCGAACCCGTCATCGAAGACTCGACGCACGCGCACGCGCCCGTGCCCTTCAACTACGTCTCTGACCTCTCGCTCGTCCGCACGGAACTAGGCTGGCAGCCGCTCATCGGCGTCGAAGACGGACTTAAAAGTTTGTTGTAAGCTCACTCAGAACAAATCTCACGCAAAGGCGCAAAGACGCAAAGGGAAGACGATGAAAGACGGTCACCTTCTTGTTTCGTATCTTTGCGCCTTTGCCCTCCAGCGTGAGACATTTAATATATCGGACAGCAAATGACGCGGACACTTCAAACAAGACAGATCGAGCGCGTGTTGGTGCGCGGCACGAATTGGGTGGGCGACGCGGTGATGACCGTCGCGGCGCTGCGCGAGTTGCGCCGCGTGCTGCCCGCCGCGCACATCACGCTCGCCACGCGCCCGTGGGCGCAAGGTATCTTCGCGGGGACGAACATCGTCGATGAACTGTTATTGATTGACGACACGGGGCGTGGCCTGCGTTCGACCCTCGGCCGGATCGCCGAGTTGCGCGCTCGCTCCTTCGACCTCGCGCTCCTCTTCCCGAACGCCTTCGAGCCAGCCTTTCTCGCCGCCGCCGCGCGCATCCCCTTGCGCATCGGCTACGCCACGGACGGACGCGCCTTTCTGCTCACGCACCCCCTCGCCGTCCCCGCATGGCGCAGCGAGCAGCACGAAGTTTTTTACTATCTCAATCTCGTCTTTGAACTCGAACGCGTTCTCGTCGGCGCGGCCGCGTTTGCAGAACGCGAGCCGCAATATCAACTGCACGTCTCGCCGGAACGACAACAAGCCGCGCGTGCACTGCTTCGCGAGCGCGGCGCGGAAGACGGACGCCCCGTCGTCTTGCTCTGTCCCGGCTCGACCAACAGCCGCGCCAAGCGTTGGCCGCCCGAACGCTTCGCCGCGCTCGCGGATCACTTGATGGGCAAAGCCAAAGCGAACGTCGTCCTCATCGGCACGCGCGAAGAGTTGGACGTGACACGCGAAGTGTTGGCGAAGATGCGGCGGCGGCCGGTCGTCCTGACGGGCGAGACCGAGCTGGCCGAGACGGTCGCGCTTCTGAGCGTCGCGGACTTGCTCGTCACGAACGACACAGGCCCGGCGCACATCTCGGCCGCGCTCGAACGCCCCACGCTCGTCCTGTTCGGCCCGACCAATCCGCTCACGACGCGCCCCTTCTCGAAGACCTCGGACATCATTCGCCACCCGCCCGATTGCGCGCCCTGCATGCTGCGCGATTGCCCCATCGACCATCGCTGCATGACGGCCATCACCCCTGAAGAGGTTTTCCTACGCGCCGTCGAGATGCTCTCGCACGACCAATGCGAGGCGCACCACCACGGCGTTCATACGAAGGCAACGGACGAAGCGACGGGCGAAGCGACGGACGAGGCGACCGGCGACACGGCGATGCGTGATGCGGCGGCGAAAGAAGTCGGCGCGGAGGTAAGTTGATGAACGAGTCGCGGAAGCGCCGCGCCGTCTTCATCGACCGCGACGGCACGATCTCGGAAGAGGTCGGCTACGTCAACCACCCGACGCGTTATCGAGTCTTCCCTTACGCCGCAGAGGCCGTGCGCCGTCTGAACGAAGCGGGCTGGCTGGCCGTCCTCGTCACGAATCAGGCGGGTGTGGCGCGCGGCTATTTCACCGAAGACGTGATCGGCGCGGTGCACGCCTTGCTCGCGGAGGAACTCGCACGCGGCGGCGCACGGCTCGACGCCGTCTACTATTGCCCGCATCATCCGACGGTCGGCGAGCCGCCCTACCGTTTCGACTGCGATTGCCGCAAACCGCGTCCCGGTCTGATCCGCCGCGCGGCCGACGATCTCTCAATCGACGTGTCGCGTAGTTGGATGGTCGGCGACCGTTACAGCGACACGGAACTGGCGCGCAACGCGGGCGCGCGCGCCGCCCTCGTCCTCAGCGGCTACGGGCGCGGCGAGTGGGAATACCAGCGCGCCGCCTGGCGACACAAGCCCGACCTCGTCGCGGAAAATTTGCTGGAAGCAGTACGAACGATAACAAGCAGTGACGAGTGACAAGTGACAAGTGACAAGTTAAAACTAAGAGCTTGTCTTCCGCGTCGTCACTAACTTCTTGTTGCTTCAATTTGTCACTTGTCACTCGTCACTCTTAACTGTCTTTTTGTTGCTTTAACTTTTGTTGCTTTAACTCGTCACTTGTCACTTGTCACTGTCTTCAAATGAGAGAGCGTTTGGAAAATCTGGTGCGGGAGTTTGCGCGGCGGCGTGTGGTGGTCGTGGGCGATCTGGTGGCCGATCAGTTTTTGTACGGCGAGATCAGCCGCGTGTCGCGCGAAGCGCCCGTGTTGATTTTGCGGCACGAGCGGACGGAGACAGTGCCGGGCGGCGCGGCCAACTGCGCCGCGAATCTCGCGTCGCTCGGCGCACAGGCTGCGGTCGTCGGCGTTGTGGGGACGGACGCGGCGGGCGAGGCGCTCCTGGAGAAACTCCGCGCGGCGGACGTCGATTGCGCGGGCGTCATCCGCACGCCCGGCGCGCATACGACGACGAAAGTGCGCGTGCTCGCCGGTCAGGCACATTCGATGCGGCAACAGGTGATTCGCGTGGATTACGAAGGCGAGCCGCGTCCGGACGCGCAGCTCAAGTCGGAACTCGCGGCGCGTGTCGGCGAAGCGGCGGCACGCGCCGATGCCGTCATCATCTCGGATTACAACTACGGCGTGGCGTGCGCGGAGATGGTCGCACGGTTGCGCGAGGCGGTCAGGGAGCGCAATCTTCCGGTGCTCGTCGATTCGCGTTTCCGGCTGACGGAGTTTGCGGGATTCACTTCGGCCACGCCGAACGAGGACGAGGTCGAACAGGTGCTCGGTCGGAGGGTGACGGACACGGCGACATTGGAAGCGGCGGCCGTGAGCCTGCGCGAACGACTCGGCCACGGCGCGCTGCTCATCACGCGCGGCAGTCAAGGGATGCTCTTGCTCGAAGAAGGCGCGCCGCCCCATCATATCCCGGCGGTCGGCTCAAGCGACGCGGTTGACGTGACGGGCGCGGGCGACACCGTGATCGCCGCCTACACGCTCGCGCTCGCTTCGGGCGCAACCTTCACGGAGGCGGCATGCATCGCCAACCACGCCGGGGGCATCGTCGTGATGAAACGCGGCACGGCCTCGGTTGAGACGGCTGAACTGCTTTCGTCAATCGCGGAATTTTTGTGAAAGTGAAAACCGTGAAACCACGCGCGCCACACGAAACGAAACAGCACGAAAGTTTTCTTCGTGTGGCTTCGTGTGGCGCGCGTGGTTTCATAATTTTCTGAGCGACGCCAGCGCGATGTAGAATTTATCTCTCTCTTTTATGTACCCGTCCGAAGAACAGCAAAAGGCCGGAGCGGTGGCGCGCATACTTGAGCGCAACCGTCTGGTGGCGCGCGTGGCGATTGCGCGCAAAAACGGCGCGCGCATCGTCTTCGCCAACGGCTGCTTCGACATCCTGCACGTCGGCCACGTCCGCTATCTCGAAGCGGCGAAGGCGCTCGGCGACCTGCTCGTCGTCGGCGTCAATACGGACGCGCAGGTGCGCGCGCTCAAAGGCGCGGGTCGCCCCTTCGTCAACGAGCGCGAGCGCGCCGAAGTGATCGCCTCGCTGCGCGCCGTCGATCTCGTCACCATCTTTCCCGAACCGACGGTCGAAGCACTCCTGCTCGCCATCCGCCCGGACATCCACGCCAAGGGGACGGACTACACGGCCGACACCGTGCCCGAACGTGAAGTCGTGCGCTCCTACGGCGGCCGCGTCGCCATCGTCGGCGACCCCAAAGACCATTCCTCCTCCAACATGCTCCTGCGCCTCAACCGGCCGAATGAAGTGACAAGCGACGAGAAAAGCAGTGACGAGTGACAGGTGACGAGTGACGAGCAAGAAAAAACCGTGAATCGTGAATCGTGAATCGTGAATAGAAAGAACGTGTTTTCTCTATTCACGATTTACGATTTACGATTTACTGCTTTATCTTGTCACTTGTCACTCGTCACTGTTTTATGAGAATTTTGATCGTCAAATTGGGGAGCATCGGCGACATCGTGCACACGTTGCCGTCGGTGGCGGCCATCCGGCGGGAATTGCCGGGGGCGGAAGTGGCGTGGGTGGTGGAGCGGCGCGCATCCGAAATCTTGAGGGACAACCCTCTCGTGGATCGGCTCATCGAAATCGACACGAAGGCCTTGAGGCGCTGGAGTCCGTTGTCTGGGGAGACGCTGCTGGCAACGCGCCAACAGTTGCACCGGCTCCGCGCCTCGGCCTTCGATCTCGCACTCGATTTTCAAGGCTTACTCAAATCCGCTGCCATCGCGCGCCTGGCGCGTGCCCGGCGCGTCTACGGTTTCGCGCGTCCCGCGCTGCGCGAACCGGCCAGCCGCTTTTTGTTGACCCACACGGTTAACGTTCCGCTCCACACGAACGTCATACGTAAGAACCTCAAGCTCGTCGCCACGGCGCTGCGGATAACAGTGCCCGAGGACGGCGACCTGTTCGAGTTCCCGCTCGCCGTCTCGCCCGCGCACGAACGCGAGGCGACCGAGGCGGCGACGCACGCGGGCGGGCAATTTGCCATCTTGAACGCGGGCGGCGGTTGGCCGACGAAGCTGTGGAGCGCCGAACGCTTCGGCACGCTCGCGGATGAACTGGCGGCAAGGCACGATCTCCGGTCGCTCGTCACCTACGGGCCGGGCGAACAAGAGCTGGCCGAGCGCGTTGCTGCCGCGAGCCGCAGGCGTGCGGCGCATCCCGTCAGTCTCTCGCTCAAAGGTTTTGTGGCGCTCGCGCGGCGCGCGTCTCTGTACGTCGGCGGCGACACGGGGCCGACGCACTTGGCCGTCGCGGCGGGCGCGCCCGTCGTCGGCTTGTTCGGCCCGACTGAGTGGTGGCGCAACGGCAGCCCGCGCTCCGCAGACTTGTGCGTCGAACGCACGGACATCGATTGCCGCACCGATTGCCACCGCCGCGCCTGCTCCGCTTGGATTTGCATGGACGTGGACGTGGCGCGCGTGGCGGCGGCGGCGGATGAACGTCTGCGGAGGCGCGCCGTCGAACAAAAGCGCGCGGAGGCGTTTCAGCTTGCGTAGGGGCGGCACATGGGTGCAGCGTTGGCGCGTGCCGCTGGGGTTTTTGGTGGCGGCTCTGTTTATCCTACTCGCGCGGCCGCGTCCTCTGACGCTCGGCGTCGGCGGCGCGGTGGCAGTCTGCGGTCTGCTCGTGCGCGCGTGGGCTTCGGGGCACATACGCAAAAACGACGCGCTCGCCGTCTCCGGCCCATACGCCTACACGCGCAACCCGCTCTACTTCGGCACGTTCATCCTGGGCTTGGGTTTTACCATCGCGGCGGCGGGCAGTTGGCTTCTGTTCTTCGTGCTCGGCGGCATCTTCGCCGCGCTGTTTTTGGGCATCTATTTGCCCGTCATGCGCGTCGAAGCCTCGACCCTCGCCGGGCTTTTCGGCGACGACTACCGGCGCTACGCCTCCGCAGTCCCGTTGCTCTTTCCGCGACTGACGCCATATCGCGTCGTCGCCAATGACGCGGGCGACGAACGCGCGCCGAAGTTTGACGTGAATTTGTATCTGCGCTATCGCGAATATCGCGCGGCGCTCGGCTTGTTGCTCGGTTGGAGCGTGCTCGCGCTCAAGGCTTTTCTGGTCGGGTGAGATTTCCACAAGATGCTCGGTCGAATTATCAACGTCTCCATCGCCCTCTTCGCGCTCTCGTCAATGGCGGCGTTCGCGCACCAGCCCGTGCCCACAGCGACGCCCGCGAAAGAGGTGGATCGCGCGGGCGTGCCGAAGCCTTTGCCCTTCGAGCCGGAAGAAGAACTCGTCTATGAAGGAGAGTTCTCGAAGTTGCTCCTGCGCGGCATCAACATCGCCGAGTTCAAATTCAGAGTCGAGCGCGGGACAGCGGAAGCGAGCGCGCGTCCCGGCGCTAGTCCTGCGCCCGCCAATCTCGTCTTCAAAGGCGACGTGACGGCGCACGGTTGGTTTCGCAAGCTCTTCGGCATCGACTTTCACTACAACACCGAAACGGTCGTCGCGTCCGACTCTCTGCTCATCCTCAGCAACAGCGTGCGCGACGAGCAAGGCAAACGCCTGCGCACGAGCCAGTCCATCTTCGACCGCACGCAGAATTTGTTGACGTGGACGCAGCGCAACCCGAACGACCCGCAGGCCGAGCCGCGCGTCGTCCGCGCGCCGCTGCAAAACGCCGCGCACGATCTGATCTCGGCCATCTATTTTCTGCGCACGCAGCCGCTCGAACCCGGCCGCACGTTCGAACTCAACATCAGCGATTCGGGCGCGGTCTATCGCATCCCCGTGCGCGTCGGCGCGCGCAAGCGGATGAAGACCATCGTCGGCCGCGTGCAGACCGTGCGCGTCGATGTGGACATCTTCGGCGCGGAGCGGCTCGTGGATCGCAAAGGCGAGATGACGCTCTGGATCACGGACGACGCCTCTCGTCTGCCCGTCCGCGCGCGCGTCAACACGGACATCGGCACGCTCGACATCACACTCAAAAAAATCTCCGCCCCGAACGCCCCCGGCAAGTCGCGCTGATTCAACTTCCATTCGCCTCTCGCGTAACTGAGGAGTTATGAACTACGTCATCGAGGAGATGAAACCCGAAGACTGGGAACAGGTGCGCGCCATCTATCTGGAAGGCATCGCGACGCGCGTGGCGACTTTCGAGACCACCGCCCCGGCGTGGGAGAAGTGGGACGCCGGACACTTGCCGAACGCGCGGCTCGTGGCGCGCGCGAGCGACGCGAGAGTGTTGGGTTGGGCGGCCTTGAGTCCGGTGTCGAACCGGTGCGTCTACGGCGGTGTCGCGGAGGTGAGCGTCTACGTCGGCGAACGCGGGCGTGGTCGCGGCGTGGGACGCGCTTTGCTCGCCGCGCTCGTCGAAGCGTCGGAGCGAAACGGCATCTGGACGCTACAGGCGGGCGTCTTTCCCGAAAACGAGGCGAGCCTGCGCGTGCATCTCGCTTGCGGCTTCCGCGAGGTCGGCCGCCGCGAGCGCATCGGCAAACTCGACGGCATCTGGCGCGACACGCTGCTGCTCGAACGCCGCAGCCAATCGGTGGGGACGACTTAAACAACGCGGCTTCGAGCGCATCTCTAGGTTCCTCCGAGGGAGTGTTTTTCACACGCGCGCGCTCACGTTAACGGCGAAAGCGCATGCGCCGCCCACCTCCGCACGGCACTTTTCTGATCGCTGCAAACGCACTTTTATTGACACCGCGCGGGCAATCACTTACAACTAACTCGCTCTGCCACAAGCCCGAATCCAGCGCATCGCAAGAGACCAGATGAACCTACGCGCCGACGACACGCCCGAAGAAATTCCCACGACCGCGAACGTCAACGCGCCCAAGCGCGCGCGCGCCTCCGAAGTCGCACGCGCCGCCGACGCGCTCGACAACATTCTGCCCTTCGCTCTCAAGCGCGACTTCATCCAACTGCTCCTGCAATCGCCGCACCGTCTCTATCTCTACTGGACGTTCGCGCACGACCCGCACCAGACTCTCCGCGCGGCCTTCGGCCAACTGGCCGCGCAATATCGTCTGACGGTGCGTCTCGTCAAAGTCGAAACGGGCGAAGAGTTTTTGCTCGACGCGCCGCGCGCGCGCGCACAATGGTTCGAGGTCTATCCGAGCCACGTCTACCGCGCCGAAGTCGGATTCCACGCGCCCGGTCGCCCCTTCGTCCGCCTGCTCTCTTCCAACACCGTCACGACGCCGCCGAACCGCGCCTCGCACCTCTCCGCCACGGAGCAGGACTTTCAACTCGCGCCCGCAGACTTCACACAACTCCTCGCGGGCGCGGCCTACGAACGCTACGCGCGCGCGTTCACGGACGAAGCGGGCACAGCGCAAGCCGCCGATAAACCCGCTGGCGCGCCCATCGCCGCCGCCGTCCCGCCGGACGACCCGGCGCGCAAACTTTCGCCCGCAACCTTAGACGAATACCCGCATCTCTGAATCGCTCGTGCCGCACGGATTTTTCAGTCTCATCCTCCATGCGCACCTGCCCTTCGTGCGCCACCCCGAACACCCCGAATTTTTAGAGGAAGACTGGCTCTACGAAGCCATCACCGAAGTCTACCTGCCGCTGCTCAGCACGCTCGACGCGCTCGACCGGGAGGGCGCGCGCCCGCGTCTCGCCCTTAACCTCTCGCCCACGCTCTGCGAGATGCTCGCCGACCCGCTGCTGCAAACGCGCTACACGCGCCACCTCGAAAACCTCTCGGCGCTCGCCGACAAAGAGGTCGCGCGCACGAGGGCGAACGCGCGCCGCTTTCTTCCCGCCGCGCGCATGTATCGTCGCGCCCTGCGCTCGACGCGTCGCCTCTGGCACGAAGTCTACGAACACGATCTCGTCGCCGGTTTTCGCAAACTACAGGACGCGGGCGTCTGCGAGATCATGACCTGCGGCGCAACGCACGGCTTCCTCCCGCTCATCTCCACCACCGAAGCACGACGCGCACAGGTGCAGGTCGCCGTCGCCAATTATCAAAAACATTTCGGTCGCCGCCCGCGCGGCATCTGGCTGCCCGAATGCGCTTACACCGAAGGCATCGAAACGCTTTTGGCCGAAGCGCGGCTCGAATACTTCGTCGCCGACACGCACGCCATCCTCTACGGCGAGCCGCGCCCGCGCCACGGCGTCTATGCGCCCGTCAAACTGCCGAACGGCGTGGCCGTCTTCGCGCGCGACCTCGAAACGAGCCAGCAAGTGTGGAGTTCGCTGATCGGCTATCCCGGCGACGAGAACTACCGCGAGTTTTATCGCGACGTGGGATGGGACGCGCCGCTCGAATATCTGCTCCCGCACCTGCACGCGGACGGCGCGCGCCGCCACCTCGGACTCAAGTATCATCGCGTCACCGGGCGCGACGTGCCGCTCTCCGACAAGCAACCCTATCGCCCCTATCGCGCGCGTCGCCGCGCCGCCGTGCACGCCGCGCACTTCGTCGACGAACGCATCAAACAGTGCGCGCGTGAGCGCACCGCCCTCGGCGGTCAGCTCCCGCTCATCACCTCGCCCTACGACGCCGAACTCTTCGGCCACTGGTGGTTTGAAGGCGTCCACTTTCTCAAACACGTCTTTCGCGAACTCGCGCGCCGCCAAGATGAGATCGCCATGCTCGCCCCGGCCGACTACTTGGCCGCGCACGCGCGCCTGCAAACGCAGCGTCTTTCGCCTTCCTCTTGGGGCGCGGAAGGCTACTACAAAGTTTGGCTCAACGATTCGAACGCGTGGCTCTACCCCGAACAGCACGCCGCCGAAGCGCGCATGACCGCGCTCGCCGAAGGCTACGCCGACGCCGCTTCGCCCGACGCGCTGACACGGCGCGCCCTCAATCAAGCCGCGCGCGAACTCTTGCTCGCCGAAGCGAGCGACTGGGCATTCCAGATCGCACACGCCACCACGGTCGAGTACGCCGCGCGCCGCTTCACCTCGCACGTCGCGCGTTTCAACGTCCTCGCGTCCGACATCGAAGCCGGACAGATCGACGCCGCGCGCCTCGCCGAAATCGAATCGCGCGACAACCTCTTCGCCGAACTCGACTACCGCGTCTATCTCTCAAAATGAAATGACGAAGGGCGAGACGAGGATGAACGATGCGACGAGGATGAACGGCGAGACAACAACTAATAGCACGACGCCGTTGAACGGAGAGGCGAGCACGGACGCTCAAGGGGCGTCGCCCTCATACTCGAACTTCCCGCTCGTCGTCGGCCATCGCGGCGCATCTGCGGTCGCCCCCGAAAACACGCTCGCCGCCTTCGAGCGCGCCTTGCAAGACGGCGCGGACGGCATCGAATTCGACGTGCGACTCGCGCGCGACCTCGTGCCCGTCGTCATCCACGACGCCACACTCAAGCGCACCGCCGGACTCGACGCGCCCGTCGCCGCGCTCTCATCCTCCGAGCTATCGGCCGTCGATGCCGGCTCCTGGTTCAATCGCCGCCGCCCGAAGCGCGCCGCCGAATCTTACGCGCTTGAAACCGTCCCCACGCTCCGATGCGTCTTCGAGCGCGTCGCGCCGCGTTGCCAAGTGCTCTACGTCGAACTCAAATGCGAGACGGGCGATGCCGCGTCGCTCGTCGAACGCGTCGTCGCCCTTGTTCGCGCGCACAAGTTGGAGCGCCGAGTCGTCGTCGAAAGTTTCTCCCTTGCCGCCGTCGCCGAAGTGAAGCGCATCGCGCCCGACCTGCGCGCGGCCGCCGCCTTCGAACGACGCCTCGGCGCGCCGCTGCCGCCCGCGCGCACCCTGCTCAAACGCGCGCTCGGCTGTCGCGCCGACGAACTCGCGCTCGCACGTTCCCTCGTCTCGCGCCGCACCGTCGAAGCGGCGCGCGCACGCGGGTTGCAAACAATCGTCTGGACGGTTGATCATCCCTCTTGGTTCGGGCGCGCATGCTCGCTCGGCCTCAGCGCCGTCATCACGAACGACCCGGCGCGGATGTGCGCCGCGCGCGATGCGTTTCGCAAACTCACCGTCGATGCGGGAAGATGACACGGCGACAGGGAAAACTTTCGAGGCGGCAACAGGCACGAGGATTTTTTTGAGACGGCAACAGATACCATTTCAGTTTCCGGCATGACTATCCGGCATGACTATCCGGCATGACTAGCTCGGCCTCCGCGAAAGACAAAATTTTCGTCCGCGAGCACTACGCGCTTCACTATCGCCACGCGGCGCGTGCGCCGGAGTGGACGGGCGAGGCGCGACCGGCCTACGCCGCACTGTTCGTGCTCGGCGGCGCGCTCGGCTGGCAGGCGACCGGCGGGCGCGGCGGCGAGTTGCGCGCCGACGGCTTGCTCGTCTCCGCGCCGGGCGAATCAATCGCGGTGCGCGGCCACAGAGTCGAGACGCTCGCGCTCACCGTCGCGCCCGCCTTCGTGCTCGACTGCGCCGTGCGCGCGCACCTCACGCGCGACGACGCCCGCATCACCTTCCCCGCCCAGACCATCGAACACGACCCGCGCCTCGCGCGTCTCGCACGCGACCTCGCCGACGAACTGCGCGCGGGCGAGATGGGACACGAACTCGTCGTCGCCGCCCTGGTCGAACAAATTCTGGTGCAACTGCTGCGCCGCTACGCCAGCATCCGTCGCACGACGGAACTCGAACTCTCGCGCGCCGGTTTGATCGACCGTCGCATCCGCCGCGCCGTCGAACTCATGCACTCGCATCTGGCCGAGGAACTGCCCCTTGAAGAGTTGGCCGCGGCCGCTTATCTTTCCCCCTTTCACTTCGCGCGCCTCTTCAAAAAACTGACCGGCCTGCCGCCCCATGCCTACCTCGCCGCCCTTCGCATCGAACGCGCGCGCACGCTCCTCGCCAGCACGGACGACTCCATCACCGAAATCGCAGCCCGCGTCGGCTACGCCAACTCAAGCCACTTCGGCAAAATTTTCCGCCAGTTCAACGGCCTCACGCCCCGCGCCTTTCGCGCCGCACTGGTCAAAAGCAGAGGTCAGAGGTTAGAGGACAGAGATCAGTAAAAGATAGTTCTTGTTTTTACTAACCTCTAACCTCTGACCTCCAATCTCTGTTTTCAGCAATTCTGCGACGAGATTGCGCAAGATTTGACGAGACGCGCGGCGTGCGCCGGGGCTATGCTCGATTCGTAAAATTTTCAAAGCGAAGAGTGGGGGAGAAACTTATGGCTATCGAAAAAGGGACGGAGATTGCTCCGGCGAAAGGCAAGCTCGGCGTGTTGCTCGTCGGACTTGGGGCGGTCAGCACGACGTTCATCGCGGGCGTCGAGGCGATCAAGGCGGGCTTGGCCGAACCCATCGGCAGCCTGACGCAGATGGGCACCGTGCGCCTCGGCAAGCGCACCGAGAATCGTTCGCCAGCCATCCGGGAGTTCGTGCCGCTCGCCGACTTGAAAGACCTCGTCTTCGGGGCGTGGGACATCTTCCCCGCATCGGCCTACGACGCGGCGATGCACGCGGGCGTGCTCGAAAAAGAACTGCTCGCCAAACTCAAAACTCCCTTGCAGAAGATCAAGCCGATGCGCGCCGTCTTCGACCAGAACTACGTCAAACGCCTGAACGGCGAGAACGTCAAACAGGGTCAGAATAAATTAGAACTGGCCGAGCAGTTGATCGCCGAGATCGAAGAGTTCAAACGCAAGAACCGCTGCGCGCGTCTCGTCATGGTCTGGGCGGCCTCGACGGAAATCTTCCTCAAGCAGCACGCCGTCCACAAAACGCTCAAGTCGTTCGAGCAGGCCATGCGCGACAACCACAAAGCAATCGCGCCCTCGATGGTTTACGCCTACGCCGCGCTCAAACTCGGCATCCCCTTCGCCAACGGCGCGCCCAACCTGACCGTCGATATTCCGGCGCTGACGGAACTCGCCGAGCAGAACAACGTGCCCGTCTGCGGCAAAGATTTCAAGACCGGCCAGACCTTGATGAAGACCATTCTCGCGCCCGGTCTGAAATCGCGCATGCTCGGCCTGCACGGCTGGTACTCGACCAACATCCTCGGCAACCGCGACGGCGAAGTCTTGGACGACCCCGAATCGTTCAAGACCAAAGAGGAGTCGAAGCTCTCCGTGCTCGAACACATCCTCCAGCCCGAAGTCTACCCGGAACTCTACAAGGACTTCTCACACGTCGTCCGCATCAACTACTACCCGCCGCGCGGCGACAACAAAGAGGGTTGGGACAACATAGACATCTTCGGCTGGCTCGGCTATCCGATGCAGATCAAAGTGGATTTTCTCTGCCGCGATTCCATCCTCGCCGCGCCGCTCGTCTTAGACCTCGCGCTCTTCCTCGACTTGGCGCAGCGCGTCGGGATGCGCGGCGTGCAGGAATGGCTCTCCTTCTACTTCAAATCGCCGATGACCGCGCCGAAGCTCTACCCCGAACACGACATCTTCATCCAACTGATGAAACTCAAAAACACACTGCGCCACCTGCGCGGCGAAGACCTCATCACGCACCTCGGCCTTGAGTATTACGACTAACGACCCGAGACGAACGTCGTCAACAACCACGAAGGGCGCGGCTCGATTGAGTCGCGCCCTTCGCTGTTGCTGACTTATACCTCTTGGTGCGCCGGTCTGACGTTTTGCCGCGAAGACACTAATTTGTCAGTCCGCGTCTGCCGCTAATTGTCAGTGGACAAAAAGGGCGAGCGCGGCGCAAAGTTGCGGATTGATGCGTCCGCGGCGGCGCAGAAAGTTTCGCGGCGGAGCATATTTTGTGGTGACAAAACGCGCGTGGTCGTTTATATAGTGTGCGCTCGCTCGCAAACGCCGGAGGGAGCGCGGCGCAATTTAGCCAACCGACGCCGCGCCCGGCGCATCAATTACACGTACTGGATCGTTCTTTGCATGAGGACAGGGTTAAGACGGCCAAGAGGTCGTCAAACAGACAATTTTCAGGTCTACCCGAAAACGCTCAGGCAAGGAGGACGGTCGCAATGATGGCAGCAATGGAAACACAGAAAAAAATAACCGAGACGGTCTTTCTTGACCCGGATCAAAAGAGTCCGCGCGCGCAGGAGTTTGAAGAGAAACTCTCGACGCGCATCGTCGGGCAAGAGCGCGCCGTGCGTCGCATGAGCGGCCTCTATCAAATTTTTCTCGCCGGGATGAACCCCTTGAATCGCCCCGTCGGCACGATGCTGTTCCTCGGCCCCACGGGTTCGGGCAAAACGCGCGTCGTCGAAGCGGCGGCCGAAGTCCTCTTTGGCGACCCCGGCGCGGTCATCAAAATCGACTGCGCGGAGTTTCAGCACTCGCACGAGATCGCCAAGCTGATCGGTTCCCCTCCGGGCTACCTCGGCCACCGCGAAACCAGCCCGATGCTGACGCAGGAAAATCTCGACCGCTATCACACCGATGAGACGAAGCTCTCGCTCGTTCTCTTCGACGAAATCGAGAAGGCGTCCGACTCCCTGTGGCAACTGCTGCTCGGCATTCTCGACAAAGCGACGCTGACCTTAGGCGACAACCGCCGCGTCGATTTCTCGAACACGATGGTCATCATGACCTCGAACCTCGGCGCGCGCGAGATGTCCGAGTTGATCTCCGGCGGGATGGGATTCATGCCGACGCAAGGGGGGAAGAACCCGAACGATTCGGAAGTTGACCAGAAGATTTACCGCACGGCGGTCGAAGCGGCGCGGCGCAAGTTCTCGCCGGAGTTTATGAACCGCATCGACAAGGTGGTCGTCTTCCGCAGTCTCAAGGAACACCACCTGCGGCAGATTCTCGACCTCGAACTGGCCTCCGTCCAAGACCGCATCATGCGCTCGGCCGGAACGAAGTTCGTCTTCCAATGCTCCGAGTCGGCCAAGGACATGCTGCTCAAAGAGGGCATCGATTACAAGTACGGCGCGCGTCACTTGAAGCGTTCAATCGAGCGTTTCCTCGTCTATCCGCTGTCGAATCTGGTGGCGACCGATCAAGTTGGCCTCGGCGACCTCGTCCACGTCGATCTGCACGACACGCAAAATAAACTCGTCTTCTCGAAGCGTTCGGGCGGCGCGCTGATCAGCGAGGTCGGGCCGGCCGAAGAAGAGACGCAGGAGTTGGAAGCCAAGTCGGGCGGTGTGGGCTTGCCGATTCCGCAGACGAAAGCGGCACGCAAGAGTCAGGGTCGCGGCGAGAAGTCGGAGAGCTAACAGCTAAACGAAACCAACTAAACTAGCCAACAACTGAAAAGCCGGAGCGCGAGATGGTCGCCTCCGGCTTTTCGCTTTGTCAAATCTTTTCGTGTCGTTTCGTGTGAATTCGTGGCTTCGCTCGATCTTATGCGGGCTTCGCCGATTCGAGCCGCCGTATGGCTTCGGCGGCGATCTCCGAGAGGTATGGATCGCGCGTGGCGAGCGCGGCGCGCAGGGTGGGAATGGCGGACGCATCGCCGATCAGACCGAGCGCGCGTGCGGCTTCGCGTCGCACGTCGTCTCCGGCGCGTTCGTTGGCGAGCACGTTGATGAGCGCGGGCACGGCCGCGCGACTTTTCAACTGACCGAGCGCGACGGCCGATGCGCGTCGCACAAACTCGTTCTCTTCCGTCCGTCGAAACGTGATGCGGTTGAAGAAACCCGCGCGCGCGATGCGCCGCCCGATGGCTTCGGTCAGGACGGGCACGGCGCGCTCGTCGCCGATCTGGCCGAGCGCCACGGCCGCCGCTCCGCGCACGCCCGCCTCCTTGTCGCGCGCCAACACGGTCGCCAACGCTTCGACGGCCGCGCGGCTGCGCGTCTCCCCTAAAGCATATGCCGTTTCGCGCCTCACGAACTCGTCCTTGTCCGCGAGCAGGGGCAGCAAGGCGGCGGCGGCTTCGACGGCGGGCAGAGACAGGACGGCGCGTGCGGCCGTGGCGCGCACGATGACGGCACGGTCTTTGAGCGCGGGCAAAGCGGCGCGCGAACTATCGGGGCGTGCCATCGCGCCGAGGCGCATGACGGCCTCGCGTCTCTCTTCCGTATCGGCGGAAGCGAGGCGCGCGCGCAAGGTTTCGATTTCGCGTTGCAGCGGTGTGAGCGCCGTCCGGGATGATTGCTGGTAGTTGAACGCACGCGCTTGAAGACGCGCCGCGCCGCCGCTTAAAGCGACGAAGACGAAAGCGAGCGCGAACGCGCGGCAGAGGCGCGCGCCGCCCGGCGCGGCGACGGTCAAAACAAATTGAGAAGACGTGGCTGCGCGCCTTCCGCGATTCATACGCGGGTCGGACTCGCCGCCTCGGAGCGGCGGTCTGCGCGGCGGCGCACCGTCTCCCACTCGAAAGCCTGACGCGCGCGCAAATTCTCGCGCGCACCGGCGAGCACAGTCACCAATTCGTCGTCCCACAAGCCGGCAGGACTCGTCGCGCGGCGCATTGATTCCATGATCGAGATGTAGTCGAGCACCTCTTTGACTTCGGTGTCGGTTAGGGATTCGAGTTTAAAAGCGAGGCGCTGGCGCTCGGTGATTCGCTTGGCCATCTCTTGCTCCTCCGTACTGCTGGAAGCCGGACGGCCTAGCGCGAGCGCCTGTTCAACTCGGAAGACGAGTCGGGCAGCGACGTTCGGCAGGCCGTCGGCTGATTGTGTTCGGCACGAGGTTGTCGTTTGCTAAAGTTGCTTTGGTTCTCACCTGCAAGTCGTGTGTTGTTTCAACGACGAGCCGCCCGGCTCGCGTGTTCGAGTTGGGGGAAGGCACGCAGAAAAGACGGCGTGCGGCTGAAGGTCTCAGACAGACGCGTCTTCGGCTCTGGCCGCCGTCTCGCGTGCAACTAAGTACGATTGAAAGAATTTGCTGATTTAACGGCCGTCGTTAGCCGCTTGAGGCGCAATATACACGAGACTCGCGCCGCGACGCAAGACCGTCTCCGACCAGAGCACACACACGTGTGCACTAGAGCGCGCACAGATCGACCGTGTAAGCACTATTCAGGCGCTCAGTCGATCTTGGCGGCGATCATGTGCAGCGTGTCGATGACGAGGACTGCGATGGGCGGGTAGAAGAGTAGTTCGGGGCGAATCTGCGTGTCGTAGAGAAACGGCACTTCGCTCAGGATCGTGCTGTACATCTGCTCGCCGAGCAAAAGTCCCGCGCCGAGACAGGCCATGTAGCCGATCACCAGAAAGCTCGAAGCGGCGAAGCGCGTAAACGGCTTGTCCGATCTTTCGACCTCATGCGTGACCGATTCGTGAAGCGAGTTAGGCTGGTAAGTGTAACGGCCGAAGTGCTCGCGCAGGCGCGCGATCAAATGCCACAATCCGATCAAAAACAACGACAGGATCAACGCGCGCCCGATCCCGCCCGAGAGCTGCCAGAAACGCGGCTTGAGCCACGCCACGAAGAAGGTCGAGAGAAACAGTGAGACGGTCGTGAAGACGGCGCGCTGCATGGCGAAGTTTTCGCGTCGCTCGGCCGCGATCAAATTGTCCACCACGCGATCCATGCGCGCCTGCGCGGCCACGCGGCGCATCCGTTGCGCGTGCGGGTTGTCGGAACGATGCAGGAAAGATTCGCTCGCCTCGCCCGCACGTTTGCGATATTGGTTGTCGTAGTAGCTGCGCTCTTGCGGGTCGCTCAGCGTCCGGTAGGCCATGGCGATCAAGGCAAACTCGCGTGCAGCCTTCTCCGAACCGCCGTTCAGGTCTGGATGTCGCTGCCGCGCCAGACGCCTGTAAGCAGATTTGACTTCCGCAGCCGTCGCTGTCCGCTGGATGCCTAAAACTTTGTAATAATCAACCACTGCGCTTTGTCCCGTACTCCGTTAAAGCCAGCGTGGGAGCGAGCACAATTTGAGCGCGCTCCGGGCAGGAAGGTTTAACCTCGTAGCGACACTATACCATTTTCCGAAAAAAAACTCCTGCGAGAAAATATCGCAGCGAAAAGCGATTTGTGGTGTCCGGCAAAGCGTAGGAAGGAGAAAAGAGGAAGTCAAAGGGGCGGGTGCTTTACCTCGGGCGGCCACCGAGTGGGCAAGGACAGTTATTTGTGATTCCGTCCCCTTTGACTTGGCATAATCGCTAGTGCAACGTTTATGCCGGACGACACGATACCAGATTTTCCGGAAAATGCAAGTTTCCTTGCAAACTCTTATAAGTTTAGTGTCTACATTATTAGACACGTGTCTCCTTTAGTGCACACCGAACCTCGACGACTGCCGGTGTCAAGGCGCTCAATAGACGAAAAAAGCGGCGGACATGCGGGCACGGTTCTTGACGATGCCGCTCCCGGCCGCAGCTTCAATAGAAGCGACTTTGCATTAACCGGCCGCATCCCGAAAACGTAGCGGCTTCAACTCAAACCGACGTTTTAGACAGCGAAGGCCGCGCGGATGTTCCCCGCGCGGCCTTCCGTGTTTCGAGTCGCAAATGATGCGTGTCGCCGTTCGCTCCTTTAAGACTTTTCGCCTTTGTCGCCGGACGCGCCGCGTGTGAGGCGTTCGACCAAGTTGAGCAGCGTGCGCACGGCGACGCCGGTCGGCCCCTTCGAGCGATACGGCTTGGCGTCGTCGCCCCAGGCCGTCCCGGCGATGTCGAGGTGCGCCCACGAAATGCCGTCGGCGAATTCTTTGAGGAAGGCTGCGGCCGTGATCGTGCCCGCCTTGCGCCCGCCGACGTTCTTGATGTCCGCGATGTCCGACTTGATCTGCCGCGTGTATTCTTTATCGAGCGGTAACTGCCAGAGCTTCTCGCCGACTTCCCTGCCCGATGCGATCACTTCGTCGATCAACCCTTGATCCGTGCCGAGGATGCCCGTGTTGACGTCGCCGAGCGCGATGGAGACCGCGCCCGTGAGCGTCGCCAGATCGACCACTTGCGTCGCGCCGAGTTTGCGCGCGTAGGCGATGGCGTCGGCCAAAATCAAGCGCCCTTCGGCGTCCGTGTTGATGACCTCGATGGTCTTGCCCGACATGGCGCGCACCACGTCGCCCGGCTTCGTGGCCTTGCCCGAAGGCAGATTCTCCGTCGCGGGCACGACGCCGAGGAGCGGCATCGGCGGTTTCAACTGCGCCACGGCGCGCATCACGCCGAGCACGGTCGCGCCGCCCGTCATGTCGTACTTCATCAACTCCATGTTCTCGCCCGGTTTGATCGAGATGCCGCCCGAATCGAACGTCACGCCCTTACCGACGAACGCCAGCAGGCCATCGCCGCCGCCCACAACTTTATCGCCCCCTCGTTCCGCGCCGCCCTCCGAGCCTTCGGGCGTGTACTTCAAGATGATCAGCGCCGGTGGTTCTTCCGAGCCGCGCGCCACGCTGAGGAGTGACCCCATGCCCTCGCCCTCCATGCGCGCTCGATCCAGCACGTCGACTTCCAGACCGAACTCGGCGGCAATCGCGCGCGCGCGTTCGGCCATGATCGTCGGCGTCATGTAAGCGCCGGGTTCGTTGGCTAAGTCGCGCGTGAAGTTGACCGATTCGCCGACGATGCGCCCGCGCTCCGCGCCGCGCCTGAGCGCGTCCTCGTTCGCTCCTTGCGCGACCAACACCAGACGCTCAATCGTGCGTTCCTCTTTGTCCGACGTGCGATATTTGTCCGGCTCAAAGAGCGCCATCAAGACGCCTTCGACGGCCGCAGAGGCCGCGCGCTCCGCATCCGTCTCCGTGCCGCGCGTGACGAGGCCGACGCTTTTGACGTTGCGTGCGCGAAGGGCGCGCGCGGCCGTCCCGGCCATCTGCGACACCTGCGCCGCGCCATATGCGTCGCGCTCGCCGACGCCGACCAAAAGCAGGCGCTTCGCCTTCAACTCGCCGCGCCCCTCGCCGAGATGCACGTAGACCGTTTCGCCCTCTTTGCCCTTGAGTTCTTCCGTTTCGATGACGGACTTGATGAGGCCGCCCGTCGCCGCGTCCAGTTCTTGCAGAAACCCTTCGTGCGCCGGTTCGTCTTTGAACACGGCCACGGCGAGCGCCTGCACGTCCGCATCGCCCACACGTCCGGTGCTGACTTGAATATCCATTTGAACTTTTTTCTCCTGTCTAACGATTGCGCTCTTTTAGTTGTGCGCGCGTTTCGCGTTCAACCGTCCGGCGCATTTCCGTCTCACGCTTGTCATAAAGTTTCTTGCCGCGCGCCACGCCGATCTCAAACTTGACCCGTCCCTTTTTCACATAGACCCGCGTCACCACTAAGGTCATGCCTTTGGTAGTCGCTTCCTGCGCCAATTTATCTATCTCACGACGGTGTAACAAAAGTTTCCGCGTGCGCGTGGCTTCGTGATTATCTCGATTGCCGTAAGCATACGGCGAAATGTGCGCGTTGAACAACCACGCCTCGCCGTCGCGCACGGCGACGTAAGATTCCTTCAACTGAATCTGCCCGGCGCGGACGCTCTTGACCTCCGTGCCCTTGAAGACGACTCCCGCCTCGTATGTCTGCAAGATATGATACTCGTGATGCGCCGCGCGATTCGTCAACAACACTTTTACTTCGTTTGCCTCTGCCATACTTTTACTTCACACGCTGCGTCCAAGTTCCCACAACTTTTGAACGATCCAATCAACTTCAACTCACATTCGTGTCACAAACCGAGACCGGCGAACTCGCCGCGAAGGGGGCGCGCCATCAAATCCCCGGCTGCCGCCCGCGCGCTTTTTCCTTCGTAGAGCACGGCGTGAACTTGTTCCGTGATCGGCATCTCGATGCCACGGCTCGCGGCCAACAACTTCACCGCGCGCGTCGTGCGCACGCCTTCGGCAACTTCGTGCATCCCACACAAAATCTCTTCGAGCGCGCGCCCGCGCCCCAACTCCTGCCCGACGTAACGATTGCGCGACAGCGCGCCCGTGCAGGTCAACACCAAATCGCCCATCCCGGCGAGGCCGGAGAGCGTCTCGACGCGCCCGCCTTCCGCCAAAGCCAGACGCGTGATCTCGGCCAGGCCGCGCGTGATCAAAGCGGCGATGCTGTTCGTGCCGAGTCCCATGCCCGCGACCATCCCGGCGGCGAGCGCGATGATATTCTTCAAAGCGCCGCCGAGTTCCGTCCCGGCCAGATCGCCGTTCGTGTAGACGCGAAAATTTTCAACACTCAAAGCCGCCTGCACCGCGAGCGTCGCGCGCGCATCGTAACCGGCGGCGACCACGGCCGTCGGCTGTCCGGCCGCCACTTCCACCGCGAACGAAGGCCCCGACAGGCACACGAAACGCGCGGCCAACTCTCTGCCCAACGTTTCCCCGGCCACTTCTGAGATGCGCTGTCCCGTCTCGATCTCGATGCCCTTCGTCGCGCTGACCACCACTACGTCACCGCGCAACCCGGACGCCACGCGCTCCAACAATCCGCGCGTGGCGTGCGACGGCGCGGCCAAGATCAACATCCGCGCATCTCGCGCCACCTCGTCCAAGTCGACGGTCGCGCGCACGTCGCCCACCAACTCATGCGCGGGCAGATAAATCTCGTTCACGCGCCGCGCGTTGATCCCTTCGACGACCCGCGCATTGCGCGACCACAACCTGACACAATGCCCCGCCCGCCCGGCCACCAACCCCAGCGCCGTGCCCCAACCGCCCGCACCGATGATCGCGATGTGAGACATCATTCAAAACGATGAAGGATGAACGATGAACGGAAGACTGGTCAATGGTCAATGGAGAAAACTGTCTTCAACCATTCACCATTGACCATTCACTAGTCTTCCATTCATCGTTCATCGTTCATCCTTTCAGTTTGCTCTCCGTGCCGCGCAACAGTCTGCCGATGTTGGCGCGGTGCATGAAGATGATGAGCACGCCGCCCGCGATGGCGACGATCAAAACGGGAGAGGCGACGCCGTCAGTTCGCGCGCTGCTGTGGTCTAACAACCAGATGAACAGAGGAAGCGCGGCGGTCGCCGTGATCGAGCCGAGCGAGACGTAGCGCGTCGTCCACACGACGGCGAGAAAGACCAGCGCGGCGAGTCCGACGGCCGCGGGCGTCAAAGTCAGGAACACGCCGAGGCCGGTCGCCACGCCTTTGCCGCCGCGAAACTTCAACCAGACCGGGAAGACGTGTCCGGCGACGACCGCAATCGAAGCGGCGGCCACCCACCAGTTGACGCCGAAGTCGGGCGCGAGGATTGCGCGCGCGGCGAGTGCGACGAGCGCGCCCTTCGCCGCGTCGAGCACTAAGGTCAAGAGCCCTGCGCGCTTGCCCGCGCGACGCGTCACGTTCGTCGCGCCCGTGCCGCCCGAACCCGTCTCGCGCACGTCGCCGCCGCCCCTCGCGCGCACGATCAAATATCCGAAAGGGATCGAGCCGACGAGATACGCGACGACAATCGAGAGCGCAGGCAGCAACGTGGCATTACTCCGCTAGAGCAGCGCTGGAACATCGGACGAAGAGCGAACGGCGACTATAGCAACCCGCCGGAAGCGGCGGCAAGCCGCGAACAATGTGCGGGCGCGGCGTGTGGGGAAAATCAATTTCAGATGAGGCGGCGGCGCAAGAGGTCGAGCGCGGCTTGCGAGGCGCGCCAGCGAATGAGTTGGCGGTCGCCGGGCATGAGCAGTTTGCGATGCTCCGTGTGCGCGTCGTCGGAGAGGGCGATGTAGACGAGGCCGACGGGTTTGTCTTCCGTCCCGCCGCCGGGGCCGGCGATGCCGGTGACGCTCAGGCCAAAGTCCGTCCCGGCGCGTTCGCGCACGCCCTCGGCCATCGCTTCCGCGACCGCGCCGCTCACCGCGCCGTACTCCGCGATCAAGTCCGACGGCACGCCGAGCAGGCGCACCTTCGCGTCGTTGGAATAGGTGACGACGCCTTCCATGAAATAGGCGGACGACCCCGGCACTTCCGTGAGTCGCTGCGAGATGAGACCGCCCGTGCAACTTTCGGCCACCGCGAGGGTGAAACCGTTGACGGCCAGACGCAAGCCCACGACCTCTTCCATCAGCTCGCCGCGAAAAGCGAAGATCGCGTCGCCCAGACGCTCCTCGATCTGTCCCGCCAAGCCGTCGAGCAACAGTTCCGCTTCTTGTTCGGTCTTGCCCTGCGCCGTCAGGTGTATCTCGATCTCGCTGCGGTTGAAGAGAATGGTCGTCTGCGGATTTTTGTACTGCGTGTAGACCGGCGCGATGCGCTCGTCGACGGCCGACTCGCCAAGCCCCGACACGCGCAACACGCGACGCGCCACGCGCACGTCGCCCGCTTTCGCGGCCAGACGCGCGGCCACGTGCGTCTCGTACATCGGGCGCATCTCGCGCGGCGGGCCGGGCAAGAGGACGACCGCGCGCCCCTCGTGTTCGAGATACATGCCGGGGGCTGAGCCGTGCGGGTTGTCGAGCACGTCCGCGCCTTCGATGATCATGGCCTGCCGCGCGTTGATCTCAGGCATCTTGCGACCCCAGCGCATGAACTTCTCGCGGATCGCTTCGAGCACCGCTTCGTTCAAAGCAAGCCGCCGCCCCATCGCGCGCGCGGCGATCTTGCGCGTGATGTCGTCTTCGGTCGGCCCCAAACCGCCCGTCGTGATGACGACGCGCGAACGGCGCAAGGCGTCCTTGATCGTCTCTTCGAGCCGCGCGTCGTCGTCGCCGACGATGGTTTTGAGTTTGACTTCGATGCCGATGGCGTTCAGTTTTTCGGTCAGCCACAGGCTGTTGGTGTCGGCGCGATCCGGCGTCAGCAACTCAGACCCGATGGCGATGATTTCGGCGGTCAGCATTGGGAGAATATCTCACGCTGGAGGTCAAAGGCGCAAAAGGAAGAGACGAATCGAGAGCCGCGTTAGCCCTCGACCGCGCCGTAGATTTTCACCTCGCGCACCCACATCACGAAGGGACGGCCGCGCGGCCCTTGCTGCGCGGGTTGGAGTATGCGTACGCGCGAGGCGGTGACGGGCGCAAACTCGAAGGCCGTGCGGTCGTAGTCGCTGCCCGGTTCGATGGTCGAGATGGTACGCCAGTCGCCGCGCTCGTCGGGCGTTTGCAGTTCGATGCGGCGCGAGGCGACGAAGCGGTCGCGGTCGAAACCCCAATAGACGTAGACGGCCGCGATGCGCGTCGGTTGGTTGAGTTCGAGTTCGATCCAGTGCGGCTCGTGCGTCTCGGCCGAAGCCCAGTTGCCTTCGTTGTAGCGCATCGCGGAGATGCGTTTCACGTCGTGGACGCCGTCGTTGAGAGGTTTTGCGGAATAACCGTCGTAGCTCGAATCGACGGCGACGCGCGCGGCGCTCAGTTCGGCGAGAGCGCGCGGAGTGTCCGGCGGCGCGGCCGTCGGTGCGCCCGCCTGAGCGGGCGGGGCGGTGTGCGCGGTCTCGGCTTGCCGTGCGGCCTGCTGCCGTTGCGCCGCGCGGCGTTCGGCCTCGCGCGTGAAGCGCAGGTAGATGAGAATGCCGCTCAGGATAGCGAGCGCGACGAGACCGACGACCACCCACTTGCCGCGCGCGTGGCGGCGCGCTTTGCCGCCGCGCAACGCCGGAGACTGCGAGCGATGGTGATATGCGAGTTTGGAGGTCGCGGGCGACGCGCCGAGTTCAGCGCCGCACGCGCGGCACAGTTCCTCGTCCGCTTCGGCCTCAGCGCCGCAGGCGGGGCACGCGCCGCTGCGGATGGGTTGCGTGATGTAATCGTGGCGGACGGTCTGGTCGGCCGTCTCGTGCAGTTCGTGCGTGCCGACGGGGCGATAAGTCACAGCCTCCGGCGCGGGCGTCGCTTCGACCACTTCGCCCGCGTCGCGCTCGCGCGCGGTTTTCACGGCGCGCAGGAAATCGGCGGCCGTGGCAAAGCGCCCGGATGGGTCTTTTTCGAGCGCGCGCAGGATGATGTCTTCGACTTCGAGCGGGATGCGCGGGTTGATCTCGGTCGGCAATGGCGGCGGCTCTTCGACATGCGCGCGCAAAATTTCGGTGCGCGAACGCGGCTCGCGTTCGTTGCCGAAGGGCGGCGCGCCCGTCAGCATCTCGTAGAGGATGATGCCGAGCGAGTAGATGTCCGAACGTTGATCGACTTCGAGTCCTTCGGCCTGTTCGGGCGAGACGTAGCGCGGCGAACCGTAGCCCGCGCCGTGCGTGTCGGTCGTCTCCGAACCGACGACCTTGACGATGCCGAAGTCCGTGATCTTCACCTTGTCGTCGGGCGTGACGAGGATGTTCGGCGGCTTGAGGTCGCGGTGGATGATACCGCGATGCATCGAGCCGTGCTCGTCCTGGTAGGTGAAGGTGTGCGCGTAGACGACGGCCGTGAGGATTTGATCGAAGAGGGCGAGCGCGCGTTCGCACACGAGCGGCGCGCCTTCCTGCTTGAGCAACTGCGCGAGCGAGCGCCCTTCGACATACTCCATCACGATGTAGTAGGTCTGCTCGGCGACGATGTAGTCGTAAATTTTGACGATGCCCGGATGGTCTAGCTGCGACTGGATGTAAGCCTCGCGCTCGAAGCGATGACGAAGGGAGCGCAGGTCGTGTTCTCCGGCGCGCGGGTTGATCGACTTGATGGCGACTTCGCGCGGCAGTTTCGTGTGGTGGCCGCGATAGACGACGCCCATCCCCCCGCGCCCGATGCGTTCCTCGATGCGATAGCTGCCGATGATCGTCTCAGTCGCCATTTAAAACTGTTCGTCGTCGGTAGTCCGTTGCTAGTTGTTCTGTGCCGGCGGTTCGATCTCGTCTCAGGTAACTTGCGCGAGCATCCGCATGCCACTGACCAGTGGCTACCGACAACGGACGGCTGACCAGCCTTTCACGCCGTCTTCTTCTCTTCCTCGTACAGATCGCGCAGCACTTCGGAGATGGGCGCGGGCTTCGGCGGCGGCGAGAGCGGCGGCGTGTTGTTGGCGTTCGTCGTGGCGGCGCGGGGCAGCCGGTGCGGGGCGTCTTGCGCCGGGGTCGCCTGCGCGGCGGCGTCGCCGGTGTGAAGATTGCGCGTCACGGAATCGTGGAAGGTCGTGCCGTGGTGCGCCGGTGCGACGAGGTGGCGGCGGCTCTCTTCGAGCAGAGAGGCGGCGCGTGTGCGACGCGCGCGTTCGAGATTGCGGATGGCGGCGACCGTCTGCGGCCCTTCGGCCGGGTCGCGCTCCAAGCGGCGCAGCACGCTCACGTAGCGGCGCAGTTCGGGTGAAGGCGAAAGACGCTGCCGCTCGTCGCCCTCTTCCGCTTCGAGGATGTAGGCGAGATGTTCGGCGGCCGATTCGTGCTCGCCCGCGCGGTGGTAGAGCGCGCCGAGCGTGTAGTGGACGAGCGGCGGCGGGTCGGCCATCGAGTGGACGACCGATTCGCCCTGCCCGATCACTTCCGCGATCTCAAAGCCGAACCAGCGGCGCTCGTCTTCGCGCAACACGTCGCTGGCGGCGAGATAGAAGTCGAAGATGCGGCGCGTCTCGTGCTGCTCGGAGCGATCCACGGCGCGCCAGACGAAATAGACCACGGTGGCGAAAAAGATGATGACGGTCGGCGGGATGCCCATCAAAGCGAGCATCGCGAGAATGACGATGATCGCCACCAACTTCTGCCCCACGTCTCTACCCTTACTGCCCATAAGATTTTTCGCGGCGCGCCCGCGCCCTTGACCTTGTTTAATGCTGCCCCTTGCCGAAACTTACTGAAAACGCTTTCCGGTTCTTTACGAACTCGCGCGGAGGCGGCGACGAACGGCCTCTCCGGCTTCGGTCGTTGAGAGCGTGCCGCCGAGGTCGCGCGTCACGTTGCCCGCCTTCACGCATGCGCCGACCGATGCTTCCAACGCCGCGCTCGCCGTCTCGAATCCCAAGTATTCTAGCATCATCGCAGCGGTCAGAATAGAGCCTATCGGATTGGCGACGTTCTTGCCCGCCAGCGGCGGCGCGCTGCCGTGCACCGGCTCGAACAGAGAGACTCGGCCGGGGTGCATGTTGCCCGACGCGGCCATTCCGAGGCCGCCCTGCAAGGCCGCGCCGAGGTCTGTCAGGATGTCGCCGAACAGATTGTTGGTCACGATCACGTCGTACTGCGACGGGTCGAGCACCATGAACATCGCCATCGCATCGACGTATTGATGGTTCGCTTCGATCTCCGCATAACGCGCGGCCACTTCGCGAAAAGTGCGTTGCCACAGGTCGCCGCCGAATCGCTGCACGTTCGACTTGTCGGCCATCGTCACTTTTCGTCGCCCGTGCGCGCGCGCGTACTCGAAGGCCGCGACGATGATGCGCTCGACGCCGTGGCGCGTGTTCAACTCTTCTTGCGTGGCGATCTCCTCGGGCGTGCCGCGTTTGAGAAAGCCGCCCGCGCCGATGTAAGCGCCTTCGGTGTTTTCGCGGAAGACGACGAAGTCTATGTCCTCCGGCCGACGGTCTTTGAGCGGCGTCAGGCGCGCGTCGAGCAGGCGCACGGGGCGCTGGTTGATGTAGAGGTCGAGGCCGCGCCGCATGCCGAGCAGAATATCTTCGGCGTGCTGGTTCGACTTCACGCGCGGGTCGCCGAACGCGCCCGCGAGGATGGCGTCGAAATCGCTCGTGAGCATCGGGAGCGCGCCTTCGGGCAGGCTGACGCCTTCGCCGAGGAATTTGTCCGCGCCCCAATCGAAGTGTTGAAACTCAAGTCGGACGCCGTGCGTCTCGCCGAGGAGTTCGAGGACGCCGAGCGCCTCGTGCGTCACCTCGACGCCGATGCCGTCGCCGGGCACAACCGCGATTCTCTTCACTTCTCTCGTCATCTTCTTAACAGGTGTCAGCGCGTCGCGAGGCGTTGTTCGATGCGGGGCAGACTGGCAACCATCGTCTCGCCGACCGTTTGCAAGCTGCGCGGCGAGATTTTGTCGAGCGTGTCGTCGGCCGTGTGCCAGTAAGGGTAATCGCTGAGTTGGATCAGATCGACGACGGGGATGCCGGCGCGCAGAAACGGAACGTGATCGTCTTCGACCGTATGCGTCGCATTGGTGAAGACGGCGGCGTGGCCGAGTTCGCGCGCCGTCGTCCAGATGATGTCCGTCAGCCACGGCGTGCTCAGAGTCTCGCGCGGGATCGACAGCTCTTTGTAACCGATCATGTCTAGGAGGACGAGCGCGCGCACGCGTTTCGTCTCGCCGCGCTCGGCGAGTTGCGAGGCGTAGCGGCGGCTGCCGTAAGTGTTGTCGGGCGCGCCCGCGTTCGTGCACTCGCTCCATTCGCGGCAGACGGCCTCTTCGCCGTCGAAGAAGACGAAGCGATAAGTCAGGCGCGGCTTCTGTCCTGCGGCCGAGGCGGCGACGACGCGCGCGATCTCTATGAGCGCGCCCGTGGATGAGCCGCCGTCGTTTGCGCCGACGAAGCGAAACTCTTTGTAAGGCTTCGTGTCGTAATGGCTGGCGACGATGATCACGTCCGTCGATTCGCCCGCGAGTTCCGCCGTCAGGTTCACCATGCGACGCGCGCCCGCGGGCGTCGCGGCCGTCCACTCGTCTTCCGTCACCTTCAAATTCGCGGATTGGAGTTCGCCTTTGAGATATTCGCGCGTGCGCGCCAGTTCGGCCGAACCCGCGGGTCGCGGCCCTATCTCGACCATCTTCCGCACGTGCGCGAAGGCGCGCTCGCCGTCGAACGCGGGGCGCGTCGCTGCGTTAGTCGTCGGCGGCGAAGTCGCGGCGGGACTGGCGGGCGTCGCACCGCCGCCACGCGCGCCCTCGTTCGACGGAGCAGCACCGCTGCCGCAGGCCGCGAGGATGGACGCGAAGAGGAGCAGCGCGCACAAACGGGATGCACGCGCGTGTGGCAGTGTTGACGACATCTGATTCATGTCTGATTCATGTCTGAATGTGCGGCGGACGCGCAGCGCATGGCGCGTCGAAGAGAGACGGCGTTAGAACAGTCGTCGGCTGTTTTGAACGGGTTGCCTTCTCGGTCTTCGCGGCGAATATTCGATTAACCATGAAGGCTTGGAGGACGAATCGATTCAAGGGCGCGCAGGGAAAAGTTTGTCACGAAGAAGACTCTCCGGCTTGGTGAGTTTTCCCTTTGGCCGCGACGTGCTCGGCCGGGCGGCGCGCTTGCCGCTCGCGGCGCGCGCGGGCGCGCCCCAGACCGACGACGAAGTCCATGCCCTTCTCGAAATACGAGAGCGGCACGTCGGCGATGGCCTTGAAGGTTTGCGAAGCGGCGATGGCTTCGAGTTCGACCAGCGTGACGAGTTTTTGCTGCAAAGGCATCTCGCGGAATTCGGCGCGCAAATCTTGTTTCATTTCTTCGGTCGTCTCCTCTCTGACGGTGACGGGGACGGGTTCGACGCGGAGGTCGCCCGCGCGCTCGATCTTCGTCTGGCAGGCGAGACGTTCGCCCGCCGCCAGTCGTTCGGGACTGAGCCGCGTGCGCTCGGCCTCGGTCAAACCGGAGAGCAGCGTTGCGCCTTCGCGGACGACACAAGCGCACGTGTCGCACTCGCCGCGCCCCTCGCACTCGGCGGGCAGGCGCAGGCCGAGTCGCTTCGCCGCGTCCCACAAGTACGTTCCTTCGGCCACTACGCCGTGCAAGTCGTCCGGCACAAACTCAACGTTCACACTCATCCTACACCCCCACCACGCTGCTCAAACCGATTGGCTGAAATTTTCACGGGAGACGAATCGGAACTTACAACAACGGAAGGCAAATGTAAAAAGGAAAGAAGAAGGGGAAAGGCTAAAGGGCAAAGGAAAAAGGGGAAAGACTGAAAGGCAACAAGGAAGACCGAGAACCGTTTCCTTCAACATCTTCCCTTTACCCTTTACCCCTTCCCCTTTTCCCCATTCTTTAGTGCGTGCTCGGCGCGCTGGCGAAGCGGACGCGCGGTTCGGCGGCGGATTCCTCTTTCTTCTGGCGACCGCTGCTGTTGTCGCGGCAGTCGGAGCACGTGCCGAACATGCGCAGCGTGTGGTGCGTCGACTCGAAGCCGTGCTTGGCGGCGATTGACTCTTGCATGGCTTCGAGTTCTTCCGAGTAGAATTCGATGGTCTTGCCGCAGTCGGTGCAGATGAGGTGGTCGTGGTGCGGGTGTTTGTAGTTGTGCTCGTAGCGGGTGCGGCCGTCGCCGAAGCGCACCTCGCGCGCCAGTCCCGCCTCGGTCAAAAGTTTGAGCGTGCGATAGACGGTGGTCTGCCCGATCTCCGGGTCTTCCTTCTGCACGAGACGATAGAGGTCTTCGCTCGATAGGTGTTCCTCGGTGCGCAGGAACACGTCGAGGATGAGGTCGCGCTGCGCCGTGCGTTTAAGCCCCGCGCGCTGGATGTGGCGATGAAAAACTTCCTGTTCTTCAGTCATGACCTTCGTCCGTGGTTCATCTGAAACGGCTCTCTGGATTGTCGGCACGGCTCGCATTTTAGCATTAGCGCGCGTGTGGTGTGAAGAAGTTGGTCGGCCGGGGGCGGGCGTGCTATCTTTTCGCGCATGGTGCCGGGGTGGCGGAATGGCAGACGCGACGGACTTAATTGTTTGAGCACGCCAGCCGGGAAACCCTGACGTGAATGGAGTCAAAGTCGGTGAAACCTCAACAGCCACAGGGCTACTGGCAACGCCGAGCTAAGACCGGCTCGAAGTTTTTATCCGGCCGGTAAAGTGTAGAGACGAGACGGCTCCCTCCTAAACATCATGCTCTGATGCACGGAGAAGGCATCGTCCAGACCACAAACCGTCGAAGTTTGACGGGCGGCGAAAGTCGTAGTGGTAAGAAAATCCGTTGGCCGTAAGGCCGTGAGGGTTCGAGTCCCTCCCTCGGCACCAAACTCTATTTCCGGGCGAACGCCAGCACCAAATCCTGATAGCTCAAGAACTCTTTGCGCCCGCACCATGAGCCGTAATCGATCCGCGCGATCTGCAATCCCATCCGCGCGTACAAATCTCTCACCCAAGTCTCGTCGAACGCAATCGCCTCCTCCGGCACTTCGTGCGAAACCACGCGGTAAACGTCGGACACGTACTTGAGGTCGAGCGTGCCCTCGCCCGCCTCGACGTGTCGCAAGGATTCTTGGTTGAGCAGAAAGTAAGAGATCAGGCAGCGGCCGCCCGGCTCAAGCATGCGCGAGATTTCCCCCAGGTAATTCTCCAACTCGTCCGGCAGCATGTGCGTGAAGACCGAACCGAGCATGATGAAGCTGAACGACGCGTCGGGAAATGGAAACTTGTATTCGACCGCCGTGTACGTCCCCTGTGGATTGTAGAGTTTGTTGTAGACATCAATTTGCTGGAAGTGAAAGTTGGGAAAGCGGGGCGTAAACTTCTCGCGGCACCAGTCGATTCCCTGCTTCGTGATGTCGAGTCCTTCGTAGACGGCGCTCGCCTCGAAATACTGGGTCAGGGGCAGGGTCTTGCGTCCCGTGCCGCAGCCGATGTCGAGCATCCGCTCGACGGGGCGCAGGCCGCATTTCTCACGGTAGATTTTGAGGAACTCCTCGCCGTTCTCTTTGAACTCCGACAAGCCCGGCGGGCCGTCGTACATCATTGTGACGGGCGGAACGAGCGGAGCGAGCGTGCCGAACATGGCCTTTTTTTGACGCTCTTCCTGAACGGTCTTGAGCTTACGCTTGACCGTGTTGGGGACGAGTCTCTTGAGCATGCGTATGAGTTATCTCCTATCGAGTGCGGATGTCAGGATCGCGCTGGTTGTTCGCAACAAATCGCGCCGGGCTGTTCAGAGCCCGACGCGCGGGCACTGTAGCATATCCCGGCGACGGTGTGGAAAGAGGGAAACCGCAAAGCATGCTGCGCGGCAATGACCGAGCGAAGCAGGCGACGCCCGCCCGCGACATCAACGGTTCAGCTTCTTACCTTCCAAAATGATCCGGCGGTTACTTTCGGAGAGAAAATTTTCGCTGAAGACGAGCGCGCCGTCGCGGACGAGCGTGCGGCCGCGCGCGATCACGTCTTTGATCTCAAGCGTGTCACGACGAAGCACGACGAGGTCTGCGTCGCAGCCGACCGAGAGGCGGCCTTTGTGTTCGAGTTTGAGCACGGCGGCCGTGTTCGCGGTGACGTGCGCGAGCGTCTGCGCGACGGGGAAATCGTGTTCGAGGATGCAGCGGCGTATCTGCGCGAAGAGGGCGCGGGGGCTGTTGATGGAAGCGTCGGAAGAGACTGTCAGGCGCGCCGGGTCGCCGCCTTCCGCGAGATAGAAGCCGAGCCATTCGGGTAAATCTTCGGCCACCGTGTCGAGATCGACGTAAGCGCCGCGCGCGGCGAGCGCGACGGCCTCGCGCATCAAGGGTTCGCTGCGTTCGACGTGCGTGGGGTAAATGTGCGACGGCGCGATCTCGTAATCGTCAAGCAGCGTGCGCAGAAGTTTGAGACGCGCTTCGCCTTCGCCGACGTGAAAATGCGTGACGCCGCACTTGCCTGAGAGCACCCCGCCGACGTATGCGTCTTTGACGACTTTGGCGATTTCGGGTGCGTGGTGCGCCGTCGTGCGTTCGTCGGAGATGGCGAGTTCGCCCGCGCCGATCACTTCCGAGACGAGGATGATGTCTTCACGCACGCCGCCGGTGAGCGTGGCCGGTGGGATGCCGTAGCCGCCGGTCAGAACGTAGGCCGTCAGCCCTTCGTCGTTCAAGCCTTTGGCCTTGGCGAGCAAGCCCGCCATCGTCTTGGTCGTCGTGTCGAGGCCGAGACAGCCGACGACCGTGGTGATGCCTGCGAGGGCAAGTTCGCTCGCGTAGACTTCGGGCGTCTGCGAACTGAAACCGCGCTCGCCGCTGCCGCCGAGCAGGTGCTGGTGCGGGTCGACGAGACCGGGCACGACGAGACAACCGGCGGCGTCAATCGTTTCCACTTCCAAAGCGAGCGCGTCGAGCGCCGCGCGGTCAACCTCGCCGATGCGCGCGATGCGACGGTCGAGCAGGAGCACGTCGCGGCGGCCGAGCGCGGCGGGCGCGTAAACTTCACCGTTCTCGACGAGCGTGATCATCTCTTGTTCGTCAAACTGCCCCGCGTGAGCGCGTCAGAGCGTCGCCACGCTGAGTTGCGGCGCAACAAGCTCGCCGATGCTATCGACGGGAACTGCCCCGTGCACGGCCAGCACTTCGAGGACGGGTTCGAGTTTGTCGTAGAAGACGACGATCACGTCGCCCTGTTTCATCTCGCCGAGTTCCTCGGAGAAGGCTTTGATTTCGTCGAGCACCGTCAAGCATTCGCGTTCGGGCGATTCGGCGTTGACCGTGCGGCAGAGCAGACCGGCCACCTCGCCCTTTTGCCGGCCGCGCAGGTCTTTGTCTTCCTTGATGATGATGCGTTGAAAGCCGCGCGCGGCCACGCGACCCGAAGCTTCGATCAAACTGTCGTCCCGGTCGCCGGGCACGCCGAGAATAGCCGTCACGCGTCGCCCCTGCCAGAGCGCGGTCATCCGCGCGACGGCCTCGAACGCATCGGGGTTGTGGCCGTAATCGACCATCACGTAACCCGCGCCCACTTGATAGAGATTGGCGCGCCCCGGATTGTGCTCGTCGTTGCGGAAGGTCTTGAGCGCGGCGACGATGTTCTCGCGCGTGACGCCGTGCGCGCGACAGGCGGCGACGACCGCCAGCACGTTCGACACTTGGAAACGCGCCGTGCCGCCCATCGTGACGGGGATGTCCGCGACCGGCGCGACTTCGTGTTCTTCGCGCCCGGCGGCCTCGATGATGCGGCCGTCGCGCACGAAGAAGGCCGCGCCGCCGATGTCGAGATACTTGCGTATGAGCAGGTTGTTGTCGTTCAGCGAAAAATAGATGAACTGTTTGTTCGTCCGGCGCACGGCCGGTTTTCCGACGAGACGCACGAGCTGTTCGTCGTCCGCGTTGAGGATGAGCGTGCCGCCCTCGCGGACGCGCTCGGCGACGAGCGACTTGATGTGCACGAGGTCTTCGATGCTGCGAATGCCGTCCTGCCCGATGTGATCCTCGCGGATGTTGGTCATGATGGAGATGTCCGACCAGTCGTAACCGAGTCCCCGGCGCGTGATGCCGCCGCGCGCCGTCTCAAGGACGGCGACTTCGACCGCAGGGTCTGAGAGCACGACGCGCGCCGAGTGCGGCCCGGTCGTGTCGCCGCGCGAGACGACGCGGCCGTCGATGTGGATGCCGTCGGTGGTCGTCATGCCGACCGACCAGTTCATCTCCTGGAGGACGTGGCCGATCATGCGCGTGACGGTCGTTTTGCCGTTCGTCCCCGTGATCGAGATGATGGGGATGCGCGCTTCCGCGCCGTGCGGGTAGAGCATCCGGATGATCGCGCCGCCCACGTCGCGCGGCTGCCCTTGGCTCGGCGCGAGGTGCATGCGCAGGCCGGGCGCGGCGTTGGCTTCGACGAAACCGTTGCCGGGCTCTAAAGGTCGCGCGATGTCGGCCGCGATCAGATCGAGGCCGCAGATGTCTAAGCCGACGACGCGCGCCGCGCGCTCGCACAGGTGTCGCACGTCCGGGTGCACGTCGTCCGTCACGTCGATGGCCGTGCCGCCCGTCGAGAGGTTTCCCGTCTCGCGCAGGAAGACGCGCTCGCGCGCCGCAGGCACGTGCGTCAAGGACAGGCCGCTCTTTTGCAGATAGGCGAGCATCACCTCATCGACTTTGATCTTCGTCAGCAGATTGTCGTGGCCGTCGCCGCGCAAGGGGTCTCGATTAGCGATCTCGATCAACTCCGAGAGTTTGTGCTCGCCGTCGCCCGTGACGTGACAGGGCACGCGTTCGCTGGCGGCGACGAGACGACCGCCAACAACGAGCACGCGATAATCGCGCCCCACCAATTGTTCTTCGACGAGCACTTCGCGCGAATACCGTAGCGCGATCTCGAAGGCTTCGGCCACTTGCGCCGGGGTCTTGAGATTGAGCGAGACGCCCTTGCCCTGACACCCGTCCATCGGCTTGACGACGACCGTGCCGCCGAAGTCCGACAGAGCTTCAACCGCTTCGGAGACGGTTTCCACCACGCGCCCGCGCGGCACTGGAATGTCGGCCTGTTCGAGAATGGCTTTGGTCAGTTCCTTGTCGCCCGCGATCTCGACGGCGATGCCGCCCGTTTCGCTCGTCATCGCGGCCTGGATGAAGCGTCGGCGTTTGCCGTAGCCGAGTTGGACGAGGCTGTCGCGGTTGACGCGAAACCAGGGGATGCCCCGGCGCGCGGCGGCTTCGACGATGGCGCGCGTCGAAGGGCCGAGTTCGGTGCGCGCGATGATGCGGCGCGCTTCCGTTAGTTTCTCCGCGAGCGGGTAAGTCTCTTGACGCGTGAGCGCCGAGACGAGTTCCACGGCCGTCTCCAACAGGTATCGCATCCCGCGCTCGGCCTTGTAGGCGACGACGACGTTGTAGCAGCCCGGTTCGTCCGCGTAGAGCGTCTTGCCGTAATGGACGGGAACGCCCGCCGCTTCCGACAGTTCGAGCGCGACGTGCTCGACGATGTGGCCGAAGTAAGTGCCCGTCTCCAGACGCTCAAGGAAGCCGCCCCGTCGGCCTTTGCTGCAGTGGTGCTCGGCGAGTCCGGGCAAGAGCGCGACGAGACGCTCGTTGAAATTTTCAACGTCGCGACTCTCGGTCTCGGCCAATTCCTCAAGGCACAGTCTCATCAACAGCACGGGCTTGTGGTTGTAGATGTTCGGCCCGGCCAGCGTCCTGATTTTGTCGATCCTCATCGCTCGTCACCCTTGTGCTCGTCACCCTTGTGCTCGTTGCGCTCGTGCTCCTAACAAAGCCGCTCCGCTCAATCGTTGTTCGCAGCGGCGTAATAACTCTTCTTTGAACCCGCGCGCGCGCGCTTCTTCGCGCTGCCGCTCTTTTTCGCGCTCCCGTTGCCGTTTCGCTTGGCGCTTTCGTTGCCCTGTTTCGGCGCGCCGTTTTTCGCGGCGACCGGAGTTTTCGGTTTCACCACGCGGCGCACGCGCGTGGTCGCGATCTCGTCGCGCGTGTGGCGTTCGATGACGGGTCGCCGCTCGCTCAGGCTGAAGCGATGCCCGGCGGGCAGGATGTGGAGAATGATGTTGTAGAGCGCCAAGCCCTCTTCGCGTTCGAGGTCGGGGACGTTCGTGTAGGTCAGCGCGCCCGCGTCGATGACCGTCACCGCGCCTTCGCCGATCACTTCGAACACGTCGTCCTTGACGACGAGCGCGGTGTTTTCGTCGATGCCGATGCCGAGGTCGTGCGGATACTGCGCGACGGCCGAGATGAGACGGCCGTGGCGACCGCGCTGCGAGAAGTGTGTGTCGATCATGCCGCCGAGCAGAAACTCGACGCCCGGCCCGAGTTGCAAACTTTCGAGGCGCGGGTTCTCTTCGCCGCTGCCGCGCACGAACATCGAGTTGGACATCATCGCCGCGCCCGCCGACGTGCCGCCGATGACGACGCCGCGCTCGTACAATTGATGGAGCAGCAGATCCATCTCGCTGCCGCCGATGAGAGACGTGACGTGCAGTTGGTCGCCGCCGGTGAAGAAGACGCCCGTGGCCTGTTCGAGCGTCGCGAGCCGTCGCTTGTCCGAGGCGTCGCTGCGCGACGACACGTCGACGACGCGCACGCGCGGCGCGCCGAGGCGACGGAAAACTTTCTGGTATTCGCCGCCGAGTTCTTCGGGCGAATCCGTGGCCACCGTCATCACGACGAGCCGCGCGCGCCGCCCGCCCGCGAGGCGAACGAATTCGGCCAGAATCGTGCAATCGCCCTCTTTATCCTCGCCACCACCGATGACGAACAACAGCCCTTTCGGATGCGCCAATCTCATCCAGCAACCTCGAACGTTTGAGTGATTTTCAAATCGTCAAAAAGAAGGGTGTGCCCCGCTTCGAACGGAACATCACCCTTCAACCCACCCCTTGCTCGTTCTCGCAGTCGCAACCGGACACGAAAGGTTTCGGTTGCGACGGCTGTTTCCCAGCGCACGCGCACGCTGAAAGTTTCCCCGGCGAATAAAGCAAACGCGCTGAACTGTTCGTCCGCGCATGCAGTTTCAGACAAGCTCGCCGCCAGCCGGTTCGAAGGGGAGACTCTTCACCGGAATCAAACTTAAACAGCTTACTCGACAGGGAACGCGTGGATTATAGGGAGGGCTCCGGCGCGGGTCTGTACGTTGCCGAACAGATTTTTATACGCCCGCGCTTCATTTCTTTGACGATTTCGTCTCAGGCTTTTTCCGGCGGCCATACGTCCACGGCCAACTCTTCCGCATAGTGAACGAGCGGCTTGCCCCGCAACTTGGGCAGGTAGTCGGCCTCGGCGATGTCCGAGTCGTGCGCGAGCAGCGCGGCCTCGCGCAGCGGCCACGGGCGATGATGTATGCGCGCGCGGTAGATGCTCTCGCCCGAAGCCGAATAGAGGCAGTAACGCTCGGTGAGGAAGAACTCCAGAGTGCCGGGTTCGGCTTCGGGCAGTTCCTTGCCGATCTCATAAGAGGCTCGGAAGCGGCCGCCGCGTTCGGCGTCGGTGCGGTGCAAGGAGTAGTGGATGGTGTCGGCTTCCTGATTGAGATCAATCCGGGCGTTGAAGTAAGGGAGGAAGTAGAAGGTGCGCGCGCCGAAGACGGTCGTGGAGCTATTGGTGTTGAGCGAGAAGAACCAGACGCCGGGCACGCCCCGGTAGAGCACGTAGGTGCGCACGTTCAATTCGTGAAAGTCGCTGAGATAGGGGACGGGCGGCGTGAAACTGAGCCGCACGTCCCACAAAGTAAACGGCGTGATGCCGACCCAGGCCTTGCCGTCGAAAGTGTCGATGTCGAGTTGCGCAGGAATGAGCGGGCGCAGGTGTTCGGCCGGGAGCGCCCAGTGCATGAAGAGGAGCTTGCCCCAGTGATGCTCCATCAGAGGCAAGCTGTCGGGGCGTTGCCGGATGGTCTCACGGTCGATGCCGTCCTCCACCACTTTCTTGTGACTCGTCGTGGCGGTCGTCCCGGAAGTTTTACTGAGCGCGCTGCTGTCGCCGCTCGCGCTCTTATCGTTTGCGCCCTTGCCGTTTGTGCTCTTAGCGTCGGCGCTCTTGGTACGGGTGCTTTTCCTCGCGGCGCTTTTGCCGCTCGCGCTGCGGCGGCGCGTCGCGCTCGTCTTGTCGCCCGCGCTCTTTTTGCCGGACTCTTTCTTCGCGCCGCCCGTCGTCTTGCCGTCGTCCTCTGTTCGCGCGTCGTCTTTACTTTTAGTCATCTCGCCCTCGCACGGTAGTTATCGCGTGACCTCTGCCGATCAATTTTCCGCGTTGTTTCCCCCATCTTAATGGAATCGATAGCGAAGCTCCACACATTTCCTTGACCTCTGTGCGCGGCTTCGGTAGGATTCCACGCCTTTGCAAGTGCCCGGCGGCCTCGGTTAAGAGTCGAAGCCCCCACCCCTGAAGGCTTTGAGTTTTCAACTCGAACCGCCCGGGCAAACGTCCTCGCTCTATCTCAAACGTCTCAGGCCGAAGGCGGGCTTCCCCTGTCCTTCTTCAACATAAGTGGGAGAATTTTCATGCGCCGCACCTCTGCATTTTCAGTCAGACGAACCTCAACCGTACTGCTCATCCTCCTCTCCATCGTCACCATCACCGCAGCAGTTTCCGCTTCCAACGCGCCCGCCATTGAAGAAGTGGGCGTCGGCGAGTTCATCACCATCTACGCGGACGATTGCGCGACTCCGAAGACAGTTTTCGAGCCGGGCGAAGTGGTCTGCGTCCAAGCGGGTAACTTCCCTATCGACCCTTCGTCCGCTTATCGCTATCGGCGTTTCTCTTGGGTCGCGCCCGACCGTCACATCGCCGATCAAACCAACGTCAAAGCCGACCCGCAATTTGATCGTTTCGCCATCCCGACGACGGGGAGCACCGGCACGTGGTATGTAACGACGCTCGACGTGTCCGCAGCGCGCTACGCCAACGCCAAGTTCGTCGTGCGCTATCCGTTCGGCGTCGCCTCAGACCTCTCGGTCTTCAAGGACGGGCCGGAAGCCGTCTACGCCGGGCAGCGCGCGGTCTTCACTCTTTCGGTCAACAACCCGGGGCCGGACACGGCCGAGGGCATCGAGTTCGTCACCGAAGTGCCGACGAACATGACCTTCTTGGCGCTCAAGCAAGCGTCGGGGCCGTTATTTGAATGCAAGACGCCGCTCAGTGGTGAAACCGGCAGAATCTATTGCAGCACGAAAGGCATGCGGCTCGACGAGTCGGCCAAATTCTACGCCTATTATGTGGTGAACGATTTCGCGCGGCCGGGGACGACTTGCACCAGCATGACGGAAGTGTCGAGCTTCGCGGAAGAATTGAATAAAGAGGACAACGTGGCTGTCTCCGAGACGACGGTGGCGCTCGCCGACCCGCCCGACCCGGACGGCCCTCCGCCCGAAGACAACTAAACGGGATGCGACTTCGCATTCGACGCAAGCGGCGAGAGATTTCAAAGTCTCTCGCCGCTTCGCTTTCTACGGAAGTTGACTTAAAGCAATTAACAAAAACAAGAACCCACGAAGACACGCGAACCAAGACGAACAGGATGCAACTCTTCCTCGTGTCGTTTCGTGTGTCTGCGTGGTTCCGCTCTTTGTTTGCTCCGGTGAGTTTAATGAAAGCCTATCGCCGCGACTTGCCTTTTAGTTCGGCCAACGCCTCGTCCAAAGTTTGCCCGCCTTTGAGCACGGGCGCGAACAAGTCGCCTTTGCGCGCGAGACGCGCCCCGATGTTTTTGATCGTGAAGTCCTGCGGCCGCACCTTGCGTCGCGCGACCTCTTCCCACGAGAGCGGCGCGGAAACGGGCGCGCCGGGACGCGGGCGCACCGAGTAGGGCGCGACGACGGATTTGCCGCGCGCATTTTGCATGTGGTCGACGTAGATGCGCGCGCTTTTGCGTTTCTTCAGAGAGCGTTCGACGGTGGCAACCTCCGCGTTCGCTTTGACGACGCGCTCGGCCACCAGTTCGGCGAAGCGCGCCGCCCCGTCGTAGTCGTGCCCGGCCGCGAGCGGCACGTAGATGTGCAGGCCGCGCGAGCCGGAAGTCTTGACGTAAGATTCCAGTCCCAAACTTCGCAGAATCTCACGCGTGCTCAAAGCCACGTCGCAGACAACCGTGAAATCCACGTTTTCCGGGTCGAGATCGAAGACCACCCAATCGGGCGCGTCCAGTTGCTCCACGCGCGAGTGCCACGGATGACGTTCTATCGCGCCGAGGTTCGCCATGTAGACGAGCGTGGCGCGGTCGCCGCCGACGATGTAATCGACCTCGCGCCCTTCCTCGACATCAATCGCGGCCGTCTTGACGAACTCCGGCGCTTCGTTAACGTCGTGCTGGTGAAACGAACTGCCGCGAATCCCCGCCGGGTAACGCTTCATGATGAGCGGGCGGCCTTCGAGGTAGGGCGACAGGTGCGGCGCGATGTCGTAGTAGTAACGTATGAGATCGCCCTTCGTGTAGCCTTCGTCCGGCCAGTAGACTTTATCCAGATTCGTGAGCGGAACAATCACGCCGTCGATCTCCGCGTTAACGCTGCCGGTCAAACTTTTGCGCGCGAAAACTTTTTTCGCCGCCAATGTCTCCACGTTTTCCGGCGGCGCGATGCGCCGGACTTCCTTGTGCGCGGCGCGTGCGGCGGCGCGCTTCTGTCTCTGCCCGCCGCGCTCCCTGAGCCACTCGGCCGCGCGCTCGTCGTCCGCGACGCGCAGTTCGAGTTCCCAACCGGGCGCGGCAAACTCGTCCTGACTCTTGATGAGCAGCCATTGCCCTTTCCAATGTCCCATCCGCACGAGGCTGAACTCGCCGCGCAGTTTTTCTCCCCGCAAGCGAAACTTCAGACGCCCCGCCTCATACTGTTCGAGCGCCGTGCGCTCGCCGACGAGTTCATACGTGCCGCCGTCCCACTTCATGTGTTCGCCCGCGCCGTAATTGCCCGCCGGGATGTGTCCCTCGAATTTCAGATACTCGACCGGATGATCTTCGGTCGGCACGGCCAGACGCTTCTCCGCCGGGTCGAGCGAAGGGCCGCGCGGAATCGACCAAGACTTCAGCACGCCGCCCATCTCCAGGCGAAAGTCGAAATGCAACTTCTCCGCGTGATGCTCCTGCACGACGAAACGGCGAAGCGAACGCTTCGCCACTTTCCCCTTCGGCTCAGGCGTCCGCCGGAAATCACGCTTCTGTTGATAAACTTCCAGCCCCATGTTTCTCACCCGCTCAAGTTTTTCCGCGCGCCCCGCTTGCGCGTCTGCGCTCCGAATTTGCTAGACTCTCTCGACACGACCGGACGTTTTTGAATGTGGCGCGTATTCTACACGACGCTCCACGCGTTTGGAGAGTTCAACGCGGGCGGCGTCAAATTTTCGAGCAGGGTTTGGGGGAACAGATGGGACACGCGATTCTTCTCGGCGATTCGATCTTCGACAACGGGGCATACGTCGGCGCGGGTGAACCTGACGTGGTGCGGCAACTGCAAGCCGAGTTGCCGCGCGACTGGCAGGCCACTCTGCTCGCCGTGGACGGCAGCATGATTCGCGGCGTCCGCGCGCAGGCGGCGCGACTCCCTTTGGATGCCACGCATCTCGTCTTGAGCGTCGGCGGCAACGACGCGCTCGGCCACGCGCGCCTGCTCGACGCCGCCGCGCGTTCGATGGCCGAAGCCCTCTCCACGCTCGCACGCGCCGCGGATGAATTCGAGCGCGACTACCGCGCCATGCTCGACGAGTTGCTCACACGCCGCCTGCCCACGGCCGTCTGCACCGTCTACAACCCACGTTTCCCCGACGCACAGGTGCAAAAACTGGCCGTCACAGCCCTCTGCGTTTTCAACGACGCCATCACGCGCGCAGCCTTCTCGCGCGGCCTCCCGCTCATCGACCTGCGCCTCGTCTGCGACGACGAACGCGACTACGCCAACCCCATCGAACCGTCCGCGCGCGGCGGCCGAAAGATCGCACGCGCCATCACAACTCTTCTCGCTCGACACGATTTCACGAGCGCCCACACCCAAGTCTTCATCTAACCTGAAAGTCCCGCCTGCGACTTGGGACTTGAGACTTGGGACTTGAGATTTTAAAATCCACGCGTTCCCAAACGCCCCCACAATTTACAACCGGCTCGAAATCATAAACGCAGGAGAACACCATGCCAGCCAAAGTGAACACAGGCACGCAAGACACACTCTATAACTTGCTCAGCATCATTTATCACGCCCTGCAGGGCGCTGAGACTTACGAGAAATACATCAACGATGCCGAGCAGAGCGGCGACACCGAACTCGCGCAATTCTTCCGCGAAGTGCGCGACGAAAACACGCGGCGCGCCGAACGCGGCAAGCAACTGCTCGGCGCGCGTCTCAGCGAAGACCAGGCGCAGAGCCAATCCGCCTAACACGAGCGGCCAGCCGCGCGCTCCCGAACACACGAAGGCCGCCCGCGCGTGCTGCGCGTGGCGCGAGACCGAAGGAACGCTTCCACAGTCTCGCGCCACGCGCAACACGCGCGGGCGGCCTCCTTATCTCTTCACGCGCGCGACTCAAACACGCGCGCCCGCCCGTCTCAATACTTCATCAATACTTCGGCACGGACGGATCGACCTCGTTCGACCAAGCGGTGATGCCGCCTTTGAGATTGACGAGTCGCCCGGCGAAGCCCGCGCGCGTCAAAGCCTCTATGGCTTTAGCGCTGCGCCCGCCGAGTTTGCAATGCACGACTGTCTCGCGGCTCCCGTCTATCTCGTTCATGCGGCCGACGACCTGTCCGAGCGGAATCAAGCGCGCGCCTTCAATCCGCGCCGTTTCATACTCGTTCGGCTCGCGCACGTCTATGATCTGCAAGTCGTCGCCCCTGTCCAGACGTTGTTTGAGTTCCGTCGCAGTGATCTCTTCCATTCAACCTCTCCCCTCTCCACAAAATCTCTCAATCGAATTTCGCCCGAACTAAGACTTGTCCAGAGTGCGCTTGGCGAAGTACCAATCGGTCACGTCGTATTCCGATTGCAGGCGCTTCTCCGCGTCGGCGACGGTTTGCGGCGGCGGCACGATCACCTGTTCGCCGGGCTTCCAGTTGGCGGGCGTGGCACAGGCGTTCGCGTCGGCGGTTTGCAGGCCGTCGATGGCGCGCAGGATTTCGTCTATGTTGCGTCCCAAACTCATCGGGTAATAGATGAGCGCGCGGATGATGCTCTTGTCGTCGATGACGAAGACGGCGCGCACGGTGGCCGTCTCGGACGCCGCCGGGTGAATCAGCCCGTACTTCTGCGCCACCTTCGTGTCGAGGTCTGCGATGACGGGAAAGTCTATCTTCACGTCCGGAAAGTGCGACTCGATGCTCCTGATCCAGGCGATGTGCGCGGGAACGGAATCGACCGAGAGGCCGACGAGTTTGACGCCGCGTTTTTTGAACTCCTCCGAGCGGCGCGCGAACTCTATGAACTCGGTGGAACAGACCGGCGTGAAGTCGGCCGGATGCGAAAACAGCACGACCCAACTGCCTTTGAAGTCCGAGAGTTTCAGAGGCCCTTGCGTGGACTTGGCTTCAAAGTCGGGCGCGGGTTCGTTGATGCGCGGAAGCGACGCGGCCGTCGCCGCGGTGGCGGCCGCCGTCTCTGTGGTGCTCATAAAAATTTCTCCTCGTTCAGTTGCAATATGTGATTACGGCGAGGCGAAAAACATAATTTAGGTACAGCCTTGTATATCATAAAAAGCGTGCGCCCGCCTGTGCTAAAATCCGCCTCATACGATATGGTGCAAAATGCACGCGCCCTCGCGCACTTCGTCGAAGCAACTCGCACAGGCGCTCGCGGGAGTCTGCGCGAAAGACGAAAACACGGCCGGTTTTGGCCGTCTTTTCGCGCGTCACGGATCGAGGTGGCAGTGGCACGCTCATTGCTAAAGTAATCAACGACGGTCGCCGCGCCGGTGCGAAAGGAATTTCCTAGACGCACGCGCACGCGGCCTTTGCTCGGAGAAACCGAAGATGAATACACACAAAATTTTGGCGCAACGCGCCCTGAGTTTAATCGCACTACTCGCCATCGTCGCGGCCACCGTGATGCCCGCTTCGGCGCAGCGTCGTCGCCCGCGCATACGTCGCCCCGCCGCGACGACCGCACGCACCACGACGCCCGCCGTCAGATACTACACACTCGGCGCAGACCAAACCATTCGCGTCCGCATGGACAACGAACTCAACTCGAAGACGGCGCGCGTGGGCGACCGCTTCTCGACCACGACGGTCGATCCGGTTTACGCAAACGGCGTGGAAGTGATCCCGGCGGGCAGCAAAGTTTGGGGACGCGTGACGACCGTGAGACGCGCACAAAGGCGTTCGCCCGGCACGATCTCCGTCAGCTTCAACGCGGTGGAGATGCCGAACGGAGCGCGGCACACCATCAACGGCTCGCTCGCGAGTTTGCAGGGCGGTGACGACGTGAACGCCGACAACGAAAGCACGGTGCAAGGCAAGTCGAACGAGAAGCGCGACATCGTCTTCATCGGTGGCGGCGCGGCGACGGGCGCGATCATCGGCGCGATTGCGGGCGGCGGCAAAGGCGCAGGCATCGGCGCGATCATCGGCGGCGCGCTCGGCACGGGCGGCCGGCTCTACGAGAAAGAGCAGCAGGCCGTGGTCAAGTCCGGGACGGAGTTTGGCGTGAGTTTGAACACCAGCGTGAGGTTGCCGGATTACCGCGCAACGACGACGCGCTAAGGGTTCACACGAGACTGACACCCCCTTTACCAGGGTTGTCGGTGCGGAGGAAGCCCGCCAGCGAAGGGGAGAGCGCGGGCGGGCTTCCGATGAAAACTAACAAGCGAGTTTTCCGCTCCCCGCTAAGTTTGAAAACATCGACGAGTTCGGTCGCCCCTGTCAGGACGTAAGCGAGCGACCGCACAAGAGACCCGCCAGCGAAGGGGAGAGCGCTGGCGGGTCTCTTTTTATTTCCTGATACGACGCCTTGCTTCTTTTGTAGCTATGCCGTGCGTGGTGAGGATAACTCGACCTTGGCATACACATCCTTGACCGCAAGCACGCAACCGATGACGTTGATTTCAACTACGTCTTCAAGTTCATGGTACTCGGAATATCTCCACTCTCTGTTCCTTTGCCTGACATACTGCTCGATCCTTTGTGAGTCTTGCGCGACGAGCAGATATTCCGTGAGAGATTCGATATTTTGATACTGTTCAAATTTCTTGCCTCGATCATAAGCCTCCGTCGATTCCGACAAGACCTCGACAATTACCACCGGATTCAGAAGCGTATCATTCTCCGTATCATCAAATGCCTCTTCCGCGCATGCCACCACCACGTCGGGATATGTATATTTTCCGGTGCGGCTAACCTTCACACGCATATCACTGGGATAAACGTTGCACGGGCGATCCAGCAATTGATTACCCAGTACACGAATGATATTCGCTGTAATCAAATTATGCCGCTTACCTGCCCCAACCATCGCAAACATCTCGCCCGCAACATACTCATGTTTAATCTCGGACTTCCGTTCAATGGCGAGATACTCTTGCGGCGTCAGCAATGTTTTGCGTTGATAGGACATTCCTGATTTCACCTCTCCGTCCATAAGATATTCCAAGATTCGGACAGAAACAACGATCTGCCAACTGCGCCAGAGGGAGAAGGAGTTGTCATAAAGCGCTTTAGCGATGCGCTGTGGCTGAGGCGTAGGTTTCGCTGCGGCGGTGGAGGATGCGGCCGGAGACGATTGTTGCGACGGGTGCGCCGCGCAGTGTCCAGTTGTCGAAGGGGGTGTTGCGGCTTTTGGATCGGGAGTCGGCGGCGCGGAATGTCCAGGTGTGTTCGGGGTCGAGGATGGTGATGTCGGCGTGTGCGCCGGGGCGCAGCGTGCCGCGTTCCGAGAGGGAGAAGATTTTGGCGGGGTTGACGGAGCAGAGTTCGACGAGGCGTTCGAGGCCGATATGGCCGCGATGGACGAGCCTTTCAAACGCAAGGCCGACGGCCGTTTCGAGGCCGGTGATGCCGAAGGGCGCTTGGTCGTATTCGAGGGCTTTTTCGTCCGCGTGATGGGGCGCGTGGTCTGTGGCGATAGCGTCGATAGTGCCGTCGCGGAGGGCGTCGAGGATCGCTTCGAGGTGTTCGCGGCTGCGCAAGGGGGGGCACATCTTCGTGTTGGTGTCGTAGTCGCGCACGGCTTCGTCTTCGAGCGTGAAGTGGTGCGGCGTCACTTCGCAGGTGACGCGCAGGTTCCGCTCTTTGGCTCGACGGACGGCTTCGAGCGCGCCGCGCGTGGAGACGTGCGCGAGGTGGACGCGCGCGCCGGTCAACTCGGCGAGCGCGATATCGCGCAGGGCGTCCAACTCTTCGGCGAGCGCGGGGTGGCCGCGCAGGCCGAGGCGCAGAGACCAGCGGCCTTCGTGCATCGCGCCTCCATTCGTCAGGCTGCGGTCTTCACAGTGATCGACGACGGGCAGGTCGAAGCCGCGCGCGTACTCCATTGCGCGGCGCATCACTCCGGCCGAAGGCACGGGGCGGCCGTCGTCCGAGACGGCGACTATTCCGGCGCGCCGCATCTCGCCCATCTCCGCGAGTTCAGCGCCCTCCGAGTTTTTCGTGATCGCGCCCACGGGAAAGACGTTCGCCTGTGCGGCGCGCTCGGCCTGCTCGATGATGAAACGCGTGACGGCCGGATTGTCGTTGATCGGGTCTGTGTTCGGCATCGCGCAGACGCTCGTCCAACCGCCCGCGACGGCCGCGCGCGCGCCCGTCTCAATCGTCTCCTTATACTCTTGCCCCGGCTCCCGGAGGTGTGTGTGAAGGTCTATGAAACCGGGCGCGACGACGAGTCCGGTCGCGTCGAACACCTCAGCGCCTTCGGGCACGCCGTCCCCGTGCGCGAGGAGCGCGGCGACGCGCCCGTCTTCGACGAGTAAATTCCTGCCGCCGTTCAAGCCTTGGGTGGGGTCGATCAGATAGCCGTTTGCGATGAGCAGTTTCATGGAAGATGTTTGAGTTGATCGGTGGCCGGTTGATTGTCCTCAGTTGTGATCCGCTGATTTAACGAGCAGCTTTTCTGCGGCGGCGGTGGTCGTCGTCGTTGCGGGCGCGTTGCTTGAGGTAGCGGCGGCGTCGGGCTTCGTCTGCGCGACCATGTGCTGGTTGAGCACGGAGCCGCCCGCGAGCAGGTAGAGCACGGCCATGCGGACGGCGAGGCCGTTCGAGACTTGATCGAGTATCAGCGAGCGCGTGCCGTCGGCCACGTCGGACGCGATCTCGATGCCGCGATTCATCGGGCCGGGGTGCATGACGATGGCGTCGGCGCGCGCGCCCGCCAAGCGTTTCAGATTCAGACCGTAATGCACCGCGTATTCGCGCAAGGAGGGAAAGAAGGCCGCCGTCTGCCGCTCGCGCTGGATGCGCAAGACCATCACCACGTCCGCGCCCTCGATGGCCTCTTCGATAGAACTCGCCACGCGCAGACGCCCGCCGGCGGCGAGTTCTGCAAACTCCGCCGGGACGAGCGTGCCCGGCCCGGCGAGGCCGACCTCCGCGCCGAGCTTCGTCAAGAGGTGCATGTTCGAGCGCGCCACGCGCGAATGGAGTATGTCGCCGATGATGGCGACGCGCAGATTCTCGATGCGCCCTTTGTGCTGGCGAATCGTCAGGGCATCGAGGAGGGCTTGCGTCGGATGCTCGTGCGCGCCGTCCCCCGCGTTGATGACGGCGGCGCGGCAGATGCGCGCGAGCGCGTGCGGCGCGCCGGCCGAAGGGTGGCGGATGACGATGAAGTCGGGCGACATCGCTTCGAGGTTGCGCGCCGTGTCGAGCAAAGTCTCGCCCTTCGTGACGCTCGAAGTCGAAGCGCTGATGTTGATGGTGTCGGCGGACAGACGCTTGCCCGCGAGTTCGAAAGAGGTGCGGGTGCGCGTGGAAGGCTCGAAGAAGAGGTTGATGACGGTGCGGCCGCGAAGGGTCGGCACTTTCTTGATCTCGCGCTGCGAGATGTCGCGGAAAGTCTCCGCCGTGTCGAGGATGTGCACGATCTCGGCGGGCGAGAGTTCGCTGATTCCGAGCAGGTGTTTACTGGCTAGACCCATCCTCTTGTTTCCTCGCGCCCCCGGATGTTATCACTCGCCCGCGCGACGCGCTTTCACAAAGGCACACGCGCGCACGACGCGAAAACGGGCGGCCGTCTGAGGCCGCCCGTCGCTTATCCTTTCTCTTCCGCCGGTCGCTCCACGATGGCGACGCCTTCTTCGCCGTCGAATTCGTTGAGCATGACCTTGATGATCTCGCTCCTTTTCGTCGGCGCAAACTTTCCGACGAAGTCGGCCTGAATCGGAAGCTCGCGGTGCTCCTTGCCTCTGTCCACGAGAACTGCGAGTTGCACGCGGCGCGGTCGTCCGAAGTCGATCAACTGGTCGAGCGCGGCGCGAATGGTGCGCCCCGTGTAGAGCACGTCGTCGATGAGGACGATGTTGCGATTGTCCACGCCGCCGGGCAAGTCCGTGCGGTTGACGATGGGATTCGCGCCGACCGTGGAGAGGTCGTCGCGATAGAGCGTAATGTCGACGACGCCGACCGGCGGGCGGTCGCCTTCGAGGTCTGCGATCTTGTCGGCGAGCCGGTGCGCCAGAGGCACGCCGCGCCGCTGGATGCCCACCAGATAGAGATCGCTCGAACCCTGATTCTCCTCCACGATCTCCGACGCCAGACGCGCCAACGCGCGATTGATCCGCGCGCCGTCCATGATTCGCACTTTCTCGGTAAAGTCCATCGGCGCGGATACTAACAAAGCGTGTCGCGGATGACAAGAAACGCGCGCCGCCTGTGGTGGTCGCCGCCGTCATAGTAACCACCGGTTTAACTTGCACTTCCGTAGCCGGGAGCGGTGCGGCCATTCGGCGGAGGCAACAATCCACACTGTAATAAAGTGACGAGTGACAAGCAGCGGGTGACGAGATAAACTCCTGTCGTCTTAACTCGTCACTCGTCACTTGTCACTCGTCACTCTGCTGAATGCTCTATCGTTCGCTTGTGCGCCCCGCCCTGTTTCGTCTCGCGCCGGAGACGGCGCACGAGTTCGCCTTGCACACGCTCGGCGTCGCTTTGAAAACGGCGGGCGCGCGTCGCTTGGTTGCGCGCCGTTTGCAGCGCGAGCCGTTCGGCGCGCTCGAACGCTTCGGGTTGAGTTTCCAGAACCCGGTCGGCTTAGCGGCGGGCTTCGATAAAAACGGTGCGGCCGTGCGTGAATTGGCCGCGCTTGGCTTCGGCTTTCTGGAAGTGGGCACGGTGACGCATCTGGCGCAACCCGGCAACCCACAGCCGCGCCTGTTCCGACTCTCAGCAGATCGCGCGCTCATCAATCGACAGGGCTTCAACAACGAAGGCGCGGCGGCGCTCGCCGCACGCCTCTCTCGCGCCGGACGTCCGCCCTGCATCCTCGGCATCAACATCGGCAAGAGCCGCGCCGTCGAACTGCCGGATGCCACGGCCGATTACCTCGCCAGCTTCGACCTCGTGCACCCGCACGCCGACTACATCACCATCAACGTCAGCTCGCCGAACACCCCTAACTTGCGCGAACTGCAACGCGCCGACGCGCTCGCGAGCCTGCTCTCCGCCCTCCAACAGCGCAATCGAGAACTGTCAGGGCGCGCCGCGTCCGGCGAGGCGGCTGGGACACCGCGACGCGTCCCGCTGCTCGTTAAAATCGCGCCCGATCTGGGAGACGGCGACCTCGAAATGATCGTGGACGTGGCGCGCCGCGCGTCGGTTGAAGGCATCATCGCCACCAACACGACCGTCGCGCGCGAGAACTTAACGCGGACGCCCGCGAGCGTCGTCAACGCCATCGGCGCGGGCGGATTGAGCGGCGCACCTCTGCGCGCGCGTTCGACGCAAGTGATCCGCGCGTTGTATCGTCTCTCGCGCGGCACTCCGTTAAAGATCGTCGGCGTCGGCGGCATCTTCAACGCCGCCGACGCGTGGGAGAAGATTCGCGCCGGGGCGAGCCTCCTACAACTCTACACGGGTTTCATCTACGAAGGGCCGACCGCCGCGCGCGACATCAACGAAGGCTTGGCCGAACTGCTCCGGCGCGAAGGCTTCAGCACCCTCGACGAAGCCGTCGGGAGCGATAGCTGAGTATTAGCTGTTAGCTGTTAGCTGTTAGCTTTCAGCAGTATGAGTAATGAATAATGAGTAATGAATAATGAGTGATGAATAATGGACAGGTCTCGTGATGCCAAGAGCGAGTTATATCTCGGAAGCCGGCTTGGTTCGGAAAGCTAACAGCTAATAGCTGACAGCTAACAGCTATGAATAAATTAATCATCGCGCTCGACGTGGAGACGGCGGACGAAGCGCGCAGGCTGTTCTCTCTGCTCGGCGCGCAGGCGGGCATGTTCAAGATCGGCTCGCAACTGTTCACGGCCGCCGGGCCGGAGTTTGTGCGCGAGTTGGTAAATGGGGGCGCACGCGTCTTCCTCGACCTCAAATTCCACGACATCCCGAACACGGTGGCGGGCGCGTGCCGCGAAGCCGTCAGGCTCGGCGTCTCGCTCTTCAACGTCCACGCAACGGGCGGCGGCGAGATGATGCGCCGCGCGGCTGAGGCTACGACGGAGATGGCCGCGCGCGAAAATTTGCCGCGCCCGGCGCTCATCGCCGTCACGGTGCTGACGAGCGCCGACGAGCGTGTGCTCGCCGAAACGGGCGTCGTCGCCGCCGCTGCGGGCGTGGAGGAACAGGTCAAGCGTCTGGCGCAGTTGGCCGCCGCGAACGGCATGGACGGCGCGGTCGCTTCGCCGCACGAGATCGCGCTCGTGCGGGCGTCGGTCGCGCGCGAAAACTTCCTGCTCGTCACGCCCGGCGTGCGCCCCTCCGCCGCAGCGCACGACGATCAGCGTCGCGTGTTGACGCCCGCCGAAGCGGTGCGCGCCGGAGCGGACTACATCGTCGTCGGGCGCGCCATCCTGAACGCCCCCGACCCCTTGCGCGCCGCGCAAGAGATCGTCACGGAGATAAAACGCGCCTCGGCGGATTGATTCGCCATAGGTGAAATTTGTCAGAGCGAGTTTGCGACTTTGAGTCGCAGACAGAACCGGGAGCGGAACCACGCGCTTCACATGAAGAGGCATGAAGCGACACGAAAAAGTTATTCGTCCGGTGCGCGTGTGAAGCGCGTGGGGTCATGATTTTCTTAGTCTCTTTCAAGGGACGGGAGTTCAAATTTCAGGTTTGAGATTTGAGATCGACAGGTGCGCGGGTGCGGTCTGGTGTTGTAAGCTAGTGTGCATTAATTCTCCCGTCGAAGATTTAGGAACGGCATGCGTGCGCGCGGCGTGTAATGCACGCGTTCCGCTGTGCGCGGCGCGTGGGCGCTTGCGGGGAAGTTAAGAGCGAGCCTGCGGAAATGAGGAAGCCACTTTTGCATCGAAGACACAGACCGCTTGCGGTATTCATATTCCTGTTCGCGTCGCTCTCACTTTCCGCGTCCGCCCTCGCGCAGCAAACTTCGAGCGCCGCGCCCTTCGCGCCCGGCGAGTTTTCTCTCGCGCCTTACGTGGGCGGCGAAAAACTGACCTACAACGTCGGCTTCTCAAACTTCACCACCGCCGGACACGTCGAACTGTTCAACGCCGGTCGCGGCCGTTTCTACGAACGCGACGGCTTCGAACTGCGCGCGCGCGTCCAGACGGTCGGCGTCGTGCGCGCCGCGCTCTATGCCATCGACAATGAGTACACGGCTTACGTCGATACGCAAACCGGAGTTCCCTTTCGCACGCGTTTTCGCAGACTCGAAGGCGGCACGCTGTTGACGACGCCGAACGGCGTCGCGCAGCCCGCGCCTCCCATCGAAGCGTCGCCCACCACTTACGACCTTCTCTCCGCGCTCTATCGCCTGCGCGCTCTGCCGCTCACGCAGGGCGCGACTTATCGTGTCAGCGCCGACGGCGACGGCGTGCGCTACGAAGCCGAGTTGCGCATCAACGGACGCGAGGCGGTGAAGACACCGGCCGGAACTTTCAACGCCGTCGTCGGCCAACTGCGCGTGCGCAACAACTCGGTCGTGGACGACTATCGCCCGCGCATCTACTTCACCGACGACGCGAGACACATCCCCGTCCTCTTGACGGCCAAACTCAAGACCGGCGAGATACGCATCGAACTCGCCAGTTCCGAGTTGATCAACCTCGCGCCCGATGCCGCTCCAGCGGGCAACGTCGCGGAAAACGCACAACCGCCCGACGCGCGGCCGACGCCCCCGGCGCGAGTCATCGTGCCCACGCCCGGCGGCGGTGGCGGCAACGGTGCGGTCGCGGCGGGCGGCGACGGCGCGGGCGCGGACACGAATTCCGACCTGCCCTTCAAAGTCGGCGAGCAGTTGAACTTCAATTTCTTCCTCGGCACGTCGCAGCAGCCCGTCGGCACGGCCACCTATCATGTGCGCGCGCGCAACCGTTACGCCGGGCGCGACGGCTTCTGGCTCTCCGCCACGATGGCGACGACGAACGCCCTGCAAGATGTCTTTCCCGTCGCCGACAAGATCGAAACCTACGTGGATGCAAAGACGCTGCTGCCCTTTCGCAGCCAGTTGCAGATACGCGAGGGCAGCCATCGCCTGCAAGGCGTCGTCACGCTCGATCAGGAACGCGGCGCGGCCATCGTCACGGACGGCAGCACCATCGAGATGCCCGTCGGCACTTACGACCTCGTCTCGGTCATCTACGCCATGCGCTCCTTCGACCTGACGCCGCCCAAACGCAACTCGCTCTCGCTGCTGCTCAACAAACGACCGCGCACGCTCTTCATCACTTCGCTCAGACGCGAGACCATCGAACTCGGCGGCAAACGCATTCCCGCCTTCCAGCTCTCGCTCGCCACCGACGACGCGCAAGGCGACCGCCTGCAACTCCGTCTCTGGGTCGGCGCGGATCGCCGCCGCCTCCCCTTGCGCCTCACGGCCAACACCCCCCTCGGCCCCGTCCGCGCAGACCTCTCCATCATTCCTCTCAACTCACAGTGAGAAAAACTTCTCTCTCGCCGAAGACGCCCGCGCCGCATCGCCCGCTCTAAGTGAAATTGAAAACTGATTTCAACTAAGCTATACTCTTGGTGGTCGGAAGCGTTTGCAACTCAAGCGCCCAGTCTTTTGCGACCGGCGGCGCGCGTCCCTTGAAACTCGCGTCCCGAATCCTTGAAACTTACTTCTCCCTGTTTTCATATCCAGACCGGCTCGCGGCCCGCACGACTCCGGCGCTTGTGAATTGATCGAAGATGGTTTCCCTGAGCAACAATTTTGCGGACATCGACACGGCGGGCGCGCGTCTCTCGCGCCGCGCGGGCAGCGAAGCGTTGACGCTGAACGCGCTGCCGCACGGCACGGAGGCGCGCGTCGTCTCGGTCGACGGCGAGGGCGCGATTGCGCGTCGCTTGATGGAGATGGGCGTCGTGCCCGGCGCGCCCGTCTGCGTCATCAAGGCCGCCCCGCTCGGCGACCCCATCGAAGTGCGCGTGCGCGGCTATCACCTCGCGCTGCGCCGCGCCGAAGCGCAGACGATTCAAGTAGTGACGAGTGACAAGTGACGAGTGACAAGTTGAACACACAAGCTGTATTTAACTTGTCACTCGTCACTTGTCACCCGTCACTTTTTAACTTATGAGTACGAGTTTGAAATCCCCAGTTGCGGGAAGCAGCGTGACGCGAGAGGCGAACGCCGCCGCCGTTGGCGTAACGGCGCGGCCTTTGACAATTGCGCTGGCGGGCAACCCGAACGCGGGCAAGACGAGCCTCTTCAACGCGCTCACGGGCTTGCGGCAAAAGGTCGCCAACTATCCCGGCGTCACGGTCGAGCGCAAAGAGGGATACTGGCAACTCGCGCCCGACTCGCCGCCCGCGCTGCTCATCGACCTCCCCGGCCTCTACAGTCTCGACGCCAACTCGATTGACGAGCAGATCGCGCGCGACGTGATCACCGGCCGACTCACGAGCGTCTCTCAGCCCGACTGCATCATCGCCGTCGTCGATGCCACCAACCTCGAACGCAACCTCTATCTCGCCACGCAACTGCTCGAAACCGGCCGCCCGCTCGTCGTCGCCCTGACCATGATCGATCTGGCCGAGCGACACAAGTTGGAGATCGACGCCGCGCGTCTCTCCCTTGAGTTCGGCGTGCCCGTCGTGCCCGTCGTCGCCAAGCAGCGGCAAGGTCTCGACGCCTTGGCCGAAGCCGTGCAGCGTGCCGCGTCGGCCGGTGCGCCGCGAGCGACGGGCTGGCGTCTCTCCGCCGATGCCGAACGCGAACTGAGCGCGCTCGCCACGCGGAATTTGCAGACCGCAGGACGCGGCAATCAAGGCGACGCGACAGCAGCAGCAGCAGCGACGGCGACGGCCGACACGGAGACGGATGCGAACAGCGCGACGGATGCGAGCGTGCGACGCTACGATGCGCTCGTCGAACTCTACGCGGAAGAGTTGCCGGAAGCGGCCGAGCGTCAAGCGGTCGTGGCGGCGGCGCGTGCGCGTCTGTCGGAGAAGAATCCGCGTTGGTGGCAAGAGCCGCTCTTGGCGCGCTACAACTGGATCGAAGAGGTGGCGCGCCGCACGGTGCGTGATCATAAACCGGGGCGCACGCGTCGCACGGATCGCATCGACCGTTTCGTGACGCACAAGTTTTTCGGCCCCTTGATCCTCGTCGTCGTGATGCTCGTCATCCTTCAGACGATCTTCTCTTGGGCGCAACTGCCGATGGATTTGATCGACGGCGGGTTCGGCCGTCTCGGCGAACTCGTGCGCAACGCGATGCCGCCCGGACTCTTGGCCGACTTGCTGGTCGACGGCGTGATCGCGGGCGTCGGCGGCGTGCTCGTCTTTTTGCCGCAGATTCTACTTCTCTTTTTCTTCATCTCGCTGTTGGAAGACAGCGGCTACATGGCGCGCGCGGCGTTTTTGATGGACAGGTTGATGCGCGGCGTCGGCCTGCACGGCAAAGCCTTCATGCCTTTGTTGAGCAGTTTCGCCTGCGCCATTCCGGGCATCATGGCGACGCGGACGATTGAGAATCCGAAAGACCGTCTGGCGACGATTTTGATCGCGCCGTTCATGAGTTGCTCGGCGCGCCTGCCGGTCTACACGCTGATGATCGCGGCCTTCTTCTCAAAGGGGGAAAAGCTGTTCGGCCTCTTGAGCGTGGGCGTGTTGATCATCATGGCGATGTATTTGCTCGGCGTCGTGGTGGCGGTTGCAGTGGCGTGGGTTTTGAAGCACACGATCTTGAAGTCGCCGCCGCCGCCGCTCGTCCTTGAGCTTCCACCCTATCGCATGCCGAACCCCTTGAACGTGCTGCAAACGATCCGCACGCGCGCTTGGATGTTCGTGCGTCGCGCGGGCACGGTCATCCTCGCCATCTCCATACTGCTCTGGGCGCTCGTCACCTTCCCGCGCATGAGCGCCGTCGCGGGCGACGCCGGGAACGTGAGCACAGCAACCACGACGACGACTAACGACGGAGCGACAACGCCCGCTGGCGGGGCGACGACGAATGGCGCGACGAGCGCGCCGGACGAGCGCGAGACAACGGCCGTGCGTGAAGAGACGGTGCAACCGGCGGCCGGTGCGTCGAACGTGGTGGAGGCGGTGGACGGCGACGAGGGCGAGCAGATTCGGCAGAGCTACGCGGGACGGCTCGGCCACTTGATCGAACCGGCCATCGCGCCGCTCGGCTTCGACTGGAAAATGGGCATCGGCCTCATCGCCTCGTTCGCCGCGCGCGAGACGCTCGTTTCCACTCTGAGCATCGTCTACAACGTGGGCGAAGACGCGACGGAGGAATCCGGTTCGCTCATCGAGGCGGTGCGCGGCGCGCGTCGCCCGGACGGCAGCCCCGCTTGGACGCCGCTCGTGGCCGTATCGATGATGGTCTTTTTCGTGCTGGCCTGCCAGTGCATGTCAACCATCGCCATCGTGCGGCGCGAGACGAACTCTTGGCGCTGGCCGCTCTTTATGGTCGCTTACATGCTCGTGCTCGCTTACGTCGCCTCTTTCATCACGTATCAGGGCGGGCGTCTGTTGGGCTTCACTTAAGTCGGGGCGTTTGTCAAAATCGGGTTGAAGTTATGTTTCAAGACTGGCAGACGGTTGCGGTGTGTTTGATCATCCTCGGCGCGCTTCTGTACGTGGGGCGGCGCGGTCTGGCGCGCGTGCGCTCGTTCGGCGCGAAGGGGCGGGCGTCCTCCTCCGCGTGCGAGACCGGGTGCGGGAGTTGCGGCGAGGCGGAACGTCCTTCGATGACGACGGTGAAGCCGCAGAATGTTCTCGTGCAGATTACGAACGCGGGACGCGCGACGCCGCGAGCGGGCAAGAGATAGATTTTAGTGTTCGAGTTACAAACGAGTGAAGGGGCGCAAGGTTGATCAACCTTGCGCCCCTTCTCCTGTGATGAAGCGTCACCAGAGCGCGTCCTGTCGTTCGCGGACGCCATAGGCTTCGCGCAGTTCGATGCCGCCGGGGAGCGTGCCCGTGTACGTGCCGAACCAGTGGTAATAATCGGAACGGATGACGAGGAAGTTGTCGTGGTGCTCGATCAGAGCTTCGGGTTTGAAGGTGAGCGTGCCGCCCTCCGCGAAAGAGACGTTCGAGAGGTCTGCGGAGAAAGTGTTCGCCCCCGTCTCGCGCGTCTCGCCGTCGATCCAGATGGTGCGCTCGCTGTGCGCGGGCGTGTCGAAGAGGCCGTTGATGGCGTTGAAGGCGACGAGGCGGCCGTGGCTATCAAGCCCCGCACCGGCCGCCCAACGCCAACGCGTGCGTCGTTCGTGATAACCGGCGTTGAAGTCAACGAAGACGACGCCGTTGGCTTCGCGCGTCGTGTTGCCGTAACGCACCTTGCCCTGCGCCGCGCGGCAGTAGTCCTTGCGCGACCAGATGTAGGCACGCGCGGCCGGGCGATAGACCTCGAAGCTCGTGCATGGCTCGAAGGTCGCATCGATCTCGGCGTCGCCGTCGCGCACGCGGACGCGGTTCGGCAGAAGCTCGATGCGATGTGTGAAGAGGTGCGTGCCTTGTCGAAACTGTCCCGCGCGTCGATCCCAGATGCCCCAGTATTCCTGCTGCAAGGGGCCGACGGCGGCGCGCGCCGCGCAGAAGGATAACTCCGCGCTCCAGAAGGCGACGTAGTGCCAGCGTTTGCGTATCTGCCACGCGCGCACGACGGGTAGGCGCTCAGGCGGCAAGGGCACGCCGCGTGGACGGTCTGTGCCGTCCCCACGGTATGGTTGATCGAGCGGGGCGTGTGTCGTCAAAGGCATTTACACTCCACGGCCGCCTGTCCGCGCGGCGCGTTTTACTTGCCGCGAAGCGCGCGGGCGGCGGCCTTGCTCGTGTCGCTCTTGGTCGGCGACATGCGTTCCGATGCGGCGGGCACGGCGTCGGTCAAGGCTTCGACGTTGAGGAAGAAGCGATACGCGCCGTTTGATTGCACGCCCAAGAGGAACTGTAGGTTAATCGAATCGCCGTTGATGAGTTTGTTCGTCAGGGTGATCGTGCCGGCGGCGAGCGTCGAGTTGAACCCGCCGCCGTTCGGTTGCGTGGGCGGCGTTTCGAGCGTCGTGCCGCGAATGATGACGGTTGCGCCCGGCGCGGTGCAGCCGCCGCCCGTGCCGACGCAAGTAGCCGTGTAGTCGGCGGACGAGCGCGCGACGAGCCACGCGAGGCCGTTGCCGCTCGCCCCGTCGGGAAACGTGGTGAGATCGATGATGCGGAAGCGCAGCTTCGTCAAATTCGCTCCCGTCGTGTTGGTGAAGCGGCGGCGGATGGAGAGCGTGCCGAAGTCGGAGTTGTTGGCCGAGTCGGCGGTGGCGTCGCGGTGGCGGGCGCAGGTCGTGTCGCGGTTGTTCGTCGGCTGCCCCGTGCCGCTCGTCGTGAAGCCCGTGCAGCCGGGGTCTATCAGCGAACTCTTGATGGTCGAGTTGCGCTGCGTGGGACTCGACAAATTCTCCGGCCCCGGCGCGCCGAGACGCTGGCACTTGAAGTTGGCCGTCGAGGTGCACATCCCCGGCGGCACGCCGTCGGTGCTGACGAGCAGGAAATCCGCCTCGTTGTTGCCGGTATCTTTCGGCGTGCCCGACTTCAGATCGCGATAGAGACTGTGCTCGACCGAGAAAGTGTTGAGCACCGGATAGCCCGTGCCTTCTTTGTACAAAGGGTTCGACACGCTCGCGGAGCCGACGGCGTCGAGGCGATTGTCCGAAGTGAATTTCGCGGGGTCTGCCGTGTTGAAGAGAGCGAGTCCGGCGTTGGCCGGAATGTCGGAGTTGTAAGGCACGTCGGCGGTCGCCGCGCGGCTCGTGCCTGCCGGATAGGCGGCCAGCGTGTATCCGGTCTGGTGCGCGGCGAGGAAGTGGCCGCGCGCGGGAATGGGCGTGTTGTTCGGGATGGTGAAACGCGTCGTGCCGTCGGATGAGACGACGGCGAAACCGGCCGAGCCGTCAAAGGCGTTGACCGTCACTTCCGCGTCGCTGTTGTTATAGATTTCGATGAACTCGTCGGTGCTGCCCGATGGGCCGAACAGTCGAAACTCCGAGATGATGAGCGGCGTCGAGGGCGCGGCGACGACCGTGTAGCTGAACTGCGTGGCGCAGCCCGAGGTGGTGCAGGAGAAACCGCAATTCACACAGCCCGGCCCGGCGCTGTTGCCGAAGACTTCTTCCCCGCCGCCCTCGTGCCACGCGCTGACGATGTACTTGACGGTCGTGCCCGCGGGCTGCGCCGGGATGGTCGCCGTGACGATGTCCACCGTTTGATCGCTCTGCCCGCAGTCGCGATAGGTGTTGGTATAACTCGCCGTCACAACCTGCGTCGTGCCGGAGGGCGTGCCGAAGCTGCCCGCAGGAGTAGACCCGTCGGTCGTGTAGTAAACCCTGACCTGCGTGGTGAAGAACTGATACTCCACTTTGAAGCGCAGCGTGTAGGATTCCGGCGAGTAGATTTGAAAGCCGTCGCCGAGCGAGCCGACGCGATCCGTGTTCGAGACGTAGACGCCTTTGGCCGGGTTGGGCGCGCACTGCGAGGCGGGCGCGTCGCGGTCTGGGTTGGCGACGGGATTTCCCGTCTGTTCGTGATAGACGTAGTTCGCCGTGGCGAGCGCGCTCTGAGAGCACAGGCACATGAGCATCGCGGCGGCGAGCGAGAGAAGCAGCTGGCGCATCGAATTCCTCCTTGAAGTTTGGCCGATAAGCATCTTCGGGGTTGTTGCCTGTGAGAGCAACAGGCGGCGGACAAAAACGCGTATGACAGTGAATCGTAAGGCGGGAAAAAAGCTAACACGAGTCCCACAGGTCGTCAACGCGGAACTCCGATAGGCAGTAGTGGGATCACTTCTTTGTGTCTTTGTGTCTTGGTGGTGAGTATTGCTGAATGAGCATTAACCACCGAGGCACGAAGACACGAAGGAAGGCAAAAGGATTATTGAACTAGAGATCACTACCCGACTTCGAGGGTTAAAGCGTGAAGTTGAAATTGATGAAGCCGGAGACGCGGACGGGTTGGCCGTTGACGACCGTGGGGCGAAACTTCCAGCGCCGCGCCGCTTCGACCGCCGCACCGCGCAGCAGCTCCGGCCCATCCGTGCGTTCGACCTTCGCCACACCGCCCTTTTCGTCCACCATCAAAAAGACCGTGACCTTCCCCGTGACGCGCGCGGCGCGCGCCGTCGGCGGGTAACTGGGAGCGGGTCTATCGGTCGCTCTCGGCAAAAGCGATCCGACTTCGAGCGGTCTGCCGTCGGCCGGGACTTGCGGCGGCGCAGTCGTTTGTGAGTTGGCTTGAGAGTTATTTGTGGCGGGCGCTGTGCCGTTCGGCGTCGCAGCGGGCGTCGTGTTCCCTGCGGCGGAAGAATTAGTCGTGCGCGCGTTTGTCGCGGGCGTCGGAGAGGGTTGCGACGTGGTGGCGACGGGTTGAGACGTGCCGCCCGTCGCCGCACCGCTTTGCGTGCGCGGCGCGAGCGGGGCGGTGACGGGCGCGCTCGTCGTCGCCGCGCGCCGATCCACGCCCATCAGACGCTGCCGCGCATCAGCCACTTCGCTTTGCCAGCGCGCGCGCTCGTCATCCTTACGCGCCAGACGAACGCGCACGCCCGCCGCTTCTTCCAAGAGAGCCGTCGCATCCATGTTCCGCGCGTTCTCGTCGCGCAACTGCCGCCCTTGCGCGAAGACGCGCTCGATGAGCGTGCGCAGCCTGTCGAGGTCGCCCGCCGCTTCGGACGGCAACTCCTCGTCGGCCACGTTGAGGCCGAACCCGCGATAGCGTTCGAGGCGCGCGCGCACGCCGCCCAAGAGTTGCCCGGCCAAGACGAAGTAGGAGCGCGCCGCGCTCTCGCCGCCCGTCGCGCGCGCGGCAAACGCGCTGTTCAATAAATTCTCCGCGTAAGTGTAATCGGCCTGATCGATGTAGATGCCGACGAGCAGGACGAGCGTGATCTCGCGCACGGAAGGATCGACGCCCGCCGTGCGTTGCAGGGCTTCGAGTTCGCTGCGCGCGGCGGGCAGGTTGCCCGCGGCGGCCAAAGCGCGTGCGCGCGTGATGCGACGCTGGATGCCGTCGGCGTCGAGGTCGCTCGCGGCGGTTTGCGCGCGCGCGGACGCGGACACGAAGGCCAAGATGATAAGTAAGCTGAGACTGATTTTGGAGAGGGCTAAGGTAAAACGTATAAAGAGACTTTCCTTCACTATGACAACTCCATAAATGTGAAAGCGAGCGCCCCCGCTCGCTTGAAGGATGATCTGTGATCAGCGCGCGTATTATCGCCCTTCGACGCGAATCGATCAACCGCGCCGCGCCGGTTTTCTCCGCGCGGGCGGCGCGGACTCGCGACTTGGCCTCTGTCTCTGGCCGCCGCTCTTTCTCTCGGCGGGCGGCGCGGCCGGACTGACGGCGGCCGGGGCGAGGCTCTCGGAAATCCGCGCTCGATAGAGGCGCGCATCGCGTTTGATCGCCTCTTCGTCGAGCGTGAGCAAGCGCCGGTCGCGCATCACCACACGTCCTTCGATGATGACGGTTCTGACATCGTTGGCCTTCGTCGCGTAAACCAGATGCGAGTAGACGTTGTACATCGGCGTCTGATGCGGCGCGTCCATGTCGACGACGATCAAGTCGGCGCGTTTCCCGCGTTCAAGCGATCCGGTCTCGCGTTCGAGATGCAGCGCACGCGCGCCGCGAATCGTCGCCATCTCCAAAGCCTCGCGCGCCGTCACCACGCGCGGGTCGTTCGTCGTCAACTTATGCAGCTTCGCCGCCGTGTCCATCTCTTCCCACATGCTGAGGTCGTTGTTCGACGCCGCGCCGTCCGTCCCCAGGCCGAGACTCACATCCGCCTTGAGCATCTCCGGCACGCGCGCCACGCCCGACGCCAGTTTCATGTTCGACTGCGGGTTGTGCACCGCGCCGACGCCGAGACGCTTCAACAACTCGATCTCCTCGGTCGTCAAATGAACCGTGTGCGCGGCGACCACGCGGTTGTCCAAAAATCCGATGCGCGCCAGATAAGCGACGGGCGAAGCATTGTGATCGCGCGTCACGTCTTCGACCTCTTTGCGCGTCTCCGCGACGTGGATCAAGATGGGCGCGCGCAGGCGGTTCGACAGATCGCGCACCGCTTTGAGATGTTCTTCCGAGACGGTGTAAGGCGCGTGCGGCGCAATCGCGGGCGTGACGAGCGCGTGCCCGCGCCACTTCTCGATGAACTTCTCCGAGTACGAGAGCGCATCCGCGAAGGTCTTGTTGTCGGCCACCGGAAAATCTATCACCGTCTCGCCGAGCACGCCGCGAACGCCCGCCTTCGCCGTCTCGTCCGCGATGGCATCCTCGAAGTAGTACATGTCGCAGTAGGTGGTCGTGCCGCCGCGAATCATCTCGGCGAGACCGAGCCGCGTGCCGACGCGCACGAAGTCCTCCGTCACGTTCTTGGCTTCGGCCGGGAAGATGTACTTGGTGAGCCACTCGTTGAGGTCTAGGTCGTCGGCGAGGCCGCGAAACAAAGTCATCGGTACGTGCGTGTGGCCGTTGATGAGACCGGGCATGACGACGCGCCCGCGCGCCTCAATCGTCTCGCGCCCGGCGAACTCCCTGTCCACGTCCGCGCGCTTGCCCACCGCCACGATGCGCCCGCGCGTAACCGCGACCGCGCCGTCTTCGATGATGCTCCCGCGCCCGTCCATCGTCACGACCGTCCCGCCGCGCACCACCAGATCGACCGCGCGCGGCGCGAAGGCTTCGACGTTTGCGATGGGAGAAACAACGAAAGCGCACAGCAGAAAACTCAACCGCACACGCCGCCACGAAGTTCGAGATTGGTTCATCAAGTTGCTCATTTTTCGCCGCCGGTTTCGTCTAAAAATTTCGCGTCGAAGGGGCGCGGCAGAAGTTCCGCCATTTGCAGCGTCTCCGTGTCGCCGCGCAGGTTGGCGAGCACGACCGGCACGTCGCCGCAAAACTCCCAGATGATCTGCCGGCACGCGCCGCACGGCGGCGTCAGACGCGACGTGTCGGCCACCACCGCGATGCGCTTGAATTTGCGCGCGCCCTCCGAGAGCGCCTTCCAGATCGTCACGCGCTCGGCGCACATGGTCAACTCATAAGCCGCGCTCTCGATGTTGCAGCCCGTGTAGATCGTCCCGTCCTCGGCTTCCAGCGCCGCGCCGACGCAAAACTTCGAGAACTGCGCCAGCGCACAATTCCGCGCGCCCGTCGCCGCCTCGATGATCGCTTCCTCAACTCCTGTGATAGTCAAAACCCTTTTTGCTCCTCTTCCATAAACTTCGATTAAACGGCCGGGGTGTTGCCACCCCCGCCGCCGCTGCTGCTCATGCTGCGCCGCCGCTGCTGCTCGTCGGCCAGACGCTCGCGTATCTTTCCGCTGAGCAATCCGATGCTCACCATGTTGTGCCCGCCTTCGGGGATGATCACGTCGGCGCAGCGTTTCGACGGCTCGACGAACTGCATGTGCATCGGGCGGACGGTGGCGAGATATTGCTCGATGACCGAATCCACGGTGCGGCCGCGCTCGGCGATGTCGCGGCGCAGGCGACGGATGAAGCGTATGTCGTCCGGCGTGTCCACGAAAACTTTGATGTCCATCTCTTCGAGCAGACGCTTCTCGTTGAAGATGAGGATGCCTTCGATGATCGTGATCAACTTCGGCTCCATCCTGAGCGTCTCTTTGCGCCGCAGGTGGTTCTTGAAATCGTAGATCGGAAGGTCGACCGCGTGCCCTCCCTTGAGCGCGCGGACGTGTTCGACGAGGAGGTCGTTGTCGAGCGCGTCCGGGTGGTCGAAGTTCACCTTCTGCCTGTAGTCGAGCGGCATCTGGTCGAGGTCGCGATAGTAAGAGTCCTGTTGGATGAACGCCACTTCGTTGGCGCTCACCGATTGCAGAATCTTGTTCGCCACGGTCGTCTTCCCCGACCCCGTGCCCCCGCAGATACCAATAATCATTTACGTCGCTTCGCTCCGTGTGAATGGTGAATGGTAAATGGTGAAGAGATAAAACCTGCTTTCACCATTTACCATTCACCATTCACGACAGTTTAGGAATTGTTCGCCGCAGCAGTTCCGTAAAGACGGCGCGCACCTGTTCGCCTGTCTCCATCACTTCGGCGTGGTCGATGGGACGGTCGAGGACTCCGGCGGCCATGTTCGTGATGCACGAGATGCCGAGCACGCGGACGCCCATGTGGCGCGCGACGATGGCTTCGGGCACGGTGCTCATGCCGACGGCGTCCGCGCCGAGCGCGCGCAGCATGCGTATCTCGGCGGGCGTCTCGTAGCTGGGGCCGGTCAGTGCGGCGTAGATGCCGCGTTTGAGTTCGATCCCCATCGCCTGCGCTTCCGTGCTCGCGGCCTCTTGAAATTCGCGGTCATAGACTTCGGACATGTCGGGGAAGCGCGCCCCGAAGCGCTCGTCGTTTACGCCGCGCAAGGGGTTGACGCCCATCAGGTTCAGGTGGTCGCTAATCAACATCAGCGCGCCCTGCTTGAAAGAGTTGTTCAAGCCCCCGGCGGCGTTCGTCAAGACGAGCGATTTGATGCCGAGCAGACCGAGCACGCGCACTGGAAACGTCACTTCTTCGAGCGCGTAGCCTTCGTAAAAATGGAAGCGCCCCTGCTGCACCACGACCGCCGCGCCCGCGACACGGCCGACGACGAGACGCCCGGCGTGCCCTTCCACGGTCGAGCGCGCGAACCCCGGAATCTCTTCGTAAGGAATCGCGACCGCCGCTTCGAGGTCGTCGGCGAACGCGCCGAGTCCGCTGCCGAGCACGAGCGCCGTCCGCGCTTCTTCGCCCACGCCCATGCGAGCGCGAATCGTCCGCGCCGCATGCTCCGCGCGCTCATACAATGTGTCTGTGCTCTCCATATCTTTTTAGTGAACAGTGCATGGCAAGCAATGAGCAGTCTCAGAAAAGTTTTTAACTGCTTACTACTCACGGCTCCTTCCGCCACTTCTCCTTCCGCTCACTTCTCCTTCTGGTACGGGATGCCGAGGGCGCGGGGGGCGCGCGAGCGGCCGATGAATCCCGCCAGCACGATGATCGTCAGAACGTAGGGGACGATGTTGATGAACTGGACGGGGATTTCGTCGCCCGAAGGCAGTTTGACGCCCTGCATCTGAATGGCGACCGCTTCCGTGAAGCCGAACAGGAGACACGCGAGCATCGTCTGGACGGGTCGCCACTTGCCGAAGATGAGCGCGGCCAGCGCGATGAAGCCGCGCCCCGATGTCATGTTGCGCGTAAAGAGCGACGACTGCCCGATGGACAAATACGCGCCGCCGATGGCCGCGAGCGCGCCCGAAATGAGCACCGCCGAATAGCGCACGCGGTTGACGCCGACGCCCGCCGCGTCCGCCGCCTCCGGGTTTTCGCCCACCGCGCGCAGGCGCAGGCCGAACGGCGTGCGATAGAGCACATACCACGTCACGCCGACGAGCACGAGGCCGAGCACGACGGGCGTCCACGGAATCAAGTCGTCCTTCGGAATTTGCGGCGTCGAACCCGAAGAGAGAAACAGCGCGCCCGACAGCATCGCGGGCACGCCCGTCATCAAGATGTTGATGGCCGTGCCGCTCACCACCTGATCGGCGTTGAAGCGGATGCACGCGACGGCGTGGATGGCGGCGACGGCCATGCCCGCCGCGATGCCCGCGAGCAAACCCACCCACGGGCTGCCCGTGTAATGCGTCACGGCGGCGGCCGTAAACGCACCCGCCAGCATCAATCCTTCGAGCGCGATGTTGATGACGCCCGCGCGCTCCGAGTACAGCCCGCCGAGCGCGGCCAACAAGAGCGGCGTCGCCGTCCGGATCGTCGAAAAGAGCAGCGCAACGATGAAGAGTTCACTCATGATTAGCTGTTAGCTATTAGCTATTAGCCGTTAGCTTTTTGTTTTAGCTGTTATTTGTCAGATGTTGGTTGTTAGCTCTTAACTCTCGCCGGATTCAAGCCGGTTTGGCTGACAGCTAAGAGCTAACAGCTAATAGCTCCTTCACACTTTTGATCTTTTCAGCAGACCGAATCTGCCGAACGAGCCGCGGAACAGTGCTTCGCAGGCGACGAAGAGGATGACGATGGCTTGCAGCACTTCGACCAAATCCTTGGAGACCTTGCCGGAGAAAGCATCGACGAAGATGCCGCCGCGAATCAACATGCCGAACAGCAGCGCCGAGAGCAACACGCCCACCGGGTGATTGCGCCCGAGGAGCGCGACGGCGATGCCTGTGAATCCGTAGTTGGCCGAGAACCCGTCGTAGTAGCGATAGCGATAGCCGAGCACTTCGTTGACGGCGACCATTCCGGCCAAGCCCCCTGAGACGGCCATCGCCAGCACGATCTGTTTGCCGGTCGAGATGCCGCCGTATTCGGCGGCCGTCGGATTCGCGCCCGTCGCACGAATGGCGTAGCCCCATTTCGTCCGCCACAAAAACAGGTAGACGAGGACGCAGGCGACGAGCGCCAGCAGAAAGGCGAGGTTCAGAGGGATGCGCGTCGGCAACCCCGGAATGAAACTTCCCAGGCGCGGCAAGTGCACGCCCGCGCCGATGGGCACGCTTTGCAGAATCGGATCGCCCGCCTGTTTGAAATGGTACTGCGTGAAATAGCTGACAAGGGCGATGGCGATGAAGTTCAACATGATCGTGTTGATGACTTCGTGCGAGCCGAAGCGCGCCTTGAGGAAGCCGGGAATCGCGCCCCACGCCGCACCCACGATGATCGCCGTCAGGATCGCCAGCGGGACGAGGATGATGCCGGGCAGCGTCATCCACGCGTAGTTGACCGGCTTGCCGAACACGTCAACCACCGTGCCGCCGAACTTGATGCCGACCCAAGCGGTGGCAAACGCCGCGACGTAGAGTTGGCCTTCAGCGCCGATGTTCAAGAGCCCGCAGCGGAAGGCGACGGCGACGGCCAAGCCCGTGAAGATGAGGGGCGTCGCGTAAAAGAGCGTGTAGCCGATGCCGTCAGGCCAAGAGAACGCGCTGCCGATGAGCAAGCGATAGGTCTCGAACGGATTGTCGCCGATGAGCCACACGAAGATGCCGCCGAGCACGAAGGCCGAGAGCACCGCCACGAGCGGAAAGAAGAGTTCGCGTAGAAGTTTCATTCTGCTTTTCGTTTCAAGTAGCGTCCACATTTCTGCTTTCCTCCGTGTGCCTCCGTGTCCTCTGTAGTTAATGTTCTGATCTTCACCACAGAGGACACGGAGGAACACGGAGTTTTAATCGAATCAAGACACGACCAAATTTTACTCGCGCCTGACCGTATCCGCGTCGCGGTTTTCCAGACCCGACCACGCGCCGGACTGGATGAAGCTCGCCCAAAAGTACGGGTGGCTGTAGTTTGCCGCGGCCTGCGCTTTCGGCGCGGCCGAATCGAGCAGGCCGCGTTCGCCCGTGCTCGCCCCTTGTGTGACCGTTCCCTTGCCGAGCATCTCAAGCTGCACTTGCCTGAGCGCCCCGGTGCGCCCCTCGCCCGCTTGCAGCCGCGTGTAATAAGCCTTCATCAAATCGCGCGTGGCCGCATCGGACACTTGCCACAGACTCATCACCTGACTCTCGCTGCCCGCAAGCACGAGCGCGCGGCGCAAGCCGTAGACGCCCGCGCCGTTTCGCACGTCGCCGAGTCCCGTCTCGCAGGCCGACAAGACGACGAGCTTCGTGCCCCACAGGTCAAGCCCGGCGGCCTCAGCCGCAGTCAACACGCCGTCCTCGTTCGTGCCGCTTCGACGTTGATTCACACCCGCCAGAATCAAACCTGAACGCAGCAGTAGATTCTTCGCGCGCGCCTCCGTCGGCGCGCCGAGCGCGAGACCGCGCGTGTCGTTTGCGCTCGCCTCGTCTTTGAGAAAGAAGCCGTGCGTGGCGACGTGCAGGACGCGCGGCGCGTGCAGTTGTTTCAAAGCCGCTTCGGTCGCCTCGCGCGTGGACAAGACGCGCGCGCCGGGCAAGAGCGCGCCGAGCGCCTTCGCCTCTTCGGCCGTGCCGGGCAAAGGCACGTAGCGCAATTTGCTGAAGTCTATGTCGTCGAACTCAACGTCGCGCCGCGCGGCCGCATCGAGCGTCTCCGTCCGGGCGTCGCTCGCGCCCGTGTCGTCGAACAGAGGGTTCGCCAGCACGAGCGGCGGCTGACGACTTTCGACGGTCGTGCCGAGGCGCAAGAGGTCGCGCCCGCTCGTCAGGTAAGTGAGCGTGTAGTCTTCGACGAAATACTTGCCGCGCTCGTCGAGGAGCGCGGCGAAGGGGATCAAATTCAGCGCGCCGTCGGGCGAGAGAAAGATGCGCCGCGTCGCGCCGAGCAGCGCGCGCACGGGGCGCATCACCTGTTCGTCGAGGGCACGTGCCGCTTCTTTCACGGTTGCCGCGTCGCCGCGCGCCGCCGCCTTCGCGTCTCTGAGCGCCACGCGCAACCGCTCGACGCCCGCGTCAATCGACGCCGCGTCGCCCAACTCCACGAACTGCGGCTCGCCCTCGCGCCGCGCGACGTAAGCCAGATAACGCGCCGCGCCGAACTTCGCGCCCGGCCGCGCCTTCGGGTCGAAAGGCCGGTACGAGAAAACTTCGACGAGCGCGGCATCCGCTGGCAGCGTCGCCTGCACGTTCGATAAGTTGATGGGCTGCGCGGCGGCGCGAAACTCCGCGCTGCGGCGACTGATGACCGCTTCCAACTTTTCGGTCTCTTCGGCCAGCGCGGCGAGTTGCGCTTGACGCTCGGCGGGCGAGAGTTTCGCGTTCGTTCCGCCGAGTTGCAGATTGGCGAGAGCGGCGCGTGCGCGCGTCAGTTCGTCGAGCAGCTTTTGGTCTTCGGGCGCGGCGCGCCGACGCAGCGCGGCGATCTGATCGGTCATCGCATCGAGCGCGCGCCCTTTGCGCCTGAGGATGGTGGTCAAGGCCAAGCGCGTCGCCTGCGTGTTCCGGGGCGCGGCTTTGACGTTGAAGGAGACGATGCCGTCCGTCTCGCCCGTGCGCGTGTCGAGATAGAGCTGTTTCTGTTTTTCCGAGCCGGTGTTGAGGACGAGCGCGATGTTCTGTTCGCGTATGTCGGCGGCGCTCGTGAGCATCTGCAACGCTTGCGCGTGATCGCCTTTGGCCTCGTAGAGCGACGCCAAGTTGTTGAACGAAGAGGCCACGGTGGCGTGCTCCGCGCCCAGCAACTTTTGCCTGATCGAGAGCGCGCGCCGGTGCATCGCCTCGCCGCGCGCATAGTCGCCCATGTCCTGATACAGCCCGGCCAGATTGTTGAGCGCCTGCGCTAGCTCTGGATGCTCCGCGCCGAAAGTCTTCTCGTAGATCGACACGGCGCGACGATGAAGCGGTTCGGCGCGCGCGTAGTCGCCGCGTATGTGATAGATCACGGCGAGGCTGCCGAGCGAGACGGCCACGTCCGGGTGCTCCGCGCCCAGAGCCTTCTCCCTGATCGCCAAGGCGCGGACGTGCAACGGCTCGGAGCGCGCGTGGTCTCCCTGCGCGTCGTACAAGAGCGCCAGATTGTTGAGCGCCGTGGCGACTTGGGCGTGCTCCGCGCCGAGCGCCTTCTCGTCGATTGCCAGAGCGCGTTGAAAGAGCGGCTCGGCGCGCGCGTAGTCGCCTTTGTCCTGATAGAGCAGCCCCAAGCTGTTCAGCGAACTGGCAACGTCCGCGTGCTCCATGCCCAGAGATTTTTCCCTGATGGCGAGCGCGCGCCCGTGAAACGACTCGGCGCGCCCGTAGTCTCCGGCCGACTGAGATAAGATTCCCAGATTATTCAACGAAGTGGCGACGGCCGGATGCTCCGCGCCGAAAACTTTCTCGTAGATCGAGAGCGCGCGCCGGTACAAAGGCTCGGCGCGCGCGTAGTCGCCACGGGCGCGATACAGCCCGGCCAGATTGTCGAGCGACGTCGCCACGTCCGGGTGCTCCGCGCCGAGCGCCTTTTCGTAGATCGAGAGCGCGCGTCGATACAAAGGCTCGGCGCGGGCGTAGTCGCCTCTGGTGAAGTTGAGTCCGGCGAGACTGTCGAGCGAGGCGGCCACGTCCGGATGTTCCGCGCCCAACAGTTTTTCTCTAATGGCGAGCGCGCGTTCGTAGAGCGGTTCGGCGCGCGCGTAGTCCCCCGTGACGTGATAGAGCAAAGCGAGATTGTTGAGCGGCGAGGCGATCTCCAGTTCATCTCCTCCCGCCGCTTTCTCCCGGATCGAGAGCGCGCGGCGGTACAGCGGCTCGGCGCGCGCGTAGTCCCCTTTGACGTAGTAGAGCCCCGCCAGATTGTTGAGCATCGCGGCGACTTCCGGATGCTCCGCGCCGTGCAGCTTCTCTCTCAACACAAGCGCGCGCCCGTACAAAGACTCGGCGCGCGCGTAGTCGCCTCTGGCCTCGCAGAGCATCGCCAGATGGTTGAGCGATTGCGCGACGGCCGCGTGTTCCCCGCCGAAAACTTTCTCTCTGAGCGCCAGCGCGCGTTCGGCCAGCGGCAACGCTTCGTCGTAACGGCCTGCGCCGTACAACTCCATCACGCGCCGGTTCAGTTCCTTCGCTTCGGCCGCCTCGTCCAACTGCGACGCCGGGACTCCCGTGGCGTAAGCGAGGCAGCACGCGACCGAGAGCGCCAAGCACATCAACGGCGCGCGCCTGCTTCGTTTGTCTCGTTCGATGCTCTTCACTTTTGTATGAGACCTGAATGCCGGCTAAGAATATTCACAGGGAGTCCGGTTGATTGGCGAATCAATGCCCGCCGCCCGTCATCAAGAGTCCGATCTCTTCGACGGTGGCCTGTTTGGGATCGACTTCGCCGACGATGCGCCCTTCGTGAATGATGAGCAGGCGGTCGGCCAGCGCCGTCACCTCTTCGAGTTCGGCCGAGACGAGCAGGACGGCGCAGCCCGCGTCGCGCAGGGCGATCAGTTTGCGGTGGATGAACTCGATTGCGCCGATGTCCACGCCGCGCGTCGGCTGCGAGACGAGCAGCAGCTTCGGTTTGAGTTCAAACTCGCGCCCGATGATGAGCTTTTGCTGGTTGCCGCCGGAGAGCGCGCGCGCCGGCAGGTCTGGATTGGCCGGGCGCACGTCGAAATCTTTGATCACTTGCAGGGCGCGCTCGCGGATACCGCGGTCGTTGAGAAACACGTCGCCCAGTCCCGACACGGCGGGCTTGCGATAATGGTCGCCGAGGATGGAATTCTCCGCCAGATCGAAATCGAGCAAGAGGCCGCGCCGGTGTCTGTCTTCGGGGATGTGCGCGATGCCGAGTTCGCGCCGCGCGCGTGCGTCGAGTCGTGTGATGCCGCGCCCCGCGAACTCGACCGCCCCCGTCACGTTGTGACCGGCGGGCGCATTGAGTCCCGCGAGCGTCTCGATCAACTCCGTCTGGCCGTTGCCCTCCACGCCCGCGATGCCGACGATTTCGCCCGCGCGCACCTCGAACGAAAGTCCGTCCAGACGCCGCCCACCGTCCCCGCCCGTCAAGGTCAAGCCGCGCACGCCGAGCACCACCTCGCCGCCCGCCGCATCCGTCTTCTCCACTCTCAAGAGCACGTCGCGCCCGACCATCAGACGCGCCAGCTCCGCCGCGTCCGTCTCGCTCGTCTTGACGCGGCCGACCACGCGGCCGTCGCGCATCACCGTCACGTCGTCCGAGATGGCGAGCACTTCCGACAGCTTGTGCGTGATGATCACGACCGTCTTGCCCTGCTCGCGCATGCGCCTGAGGATGGCGAAGAACTCTTCGACTTCGGGCGGCGTCAACACGGCCGTCGGCTCGTCGAGAATCAACAGGCGCGCGCGCCGGTAAAGCGCCTTCAACAACTCCACGCGCTGCTGCTGCCCGACCGAGAGCGTCTCCACGACGGCGCGCGGGTTGACCGACAGTTTGAACTCGTCCGAGAGCGCGCGAATCTCTTCGGCGGCCTTGCCGAGATCGAGCGACGCCATGCTGCCCGTCTCCGCGCCGAGCACGATGTTTTCGGCCACCGTCATCGTCTCGACCAGCATGAAGTGCTGGTGCACCATGCCGACGCCGAGCGCAATCGCATCGTGCGGCGACGCGATGGAGCGCACCTCGCCGTCGACGAGGATGTCGCCGCCGTCGGCCGTGTAGAAGCCGTAGGCGATGCGCATGGCCGTCGATTTGCCCGCGCCGTTTTCGCCGACGATGGCGTGAATCGTCCCCGGCCGCACCTTGATGCTCACGCCGTCGTTCGCCAACACGTCGCCGAAGCGTTTGGTGATGTCTCTGAGTTCCAGCATGGAAAGAATTGATCCGTCGATTCACGGGTGCGACCGTTCAGCAACTCAACGTTTTATCTCTTCATTGAATTGATAAACCATCGCATCGTGGAATCGACCGCTTATGATTCGAGCGTGGCTTCCATCGTGATCTTCGCGTTCAAGACGCGCGAGACGGGGCAACCGGCCTTGGCGTTATTGGTCGCCGTTTCGAACTGTTCCTCAGTCGCGCCGGGCACGCGCGCCGCGACCGTCAAGTGGACTTCGGTGATGGTGAAGCCCGCGTCGGTCTTCTCCAATTTGACGCTGGCCGTGGTGCGGATACTTTCGGCCGTCAACCCGGCGTTGCCGAGTTGGCCGGAGAGCGCCATCGAAAAGCAACCGGCGTGCGCCGCCGCGATCAGTTCTTCGGGGTTCGTCCCCTTGCCGTCCTCGAAGCGCGTCGAGAAGGAATACTGCGAGTTGTCGAGCACCGTGCTGTCGGTCGAGATCGTGCCCCGCCCGTCTTTCAATCCGCCGCGCCATTCCGCCTGTGCGTTACGTTTCATTCGTTCCCACTCCCGTCGTTTGATTTGATGATTACTGCTCTGGATTAAGCTCGAACTGTTTGCCCCTCGCCGCGCTGTCGCCCGCGAAATTTACTTCGCCATCGCGTCCGTCACCTGTATCTCGCCACGGATGATCTTCTGGCGCGCGGCTTCGACCTCCTGCAAAATCGCGGGGTCGATGAGCGTCTGGTTGTACTGGTCGAGCGAGAAGGCGACGCCGTCCTTGTCGAGTCCGAAGACGTGGACGCCGCCTTGAAAACGTTTGTTCTTCACGTCGTTGACGATGTCGTAGACGGCGTTGTCCACGCGCTTGACCATGCTGGTCAGGACGAAGCCGGGCTTGACCATGTTCTGATTCGAGTCCACGCCGATGACGAAATGCGTGGCGCGTCCGTCCGCGCCTTTGCCCGCCTGCTCCACCGCGTCGAACGCGCCGAGACCGGAGTTACCGGCCGCCGTGAAGATCACGTCCGCGCCCTTGCCGATCTGCGAGAGCGCGAGTTCCTTGCCCTTGCCCGGATTGTTCCAAGCAGTGTCGGTCACGCCGACGAAGTTGCGATACACCTCGATGTTCGGGTTGACGGCCTTCGCGCCCTCTTCATAGCCGGTGGCGAAGCGATGGATGAGCGGAATGTCCATGCCGCCGACGAAGCCGAGCTTGCCCGTTCGCGTCGTGCGCGCCGCGATCATGCCGACGAGGTAAGACCCTTGATGCTCTTTGAAGACGAGCGAGGCGACGTTCGGCAGTTGGCTCACGCCGTCGACGATGGCGAAGTTGATGTGCGGGTAATCTTTCGCCACGACCTCCATAATCGGGGCTTGCGCGAAGCCGACGCCGATGACGAGATCATAGCCGCGCTCGGCGAAGGCGCGCATGGCCGGTTCGATGGAAGTGGGATTGCCCGGCTCAACGTCGCGCAAGACGACGCCGAGTTCGCGCTCGGCGCGTTTGACGCCCTCGAAGGCCGCCGCGTTGAACGAGCGGTCGTCTTTGCCGCCGATGTCGAAGACGATGCCGACGCGCACGCGTGTCGGATCGTCGGCCTCGTTCTTCGCGCTCGTGCAGGACGAGGAGGCGACGAGCGCGGCGAGACACAACAGGAGCGCCAGCAATTGCAAACGAATTAACTTCATGCGGTGATTACTTCCTTGATGAGTTGCAAGGGCGCGTCCTCAGGCCGTTCGTCCGAGACCGTGTAGGCCGCGCGGATGCGTGCGCCCGCCAGTCGAGCCTGCGCCTCGTCGCGGCAGTAGAGCGTGCCGAACGGCTGACCGGCACGCACCTCTTCGCCGTGCTTCGCATCCGCGACGAAGCCGACTTGAAAGTCGATCTCGTCTTCGACGCGCGTGCGGCCGCCGCCTATCGCCGAGACGGCGAAACCGATCTCGGCGGCGTCCACTGCTGTGATGAATCCGGCGCGCGTGGATTCTACCTTAACCGCGCGCAACGTCGAAGTCTGCGTGAGGCGCGCCGCATCGTCGCACACGCGCGCGTCACCGCCCTGCGCCTCGACGTTGCGCCGGAAAAATTCGAGCGCCGCGCCCGATTCGAGCGCACGCACCACACGGGCGCGCGCGGCCTCAAGCGTCGGTTCTAACCCTGAGAGCGTCAGCATGCGCGTCGTCAGTTCGACGGAGAGATCGAGGACGGGACGCGCGCCCGCGTCCGACTCGCCGCGCAGAATTTCGATGCACTCGCGGACTTCCACGGCATGACCGACGGCGCGACCCAGAGGTTGATTCATGTCCGTGAGCAGAGCTTCGGTACGCACGCCGCAGGCGTTGCCGGTGGCGACGAGCGCGCGTGCGAGTTGCCGTGCCTGCGTCTCTTCGCGCATGAACGCGCCCGTGCCGGTCTTCACGTCGAGCGCGAGCGCGTCGAGTCCCGCCGCGAGTTTCTTCGACATGATCGAGGCGACGATGAGCGGGATGGCTTCGATGGTCGCCGTCGCATCGCGCAGGGCGTAGAGCTTGCGGTCGGCGGGCGCGATCTCGGCCGTCTGTCCCATCATCGCGAAGCCGCACGAGTCGAGCACGCGGCGAAACTCGGCGAGCGTCAGTTTCACGCGATAGCCGTGGATGGATTCGAGTTTGTCGAGCGTGCCGCCCGTGTGTCCGAGGCCGCGCCCGGAGATCATCGGGACACTGAGTCCGCACGCGGCGGCGAGCGGCGCGATCAGGAGCGAAGTCTTGTCGCCGACGCCGCCCGTGGAATGCTTGTCGGCTTTCGGTCGCGGGATGTCCGAGAAGTCGAGCACTTCACCTGAACGCAGCATCGACTCGGTCAGCGTGCGCTGCTCCGTCTCGTCCATGCCGCGACAGTAGATCGCCATCAAGAGCGCCGCCGCTTGATAATCCGTGAACTCGCCGCTCGTCGTGCCCCGCACGAAAAACTCGATCTCTTCGGTCGAGAGCGCACCGCCCTCGCGTTTTCGCCGTATCACGTCCTGCGGTCGCATAAAGATAGTCGTCGAATGTCGGATGCCGGATGCAGTCGATTCTATGTAAGTTTTAAGTGGTCGAGATATTTCGGGCAAGCCGGATATTAACATCTGGCGTCCGGCCACGGCGCGCGGGCGTTCACTCTATTTTTCTCGCACGCATATCAATGGTCAGGACATCCGCCGAGAGAGTATGGCGGCGAACCAGATGCGTCACGCGCCCCTTTTCGTCTTTCAAGAAGGTCAGGCGCATCGGCAAAGTTTTATGTAAGAACACATTTTCCGCTTTAGGAATCAACTCAGACTTTCCGCCAAGCTCGCCTGTAAAGAAAAGGCGGTTGTCTTCTTTGGAAATCGAGATGGCGGCTCGCGTCGCGAATTCGTAACGCCCGACATAGGCATCATACGTTCGCGGATCGACGGCGGACGGGGTTTTATCTTCGAGACCCGCGCGCAACTCCGATTCCGCTCTCGCTGCTTCCCTCTGATCCTGCGTCTTACCATTTTTCTTTGCCCAGAAGCGCGCCGGATCGTTTGTCCGTTCCATCCATGTCTGCAAACGGCGCAACAATTCGTCGCGCACGGAGCGCATGGACGGTTCGGCGGCGAGGTTCTTCATCTCATGCGGGTCGGCCATTAAATCGTATAGCTCGTCAGGCTTATCCGGCTTGTCCCAGCGCACGAGTTTATAGCGCGGCGTGCGTATCAAACGGTGCGTGTAATTGCGGAACTGGCTTTCCGTATCCGCCCACTCGCTGATGGCGTAATCAATGCCGTGCCGCTTGCTGCCTTCAAGCAGTGGCCGCAAGTCGCGCCCACCCCAATTTTTGGGACGCGGCACACCCGCCAGCGCGAGCAACGTCGCCGGGATGTCCAGACTCGACACGGGCGCGTCGCTGCGGCCATGCGCGGCGGCGGCCAACTTCGGCGCGCGGATGATGAGCGGAACGCGCACCGACTCTTCCCAAGGGACGACTTTACCTCTCACCCCACGGCTGCCCGCCATCAAACCGTTGTCACCTAAAAACACGACGATTGTGTTATCGGCCAATCCTTTCTGTTCGAGCGTCGCCAGCACGCGACCGACGATCTCGTCAAGATAGCTGACCGATTCGTAATATTTTGCCAGACCCGGCTTGACCGTCCCCGCAGACACGCCCTCGAGCGCCAGATCGACCGTGGCATCTTGAGGAAAGCTCGGCGGCCGCAAGCCGGCCACGGGTTCGCCTTCGTAAAGATGCTCGATGTGCGAAGGGTTAGGCTGGTAAGGCGCGTGCGGGATGGTGGCGGCCAGCCACAGCAGAAACGGTTTTTCTTGAGCCGCTGGGCTGCTCAGAAATTCAACCGCATCGTCGGCGAAGATTCCGTTGGTGAAACCCTTCCGCACCTCTTTTTTGCGCGAGTTGCCGCGCGCCAGCCGCGAATCGGTGTAACTCGACGCCCCTTCGGGCAGCCAAGTGCGAACGTCGGAGAAGCCCGTGAGCCACGGGTCGGTCGCCAGATGCCACTTGCCGACGAGCACTGTCTGGTATCCGGCCTGCCGCAGCAACTCCGGCATGGTCGGCACGTTGAAGCGATCCGCCCATTGCATGTCGGAGCGCAAAAAATTGTTCGAGTAGTATCCGTTCTGGTGCGGCGACAATCCGGTCAACAGCGTGGCGCGACTCGGCGCGCACTGTGAGATGTGAATAGTTGCTTGCTGAAAATATACCCCGTCGTGAGCCAACTTATCGAGGACAGGAGTTTTAATCTGCGGATTGCCCGCCGCGCCGAGCGCGTCCCAGCGATGGTCGTCGGAGATAATGAAGACGATGTTCGGGCGTGTAGGTTGGCGCGGCGACCGTGCTTGACCATGCGCCGGAAGTGCCGCCATCAGCACCGCATGCGCGACCAGCAGCGACAAAATCCTCATCTTCATTTTTCGCGCTCCCTTATCATCTGCCACGCGCCCCTACGCGCGGCCGAGCAGGACGACGGCCTGCGCGACGACGGCGCGCCCTTCGCCCACCGCGTCGAGCCCTTCGCCCGTCTTCGCCTTGACGCTCACACAACTCGCTTCGACCGACAGCACGCCCGCCAAACGTTCGCGCATCTCCTGGATGTGCGGGCGCAGGCGCGGGCGTTCGAGCGAGACGTTGGCATCGACGTTGACGACACGGTAACCGCTCTGGCTCGCCAGCCAGACGACACGTGCCAGCAGTTGCAAACTGTCCGCATCTTTCCAGCGCGGGTCGCGGTCTGGGAAATGCACGCCGATGTCGCCCTCGCAGAGCGCGCCGAGGATGGCGTCGGTGATGGCGTGTGCCAGGGCGTCCGCGTCCGAGTGGCCTTCCGCGCCGCGCTCCGCGTCGATCAGCACGCCGCCGAGAATGAGCGGCCGTCCCTCTGCCAGACGGTGCGTGTCGTGTCCGATGCCGATGCGAAACATAAGAATAGAGGTTAGAGGTTAGAGGTTAGAGGTTAGTAAGAAGCAGTTGTTGTTTGTTAACTGATCTCTAACCTCTGACCTCTAGCTTTTGCTTTCTTTCAGTAGAATTTCGGCGAGAGCAAAATCTTCGGGGCGCGTGATCTTGATGTTGCGCGCGTCACCTTCGACGACCGCCACAGACGCATCTTGCGCGTCGAGCAGTTCGACGAGCGCGCTACAATCCGTGGCCTCAAGTCCTGCGTCGCGTGCGCGTTCGTAAGCGCGCCTGAGCAGTTCGTAACGAAAGCACTGCGGCGTCAGTGCGCGGCGCAACTTCTCGCGCACGAGCGTCTCCGTAATGCGCCCCTCTTCGCACACTTTGATCGTATCCACCACGGGCGCGCACAGGACGGCCGCGCCCACGTCGGCAGCGGCGCGCATCGTCCGCTCGATCTCTTCCGGTGTAACGAAGGGACGCACGCCATCGTGCACGGCCACGAGTTTGACTGCACGCGCGTCCAGAGACTCCAAGCCGCGCCACACGGATTCCGTCCGCGTCGCGCCGCCCTCGACCACGCGCGCCGTTTTCTTCAACTCAGCGGCGTTCGTCGCCAGCAGCGCGTTCGTCTCTTCGACGGGCGCGACCAACACGATCTCGTCCACGGCCGCGCACGCCTCGAAACGCCTGAGCGTATGCAAGATGAGCGGAGCGCCCCCCACCATGCGAAACTGCTTCGGCACTTCACCGCCCGCGCGCACGCCCCTCCCGGCCGCGACAATAATGGCAACGTTCATAATGCAGTGACGAGTGACGAGTGACGAGTGACAAGTTGAAAACCAAGTTGTTTTAACTCGTCACTCGTCACTCGTCACTCGTCACTGTGCTTCAGTGTTCTTCCGGTTCGATGCTGCGGGCGGCGACCGTCGTGTGGGCGCGCTGCTGTTGTTCGCTGCGATAGGAACGACGCGAGGCGTTCGCGCCGTTGAGGGCGCGCGTGTCGGTGGTGTGAAGGCTGCCGCCGTTCTCGTGCGTCTCTTCGGAGAGGCGGCCGAAGATCATCTTCCCGGCGGTCGTCTGCAAGACGCTGGTAACGGAGATGTCCGCGTTCTTGCCGATCATCTTGCGCGCGTTGTCCACCACAACCATCGTGCCGTCGTCCAGATAGGCGACGCCCTGATTGTATTCCTTGCCTTCTTTGAGGATGAAGACGCGCATCAACTCGCCCGGCAGCACGACGGGCTTCAAGGCATTGGCGAGTTCGTTGATGTTGAGGATGGAGACGCCGTGCAGTTGCGCCACCTTGTTCAAGTTGAAATCGTTGGTGACGACCACGGCGTCGAGTTGCTTACTGAGTTCGAGCAGTTTGAGATCGACTTCGCGCACGGCCGGAAAGTCCGTATCGACGACCTGGATGTCGAGCGTGTTGTTGGTCTGGAGACGATTGAGCATGTCGAGGCCGCGACGCCCGCGCTGCCGTTTGTTGGAATCGGGCGAATCGGCCACCTGCTGCAACTCGCGCAGGATGAACTGCGGGATGACGATTGTGCCGGAGAGGAATCCGGCCTCGGCGATGTCGGCGATGCGACCGTCGATGATGACGGAGGTGTCGAGAATTTTGAAATCGCGCCGCGCCGACTTGTCGCTGAAAATTCCGCCGAGCGCGGAGAGGTCGAGGTAGTCGCCCTTGGCCGCGCCGACGACGAGTCCGATGTAAGCCATCAGAAAAGTGAGCGCGAGCGTCAAGAAAGTTTTCGTGCCCGGCGCGACGGCGTCCGAATGCTGGCTGCTGATGAGCGAGCCGATCAGATAAGCGCCGACGATGCCGAGAATCGAGCCGACGGCCGCGCCGATCAAAGTCTTCAAGGAAGCGCGCTGGATGCGCCGCTCGAACATGATGATGGCGAAAGCGATGAGCGCGGCCACGCCCGCCGACAGAAGAGGTTTGTTTTGGATCGGATGCAGCACGTATCCGGCCGCCACCAGCAGCGCCGTGAAGACCAGACGAATGAGGATCAAATCCGTTTTCATAACGGCCAGAATATTAACACGCCCTTAACAACCGCGCCACGAAAACGTTTTCACGATTGCGGATTTCGGATTGCGGAATGCGGATTAGAAAACAAGAAACTGCCGTCTCCGATAGTTCTGCTTTTCAATCCTAACGTGTCTCTGCTTTTCAATCCGCAATCCGAAATCCGCATTCCGCAATCAGAAGAGTTCTCTGAGGGCTTCTTCCAAAGTGCGGACGCCGACGACGCGCAGATTGAGAAGGCGTTGCAAGCCTTCGGCGTTCGAGGCGGGCATGACGAGTTTCTTGAAGCCGAGCGTCTGCGCTTCGCGTGCGCGCGCCTGCGCCTGCATCGCGCCGCGCACCTCGCCCGTCAAACCGACTTCGCCGAAGACGGCCGTCTGACCGTCGAGCGGCGCGTCATTGAAACTCGACGCGATGGCGGCGACGACGCCGAGGTCTGCGGCCGGTTCGTCAATATCTAACCCGCCCGCGACGTTGATGAACACGTCTTTCTCCCTCAAGTTGTAACCCTTGACCCGCTTTTCCAGCACCGCGATGAGCAGCGCGAGGCGACCCTCCGCATAGCCCTGTGCCTTGCGCAGCGGGTAATTGTACTGAGAGCCGGAGACCAGCGCTTGCACTTCGACGAGCATGGGGCGCGTGCCTTCCATGCTCACCATCACGACCGAACCGGCCGCGTTTTCGGGTCGCTCTTGCAGAAAAATCTCCGAAGGGTTGGCGACGGGCACGAGCCCCGCGCCCGTCATCTCGAAGACGCCGAGTTCGTTGGCCGCGCCGAAACGATTCTTCGTCGCGCGCACGATGCGATGATTGTGATGACGGTCGCCCTCGAAGTAGAGCACCGTATCGACGACGTGTTCCAGCGCCTTCGGCCCGGCAATCGAGCCTTCCTTCGTGACGTGGCCGATGAGGAAGACGGGCACGCCCCTGCTTTTAGCGAACATCAAAAACCGCCCCGCCACCTCGCGCACCTGCGAGACCGAACCGGGCGCGCTCTCGATCTGCGAAGAGAAGACGGTCTGGATCGAATCCACGATGACAGCGCCCGGCTCGTTGCTCTCGATCTCGGCGAAGATGTTTTCGAGGTTCGTTTCCGACAGCAGGTAGACGCGCTCGGCCCCGACGCCGAGGCGCTCGCCGCGCATCTTGATCTGCCGCTCCGATTCCTCGCCCGAAATGTAGACGACGCGACGGCCGCTCGCGCTCAACTTGTCCGCCACTTCGAGCAACAGCGTCGATTTGCCGATGCCCGGATCGCCGCCTATCAAGACGAGGCTGCCCGGCACGATGCCGCCGCCGAGCACGCGGTCAAACTCCGTGATCCCCGAACTGACGCGCACGTCGTCCTGCGATTCGATGTCCGTGAAGGCGACAGGCCTGGCCGCGCGCGCGCCGAGCCTTGCGCTGCCGCGAGCCGCCGCGCCCTTCGCCTCGCTGCGCATGGCTCCGCTCTTTTCTACGGCCGCGCCGCCCGCCTGACACTCCGGACACATCCCGAAAAACTTGCGCTCCTGATGCCCGCATTCCTGACATTCAAAATATGTCGATGTTCCTTTTGCCACTTTTACTTTTCTTTCCCGCGCCACGCCCGAACATGGCAACTCCCGCCTTCATCCGTCATCAACTCGATAGAGCGTTATTGTTGTCCCGACTCGCAACAGAGGTCAAACATGCGCGCCCATGTCGCGGCGCGTTCGCGCGGCGTTTAAGCTTTGACGATGAAGAGATGGCTGGCCGACATGCGCAGTTCGCGGAACTTCGACGGGCGGGGCGTGCCCGTCCCCCATTCGGGGTTCGTGATGTCGGCCATGCCGAGTTCGTCGATGAGTTCCTTGACGAAGCCGACCATGCCGTAGTCGTGACTGTGATACTGCGCGCCGACGACCCAAGCTTTCAAACGCGAGACCGTCCAAGCAATGACGGGCAAGCGGCCGAGCGGGTGTATTTGCAAGCGCGAGAGGATGCGGTTCAGGCGATAGAGCACGGGGCTGAGACTTTTCCGGCCGCGACGATAAGCCACGCCGTCGAGCCATCTGTCCCAGTAGCCCGTGCCCCAGTCTTCGACGACGTAGACGCCGCCCGGTTTGAGGTGGCGGTCGAACAGATGCCAGAAGCTCGCGCGCGCGAGCGTGCCGATGTGTGCGCAGTCGTCGATGATGATGTCGAAACCTTCGGGGGCACATTCGCGCGCGATGCGGTCGAGCAGCGCCGTGTCCTGCTGCATGCCTTGATAGGTGCGGATTCTTCCGGTCGCGTCGTCGATGTCGATGGCTTCCACGTCGAGTCCGACGACGAGGCCGCGCGCGAAATAATCGCGCCAGAGCAAGAGCGAGCCGCCGCGTTTGATACCGAGTTCGAGCAGACGCACCGGCTCTTCGCGCAAAGCCCCGAAGTAGTGCTCGTAGTTGCGCAGGTAGTGTGTGTGGACGGCTTTGTCCGTGTCGTACTTCCCGGCGATGTGCGCGAGTTCGAGCATCGTTTTTATCTTCGAGACAAGCGGGCTAGAGGATTTTGCCGCCGGGACGAGTCGGCCGCACGAGCTGATGCGCTGCGACGCGGAGCGCGGCGATTAATCTTCGGGCGGTTAATCTTCGAGCAGCGTCCGGATGTTCTCCACGGGGCGTGCGACGACGGCGCGCGCGCCGCGTTCGACGATGGGGCGCTGCATCAGTTCGGGATGGGCGACCATGAGCGCGATGGCTTCATCGTCCGAGAGCGTGCGCCCCCTCGGGTTCAGTTCGCGATAGACGGGTTCTTTCGTGCGCAGCAGTTCGCGCGCCGGGATGCCGAGTTTGGCGACGAGTTCGCGGAGTTTCCGTTCGCCGAGCGGCGCGGTCGTGTAGTTGACGCGCTCGAATGCGATGCCGCTCTCACGGAGCAGGCGGCCGGCTTCGCGGCAGGTGCTTCAAGTCGGCTTTTCGTAGAAAGTGACAAGGTCGTCGTTCATCTTAAGTTCCTCGCGCGAGGAGTTGCGGCGCGCAGTGGTCGTGTGTGCTCTTAGAGTCGGGCGGCGGGCGCGTCAGTGTTCGGCCTTCTCTTCGATTTCGAGGATGTCGCCTTCGGTGAAGAGGTAAGTGCGCATGTGCTTGTCGAAGACGGGACTGATGCGGCGCAGGTATTCGAGCGCCATCATGGCGTGCTCGATCTCTTCGTCGCGGTTGTGTTCGAGGATGCGGCGCAGTTGGTCGTCCTTCGTCACTTCGGCGCGCTGGTTGTACCAGTCAACCGCCTCCAACTCTTCCTGCACGGATTTGACGGCGCGCGAAAAATTCAACGTGCGCTCGCTCATCTGCTCGTAACTTTCATGCCACTCGGCGCTGGTTGCCACTGGGATTTTCCCTCCTGAAAGTGCGCATCTGCAAAACGTCGCCACATCCTACCTTAGACGCCGCGCCAAAGTCTAAAGCCCGAAAACTTCGTCGGGAACAAGACGCGCGCGGGCGGAGTCTAAACAGTTCGAGTCCGCTCATTCGAGACCCGTCGGCACCGGCAACAGAGAGGACTGACAGCTATGTTCACACACTTGGTGGAATCCGGTTCGCACAAAAAAGACGCGGCGCGGCGCGGGCGTTTCTTTCTCGGCACGCTCGGTCTCTACGCCATGCTTTTGGCCATCGCGGGCGTGGCGAGCGTCTACGCTTACGACTCGCACCTCGGCAAACAAAATCTCGAACTCTACACGCTCGTCGCCATCCCGATGCCTGAGCGGCCGCAGGTGAAAACTATCGCCGACCCGCCGCCGGCGACAGGCGGCGCGCGGCGCAACGAAATGATTCAACGCGCACAGGCCATCGCGCCCTTACTCGACAACACACGCCCGCCCGAACGAATCTCGACCGTGCGCAACAACTCCGCCGAGTTGCCGCGCAACGGCGCTTACATGGTCACCGGCAGAGACGTTGACCCGCCCGACGGCGGCGGCCTCGGCACGCCGTCGAATATCAACTATTCGAGCCACACGAATCGCAACGCCGTGGTCGTGCCCATCGAGCGGACGGACGACCCGCCGCCTCCGACGCCCACGCCCGCGCCCGTCAAACCGCCCACGCAGGTCAGAGTGCCGAGCAGCGTCATCAGCAGCAAGGTGATCAGCAAGCCCGCGCCCGCCTATCCGGCCATCGCCAAACAGACGGGCGTGCAGGGCACGGTGGCGGTCGAGATACTGATCGACGAGAGCGGCCGCGTCGTCTCGGCGCGCGCGACGAGCGGCCATCCGCTGCTCCGCCTGGCCGCGCAACAGTCCGCCTATCAAGCGCGCTTCTCGCCCACCACAGTCTCCGGCTATCCCGTCAAAGTCTCCGGCGTGATCACTTACAACTTCATCCTTCAATAAACTTTGGGGAAAGGGAAAAGGGGAAAGGATGAAGGCAATGCGGCACGATACGCCGCCGAGTTGCTTTCCTGCTTTTACCTTTACCCCTTCCCCCTTTCCCTTTCCCCTTCTTCCTTGCTCCGCCTCGGCACGCGCGCGCTGATGCCGCAGGTGATCTCGTAAGAGATCGTGCGCGCGAGTCGGGCGACCTCTTCGGCCGTCACGGAGAGCGCGCCGTCCGTGCCGATGAGCGTCACTTCGTCTCCGCGTTCGACGCCCGGCACGTCCGTCACGTCGAGCAGCGTCAAGTCCATCGAGATGCGACCGGCGACCGGCGCAAAATTCCCGCGCACGATGACGCGCCCGCAATTCGACAGCGCGCGCGCGTAGCCGTCGTGATAACCGATGGGCACGGTGGCGACGAGCGTGCGTCGCCGCGCCTCGAACGTGCAGCCGTAACCGAGCGTCTCGCCCGCTTCGATCCACTTCAACAAAACGATCCGCGAACGCACGTTCATCACCGGACGAAACTCCGGCAACTCTGCATCGTCGTCCTCAGTCGCCCGTCGTCCCAATTGCAGCACGTCGCGCCAGAGGCCGTAGAGCACGCCGCCGGGGCGCACCATGTTGCCGCGCGTCGCCGCGTAGGCGAAGGTGGCCGCGGAGTTCGCCATGTCGAAGAAGGTCGGCGCGTGCCCGGCCGCTTGGAACGCCGCGCGCGTCGTTTGAAAGCGCGCCAGTTGTTCCCGGGTGAACGCGTCGCGCGCCGCTTCGTCGGCCGCGGCGAAGTGCGTCATCAAACCGTCAACGCGCAGGTGCGCGTACTTTTTCAAAGCGCGCGCAAACTGCGCCGCCTCTTCGTGACGCACGCCGAGCCGTCCCATGCCCGTGTCGATCTCGACGTGCACGTCCGCGCACACTCCCGCCGCACCCGCCGCGCGCGCGAACTCCGCGGCCATGTCCTGTCGATAGATGACGGGCACGAGGCTGTGCCTGACGAGCACGTCGGCCTGTCCTTCCCAGAAGCCTTCGAGACACAGGATGGGCTGCGTGATTCCCGCCTCGCGCAACTCGACGCCTTCTTCCGCCAACGCGACGCCGAACCAATCCGCGCCCTCGGCCGCGAGCCGCCGCGCGCAACGCACCGCCCCGTGCCCGTAAGCGTCGGCCTTCACCACCGCCATCACGCGAACGTCCGTGCCGACCAAGCGACGCACCGCGCGAAAGTTCGACGCCAGCGCATCGAGGTCGATCTCAGCCCACGTCGGACGCCCACGCGCGACATCAAACTCGACCGCACCATGAGCAACGACACCGTCGCCCCCCGTTGTCTCGAACGTCGCGTCGTCGCCGTTCTTCGCAGACCTCAACGCGGCGGCGTCGTCGCCGTCCGCCGTTATTGTGTGTGTGTGATCTTCCTCCGGCATGATTCAACAAGCGAGGCCGCTGCGCACGAGCGGTCACAAAGCGAAGTCCCGCGAGCGACGTTTGAACCGAACCCTCAAACGTCGCTCGTGGGACAAAGCCACACGCGTCCGCCCGCGCCTCCAGCGCCCGCCCTTACTCTTTCCACATATTCTCGAAACGCGTGAACTCTTTGAGGAAAGCCAACTGCACCGTGTCGGTCGGGCCGTTGCGCTGCTTGGCGATGATGACTTCCGCAATGCCGGCGTTCTCTTCCGTCCGGTTGTACTGTTCCTCTCGATAGATGAACGCCACCACGTCGGCGTCCTGCTCGATAGCTCCGGATTCACGCAGGTCTGCGAGTTGCGGGCGGTGGTCGGTGCGTGCTTCGGGCGCGCGCGAAAGCTGTGAGAGGGCGACGAGCGGGACGTTCAACTCTTTCGCCAAGCCCTTCAACTCGCGCGAGATTTGCGAGACCTCTTGCTGCCGCGACTCGGAACGCTTGGACGAACCGGACATCAGTTGCAGGTAGTCTACGATGATGAGGTCGAGTCGCTTTTGTTCGGCCGCCAATCGACGCGCTTTGGCGCGCATCTCAAGGACAGAGATGCCGGGCGTGTCGTCTATGAAAATCTTCGTCTCCGAGAGCGTGCCGAGCGCGCCGGCCAGTCGCGCCCACTCGTCGCGCGAGAGGAAACCGGCGCGGAAGCGGTGCGCGTCCACGTGCCCCTCGGAACAGAGCATGCGCATCACCAGAGACTCTTTCGACATTTCCAGAGAGAAGACGCCGACGACGGCATTGGCTTGAATCGCCGCGTTCTGCGCGAGCGTCAGGCACAGCGAAGTCTTGCCCATCGAGGGGCGCGCGGCGACGATGATCAAGTCGGACGGTTGCAGCCCGGAAGTCAGACGGTCGAGTTCGGTGAAGCCGGTCGTGAGTCCCGTCAGGGTCGCGCCGCGACCGCCGAGTTCCTGCACCTTTTCGAGAATCTGATCGGCGATGGGTTTGACGTGCGCGAAGCCCTGCCGCGTGCGTTCTTCGGCGAGCGCGAAGATCATCTGCTCCGCGTGGTCGAGGATCACCGTGGCTTCGTCCTCTTCTTCCAGAGCTTCGCTGATGACCTTGTTGGCGACGCGCACGAGTTGCCTGAGGACGGATTTGTCTTTGACGACCTTGGCGTAGTGCGCGAGGTTCGAGAAGTGCGGCAGGCCGTAGGTGAGTTCGGAGATGAAGGCGATGCCGCCCGCCGATTCGAGCGCGCCTTCGCGGCGCAGTTCCTCGCCGAGCAGGATCGGGTTGATCTCCGCGCCGCGCTCGCTCATCGAGATCATGGCGCGGAAGATGTGTTGATGCGCGCGGACGTAGAAGTCGTCGGGCTTGAGCAGTTCGATGGCCTGATTGACGAGATTGTTGTCGAGGATGATCGCCCCGAGGATGGCGCGCTCGGCTTCCGCGCCGTGCGGAAGGGGGCGTTCGAGCATTTGGTCGCGCGTCGAATCGGGAGCGAAATTTTTGACCATCGGGAGTTAGAAATTGTTAGAGACGTTTGAAGGTAAGAGTTAAAAAATGCTGTTAGCGACGCCCGCTCCCGGTTGCCAGATACCCGCTGGATACCCGCCGGGCGCGAGCGCGCCGACAGCATACTATAGCCAAAGCGGGCGCGCCAACATTTAGCCGGCGCGCCCGCTTTTTGGTTGATTTTTACTCGCCGCCTTCGGTCGCCGCAGCAGCCGTGGCTTCCGTCGAAGCGTCGGCCGCAGCAGTCGCGCCGGTCTCGGCAGTCGTCCCGGCGGTCGCTTCCGTCGCGGGCGCGGCGTCGGCCTGCGCGCCGCCTTCGGGCGTGACGATGACGGGAATATCGACGTTCACTTCGCGGTGCAGGCGCACGCGCACGGAGAATTCGCCCGTCTCTTTGATCGCCTCGGCCAGATGAATGCGGCGACGGTCGAACTCGTAGCCGCGCGCTCTCAAGGCTTCCTGTATGTCCATCGAAGTGACCGAGCCATACAACATGCCGTGTTCGCCGACGCGGCGCTCGAAGCTGAGGCGCAAGGAGTTCATCTGCGCGGCCTGTGCTTCGGCCCCGGCGCGCTCCGTCGCTTCCTTACGCAAGAGCGCGGCGCGCTCCTGTTCGATCTGCTTGACGTTTGAAGCGGTCGCCTGCACGGCGAGTTTGCGCGGCAGCAGATAGTTGCGCGCATAGCCCGCGCGCACTTTGACGATCTCGCCGCGCGCTCCCAAATTATCGATATCTTCACGCAAGAGGACTTGTGTATTTGCCATGATCTTTTAGAGTCCCTCCTTTTTACGAATCGGCGGCGTAGGGTAAGAGCGCGATGTTGCGCGCGCGTTTGATGGCCTCGGCCAGCATGCGCTGGTGCGGCGCGCACGAGCCCGAAATGCGGCGCGGCAAAACCTTGCTGCGTTCCGGGATGTAGTTCGTCAGGAGCTTCACGTCTTTGAAGTCGATGATGTCGACTTTGTCCAGACAGAAGCGGCACACTTTGCGCCGGCGGAATCTGCCGCCACGACCGCCCCCGCCCCCGCCCCCGCGTCCACCGCCCCCGCCGCCGAAGCGACCTCCGCCGCCGCGGTCGTCGTCGCCTCCGAAATCACGTTCCCGATCACGATCAAAATTTCTCGACATAGTTTTCCTCTCTCAAAACTTTTCCGGCCGGTCTTAATTCTTAAGTCCGGCGGGGCGAACGCCCGAACGCTCCGTGCGATTCTCGAAAGACGAGTTCTCCGAACTCGTCCGGCGCGCGTGGTTCGGCGTCCGCGTTTAAATTTCAAGCCCGCGCTCGTACCAGCGGCAAGGCATTTTCTTTGCGAACGTGCGCCGCTACTCTTCGCCTTCGTCCGCGTCCGCAACCGCCACGGGCGCTGCTGCTGTCGCCGCAGCCGTGGCCGTGCCGCCACCCCCGCCGCGTCCGGTGCTCGCCGGGCGTTTGCTCGCCTTGCGCGCGCGTCGTTCCTTAAACTTCTCGGCGCGGCGACGGTCTTCGTCCACGCGCACGGTCAGATAGCGCAGCACTTGATCGCTGACGCGCATGCGGCGTTCGAGTTCGGCGATTTCGCCGCCCGTGCCTTCGATCTCGAACAGCATGAACTGGCCTTCGGTGTTGCGCCCGATGCGATAGGCCAGGGGTCTGCGCCCCATGCTTTCGGATTTGGTGATCGCGCCGCCCTGATCGGTGACGATTTTTTGCAGGTTTTCGACGAGGCGGGTGGTGTCTTCTTCGCCCGTGGCCGGGTCGATGATGAAGACCACTTCGTAAGTTCTCTTCTCAGCCAAAATTCATCCTCCTTATGGATGTCTAGCCTCGGCCTCCATTGGCCGAAGCAAGAAGGAAAAGATTAGTAAATCGTGAATCGTAAATCGCGAATAGATTTAAAACTGCTTTACTTCTATTCACGATTTACGATTCACGATTTACTAATTGTAAGTTGCCATTGCTTTGTCAATGCCGTCGCGGAGGACGGCGCGGAGTGCTTCGGCGCTCCGCTCCAAAACTTTTTCGAGGTCAGTGCGCGCGGATGCGGGGAAACGTTCGAGGACGTATCGCTTCGTATCCGAGAGCGGGTGTTCGGGTTGAATCCCGATGCGCAGGCGGATGAACTCGTCCGTCCCCGTTTGCGCGATGATGCTTTTCAGACCGTTGTGGCCGCCGCTCGAACCGCGCGGCCTGAGACGCAGCGTGCCGAAGGGCAAAGCCAGATCATCGCTGATGACAATGAGGTCGCTGGCCGCGCGCATCTCTCGTTTGCGCAAGAGACATTGAACCGACTCGCCGCTCAGATTCATGTAAGTCTGCGGCTTGACGAGTTCGACCCGGCGACCCTCCAACTCGGCCAGCCCGACGAGCGCGCGACACTCGGCGCGTCGCACGTCGCGCCCCGCCTCGCGCGCGAGCAAATCCACGACCATGAAGCCGACGTTGTGGCGCGTCAATTCATACTGCGCGCCCGGATTGCCCAACCCGACGATAAGCATCAGAAAACAGGGGAAGGGGGAAAGGGTAAAGGGTAAAGGAAAAACAACAGCGCGGGGCTTTGAGCCTTTTCCCCTTCCCCTTTTCCCCAGATCGCTTAGGCTTCCTCTTCGTCGTCCTTCTTGCCCTTGCCGATGACTTCCGGCTCGGCGGCCGCGTCTTCGTCCGTCGCTGCGGGAGCTTCGACCGGCTCTTCCGCGATGATGCCGACGGTGGCGAGCACCGTCTCCGGCTCGTTCAGAATTTCGATATTGTCGGCCACCTGTAGGTCGGAGACGTGCAGCACGTCGTGGACGTTGAGGTTGGAGACATCGAGATCAATCGAGTCGGGGATGTCGCGCGGGCTGACGCGGATTTCGATTTCGCGCACCATCTGTTCGAGCACGCCGCCGCCTTCGGTGACGCCGATGGGTTCGCCCGTCAGGTGCAAAGGCACGGCGACTTCGATTTTTTGACCGCGCACGAGGCGACGCAAATCGGCGTGCACGAGACGACCACGGACGGGATCGATCTGCCGGTCGAGGAACATCACGTCGTGCCCGCCCTCGCCGTCGATGTCGAGCGTGAAGATGGTGTTGTGCCCGGATTCGGTGCGCAGGATGGCCGCCAGCTCCGCGAGTGAAGCGGAAGCCGACACGGCATCGCCTTCGCCGCCGTAGATCGTGAGCGGCACGCGGCCTGCGGCACGCAGACGGCGCGCATCATTTTTCCCGCGCCCCTCGCGACGCGCGGCTTGAATCGTAAACTCTTTTCTCTCTGCCATAATTTCAACTCTCTGAAAAAGCTGTTGGCTGTTAGCTGTTGGCTATTAGCTTTCAGCAAATAAGCTGTTCGTGAAAATTCGCATTCCGCTTTTAGCTGAGAGCTAACAGCTAACAGCTAATAGCTTGCTTCCGTCTTTGCCCTTCACACGAAGAGCGAAGAGACGCTGGTCTCTTCGTGGATCGACTTGATCGCTTTCGCCAGTAGCGGCGCGATGCTCAAAACTTTCAGATTGTCCATCTCGCTCTTCTTGCCGCCAAACGGGATGGTGTTCGTTGTGACGACCTGCTCGATGTCCGACTGCGCCAGTTGCTCGCAGGCATGTCCCGAAAGCACCGCGTGCGTGAAGCAAGCGTGAATGCTCTCCGCGCCCGCGTGCTTCAAAGCCTTAGCCACTTTCGTCAGCGAACCGCCCGTGTCGCACATATCATCGACGACGAGACAATTGCGCCCGCGCACGTCGCCGACGACGTTCATCACTTCGGCCACGTTGGCCTTCTCGCGCCGCTTGTCGCACAGCGCGAGTTCGGCGTTCAGGCGTTTGGCGTAAGCGCGCGCGCGTTCCGCACCGCCCGTGTCGGGCGCAACCACCGTCAGATTCGGCATCGGGTTCTCTTGATAGTGGCCGATGAAGACGGGCGCGGCGTACAAGTGATCGACGGGGATGTCAAAGAAGCCTTGAATCTGCGCGGCGTGCAAGTCCATCGTCAGCACCCGATGCGCGCCGGCCGTCGCGATCAAATTCGAGACGAGCTTGGCGGCAATCGGCACGCGCGGCCGATCCTTTTTGTCCGAACGCGCATAACCGTAATACGGAATGACGGCCGTGACGCGCTCGGCCGACGACCGACGGAAGGCGTCGAGCATGACGAGCAGTTCCATCAAGTTCGCGTCCGTCGGCGGGCAAGTCGGCTGCACGATAAAGATGTCGCCGCCGCGCACGTTCTCCGTGATCTGGAAGTTGAACTCGCCGTCAGAAAAACGCCCGATGGTCGCGCTGCCGGGGTCGCAACTGAGGTAGTTGCAAATCTCCAGCGTCAGCGCGCGGTTCGCGTTGCCGGAAAAAACTTTGATGCCGCCGGTCGTACTCATAAGCAGACAGTGACGAGTGACAAGTGACGAGTGACAAGTTAAAACAAGTTTCTGGCTTTCAACTTGTCACTCGTCACTCGTCACTTGTCACTGTCTCGAATGGCTGGGGCGGAAGGATTCGAACCTACGAATGCCGGATCCAAAGACCGGTGCCTTACCACTTGGCGACGCCCCAATGTTGCGCGCGCGCCCATCCGGCGGACACGCTCAACTTACAAAAACTCAAACGCGCCGAGCGCGCGTGCGTAGTCGCTTTGCGACAGAGTAGCGCAGGCGAAAACTTGCCAGCCCGCCTCGGCGCTCAACGCGCCGAACGCGCGGTCGCGCGCCCGCACATTTTCAAAGAGACCGAAGACGCTCGCGCCGCTGCCCGACAGCAGCGCGCCCTCAGCGCCCGCCGCCGCGAGCGCCGCGCGCACCCGCTCGATTTCGGGATACAGGCGATAGACGACCGGCTCGAAATCGTTTCGCAGCGCCGCATGAAGCGAACCGGAAATTTCGGCCTGCACGCGCGAAACAGTGAGATTAGCGGGCGCAAGTGCCTTTGTCAAGGCGTACGAGTTCAACGATTTGTAAGCCTCCGCGGTCGAGACGTGAACGCGCGGTGTGACGATTAAAAGCGGGCGCGCGGGCGCATCCGCGACCGCGTGAATGTCCGTTCCCCGCCCCGTGCCGAGCGCCGTCCCGCCCGTCAAAAAAAAAGGCACGTCCGCGCCGAGCGACGCGCCGAGTTCGACGAGACTACGCTTGTCGGCCTTCAACTCCCACAGGCGCGCGAGGCCGACGAGGGCTGTGGCCGCGTTCGACGACCCGCCGCCGAGACCGCCGCCCGCCGGAATCTGTTTCTCCAGACGGATGCGCGCGCCGCGTCTCACACCGTAACGCGCGCGGAGCGCGACGGCCGCACGATGCACGAGGTTCGACTCGTCGCAAGGCACTCCGGGCGCGTCGCAAGTGAGTTCGATTCGTTCGTCGTCGTCAATTTCAAAGGTGAGTTGGTCGTGAAGCGTGACGGTTTGGAAGACGGTTTCGATTTCGTGATAGCCGTCCGCGCGTCGGCCGTGGATGCGCAGGATGAGGTTGACCTTGGCGTAGGACGGAAGTGTGAACTGTACTTCAGACACAGTGGGCAAAATCACAGTGGACAAAATTTCAACGGGCAAAATTCAAGGCGGCCGGCTTCTCTTGAAACAGAGCGCCGGCCGCCTTGAATTTTAAAACCTCTTGCTCGCGCGGCTCTAGCGCGTGATGAACACCTGCGTGAAATAGACGCGTCCGTCGGCCGAGCGCGCCACGCCGACGCCGGAATGCGTGAAGCCTCTGCGCATCAGGTTGTCGCGGTGCTTGGCCGAAATCAACCAACGCTCGACGGCAAAACCGGCCGGGTCGTCGTAGCCCGCATTATACGCGATGTTCTCGCCAATCGCGCTCCAACCACAGACGCCGCCCGTGCGCGCGCGCGTCGCGACGTTCCGGCCTTGCCGGTCTACGTGGTCGAAGAAATTTTGCCGCGCCATGTTCTCCGAATGCTGCCTCGCCATGCGCGTCAGTTCAGCATCCCAGACCAGCGGCGACTCGCCGCGCGCGCGACGCGCCGCGTTGATCAGATCGAAAGCGCGACGCTCGTCGCCGCTGGCGCTGACGCCGGCCGAGCGCGGGCGCGCGTTCGTCAGTGATGCGTTCAACACGCGCGCCTGCGTCTCACACGAGTCGGGGTCGGAAGGAACGCCGATGCGTTCTTTCGAGACTCCGATGAGCCGTGCGACGGGGCGCATGCCGCCCGTCTGTGCTGCGGCGCTCGCCGCGAACAGGCCGGAGATGAACAGACAGGCTACGGCCGAAAGTGCGAAACGCGCGTGTCGGCGCGCACGTAGGCCGAGGCAGGGGAACAAATTGTAGCGCGTCATCGGGGGTTTCGAGACTCTCTCTTTTTAAACTTATGAACCGAGAGGAGGGTTTCGCTAACGGTCAGGGCGAAAAGGGGCAATCGCTCTGACTAAAAACCAGTGTAACGTGCGGCCTAGAGACCGTCAATATGTCAAATTTACACGCCGAATCGTGCAGTTTTACTTGCCCGGTTCGGCGCTTAATTTGGCTTTGAGGCGGGTGATGTCCGTGGCGTCGGTGGTGAGGCCGATGGCTTTGCGCCAGAAGGCGCGCGCTTCGTCGAGGCGGCCGCGTTTCTGGTACACGTCGCCGAGGTGTTCTTGAACGGTGGAGGAGCGCGTGTTGCGGCGCGCGGCGTCGTTCAGGTAGCGTTCGGCTTCGTCGAGTTGGCCGAGTTTGAAATAGACCCAGCCGAGCGAATCGAGGTAGTTGGGGTTGGTCGGTTCGGCTTTGACGGCGCGCTTGATCATGTCGAGCGCTTCGGGGAGACGTTCGCCGCGGTCTGCGAGAAAGTAGCCGAGGTTGTTGAGCGCCGTGGCATCGTTGGGGGTTTTCGAGAGGATGCGGCGCAGGGATTCTTCAGACCCTTTAGTGTCGCCCGCGCGCTCCTGCGAAGAGGCGAGCATGATGAGCGCCTGCGTGACGAGTTGCGGCTGGTCGGGCGGAGTGACTTCGAGCAGTTTGCGCGCGGCGGCGACGGCCTCTTTGCCGCGACCGGCTTGCAGGTAGAGATTGGCGATGGAGAGATAGACCGGATAGTCTTCTTCGATCTTGCCGGTCAGACGCGCGCGCAGAAGCGTCGCGCCTTCTTCGATCTGGCCGAGTTCGGCCAGCGTCTCGGCTTCCAAATTCAAAAACTCGTTGACGCCCGGATGTTTCAGACGCGCGGCGCGGACGGCTTCCAGAGCTTCGCGCCGTTTGCCCTGCTCGCGCAGGACGGCGATGGAATAAAAGTCCGCGCGCGGATCGTTTGCGCCGAGCATCCGACGCATGCGCGCCGTCGTGTTGAGAGCATCGTCCAAGCGTCCGGCCTGTCGCTGCAAGTTGACGATGCGTTCGAGCAAGGGGCGCGCGGTCTCTTTGTCGCTGTCGGCGGTGAGCGGCGTGTCGGGGTTGAAGCCGCGCGCCTTGAGTTGGTCTTCGTAGGCGGCGATGGCTTCGTCGTAGCGCAAGGCGTCGGCGAGGATACCGGCGAGGTCATCGACGAGGCGACGCCTCTGCTGGCGCAACTCGCGCGTGTCGCCGGGGCGCGCGTCCGTCGCGGCGCGCAGGGTGGCGATGGCCGCATCGACTTTGCCGGAGCGCGCCTGCGCGTGCGCGAGCAGACTGATGGCGGCGAGGTTGGCCGGGTTCGCCACGATCATGCGCTGCAACTCTGTGATCGCGACATCGCTGTCGCCGCCCGCGTCAATCGCCTCGCCGAGCAGCGCGAGGTATTGGTTGTTTTCAGGACTGATGGAGAGCGCGCGGCGAATGGCATCGACCGACTCGGCCGTGCGACCGGCCTTGAGCAACGCTTCGGCGAGACGCGCGGCGGCCGCGTCGGGCGACAGGTCGCGCCCCTGCGTGATGACTTTGTAGAAGTTCGTATCGACGGTGGCGGGCGCGCCCATCCACAGGCGGAAGGCGTCGATAGCTTCGTTGTCGCGTCCGGTTCTCGCGTAGAACTCGCCGAGCAGCGCGAGCGCTTCCGGGTCGTTCGGGTCGATGCGCAAGACTTCTTTGAGCGCGGCGATGGCGCGGTCAGCGGCGGCGCGGTCGGTCTGTTCGGTATCGAGTCCGGCCTTGAGCGCATAGACGCGCGAGAGGATGCGCTGCGCGCCGAAGTTGTTTTGGTCGATGCGGACGGCGGCCGCGGCTTCGCGTTCGGCGAGAGCTTGATCGTCGAGAAAGAAGAAGGCGATTTCGGCGAGCGCGGTGTGTGCTTCGGAGAGCGTCGGGTCGAGCGCGGCGGCCTGCTCGAAGGCGGTTTGAGCGGCGCGCAAGTCTTCGCGCGTGATGCCGCCCGCGCCGCGCGCGTTCGTGAAGAAACGCTGACCTTCCATCAACTTCGCGTAAGCCTTGACGCGACGTTCGCGCGGCGAAAGCGACGCGGCCGGTTGCGTCGCCGTGGTCGTTGCGGGCGTCGGCGCGGGAGTTTGCGAACGGCGCGGCGCGGGCGCGGGTTGCTGTTGCTGCTCCTGTGTGCTTTGTCTCTCGTCGTGCGCGCGTGCATCTGACGAGACGGGAAAGAAGACGGAGCAGGTCGCGAACGCGAAGGCCAGCAAGGCGAGGCGAAGGTGGGAAAACTTCACGAGGTTATTCCTTTCGCGGGCACGCCGTCGGTGGTCAGCCCTTCGGTGGATTCGACCGCCTGCAAGACTTTTCGCCACGCCGCAAGGCGCGGGTAGGTGTAGAGCAAAATGGCGACGGCGATCACGCCCGCCTTCAACATATCGCTCGCGTAGCCCGAACGGATGAACAGCAGATAACCGACGACGGCGATCAAAAAGCCGAACATGGCGACGATGACGGTCGTCTTGTGGAGCGTGGCGAGCAAGGCCGACGCGCCCTTCGCCTCCGCGATGGTTTGCAGACGGAGCGCGCCGAAGCGCATACGCCTGAGCGCGATTGCGCCGAGACCGAGTCCGGCGATAGCGATCCAGAGCGCGCCGTACAAAGTGGGATTGAGCAAACCGGCGGGCAGCGGCGGCCGCGCGCCCGCGTAAGCCAGCGCGACGAGCACGAGCGTCAGCGTGATGAACGCCGACACCAACAGAGAGGCCGCGCGATGCCGCCGCGTCAATTCGTTAGAGATATTTTCGGCCATACGAGTTCGTCTCAATTGCCCGTCGAGCTTCGCTTGAAGCGTTTCATCAAAACTCTTGGGAGATGAAAAATTCTAACATCGGACGAACTTAAGTAGAAAGGCGAAACGTCGGCGGCGAGTGGTTTAGTTTGACATGCTCAACAAAGATGGATGAGGAAAAATTTCACGCCAAGGCGCGAAGAATTCAAACAGAAGACGCAAAGGAATTGAATGTTTACTTGGGTTAGCTGTCTTTTCTTTGCGCCTTTAGTTTTTCTTCTTCGCGCCTTTGCGTGAACTGTCTTTATCTTTCTCCTTATCGGCAGCGCGAACAGAAAAGAGGCGAAGGTGAGGAACGGAGTTTCCGGTGTTCCGTTTCACTTTCGCCTCCGGTTTCAGCGCATGCCGTTTGGCGTGTCGCTTAGTTTGACGGCGGACGCTGCGCGGGCGGCGTGTTCGGCGTGTCCACGGTGGCGGGCGCGCCGGAATTGGTGGGCGTCAATTGAATGCCGTTCGCGGGTTTGCTCGACGGTTGCGGCGTCGGCTGCGGCGGCGTCGGCGCGGGCGACGAGACGCGGCGAATGGTCGGCGCGTTCGGCGTCGTCACGGGCAGCGTGCCCTTGTTTTCGATGACCACGTCGATCAAGCTGCTCTCGCTGCTGTCCTTGCTGATGAGCACGCCGTTTTTGTCCACGGTGACGGGCGTTGTGCCGAACACCTGTTCGACGAAACGCGACATCCGCGAACGCTTCTCCGGCGGCAGACGGTTCATGGCTTTCGGGTCAGCCTCGGGCTTGGGCGCGCCGATGGCGTCGAGTTGTTCCTGCGCCTTCTCGGCGTATTCGCTGTTCGGATAGTTGCGCACGATCTCTTGAAAATACTTGGCCGCTTCGTCCGGCTCTTCTTCCAGCACGTAGGTGTTGGCTAAGAGATAGAGCGCACGGTCGCGGCGCGAGAAGTTCGGATACTTCTCGACCACTTCACGATAACGCGACTGCGCGCCCTTCGCGTTCGGGGCGACGCCGCGCTCGTAGCGATCCATGTAGAAGTTGCCGACCTGGAACGTGTGCATGCCGAGATTTTCCTGCACTTCGCTCAGACGAATCTGCGCGTCCGGCCGGAGCGCCGTGTTCGGATATTGCTGCAAGAGCGCCTTCAAAAGTTGCTCGGCCTTGCGCGCGTGCGCCACGTCGCGGTCGGGCAAGCCCATCTGCCGCATCTCGACTTCGGCCACCTTCAACATCACCTCGTCGGCCAAAGGGTCGGTCGGAAAGAAGGTCTGCCACTCGCGGTAAGAGTTGGCTGCTTGGATGAGCGCGCTCGTCGTGCCTTCGAGATAGAAGGTGTCTGCGATAGCGAGTTTGGCGTGCGGCAGGTACGGCGATTCCGGGTAGGTCGTGATGATCACGTTGAAGAGGTAGCGCGCCGTTTCGTAACGACCTTTGCGCGCGAGCTTCGCGGCCTCTTCGAACAACTGGCGGTCGCGTCCCGGCGCAACGCCGCCGACGAGTTCGTCATATTCGCCGTCGTCGTCGCCGCGCCCGAGGATGCGACCGAAGAAGCCCGCCTTCTTCTTGTTCTTCTTACCGGACGAGCCGCCTGATGCGACCGATGCGGAGCGGCGCGCTTCGACCGTCGCCGCGAGCGCCGCATCGGTGCGCGTGTTGAAGTCGGCCACGGCGCTCTCCAACTTCTCCAAATTGGCGGTCTCGTATTTATCGCCGCGATCCACCGTCGCGCGTGCCTCGGCCACTTCGTGCAGAATCGACCCGGCCTCTTTTTCCAGACCGCGCAGGCGCGCCGCCGGATCATCGTTCGCCTTCTTATCTTTATTCTTCTTGTTGTCGTCGCCGCTCGCGTTCAGACCGGCAATCGCACCGTTCAGAGTGCGCCGCAACGTCTCCAGACGTTGCCGCAACACTTCGAGCCGCTGCGTCGCAGTGCCCTCGCTCTGCGCGCCCGCGCGCGCCTGCTGCTGCGGCTGTTGCCCGGCGCGCACATCCGCCACCGGCAAACCGCCCGCCAGCAGCAGCATCGCGCACCACCCGGCGACCAATAATTTTTTGCGTAAACGCATTTAATAAAACCTCCAAAAATCAGTGACAAGTGACGAGTTACAAGTGACGAGTTAAAGCAACAAGAAGACAGTGACAAGTGACGAGTGACAAATGACGAGTTAAAGACAAGTTCTTTGTATTAACTCGTCACTCGTCACTTGTCACTCTTAACTGCTTTTAAAACTTGTCACTCGTCACTGTTTTTCAAACCCATTGCGCGGCCGAGGCCAGCAGGTCGCGGACGCCTTGCGCCGCATCGCCTGCGCCGAAGACGGCCGTGCCGGCGACGATGATTTCGGCTCCGGCGGCCGTGATGTCCGCGATGTTGGTGCGGTCGATGCCGCCGTCAACTTCGATGCGCGTCTGTAGTTTGCGCTCCTCGATCATGGCACGCAGGCGGCGCACTTTATCGAGCATGGTCGGGATGAACTTTTGACCGCCGAAGCCGGGGTTGACGGTCATCAAGAGAACGTAATCGGCGTAGGCCAGCGATTCTTCGAGCGCCACGAGCGGCGTCGCCGGGTTGATGGCGATGCCGGCCTTCGCGCCCTTCTTGCGGATGGCTGTGAGCGTCCGGTTCAGGTGCGCGTCGATCTCGACATGGACTGAGACCATGTCCGCGCCCGCTTCGACGAACTGCTCGGCGTAAACGCCCGGCTCGGAAATCATTAGATGCGTGTCGAGCGGAAGCCGCGTCGCCTTCCTGAGAGACTTCACGACGGGCAAACCAATCGTGATGTTCGGAACGAAATGGCCGTCCATCACGTCGCAATGAACTACGCCTGCGCCGCCGCGCTCGATGGCCGCAATGTCTTCGCCAAGTCGTGCAAAGTCGGCAGATAAAATAGATGGGGCGATCTCTATCATCGTTGCCTTACCCTCTCAGACAAGATTTGATTGAACTCTCGGGCGACACGGAAGCGTCGCCCTTGTGAAACTGCGAAACTGCGAAAATCCGGCCGAAAACTAACAAAACCCGCGCGTACGCGGAAACTATCAAGCGGCTCAAAAAATCCTTTGGAGTCGAACCCGTCGACCCGCACCGCGCATTGTCCGCGCATCGCCGCGTATTGGCCGCGCATCGACTGCAAGGCGAGCGCCGGATGCGCCTTGCCCGCCGGAGCGCTCACATGGTTCAAGGGCGCGGGTTGTTCGTGTTCGAGCGCGCGTTACGATTGCCCTGCGTGTTCGCGTTGCGGTTGTTCGTGGTTCGAGGGCGATTCGCGTTGGCGCTCGCCGCGTTGCGATTGGCGGCCGGGGCGGGCGCGGGCGGCGCGGCCGTCGAGTTGCGGTTACCGGAGTCGGGATTGTTCGTGTTCGGGCGCGCGTTCGTGTTGCGCTCGGTGCTGGGGCGCGGCGTCGCGTTGCGATTGTCTGTGTTGCGGCTGTTGGTCGTCAAGTTGGCGTTCAAGTTCGAGTTGAGGTTGCCGTTCGCGCTCGTGTTGCCGTTCGCGTTCGCGTTGTTGGCGTTCTGGTTCTTGTTCTTGTTCGCGTTGCGCTTCGGACGATTCGCGTTCTCGTTGGTGTTCGCGTTGCGGTTGTCGGCCGGGGCGGCTTCGTTGGCGGAAGCGTTCGTTTGATTGCCGTTCGCGTTCGCGTTGCCGTTCTTCGTCTCGTCCGCGTCGCGGCGGATGCCGACGGAACTCTCGCCCTCTTTGGCCTCGGCGCGACTGATGACGACGGCGATGGTCTGCCCGGCCTTGACGTGATCGCCCGCGCGCGGCGTCTGGTCGAGCACCGTATCGGCGGCGACCTCGGCGCTGTAGCGCGTGGCGCGGCGACGAACGTTCAGTCCCGCATCGCCCAGAATCTTTTCCGCTTCGAGGATGTTTTTGCCCGTCACTTCAGGCACTTGGACTTCGGGGCTGCGCAGGGAGAGATAGACCGTGCCCGCCATGCCGAAGAGAAACAACCCGGCGATAGCGATCAGGATGGCGACCTTGCCTAACGCCGATCCGATGGCACTTTTGGTTCCGGCCAAATTTTTCGCTTACCTCTCAGACGCGCCCCCGGCGGGGACGTTTTCGCGGACGCGAGAGTCTACCATCGTCGCGCGCGAAACCAAAAGGAGATAGCTAAGGGGAAAAGGGGAAAGGGTAAGGGGGAAAGGTATGAGGGGAAACATTCGCGTTTGACCGCGTCGTCTCTTTCAGAGTGCTTCATAGAAAAACATGAAACCACGAAACCGCACGAAGCGACACGAAAATTCTCTGCGCGTTTTTAGTTCGTGTTATTTCGTGTGGCTTCGTGGTTCCACGTTTTTGTTTTAAGTCTTCACCTTTCACCTTTGCCCTTTACCCCTTCCCCTTCTTCTCAAAGGCGGCGATGAAGAATCCGTCCGTGTCGTCGCGTTGCGGCCAAGTGCGCGCCGCGCCGTCTCGCGTCAAGAATCGCTCCGGCACTTCGGGGCGGATCAACTCGAACTCCCCGTGCGTCTCCAGAAACGACGCGACCACCGCTTCGTTCTCTTCGGGTTCGACCGAACAGGTCGAATAGACGAGGCGACCGCCGTGGGCGACCACGCGCGCGGCGTGAGCCAGTATGCGACGCTGCCGGGCGGCGAGTTCGTCGATGTCCGCAGGCGTGATGCGCCAGCGGATTTCCGGGTTGTGCCGGAGCGTACCCGTCCCCGTGCACGGCGCATCCACGAGCACGCGCGCAAACGCGTTCGCGGCGAACGGCAGCGGCCACGCTTCCGCGTCATACGCGACGGTCTGAACGTTTTCCAAACCCTGCCGCGCGGCCGACTCGCGCACCACGCGCAGGCGATGCGCGTGGAGGTCGCCCGCGACGACGCGCACGCCCCCTTGCGCGGCGATCTGCGTCGTCTTGCTCCCCGGCGCGGCGCACGCGTCGAGCAACAATTCTCCCGCGCGCGCGCCGACCACGTGCGCCACCAACTGCGACGCTTCGTCCTGCGTGTAGATCGCGCCTTCGGCCGCGAGCGCGCGCAACACGGACGCCCCGCCGCCGCTCCCTTCAACGATCCGCCGCGCCCCCGGCGCAACCTCTGAACGCACAGTCTCGACGCCCGCTTCATTGAGACGCGCGACCACTTCATCCTCACGCGCGCGCGCGGGATTGACGCGAAAGGCGACGGGCGGCGTGCGGTTGTTGGCGTGCGCGAAGCTTTCGGCGGCGTGTGCGCCGAACGAATCGATCCAGCGCGCGACGAGCCAAGCGGGATGCGAGGTGTGGATTGAGATGCGTTCGAGTTCCGTCGTCGCGCCGGTCGCCGGGTCGTAATCCGGTTCGCGCGTGGCGCGCCTGAGCACCGCGTTGATGAAGTTAGCTGCCGAGCGCAAGCGCGCCTCGTGCGCGAGGTTCACGGATTCGTTGACGGCGGCGGACGGCGGGATGCGCGTCAGAAAGCGCAACTGGTACAAGCCGAGCCTGAGCGCGCGGCCGACGGGCGCGTCTAGACTCGCAGCCGCGCGCCCGGCGTAGTGTTCGATCAACTTGTCGAGCCACAGCCTGCGACGCAAAACGCCGAGCACGAGTTCGTAGCAGAGCGCGCGGTCGTCCGCACGCAACGCTTCGCCCGCGCTCGCGAGCAGCACGGAAGCGAACGCCCCTTCCTCCACACGCCGCAAGCACTCGTCGGCCGCGCGCCGCGCCGCAGACACGCGCCGCCCGCCGCCTCCGCCCTCGCGCCGCGCCGCGCCGCCGCCCTTTTTGACCACGCGAATCGCCATATAAAACTTTGGGGAAGGGGGAAAGGGGAAAGGTGGAAGAAGAAGGCACACGACGATGACGACGAGCGCGCCGCTTTGCTTTTACCTTTCCCCCTTCCCCCTTTACCCTTTCCCCGGCCCTGTTTCCCCTTCCCCTTCTGCTCCGCCGAGTCGTTCGCCCGCGCGCACGCGCATGCCGTTGATGAAGTCGCGCGCGCTCATGCGTCGCTTGCCTTCGAGTTGCACTTCCGACAGGCGCAGGTGTGTGCCGAGGCCGCATACGACTTCGAGTTCGTCGCCGCGCGCCGTCGCGATCTCACCGGCGACGGGGAGTTGCACCCCGGTCGCAACTTCGATGTGCGGAGCGGCTTGATGGATGACGAGTCGTTGGCCGCGAAACTGCGTGTGCGCGTTCGGCCACGGTTGGAAGCCGCGCACGCGCCGCTCGATCTCGAATGCGCTCGCGTCCCAACGGACAAGGCCGTCTTCGCGTCGCAGGATGGGCGCGTGGGTCGCGTCCTCTTCGCGTTGCGGTCGTGGTTCGAGTTCGTCGAGCCGCGCCAGAGTCTCACTGAGCAGTTGCGCGCCGACGGCGGCCAGCCGCGTCAGCACTTGCGGCGCGGTCTCCGCAACGCCGATGGGCGTCGAGCGTTGCAGGTAGATCGCGCCCGTGTCGAGTCCCTCGTCCATCTGCATCGTCGTCACACCCGTCTCCGTCTCGCCGCGCGCGAGCGCCCAGTTGACCGGAGCCGCGCCCCTGTATTTCGGCAGCAGAGAGAAATGGACGTTGAGGCAGCCGCGACGCGGCGCGTTCAGGAATGAGGCGGGAAGAATACGACCGTAAGCGACGACGACGCATGCGTCCGCTTCGTGCGAGGCGAAGAGCATGCGCGCCTCTTCCGTCCTGATCTTCAAAGGTTGATGGACTGTCAGTTGGTGCGCGAGGGCAAACTCTTTGACGGGCGGCGCGCTCAACTTATTGCCGCGCCCGGCCGGTCTGTCCGGCTGCGTCCACACGGCGACGACTTCGTGCCCGTCTTCCAGACATCGCCGGAGCGTCGGCACGGCCGTCTCCGGCGTTCCCATGAAAACTAGACGCATCTGAAAAACTCAATTCGCGTTCGGCCACGACCGCGCGTGCTCGCACTCGTCAATAAGCGCAGCGGTAGTTGTGAAATTCTTGGACGGCGCTCCAGCCCTTCGCGCCGCGTTTGTAGATCGTGTAATTCGTGCCCTCGAAGCTGTAGCTGATGGTGAAGACTTCGCCCGTGCCGTCGGCGTCAACGTCGAGTTGGTCGACGAGCACTTCCGTCAAAAAGGCGCTCTGGCCGACGCTCTCAAGCGATTCCGGGTCGCTGAAATCTTCGCCCTTCAGTTGGTTGTAACGCGCGACACCGATCTTGATTTTGCCCGCCGCCGGTTCGGCCAGCACGAACAATTGGTCTATGAAAATCTGCGACTCGCCGCGCCGGATCATGTACGTGCCGATCAACTCAAACGCGCCGTCGTTGTTCAGGTCGGTGGCCGTCAAGTTGATGGTCTGCAACTTGTCGAGCGCCGGAGCGGGCACGCCCTTCTCGCGGAAGATGCGTTCGACCTCGGTTTTGACCTGCGCGCGCTCGGCGTCGGTCGGCGCGCGGCGCGAAGACTTGGCGAGGCCGAGCGTAGCGGAGTTGGTGGCGAGCGCCATCCGGTTGCCGCCGATTTGAACGGCGGTCTGCACGTCGGCGGTCGCGGCGGCCTTTGAGCAGTCGGTCGCCTTCTGCGACTGCTTGGCCGTGACAGTGCCCGCCTCCGCGCCGCCCCAGATGAGCCGGTAGCGTTGACCGGCGCGGTAATAGTTGTTGGCGAAGCGCGTCAGTGCGGCGGCTTCGGAATCGCCCGCGATGGAGGCGTTGAACGTGCCGCGCCGGTAGACGGTGATCGGCTCGAACTCGAAAGCGGCATCGCCGCGCCGCGTGACGGCGAAGACCACGGTGTCCTGCGCGCCCGCCGCCGCCGCCCGCCCTTGCGCGCTCGTCTTGATGAAAATACCTGTCAGTACAAACGAAACAACGAACGCCGCAAACATCGCGCAGAGGGGGAACTGACGAAGCCGCATAGTCTCTTTTCTTCTCCGCTCAATCGAGTTTGTAAGAGCTTGACTGTATGCCCGAATCACAACCTATCTTCCTTTGCGCCTCCAGCGCCTTTGCGTGAGTTATGTCTTTGGCAACGATAAGTCTCACGCAAAGACGCAAAGAAAGCATAAAGCGAAGTTCGTGGTGAGTGCTTAAATGGCGGTGCGTTTTTCTTTCGCGTTCTCGCCCGCGCGCACCTTCTCAGCCCAGACCTTCGCCTGCATGAAGAGGCCGAGGTAATCGCGCCCGCCCGCCTTCGAGTCCGTCCCCGACATATTGAAGCCGCCGAACGGATGCACGCCGACGAGCGCGCCCGTGCACTTGCGGTTGAGATACAGATTGCCGACGTGGAACTCGCTCTTCGCCCGCTCCAACTTCTCCGGGTCGTTCGTGTAGACCGCGCCGGTCAGACCGTACTCCGTGTCGTTGGCGATCCGGAGCGCATCGTCGAAGTTCTCCGCGCGAATGACCGCCAGCACGGGGCCGAAGATTTCCTCTTGCTCGATGCGCGCGCCGGGTCGCACGTCGGCGATGACGGTCGGCTCGATGTAGAAGCCCTGCTCGCCGTCCGTGCCGCCGCCCGCGATGAGGCGTCCGCCCTCCTGCTGTCCCCATTCGATGTACTGGCTAATTGTCTTGAAAGCCTTCTGGTTGATGACGGCGCTCAAGTTGGTCGCACCGTCGGTCGGGTCGCCGAGTTTGAGTCGCTCCGTGCGCTCGGCGATCTTGTCGAGCATCGGCTCGTACACGTCCGCGTGGATGATGGCGCGCGAACAGGCCGAGCACTTCTGGCCTTGAAAGCCGAAAGCGGACTGCACCACGCCCGTCGCCGCGTCGTCCAAATCCGTGTCCGCGTCCACGATGATCGCGTCTTTGCCGCCCATCTCGGCCACGACGCGCTTGATCCAGATTTGCCCCTCTTGATGCTTGGCCGCGCGCTCGTTGATGCGCAATCCGATCTCTTTCGAGCCGGTGAAGGCGACGTAACGCGTGCGCGCGTGATCGACCACCACGTCGCCCACCTCCGCGCCCGAACCCGTCATGAAGTTGACGACGCCTGCGGGCAGTCCGGCCTCTTCGAGTATCTCGAAAAACTTGTAGGCGATGGTCGGCGCGTCCGACGAAGGCTTGAGCACGACGGTATTGCCCGTCACCCAAGAGGCGACCGTCATGCCCGCCATGATGGCGAGCGGAAAATTCCACGGCGGGATGACGACGCCGACGCCGAGCGGGATGTACTGCAAGCGGTTCTCTTCGCCTTCGATGGAGACGATGGGCTGCGGCGCGCTGTAGCGCAGCATCTCGCGCGCGTAGAACTCGCAGAAGTCGATGGCCTCGGCCGTGTCGCCGTCGGCCTCCGCCCAAGTCTTCCCTACCTCGAAGATCATCCACGCCGATAACTCGTGACGACGCTCGCGCAAGATCGCGGCGACGCGAAACAACAGTTCGGCGCGTTCTTCCGCCGGAGTGCGCGACCAAGTTTTGAACGTCTCGTCGGCGCGTTCGACGGCGCGGCGCGCCAGTTCCGCGGTCGCCTTCTGAAAGCGGCCGACCACTTCGGTCTTTCGCGCCGGGTTCAGGCTGTCGAAGGTGTTGCCCGTCTCGATGCGCTCGCCGCCGATGACGAGCGGATAATCGCGCCCCAACTCGCCGCGCACGCGCTCTATCGCCGCGCGCATCGCTTGCGCGTTCTCTTCCTTGCTGAAATCTGTAAACGCCTCGTTACGAAATTCGCCGTGCTGCATGAGTGCTCCTTTTGATTAGCTATTAGCTGTCAGCTATTAGCTATTAGCTTCAAAGACCGCGCGGCCGCGCGCAAGTCGCCGTCGTCCGGCTCGCTTGAATGGGCGCTAGACGTGGGCTAAAGACTGTCGGCCACGTCTGGCTAACAGCTAATGGCTAATAGCTAATGGCTCATAATGTATCACAACCCGAAAGCAAAAACGCGGTCGGCTGGCAAACGTGTGCGAGCCGACCGCGCGTGTGTCTTGCGGCCTGAGTTTTGAGGCGCGTCTACATCTTACCGATGCGCGCGAGCCGACGCATCTTGCGTTTGACCATCTCGCGTTTAAGGACGGTCGTGTGGTCGATGAAGACGATGCCGTCGCAGTGGTCTGTCTCGTGCAGCATGCAGCGCGCGGTCAAGTCCATGCCGTCGAGTTCGTACCATTCGCCGTTCACGTCCTGCGCGCGCACGACGGCGCGCAAACTACGCTTGACCGGGAAAAAGACGCCGGGAAAAGAGAGACAGCCCTCGTCGCCGTGTTGCTCGCCTTCGACCGTGAGCACTTCCGGGTTGATGAGGGCGACGCGCTGTCGCGGGTCGCGCCCGCCCGAACAATCCATCACGAACAGGCGTTGCGAGACGCCCACTTGCGGCGCGGCCAAGCCCACCCCCGAAGCCGCGTCCATCGTCTCGAACATATCCGCGACCAACTTCTTCAACTTCTCGTCAAACACCGTCACGGGCGCGCCCGGCGTCTCAAGCACCGGGTTCGGGTAAGTCACGATCTCCAATAAAGCCATTTACGTCTTCTTCCTCTGCTCGGCCGGAAATATCGTCGCCCCTCGAAGCATGCGATTCAGTGGCGCGGGCGCGTTCGCCAAATTGATTTTACGGTAACTCACGCCCCCACGCCAAAGCCTCGGCCGCCGCCTCGACCTGATCAAGTACACCGTGCCGAAAATGAGCGCAAACATCACCAACGCGCACAGTAGCATCCAGAGTTTCTGATGCGGCGGCTCAATCGGGCGGCTCTGCGGGTAAGGCTTCTGCACGGCGTGCTTGCGCTTGATCAACTTCTCGAACCCGGCGAGCGGATGATGCTCGCCCAGCGCGTCGGCGAAAGCGAACGTGCCCGCACGCGCGTCGATCCTCACGCCGAAGCCGGGCTTGTCGGCCGGGTAATAACGCAAGTACAGATCGACCGTCCCCGGCTCTTTGAATTGCGCCGACGCGTCCCAATACGTCCCCCACAAATCAACCAGCACCTCACCATCCGTCACAGACACCACGCGCGGGCTGTAAATCTCATGCGACATCCGCCCCGTCTGGACATCGAACTCAACCCTCAACATCCCGTCGGGCGACACGGACTGCGGCAGCGAATCGTCTTGCATAAAGTTGTCTATTCAGTTCAGAGCGAGCAAAGGTAAATTCCGCGACACGCGCCCAAGGAGCGTATAGTTTTCACTTCAACGAAGGCAATAACAGGCGTGGACGGCAGCGTCAAGGTTTGCTCTCAAGCGGAGGCCATTGCCAGAGACGCAGGGTGTGTTCGCCGCCTGCGACGACGAGGGCGGCGGCGTAGTCCGCGCCCGCGTCGAGCGCGTGGAGCGTCCAGCGCGTGAGTTCCGAGGGGTCGCCGCGCGTGCCGAGGAGGACGGCCGGGTCGCCGGGCGCGAGCGACACGTCGAAGGCGTCGAGCGGGTGCGAGAGTCCCTCGCCTCTGGCCTTGATGTAAGCCTCTTTGCGCGTCCAGCAGTTGAAGAAGGCGCGCACGCGCATCTCTTCCGTGGACAGGGCGCGCAAGGCCGACACCTCACGCGCCGAGAAGAAGCGCGCGGCGATCTCCGCGCCCGCCAAATCCGCGCGCACATGTTCGAGGTCGATGCCGAGGTCGCGCCCGCGCGCGAAGGCGTAGAGGGCGAGTTCGTGCGAGTGCGAGAGGTTGAAGCGGAGCGACGGCTGCGCGCCGTGCGCGGAAGGGTCGAGCGCGGGCTTGCCGTAGGCGCTGTAAGTGAAGCGCAAACTTTCGGGCGGCGCAGAGAGATAGCGCGCGAGCAGTTGACGCAGGATGCCGCGCGCGGCGACGTAATGATCTCGATGTCGCCGGAAGCGATAGCGCGCGGCTGTGGCCTTCTCGTCCGGCGCGAGCGTCGCGTGGAAGCGTTCGAGCGTGGCGGGCGCGTCCGGCGTGAGCGCGGCGCGCCAGAGATGAACCTCGCCGTCGGCAAGGGGCACGAAACCAATCTGTGTGAACCACGTCTCCGTCATGCGTAGGAGCGCCGGAGGTTACTTGCCGGGGCGATGGGTAGTCGTCGTATGCCGCGCGAGTTCCTGCGCGAGCGTGTCGAGCAGAAGCGTTTGCGAACTGTGTATGAAGTTCACACGCCGCGCGCACGATTATACAAAAGCAAACGATGAACGATGAACGGAAGAGCAGTGAATCGTGAATCGTGAATCGTAGAAAGCAGTTCTTCTCGATTGACGATTAACGATTCACGATTTACTTGTCTTCACTTCATCGTTCATGGTTCATCGTTTCACTTTTTTGGTGTTAGCATCGCTTCCGCGAAATTGAGAGCCGGGGATGAGAACGAATGAGCGAGAGAGATTCGACAATCGAGGACGTAAAAGAAGCGGCCGACGACGTGGCGGAGAAAGTCGGGAAGCATCCGTGGGTGGAGCGGCTCGCGCGTTTCGGTTACGCGGCCAAAGGCGTCGTCTACATCGTGGTGGGGCTGCTGGCGACGCTGACGGCTTTGGGCTTGGGCGGCGAAACGACGGGCGCGCAAGGCGCTCTGCGTTCGCTGGCGCGGCAGCCTTACGGCAAGGTGATGCTCGGAGTGGTCGCCTTCGGCCTCGCCGCCTACGTCATCTGGCGTTGGGTGCAGGCGATCACCGATGCCGATGATAAGGGGACGAACGCCAAAGGCATCGCCCTGCGGCTCGGCTACACGGGCAGCGGACTCGTCTACGCCGGTCTGGCCTACACGGCGGCGCGCATCCTCTTCGGCGCAAACGACGACGGCAAGCCGAGCGCGGCGCAGTCTTGGACGGCGCGCGTGATGGAATTTCCCTACGGCAACTGGCTCGTCATCCTGGCCGGTCTCTGCGTCATCGGCTTCGGCCTCTATCAGGGTTACAAGGGTTACACGGCGAAGTTTCGCAAGCGCCTGAAGACGGGCGAGATGAGCGAGAGCAGCATTCTATGGGCGACGCGCAGCGGCCGTTTCGGCTTCATCGCGCGCGGCGTCGTCTTCTGCATCGTCGGCAGCCTGCTCATCCAGGCCGCGTGGCACTACGACTCTTCCGAAGCGAAAGGCTTGGACGGCGCGCTGCAACTACTGATCCAACAGGCTTACGGCAAATGGCTGCTCGGCCTCGTCGCCCTCGGCCTCGCCGCCTACGGCTGCTACATGATCATCGAAGCACGCTATCGCCGCATCGCCGGTTCTTAAGAAAATCACTATCAGTAGTTTTTTAATTGTTCGCGGTAGCCGTCGAAGTTGCGTCGCATTTCGGTGAGGCTGTCGCCGCCGAACTTTTCGCGCATGGCGCGCGCGAGCGTGAGCGCAAGCATCGCTTCGCCGATGACGCCTGCGGCGGGAACGGCCGTCACGTCGGAACGTTCGAAGGCGGCCGCTTCTTCTTCTTTCGTGTCGATGTCCACCGAGCGGAGCGCGCGGCGGAGCGTCGAGATCGGTTTGAGAAATCCGCGCACACGCAACTCCTCTCCGTTCGTGATGCCGCCCTCCAAGCCCCCGGCGCGATTCGTCGGGCGCGTGAAGGCGTGCGCCTCGCGGTCGTAGTCGATCTCGTCGTGCACCGCTGACCCGGCGAGCGCCGACGCCTCCACGCCCGCGCCGATGGAGACGGCCTTCACGGCCGGAATGGACATCAACGCCTGCGCCACTTGCCCGTCCAACTTCTCCGCCCAAGACGTGTGCGCGCCGAGGCCGGCGACGACGCCGCGCGCCACGACTTCAAAGATGCCGCCGAGCGTGTCGCCCGCGCGCCGCTTCTCGTCGATGAGCGCGACCATGCGCGCCTGCGCCTCCGCGTCGCCGCAACGAAGCGGCGCGTCGTCCGCAATCGCAGCGACCTCTGCCCACTTCAAGTCGAGCGGCAGAGCGGGCACGCCGCCGAGTTGGACGACGTGGCTCAGGATTTCCACTCCGAAGGCGGCGAGCAACTCTTTCGCCAGCGCGCCGCAAGCCACGCGCGCCGCCGTCTCGCGCGCCGAAGCGCGTTCGAGCACGTCGCGCAAATCTCGCGCGCCGTACTTCAAACCGCCCGCGAGGTCTGCGTGGCCGGGGCGCGGGCGCTTCACACGGCGCGCCCGCTCCGGCGCGATCTCCACGTTCGCTTCCGCAGACATCACCTCCGCCCAGTTCTTCCAATCCTTGTTCTCGATGAGCAGCGCGACGGGCGAACCGAGCGTGCGGCCGTGGCGCACGCCGCTCAAAATCTCCGCCTGATCCTGCTCGATCTTCATCCGCCCGCCGCGCCCGTAGCCCCACTGTCGCCGCTCAAGCTCGCGCCTGATCGACTCCGCTTCGACCCGGACGCCCGCGGGCAGACCTTCCACTATCGCGACCAGCGCGCGCCCATGAGACTCTCCGGCAGTGGTGAAACGAAACATATAAGAACAGTGACGAGTGACAAGTGACGAGTTGAAAACAAGTAGCGAGCGACGAGCGACCAGCCATGACTGAAGACTAACGAGTGATGAACAAATAAGCTACAAGCAAAAAGCTACAAGCAAAAAGCTACAAGCAATAAGTGATCGCGACAACTTGAATCCGACAGGATTTTAACTCGTCACTTGTCACTCGTCACTCGTCACTGCTTTAAGAACTCTTCTGAGAACACGTTGCCGCGGCCGAGGATGCAGGCGGGGTCGAAGGCGCGTTTGAGGGCGGCCATCTGCCGCAGGTGCTCCGCGCCGTAGAGCGCGCGCAGGTAGTCGCGTTTGATCTTGCCGACGCCGTGCTCGGCCGAGATTGTGCCGCCGACGCCGACGGCGCGTTCGATGAAGCGGCCGTAAATCCGGCGCGCCTCTCGTGCCTGTTCTTCGTCGCGCGGGAGGATGTTGACGTGGACGTGGTTGTCGCCGATGTGGCCGAAGATGACGTATTGCAGGCCGCTCGCGCGCAAGGCGTCTTGGTAGAAGCGGAGCATCGCAGCGAACTCCGCGTCGGGGACGGACATATCGGTCGAGACTTTGCGCTGGCCGTGGCGCGCGAGCCACTCGTTGACGAGCACGGGGAGCGCGTGTCGAAACTCGCGCAGGCGTGCCTGATCGCGTTCATCCGTGGCGAACCAAGAGGCTTCGAGCGCGGCCTCGGTCTCTTCGAGCAAGGCGAGCCACGCGTCGAAGAGTTGTTCTTCCGTGTCGGCGTTCGTCTCCTGTTCAAAGAAGACCGCCCCGCGCGCGTCCGCAGGGATCGCCGGATATTTCTCGCGCAGGAAGCCGAGTGCTTCGGCGTCGAAGAACTCAAGGGCGCGCGCGTCTAATCCGCCGCGCATCTGTTCGTCGTCTCCGGCGCGCGTGGCGAGCGAGGCGGCGCGCGCGGCGCGAACGAAGGCGAGCAAATGTTCCTCTTCACGGAAGAAGACGACGCCGCCGAGGACTCCGGCGGGCTTCGGCAGAAGCGTCGCTTCGATTTCGATGACGACGCCGAGCGTGCCCTCGCTGCCGATGAAGAGATCGATGGCGTCCATCCCCGGCTCGACGTAATAACCGGCGGCGTGCTTGCGCGTCCGTGGCATCCGGTACGACGGTAGTTGCGCTTCGATTGCCCGCCCCGCGCCGAGCGGAATCCGCAACCGTCCTTCGGCGTCGGCGAACACCTCACCGCGCTTGAGGTCGAGCACGTCGCCCGTCGCGAGCGCGAGTTTCAGACGGCGTATGTAACGCCGCGTCGCGCCGTACTTGAACGTGCGCGCGCCCGAAGCGTTCGTCACCACCGTGCCGCCCATGTAGCAACTCCACTCGGTCGGGTCGGGCGGATACAAAAGATTTCGGCTCTCCACCGCGCGCCGGAAATCCGCGAGCGTCACACCCGCCTCGACGGTCGCGCGCCCGCCCGCGTCGAAGCACACGATCTCGCCGATGCGTGTGAACTTGTCCGTCGCCAGCACCACGCCGCCGAACGGCACGCGCCCGCCCACCACGCCCGTCCCCGCGCCTGACACCGTGACGGCCACGCCCGACGCCGCGGCTTCCGCCAACAACGCGGCCGCTTCCTCCGCCGATTCGGGAAACACGACGCGCGCCGCGTGCCCGCCCGCCAGATTGCTCGCGTCCGACAGGTACGATTGCATCTCGTCCGGATTCGACTTGCTGAACATTAATAGTTTCGACTTCCGAGTATTCCGCCTCGCACCTGTCAAATGCCCGGCGTGAGCCGTGCTAAATCAGACTTATCCATACAGGGTTCAGGCGCGCTACGTGCTTTAAGAATACCATGACGGCAAAGTGCGGCATGAGGCACGAAAGAGCCGTCGCCGACGTGGGTGTCGGCGACGGCTCTCATTCGGTCGCGCGGCAAGGCAGACGTCTCGTCTGTGAGCGAATGGATCAGATGCCCGTGTGAGCAGGCGACAGGAGGACGCCCGTCATCTTCTCAAACGCCTTTCCGCCCCGCCCGTTGCGGCGCGCGCTCTGCACACCGCAACAGTAGTGTGCATCTTCGGCTAGCCCATCACGGCGAAGTGGATGTGGTTTCGATGCTCCCGGAGCGTCCCGTCATCATAGTTATGCTTCTGCCCGCGATCATAGTTCCACTTGTTGCGATTGGCCTCTCCGGCGACGCGGGCGTCGAAGATGATCTCGTCGATGCCGAACTCGTTCACCCGCTCGTCGGTCGCGATCTGCGGCAGCAGCGCGCCTGCGACCTCTTCGTTGCCCACGTCGAAAGCGCGGCCGGTGACGTGGCGACTGCTCGAGCCGCTGCGGATGATGGAACTGATGCGAATTCTCTGAAGCCTTGAGACTTCAAGGGCGAGGGTTTGAAGCGCCGTAGTCACTTTCGTGCCCGCGTTCTGGCCGAGCAACTCTCTACGCAGCTTCGCGGCCTGACCCGCTTGCGCGTTATCGAAGATGATCCTCCCGGCGTCGATCTGCGCTCTCAAATCGTCTACTACGCTCATGTGATTTCTCCTTGTCGGCTAGTTTATGCGATGGAAACACTTACACATTATTAATGGCGCGACGGAAGAAAATGTTTCATGGCGTCTTTCGGCAGGGAGGCGAGCGTGAGTTTTTTTGATGTTAACGGGCACGCGGTCTGAGTTGACCCAGACCGCATCATCTAAGCGATGCATCGTCGGAGACGAACGAGTTTCAGGTCATCGTTAGTTCGCGCTCGCGCAGGTACTTGATGCGGTCGCGTAGTTCGGCGGCGCGCTCGAATTCCATCTGTTTGGCGGCGTGGCGCATCTCGGCTTCGAGGCGCGCAATCGTGCCGTCGATCTTGTCGCGCGAGTATTCCTCGAAGGCTTCGAGTTCGAGCGGCACTTTGAAGTAGTCGGCCTCGTAGGCGGTGACGAGCGTGGCCTCGATGGGTTTGATGATGGTTTGCGGCGTGATGCCGTGCTCGGCGTTGTACTCCTGCTGAATCGTGCGGCGGCGTTCGGTCTCTTCGATGGCGCGCTTCATCGAATCGGTGATGCGGTCGGCGTAGAGAATGGCCGTGCCCGAGGCGTGGCGCGCGGCGCGGCCGATGGTTTGAATGAGCGACGATTCGGAGCGCAGGAAGCCTTCCTTGTCGGCGTCGAGGATGGCGACGAGGGAGACTTCGGGTAAGTCCAAACCTTCGCGCAAGAGGTTGATGCCGACGAGCACGTCGAACTCGCCGCGCCGCAGGTCGCGCAAAATCTTGATCCGCTCCAACGTTTCGATGTCCGAATGAAGATAGCGCACCCGGACGCCGACCTCCGTGAAATACTCGGTCAAATCCTCGGCCATCTTTTTCGTCAAAGTCGTGACCAGCACGCGCTCGTTGCGTTCAGCGCGTTGGCGACACTCTTCCAAGAGATCGTCGATCTGCCCTTTGACTGGGCGGACGATGACTTGCGGGTCGGTCAGGCCAGTCGGGCGAATGATCTGCTCGACGACTTCGCCGCCCGTTTTCGTCAGCTCATAAGGGCCGGGCGTGGCCGAGACGTAGATGACCTGCCCGATGCGCTCGTTGAACTCGTCGAAGTTGAGCGGGCGATTGTCGAGCGCCGAAGGCAGCCGAAAGCCGTACTCGACGAGGGTGCGCTTTCTGGACTGGTCGCCGTTGAACATGCCGCGCACTTGCGGGACGGTCTGGTGCGATTCGTCGATGACGACGATGGTGTCGCGCGGCAGATAGTCGAGGAGTGTGGGCGGCGGGTCGCCCGGATTTTTCCCCGTCAGGTGGCGCGAATAGTTTTCGATGCCGCGACAGAAGCCCATCTCCTTGATCATCTCCAGGTCGTACATCGTGCGCTGGTGCAGGCGCTGCGCTTCGACGAGTTTGCCTTCCTGAATGAGCTTCGGCTCCCACCAGTCCAACTCTTCGCGGATCGTCTTGATGGCGCGTTTGATGGTCGGCTTCGACATCACGTAGTGAGTCTTCGGATAGATGGGCAGGCGCGAGGTGTGCTTGTGCAGGACTTCGCCGAGCAGCGGGTCGATGGTGGAGATGGAATCGATCTCGTCGCCCCACAGTTCGATGCGATAGGCTTGCTCTTGATAACTCGGAAAGATTTCCACCACGTCGCCGCGCACGCGAAAACTGCCGCGGTCGAACTCGATGTCGGAACGTTCGTATTGCAACTCGACCAATTTCTGGACGAGCGCGTCGCGCTTCATGTGCATGCCCGGCTCGACGAAGAGCAGCATGTTGTAGTAGGCGTCCGGGTCGCCGAGGCCGTAAATGCAGGAGACGGAAGCGACGACGATCACGTCGCGGCGCTCGAAGAGCGCACGCGTGGCCGAGAGGCGCAGGCGGTCGATCTCTTCGTTGATGGTTGCCTCTTTTTCGATGTACATATCGGCGGCGGGCACGTAAGCCTCCGGCTGATAGTAATCGTAGTAGGAGACGAAATACTCGACGGAGTTTTCGGGGAAGAAGTTTTTGAACTCCTGATACAACTGCGCGGCGAGCGTCTTGTTGTGGGCGATGACGAGCGTGGGGCGCTGGGTGCGCTGGATGACGGAGGCGACCGAGAAGGTCTTCCCGCTACCCGTGATGCCGAGGAGCACTTGATGTTTCTGGCCGTCTTCAAGTCCGCCGACGAGCGCGTCGATGGCCTGCGGTTGATCGCCCTGCGGCGTGAATTCGGAACGAAGCTGAAAAGGCATGCGGATAGGATAACCCGACGCGCACGCAAGCTCAAAAGTCCCGAAGTCCCAAGTCTCAAGTCTCAAGTCAAGAAAGGCTTTCAGACTTGGGACTTGAGACTTGGGACTTCGGGACTTGGGACTTGGGACTTACTGCTTCGTGAGAGCCTGTAAATCGTTCTGCGAGCCGTTGAAGCGGTTGTGATCGGCCGTGCCGTTGACGCCGGGGATGGTGAGGCTTTGCGAGTATTGCCAGAACGTCCAGTTTGCCCAGCCGTGCGGCAGCGGGTCGGGCGCGGATGCGTAGTGCGCGATCCAGAGCGGAAACTTGCCGAAGCCGTCGTTCATGTATGCGTTCCAGAAGTAAGCGGCGGTGTAGATCACAGGAGTCATCCCTGTTGCCTGTGCGACCGTGTCGATCCAGTTGCCGACGCCTTCGATGAGCGCGTCGCCCACGACGCCGTCGTTCAGTTCGATGTCGATGACGGGCGGCAGATCGCCCGTTTCGAGTTGGACGGTTTGCAGGAAGTGTCTGGCCTGCGCGACGCCGTCCTGCTCCGGGCGAAAGAAATGATACGCGCCGCGCACGAGTCCGGCCTCTTTCATGCCGTTCCAGTTGACGGCGAACTGCGGATCGACGATTGACGTTGATTCGGTCGCCTTGGCGAAAGCGAAGGCGCATCCGGCGGCGCGCACGTCCGCCCAGTTGACCGCGCCTTGATAGTGCGACACGTCGATCCCGATCAGGTAAGTTTCTTGTGTTCCGTTAGTCATAGTTCGGCTTCTCCTTGTGAGGGCTAGAGAGTGTATTTGAAGTCAGACGCGAAAGCGTGGAGCGCGCGCGAACGAGCGCCACCGCTCAGGCCGCAAGTGTAAACGGGCGGTCGGCGCATCCGTGTGCGTCTCCCGCCCGTTGAATGTCCGTCGCCGACGCCAATTTCAGTGCACTCAGGATGCAGGCGTGGTGGCGTTTGGCTGGCTGCTGATCTGGTAGATGGCTTCCATGACGGCGGAGCGCACTTCGGTCGGGAGCGAGCCGCGCACGGCGAGGCGGCGGAACGAAGGAAGGATTTCCTGTTGACCGCTGAGCGCGAGAAGTTTCACGACGGCGAGTCGCACTTCGTTGTCGGGGTGGCTTTCGATGGCGCGAATGAGCGGGGCGACCTCGCCCGCTTTCGCCATCAGGAACAGCAGCGAGAAGGCGTCGTAGGTTTTGTCGCGACTCTCTCCGGTGAGGTTGCCGATGGCTTCCTCGGCCAGCCCCGAACCGGCGAGCGCCGAGCCGATGTGGCGGCGACGCTCGACGGGCGATTCGCGCAGGGCGCGCGTGAACGACTCGGCGCGGTCTTCGGTCAAATCGTAGACGGCGCGTGCGGCGGCGTTGCGCACCTCTTCGGCCGGGTCGTCGAAGGCGGCGCAGATCTGTTCAAAGGCTTCGTCGGTCTTGAGGCGCGAGAGGGCGAGGACGCTCTGCGCGCGTTCGCTCGCGTCGTCGCTCGCCAGACGCAGTTGGATGCCCTTCGGGATGATCGAATAGGTATCTTCGTCAGAGCCGTCAGTCAAGGCCACGCCCTTTTCGGCCTTCTCAATTTCACTGCCGCGCGAAGTCTCTTCATCGAACGTCGCGGTGACGGGGCGACTCTCGCGGTTGTTGCGCGCTCGCGCGTCTTCGGCGTGAGTCGATTCCGTCAGGGGCGCAGCGACGATGGGCGCGGACTCGGCCTCGTTCGTCTCATACGCTTCGACTTCCAGAGAGTCGAAAAGGGAGATCGTTTCGTCGGCGGGCGCGGTGGTGGTGGCGGGCGCATCAATCGTCGGCGTCGCAGACCAGCCGCCCGCGTCCTCCGCGTAGTAAGTGCCGAGCGATTCGTCGGGCGGCGTGGAGACGGGTTCGATGGCGCGCACGTCGAGCGCTTGTTCGTTCGCGTCGAGGTCGATCCAATCGTCGTCGCCGACGGCCGGACGGCCGGAGCCGGCGGCGAACTCCGAACGATAGAGCGGCTCGGACGACGCGTCGCGGCGCGCTGCTACCGGGGCGGACTCTTCCGTGATCGATTCAAAGGAGATGGCGGGCGACTCGCCTTGTGTCGTGGCGGCGAGCGGCGCGGCGGTTTCCGGCGCTTCGGTCACGGTCGTTTCGCTTTCGCGCCTGCGCGCTTCGATGAGTTCGGCCTCTTTGGCCGCGAGCGCGGCGGAGAGATCGATTTCCGTGGGTGCGACGGCGGCCTCGTCCGCGCCAACTTCAATTTCGGCCGGTGCGGATTCGGTCGCGGGCACAAGGTCGGCGTATGAATCGGCGAAGGTGAAGTCGGTCGCCTCCGCGATTTCGATGGCCTTCGTCTCTTCGTCCGGTGTGACGGTCGCGTCCGCGAAGGCGTGCGGCGCTGCTTCGGGCGCGTGCGTCCCGGTCGCGTCTAAGGCTGGCGACTCGACGGTCAACTCCGGATCAGCCGTCGATGCTTCGACCGACGCATCGGCCTCTTCCACGGGGACGAGCGTTGACTCGGCAAAGGTCAGACTCTCTTCGCCGACGAGCGTGGACTCGGCGACATCCGGGTGTTCTTCCAAAGCAGTCGGAGTTGTTTCGGCGACGACGGGCGCGGCTTCGGCGGCTGACGGGGTGGCGGCGAGTTCGAGTTCCGCCGTCCTCGTCTCTTCGCGCGCCGTCACGATGGTCGTCTCTTCCTCCACGACCTTGCAGGCTTCGATGGCGCGCTGGATGAGCGTGCGCGGCACTTGCCGCGACGTTTCGCGCCAGCGCAGAGCTTCGAGCGCATCGACGGCCGACGGGTCGGCGAGTTCGGCCAGAGCTTCGACCGAGGTGCGGCGCACGTCGGCGGCCGGGTCTTCGAGCGCGGCCGTCAGGTGCGGCGTGGCGTTGCGGTCGCCGAGGATGCCGAGCAGGCGCGCGGCGGCGGCGCGTTCGCCGGGCGCTTCGGCCGATTGCAGCGCGCTCGCAGCCTCTTCGAAATAGCCGTGGCCGAGAAAGGCCATGCGCGCGTGCGCCTGTCGCGTGGCGTTGCGCCCGGCGATGGCTTGCATCAATTCGGCGGAGACGAGTTGGCGCGTACCCTTGTCCGTCGCATTGATGATGGACTCGTCGTAGCTCTCGCCCGCGAGCAACTTTTTGATCTCGGCCTCGATGCGTTCGGGATCGAATGCGACTGAAGGCTCGACGGCCGCAGACTCTTTCGCCGACACTTCGATGGACTTCGTCTCGCCCGTTTTGCTCTCCGCGTCCCTAGTCGCGCCGAGCGCCGCCGCTCCGGCGACGAACGCCCCCGCAGCTATCGCGCCGCCCGCGAGAGTTGATGCGTCGCTCGTCGTAGCCTCGCCCGTCGCCGCGCCGCTCGTACCGGCGGTCGCTTCGCTCTTGCTGACAGTCGCTTCGCTCTTGCCACTTATCGCTTCGCTCTTACTGCTTACTGCTTCGCTCTTGCCGGTCGTCGTGGCGGCCGAACCGCCCGCTTGCGCTTCTCTCTCGGCGGCGAGCCGTTTGGCCTTCTCGGCCTTCTTCTTCTTTTTCTTCGACACCTTGCCGGCAGCCGCCAAGGGTGTCGCGGCGGTCGCTCCGGTGGCCGCAGCAGTTGCTCCCGTCGCACCTGTCGCACCTGTCGCGCCCGTCGCGGCGGCAGTTGCGCCTCCGGTCGCCGTGGCCGTCGTGACGTTGGCGGAAGAGGGTTTCAGTTCGGGAGTCTTCGACTCTTTAACGTTCGCGGGTTTCGTGCTCGAAGGCGCGGCCGGGGGCAGCGAACGAGTCTGATCGCGGTCGCGCCCGAAACGCGAGATGAAGAGGAAACCGACGCCGACGGCGAGCAGCAAGGCGAGCAGCCAAGGCCAGTTGCGCGTGACGACCGCGCCGACGGAGGTGGGCGCGGCGGTTGACGGTGCGCCCGTCGTGATCGAAGTGGGCGGCGCGACGGACGGCTGCGCCTGCGCGAGTTGATCCGCGCCGGGCGTGGCGGCGACGGGCGCGGGCGACGTGGTCGGCGTCACGCTCGGCATCGTCGCGGTGGCGGTGGGCGAAGGGATCGCGAACGGAGTCGCGACGGCGAGCGCGGCGGCGTTGTTGGCGTTGTTGGCGTTGTTGGCGTCGGTCGCGTTGCGGCGCGCATCGGGCGTGGCTTGCGCGTTGGCGTTCGTCGCGGAAGGCTTCGTGAGGCCGGCCTCTTCGGGCAGCGTGCGTTTGATGGGCGTGGCCGAGGGCGTCGGGCGCGCGCTGGCTTCCCCTCCGCTTGCGCCTTTGGGCGCGCTGAACTGTACGTCGAGTCGATTGAAACGTTGATTGACACGCGCGGTCGCGCCGGGTTGGAGTTTGAACGTGTAGACCAAATCTTTGCCGCGACGTTCGACCTGCGCGCCCTCGAAACCGCGCCCGCGCGCCCCGCCGCCGCCCGCGCCCTCGGCCTGCGGCACGACGACGATGAAGCGGTCGCCGCTGCGATAAGCCGAATAGTCGTTCAACTCGCCGTCCGAAGTGATCGTGACGCGCGAACCGTCGCTCGTCTCGCTCGTCCGTAGCGGCGTGATGCGCTTGGTGCGCGGCTTCTGCGTGTTCGTGTTGGCGGGCTGCTGCTGCTGTGCGCGCGCGCCTTCGAGTTTGGCGACGGCGAGGCAGAGGCAGCCGACGAAGGCGAGCAGGCAGAGACGACGCAGGTGACGGGGGAGCGAGACCTTTTGTTTATTTAGACGCATTGCTTATTGGCACTCAAGGGGCAGAGAGTCGAGCGAGTCAGGGACAACAAATTGTGACGCGGCAGTTAGCTGACCAGCGGGCACGCGGCGGCATTATGCTATAGCGAGCGCGCACTTGTCATCCATCAATTCGCCTCGACGCTCTCTCCGACGGCGGCCGTTTGCGGCTCGCCGCGATAGATGACTTCGAGGATGGCCGTGCGCAGTTTCTCCGGCGCGTTCGCGCCGAGCGCGACGCGGCGCAGGCGCGCGTCAGTCTCCGCGTCGCACATCAGACCGAGCAGGCGCGCGGCCGCCAGTCTCATGTTCAAGTCCTGATGCCCTTCGACCACGCTCAAGATCAACTCCGACTGCCCGCCCTTCGCCACCAACGACAACAGCGAGAAGGCTTCATAAGCCTGTCGCCTGTCGTCGCTCGCCAGACGACTCAAAGCCTGTTTCGCCAGTCCCGCGCCGACGCAGGCCGACGCCAGATGCCGCAGCGTCTCCGCGTCCGCCGTCTCCAACACGCGCACGTAGGCGTCTGCGCGGTCGAAGCTGAGACGCGACAGCGCGCGCGCGGCCGCCGCGCGAACTTCGCGCGCCTCGTCCGCCATCGAGATCAAGACGGACGGGAAGACCGATTCGTGCCCGATGTTGCCGAGGCTCGCGACGGCCGCGGCGCGCACGGCCGAGTCGCGGTCGTTGGCGGCCAGAGACGTGAGGGCTTGCACCGAACGCTGCACTTGAAACTGCGCGAGCTTCTGCGCGGCGGCCACGCGCGCTTCCACGTCGGCGTCCGCGAGCCGTTCGAGCGCGTCGGCGAGGCTTTCGTCCTCCATCCATTCGGGCAGTTGTTCGACCGCCTCGACCGGTTCGAGACCTCTGATCTCGCCCGTGAACGGATCAATCGCCGGTTCGTGATAAGCGAACGTGTCGCCGCCGTCGCTCGATCCCAGATTCAGACAATCGACCGAACAGGCGCTCAGCGCGCGGCGGACAAGCGGCGCGGGTATTTCCGGATGACGCCGCGCCATGTCGAGCAGCGCGCCGATGGCCGAGGGCAGGCCGAGCGAGCCCAGACTCTTGACGGCCTCCGTGCAGACGATCTGCTCGCCGTCGTAGAGCGCCTCCAACAGAAACGGCAGAGACGCGCGCGAACGCATCGCGCCGAGCGCGCGCGCCGCCGACGAACGCTCGTAGGCATCCGACGCCATCAACACGGCCGCGCTGTGGCGCGCGACGAAGCCGTACTCTTCGAGCGCGTAACGCGCGCGCTCGCGCTCCTTCTGGCCGAGCGTCTCCGAGTGGAGCGCCTTGAGCAGAAAGGCTTCGATGGCGCGGCGGTCGTCGGTCGCGCGCGAAGCCAAGACCTCGATGCTGTGCGGCGCGCCCGCGATGAGTTTCTCCACCTCTTGCTCGATCTGGTACGCGCCGAAGATCACGGCCGGGACGTGGACGTGCACGGGCGTCGAAGACTTGCGCTCCGCTTTCTCAAGACTCTGCGATGGTGCGCCCCCGCCACCGGCGATGGCGAGCGCCTGCTTGTCTTCCGCGCGCCGCGCATCCTTGCGCCGCTCGCCCTTGCGTTTGTCAACCACGCTCGATTCCCCTTCGCATTCGACGACGGTTTGCGTCGTCTCTTTCTTCTCGCTGCTCTTGTCGTCGCCTGTAACTTCCGTCGCGGCGTCCGCGCTCGCAGCACTCTTCCGGCGCGCACGCACGAGGATGAACGCAAACGCCCCAAGCCCCGCCGAGAAGCAGACCGCCAGCACCATGAGCAGTCGATTCATCAAGCCGCCCGCCACCTGCATCTGCACAGAGCCGTTCGCGGCCTCTTGCGTTCCCGTCGCCACGGGAGCGACCGGCTGCGGCTGTCCTGCCGCATTGGTCGCGGACGACGCCGCCGCTGCGCCGTTGTTCGCTGGCACGACTCCGCCATTGTTCGTCTGCCCGGCCACGCCATTGATAATTTGGCCGTTGCCGGTTTGGCCGTTGAGCATTTGAACGTTGCCGCTCTGATTGGGCGCAACCGACTGCGACGCGTTCGGCGTCGAGAGTTTCAGAGCGGCGGGCGGCGGCAGCGCGGGCGTCAAGTTCGCGCGCGCCCGTTCGTTTCGCAGAGAGACGACCGACTCTCTCGCCTCGCCCGCGTCCGTCCCGTTGTTCGCTACGGCGCGCGACTTCGAGGCCGCTTGCGCGGCGCGTTCGTTCGTCTCCCTCTGCGCGCGTTCGGCGGCGCGCTGTTGTGAGGTCTGCGCCGTCTGCGTCGCGCGTCCCTCGTCCGTCGCACCCGTGTTTTGCAGGCCGCCGCCGACGACCAGATCGAGGTTGTTGAAACGCGGCTGCACGTAGACGCTGCGGCCGGGCTTGACCGGCACGACGAGTTCCAACGAATCGCCCACGCGCCGCACCTTCACGCCGCGCGGCACGCCGCGAAAACTTCCCTGCCCTTTGTAGACGACGACGTGAAAGCCTTCGCCGTCCTGCCACGTCTGCGCGCGCGTGAGCGGCCCGTCGGCTTCGATGGAGACGACGCTGTCCGCGCCCGCCGAGCGCGACGACACGCTCGTCACGTTGATGCCCGATTCTTTCGCGCGTTGCGCTTGCGGCGCGACCAAGGGGCTGACGGCGACGCAGAGGCCGAGTGAGGCTCCGGCGACGGCGATGCGCCTGTGGCCGAAGATGCGGCGGGCAATTTTGTGTCTGAGATTGTGCATGGCTCTACAACCTTGTTACGGGAAGTTTCGGCGAGACTCTGTTAAGCGGAGTCTGAACCGGCGTGAGTGCTGAGGCGCGGGGTCGAGCGCGGAGGCGCTTTCGGTGGCGGGAGGGGCGCTGGAAGGAAACAGCCGGAAGGCGCGTGGCGTCTCGATTGCGTGCTCAGTTATTTTTGATTGATGTCACGCTGATCGGCCGTGCTGTAGTTTGGCCTCGGCAGCGTGTTTTGGGAAAGGCTCTGACGGGAGGCGACGTGCGGTGCGGTTACCGCTGCTCGTCGCTGAACTTGTAACCGATGCCCCAGACGGTGAGAACCATCTGCGGGTTTTCGGGGTTGTCTTCGATCTTGGCTCGCAGGCGGTTGATGTGCGAGTCGATGGTGCGGTCGTAACCTTCGTAGGAGTAGTCCCAGATTTTCTCCAAGAGGTACTTGCGCGGGAAGACGCGGCCGGGGTTCGAGGCGAAGAGGCGGAGCAGTTCAAACTCCTTCGGCGTGAGTTCGACGGGACGTTCGCCGACCGTCACTTCGCGCTTGGCCGGGTCGATGCGAAGTTTGCCGCGCAGGATGGGCGCTTCGTCGCCACCCGACTGCGTTCTTGAGGCGGCCTGCACGCGCCGGAGCACGCTCTTGATGCGTGCGTCGAGTTCGCGCAGGTTGAAGGGCTTGGTGATGTAATCGTCCGCGCCCATCTCTAAGCCGAGCACTTTATCAACCACGTCGTCCTTGGCCGTCAACATGAGGATCGGGATGTAAGGAGCCTTCTCCCGCAGTTCGCGGCAGACGGCGAGACCGTCCATTTTCGGCAACATCAGATCGAGGATGATCGCGTCCGGATGATCCTGCAAGGCCGATTCGACGCCCGCCACGCCGTCGGCCGCGCTCCTGACGTTGTAGCCCGTCTTCGAGAAATACTCGCTGATCGCCGTCGAGATGTTTTCGTCATCTTCGATCACGAGCAGAGATAATTTGCGGTCAACGGATTCCGGCTCTTCGCCTTCTGCGTCTTTGGCGCGCGGGTTGTTGGCAGCGGGTTTAGTTGACATTGGGGCTGTTAATTTTAGCGCAGGAACTTGTGGGACATTGTTAGCAACGCCATGTGCCGGAAGCACTGTGCGCCGCCGACTGTTGAGAATATAGCAGGACAACCGCCTGAAACTCAAGTAATAAGTTGCCCCGCGCCACGTTTTGGCCGCGCGCCCCGCCGCGCGACGGGTGTGGCTTGCAACGATTTTTCCGAGCGGCTATAAGGTTCCGGAAGGAGGCGCGCGGTCGCCGTCCGCCTCGCGCCGCACGTCGCCAAGTCTATCGGTCGCCGTCGGCCACGGCAGTTCGTCACGTCTCCATTCGGCGCGGAATGAGCCAAGCGCCCGCGCACCTGTTGTCGCACGCACGTTTCATCCAACTTTTGAGAGAGGTACACGCCGATGACCCACGCCGACAGAGAGAAACTGATCGCGCAATACGAGGCCGGATACGAAGAGGTGCGACGCGCCCTCGCCGGATTCCCCGCCGGACAACTGACCGCGCGACCCTTGCCCGGCAAATGGAGCGCCTGCGAGATCGTGCACCACCTCGCCGACAGCGAGATGCGCGCCGCCATACGCCTGCGCCAACTCCTGACCGAAGACCGCCCCGTCATTCAATCCTACGACCAAGAGGCTTACGCCGCGCGTCTCAACTACAACGCGCGCGACATCGCCCCCGCGCTCGAAGCCTTTCGCGGCGCGCGCTCCACGACCGCCCAACTACTCGCGCAAATGTCCGCGGAAGACTGGACGCGCGAAGGCATGCATCCCGAACATGCACGTTACACCGCCGGCAACTGGCTCGAAATCTACGCCGCCCACGCCCACAACCACGCCGCCCAAATTCGACGCCTCCGCGAAACGTTAGAAGCAGAGGTCAGAGGTTAAAAGCAGGGTTAGAGGTCAGAGATTAGAGGTCAGAAAAGATTTGTCTGCACTAACCTCTAACCTCTAGCCTCTGACCTCTCCTTCTTGTTCTTGACAAAGGGACGGGGCACGAGCACAATCCCCGCTCGCTCGTGCGAGCATGCTTCAACGTTATCGAAGACAACTCAGGCCGACCGCAAAGTGAGACTCCATGTCCGTCCCTGCCACTGTCAGCGAAACCTCTCTCGCAGGTCTCCGTCTGGTGCGACGCGGCAAGGTGCGCGATGTATACGCCGTCGATGACGCGACACTTCTCATCGTCGCCACCGACCGCATCTCGGCCTTCGATTGCATCCTCCCCACACAGATCGCACGCAAAGGCGAAGTCCTCACCGCGCTCTCGTGCTTCTGGTTCGCACGGCTCGAACACATCACCAAAAACCACTTGCTGACGACCGAGATCGAACAGATGCCTGAGAGCGTCAGCGCCCACGCCGACGCTTTGCGCGGCCGCTCGATGCTCGTCCGTCGCACGGAAGTCTTCCCCGTCGAATGCGTCGTGCGCGGCTATCTCGCCGGTTCGGGCTGGAAGGATTACGGGCGCACGGGCGAAATCTGCGGCCAACGCCTGCCCGCCGGGATGCGCGAATCCGAACAACTCCCCGCGCCGATTTTCACGCCCGCCACGAAAGCCGAGACCGGCCATGACGAAAACATCAGCGAGGCGCGCATGGCGGAGATCGTCGGCGCGGACGTGACCGCACAACTTCGCAACCTGTCCCTCTCGCTCTACGCCGAGGCCGAAGCCTACGCGCGGGCGCGCGGCATCATCATCGCCGACACGAAATTTGAGTTCGGGCTCGACGAAGCAGGCCGCATCATCCTAATCGACGAAGCGTTGACGCCCGACTCATCGCGCTTCTGGCCGCTCGACAAGTATGAACCGGGGCGGGCGCAAGCCTCTTTCGACAAACAGTTCGTCCGCGACTATCTCGAAACACTCGGCTGGGACAAGCGACCGCCCGCGCCCCCGCTGCCCACGGAAGTCGCCGCCGCCACCACCGCGCGCTACATGGAAGCCTACAGGCTTCTCACCGGCAGCGAATTGTGAAAAGCAGAGGCTAGAGGTCAGAGGTCAGTCAAAGCAGCAAACAATTTCTCAACCAACCTCTGACCTCTGTTGTTGAATGACTTTCTTCGACTTAATCGTGCTCGCGTTGGTGGGAAGCTCGCTCATCGCGGGCGCGCTGCGCGGTTTTGTGCGCGCGTTGATTGCGACCGTGGCGATGTGCGTCGGGGTGTTGGTCGCCGCGCGCGGTTATGAGGCGGCCGGGGCGCTGCTCCGCGCGTCGGGCGTCGTCGAGTCGAACGCGGCGGCGAACGCTTGGGGCTTCCTCTTGATCGTCTTCATCGCGCTCGCGTGTGGCTTCGCGGCCGGGCAGTTGTTGAAAGGAAGTCTCAAACGCGCGCGGCTCGAATGGATGGATCGGGCGCTCGGCGCTCTGTTCGGCTTCGCGCGCGGGATGATCGTGTGCTCTGTGATCTATTTGGCGCTGACGGCCTTCCCCGTGCGCTTGGAGACGGTCGAGGAGGCGCGCACCGCGCCCGCACTGGCCGAAGGCGCGAAGTTGATCGCGTGGCTGACTTCCACGGACGTGCGCGCGCGCTTCGAGTCCGAGTACAGGCGGCTCACGTCCTGAAGGTTTTATCGTTTGCCGAAATCCGCGCCGGATTGAGACTTTAAGTAAAAGACTATTTTGGAGAAGACATGCAGATGCGTACACGCCTCGAAGCGTTGATCGACGAAATGCTGGACGGCCAGATCATGCTCGACGAAGCCGTCGCCGAATTTGAAAAGCTCTACATCCAAAAGGCGCTCGCACGGCACAAAGAACACCTCTCGCGCACCGCCGCCACGCTCGGCATACACCGCAACACGCTCTCCAAACGCGTCGCCAACTATCGCACGCAGGAACGCTCGCTCGCCGCCGCACGCGCCGGCACAGGCCGCAACGCGTCCGGCAAGACGGCCGTGCGCCGCTCCCGCTAACTTCCCGCATCTCTCAAAAACGCCCCGAAAATCAAGAAAATCGAATGTTTCGCAAAAATCTGAGCATGCCAGACTCAGATTTTTGCGAGCGCCCGTTGACAAGTGAATTCGACTTGCCATATTCTTAGCACTCGCTTCCAGAGAGTGCCAGACGAGCGGGCTTTCAAGTTATTATGAGAGAGGCCGGCGGGCGATTTTGCGGCGCACTTCTGGGCCGGGCGAGGCGGAAGTTTTACCCGTTTGATTTTTGCAATCAAAACAATCTGAAATTTGTTGAAATCTGAAAGGAGCAGTTTTCTATGGCGATAAACATCAGACCACTCCAAGACCGCGTGATCGTGAAGCGGATTGAAGAAGGCGAGCAGGTGCGCGGCGGAATCATCATCCCCGACAGCGCGAAAGAGAAACCGCAGGAAGGCGAAGTGATCGCCGTCGGCGAAGGCAAATACAAAGACGACGGCACGCGCCAGACTTTGGACGTGCAGGTCGGCGACCGCGTCTTGTTCGGCAAGTACAGCGGCTCTGAGATCAAGCTCGACGGCGAAGAATTTCTGATCATGCGCGAGGACGACATTCTCGGTATCATCTCGCGCGCGGGCGCAAACGCCGGCGGCAAGAAAAGCGGCAAGTAGTTCTCTCACTTGAGAGCAGCTCTTTGGCCGCTCTTTTTTGTGAATAGAGGATTCCAGAATAACTTTGAGGAGATAAAGATTTATGGCGAAACAAGTAATTCATGGCGAAGAGTCGCGCGCGGCGATTTTGCGCGGCGTCAACCAGCTCGCCGACGCGGTCAAGATCACGCTCGGCCCGAAGGGTCGCAACGTCGTCCTCGATAAGAAATTCGGTTCGCCCACGATCACCAAAGACGGTGTCACGGTGGCGAAAGAGATCGAGTTGAAAGACGGACTGGAAAACATGGGCGCGCAGATGGTGCGCGAAGTGGCTTCGAAGACTTCGGACATCGCGGGCGACGGCACGACGACGGCGACCGTGCTCGCGCAATCCATTTTCCGCGAGGGCGTCAAGACGGTCGCGGCGGGCGCGAACCCGATGGCCTTGAAGCGCGGCATCGACAAGGCTGTGAAGCGCGCTTCGGAGGAGATCGAGCGGCTGGCGAAGCCCGTCAAGGGCGACATGATCGCGCAGGTCGGCACGATTTCGGCGAACGGCGACCGCACCATCGGCGAGTTGATCGCCGAGGCGATGAACAAGGTCGGCAAAGACGGCGTCATCACGGTCGAAGAGTCGCGCACGATGGAGACGGCGCTCGAAGTCGTCGAAGGTATGCAGTTCGACCGGGGTTATCTGTCGCCTTACTTCGTGACCGACCCCGAACGCATGGAAGCGGTGCTCGACAACCCGTTCATCCTGATCAACGAGAAGAAGATCAGTTCGATGAAAGACCTGCTGCCCCTCTTGGAACAGGTGGCGAAGATGGGCAAGCCGCTCTTGATCATCGCCGAAGATGTGGAAGGCGAAGCTCTCGCCACGCTCGTCGTCAACAAACTGCGCGGCACTTTGAACGTCGCGGCCGTCAAGGCTCCGGGCTTCGGTGATCGTCGCAAGGCGATGCTCGAAGACATCGCCATCCTGACGGGCGGCAAGGTGATCTCGGAAGACCTCGGCATCAAGTTGGAGAACGTGCAGGTGTCCGACCTCGGCCGCGCCAAGAAGGTGACGATTGACAAGGACAACACCACGGTCGTCGAAGGCGCGGGCAAAGACTCGGACATCGCCGGTCGCGTCAAGACCTTGAAGGCGCAGATCGAAGACACGACCTCGGACTATGACCGCGAGAAGCTGCAAGAGCGTCTGGCGAAACTGGTCGGCGGCGTCGCGGTCATCCGCGTCGGCGCGGCCACCGAGACGGAACTCAAAGAGAAGAAGGCGCGCGTCGAAGACGCGATGCACGCAACGCGCGCGGCGGTCGAAGAAGGCATCGTCCCCGGCGGCGGCGTCGCGCTCGTGCGCGCGGCGAAGGCGCTTGAGAAGTTCCGCGCCAACAAGGACGACGAAGGCGACGCGGACGAGCAGATCGGCGTCACCATCGTCCGGCGCGCGCTCGAAGAACCGCTCCGCCAGATCGTGCAGAACGCGGGCAAAGAGGGCGCGGTCATTGTCGAGAAGGTGCGCGAGTCGAAGAAGGATTCCTACGGCTTCAACGCGGCGACTGAGACGTTTGAAGACCTCGTCGAATCCGGCGTCATCGACCCGGCGAAAGTGACGCGCAGCGCCTTGCAAAACGCGGCCTCCATCGCCGGTCTAATGCTCACGACCGAAGCGCTCGTCTCCGAACTCCCCGACGACGACAAAGCCCCGGCGATGCCCGGCGGCATGGGCGGCATGGGCGGCGGCATGGGCATGTAATCAACGCCCGTTCCGACAACCGGACAACAAAAGCGGCTTCGTTCGTTATGGACGAAGCCGCTTTCGTTTGTCACAGGGCAGTTCCCCGCCCCGCGCTATTCCCACTGCCCGCCCGTTCTGAACAAGCCGCCGCCCATGCTGACGCACGCCTCGCAGCGTTGATTGAGTCACAATCTCACGCCGACGGACGCATTGACGCTCTAGTTGATGCGCAGATTCGCACCGAAGACGCTCTCAAGCAGATGTCGGTGGCACAGTCGCGCGCAGACGAACGCATCGCGGCTTTGGCGGAGTCTCACGCGCGTATGGATGAGGCGATCAGGCGAATGAGTGCGCGTGTGGATCGGTTGGCCGAGACTGTTGACAGGTATATCGAAGGTCGTCACGGGCAAAGTTAGACATTCTCGACGCTGCGACATTGCGTTTAAGGTCGCTTGCCTTCCGCCCACGCGGGGGTGAAGTTTGAGTTGACGAGCCAGTGGACGGGAGCGAGCATCGAGTTGATGGCGCGCGTCATGTGTTGGAAGTCGATGTGGGCGAGGTCGTCGCCGGGTTGATGGTATTCGCGGTGGAGGCCGAAGCTGGAGACGGTGTGGGCGACGACGCCTTGAGCGGCGAGAGCGAAGTTATCGGAGCGCTCGAAGAAACGTTCTTCCGGGTGCGGGTCTTGGACGAGACGCGCGCCGCGCCGGGCGAGTTCCGCGCCGAGGTTCGAGAGGTCGTAGCCGGTCAACCAGAGCGTGTCGGCGGCCACCTTCGGGTCGGGACGCCCGATCATCTCGAATTGTAGATTCGCCACGATGCTCGTGAGCGCCACGGGCGAATTGGCGATGAAGTGCTGCGAGCCGCGACCGCCCGTCTCCTCGCTGCCGAAGAGTGCGAAGTAGACGGTGCGTTTCGGCGGCGCGCCCGCGCCGAGTGAGCGCGCCAGTTCAAGCACGGCCACCACGCCCGAAGCGTCGTCGTCCGCGCCGTTATAAATCTGATCGCCGCTGCCCCCCGCCGTCACCCTCACGCCCAGATGATCCATGTGCGCGCTCAGCAAGACGGCCTCGCCCGCCTGCTTCGGATCAGTTCCGCGCAACACGCCTACCACGTTCCAGGTATAGTTCGTCTGCACGGGCGCGGCCTCGCCTTCGATGCTGATGGTCGTGCCGTCGGGCGCTCGTTGCAACTCCTGAAAGGCTTCCCTGCTGAGAAACACCAGATTGCGATTCGTTCCCCGGCCTGCCACTCCCGGCAGTTGAGGCAACTGCGCGCCCCGCTCCGCCCAACGCGCGCGCCACTGCTGCGTCTCACGCACCAGCACCGCCCGCGCGCCCTGCTCCGTCAGTTCCCTCGCCAACGTCAACAAATTCGCGGTGTCATCTTCATCCGACGCGACTAAAACAACTGCGCCCGCCGCAAGTTTTGCGCCCGCTTGAAACTTCTGCAACGCGCCTTCGACGCGCGGGGCGGACATCTGCCCGACGAGCATCTCCTTGCCGTGCGTCCAGCGCCGCTCCTGCCCGCCCGTGTTGAAGCTGAGCACGGGCGGCGTGGCAAAATTGCGCCGGGGCACTTCGACGGTCTGGATAAAAGTCTTCGCGCCCGTGATGTCTCTGTCGCCCGCAGGCTCTATGCCGTACTGTCGCAGTTGCGAAGCGATGTAGTGTCCGGCCAACAACTCGAACTGCGTCCCGCTGCCGCGCCCCTGCATCGCATCGCTCGCCAGAAACTCCATGTGCGCGCGCACGTTTCGCTCCAACACCTGCCCCGTCGTCGTTGCCGCCGCGCCGGCGGTCGCGCCCGGCCGTCCCTGCTCTCGCTGCGCGACCGATGAACCGCCCGCCGCCAAGACGAAACACAACAGAGAAGCAGACAGCACCCGCCCCTTCAAGTTCGAGATTTTCAACATGCGATACGCTCCTGAAAAGTTTCCAAACGAGAGTTTGTTGATTGATGATAACCGCGTGGTTGAACGCTTGACTGCTACGCGACTGCGGGCACATTTGTTTTCGAGTAAAAAGAAGGGGCGTCGAAACGCCCCAAACCCGCTTGACGAAATTTCGTCCCGTGCCCTTCCGCCACGATGCCGGGACGCTCATTTCTTGAACGGCTCTTCCAGAGTTTGTTCCCCAGCGATCCCGATCCTGCGCCTGACGACTTTGTTTTTCTCTTTCTGCACGTCGATAAATTCCAGATACAGTTGATCGTCGTCGCCGAGTCGCAACCAGCCCGGCACGCTCGTTTTTTTGTTCAAAAACCGGATCATCGCGCCGCCTTCCGGGTCGGCGACGATATGGATGCGCTCAGGGTTGCGGTCGTCGCCTTTTCCGCGTGGGGCGTCAAAACCCATCCCCATCTGTCCGTTATCCATCAGGCCGACGCCGAAGCGCTCGTAGCCTTCGGGGTCGAGGATGATCATGCCGTGAGCTGGGTTGACGCGCGGCTTCTTGCCCGTCGGGTCTGGGTCGGGGACGGGCGCGCCCAAGATGACGCGCTCGCGCCCCTTGTCATCGACGATGACGACGCCACGCGTTTTGATGATGGGAGAGACTTGGCCGGATTGATTGGGCGCGCTCTTCGACTGAGCTTCGGCGTGTGGGAACGGAATGAACGGCTTGAGTAATAGGCCCCAAACACCGATCACCAGAATGACAAGCAGAGTTTTTGTTAGCCGATCAACTTTACCCATGGAAGAACTCCTTGCGGCTCGGATTAGAACGAGGCACACAAACTCCCGGCGTCATCCGCCGCACTCAGAGCTTAAGTAACCTCATTCAAGTTCGGGGAAGATATAGGGGCGTGCGCTGGAGTGTCAATAGGCGAGGGGCGACGCTTTAATGCGTGCGTCGCCCTTGTTGCTGTCTGGGGAGACAGATTGCTGGGATGCGTAAAGGTATCAGCGCAGCAGTCGGGCGCGGGCGCGACGCCTCGACTGAATTGCAGAGGCGCTCGTTCTGTGCGATCAGGAGTTTACAGACCATCCCGTCGGCAGGCTCATCAGCGTAATCCATGAGCACACTGCCCAGCCGGCCTTTGAGCGGAGTCGTGACGAGGTAGCGCGCCAGCCGCGCATTGACGCCCCAACTGCCGGAAGCGATATCCCACGGATAGGCGTTCAGCACCGGCGCGCTGTGCGACGCGCTGGTGAAGTTGATGAACCACGTCGACGGCGTGCGCTTGGCCGCGTCGAGCAGCGCCTTCACGTTACGCCATTTTTCTTCGGCAATCGAGCTGCCCATCACCTGTCTATACTCGTAGGCGTCTTGCACGCGGATTCCCGCGCCGCCCGCAGTGATCTCGTCATCGTGATGATCATCCTTCAAATTGAACATTTTGATCCCGAAGGTGGCTTCGAGGTCGCGGCGCATCACGACCACGCAGCCTTTCAAATCCGACAGCTTCAAGTTGGTGGCGTCGTCCCGGTCGTAGAGTTTACCCGGGGCGACTCCGGCGGGGATGCCTTTGGCTGGGTTTCCTAATACGAAGGGTCTTTCGCCGCATTGATATCGTTAGAGTCCTTATCTACGGCGCGATTGAACAGCAGGATCACGCATTCGTCAGGGTTATTCTCCAGAAACGTCTTGATCCACGGAAGAACCTGTTTCCCCAACCAGAGATTTTGCGTGTATCTGTTGTGGAAGATGCCGAGGTCTTTTTCGTCCTCGTAGGGTCTGACACGCAGATCGAAAAACCGCACGCCGAAGTTGAGTTGGTCTTCGATGGTCAGGTTCTGGCAGCGCGTCCCCATCTCGGTGTTCCCACCGGCCGTCCCCGACTCGTGCGTGCCCGGAATGGTGATCTCCGGCAGCGTAATGTCCGGTTTTCTCTTGGCGAGTCTTCCCATCCAGCCACTCGGCGACACCTTCGGCGTGATAAAGAGCGTCATCTTGTTCCAATCGTTATTAGCGCCGACCTCGGAGGCGTGCGAGGTCATCTGGAATACAGAGTAATTCGGCGGGCCGCGCATGCTCATAACTTCGCGGTCACGGGCGAGGTTCTCGGCGTCGCAACCGTCCAGCTTGAAGATGATCGAGCTGTTGTCCGCGAAAGTGGCGGTGACGGTAAACGGCGCGCTGCTCCGAGAATTAGGGTGCTCTTGGTGAAAAGACCGGCTCGAAAACGGCGCGAGAGTGCAGTTCTTGAGGTCGATGTCAGGAGGCAACTCCGTGGCCGATTTCCCAGTCGTGGGTGGCCTTTCCGATGACTTTCGCATTGAGCTTGATCGACGACGAAGTGTTGTTGACGAACTCCAATAGAAAACCGACTGACATTGTGGATTCCTCCTGCTCTAAGAGATGATGCGAGATAAGGTGAGACTGATGGTCGGCGAGGCGCAGGGAAGATATAGGTGAGCCGGGTCAGTGTCAACAAAAAAGAGGCCATCCTCGACGACGCGCCAGAAGGCACGGAAGGCTAAGATTAAGTCTCCGGTTTTTCCTCCACTTTTGCGCAACACATGCACCGTATGCAGCGCACAAAAAAAACAGAGGCATCGAAACGCCCCTGTCTTCATTAAAGATTTATGTTGAAGCGGGCGACGAGACTCGAACTCGCAACCCTCAGCTTGGGAAGCTGATGCGCTACCATTGCGCCACACCCGCCGATTTCAGGAAAGGCATCCGGACTATTCGCTCCGACTTAAAAAGGCGAACGCTTTTCGGATGCGTGGAAAGATACTCAAACGCGTGCGCGACTGTCAAACTCGTCTCTCGCCTCGCGGTGCGCCTAATGATAAGGGCGAGCGGCGAAGGTCGCAGCGAGCGAGCTTTGCGGATCGCGTCTAATCGCCTTCGACCAGTTCGGCTTGCGGCTGTGCGCGCGCGAAGTTCAAGGGAGCGAGCGGTTGAGTTGTGCGCGAGTGCGTCTTGCAGGCTTCCGTGTTGAGCGCGTCGTCGAGCGCCGAAGGGTCGAGCGTGCCGACGGATTCGGCCGGGTTCGAGATGTAGCTCTGCATCTGTTCGACGAGCGGCGTCGCGCTCCAACGTCCTCCACTGCCGCCGCCTCTTTCTTCCGCGCGCGCGCCGTCGGTGTTCTGACGATAGAGGCCGAGTTCGAGATTGAAGTGTTCGAGCGGCGCTTGTGAGTGGCGATAACGCCAGTCGATCATGGTGAACATCGGGAACCAAGTGTAGCCGACGACGGGCACGCGCTGGCTGCGCAGGTATTTCACCGCCTCGACCGAAGATTTCAACCAGCGCGCGCGCAATTCCTCCGAACCGAAGGCGCTCGTCTCCGTGATGATGATGGGCGCGCGGTAGCGTTGATAGTAGTCGTTGATGACGGCGGCGAAACCCGCGCCGTCCTCTTCGTGCGCGCGGAAGGCGAGACGGCCTTTCGGATCGACGTAGAGATGTTGCGTCGACCACTGCGGGTAGAAATTCATGCCGAGCACGTCGAGCGAAATGGGGCGGCGCGCGATCTCGTCGAGCATATCGACGCTCGCGCCGCTGCGGATGAGCCAGGGAAAGAGCGGATGGTCGTGCGTGATCTGGCCGACCAAGAGATCGTAGGCGAGATAGCCGCGCCGCTGTTCTTCGACGGCGAGCGATTCCAAGTCTTGCCGGATGGCACGACTGAGGCCCGTCGCTTCGACGTGCACCATGATCGCTTGCGGGTCGATCTCTTTGATCGCTTCGACGGTGGCGATGATGCCGCGCACGAGTTGGAGCATGACGCGGATGTAACCGGCGTCGCCGCGCAAGTAAGGCGGCCACAAGCCGCGCTTGCCGCACATCAAGGCGTTGACGATGGGTTCGTTCAAGGGCGTGTACCACTTGACCGAGTCCTTGTAGCGGCGCGCGAAGGCGGCGGCGTAACGGGAGACGGCGCGCACGTAATCTTTGCTGATGAACTCTTTCTTGAGCCACATCGGGCAGCCGTAGTGCATCAGATCGACGATGGGCGTGATGCCCAGTTCCTCGATCATGTAGGGCAGCACTTCGTCCGTCCAGCGCCAATCGAAGACGCCCGGCTCCGGCTCGACCCTATACCACGGCACGCCCCAACGCAGGGCGCGCATGCCGAGTTCGCGCCCCAAGGCTAGGTCTTCGCGCCAGTGCTCGTAGTGCCCCATCAACTGATATTCGTCGAGCGCGCGATGCCCGGCCTTCACCTGCGGCACGAACGTGTCCTCCACGCCGCTCGCCCAGATGAAGTCCTCCGGCCTTGTTCCCAGTATCAATTCATTCATAAGAAGACAGTGACGAGTGACGAGTGACAAGTGACGAGTAAGAAGCAAGACAAGCTGTTGATTTTCAACTTGTCACTCGTCACTTGTCACTTGTCACTGTTTCAATGCTGTAACCCGTACCATGTCGAAGGCGACCGAGGCGCGGTGCGCGTAGAGGCCGACGCCGGTGGCCTCCGCCGTCGTCGTCGGGATTTCGCCGAGCGGGAGAGCTTCCCATTGAATCGAGAGTCGTCCCTTCTGTTTGCGGAAGCGAAACTGCTGCATGCGGAACGGGTCGAACGATTCGGGGAGCGGCCACTCCGCGACCTTTGCATCGTTGTTGACGCTGCGGCGGACGACCAAAGCCCACCCTTCAGCCCCGTCGCGTTCAACCGTGATCCGGGCGTCGTGTCCGCCAGCGCCGTAGGCCGGGTAGAAACCGTAACAGCCCGCGCCGCGCTGTCGCTCGCCTTCGAGCTGCACGTTGACGACCAGTTCATACGCTGCAAGGAGCGGCCCTCTGTGGATGACCGCGCCACGGCCTTCCGCCTCGTCGCTGTAGCGCAGCAGATTGTCGGCCAGACGCCACGCCGCGCCCGCGCCTTGCCAGCCGCGCTCGGCTAGCTGCCGCTCAGGTTGCATGAAAAGTTCTTCCCATCCCGTTGTCAGCTCGAAGCCTTTGAAGCCCGCCGGCGCGCCTTCCGTGACGAGCGCCACCGCATCCGGCGCAGCGTTCAGCGTACCTTGCCAGCGCACAACCGTTTCGTCAAGAAAAATAGTCGCGAAGCGGCCGTCAACCTCCGCGCGCAAGAGGTGCGCGGCGCGCGCGTCGAAATCCGCGGGCAAAGAAACGCGCGTCTCACGCGCCGTCTCGTTGTCCCTCGCGGCGTCCGCCCCGGCCAGTGTCACGCGGGCTTCGTTTGCGCCCGCCTCAATCGTAAATTGCAGCGCACGCACGCCGTCTTTCAAGAGCGCGACGCCGAACGCGCCTTTCGCTCCCGCCGCCGCGTCCGTAGACGCGCCCGCATCAAGCGTGCCCGGCGTCGCCGAAGCGTGCGCCTCTGCCGGCGTCGCCGCGCCCGCATCAAGCGCGCGCAAGGTAACTTCAAACAGGAAACTCGACGCACCCGTCGCCCCGTCGCACGCCGACGCGGCGACTGCCGCACGCGCCGCAGACGCTTGGCGCGCCTCGCCCTCGCGCACGCTCCAAGCGCCTTCGCCGTGACACGTCCAAGCGTCGCCGAGGTCGCCTTCGCGCGCGTCCGCGCCGAATGCCTTGAAGGTCGGCGCGAGCGGCGCGGGTTGCGGCGTGGTCGTCGCGCCGAGCACGGTCATGCGTTCGCCGACCCAGTCGAGCCGGTCGATGGCGAGGACGCGCCCGTGCTCGCCGTCCCAACGATGATAGACGCAGAACAACTCGCGGTTGTCCGGCCCGCGCACCACCGAATTGTGGCCGGGGCCGATGACCCGCTCCGGTATCGTGCGAAGTATCGGCAGCACGCGCTCGCCGTCGGCCGCCTGCTCCCATTCGTCCGCGCGCGCGATCCGGTCGCTCACGGCGTAGCTCACGCCGTAAGTCAGATTTTGCCAGTTGCCGCCGCTGAACATCTGGTAATAGAGATTCTTGCGCCGCAGGACGAACGGCCCCTCGACCGTGTGCCAGCGCACGCCGCCCTTCTCTGTGCGCGCCGGGTCGTAGACCTGCCAGTCGTAGCGCGCGCGCGTGACGGGGCGCGGCGTGCCCGCGAGCGTGTAGGGGTCGAGCATGCGGTCGCAGACCGTGCCCGTGCCGATGTGCGTGTGCGTCAGAAAATCCGTGGCGTAGAAGAGCCAGCGCGCCCCCGCCTCTTCCACGAAGACGTGCGGGTCGATGGCAAACTCCGCGTCGGTCAACTGATGGCCGCTGTCCTCGAACGGCCCGGCCGGGTGCGAGGCTGTGGCGACTCTGATGTGCATCAACTTCTCGTTGCCGACGCTGTAATACATCAGGAAACGCCCGTTTTCGTAAACGACTTCGGGAGCCCAGTAACAAGGATGATTGCCGGGAAGCGGCGCGAGCGCGCCCCGGAGTTCGCGCCAGTGGACGAGGTCGGCCGAGTGCATGACGCCGAAGGCGCGGCCGTCGCGCCAAAAGCCCGTGCAGTAAGCCCAGTATTCGCCGCCGTGTTTGAGGATGAACGGGTCTGGGAAGTCGCGCCCGTAAATCGGATTGAGATAAGTGGCGTTGCCCTTCGCGCCCGCGTCGTGTGTTGAGGTCATGGAAAGCCCTGTCTGCTCGTTCGTCAACTCCATCTGATTCCGTGCGACAGCCGGAGGTTGCGTGACAAAAAGCGGTGAATGGTAAATGGTCAATGGTGAATGGAAGAAGAAGACGGTTTTATCCATTCACCATTGACCATTCACCATTCACCAGCCTTAGTACGTTACGTTCTCGCGGCCATAGCGCAGGGTCTTGGACATCCAGACGAGTTCTTCGAGGAAAGTGTGCGTGTATTTGATGTACTTCTCGTCGATGAGCGCGCCCGACTCGTCGAAGACCTGACCGACGCGCGAGAAGTTGCCGTCGTTGAAGATGGCGACGAGGCCGAGTTCGCGCAGGACGGGCAGCAGATTTTCGATGACGCGCGTGCCGCCGAAGCCGCCCGCCGAGACGCCGCAGACGCCCACGGCCTTGTGTATGTATTCCTTCAAGTTCGTGTCGAGCGCGTGCTTGAGCAAGCCCGGATAGCCGTGATTGTATTCGGGCGTGACGATAATGAAGCCGTCAGCGCGCGTGCACGTACGGCTGAATTCGGCGTCCTTGATGGCCTCGCCCGCGTCGTCCGTCGGCAAATTGAGCGCCCGCACGTCGATCAACTCCGTCTCGACGTGCGCCCAATTTTTCAATTGGTCATGGACGAAACGCGCGACGTGCTCGCTCATGCGCCCCTGTCGCGGCGTCCCCAAAATCACCGGAATGAATAGCGTCGGCTCTGCGCTCATCGTCTCTTCCTTTCGTGAATCGAAATCAAGAACACAATGGAACCACGCGCTTCACACGAAACCACACTAAACTTCTTCTTCGTGTTGTGCGCGTGTGGAGCGCGTGGTTTCATCTTTTTACTATCCGGCGAAATTCAAACGTTAACGCGTGTCTCACGCAGCGCCGCGACGAGCCGCGCGATGTCCTCTGCGTCGTTGAAGAAATGCGTGGCGACGCGGATGCCTTCGGGTTTTTGCGTGACGGCCACGCCGCGCGCCGAGAGGTGTCGTGCGACGCGCGCCGGGTCGTCCGCCGCCACGAGCGTCTCGGCCGAACGCACGGCCTCGTCGCCGAGAGGCGAGAGCACGCGCCAACCGGCGGCGGCGAGTTCGTCCGTCAGATGCCGGTTGAGCGCGAGCGCGCGCCGCTCGACCTCAAGCGTCCCCACGCGCAAGAGATATTCGGCCGCCGCGCCGAGCGAGAAGATTCCGGCGAAGTGCGGGCAGCCCATCTCGGCACGCGCCGCCGCGTCCGCGCGAAGTTGAAACTCGTCGTTCCGCATCGCGAAAGCGTTCTCCGCGCTCAACCAGCCGATGGCGCGCGGGCGCGTCTCGGCGAGGAGCGCGCGGCTCAGATAGACGAAGCCCGAACCGTAGCCCGCCAGCATCCACTTGTGCCCCGTCGAACAGAGCGCGTCGATCCGCATGCGCTTCACGTCGATCTCGAAGACGCCCGCCGACTGCGCCGCGTTGACGACGAAAGCGTGCGCGCCCTTGCGCTCGCCGATCTCTTGAAGCGGCGCGCGGAATCCGTTCGAGTATTGCACGTGGCTCAGACAGATGATGCCCGCCCCAGTTTCGGACAAAGCCGAAGTCAAGTCTTCGAGCGCCAGTTCGCCGTCACGCGCTTTCAACAGACGGACGCGCATCCCGCGATGCATCCACGGAATGGTGGAGACGGGAAACTCCAACTCGCACGAGACGACCTCGCCGCGCCCCTCCAGCGCGTCCACGATCAAATTCATCCCGGCGGAAGTGTTGGTCGTAAACGCGATCTCTTCGGGGTCGGCATTGATGAGCCGCGCGATGGCCGCGCGCGCACGCTCGCGTCGCTCCAGCCAATTGAACCAACGCCGGTCGCCCGATTCCAACGTCTCGCGGTAAAACTCCATCGCCGCCGCCTGCGCCGCGCGCGAGACAGGCCCCGCCCCCGCGCTGTTCAAATAAGCCAGCCGCTCCGTCACCGGAAAATCACGCCGCAAGGTTTGCCAGTCAAACATGAGTTAAGACTTGGGGAAAAGGGGAAGGGGGAAAGGTGGAAGACACCGGGACGACGTTTCGATTGCGCTTTCAGTCGCACTTTCGATTGCGCTTTCGATTGCGCTTCCGATTGAACTTGCGAGGGCACTTTCGATTGCGTCGCTGTTCAACGTCACTTCGCTTTCCCCTTCCCCTTTCCCCTTTTCCCTTTCCCCTTCTTCCCTTGCTTCCCGTCTTGACCGCGTTCGCGGCGCGGTCTATCTTCGCACGCGTCTTCTCTCCGAAGGAAAATCAAGGAGTCTTTATACCATGCCAGCACAAACGCCCGCGCTGCCAGCGGAGACTGCGCCCGCGTGGACGATCCCCGGCTTTCTCGAAGCGCGCGAAGGCCGCCTGCACATCGACGGCGCGGACGCGCTCTCGCTGCTCAAGCAATACGGCTCGCCGCTCTACGTCTTCTCCGAGCCGCGCATCAGGGCGAACATCGCGCGGCTCAAGCGTGCCGCCGAGATGGTGGAGCGCCCCGTCAAATTCTGCTACGCCTCGAAGGCCAACTCGAACATGGCCGTCCTCGCGGCCGTGCGCGCCGCCGGCATCGACATCGAAGTCAACAGCGGCGGCGAACTCTACAAGGCTCTGCGCGCGAACTTTCGCCCCGACCAGATTATCTTCAACGGCACGAGCAAGACGGACGACGAACTCGACGACGCCGTGCGCGCCGGAATCTACTCGCTCAACGTCGATTCCGTCTACGAAATCGAACTCGTCGAAGCGGCCGCGCGCCGCGTCGGGAAGCGCGCCAACGTCACGCTCCGGCTCGTCCCCGAAATCGGCACGCGCTCGCACATCGGCTTGCAGACGGCGCTTCTCACCTCGAAGTTCGGCATCACTTCCACGGAAGTGCCCGACGCCTTTCGCCGCGCGCTCGCCTGTCCCGAACTGATCCGCGTCGCGGGCATCCACATCCACGTCGGCTCGCAGACGCCCGACGTCGAACCCTTCGCCGACGCCTTCCGCATGATGTGGGAACATCTCGTCGCCTTGCACCGCGACACCGGCCACACGCTCGAACACATCAACCTCGGCGGCGGCATCCCCGTCAACTACCTGCGCGACCGCTCGCAGGCCGATGAACTTCCCGCGGCCGAGCGCGACATGCTCGGCGCTGATCTCGAACCGGCGGAAGTGCTCTCGGCCGCCCTGCGCGTCGCGCGCGAGTCGGCGCGCGCGGTCGAAGCCGAACACCTGCTCGACCGCGTCACCATCCTCCTCGAACCCGGCCGCAGCGTCATCTCCGACGCCGGGCTGCTCTTGACGACCGTGCGCAACATCAAGCGACGACCCGAAACCGGCGACGTGTGGCTGCTCACAGACGCGGGCTTCAACCTCCTGCTCTCGATGACGACCTACAAATGGTACTACCATCTCGTCTCGGCCTCGCGCGCCGCCGCGCCCCACGACACCAGCTACAAAGTGGCCGGGCCGCTCTGCGATTCCGGCGACGTGTATTTCGACATCGAAGGCGACGGACGCCTGCCCGACTATCGACACCTGCCCGCCGACGTGCGCCCCGGCGAAGCCCTCGCCCTGCTCAACAGCGGAGCGTACACGCTCGCCCAAGCCTTCCCCTACAACGGCCGCCCGCTGCCCGCCGCCGTCATGGTGCGCGAAGGCGGCACGGTTGACCTCGTTCGCCGCCGCGACACTTACGAAGACTTGCTCGCGGGCGACGTGTGGCAAGACTAGGGCGCGCTCTTTCAGAAACCGCTTGCTCTCTCAGAAACCACTTGCGGAGGAACTTGTGAAGCCCCCGAAAAGTTTGCATAGCCGTCGCGCGTTTCTCAAGTCGTTCGGCACGGCTACCGCCGTCGCTCCCTTGCTCATCAGAAATTCGCTGGCGCAGGAGGGCGCGAGGCGCGGGCGCGCGCGTCGTTCGTGCGTCGTCATTGGCGCGGGGCTGTCGGGTCTCGCGGCGGCTTACAGTTTGAAGCGCGCGAATTGGGACGTGACGGTGCTCGAAGCCCGCGAGCGGCACGGCGGGCGCGTCCATTCGTTTCGCTTCGCCGAGAACCGCGACCTCGTCTGCGAACTCGGCGGCGAGTGGATCGGCGCGAGCCACGAACGCATCCGCGCCCTGTGCGGCGAGTTCAATCTCGCGCTCAAAGATCATCGCTTCGACGCGTCGCTCATGCGCGACGGGAAAGTTTCACGTCCCGGCACTTGGGATTTCTCCGCGCAGGCCAACTCGGCCTTCGAGAAGTTCAGACAGACTTACAAAACCTACACGCGCCCGCAGCAAGAACGTCTCGACCGCTTCGACTGGTGGACGTGGCTCGAACAGATCGGCTTCACCGAAGACGACCTGCTCCTGCGCGATTTGCAGGACAGCACGGACTTCGGCGAGTCGATCCGTCACGTCTCGGCCTACGCCGCCGCGTCCGAGTATTTCGAGTCGAGTCCGGCCAACGAGATGGACTTCAAGATCGTCGGCGGCAATTCGCGCCTCGTCGCCGAGTTCGTCAGACGCATCGGCGCGGACTCAATCCGCACGAACACGCGCGTCGCACAAATACGCGAGCGCGGCGGACGCGTTACTATCGTCGCCGCCGACGGCACACGCTACGTCGCCGACGCCTGCATCTGCACCGTCCCGGCGCGCACGCTCGACCGCATCCGGTTCGACCCGCCGCTCCCCGTCGCGCAGCGCGACGCTGCCGAGCGCCTGCAATACGCGCGCATCGTCAAAAATCAGATTCTCTTCGACGAGCGCTTCTGGGGCGCGGAAAATTTCTCGCTCGTCAGCGATGTGACCTCGCACTACTATTTTCACAGCACGCGCGACCAAGCGGGCACGCAAGGAATTTTGTGCAGCTACGCCATCGGCGAGAAGGCCGACGTGCTCGCCGCGCAATCCGACGTGCGGCGGCAGGAGATCATCACGCGCGATCTCCTGCCGCTCGAAGCGCGCGCCCCGCGTCTGGCGCGCGCCATCCAATCCATGCCGTGGCAGCGCGATGTGTACACGGGCGGCGCATACGCCGTCTATCGTCCCGGCCAGTGGTTCACCGTCCGCGAAACGCTCCAGCGACCGCACGGCAAAGTTCTCTTCGCGGGCGAGCATCTGGCGGACTGGCAGGGCTTCATGGAGGGCGCGGTGGTGACGGGCGAGCAAGCGGCCGAGGCTCTGGTCGGCGCGTCGGCGCGCGTGAGACGTCGCGCCTGAGCCGTGCCGGATGCTTCCGGCATCAGAGTTTTCTAGTTGACGCCGCAAAGGCAGTTATCGTCGTCGAAGCTAACGGGCGCTGGCTCTTTACTCAAAGCACACAGAGGCCATATGTCGAATCCGGCAAATCATCAAGTCACACTCATTCGCGGCCTGACGCTCGTGGCGGCCGCCTCCATCGTCATCGGCAACGTCATCGGCACGGGCGTCTTTCTGAAAGCGCGCGTGATGACTTGCAACGTCGGGACGCCGTCGATGGTCGTCGCCGTGTGGGTGGCTGCGGGCTTGCTCTCGCTCGCGGGCGCGCTCACTTACGCGGAACTGGCCGCGATGATGCCGCGCGCGGGCGGCGAATACGTCTTCGTGCGCGAGGCTTACGGCGCACGGCTCGGCTTCCTCTACGGCTGGATGCAAATCTTCATCGCCAAGACCGGCTCGCAGGCTTCGCTCGCCGTCGCCTTCGCCATCTTCTTGAACGACCTGACGGGCGGCAAGCTGAATAAAGTTTTCTACACCGTGTACCTCGTCGTCGGTTCGGGCGGCAGCAGCCTGACGACCACGCCCGACGGAGGGCTCTTGACGGGCAACCCGTATGTCCTCGCGATCCCTTTCGGCAGGCTACAGTTCGCGGCCATCTCAGCGATCATTCTGTTCACTATCGTGAACTGCGCCGCCGTCTCCGTGAGCGGCCACATCGCAACCGTCTTGACGTTCATCAAGATCGCGCTCGTGCTCGGCGTCGGTATCGGTGCGTTCGCGCTGGCGCAGGACGGCGGCTTCGCGAACTTCGGGATGGCGAACGCGGGCGGCGCGTGCGAGGGCGTGAGCGCGGCGGCGCGCACAGGCGTGGCGGGCTTCGGCGCGGCGATGCTCGGCGCTTTGTGGGGCTATGACGGCTGGAACAATCTGACGCTCGTGGCGGGCGAGGTCAAAAATCCGCAGCGCAACATTCCGCGCGCGCTCATCTTCGGCATGCTCGTCATCATCACGGCCTACGTCTTCGTCAACATCGCATACTTCTACGCGCTGACGCCCACCGAAGTCGCCTCCGTCTCGGCGAAGTCTTCGGTGGCGCGCGAAGTGGCGGTTAAATACTTTCCGCCCGTCGCCGTCACGCTCATCGCCGCCGGGCTTCTCTTCTCGTCGGTCGGCTCGCTCCACACTTCGATCCTGACGGGCGCGCGCGTGCCTTACGCGATGGCGCGCGACGGGCTGTTCTTCCAAAACCTCGCGCGCCTGTCGCGGAGGACGCACGTGCCCGTCGGCGCGCTCGTCCTGCAAGGCGTCTGGGCGTGCCTGCTCGCGCTCTCCGGCTCGTTCGACACTTTGACCGACTACGTCGTCTTCGGCTCTTGGATTTTCTACGGCCTGACGACCGCCTCGGTCTTCATCTTCCGCCGCCGCATGCCGCACGCCGAACGCCCCTACCGCGCGTGGGGCTACCCGGTCGTGCCCGCCCTCTTTCTGCTCGTCACCGGCTGGCTGCTCTACAACACGCTCAGGACAACGCCCGTCCAAGCCTTCATCGGCCTCGGCCTCATCCTCCTCGGCCTGCCCGTCTACTGGTACTGGGCGCGCCACAACACCCGCGTCGCGTTCCAACGCGCAAGCGACGCCGAAGATGAGAATTCGTAGCGAACACTTTCTTAGTGGTTCATCTGCCAAGCCTTGATCGCGTCTATCGGATAGAACAGCATGAGCACGTTGAGCAAGAGGCTGTCTCTGATCCAGATGAGGAGCACGAGTTCGGTCAGGGCGAAGGCGAGGACAGTGAGGCGCAGGCCGAGACGGCGGGCTAAGAGGAAGCCGAGCGCGCAAGCGAAGATGTCGCCCGTGGAGTTGAGGACGGTGTCGCCCGTGTAACCGAGCGCGAGCGTGGCTTCACGGTAGCGGTTGATGACGAAGGCGGAGTTTTCGACGACCTCCCACAACGCTTCGACGGCGACGGCCAGCGCCAGTTGCCACTGCCAGGCGACGCGCCGGAGCGCCCACACGATCAGGCCGCAGAAGATGAAGCCGTGCAGGACGTGCGTGAAGCTGTAGGGGTCTGAGAGGTGTTGGGAATTGTCGGCGCTCCACGCGTCGCGCGTCCACGCGAGGGCGCGCCCGCACGCGCACATCCAGAGTCGTCCCTGCGCGCGCAGTTGCAGCGCGGCGGCTGCGGTCGTCAACGCCATCGAGAGCCACGCCCAGTTTCGTCTCATCGCATCATCTCGAGGCGCGCCGCGCCGCCAGAGCTTCGCGCGCCACTTCGCGGTCGTCGAAACGGATCACCTCGGTGCCGATGATCTGGTAATCCTCGTGGCCTTTGCCCGCGATGACGACGAGGTCGCCCGCGTGCGCTTCCTCGACGGCGCGAAAGATGGCCTCACGCCTGTCAGTGATCTTCACATACGACTTATCAGAGACGCGCCTTAGCCCAACCTCCGCGTCGGCCAGAATCGCTTCGGGGTCTTCCGTGCGCGGGTTGTCGGAGGTGAGGATGACGATGTCGCTGTGGGTGGCGGCGGCCTCGCCCATCGGCGCGCGCTTCGTGCGGTCGCGGTCGCCGCCGCAGCCGAACACCGTGATGACGCGGCCGCCCTCGGCCCTCACCACGTCGCGCGCCGTCTGGAGCACGTTTCTCAGCGCGTCGTCCGTGTGCGCGTAATCGACGACGACCGAGAACTCCGCGCCGTCGAACTCGACGCGCTCGAAACGGCCGGGCGCGCCCGCGCACGTTGCGAACGCACGCACGGAGGCGTCGAGCGTGTAGCCGAGCGCGAGACCGCAGGCGGCCGCCGCGAGCATGTTGTAGATGTGCGGGCGGCCGACGAGCGGCGAGCGCGCCTCGTGTTCCGCGCCCGCGCCGCGCAAGTTGAAGCGCATGCCTTCGAGCGTGTAACGCACGTCGCGCGCGCTCACGTCGGCCTTCGCGTCGAGCGCGTAGGTGATGAGGGGCGCGCCCGTGGCACGGAGTTCGTCCGCGAGCCGCGCGCCGTATGGATCATCGACGTTGACGATGGACGCGTGCGGCCGCGCGCCGAGTCGCCCGTCGAAGAGGCGTCGCTTGGCCTCGAAGTAGTTCTCCATCGTGCCGTGATAGTCGAGATGGTCTTGCGTGAGATTGGTGAAGACGGCCGCTTCGTATTGAAGCGCGTCGCAGCGCCGGAGGTCTAACGCCTGCGAGGAACTTTCCATCACGGCGACGGTGCAACCGGCGGCGACGGCGCGTCGCAGGAAACGCTGCACGGCACTCGCTTCCGGCGTCGTGTGCTCGGCCTTGAACTGCTCCCGTCCGATGCGATAGCCGACCGTGCCGAGCACCGCGACGCGCTCGCCCGCCGTCTCGCAGACGGCCGCCAAGAGGTGCGCCGTCGTCGTCTTGCCGTTCGTGCCCGTGATGCCGACGAGCTTGAGTTCGCGCGACGGATGCCCATGCACTTCGGCCGCCGCACGCGCGAGCGCCGCGCGCGCATCCGCCACTTCGAGCCACGCGCCCGCGAAATCGGCAGGGCGCGCGCGCTCCGAGATGATGCCGGCAGCGCCGCGCCGCATCACATCCGCGATAAAGTCGTGCGCGTCGAACTTCGCGCCGCGAATCGCCACGAAGAGACTGCCCGCGCGCGCCTCGCGCGAATCGTGCGTCACGTCCGAGACGAACAACGCTTGCGCATCCGCTGCGCCCGACAGTTTGCCGCCCACCGCCCGCGCCACCGCTTCCAGAGTCGCGCCCACGCCTCGCTCATTCACATCCGGCATCGAAGTTTTACTCGTTCCTTTCTCTGATCGTTCCGCTCCGTCCTCTGTCCTCTTCGTGTCTTCGTGTCTTTGTGGTGAATGACTTTTGAGAAGCATCAATCACAAAGGCACGAAGAGGCGAAGGAAGACAAAGCGCCTCAGCTAACGAAGCGGCGTGGATTATAGTTCACGTTTGTCTTGATGCGTGCGTGTGCGCTTGTCTCTCGTCAAAGTGAGAGACAGTTTACATCCCCGGCGCGAAAGCATTACCATCGCGGCGTTGCAGTCGCAGTTGCCGCACGCCCGTTCATTCTCTGTGGAGGAATAATGAAATCATTGACCGCCGCCGCGAGTTTCGCGCTCGCGCTCGTCCTGCTTCTCGTCTCGACGCCCCCGACCGCGCTCGCCAGCCTCGCGCCCGAATACGATCTCGTGATCACGAACGGCCTGATCGTCGACGGCACGGGTCGCCCGGCTTACAAGGGCGACGTGGTGGTGCGCGGCGACCGCATCGAACTCGTCGGCAAGTCGCGCCCCGGCGCGCACGCCAACCGACGCATCGACGCGACGGGTCTCGTCATCGCGCCCGGTTTCATAGACATGCTCGGACAATCGGAGACGAACCTCTTGATCGATCCGCGCGCGATGAGCAAGGTGATGCAGGGCGTGACGACCGAGGTGACGGGCGAGGGCGGCTCAATCGCGCCCGTCAACGAACGGCTCATCAAAGAGGACGAAGATTTTTATCGCCGCTTCAAACTCAACGTGGATTGGCGCACGTTCGCCGATTACTTCCGCCGCGTCGAGCGTCAAGGGATCGGCGTCAACCTCGCCACGTTCGTCGGCGCGACGCAGGTGCGCGCCTACGTCATGGGCTTCGACAACCGCGCGCCCACGGCGCAGGAACTCGAAGAGATGCGTCGTCTCGTCGCGCAGGCGATGGAAGACGGCGCGCTCGGTCTCTCCACCTCTCTGCAATACGTCCCGGCGCGCTTCGCCCGGACGGACGAGATCGTCGAACTGGCTAAAGTCGCACGGCGCTATGGCGGCGTCTACGCCACGCACCAGCGCAGCGAAGCCAACGCGCTCGACACGTCGCTCGCCGAAGTCTTCGAGATCGCGCGGCGCGCTTCGATCCCGACGGGCATCTGGCATCTCAAAACCGCTTATAAGAAGAACTGGGGGCGCATGCCCGAAGTCTTGCGACGCATCGAGGCAGCGCGGCGCGAGGGCTTGAAGATCACGGCCGACGTTTACCCTTACACCGCCGCCAGCACTTCGCTCAATGCGTGTCTGCCGCCGTGGGCGCTCGAAGGCGGAACCGAGAAGATGCTCGCGCGCCTGAACGATCAGGAGACGCGCGCGCGTCTCAAACGCGACATCACGACCGACACGGCCGAATGGGAGAACATCTATCTCGGCAGCGGCGGCGCTGAGGGCGTGCTCATCGGCTCGGTCAACAATCGCGCGCTCGAAGACGTGCAGGGACGACGCCTCTCCGAGATCGCCTCGGCGCAGAACAAAGACCCGCTCGATGCGCTCTTCGATCTCATCATCGCCGACCGGGGGCAGACCGGCGCGATCTATTTCATGATGGCGGAAAACGATTTGCGCGAAGCGCTCGCCGCGCCCTTCGTCTCCATCTGCACGGACAGCGGCGCGCGCGCGACCGACGGGCCGCTCGCCGGTTCAAAGTCGCACCCGCGCGGCTGGGGTTCTTACCCGCGCATCCTGGCGCGCTACGTGCGCGACGAAAAACTACTCACGCTCGAACAGGCCGTCCACAAGATGACGGGACTGTCGGCGGCGCGCGTCAACCTGCGCGACCGCGGCGTGCTGCGTCCCGGCGCGTTCGCCGACATCACCATCTTCGACGCGGCGCGCGTGCGCGACCGCGCCACCTTCGAGCAGCCCAACCAGTATGCGGAAGGCATCAACTACGTGATCATCAACGGCCAGCTCGCCGTGGACAACGGCGCACGCACCGCCGCCCTCGCCGGTCGCGTCCTGCGCGGGCCGGGCTATCGCGCGGAGCGGAAGCGTTAGCGTTTCAGTCACAAGCAAACTCACGCAAAGGCGCAAAGGCGCAAAGCAGAGACGGAAGATAAATAGCGAATCAAACCGCGTCTTCTTGTCTTTGCGTCTTCTTTGCGCCTTTGCGCCTTTGCGTGAGATTTTTCCTCGCTTTCCTCTCTTGAGACTGCAACGTCTAGCGCCGCCCAACCATTCTTGCGATTCCGGTACAAGCAATGTGCGCGGCGCGATTCTTACAATTTCATTGCACTGTTCCATCCGCGTTGACTTTCGCGGGGCGCGAGCGTTAGCCTATCCGTGTTCCCAACCAGCCCCCTTTTGCAGTTAATGATTCGGAGCGCCCCGCAGGCGTCGTCGGCCGCCATTGTCGCCGCGCCGCGAAGGCTCTCTGTTGAAGAACCATAGGGAAGGAGTTGTGACATATGAAACGAAACCTCTCTTACGCGACAGCAATTTTAGTGCTTGCCGTTTCGGCCATGCTCGCGCCGCTCGGCTCTGTCTCTCCGGCGCGTGCCGGGCAGGGACAAACGACACCGGAATGTGAATCGTGCAAGGCTCTGGCGCAGGGTCGCCTCTCGGAATGCGACCGCATCGCCAGAAGCGACAACGACCGCAGCACGACGCGCGGACAATGCGTCAAACAGTTTGAAGCGGAAGTCAGAGAATGTCCCTGCCCGCCGGGACACAACAACCCGCATAACACCCCGCGCTAATCCGCACATGAAGAGGATCGAGAGGGCGACGTTCGAGTGGTCGAACGTCGCCCTTTTTTCCGTGCGACGACGCCCGGCCTTTTGAGTTAGACTGTCGCACTTGTGAATATGAGACTCCCGCTAACCTTTCCGCACAAGCTCTCCGCGCGTCGCCTCGAACAACTCTGCTGGCTCGTCGCCGCCGCGCTCGGTTTTTTGCAGGCCTGGGGGCGTCGCCATCACAGCGAAGACGGCGTGGCCTACATGGGCGCGGACGGCATCGCCTATCTCGACATCGGCGACGCCTACTGGCGCGGCGAGTGGGCGGCGGCCGTGAACGCCATGTGGAGCCCGCTCTATTCGTGGCTCACGGGTCTTGCTTTGCGCCTCTGTCAACCGTCGCCCTTCCAAGAGTTCACCGTCATCCGCCTGCTCAACTTCGCGCTCTACCTGCTCTCGCTCGCGGCCTTCGTCTTCTTCCTGCGCGAACTCGAACGTTTTCGCCACGGGCGAACGAAGACGGACGACGGCGACGACACTGACGACACTGATGATGCTCCGGCCGACGCGCAAGCCGACTTTCAAACGTTGCCGCGCGCCGCGTGGTTCGTCTTCGCCTACGCGCTGTTCATCTGGACTTCGCTCTCGATGAACCGCGTCGCGCGCACGAGTCCGGATGTGTTGGTCTCGACCATCGTCTTCGTCGCCTCGGCATTGTTGTTGCGCGTGCGCACGCAGCGCGCCGGGTGGCTCGCGTTCGCCCTCTTCGGCCTGACGCTCGGCGCGGGCTACCTGACGAAAACTTTCATGTTCCCGCTCGCCTTCGTTTTCCTCGCCGCGAGCCTCTTCGCAGGCGACGGCGCGCGCCGCCGCACGCCAACAAACTTGCCGCGCGTGGCGCTCGCGCTCGCAGTCTTCCTCTCGGTGTGCGCGCCCTTCATCGTCGCCGTCTCGCGCGCCAAAGGGCGTCTGACCATCGGCGACACCGGGCGTCTTAACTACGCCTGGCACGTTAACGGCACGACGCCCTTCATACACTGGCAGGGCGACGCCGCGAGCGGCATCCCTTCGCATCCCACGCGCAAACTTCTCGATGCGCCCGCCGTCTACGAATTCAACGCTCCGGTCGCGGGCAGCTACCCGCCTTGGTACGACCCGACCTACTGGTACGAAGGCGTCCGGCCGCGCCTCGGTCTCACCGAACAACTCAAGGCCATCGCGCGAAATTTCTTGCTCGCCTATCAATTTCTTTTCTATCGCTTCTTCCCCGGCGCAATCGCCATTGCTCTCTTCATCCTTTTTTACACGAGCCGCCGCCCCGCGCGTCGCGTCGCGCGCGAGGCGGCGCGCTACTGGTTTCTACTCGCGCCCGCCGTCGTCGCCTCAGGCTCTTACATGCTCATTCATTTCGAGCAGAGATACTTCGCGCCCTTCGTCGTCGTCATCGGCCTGTCTCTCTTCGCCGCCGTGCGACAGCCGCGCACGAACGAGGCGCGGCGTCTCTTGGCGGCGCTCGTCGTCGTCACGCTCACGACCTTCGCGCTCTCGCTCGGCTTCTACAGCGCGCGCGATCTCTATTCGGCCGCGCGCGACCTGGCGCCGGGGCGCGGGGCGCGGGTGGACGCGCAGTGGCAGGTGGCCGAAGAGTTGCGGCGCATGAACGTCGCGCCGGGGGCGCCGGTCGCATCTATCGGCAACACGATGTTCCACGCGTGGCCGCGTCTGGCGCGCGTGCGCGTCGTGGCGGAGATTCCGACGCGGACGCCGGGCGACGTGGAAAAATTCTGGGCGGGCGACAAGGAGTTGAAGACTAAAGTTCTGGAGACTTTCGCGCGGACGGGCGCACGCGTCATCGTCGCCGAAGGCATTCCCGCGTGGGCGCACGACGACGACGATGCGGACGGCTGGCGACGCATCGGCGCGACGCATTTCTACGTCTACGCGCTCGCGCCTTCTTAAACGTTTCCCTTGTGCACGCTTAAACTTTTCTTTGCCGGTCTCACACTTTGAGGAAAATCTTGCGCCGGTAGAGGAGCCACATCAGGCCGAGCCACAGGAGCGTGTAGGCGAGCGCGTAGGCGAGCGCGCCGGCACGTGGCGACGTTGGAACTAAAGGGGCGAAGAGGTGTTCGTAGAGGTAAGTCTGCAAATTGCCGGGGCGGCCGTCCGCGCGCGGTAGTTTCCAGAGACTCATGGCGCGCGCGAGCAGCCCCGACAGCACGAAGACGGCGAGCGCGTTCGTGCCGAAGACGCGGAACGGCAAAGCCCAAGCCTTGTAGTTTTTGATGTCCACCAGCCAGTAGCAGAGCGCGAGCAGTTCGAGCGCCATGCCGGTCGTGAAGACGACGTAGGAACTCGTCCACAGCGCCTTGTTGATCGGAAACCAAGCGTTCCACATCCAGCCGACGACCACGCACGCCGCGCCCGCGACGAACAATCCGGCCACGCGCTCGTGCGCTTCCCTCGGTTGTCTGAGCCAGTGTCCGGCGAGGACGCCCGTGAGCGTCGTGGCGATGGCCGGGATGGTGCTGAGGATTCCTTCGGGGTCGTAAACGCGCCCGCCGCCTTTCCAGATGTGATTGCCGAGCAACGCGCGATCCACGAACGAGGCGAGACTTCCCTCCCGGCTCAAGTCTCCGGCGGCGTAGCCCGGCGCGGTGCTCAGGACGGACACAGCCCAATAGCCTAACAGCAGCACGGAGGCGATGACAGCTTGCGTGCGCCAGTTCGTTTTGAGAAAGATGAGGGCGGCGCAGAGATAGCAGACGGCGATGCGTTGGAGGACGCCGGTGAGACGTATGGTCGAGAGGTTGAAGTAAGGAAAGCCCGCCAAGAGGAATCCGAAAGCGTAGATGAGAAGGGTGCGTCGCAGGATTTTCAGATAGAGGCTCGGCGCGGGTGCGGTGCCGCCCGCTTCCGTGGTGCGGCGCGCGAGGGCGAGCGTGATCGAGACGCCGACGATAAAGAGGAAGAAAGGGAAGATCAGATCGGTCGGCGTCCAACCGTGCCAAGCGGCGTGTTCGAGCGGCCAGTAGACCGCGCCGCTCGGCCCCGGATTGTTGACGAGGATCATCCCCGCGATGGTCAGGCCGCGAAACACGTCGAGCGATAACAGTCGCCGCGCATCGCTGCCCTGCTGCCGTTGGCCGGAACTGTCCATCGTTCAATCCCTCAACTCAACATCATCTTCCTTTGCGCCTTTGCGTGAGTTGTTTTCTTTGGTACGCATTAGTCTCACGCAAAGGCGCAAAGACGCAAAGGAAGACTGGAAACTTCTCAAGGCTTTTCGGGGCGCGAGCCGAGGCCGACATCTTCGGGGTTGGGCAGCGTCGAACTCTCGTTGTATTCGCGCAGCGCCTCTTCGAGCGCCTTGCTGCGGCCAAGCCACGTGGCGATACTCATGTCGTAACGCGCCAGCACGCTCTCCAACCAATAGGGGCGATTCTCCGCGAGCCATTGTTCGCGGTAGCTCGCTTTGAGCACGGCCAGTTCCTCGGCCATCTCGCGCAGGTGGTTGTAAATCTGGCCGTGATAACGCCGGAGCGGCGCGACCTTCCGCCGGTCGCCGAGATTCAGGTAAGCCTGCCAGTAGTCGCGGCTGAATTGTTCGACGACCTGCATGCGCCGCCCCAGGTGATCGAAACGGCGCGCGGCGAAACGCGCCGCAGCGATGGCCGCGCGATTGCGTCGCGCCTCCACGCCGTCGCGCGCGAGCGTCTCTTCCGCGCCTTCGACGGCGAGACGCATCGCGCGCGTCTTCTCGCCGAGCGCGCGCGCACGCTCCTGAAACGCGTTCGTGAACGGCTCTTGCCAGAAGACCGGGTTGGTGGTGTTCGTGCCGAGCAGCGTGTTGACGCTGCCGAGCGTGCGCAGGGCGCCGACGAGCGAGTCGCCTTCGCGGCGGAAGAACGCCCAGTCGAAGTCGCGTTCAAACTGCGCCGCGTCCAACTCGCCCTCTTGCCAGGAGGCCGCCGCGCCGAGCACGACGCCGTACCAAGTCATCTCAAACAAAGTCTCGCCGTCGTCGTCCCAATTCGTATTCAACATGCCGAGCACGCCCGCGCGCTGGCCTTCGCGCACGAAGCCACGGATGTTCGGCGCGGCGTTGTCGAGATTCGGAAAGACCTGATTCCAGTTGGAGACGCCGGGACAGACGAACTGTTCGAGCCCCGCGTCTGTGAACGGCTTGATGCGCGCGGCGAAATTGTCGCGCGCGCTGTAAGACCAATTCATCACGATCAAGTCTTTCGGAATCTGATTGATTTGTTCGGGATGATTGAGCGCGATGTCGCCCCAGAACATGAGGCGTCGATGGTAAGGCCGCAACAGTTCGCGCACGCGCTTGAGGTAGTCGAAGTAGACCGCGCCGACGCCGCGCGTCCTCACCGTTTCGCGGCTCTGCCCTTGTCCGAGTTCAAACGTCTCGTCGGCGCCGATGTGAAAGAAACGGCCGGGGAACAACTCGTCCAATTCCTTGTACCAATCGGCGACGAGACTGAGCGACCCCTCTTGCTCGGGCGAGAGCACGTCGCCGTAAGGCACTTCGGCCAGTTCGTTGTACTTCTCGAATTTGAGCGCCTTGTGCAGATGGCCGAAGGTCTGTTGTTCGGGCACGAGTTCGATGTGATAGCGACGCGCGTACCCGACGAGTTCCTTGATCTCCGCGGGCGTCAGCGCGCCGCCTTCGGGCGCAACGAGCGGGTGCGACTTGCTGGCGAACGTGTGCTCCATGTAGAAGGAGTGCATGTTCATCTTGAAGGCGGCGAGCGTGCGCAGTTGTCGCTTGATGTATTCGACGGTGGGGACGGGGCCGCGGCTGATGTCGTCCGACAAACCGCGCCAACGCATCGCCGGATAATCGATGATCCGCACGCCGGGGAGGTGGGCGTCCGTGCCGTCGCCGCGCACGAGTTGCTTCAAGGTCTGCAAGCCGTAGAAAGTGCCCGCCGCCGTTTTCCCCGCGACGACCACCTCGCGCGCGCTGACCGAGAGCACGTAACCCTCTTCATTCAAATTGGGCGGCGCATTCAGATTCGCGCGCGCGAGCGCAGACTGGATGGCGGGAAGCGCGAGCGTGCCGACGAGGATGGTGCGACGCGCGCGCGGGCGCGAGATGGAGAGCGAGAGAGCGCCCGCCGTCTCGCGCACGTCCGCGATGAAATCCTCCGCGGCGAAACGGTCTTCGGCCGAGCGCGCGTCGGCGAGCGCCAGACGCACTTCGCGCGTCAACTGAAACGTCTCGCCGGTCGGCTTCAGTTCTCTCGGTCGGGGAATGACGTGGATCGTTTCGGCGGAGTTCGCCCCTTGCGCGCTCGCGCTTACGGTCTGCGCGTTCGCGTCCGACACTTGCGCGCGCGCGTCGCCACCGTCTGCAGGCATGAACGACAGCAGGATGAACGCAGCCGACAGCGCAAACGACAGACGCCGCGCAAGGCTTCGTGATAAATTATTCGTCACCGTGATTTTTTGCGAAACTCGAATTGAGTCGAACGAGAAGACTTGTACTCGAAAAGCGATGCGAATATCAATCAAGTCCGGTGCGAAAGAAGTGCGGCGGCGGAAACGACAGGAGGCGACCACGCGTGTCTTTGATGCTTGAAGAGATCGCGGAGCAACCCGAAGCTCTGCGCCGGACGATTGAGGCCGAGCGCCCGAAGGTCGAACGACTCGGCGCGTTTTTGCGCGCGCGCGGCATTAACTTGATCGTGCTCGTGGCACGCGGCAGTTCCGACAACGCCGCGCTTTTCGGTCGTTACCTGCTCGAAGTGACAACAGGGATACCGGTCTCTCTGAGCGCGCCGTCCGTCCACACGCTCTACGGGGCGCGCCTGAATTTGCGCCACGCGCTCGTCGTCGGCGTCTCGCAATCGGGCGCGGGCGAGGACATCAACCTCGTCCTTGAGAACGCACGCGCGGGCGGCGCATACACCGTCGGCATCACGAACGAAGCGGACTCGGCAATGGTCTCGCTCGTGGACGAGACGCTGCTCATGCACGGCGGGCGCGAACGCTCCGTCGCCGCCACGAAAACTTTCACCGGGCAGATGCTCCACTTCCACATGCTCGCCGCCGCGCTCGCCGGCACGCGCGACGCGCGCACGAACTACGACGCCATTCCAGACATGGCCGCGCGCGCCCTTGAACTGCGCCCGGCCGTGGCGGAGATCATCGAGCGTTACGTCTTCATGGAAAACTGCGTCGTCGTCGGGCGCGGACTCTTGTACGCCAACGCCTACGAGATGGCCTTGAAGTTGATGGAGACCTGCTACGTCGTCGCCGAACGTTTCTCGTCGGCCGACTTTCTGCACGGCCCGCTGGCGATGGTCGAGCGCCACTTCCCCGTCATCCTCTTCGCCCCGCCCGGCGTCACGCTCGACGGCACGCTCACGCTCCTCGCGCGCCTCAAGGAACTGCGCGCCGACACGCTCGTCATCACAGGCGACGCACGCGCCGCCGACACCTGCACGCGCGCGCTCCGACTGCCTGCGGACATCGACGAATTCCGCGCCCCCATCCCCTACATCATCCCCGCGCAACTCTTCGCCGCCCTTCTCGCCTCGGCCAAAGGACTTGACCCCGACGCCCCGCGCTCGCTCTCGAAAGTGACGCGCACGCTCTGAGACAACCTGTGGTTTGCCGAAGGCGATGTCCTCGTTTGCAGGCATCGCCAACCGCCTGGTTTTTCATATTGACGGCTCGCGACAGTTAAGAGTAATTTTCCCGCGCTTTAGTTTCCCGCTAACGAGTTTTCTTCTCGCTAGCCTCACACAATTCATCAAGTTAAAAGGGAGATGTATGTTTGAGAGCTTCCTTAACAGTCGCCTCGCGATCAAAGTCCGGGAGCTATTGGCGAGACATTCATGGTGGGTCATCATCTTAATATCTCTTTTCCTCGGCCTTCTCGCTTTGGTGCTTTCCGCATCGAATCTCTACGGCGAGGGAAGCTGGATTGCGCGCTATATCTCCCCTGCCAATTTTAAAGAGCTTCTCAAATCAATCGGCATCGCCGTCCTGTCCGGCGGCGTGTTCGCTGCCATACTCAAGGCGTTGCAGTTCTCCGATGTATTCAAAGAGGAATTGTCACTCGTAATATACAACCCACAGTTTTTGGAAAAGCGCACGGATGTCGAGCAAATCTGGAGAGATGTCTCCGACATTGTTTACAAGCGTAAGTTTCCGGCCATCAGTGACAAAATCAAGGAAACGATACTGAGCACATATTTCCCCACCAAAGTTAACTTTTATTACGACTCATTTCTCCATGACATTACCTTTGAGTTTTTTGAAGCTGCCACGGATTACATGTTGGTAACCGAGGTCGTTAAATTCAACGTTAAGCCGGTTAGCAAAACCGAAGTCATAAAACTGCCGTACACGACCAGAATTCTTAAACCACCCAAAGACACTAAAACTAGCTACACGCTGTTGGAGGTGAAGATTAATGACGATGACAAAACGACAGACTTGCAGGCAAAGGTTATAAGAAACATCACTGCCGCTAATTTAGAAGCGAAGTTCTGGCTGGAAATGAACGGGAAGGATGAATATCGGGTTTACATCAAGCACCAGAAAATTTTATGCCCCGACGTTGACAATTATAAGACTTTAACCACCAGCAAATTTGTGAACGACTTTCTGGTTGATGTTCGCTTTCCGCGTGAGATAAAGATGACTTTCTTTGCCATGGGCACGCCCAAAGATTTCAAGGATGAAGGCAGCACCGAGACGCGCATTTGGAAGTCGTACAAAGGGTTGATATTTCCAAATCAAGGCTATAGAATCGTGTTGTCTAGGCGTTAGTCAAAGCCAGCATGACGCCGGACGGGGAGGCAAAACTTATGAGCGATACTGAAAAAATTTAAGCTGCCAACAAAAGCGGAATTTTCACGGGGCGGAACTTCGGTTCCGCCCTTTTTGCATCTCCGGCGAACGGCATCTTTAGGCGCACAAAGCCTGTGTCCGAATTGCGCGGCGGTTAATAAGTCGTCCGGCTCACGCGTGCGGCAACGGTCTTAATTGTTTCCGACATCGCTCAGTGTTGGATGTACTCGTGCAGGAGGCGCAGTTCGTCGCCCCGTTCGCTGAGTTCGACGCGCATGATGTCGCGCATGGCGAGCATACCGACCCAGCGGTCTCCGCGCACGACGGGCAGGTAGCGCGTGCCGTGCTTCTCCATCAGTTCGAGCGCTTCGTGCGGAGTGTTCCCGCAGTCGATGACGGCCTTGATGACGCTCATCACGTCGCCGACGCGCGTAGTCGCCGGGTCGAGTCCGGGCAGGACGACGCGGCGCAACAGTGCGCGCTCGGAGAAGATGCCGCGCAGACGCCCCTCTTCGTCGAGCACACAGGCCGCGCCGATGTTGCGGTTCGACAGAAACTTCGCCGCATCGAGCGCCGTCGCCGATTCACGCACGAAATACGGTTCGCGATCCTTGATCACATCCCCAATGGTCAACATCAAGTTTTACCTCCGTCGAGATGCGTCTAAATTCGGTAGGACTGTGTGAGTTGTAAATCTTCGGCGCGAGAAGATCAAGCGTTTCAAGTAGTGCATGAGCGCTTGTACAAATTTTCTCTACTCGAAGAGCGAGGCTTGTGCCGACGGGCGACGAAACGTGCGGCGCGGCTCAACTTCCAACACGTCCTGTTGCCGGTTGAACGCGTTGCGCTCACAGTGCAAGCGAAACTGCTGTTCGATCATGCGCCAGTATTCGCCCTGCCCGCGCATGCGCTCGCCGAACTCGCTCGAATTCAGACGCCCGCCGCGCATCTCGCGCAGACGTTTCAAGACGCGCTCGGCTTTCGTCGGCAGACGCTCGCGCAGTCGCTCCTCGAAATAAGGCGCAACGTTGCCGGGCAGACGCAGAAGCGTCATAAAGGCGTGGCGCGCGCCCGCCTCGCGCGCTCGTTTCAAGAGTTGCGGGATGTGCGGGTCGTTGAGTGTCGGGATGACGGGCGCGATGCCGATGCCGACGGGGATGCCCGCGGCCGCCAGTTCGGCCATCGCCTTGAAGCGCGCGTCCGTAGAGGGCGCAAACGGTTCGAGCGCGCGCGCCGTCTCCGCGTCGTTGAAAGGAATCGTGAAGAAGACCGACGCGGAAGCCTCGCGCGCAAGCGCAGCGAGCACGTCGATGTCGCGGCGCACGAGCGCCGACTTCGTCACGATGCTGACGGGATTGCGAAACTCAAGGCAGACTTCCAGACACCGGCGCGTCAGTTTGTAATGCGCTTCGAGCGGGACGTAAGGGTCTGAGGTGAACGAGAAGACGAGTTCGTCGCCCTTCCAAGAGGGACGCATCAACTCTCTGTGCAGCAAGTCGGCCGCGTGAATTTTGACGACGAGTTTGCGCTCGAAATCCGTGCCCGCGCCGAATCCCAGATATTCGTGCGTGGGGCGCGAGAAACAATACGAGCAAGCGTGCGTGCAGCCGCGATAGACGTTGACGCTGTAATCGAAGCCCACGTCTGGGCTGTCGTTCTTCGTGATGATGGAGCGCGTGGCCTCTTCCTCGAAGACCTCCTGCGCGGCTTCAGGCGGCTCGCCGATCCATTCGACGTGCGTTAAGTTCCAGGGGTTCGGGGGATTCTCGACGTATCGCATCTCAAGCTAATTGCGTGTTGGCTGCTTGCCGTTGTGAGACGAACGGAAAGGGTCATTTCAATCTGAGCAAGCTCTCAACCGATATATCTTCATCAACAGATTCCCAATGTATCCCAATACCACCACCAATCAGACGCCATTCGTTTCTCTGCTCAGGTGTCGCATCCGACAAACGCCGAGACCATATCAGCGGCACGGAAATCTCACGCCCGTCCGCCAGCACGACCTTCAACATCTCATCCGTACACTCAACGTCAACAGCTAGAGGCTCAACATCAGTCGGCATGGCCTCAGTTTACTCGGAATACTGAGCACATGAAAGTGCGCGGCTTGTGCGGCCAACCCAGTCGCCTTTATGTCGTGTGGAATGGGCGATAAAAAGCCCGGCCTGCGCTCGTTGAGAGTTGCGCGCGGAGCGGAAACTCTCGGAAGCACAGGCCGGGCGGTCGAACGTATGAGCGGGGTCGTTAATTATTCCTGATGTTATGCCAGCGCGGGCGCGGTCGTCTGGTTGCCGGTCTCTTCGCGCATGAATTCGAGCAAGAGATCGAGCATGGCCTGTTCCATATCGCTGACGCCCGTGAAGCGCAGCGCAAAACCCATCTCTTCGATGCGGTAAACCACTTCGCCCCACAGATACAGCCAGCCTTCGGTGGGCAGTTGAATCTCCACGCGGATCAGTTCCTTTGGCTTGACGCGATCCGAGGTCAGGACGAAACATCCGGTCGAACTGAGATCGACGATGTGTCCCTCGCATCGCGCGAGAATGCCTTCCCAACGCGCGTTGAGTTGCACGTAAACACGTTCGGATTGCCTGCGGTCTGCTCCCATAATTCTCTCCCTTGAGTGTCTTTAATTCTCTTCCCCGAAACTTTTTCTACTTAAGCCACCATCGCCGGCCGGATCGCGCGGACGTTCGGTTGAACGCCGGGCGACGCGTCCGTATGCGAGTAGGTGTCGGAAATAATCTTCTCCGCGCCGCCGACGCTGACCGGGCGCGAGAAGAAATACCCTTGCCCGTTTTCGCAGCCGAGTTTGCGCAAGAGCGCCAGTTGTTCTTTCGTCTCGACGCCTTCGGCCACCACGTCCATCCCCAAGTTTTGCGCCAGCATCAGGATCGTCCGCACGATCTCTATGTTCTCGTTGTTGTCCACCATGCGCATGACAAACGAGCGGTCAACCTTGAGCGTGTCGATGGGGAAACGGTGCAGGTAACTCAAACTGGAATAACCCGTGCCGAAATCGTCGATGCTCAGTTGGACGCCGAGCGCGCGCAGTTGTTGGAGCATCTCGGTCGCCGTGTCGATGTTCTCCATCACGACCGATTCGGTGATCTCAAGTTTCAGACTGCGCGGATCGAGTTTGGTCTCTTCCAGAATTTCCTTGACCTGTTCGATCAGGTCGGGCTGCGTAAACTGACGGCTCGACAAGTTCACGCTGATGAAGAGCGGCGGGTCGGATGGGAAACGACGCTGCCAGCGACGCATCTGGCGGCAAGCCTCCTGCAAAGCCCACTGGCCGATGGGAAGAATCTGTCCCGTATCTTCCGCCACCGGGATGAAATCCATCGGTGAGATCAAACCGCGCTCCGGATGTTGCCAGCGCACGAGCGCCTCGAACCCGCGCAAGTTGAAATTGTCGAGTGCGACGATGGGTTGATACTGGATGAAGAACTCTTGACGTTCGAGCGCGCGGCGCAAGTCCGTCTCCATCTGCAAGAGGTTCATCGCCACGGCGTGCATCGCTTTGTCAAAGACCTCGTGCCGCGCCTTGCCGAGCGTCTTCGCGCGATACATCGCCGTGTCCGCGTCGCGCAGGATGTCATCCGATTGGATGTATTCGAGCGAACTCGGCGCAATGCCGATGCTGACGGTGGTGAACACTTCGCGCCCGCTCAAGTTGAACGGCACGGAAATCTCTTTCTGGATGCGCTCGGCAATCGAGATGGCCTCGGTCTCTTCCTGCATGTCTTCGAGCAGGATTGTAAACTCGTCGCCGCCGACGCGCGCGACCGTGTCACCGGGGCGCAAGCAAGTCTCTAAGCGACGCGCGATGCCGACGAGCAGTTGGTCGCCGATCATGTGGCCGAGCGAGTCGTTGATGATCTTGAAGCGGTCGAGGTCTAAAAACAGCACCGCGAAGATTTTTTCGGGGTTGCGCTGCATGCGCGCGATAGCGAGTTTGAGGTGATCGACGAAAAGCGTCCGATTCGGCAGTCCCGTCAGTGCGTCGTGGAAGGCGTCGTGCAGCAGGCGTTCCTCCGCGCGCTTGCGATCCGTGATGTCCTGAATCTGGAAGATGAGATGCACCATCCCCGTGTGCGATTCACGCACGCGCGACACGCTCCACAGAACCCAAACGGCGTGCCCTTGCTTGTGCACGTAACGCTTCTCCATCTGGTAAGACGGAATCTTGCCTTTGAGCAACTGTTTGATCTGGCTGAGAGCCGTGCCCAGATCGTCCGGGTGCGTCACTTTCTGGAAGTTGGTCGCCAGCAGTTCCTCTTCCGTGTAACCGAGAATATCGCACAGCGAGCGGTTCACTTGCAGCCAACGTCCCTTCGAGGAAACGAGCGCCATGCCGATGGCCGCGAAGTCGAACGCGCTGCGGAACAGTTCCTCGCTCTCCTGCAACGTCGCCACCTGCCGCTCCATCTGCCGCGCCTGCGTCACGGACGCGTAGATGTCCTTCAAATACATTCCGTAGACGAAATGTCCGATGGCGAGCAAGGTCGTCGCCGCGATGGAAGGCAGAAAGCCCGCGACGCCAACCAGTTTGGCGATCACGCCCGCCGAAGCCGCGACCGCGAAGTAAGTCAATCCCGTCCAGAGAAAATTTTTGCCCCAACGCTGCCAAAGCGGCGCGGCCGACTCGTCGCCTTCACCAAAGGCGACGATGCCGGAGTGAATGAAAGACTGCACGAACGTCATCATCGCGACGGCCAGAATGAGCGTGAAGGAATAACTGTCGTGAGGCAGCGCGGTGACCGCGCCGAATTTGTAACGCAGGAGGGAGAGGACGAGGAAGGCCGCGGCGGCGGCGATAGCGGAGTTGAAGAGGAGCGTGGAGCGTTCGCGGCTGAAGCGCAGAGAGGCGCATAGCGCCGCCATCGCGGCCAGAATGACCGTCCCCTCGCCCGCAAACAGCAGCATCGCCAAAAAGACGAACGTGTCGGAGAGCGAAACCTGCCCGCGAACGTGCGGGATTTTGATGGTGATGCGCGTCCCGATGTTGATGGCAACCAAGGCCAGCAGCAAAAAGGGCACGTCGATCTGCCCGACGGAGAGTCTGGATACCGAGACGGCCAGCGCACCGCCGCCCAAAGCGATGCCCAACCATTTCAGGGGTTTAGGCAGATTCTGATTGTTTGCAGCGATCATTGTCTGACGGGAATCGAGGGTCTTAATAGAAGTGAATTTGAAACGCTCTTGTCCCTCCTACCGACCGGAAGGCGGCATCCGTGTGTACAAACTTTATGCCAACTGCGCCCTTCACCATAAATCCCCATCTTTCACGAAAACCACCTGAACGGAACCCGGAATGTCGGTCAGGCTGCTTGCATCGCTCGGTCAAAAATGACCGCTCTGTCGCCAAGTTGACCGAATTTTTGCCTCTCGAAACCTCAATTTTTTTACCTTTGACCATGTGTACAACACTTAACATCGCCCCGTTTGTCGATTAAACCTATGTATGTCAGGAGATTAACTCGACACAGGAGTGAAACGGCTTTTTCTAGTTTTTACTTGATTTAACAGTGTTGATGTTTTAATATCTCGTTCGTGCGGATTCAAGCCTATCCGCGTCTTTTACAAAACACCCGCCCGCGAGAGTCGGCCGCCGACGTTAAACCCTGAACTTGGTTGCAACACTTTGCAAAAATTTTGACAGCCCAAAATTTCCCTCCAGCAACAGCAAGAGCCGTTTGATTTGTCGTGAAGACGCGAATCTAGGCTCGAAGTGAGCAGGCCAGGGCGTGCCGTAAACAGATCGAGTTGGCTGAATTGGGAGTGAGTCTATGAGAGTTGTTTGCCCCAAGTGCGAATTAAAGGGACAGATTGACGCCGCGCCGAAGGGCGCGCGGACGCGCATTGCGTGCGTCCGTTGCGGAAACACCTTCGACGCCGTGTTAGTAGGCGGCGAGATTCAAGCCCTTCTACCTGCGGGCAGCCACACCGCAACGGAAACTTCAAGCACTGAACGCGGAGCCCAAGTTGTTACCGAAGTATCGGGCGGCGAAGACCGCGCCGACATGGTGGAACTGTCCGACGAAAATCAGTTCGACGCTTCGCGGCAATCCGAGGCTTCGGCCGTCGCGTTTGACGACTCAGCCATCTCTCCAATCGATTCGACGTTGGAGACGACCGTCGCAACCACGAATGCCGCGCCGCAAGAAATCTCTCAAGAACTTTTGCCGCAATCTGTCGAAACGCGTGAGGATGAAACGGCATTTACCGCGGAAGCCGTGGAAGAAGATGCGCTGGTCACGACGCAGGCGCTCAAATCTCTCGGCACGGGCAAAGTCAACCGCCCGCCCACGGACGCTTACGGCATGGGCGTGCGTCTGATGCGAGTCTCACCTCTCTGGCTGCTGCTGGCGGGACTCAGCTTCATCTCCTTCATCGTTTTCTGCAACTGGCTCATCAAGCCGACGGAACCGGGGGAAGACACCGCGCGCCTCGTCGCCTCGGCCAGTAACGGCGCAACCAACCAAGCGAAAAACCGCGTGGCCGCCCCGGCTGCGGACGCTCAATCACCGGCCAACAGTCAAGTTGCTCAACCGTCAAGCGAAGCGGTCGCGCAGTTCGTCAAGACCGAGGCGAAAGCGACGCCCCAGCCGACGCCCGCGCCGAGCGTCGAACAGGTCGCGGCGAAGCCCGTGGCGGAAGAGAAACCGGCCGCTCAGGCGTCTTCGTCCAATCATGCGGGCGAGGCTCAGGACGGGAAGGTCACGATTCAAGTCGGCTCTTACAACGTGGCGGCGGAGGCCGACGAGCGGGTCGCCAAGTTGAAGTCGGCCGGGTTCGAGGCGCGCCGCGTGACGGTTGAGATTCCCAAACGTGGCACTTGGTACCGCGTGCAGAGCGGCCGCTTCACGAGCCGCGACGAGGCCGAACGCTACGGCAAGCAACTGCGCGACAAGGGCATCGTGTCCAGTTTCATCACGACCGACGTGCAAGAGTAACGATCTTTCGAGCGCTCTGACTGTGACGGGCGACAGACGACGATGTCCGCAACCAAGACCCACATTCCTTCGGTCAGCGAGTTGACGACCGCCGAAGCGACGCTCTTCTACTCGAAGATGGTCGAGCGATACGCGCGCTTCTTCGCACGCCCCGATCAGCGCCTGCGCTTTCTCAACAACACGCTCGCGCACCAACTCGCCTGTAAAGAAAAACTCGACCACGCGCTCGAAACGCACGCCCTCGTCAAAAAGCTCGGCCTCTACGAACGCATCAAGAGCACGGGTTTTTACGACCGCCTCTTAGACCTCTTGCTGCATCGACACATCTGCCGCGAGTTGCAGGGGATGCTACCAGTTGCGTCCGACGAGCGACGCGATCTGCTCAGGCGCAGTCAGGCCAGCTTCCCCACCCGACTCATGTTTCGCTGTTACGAGATGCGCCGCGCTCTGTACGGGGCGGCCGTGGCTGCGTGCGTCGTCATGCTCGTCGGCGTCAGCTACACGATGGTCTGGTCTGTGCGGCGCGTGAGCGATTACCTCGCGTCCGGTCGTCAACTCGAACGCACCGTCGTCGCGGCTTCGGCGGGCAGCGCAAGCGATGTGGGAGCGGGCGTCAAACGCCTGCCCAATTATCGCCCTGAAAAAGTTTGGCTCGTCGAGCAGCAGGACAACTACGAACGCTACAGCAACGGCGCGCGTATCCTGACCGACTACGAAACTACGAATCATGCGCGCGGTTATTACGTCCTGCCGCGCAATCAAGGAGCGCTAGCGAAGACGAACGGTGCGGAACAGACGCTGCGGCGCGATCCGGTCGGCATCGTCTATCACACGTCTGAGAGCGACATGCTGCCCTTCACGTCCGACAACAACGAGTCAATCGAAGTGCACACGCGCGGGCTGGTCGAATACGTCAGGAAGAACAAGTCTTACAATTATCTGATCGACCGTTTCGGGCAAGTCTATCGCATTGTGCGCGACGCGGACGCGGCACACCACGCCGGCAATTCCGTCTGGTCGGACGCGCAAGGCGTCTACGTCGGCCTCAACGAAAGTTTCTTAGGCGTCTGCTTCGAGACCAACAGCGAGTCCGATTCGCTCGACGAACAGTTGACCGAAGCCCAACTCGTCGCCGGGCGTCTGCTCACGCAAGTCTTGCGCAGCCGCTACCAGATCAACGACGAAGACTGCGTCACGCACGGCCTCGTCTCCGTCAACCCCTCGAACATGCTCATCTGCTACCACCACGATTGGGCGCGCAACTTCCCCTTCGAGGCTTTCGGCCTGTCGGACAAATACAAAGTCGCCCCGGCGAGCGTCAGCGAGTTTGGCTTCACCTACGACGAAGAGATCATCGCGAAACTCGGCGGCGACGTGTGGGCGGGCGTGAAGATAGGCGAAGCGGAGTTTCGCCGCCGCGCCGAAGAATTGAAGTTGACGACGGAAGAGATGCGCCGCCGCATGCGCGAGCGCTATCAGGAAGAGATGAATTTGACCTTGCGTCTCCGCACGCTCTACCCGGCGGCGGAGACCGAAACGAGTCGTCAGACGGACGACTCGCAAACTGCGCCGGCGTCGCGCGTCCCCGCGCGACAAACTTAACCGACCGAGAGGTCGCCACCCCGACTGACACGCTGTTTTAAATCTGCGCCCGACCGTCCGCGAGCGCGCTCGCGGCGGAAACCACCGGGGATGTGCCGCACCGTCACGCCCCCTTCACCAAAAGGAGAAAAGAGATGTTGGAAGAGAAGAATCAAGTGAGCGCGAACAAGCCGGAAGCTGCGAAGCACGAACCCATGAGCGTCAAGACCGGCGCGGTCGGACTCGACATCGGCACGAGCCGCATCGTGATGGCCGACGGCTCGTCGCAGAAAGACACGCGCACGCAGTTGAACGCCTTCGTCGCCGTCCCCAGTTCCGAGATGGCCGAGAACGTGCTCAAGCACAAGAACATGGTCTACGAGCGCAACTGCAAGAACCTCTACGTCTACGGCAACGACTCGAATTTCTTCGCCAGTTTCCTCAACGTCGATGCGCGCCGCCCGATGCGCGACGGCCTGTTGAACGCGCAGGAAGAGATGAGCAATCACATCATGCAGCTCATCATCCAGCGGCTCGTGCCGCGCGGACGCGGCAAAGAGATGCTCTATTTCAGCGTGCCCGGCAAGGGCGAGGGCGTCAACGGCAAGCTCGTCTATCACGAAGCGATGCTGCGCAACTTCCTCAACTCGCTCGGCTACAACGCCCGCTCGATCAACGAGGGTCAGGCCGTCATCTTCTCCGAGTTACAGGATGAGAACTTCACCGGCATCGGCATCAGCTTCGGCGGCGGCATGTGCAACGTCTCGGTGTCGTTCATGTCCATGCCGATGATCACGTTCAGCATCCCGAAGGGCGGCGACTACATCGACCGCAACGTGACGGAAGTGTTGGGCGAAGCCAACACAACCAAAGTGCGCATCGAAAAAGAAGAGAACCTCAACCTCTCGCGCCAGCCCAAAGACGACCTCGAACGCGCGCTGCACATCTACTACGAAGACTTGATGCAGACTTTGATCGAACGCCTGCGGATGGAGTTTCGCGCCTCCAGCCAACTGCCGAAGATCGACCGGCCGATGCCCATCGTGCTCGCGGGCGGCACGGCGAAGCCCGCGGGCTTCCTGCAAAAATTCGAGGGGATGCTGCGCGCGGGCGGCGAGTTCCCCATCGAAATCTCCGACGTGCGGATGGCGAAAGACCCGCTCACGGCGACCGCACACGGCTGCTACATCGCCGCGCTCTCCGAAACGAAATAGGACTCCGACCGGAGTTCGCAAACAAACAACCATGAGCTTGCAGGCATGGGGTAAAGGGGTGTTCTCCTTTCCCCTTACCAAATGGCCTGCTCCCGTTACGGCCGACGTGCGCGCACACGTCGGCCGTAACTTTTTAGACTCGTAAATCGTGAATCGTAAATCGTAAATAGAGAAAGGCAGTTTCTTTCTATTTACGATTTACGATTTACGTCTTTTATTCTTCCCACGTGACGAAGAAGAGGCGGTAGTGATCCGGGTCTTCGAGGGTAAGGAAGCGGCCGCCCCAGCCTTCGTCGCTCGGCGGGGCAACGTCGAGGCCATGCGCCAGCAGTTGTTCGTAATACTCTTCAACGTCCGTGACGCCGAAAAACAGGTGGACGCCGCGCCCGCGTCGCGCCATCGTGAGCAACTGTTCGGCCAGCATGACGCGCAAGCGGCCGGCGCGCAAAGTCGCCATCGGCGGCTCGGCTTCCTCTTCAAGCGTCTGCAACTCGAAGCCCAGACGCTCGCAGTAAAACTCGATTGAGTCGCGCAGGCTGTTGACTTCGAGAAACAGCAGATCGAGTCCGGTCAGTTTCGTCATCTTCAAATCGCCGTGAGCAACAAGTAGAGCGCGTAGCCGCCGCCCGCCACCGCCAGCCAGAACAGCGCTTCGAGCGCCCACGCGAGACGCCGCGCCGGGTGCTCAGGAGCGCGAGCCTCGCGCGCATAGGCGAGCGCGGCGTGCGCCATCCACACGCCGAACAGCAAGAGCGACAGCCCCAACAGCGCGAGCGGCCACAAAAATACGACGTAATGAAAACGCACTAGAAAGATCAAGACGACGCCCGCGAAGCCGCTCAGCAACGCGCCCGCCAAACGCCCGCCGACCGCATCGGCCTCAGCCCCTTCGGAAGTCGATGGAATGAAATCGGGCGCTGCCGCATAGTTGCGTTCGTAGCGCATCGCGTAGTCGCGCTCGCGCGTGGCATCGTCGTGCTCGCGCGTCGCATCGTGCGCGCTGCTGCGGCTGCGCGTCGCATCGTAAGCCTCACGCGAAGCAGTGTCTTTGAGCACACGCCACGCCTCGTTGATCGCTTTCATCTCCTCTTCATCGCCGCCGCGATCCGGGTGATGCTCGACGGCCAGACGTTTATAACGCCGCTCGATCTCGTCGCGCGAATCGTCGCGCTCCGCGCCGAGCACCGTGTAATAATCGCGCCTCTCCTCAGCCTCGCTCATGCCCTCCGCGTCGCCTCCGCTCCCAGCCCGTCATACTAACCGCAACGAAAGGGAAAAGGGAAAAGGGGAAAGGGAAAAGGTAAAAAACGGCGGCGCGACCATGACTTCTCCTTGCATTCCCAACTTCTCCTTGTCTTTCTCTTCACCCTTTTCCCCCTCCCCTTTACCCTTTCCCCTTTTCTCTGTTCCCCTTCCCCGTTTATGCTAAGCTAACGAAAATTCAAAGGTGGTTTACTAAGATGGCTTTGCCTTTCGCGCCGGGCGACGATCTCATCTTTCAACTTGAGAGCGGCTTCGGGCTGCTGCGCGTTCTCGCCGTGGAGGAACGCGCGGGCGAGACCATCTGGCATCTGCTCGCCTACGAGGAATTTTTTCCGGACGTGGAGACGGCCGAAGCCGCTCTGCGCGATGGCGTGCCGCTCGGCATTCGCGCCGCACACCTGCCGCTCACCGATTACGCGTTCAACAAAACTCCCGTCGCGCTGCTCGGCAATCGCCCCGTAGCGGAAGACGAACTGCTCGCCTATCGCGCTTGGAGCGAGCGTGGCGGCGAAGCCTTCGACCGCTCCGCCCTGCTCATGCTCGGCCTGCGCTGAATTTTTCCAAACGAGAATCCGAAGCCGATGAATCTTCAACTTCATTCGCCCAAGCGTCAATTACGCTCGCACGCCCGTCGTCGCCGTCAGCCGTCGTACGTCCCCGCCCTGCTGCTGCTGCTCGTCTTCGCCCTCTGCTCAGTCGCCACGTTCGCGGAACGCCGCGAACGGCTCATCCAAAACTGGCGGCCGCTCCATTACGACGTGACGCTTACGTTCAACGACGCGCTCGACGAACTCGCGCGCGCCGAGACGAAGCTGGACGTGCTCGTCCTCAGAGACAATCTCTCCGTCATCGACCTCGACTTCGGCGCGCTCGCGATTGACAGTTTGACGGTGGGCACGCGCGCGGCGCGCTACGAGCGACAGGGCGAGCGGCTCAACGTCTCGCTCCCGCGCCCCGCGCGACGCGGCGAGCGCCTGCGCCTGAGCGTCGTCTATCACGGCCGACCGGCCGATGGTCTCATCTTGACGAACGACAAGGACGGCCACCCTTCGGCCACCGGCGACAACTGGCCGAACCGCGTGCACCACTGGATACCCTCGCTCGATCATCCTTCGGCGAAAGCCACCGTCCGTTTCAACGTCACCGCGCCACGGCGCGCAACGGTCGTGGCGGGCGGACGCCTCGATGCACGACGCGCCAACTCGAATGCGACGCAGACTTGGACTTTCACAGAGGGCGCGCCCGTGCCGCCCTACTGCATGGTCGTCGCCGTCGGCGAGTTTGCCACTATCCAACCGGGCGTCCTGCTCCCGACGCCTCACGTGCCCGTCTCTTACTACGTGCCGCCATCGGAGCAGAAGTTTGCGATGACGGGCTTCGGCGCGGCCATCCCGTCGCTCAAATATTTCAGCCGGACAATCGCGCCCTTCCCTTACACGAAGCTCGCGCACATCGTCGGCGCGACGCGCTTCGGCGGTATGGAAAATTCCGGCGCGATCATCTACGCGCGCACGCTCTTCGACGCGCGCGAGCCCGCGCCGCTCAGCACACGCTTCAACGTCCGCCGGGGACTCGTCGAAATCGTCGCGCACGAGACGGCGCACCAGTGGTTCGGCGACGCCGTCACGCCCGCCACTTGGTCAGACCTCTGGCTCAGCGAAGGCTTCGCCACCTACTACGCCGGTCTCTTCGTCGAACACGCCGAAGGCCGCGATGCCTTCCGCGATTACATGCGACGCAAGGCCAAGGAATATCTCAAGTACGAAGCGACGCGCAACGCGCCCATCCACGACCGCGAGACCGAAGACTTGAACGAACTCTTGAACGCGAACAACTACCAGAAAGGCGCTTGGGTCTTGCACATGCTCCGCGCCGAACTCGGCGACGCGGCCTTCTTTCGCGGCGTGCGCGCCTACTACAGCGCGCATCTTCATCGCACGGCGACGACCGAAGACTTGCGCGTCGCCTTTGAGCGCGCATCGGGGCGCAGCCTCCGCGAGTTCTTCAAGCGCTGGGTTTACGCGACCGGCCACCCGCGCTACGAAGTCACTTGGACTTGGAAAGAAGAGCCGACGAGGACGAACCCGCACGCCGGTCTTCTGACGATCCGGCTCAAGCAGACGCAAGCAGACGACGGCGGGCATTTCCCGAACGCCATCCCCGTCGAAATAATCACACCCGCGGGCACACTCCGGCGCAAATTCACGCCGACCGCGCGCGAACTCGCCAGCTTTAATAAACTATCCGCCCCGCCCACCGACGTACGCATCGATCCCGACGAGACGATTCTCAAAGAATTGATCATGCGGACTTGGTTGACACAAGATAGATTTTAGCGGCGATTGTTTTGTCATAGCCCCGGCAGTGGCCGACCGCGCGTCTCTTAAACTTTCCCGAAGCGCAAGAAGTATTCGGTCGAGTAGAGGAAGCCCCTGACCATCGTGCGGAAGTCGGAGGGGTTGGCGTTGAGGTAGTTGAGCCAATTGCGATAGCCGTCCGGGTCGGGGTCGCGGCGCAGGTAGCCGAAGTATTGCATGGCGACGAAGGCCTCGTTGAACTCTTTGGCGTCAACCGAAGGATGTTCGACGACGGCGCGCAAAACTTCCGCGCGCGTTCGCCTGCCCGCTTGCAGGTCGGCGATCAAAGTCTCGCGCGTGACCGCCCCGCTCAAAGTCGCTCCGGCCGTCTGGAGCAGCTTATCGACGTAGGCGGCCGGGGTCAGAGTTTCGGGATAGAGCGTTTTGAATTCGGGGCGCGCGAGCCAGTTGTTGGCGAAGGCGTCGCGGCGGGCGAAGACTTCCTCGGCCGTCGCGCCCGTCACGCTCGCCATGTCCGGGATGATCTCGGCGTAGCGCGGCAGGCGGCCGAGCGAGACTTTGTAGAAGAGATAGACGAAATAACCTTTCAACTGAAACTCGGTCGAGCGGAAGAAACTGGACGAGACGGTGATGCGGTCGCAGGCCGGGTTGCGGTTCACGTCGGAACATTCGCGAAGCACCCGCAGCCAAGCGGCGAGTCCGTCCGCGTCCGGTTCGCGCGAGAGGAAATCAAGATATTGCTGGCGGACGAAAAAGTCCGTCCTGAAACTTTCGTAGATGGGGTTCGGCGCGTTGGCGGAATCGTTGTCGATGATGGTGAGGCTCAACGTGTTCCGCTGCGCGTCGAGCGTCGCCCCGGCCGGATTGCGTAGTTCGATTTGAAACGTCTCGTGCGGCTCGACGTGCCCGTCGTCGATGAGAGGAATGTTAAAAGTCTTGCGCGTCTCGTTGGGAGCGAAGGTGAGCGTGCCCGCCACGGTCGCGTAATCACAGCGCGCGTAGGCCGCGCCCTGCGGGTAAGGGTCGCCGTTTGGCTGGCGCACGCTTGGGTCGCAAGGGACGGCCGCCGGGTCGTCAATCGTGCGGTATTCGACGGCGACCGTGCCTGAGAGATTGCCCTCGCGCGTGACGGTGACGGCGATGGCCGAGTTGGTTTCCGACCACTGAAGCGGCATCGCTTCAAAGCCGACGGTGACGGGCTTGGCGAAGATTTCGTAGACGATGCCGTCGGAGAGAGAGACAACGTAGAGGTTGCCGTTCGGCGCGGTCTGGATGTCCGTGGTGATGCCGAAATTGTAGCCGAACAGGAGGCTCTCGCTTTCGGTCGGGTCGAACTTGTCGGCGTTGTCCGCGACGAGGTCTGAGAGGCGCGCGTCCGCGAAAGAGAGCTTGCGCCGGTCGCCCGCGAGTTTGAAGCGGAAGAGATAGCCGCCTTCGAGCGTGGTGCGCGATGCGCCGACGAGGAGCGCGCCCGCGTTCTCCGCGCCGAGCGCGCGACCGCCGATGAAGCCGAGCGACGAAGGCGCGACCGCATACTTCCAACTGAACTCTGGCTCGGTGTAGACAGCGCCCGGCAAGCGCACGAGTCGCGCGAGTGCTTCGGCGGGCGTGTCGGCGATGCGTTCGGGCGGCCAGCGCAGTTGTTGCAGCCCGCCGCTGCGTCCGAGTTCGATGGCTTTAAACTCCGCGACGCGAGCCGAAGGCCCCATCAGTTGAATCCAGCCGCCGTTGAAGGCGGGCACGACGCGGTTGATCTCGTCGAAGCTGTCGTCGCCGTTCTCCTGCGTCCACAGTTGGCCGGAGGCGGGGTCGAAGGCCATGCCGAAGCTGTTGCGGATGCCGTAGGCGAAAACTTTTTTCAGGTTGGCGGCCGCTTCGCCCGAGAGGTTCGTCTGGGCGTTGAAGAAAGGATTGTCGGTGGGCGTCGTGCCGTCGTCGTTGAGACGCAGGATGACGCCCGTGAGATGCGCGTTGTCGGGTTCGGGGCCGCCGCACTGATCGTCCGCGACCGTAGGGCCTTGCGGATTCGCGGACGGGCCGAAGGGGAGATTTTGCAAGAGACCACGACGGCCGTTGTCGCCCATGACGATGTAGAGTTTGCCGTCGCGGCCGAAGCGGATGATGCCGCCGTTGTGGTTGCCGCGCGAAGGCTGTCCGGCGTCCTGTTGCAGCGCGCGCAGTTTGATCAAGTTTCGTTCGAGCGTGAGGCGCGTACCGTCCCAGAGAAAACTATCGACGCGGTTGCCGGCGAGCGGCACGTCGTCCGGATTCGACGTGTCCGCGCCCGTGCTGCTCTCAGTCCAGAAGAGATAGACGCGCGGGTTCGCGGGAAACTGCGGGTGGAGCGCGATGCCGAGCAGGCCGCGTTCGGACGCGCTGTTGACCGCGAGGTCGAGCGCCGTGCCGGGCGCGACGCCGGGGCTGTGGTGAATCACTTTGCCGCTCGCCTTCTCAATGACGAAGAAGCCGCCGCCGGGTATGACGGCAAGACCAATCGGCTGATCGAAGCCGCCGACCAACTTACGCACGTCCAAGCCCCCGTCGATCATCGACGGGCCGGTGACGAGTTTGGTGAGCGCCGAGTAATGCAAGTTCCCGCTCGTGCCTCCCACGATGATGGCGGTGTTGCCGAGCAGGGCATCGGCGTCAACCGTCACGTTCAAGGTCGTGCTGCGCGCGCTCGCATCCGTGATCTGGATGGAGGAGTTGTTGAACGACGCGTGGACGCCGGGAAGCAAATTGCCGATGAGGCTGAGGTTGACCGTGCCCGTGAAATTGTTCGACGGCGTGACGGTGACGGTGTACGCGCCGCTCGTGCCGGGGAGAATCGTCTGCGCGGCGGGCGTGACGTTGATGGTGAACGTACCCGTCGTAGCGGCGGGCGAGACGGTCGAGAAGGTGAAGTAGATGTTATCGCCGTCGGAGTTGCCGTTGCCGTTGGCGTGATTGCCGGCGGCGTAGAAAGTGACGGGGCCAACGTCCTCGAACGGCGCAGTCCAGTTGAACGTCCACGTCGCGCCGCCGGTCTGGCCGTCGAAGTTGCCGAGCGAAGTGTGTTCGATGTACTGGCGCGAGGGGAACGGCCCTTGAGCTTCGAGCACTTGCGTGAGGCCGTCGCCGCGCGTCGTGAGCGTGCCCGCTCTGGTGTTGATGTCGTCGAGCGCGGTGAGTTGGAAACCCCAACGGCGGCGCGACGGGTCGGCGTTCGTGTGGACGACGGAGATTTGATAAGTCTGGCCGGGCGTGTAGGTCTGCGGCGTGTTGATCTGGATGCGACCCGCGCCGGAATCCGGCGGCGGCAGGTGACATTCGCGGCAGGCGTCGGGTTCTTCGCCGGGCGCGCGCGTGTAGCCCGCGGGCGGCCCCGAAGAAAAGGCGTGGACGCTGCGATTCGTAAAATTGTTCGTCACCAGCAGCGCCGCGCCCGCCACGACGAAGAGGACTAGCACCGCAAGTTTGAGTTGATGAATCTTTCGCATGACATCAATGTGGTAAATGGTCAATGGTCAATGGACGAAAGCAGGTTTTATCCATTCACCATTGACCATTGACCATTGACCTGTCTTCTCAGGCCATGAAGCCGAGATTGGCGGTGGGGAAACGGCCGATGAAGGGGAAGACGAGCGGGATGTCGCTCGCGGCGAGGCCGTACCAAGAGGCGAGCGTGGCGGCGTATTGCTCGACGGAGGTGGTCGGTATCCAACGCCCGCGCGTGTCCGTGTCGTCGGGGCCGCCGAGCGCGAGCGTGGGGAAGCGCCCGTAGAAGTCGCCGCCGCGCACCGCGCCGCCCAAGATGAAATGATGGTTGCCCCAGCCGTGATCAGACCCGACGGCCGCGCCCGCGCCCGCCGGTTGCAGCGTGCGCCCGAAGTCGGAGAGCGTAAATGAAGTGACGCTGTTCTGGATGCCGAGTTCGACCGTCGCGTCGTAGAAAGCCTTCATCGCCTGACTGACCTGCGCGAGCAAGTTCGCGTGCGTGCCGGTGGACGTGCCCTGCCCGCTGTGCGTGTCGAAGCTGCCGCCGACCTGGCAGAAGAAGATTTGCCGTTTGACGCCGAGCGTGTTGCGCAGGGAGATGATCTTGGCGACTTGCAACAACTGCGCGCCGATGGTCGTCAGGCCGGTCGTGTTATTGGTCGACGCCGGGAAGACGGTGTTGATGGTCGGGTTTGTGTTCAGGGCAAGGCTGGTTTGAATCGCCTGCTCGGTCACGTCGCGCGAAGCCCGAACGAGCGTCGCGCCGAGGTCAAGGCCACGCAGGCTGTCGAAGGCGGCGCGGCGGGCGTTCACCTGCGCCGTGGTATAACCGCTCGCGCCCGGCGCGTTGTTGAGCGGCAACACTCCGGCGAGCGACGGCGACGTGCGCGCGTCGGGGATGCCGAGCGGGCGCGTCTGCGCCCCGGTCGCAAAGAGCGAAGTGCCCGCGATGGAGACGACCTGCGGGAACGTCGCGCCGCCGTTCAGAGGTGCGACGCGGTCGGCCGTGCGCCCGCCCCAGCCCGTCGCGCTCTTGTCGTTCGCGACGGACGTGTGCCACTGCGCGATCTGGTCGGAGTGTGAGAAGAGTTGCAGCGGGAGACGACCCGTGCCGTTGCGGTAGGTGGCGCGCGTCAAAGGTTCGACGAGCGTTCCAACGTTCGAGACGACGGCGAGTTGGCGATTGTCGAACAGGGTCTTCAACTCAGGCATGGCCGGATGAAAGCCGTATGCGCCGCCGCTCAAGGGGTTGACTGGCAACAGGCCGCCCGCTTGTCCGGGTGCGGGCAGAGCGAGTCCGGCCGCGGCGCGCGCGTTCGTGTATTCGGCGAAGCGCGTGTCATCGACGGGCACGACGGTGTTGTTGCCGTCGTTGCCGCCGCTCAGAAAGATGCAGACAAGCGCCCTGTAATCCGTCGCCGTTGAACCGCCCTGCGCGAAGGCGTGGACGAGTCCGAAGTCGCTGATGCCCGACGCGAGCGCCCCGCCGCTCACGAGCGCGCAAGCACCTTGCCGTAAAAAGTCTCTCCGTGTTGAAGCCATAACGTTCCTTCTAGTGAGCAATGAGCAGAAGTAAGAAGACAGTTTTTAACTGCTCAATGCTTACTGCTTACTTCCTTCATCTTTGCACCTGATATTGAGGCGAGGTTGCGATCAAGTAGGCGGCCGTCTGGACGCGCTTGCGCGCGAAGTTGGCGTCCGTCTGCGGGATGCTGTTGAGCGCGCTGGTGATCGACGTGCGCGCCGCCGGCGAGAGCGTGCGGTGCATCAGGAGCGCGTCGAGCGCGTCGATGAGTTGCGAGGGGTTGGCCGCGAGCGGTTCAAAGGCCGTGAAGTTGAGTTGCGTGCCGCCGGGGACGTTCGGCGGCGAGACGGGGACGCCGCTGTGGAGCAGCGTGTTGACGACGTTGGCGCGGCGCAGCGCCGTGGACGTGGAGAGAATCTCGAAGGCCGGGCCGAGGATGTCCGTGCCGGGCACTTCGTAAGTGGGCGTGTAGTAGCTGAAGACGGTCGCGGGCAAAAACAGAGGTTGATCGAGTTGGTTCGGCATGTCGCCGCCCGAGGCGCTGGTGCGCGAGGCGAGCACGCCGTCGCTCGTCGCGTTGAAGGCGCGCAGGACGTTCGTGATGAGTTGCACCGGCTCGCGCAGTTTGCCGTAACGCGGGTCGGTCTTTATGTCGCCGCGCGCTTCGGGGTCGAGCAGGACGGCGCGCACGACCGCACGCATTTGGCCGCGCGCGTTGGTGCACTCTTCCGTGTAGAGCGCGTCGCAGTCGTTGTTGAAGGCGCGCGCGACGCGCGAGACGTAGGCCGGACTCGGATTGCTCGTGACGAGATGTTGGATCAGTTGGCGACCGATGAAAGGGCCGACGTTCGGGTGATTGAAGATGTTGTCGAGCGCGGCATTGAGATCAGCCGCAGAGGTTTGATTGGGCGGCAGCACGACGCCGTTCAAGAGTTGCTTGGCGGCCGTGTCGTGGTTCTGCTCGCGCGTCACGATCATCGGGTCTTGATAGTTGAAGACGTTGACGAGCGCGCCGTTGATCATGGTCTGCTTGTTGGCCGCCAAGTTCCAGCCGGTGAAGACGCGCGCGAAGTGGTTGATCGTGTCCTGCGTGTAGGCAGGAATGCGACGGCCTTGCGCGTCGAGTTTGGGCGTGCCGTCGAGGTTGAGTTCGTCCGTGCCGATGGAGAAGAGTTGGAGTATCTCGCGCGCGTAGTTTTCGTTCGGGTTCGTGCGCAGGTTGCCGCGCATGTTCAGGTATTCGCCCATCGCCGGGTTGAGCGTGATGTCTTGCAGGATGTCGCGGAAATTACCGAAGGCGCGGCGGTCGAGGATTTGCAGGTAGTAGCTCATCCACGCCGGATAAGGAAGGTCGCGGCCTGAGACGACGAAAATCTGGTGCAGCGCGAACGAGACGCGCTGGCGCAACTGATCCGAGTTCGCATTCTGGCTCAACGCCAGCGTGAAGAATTTCCACTGGAGCGGGTACATCGAATAGTGGTCGCGCAGGCAGTCGGCTTGCAGCGGGCTGCTCGGACAGCCGAGCGCCGTGTCGGTCGGGTAGAGCGGATAATCAGGATAAGTCAGCAGGGGCTGGTTGAACTGTTGCTCCAGATAGGCGCGCAACCCGAACGCACGCACGCGCGCGACCTCGGCGGTCGTCGGCCCCCAAGAGGCTTGTTCGAGGAAGCGAACGGCGTCGGCCTCGCTCGTGGTGTTTGCGCCGTATTGGTTGGGCGTCGGCGTCGGGGTGGCGGCGGGCGGGGTGGCGGGCGCGGGCGCAGGGGTCGCGCCGGGGTCGTCCGGGAGGCCGCCGCCCGCGTGGCCAACGCTGATGCGCACGCGATTGCTCGCCACGCCGTGCAGGTTGAGACGCACGAGCAGATCGCCCGCGTCGCCCATGTCGTCCGCGAGACGCACGACCACTTGCTGCACCGCGCCGAAGCCGGGCACGGGCAACACGCTCTCGACCGGCAGCGCGTACTTGCGCCCCGCGCCGTCTTCCGCATCGACGGTCAAAGCGTTCGCGCCCTCGCCCGCGAGCAGTTCCAGATTGAGCACGAAGAACGTGACGCGCGTGCGCGTGTTAGCGCCGACGGTGAAGCCGGGCGTGTAGAGCGGGAACGGGTCGCGCAGTTTCGTCACCGTATCGACGGCGATGGCACGCGTCGTCTCCGTCTCGGTCAAGATCACGGGCGCGGCTGCGGCGACTGAAAACGCGGCGCACACGAGCGCGCACGCAAACGCTAACCGGCTGAACGGGGAGCGAAAGCGGCAGGGAGTAGTTTCGATCATAGAGACACCATCGCTAGCTCAATGGTGAGGCGGCCAATTTATGTTTAGGTCAAACGGTGAGACGACGATTGCGGACTGTTCCGACAGGGCGAAGCAACTATATCACAGTCCGGCGAGGCGAAATTCTAATTTTCCGAAGACGAGAGAAAACGCCCGGCGAAGAAGCGCGCCTGTAAGCGAGAGTCGGGCGATTCTTCAATCGAGCGTTAGACGGATGGCTGTCTGAAAAAGTCTATGATTCTTTCTGCCGGAGCGATTCGTCGACGGTCTGCTCGTCGCCTTCGGCCGTGCCGGGCGTGCGGCCGGGGTCGCCCGTCTGTTTCTCCGCGCCGCCCGACTCTGCGCCGCCGCTGCCCTGCCCGCCCGCCTCTTGCTCGCTTCTGTTTTCGTCAGTCATGTTTTTCCCTTCCTGCAATGGTTTGAGGATAAATATAAAGCACGCCGGGCGCGTTCGTACAGGCAGACGCTTTGCCGGACTTCTCAACGACGCGACCCGCGCGAAACTAGCGGCGCGCGCGAAACGTGTGCAAACGTATTCGCCGTGTGAAAACTTCAAGGGGTGGCGGCGAGCCGTTCAAAGACGCGCGTGGCCTTCGGAGATTCGCGCGCGTATCGCGACGTGACCGCGATGGGATGTTCGAGAAAGCGATTTCCCGCGATGCGTGTGAAGGTCAGCGTCTCGCCATCGGGTGAACTGTCGAAGATCAAACGCAGCCGCTCTCCGCCCGACCACATGAGATCGATGGTGAGGCGACGCGCGGCGTCGAACGCGGCGCGAATGTTGATGCTCTCCCCTCCGGTCGCGCGCATCCGGCGCAACTTGCCGTCGGCTTCATAGGGCACGCGTATGCCGCCCGGATAGTTCATCATCACGGTCGTGCCGTATTGTTCGATGGCGAACACGGCGGACGAACGCAGCGTCCTGAGCAGAGCGCGCCCCTGCCTTTCGCGTTCTTCCGTCTCCAGATGCGCCGTCGCGGCGAGCGCCTTCCGTCCGATCTCGAAATCTTGAATGTCTTTCTCACGATACGTTCCGGTCAGGAAATTACCGGCGGCGGACGACACGACGACGCGCGCCTCTTGTGCTCTCAGCCCCGCGCGGTCTTCGCGGGTTGCAACCATGGCTGTCAGGATGAGCGCGCCGAGCGCGGCCAGCCGGATCGATCTGTGCTGTCTAAAGTTCATCTTCGCCCTTTGAGACCCGTTGAGACCTTGTGGGAAAAGAGCCGCGCGCGACCCTTGCGAGGAGTCGGGCGCGGCTCTCTTGAAATGTTTCCTTCGCCGGGAAACGAAGGCGTTATTTGAACGTGACGCCGAAGGAGAAGCGCAGGTTGTCCTGTCGCTGCCCTTCGAGTTGCTGCGTCTGCACCGCGCCCGCCGAGCCGAGCACCTGCACGGAGCGGTCGCGCAGGAACACGGGGTTATAGTCGAACTGGATCAGGCGCACGCCGACGCGTTCGTTCAAGCGCACGTCGAGTCCGCCGCCGAGCGCCATGGCGAAGTCCGTCGAACTCGTCTCGAAGCTGTTTTCGACCGTGCCCGTCGTGAGCGTGCGGCTCTGCTCGGCCTCGAATCGCGTATTCGCCACGCCGAAGAGGGCGCGCACGAACGGCGTGACGCGGCTGTTGTTAGGAAATTTCACGGTCGGGCCGCCGAGAAAATTCAACACGCGCGTGTCGAGTTCGGTGCGGGTCAAGGCCGTGCCGGTCTGCCCGTTGTCGAAGTTTTGGTTTCTCTTGTGAAAAGAGAAATCGCCCGTGAGGCCGACGCGCGGCGTGAAGAATCCGGTGACGGCCACGTTGAAGCCGTTCAGCCCCGAACGCTCGCCGAAGAATTCGTCGTCGAGCGAACCGCCGCCACCGCCGCCCGGCTGCGTGTCCTCGCCCGGCACGCCCTCCGCCTGTAGATGTGAATAGCCGACGAAAATCTCCGTCCGTCTGCTGCGGCTGCCGCCCGCCGTCGTGCCCTGTGCGAACGCCCCCGACGCGCACACGACGAAAGCGACGGCGATGAAAAAGAATTTACGCATGGAATAGTCTCCCTCGAAAACCTGCTTGAAATTTCAGACACTTCTCGCGGAGCCGAGCCCGCGCCGGAAACAAAAGTCCGCAGACATCGAGCATCTTTCGGCCGCGCTGCGAACAATTTTGCTTTGGGGTCAGAAGTTGGGGCAATGTAGAGTTTTTCCCGTGCCCCGTCTGTACGTGTCCGCACGCAAGAGCGACATATTTTGTGGTGACTCGAATAGTGCGGGCGGCAGAATTACGATATGAGTTGTAATTCTGCCGCCCACGTGTGGTGGCGTGAGTGACGATGGCTTGAGCACAAATATAAGGCGCTATGGATAGCTTAGTACGGGTAGGCAATTTACAGGGATTTTTAGCGCGTCGGCGGCCTCATCAGCACTTTTGAATCTGTTACCATCTTCTTACCTTCCTCATACCACCCTTCTCTCGGAATTCCTGCCCCAAATCTACCCCGGCGATAATTGGTCATAATTATGGTTTAGGAGTCCTCGATACTACATAAAGGCCGAGTGTAAACCCCATAACCCCGACAAACAACGAGACTCCTCGGAAGGGGTCGTCTATTACCTCTAGCAATACGCCCTTTCCGGCAAAGCTTAAAATGAGGCTTTAGAGCGCAAAGAAAATGTGCTGCGGTTTAAGGCTAAGTGAAAATCAAAAAACTTTCACCACCGTTTCACCGCAGCACACAACTTGCCTCAATTCCCCTTGTATTTGTCTACGAAGTTATGGCTTGAGGACGATCTTGATGCAGTTGTCCTGCTTGTTTTTGAAGATGTGATAACCCTCGGCGGCGTCGGCGAGTCGCATCCGGTGCGTGATGACGAACGAAGGATCGATCTTGCCGTCCTCGACGAGTTGCAAGAGCGGGCGCAGGTATTTCTGCACGTGCGTCTGTCCCATCTTGAAGGTCAAGCCCTTTTGGAAGGCCGCGCCGAAAGGAATCTTGTCGAGGAAGCCGCCGTAGACGCCGGGCACGGAGACCGTCCCGCCCTTGCGACACGAATGGATCGCTTGACGCAAAGCGTGCGGCCGGTCGGTCGCCAAGAAGGCGGCGGCCTTCGCTTTGTCGAGATAGGCGTCGAACGAGCCCGTGCCGTGCGCTTCCATGCCGACGGCGTCGATGCAGGAGTCGGGGCCGCGCCCGCCGGTCATCTCTTTCAACTTGTCGAAGATGTATTCGTCGTCGAAGTCGAGCGTCTCGGCGCGGCCTTCGGTGCGCGCCATCTCAAGCCGTTCGGGCACGCGGTCGATGGCGATGACGCGCTCCGCGCCTAAGAGCCAAGCGCTCTTGATGGCGAACTGCCCGACCGGGCCGCAGCCCCAGACGGCGATGGTGTCGCCCGGTTGGATGTTGCAATTCTCGGCCGCCATGTAGCCGGTCGGGAAGATGTCCGTGAGAAACAAGACCTGCTCGTCTTCGAGGTGTTCGGGAATCTTGAGCGGCCCCACGTCCGCGAAAGGCACGCGCGCGTATTCGGCTTGGCCGCCCGCGTAGCCGCCCGTCATGTGCGAGTAGCCGAAGAGTCCGGCGGTGGTGGAGCCGTAAAGTTTTTCGGGGATGGCGGCGTTCGGGTTGGTGTTGTCGCAGAGAGACCAGAGTTCGCGTTGACAGAAGAAGCAGTTGCCGCAAGAGATCGTGAAGGGGACAGCGACGCGGTCGCCGACTTTCAGATTCTTCACCTCCGCGCCCACCTCGACCACTTCGCCCATAAACTCGTGGCCGAGGATGTCGCCCTTCTGCATCGTCGGGATATAGCCATCGAGCAGGTGCAGGTCTGAGCCGCAGATGGCCGTGCGCGTCACGCGTATGATCGCATCGCGCGGGTTCAGGATTTTCGGTTCGGGCACGTCCTCCACCCGCACGTCGTTTTTACCAAACCAGCAGAGAGCCTTCATATGTTAGTCCCCTTGTCGAATAAAAAAGGGAAAAGGGTAAGGGGTAAAGGGAAAAGGTAAAAAGCGATTGACTCGTCTTCACCTTTCCCCTTTTCCCTTTCACCTTTTCCCCTGCGTCTTTAAGCATTAGCGGTGCGGCCGGAGGTTTGGCCTGTCACGGTGGCCGTCTCGCCTGCTTCCATGAGTTGTTTGAAGCGGCGCAGGTCTTCTTCGATCTGTTGTTCGGGGGCTTCGCCAAACAGTTTCGCGACCCACGAACCCAACACACCGGCGGGCGGATCGTATTTCAAGACGACGCGCACTTCAGTGCCGCGCCCACCGGGCGCTTCCGTGAAATGAACCGACCCGGCGTTTGCCACCTGCGACCCTTCGAGCGAGCGCCAGGCGATCAACTCGTTCTCTTTCAAATTGTAGCTCTCGGCGTCCCACTCGACGCTCGTGCCCGCAGGCCCTTTCGCCACCCAATGCGAGCGGCCGTCGCCCGTCACGCGCACCTCTTCCAAGTGGTTCATAAAACGCGGCAGGTTCTCGAAGTTGAGCCAGAAGCGGTACAACTCGGCGGCCGGCTGGTTGATGGTCACGCTCTTTTCCACCTTCACGCCGCGCCCGCCTTCGACGCTGACGAACGGGTTGTCGCCCTCGCTCTTGGCCGTGTCCACGCCGAGCGCATCGTAGGCATAGCAGTGGCCGGTCGTGCCGCGATAGACGAGGCTCGCGCCGAGCAGGGCGAGCGCGACGCCGCCGTACGTGCCGCGCGTTAAACCGTAGACGGCCAGCGCGCCGCCGCCAATGGCCGACGCCCAACGCTCGATCTCGCCGACGTTCACTTCGCGCGCAAACGCTTGCGGCGCTTCGCCCCGGTCAATCATCTCCTGCGTCAATACTGTCTCACTTGTCGACATCTTCTTCTCTCCTTGTTCACAGCGTCCCAGACAGTTTTCGGACACGGCGCACACGCCGCGCGCCCGCCTCTGTCCGGAAACGGCTCACGATAATGATGTTCTCAACTGTTCAGTCAAAAACCGTGCCGACGAAGAGAGGGATGAAGGATGAACGGACGACAGGTGAATGGTTAATGGAAGAAGACGGTTCTGCTCCATTCACCATTCACCATTCACTATTTACTACCTTCACTTCATCCCTCATCCTTCATCCCTAATTTTACGCGCGCTCGCGCAAGCGTGCGGTGGCGGGGGTCACGCGTGACGGCACGTAGCGCGTTTCGCGCTGGTTGAAGTAGCGTGCGAGCGCGTCGTCGAAGGATGGCAGTAGTTGGCCGCGTTCACTGGCGAGCACGCCGTATGCAGGGCGCGGGGCGGCCAGACGCAGGGCGGCGACGGGGCGCGCTTCGACGAGTTGTTCGTCGAGTCCGGCCCGGCGCGCGGCGAGCGTTGCGAGTTCAGCCCAAGTGTATGCGCCTTCGTTGGCGAGATGCCAGATGCCGCGCTCGCCGTCGATCAAGAGATCGAGACTTGCCGTAACGAGGTCTGGAACGTATGTCGGCGAGACGATGCAATCGTCCGCCGCGACGAAAGTGCGCCCTTCGACCAGCGTGTTCAGCGTCATGGTGATGAAGTTGTATTCGTCCCACGGGCCGAAGAACGCGCTCGTGCGGACGACGAGCGCGGAGGGCAGCAACTCCGAGACGCGTCGCTCGGCCTCGGCCTTGCTCCGCCCGTAGACGTTCAAGGGCGACACGGCATCGCTCTCGACGTAAGGGTTCGCCTTCTTGCCGTCGAACACCAGGTCGGACGAAAAGGTGAGCAGCGTCGCGCCGTGTCGCGCGCACGCCGCGGCGAGCGTGGCCGCGCCCTCCGCGTTCTCGCGCATGCAACGCTCCGGCTCGCGCTCGGCGTCGTCCACGCGCACGTAACCGGCGGCGTTGACGATGGCCCACGGTTCAAACTCCGCGAACGCCGATTCGACCGAAGCGGCGTCGGCGATGTCCATCTCGGCGCGCGTCAACAGTCGATAGGGCAGGCCGCGCTGTTCGCACAGGCGCGCATAGGCGCGACCGAGCGTGCCCGTCGCGCCGTTGATCAAAAGCGGCCGCGCCGTTCCACGTCTCATCTCCACTCTCCCCTTCCTCGCCGCCTTGACCGCGGGCTGGCGGCGCACCGGCGGATAGATCAAACGATCCAGACGACGCCACCAACCGGGCGCGCCGAGCGCGGGATGTTCGTGCGTGCCCGTCGCGGCCAAGTCGCGGAGCATGCGCGCCAGCGCCGTCGGGCGCGGACGACCGCCGCGCACGTCGAAGACGCCCGGCTCATACTTGTTCTCGCAGCACGTCAGCAGACTGCACCAATCGAACGCGCCGAGCAGAGACCAGGCCGTCACGGCGCGCAAATCGACGCCGTTCGAGCGCAAGGTCTCGGCCGCGTCCCAGACCTCTTTGAACCAGCGCAACTGCTCCTCGCGCGTGCAGCCGAGGTGTGCTTCCGTCACCGCGAGCGGAATCCCGAAACGTTCCCAAGCCTCGCGCAGCAGTACGCGCGGCCCGGCCGTTCCTTCCGTGCACACGCGCACGGCTTCCACGTCCACGTAGGCGTGCGTCCCGTTGCCGCCGACAACTCGATCCGGGTAACGCTCTGTCCGCTCGTCCAAGAAGCGCTCGCTCGTCAAGTAGTGATTGATGCCGATGATGTCGGGCGGGCAGGGGTGCGCGTTGAACCATTCAAGTTCCGCCTCTTGGATGTTGCAGGCGCGCGTGAAGTAATCCCACAAAGGATGCTCGCGCGTGATGCGCCCGCACAACAGGTCGAGGCTCGCCCAACGCCGCACGTTCTCGAACTCGGCCTGATAGCGCAGCGTGCGCGTGCTGAAAGTCTTGCCGAGGTCTTCGGTCTGGATGAGTTGTGCGCGCGGGTTCGTCTCGCGGATGGCGCGCATCGCCAATACGGTCGCGCGACACTGATTCAGGAGCGCGCGCACGAACGTCTCATTGTCGCGCCCGTGTGGATACCAGTGGCCGTAGAGACCGCTGAAACGCGCCGTCGTCAGAGGCTCGTTGACGGGCGTGTAAGCATCCACCCACGGATAGCGCCGTGCGACCGCGCGCGCATACTCCGCCAGTTGAACGGGAAACTCAGGATCGACGAGACTCGTGTGGCGCGGCCCGCTGCCGTGATGAAGCAGGCCGACGATGGGACGCACTTCGAGTTCGCGCAGGCGCGCGAGCCGCGCGTCCGGCCAACTCCAATCGGCTTTGTCCAAGCCTTCGGGCGCGGTGCGCTCCCACAGCACCGGATAGCGCAGAGCGCGCACGCCGAGTCCGGCGAAGAGGTCTAGGTCTTCGATACGATGCGCGTGGCCGTTGCGCTCAAGCTGATCGTAGAACTTCTCGCCGACGCGGTTGACCGTACACTCCACGCCAGCCCACAGCTCAAGCGCCGAGGCGGGAAGAGATTCTCCTCGGCTCATGTGATCCCCCTTGCTACCAACAAGCGTCTCAAGACTTGCGACACGACGAGCGACTTAACAGTGCCCGATTAACAGTGTCCGCGAAAACTAAAGAGTAGAACCACGCGTGACGCGCGACGCGACACGAAAATCTTGTTCGCGCCGTTTCGCGTCTCCACGTGGTTGCATGGTTTTGTGAGGCGGTCTTATAGAACCCCGATTGCGTCTTCAAGACCGCGTGGCTTTCGAGTTGTCGCGCTCGCCCACGATCTTCTTGTAAGTCGTGAGCGCCTGCGCGACGACCTGATCCATGTTGTAATACTTGTAAGTCGCCAGACGACCGACGAAATAGACGCCCGCCGTCTCGTCGGCGAGAGTTTTATATTTCGCGTAAAGTTCCGCGTTTTCCGGGCGCGGCACGGGGTAGTAAGGATCGCCCTCGGCGCGCGGGTATTCGTAGACGATGCTCGTCTTGCGATGCTCCTGCCCGGTCAGATATTTGAACTCGGTGATGCGCGTGTAGAGATTGTCGTTCGGGTAGTTGACCACCGGCGCGCTCTGATAAACCTCCGTGTCCTTCGTCTCGTGTTTGAATTCGAGCGAGCGATACGGAAGTTTGCCGTGACGGAAATCGAAGTACTCGTCGACCGGCCCCGTGTAGATCATCTCTTTGTACGGAATGATGCGCTCGATGTCGCGGTAGTCCGTGTTGAGCATGACGTGGATGTTCGGATGATCCAGCATGTTCTCGAACATGCGCGTGTAGCCGTGCAAGGGCATCGCCTGATAGTTGTCGGCGAAGTAACGGTCGTCGCGGTTGGTTCTGATCGGCACGCGCGCCGTCACCGAGGCGTCCAACTCCGAGGGGTCGAGCCCCCATTGCTTGCGCGTGTAGTTGCGGAAAAATTTTTCATACAACTCGCGCCCGACGCGATTGACCACCACGTCTTCCGAAGTGCGAATCTGCTCGCGCCGCTCGGCGATGGAGTTCAAAAACTCTTCGACCTGAAACGAGGTCAGGTTCAACCCGTAATAGCGATTGATCGTGTCGAGGTTGATCGGGATCGGCAAGAGTTGGCCGTCCACGCTCGCCAGCACGCGATGCTCGTACTGCCGCCACTCCGTAAACTGCGACAGGTACTCGAAGACCTCGCGCGAGTTGGTGTGAAAGATGTGCGGCCCGTACTTGTGGACGAGCACGCCCGCGTCGTTGTAGTGATCGTAAGCGTTGCCCGCGATGTGCGGGCGTCGGTCGCAGACGAGGACGCGTTTACCGGCGACGCGTGCCAGCCGCTCGGCCAGCACGCTCCCGGCATATCCCGCCCCGACAATCAAATAATCGAACATTCCTGCTTCTCTCATTCCTATCCTGTGTTAGTCGGCGGCCGTGGCGCTGCTGCTCGCCGTCGCCGTGCGCGCCGCCACGCTCGGCTGCTTCGTCGTCGCGGCCGGTTTCGCCTGCTGCGCCGAGGCCGCAATCGTTGCCCGGCGCGACGCCGCGACCTCGCCGATCAATCCGGCCATCTCGCTCCAAGTCTGATCCCACGAAATCTTCGCGAGGAACTCGTCGACGCGCGCGAGCCACGTCGCATCCTCCACCTGCTCGTCCATGCCGATCTCGGCGGCGGCTTTGATAAAGGAGGCCGCGTCGTCGGCGATCCGCACGAGTCCGAGTTGGCCGTAAGGTCTGACCACGTCGCGGATCGAAGTGGAGACGACCGGGCGACCGGCCGCGAGGTATTCGGGCGTCTTCGTCGGGCTGATGAAGCGCGTCGAATCGTTGCGCGCGAAGAGCAGCGCGGCCACGTCCCAACCGGAAAGATACGCGGGCAGTTCTTTGTAAGACTTGCTGCCGAGGTAATGAATGTTCGCGCGGCGCGGCAAATCCGCCTCGTCGATCTTCACCACGGGGCCGATGATGACGAACTGCCAATCGGGGCGTGCTGCGGAAATGGCATCCAAGAGTTCGATGTCGAAGCGCTCGTCAACCACGCCGAAGAAGCCCATGCGCGGGTGTGGGATGCCGGCTTGATCCGCAGGCTCTTGGATACGCTGGTCGCGCGCCTGCGCGAAGTGCGCGCGCTCGATGCTCGACGGGAAGGCGTAGACGTTCGCGTGCTGGCCGCGTTTGGCTTCGTAGAGACTCTGCCCGCCCGTGAAGACGAGGTCGGCGCGACGAAACAGTTCGGCCTCGCGGTCGCGCAAAGCGCGCGGCGCGTTCTTGAACATCGACAGTTCGTCCATGCAATCGTAGACGGTCGCGAGCGGTTTCAAGTGGCGCGTCCAACCCAAGGCCATCGGCGTGTAGTACCAGAGCACGTAGTCGCGTATCTGTTGTTCGGCGAACAAGCGGTCGATCATCGCCTGCTGAATCGCTTCGACCGCCACCTCGTTCGACAAGCCTTCGGGCAGATGCGGCACGACGACATAGACGCCGTCTTCACGCTCAGACACGTCGAGCCGCGAAGGCCCTTGCCCGAAGATCGGTTCTTCGACGAAGAAGACTCTGCGCTGCTTGGCGCAACGGCTCAACAGGTGTTGCGGTCTTTGATAAACGAAGTCCCAACGCAGGTGCGATAGGCACACGAGATCGGCCTCGAAGTTTTGCGCCGCTTGCGCCGCAGCATCAGGCTGCGCGGTGCGCGCCGTCGTCGTCGCGCGCGGCTGCAAAGCGATGACGTTGCCGACTTCGTCTCTCACGCTGCGGCCGTTGTTTTTGTGCGTCGAAGTTTCGCCCGTCAATTCGAGGGGAAGATAATTTTTTTGATTGCGACTCATAGTTTCTCTCGTAACCTCTTTCCTAAAAATGGCACACTACGAAGTAAAGCCTTTCGCCTCTCGCCTTGCCGGAAAATGTTCGACTCCGTCGGAATTGAACTGGAGCGCCCGCGCACGTTGAAGCGGAAACTTATCCTAAGCAGTTTCTACAGAGCACGGCGGCTTCCAAAGGCAAGCACTATGCCCTTCTCTTTTCGGGACTTGTGGCCGGGTCGATGCTTTTGCAATGCGCCCGTAATCAGTGGGGGAAATGAATCAAACGGGGATTCGATGAGCTAATTCGGTCAACACGCGCAAAACAGATTTATTGTACGGAACGCGAACGTCTAAACAATCACTGTGTTATGTTTTTTCATCTCTCCGCTGTCGACCGTCATACCGGTTAATTAAGGTTTAGTTAAGAGTTAAATTTTGCACTCGCCGCGCGCCGCGTTTCCTTAAGAGTAAAAGAAAGGTGAGCCGTCATCTCTGGCGCACTCACCTTTCCCGTCCCCCCTATGTTCGTTCAAGCCGTCAGAGGCTTCCAACTCAAATCATCAATCTCGCCATACCGATGAGAGCTTCAAGCCCGCTCAAAATTTGTCCTCGCCCACACGGCGAAAATTCTCCGTCGAACTTAACAACCAAAGACACTGTTCACGGTGAAAGGAAGATACAGGCCATGTGTTTCGGCTCTGCATCCAATCTCTAAAAGTTTCGCTTTTAGTGCTCGTTAAGTTATGCGTCAGTATAGGTTTTGAAAGGTTCAAAGTCTGTACGAGTTCGTACTAAATTTATTGAGAAATTGTGCTGACTTCGAGCCTTGAAAACTGCATATAAATGCGCGGAATATGCGCTCGAAATTCAGGCTCGGAAGGTCTCCGTCGGATGACGTAAACGCCTTGAAATTCTGTACCTAATCGTACAGACAAAGGCTTGTGCCGAGCCTACAATGCGCTCAATCTATGCGTGAAAGAGCCTCCTCTTTCTGGGTTGCGGGCTAAGGGAAGAAGCCCGCAACCTCTTCATATTTTGAAACGGACTGAGCCATTAAATACGGTTGCCTGCTCTCTGCTCGTATGATGCGAGCCGTTGCCTTCCATATTGTCCTGCTTGACTTCCAACAGGAGACTTCTGAAATGGATCAAGGAATCAACAAAGGCGTCACGATCCTCGTCGCCGAAGACGACGAAGACAATCGCTTCACACTGAAGATGCTGTTGGAGATGCGCGGCTATCGCGTGCTGACGGCCGCCAACGGGCACGAAGCAATTAGCATCGCCGAACGCGAACATCCCACGCTCGTCTTGATGGACTTGCGGATGCCCTTGCTGAACGGTCTGGCCGCCACGCGCCAACTGCGTCAGCACCCGGACGCGCTTCTGCGTCAAACTCCCATCCTTGCACTTTCGGCTTACGACCCGGCGCAGCATCGCGCCGTCGCCATTGCCGCCGGTTGTAACGACTACGTGACGAAACCCATCGACTATGATCGTCTGGAAAAGTTGATCGAAACTTTCGTGCCCACGCGCACCCCACACTCGATGCACGACGCGCCCGCCCCTGCTACTTCTACCGCGCCCGCCGAAAACCTCTTCCTGTAAATCAAACGGGACGGCGATTTTCCTTTCCGACAACAGACCGCGTGCGAAGGTGCGCGGTCGTTTGGCGAGAGCGTCCGAGAGTGCGCGGAGTTATCGTTGAGCCGCCCGAAGAGTTGAGTTGGAAAGGGAGACGCTGCCGATGTCAGCGCACGTTTTGTACGTTGAAGATCACGACGACACGCGCGTCTTGATGACGATGTTACTGGAGCAGGCGGGATTCACCGTCACTTCGGCTGACACGGCCGCGAGATGTCTGGAACTGGCGCGCGAGCGGCGCGGGCAATTCGATCTCTACCTGCTCGACCACACTTTCCCGGACGCATCGGGCGTCTCGGTCTGCGCGTTGCTTCGCCGGTTCGATCAGACGACGCCGATCCTCTTCTATTCCTCACGCGCCATGCCCCAAGAAAAGGAGGCCGCCTTGCAGGCCGGGGCGCAAGACTATCTCGTCAAACCGAACGATCTGTTTCACGTCGCCAAGCACGTCGCCAAATGGATCGAGGCGAGCCGGCGGTCGCCCGATTCGGCGTGATCGGGGCGAACCGCTCCGCTGGTTTCAAGACCGAGGCCGCAAACGTCGAGAGACGAAAGATGATGTGTGGTTTGGGGCGCGAGGTTTGCCGCCGCGCCGTGTGAGTTCAAGGCTTGCGCGGCGTGCCCGTCAGGTGCTTCGTCGCCTCTTCGGTGACGCTGAAATTCGGCGAGACGAATTCCTTCGTGTCGGCCGGATTGAGGAAGCGCCCTTCCGCGTCCGTCTCGCGCCCGCCGAGCGCCTTGGGCTTGTCCATCCTCGCGTGTTCACGCTTGATCACCTCCACGATCTTTTTGCTGACGAAGACGCCGTTGAAGATGATGGCGAGGCCGATGAGAAACGGGATCAGACCGGCGAGCCAGACGCGGCTGAGAATCTCGTTGTCGCCCGGCGGATTCTGGTTGCTGAGGACGATGCCCTGCATGAAGAAGAAGAGAAAGAGCATCGCCCCAAGACCCACGAATGCAGTGATGACGCCCGCCTTGATTTCGTTATAGCGTTTCAACTCCGGCGTAATGCCCTTCTCGCGTTCCAGTTGATAGTTGCGTCTCTGGCGTTCCTGTTCGGAGAGAAACATCTCGGCCACCCACGTCTTGCTCCAATCGAATTTCTCGCCCCCCTCACGCGTCGCCACCGCCTGCCGCACGGCCTGCAAATTCGCGCCGCACAAATTACAAAACTTCAAATCTTCGCTTTGCTTCGCACCGCATTGTGGGCAGAACATAGTCGCTAGAGACTCCTCTCCAAAACCGTTTCCCCGACATACGAAATTATAGACCGCGGGTTCTAACTTTAGACAAACAATTTTACCTGAACTGCGCCCGCAAGGCCGCGCGACATGAACATCTTCCACCAAAGAAAAACAGCCGCCCGAATTGGACGGCTGTCACTTCTCTGATGTAAATGGTCGGGGCGAGAGGATTCGAACCTCCGACCTCACGGTCCCGAACCGTGCGCTCTACCAGGCTGAGCCACGCCCCGACGAAGAAACTTGCTCAGGCATTCTAGGTGCGGCGTCGCGCCATGTCAAACTTGCACGCCTCCAAACCTCTCAACTCTCAGACTTGCACGTCGCCCGCCGCAGCCTTGAGTTTCGACTTCTCGCGTCGCGATTTGAGGTACTCGATGAGGGGCGGCAACAGCGAGAGGGCGACGACGACCACGACCACCTTCTCGATGTGATCTTCGAGCCGGATGCCGAAAGCGCGCTCGACCGCGCCGCCCAAAAAATATCCGGCCAAGATCATGCTGAAGACCCACAGGAAACCGCCGAGCACGTTGAAGACGACGAACTGCCGGTAAGGCATGCGCGCCGCGCCCGCCACGATCGGCGCGAACGTGCGCACGATGGGCACGAAGCGCGCGATGATGATCGTTTTGCCGCCGTACTTTTCGTAAAACCCCTGCGCCTTTTCCAGATGGCTCGGCCGGAACAAAAGAGACTTCCGGCGCGAGAAGATGCGCGGCCCCAGTTTCAATCCCGAATAATACCCGACCGCATCGCCCACCACGGCCGCGATGAACAGCAGGCCGAGCAACAGTGACACGTTCAGCTTGCCGCTCGCCGCGAACAACCCGGCGACGACGAGGAGCGAATCGCCCGGCAGAAAGAAGCCCATCGCCAAGCCCGTCTCCGCGAAGACGATGAGCGCCAGCCCCGCGTAGGTCAACGGCAGACCCTTAGTCGTCAAAAACTCGATGATGTTTTTGGGATTAAGAAACTCTTTGAGATGATGAAAAAGTTCTATCAGCGATTCCATAAATTTAAGTCTCAAGTCCCAACATTAAGTCTCAAGTCCAAAGTCCCAAGTCCCAAATTGTTTTGACTTGGGACTATCCTTGTTCCGACCAACCGTAGCGACCGATGAGCGGGACGAAGGCGCACGCGCCGTGGTCTTCACGCGTGTAGCCTTCGGCGTGGCGAATAACGCGCACGAGCCGCTGCGCGTCGCGGCGTTCGCCGACGGGCATCACGAGACGGCCGCCGACTTTCAACTGCGCGAGGAGCGGTTCGGGCACGTCGGGGCCGCCCGCCGCCGCGAGGATGCCGTCGTAGGGCGCGTGCGCGCTCCAACCGAGCGTGCCGTCGAAGCACTTGACGGTGGCGTTGTAGATGTTGAGACCGCGTATGCGCGCCTGCGCCACGCGCGCCAGTTCGCTGATCCGCTCGATGGCGAGAACCCGTCCGGCGAGGCGCGCCAGCACCGCCGTCTGATAGCCGGAGCCTGCGCCGATCTCCAACACGGAACTCTCGTTCGTGAGTTCCAACAGCTCCGACATGCGGGCGACGATGTAAGGCTGTGAAATGGTCTGGTTGGCGGCGATGGGCAGCGCGTGGTCGCCGTAGGCATTGCTCTGCAAGGCTTCGGGCACAAAGTAATGGCGCGGCACTTCGCGCAACGCTTCGAGCACGCGCGCGTCTTGGATGCGATAGTGCGTGCGTAGGCGTTCGACCATCTGGTCGCGCTGGCGGCGGAAAGCGGACGCGTGCGCGGTGGGGATGTGTGATGCGGAACTCAAACGGTTAAGGCTCCGTGTGCGACAAGGGATATTGAAAAATGTTCAGACGCGGCCGGTCGCTTCGCTTATTTAGTCTCAGACATGCTCGACCGTCCGGTCTTCGGAGGGAGTTTCCGCGTGCAAGCTGAGCGAATTCCAATCCTCCAGCGCGACGAGCGAACGATGATCCGTCATGTCGCTGCGCATCGGCGTGACGGAGACCATGCCTTGCTTGATAGCATAGTAGTCCGTGCCCTCCACAGTGTCTTCGGGAAAGACCTCTTCGCCGATCCAGTAATAAGCCTTGCCGCGCGGGTCGATCTTCTCGGTGATGATCGGGCGCGCGTTTTTCATCCCCTGCCGCGTGATGCGCACGCCGCTCAACTGGCCCGGCGGCATGTTGATGTTCAAGAGCGTCCCTTCCGGCAAGCCCTCGGCCAACACTTTGCGCACGATGCGGACGGCAAACTCGGCGGCGTGCGTGAAGTCGTAATTTTCGCGCGCGACGAGACTGAAAGCGAGCCCGGTCACGCCTAAAATAGTCGCTTCGAGCGCGCCCGCGACCGTGCCCGAATACGAAGCGTCGTCGCCCAAGTTGCCGCCGTGATTGATGCCCGAGACGCAGATGTGCGGCCATTCTTCGCGCGGCAGAATCTTATGCAAGGCGAGCGTGACGCAATCGGTCGGCGTGCCGTCCACAGTCCAGTGGCGCGCGTCGATCTGTCGTATGCGCAGGGGGCGCGAGAGCGTCAGGCTGTGCGAGGCGCCGCTCATCTCGGAGGCCGGAGCCACCGTGTACACATCGCCCACCACGCGTAGAGCTTCTTCGAGTTTGATGAGGCCGTCGGAATGGATGCCGTCGTCGTTGGTTAAAAGAATACGAGTCATAAAAATCAACCGAACTTCATTACAACCTAAAGCCTTGAATTATTCAAGGGAGCGTCGTGAACCGTATGTCGGCATTCAAGTCGAAGCCCCGCCGACGCGCAGTAAGTCGTCGGCGGGGCTTTGTATCGACTGTGCGGTGCGCAGTTTAGGCGGAGACGCCCTGATCGTTCTTGCTGCGACCGATGCCTTTGATCTGCACGGGCTTGTTCTTCTCCACGTCGCCCGCACCGAGTTTCTGCTTGAGCACCATCTCTTGATAGAGACGACGCATCATCGCCGCTTCCTCGGCCGCGGTCTTCGGCCCGGCCATTTCCGGACGGTTCGGACGCTGCAAGTCAACTTCGTTCAGGATGCCCGTGAAGCCGGCCTCGGCCAACTCGACGTTCTTGCCCTTGGCGAAGATTTCGTGGCGGCCGTGCTCTTTATACCACTTGGCGATGGTCGCGTTCTGGTGCATCTGCTCGATGATGTTGCGCCAGCCGATGCCGGTGTTGTAGGCACAGAACGAAATCTCGCCTTCCTGCGTGCCGTAGGGAATGATGCACATCTCCGTGCGGCGGAAGTCGTAGTTGAAGAGGTCTTGGAACCACATGCCCGCGATGAAGAGGAAGTTCCAGGGGTCGCTGCGACGCTTCTGGATGTCGTCGTAAGTGCGGTCGCCTTCAACCTTGCCGTAAGACTTGCCGGAGAGACCGAACGACTTGTCGAACTTCTTGAAGATGTCCACGAGCGTCAAACTCTGCGGCGCGCCGTACGGGCGATAGTTCTTCAACAGAGCCAAGCCCATCATGATGTTCGAGAACCACTTGCCGCGCCCCGCGTCGGTGATGCCCGTCATGTCTTTGACGAGGCCGGGAATGTTCAAGAATTCCGGCACGGGCTTCATCTCTTTCGTGTTCTTATTGATCATCACGGCCGTGCCCACTCCGCAGTTCGGGTGGCAGCCGCAGGAGACCTGACCCCATTCGGCTTCGGGGCCGTGCACGAGGTCTGCGAAGTCGGCGAACGCGCCCATCAAAGAGAGCGGAAACCAATCGCGCGTCGGTTCGGTGATGCCTACCTGATTCTTCACGTCGTGCGCCAAGTGCGACAAGGTATAACGCTGCGCCATGCGGCGCTCGTCCGTGATCTCTTCGTCGCGGCCGGTGAAGGAGACGGGCTGGAACGAGATGAAGGCGATCTTCTTCGGATTGTCGAGCGCGAAGCGAATGACCGAGCCGACCTGATCGTTGTTGATGTTGTTGACGAGCGTGGTGACGAGCACGATCTCCACACCGGCTTCGTGCAGGTTGTCGATGGCGCGCAGTTTCACGTCGAAGAGGTTGCCGACCTGGCGGTGCGAGTTCGCATCGTTCCCGATGCCGTCGAACTGTAGATAAGCGTAACGCAAACCGGCGTCGGCGGCTTCCTTGCAGAACTGCTTCGACTTGGCGAACTCGATGCCGTTCGTCGCGCACTGCACGGAGTTGTAACCGACCTGGCGCGAGTAGCGGATGGCTTCAATGAAGTGGGGCGAGATGGTCGGCTCGCCGCCGGAAAACTGCACGGACATCTGGCGGCGCGGCTTGATAGAAATCGCCTTGTCGAGAATGTCTTTCACATCGTCGAAGCTGAGTTCGTGGACGAAGCCGACCTGATTGGCGTCCATGAAGCATGGGTCGCACATCATGTTGCAGCGGTTCGTCAGGTCGATGGTCAAGACCGAGCCGCGTCCGTACTTGATCGTGGACGAGCCGTGATTGTGCAACTTCTCGTCGTTGTGCGCTTGGATGTCGCGGCCGGGAAACTGCGCCTCGATGTGCTTGAGGAACGAAGAGTCCATCGCCATGATGTCTTCGATGTGGCCGTGCGTGGGGCAGTCCTTGACCATCCAGATTTCGCCGTCGCGCTCGATGATCTGCGCTTTGACTTCACCGACCTTCTCGTTGATCAGGATGGACGGGTCGATCACTTCTTGGCTCAAAATTTTGGCGCGTGCCTCGATGACACACTTCGGGCAGAGGCTATCGGTCGTGCGCGGGAAGCCAAGCGGCGGCTTCGATTTCTGCCAAGACTTCAACAGCGGCTTGTCCGACCATTTCGGGATAAACGCTTCGTTCGGGCGGTATTTATTGAAAAACTGGATGGTATTGAAAGCGCCTGCCGCCAGGGCGGTCAGTCCTCTCTCCACGTGTTTGATGGGTCGCATTTTCCTCTTCTTCCTTCTCTACACAGATAAATTTGCCGGATAACATTTGCCGGACACGCGCTCTCGGGAAGCGGTGTCGAACATTCAACGAAAACTCTGGCTTGTGACCTTCGGGTCTTTGAAGCGAACGCAGCCGCGTAGGTTCTAAAAGAAACAGGCTGCCGGGCTGGAATGCTACCCGCATCACACGCTAAATGCAACCTGCGCTTAGAGATTCGGGCATGGCGGAGCGTTTGAACCCATCAAACCTCCGCCACTTTTCAACCCGAACTTTTCCTGTGGACTTGCCCTCTCCGCTTCAGAGAGTTGGATCAACCTGCTCCCTAGAGCAATGACCGTGCCGGGCGATGCCTAAAATGTAACTGCGTAAATATAACGACTTACCGAAACACGGGCTTTCCGGGAGCGCATAGTCCGATCATCGCAGTCGTGTCGTATGAACCCGAACCAGGCAAAGCTCAAAGCGGCGTATCGTTGCGACCCCACTGACAGAAGCCGCCCATCGCGGCAGGTTTTTCTGACACGGCGGGTCGTTTATTAACTCGATAAGAAGTTGGATTCGAGCGGAGTAAGGTCTTAGCTGCGCGGGGCGAAATAGCCGACGCGCGCCGTGAGGCGCAGAGAGGAGTCGGAGGTCTTGACCTGCACGCGGCGAAACTTGCCGTCGCGCGTCTTGTCGAGCGGCATGTAGTAGAGCGCGTACTGGTGGCGCAACTCTTCGGCCACCTCCGCGTAGATGCTATCGAGCAGCGCGAAGTTCTGCGGCTTGAAGAGACGCCCGCCGGTCGCCTCGGTCAACGCAGCGAGATTGCGTTCGCTCGCGTCGAGCACGCGCAGGGATTCGCGCAGGTCACCGATGCGCAGTTCGTTGAAGCGGCGTGTGGAAGGAGGGTCGGATTCGAGCGTGTCGAGTTCGGCGCGTTTGCGCGCGCGCTCGATCTCCGTGTTGCTGATGCAGTAGACGCTGACGCCGGCTTCGAGGAGCGCGCCGAGCGCCGTCTCCAGCGAAGCGCGCCCGCGACCGCTGTCGATGCCGTCCGTCAAGACGACGACGGCATGACGCCTGCGCGCGTCTTTGAACTGCTCGCGTGCGGCCAGATAGAGCGCGTCGTGAAAGCGCGTGAACATGCCGGGCGTGACGCGCCGGAGCGAGCGACGCAGTTGCACGCGGCTCGCCGTCCAATCCTGCAACAGCTCCACACGGTCGTCGAACTTCAACAAGCTCACGCGGTCTTCGGGCGCGAGCAGCGCGGCGAACTCTTCCACGGCGCGCCGGAAATCTTCCAGCCGGCTCGCCACCGAAGACGAAGCGTCGACCATCAACAGGACATCCACGGGGACGCGCCGCAGGCGCAGGTCGCTCAAGGGCTGCTCGCGCCCGTCTTCCCACACCTGAAAATCCTTGCGCTCAAGCGTCGTCACCAGACGCCCCGTAGCGTCGCGTACCGTGACGGGCAAGAGCACCTCCGTCGTGCTCACCTTGATCACTTCGTCATCGTCTATTTCCTGCGGCGGCGAAGCGGACTGAGCATTCTTCTCAACTTTCGTCTGTTGTGCGAAGACGGGCGCAAAGCTCCCGCCGGTCGCGGCAAAGCTCAACAGCGCGACGGCGCATAGCAACGAGCCGACTTTTGAAATTTGGAAACGCATCAAACCCGGCCTTTATGGTTTCGCGTTGGAATCGTGCGCGCGGCCTGCATCGTCTTCGCTCATCGCGGCGCGCATGGCGTTGATGATGGCGTCGCCGACGCGGCGGCGACGCAACTCGGCCAGTTTCGCGGGCGTGAAATCGAACTCGACCGGCGAGCCTTCGATGCGACGAATGATCGTGCCTTCGGAAAAACCGGCCTCGACGAGTTCGATGATGGAATCGTTGGTCAAGGTCGGCGTGCGTTCGAGTTTCGGTTCGCCCGCGCCCGTGCTTCCGGCTTCGGTCGGCGGGCGCAGGATGCGGACGCTCGCGCTGCCCGTCGTCTGCGTGTCGCCTTCGGCCGCGCCGCCGCCCACGTTCGAGCGCGAGCGCCCGCGCACGCCGCCCGACGAGCCGAAGATGTTCACCTCGTTCGGATCAGTCTGCCCGTTCGCGGGCTTCCCCGTTTCATTCGGGCGCGTCTGGCCGCGCATGCCGTCGAAGAAAGGATCGCCCGCGAAGGCATCGCCCGCGTCGTCGCGCACGGCGAAGGCGTCGCCTTCGGCGCGCGCCAGCATCGTGAGGATGATGCGCTCGCCGACGCCGTGCTTCTTCAGTTCGATGAGACGGTCGGGCGAGAGGTCGAAGCGGGCGGGACGCGCGCGGATGATGGCGATGACGGTCTTCTCGCTAAACTTCGCGCGCACGAGTTTGACCACCGCCGCGTTCGTCAGAGGCGCTTCCGCGTCCGTCTGCGACGCGACGACCGTGCGCTCTGTCGTTTCGCCGCCTTGCGCGCGCGACTCGGCCACACAGCCCGACACAGTGAAGGCGACGCACGCGACGCCGCACGCGACATGCCTTGCCAGCAAACTTCTCATATTCCTCCCACCACGCCGCACGCGGCTCAATTCACCACCGTCAACGCACTCGTTTTGCTGCTCGCGGCAGTCGGCTTCCCTTCAACGACACTTGCCTTATCGACCGTCGCGGCGGCAGTCGTCTTATCGCCCGCAGTAGCAGCAGCAGTCGCCTTCGTCGCGGCGTGTGTTCGTTCGCTCATCTTGCCGTCAACGCTTTTCCCTGTGCCGAAGGCGTGCGCGGCGCGGCCGTAGCGGTCGCTGATGCGGCGCACGTAGTTGCGCGTCTCACGATAGGGCGGCACGCGATGGCCGTACTTCAACACCGCGCCCTCGCCCGCGTTGTAACTGGCGAGCACGAGTTCGACGCGACCGTTGAACCGGCCAAGTAATTGTTTCAAGAAGCGCGTGCCGCCCGCGATGTTCTGCGCCGGGTCGTGTATGCGCCGGACGCCGAAGCGCGCGGCCGTGGCGGGCATCAACTGCATCAGGCCGCGCGCGCCCACCGGGCTGATCGCGCCCGCGTTGAAGTGCGATTCCTGCTCCATCACGCAAAAGATCAGGTAGGGATCGACGCCGTAACGCGCGCCGTTCTGTCGAATCAACGTGTCGAGTTGCGGCCGTCCGGTCGTCCAACGCCGCTCACGCTTGCCCGCACGAGCGACGACCGCGTCGCCCGCGTCTTCCAAGGCTTCTGCGTCCGACTCTCTTTCAATACGCTCAATGCGCGCGCGTTCGAGAAAGATCGAGAGGTTGCCGCGCTTGTACCAGACGCCCTCGGCCGATTCCTGCGCCTCGTCAACTTCAAAACGCGCGCCGCCCACGAGGTAAATCCAGAGCGGACGCGCCGCCGCGTTTGCCCCTGAAGCTTGTTTCAACTCATCGGAAGCCGCGTCCACTTCCGACAGCTTGGCTAGCTGCCGACTCTTCGCTGCGTCTTTGGCGTCGCCTTTGCGCTCAATCGTCTTGACGCGCGCGCGCGCGACGAAATTCGTGATGCCGCCGCGCCTGTACCAGACGCCTTCCGCGTCGTCCCAAGCCTCGTCAACTTCGATGGCCGTCCCGTCAACTAAAAGCAGGCGGTCAGCCAGAGCGTGCGCGGGCAGAGCGAGGACAAATAGAATAGCGAGTCCTGCGAATTTCAAAAGGCATTCTCTTCTCATCGTCTCGTCCGCCCTTCCGTTTACAACACGTCCAGCAAATCGCCGATGGTGCGCCCTGCGGCGGCGTCGCTTGCCGTCGCGGTGCGTCGCTCGTTCGCCGTCGTCTCCTGCGCGAAGCCGTGCGACGCGCCGAAGTAGTTGCGCCAAGCGGCGTCGATCACTTTAGGCGTGAGTTCGATTGCGTGGCCTTCAAAGAGGCAGATGTCGAGCACGCGGTCGAGCAGGTCGCGCGGCTCGCAGGCTTTCATCTGGCGATGCGAGATCATGTAGTTGTTCAGGATGTAATCGAGGCACACTTGCTCGACGCGCATCCCGCGCGTGTGTGCGGCGCGTTTGAAAATTTCGATGTAGGCGGCGGGCGTCGGCGGCTCGACGCGCGCGCGATAACCCATGCGCCTGAGAAACGCCTCGTCAACCAAATCTTTGTCTTCGAGGTTCGTGGCGAAGACGACCAACTGCTCGAACGGCACTTCGATCTTCTTGCCCGTGTGCAGCGTCAGGTAATCGACGCGGCGTTCGAGCGGCACGATCCAGCGGTTGAGCAAATCGGCGGGCGCGACGCGTTGCCGCCCGAAGTCGTCGATGACGAGCGTGCCGCCGTTGGACTTCATCTGAAACGGCGCTTCGTAAAATCTGGCGGCCTCGCTCCAAGTCAGATCGGCGTTCTCCAGAGTCAACTCGCCGCCGACGATGACGAGCGGGCGTTCGATGCAGACCCAGCGACGGTCGTATTCGAGGGGCACGGCGTCGGTCGCGGCCGGGCGATGATTGTGCGCGTCGAAGACGCGTATGATCTGGCCGTCGATCTCGATTGCGTAAGGAATCCAGATCGCGCCGGGGAGACTGGCGTTGATGCGTTCGGCGACGGCCGTTTTGCCCGTGCCCGGAGGGCCGCTCAGAAAGAGCGAGCGACGCGAATTGACGACGCAGCCCACGGTCTGCATCAGCGAATCCGGCAGCACGAGATCGCGAAAGGCGGCGCGCACGCTATCCATCGTCGCGTGGCGCGCGGGCACGGCTTGCAGGCGCATCATGTGCGCGTAGTCGCGTAAGGAGACGGGCGCGGGGCCGTCGTAGCCGCAGAAGGCGCGGGCGCGCGCCAGTTGCGCCCAACCTTTGTCGAGCATGCCGTAGCGCGTCGCGCCCATCGCCGATTGCAGTTTCACCTCGATCAACTTCTCGCGGTAAAGACGCTGCAAAATCTCTTCGGTCAGCGCGCGCGGCAGGTGCATGCGCTCGGTGACGTTGGCGGTGGTCGGTTCGGGCAGCGCGGCGACGATCTTCAAGGCCAGATCGCAGAGGAAACTTTCGGGCACGTCCGTCTCTGCGAGTTCTTCGGGCACGGGCGGCCCCATGCTCTCCACTTCAAGGCGCGTCAGGATGTTGGTTTGCGTCATCGTTGTTTGTCCGTGGTCAGTTGTCCGTAGTCAATTATTCGTCGTCCGTTGTTTGCCCGCGGCGCGACTTGATTCAACGTCTGCGGCGTTTGCTCATTCCTTACCGGCCACTTGTTCGTTCGCCTGTCCGGCAAGCGCGCGGCGAATTTGTTCGGCGTGGCCGCTCTGCCCGCCGCGCGCGTAGAGTTCGGCGAGACGGTGCAGGACGAACTCCGACTGCGGTTGCAGGCGACGCGCAGCTTCGTAGTGTGCGACGGCATCCGAATCGCGCCCCGCGCGTTCCAGCATGGCAGCGACGTTGAGTCGCCCTTGATACTCGCCGCCGGAACGCGCGAAGCTCTTGTAGGCATCGTCGTACTTGCCGAGCCGACACTGCGCGAGCGCGAGATTGTTCCAGATGCGCTCGTCCGCCGGGGCAAGTTTCGCCGCGCGCTTGAGGCGAGCCACGGCCGCGCGATAGTTGCCGCTCAGGTAGAGCGAGTAGCCGAGGTTGTTCAGAGTTTGCGCGTCGGTCTCTTGGTCGAGCGCGCGCTCGAAGGATTCGCGTGCGCGTTCGTGCAAGCCTTTGCGGTCGTAGGCGACGGCCAGCAGGTTGTGCGCTTCGGCCGAACGCGCGTCGAGCAAGACGGCGCGCGACAGTTCCCTGACGGCTTCGTTCAAGCGGCCTTCGTCGAGCAGCGCGCGGCCGCGTGCAAGATAATCCTTCGCCGTGCCGCCCGCGTCCGTCGCATCCGTCGTGCGCCCGTCGCGCCCGTCCTCGACGCGCAACAGGGGCGCGCTCTCAAACTTCGCCACGTCCTTCTCGGAGATGCGCCGCACCTTGTCGTCATCGTCGCCGCCGAAAAGTTTCGCCGCCGCTTTGAAGGGCGCTTTGAGGAAACGCGCGAAGCGGTTGCCCTTCTTCTTTGGCTTCTCTTCCCCACCCACAGCGGCCGCGTCTTCCGCCGTGCCCGTGGCCGCGCCTTCGGTGGAAACGATGCGTGCGTCGTCGTCGCCGTCCTGCTCAGTCGTCGTGGCCGTCCAGAAGGTCGTCGCGCCGATGGTTAAGACCGTGGCGATCAGGAAAGCGTTGATGGTGCGGTTACACATGACTTGAAAACTCCTTTACATCTTGGCGAACGAATCGATGAGATTGAGCGCGGCCGGGCCGAGGATGGCGATGAAGAGCGTGGGGAACAGAAAGCACGCGAGCGGGAACAGCAACTTGACGGCGGCCTTTTGTGCGGCCTGCTCGGCGCGCTGGCGTCGCTTCGTGCGCAAGGAATCGGCGTAGACGCGCACGGCGCGCGAGATGGACGTGCCGAAGCGGTCGGCCTGAATCAACATGGCGACGAGGCTGCGCAGGTCGTCGACGCCGGTGCGCTCGGCCAGATTGCGCAAGGCTTCGTCGCGGTCGCGCCCGACGCGGATTTCGAGGTTCGTCAGGTCGAACTCTTCGCTGATCTCCGGATGGACTTCCTTCAACTCTTCGCCGACCTTGACGATGGCCGCGTTCAAACCGAGTCCGGCTTCGATGGAGACGACCATCAGATCGAGCGCGTCGGCCAAGCCCCAGCGCACGCGCTGCTGCCGACCCTTGACCATCTTCCGCAAGACGTAGCGGGGCAAAAAGAAGCCGATGACGAAAGCCAACAGGATCGCGATGGCGGCGCTATCGAGCGGCTTCGCCATCAGGGCGCAACCGAGCGCGACCAGACCGGGCAGGCCGACGAGCACCATGATTTGCACGGCGCGGAAAATGATGGGCGCGTTCGGCGAGCGATAGCCCGCCTGCATCAACTGCTTTTGCAGCTTCTTCGCCTCGGCCGCCGACGGCGGCGCGAGCCGGTGCAGAGGCTTCGCCACGCGTTCGGCCAAGGCCGTCACGGCGGCGTCGCCCGCGCCCATCGCGTCGAACTCCACGCTGGCCGCGCGCGTCACGCCCGTTGCGCCTTCAGCCTCGCCCATGCGCCGCAACCTCTCGGTCGCCGCGCTCGCCGGGCGAAACATCAACCAGTAAATCCCCATCACGCCGAGCGTGATAAAAGCGAATGTCGAGATGGTGATGATGAAAATCATAAGTTCAACTCGTAAATCGTGAATCGTAAATCGTAAATAGATAAGAACTGGTTTTGACTATTCACGATTTACGATTCACGCTCATATTTTGATGTTCAGAATTTTCCGGATCACGAGCATGCCCGTGACCTGCAAGCCGATGGCGACGGCGGCGAGTTTGTGGCCGCGCGGGTCGTTCCACATGACGCTCATGTAGTCGGGGTTCATCACGGTGACGGCGAGCGCGACGAAGATCGGCAGGCCGCAGAGAATCCACGCGGACATGCGCGAACTCGTCGTCAGCGTCCGCAAATCTTCCATGATGCGGAAGCGCTCGCGGATCGTGTGCGCCACCTTTTCGAGCACTTCGGCGAGGTTGCCGCCCGTCTCGCGCTGGATGAGGATGGCCGTGATGCAGAGTTTCAAATCGAGCAGAGGCACGCGCGCGGCCAAATTGTCGAGCGCGAGTTTGAGCGAGAGGCCGAGGTTCTGTTCCTCGTAAGTTTTGCGAAACTCCGTGGCGATGGGGTCGGGCATCTCGGTCGCCACCATGTGCAAGGCTTCGGCGAAACCGTGCCCGGCCTGCAAGCCGCGACTCATCAGTTCGAGCGTGTCGGGCAAGTCTTCGAGAAACTTGTTGAGGCGCTTGCGCCGCGCCCACATGACGTGAACGAACGGCACGCCGGCGGCGACCACTCCGGCCAAGACGATCAGGATGACGGAAATGGTCAACATCGAAACGGCCAGCCCGGCGAGCATCGCCGCCATCAGCGAGAACATCAACAGGCGCGTGACGGTGATGTGCAAGTCGGCCTGATCGAGCATGCGCTTGAGCTGCCCGGCCACCTGCACGCGCACGAGCAGACGATTGACGAGCGGTATCTCGCTCATCAATTCCTGCCGCGCCAGTTGCACCTCGACGTCCGCGTCGTGCGCCGAATGAAGCAGCGCGTCCGAGAGACGTTGCTGCAAGCGCGCACGCTTCTTCTCCGAGCCGCGCGTCGCCAGCAAGTAGCACGCGAAAGTCAGAAACAAACAAAAGGCGAAGACGAGAAAAGGGATCATGGGGTTCACCTGCGGTGAGCTGTTAGCTCTTAGCCGTTAGCTTTTTGTTTTTAGCTAACGGCTAATCGCTAATCGCTATTCTTCAAAAAACACGCGCGGCAGTTGCATGCCGTAGACTTTGAGGCGTTCGGCGAAGCGCGGGCGGACACCCGTGGGGCGGAAGCGGCCGACGACTTGGCCGTCCTTATCGATGCCTTTGCGCTCGAACTGGAAAATCTCCTGCATCGTGATCGTGTCGCCTTCCATTCCCGTGATCTCGGAGATGGAGACGACGCGGCGCGTGCCGTCGGAGAGGCGCGCGGCCTGTATGACGAGGTTCAAGGCCGAGGCGATCTGCTGGCGCATGGCGCGCTCGGAGAGTTTCATCCCCGTCATCTGGATCATGGTTTCGAGTCGGGCCAGCGCATCGCGCGGCGTGTTGGCGTGGACGGTCGTTAAACTTCCGTCGTGGCCTGTGTTCATGGCTTGCAGCATGTCGATGGCCTCGCCGCCGCGCACCTCGCCGATGACGATGCGGTCGGGGCGCATGCGCAGGGCGTTCTTGACAAGATCGCGCTGCGTCACTTCGCCGCGCCCTTCGATGTTCGGGGGGCGCGTCTCTAGGCGGACGACGTGCGGCTGCTGCAACTGTAGTTCGGCCGAGTCTTCAATCGTGACGATGCGTTGCTCTTCGGGGATGTAGGCCGAGAGCGCGTTCAAGAGCGTCGTCTTGCCTGCGCCCGTGCCGCCGGAGATGAGGACGTTCAAACGCGCCTTGACGCACATCTCGAACATCTCCGCGATGTCTTTAGTGATCGCGCCGATCTCGATCAGCTTCGAGACGCGCAAGGGTTCCGCGCCGAAGCGACGGATGGAGAGCACGGGGCCGTCCAAGGAGAGCGGCGGGATGATGGCGTTGACGCGCGAGCCGTCGGAGAGGCGAGCATCGACCATCGGCGAAGACTCGTCGATGCGGCGGCCGACCGAAGAGACGATCCGCTCGATGACGCGCATCAGGTGTTCGTCGTCTTTGAAGGCCACGTCGGTGCGTTCGAGACGCCCGCGCCGCTCGATGTAGATGTTCTGCGGCGAGTTGACGAGGATGTCGGAGATGGTCGGATCGGCGAGCAAGGGTTCGAGGGGGCCGAGGCCGAACAATTCGTGGCGCACTTCTTCGACCAGCCGCTCGCGGTCGTTCGTCGAGAGCGGCATGTTCTCGACGGCCAGCAGCCCCTCGGCCAGACGCGACACTTCGGCGCGCAGCTGATCGGCGTCGAGTTGGCCGAGCTTCGTCAAGTCCATGCGGTTGATGACGGCGCGATGCAGGCGCGCCTTCATCTCTTGAAAAGTGTGCTGGACACCGACGCCGTTCGTATCGTCCGCGCCCGTCGCGCGCGACGCCATCGGCATCGCGGCCGGATTCGTTTCCCTGATTAGTCTTTCGCGTAGTGACATGATGTTGTTGGTCGTCTCTCGTCCGTGTAGAAGAAGGTTCACGCACAGGCGCACAGGCGCAAAGAAGTGCGACGGCGACGAGCCTGTTCGCCGTGCGACGCATCGAAAGCGCCTTCCTTTACGCCTTTGCGCCTGTGCGCGAAATTGTTGGCTTTGTTTCTCTCGAACATAACGGTTGCGCCTTCGTTAGATCGCGGCGGTCGCTTTGTCTTTGCCGAGGCGCGTGCGGACGGCGGCATTGGAGATCGCGCCGACGGGACGGCCGAAGATCGAACCCCACAAACCTTTGCGCGGCTCTTTGATCTCGGACTCTAACTGGCTGCCCGTGATGCTCGAGGCAATGTGGCGAATCTCCTGCGCGATGCGCGACGCGGGGTCGGATTTGACGAGCGGCTCGCCGAGGTTGATCGAGTTGACCGCCGTGTTGTAGTCGCTCTGCACGTAGCCGGTGACGCGCTCGCCTAAAAATCTTTCGACTTGCCGGAGGTCTAAATCGATCTGCTTGCTCCAACGGTTGACGACGATGCGAACTTTGTGGCGCGGATAGCCGAGCCGGTCGAAGAGTGCGAGCGCGCGTTGCGTGCTGCGGATGGCGGGGATGTCGAGCGTGAGGACGAGCACCACCTCGTCGGCTTGGTCGAGCGCCGAGAGCGTGATCGCGTCGAAGGTGTGCTGCGGGTCGATGACGACGTAGTCGTAGCGTTCGCGCAACACTTCCAAGACCTCGAAGATGTGTTCGGGTTCGATGTCGTCGGCAAGGTCGGCCTCTTTGGGCGCGGCCAAGAGAGAGAGGTTCGAGGTGTGCGGCACGACGTAGCTTTTCAGGAGCGAGTCGTCGATGCGCGCGCGATTTTCCACGAGGTCGGCGATGGAGAATTGCGGTTCGAGGCCGAGAAAGAGCGAAAGGTCGCCCGCCTGCAAGTTGAGATCGACGAGGACGGTCGGAGCGTCGAAGGCGGCGGCCAGATTCGTGGCGATGAACGAAGTGCCGCAGCCGCCTTTGCTCGAAAAGACGGCGACGGCGCGGCCGCGTTTCTTCGGCGCGTCCACGAGGGTCGAACAAAACTCGGCCGTGCGCTCGATGACCGTCTGAAACTCTTCGTTGATGACGGGCAGGCGGAGGAAATCGCGTGCGCCCGCGCGATAGCTGCGCAGGATGAGATCGGGCGAAGCGTCGCGCGAAGCGCAGATGATGGCCGTCTGCGGACATTCGGCGGCGAGCCGTTCGACGAACTTCAAGGTCGCCGTCGTCTCCGCGCCGAGCGTGATGATGGCGGCATTCGGGCGCAGGCGCAGGATTTCGGGGAAGAGTTGTTCGGCGTCGTCGCCGCCCGCCAGGAGACGCGTGCGCTCGTTCGAGGCGAGCGCGCCGCGCAGTTCCTTGAGGCTGTCGAGGCCGGTGCTGAGGATGACGAATGACAGTTGATTCATGGTGCGCTCTTCTGGTTCTCTCAGTGTGAATTTGGATGAAGCTCTCGTCGTCTTGCTCTGCCGGGGCGGCGCTTGCGTCGTGCGCCTTCGTTCAAGGGATGACGGAGGGCACGTAGCCCGCGTTCTCGGCCGTTAGCGTTGTCCTGTAGGCGGGCAGGCGCATCGAACGGCTGACGAGCGGGAGGACGAAACTGAAATCGTAGTTTTCGATCTCGGCCGTCACCGTGCCGCCGCCCAACTCGAAATTCTGGTAAGTGATCTTGACCTGCGCGACCGTGAGGTCTTGCACGAGCGGCTGCCCCGTGCCCGCCGTGTTGCCGTAGACGGCCATGTTCTTGGCGGCCGTCTGCGCGGCTGTGCCCGTGCCTTGATTGACGGCGTAGCGCGCGGCGCGACGCGTGGCATCGACGAGCGAGTTGTGCACCCAGATCAGACGCCCGACTTCGAGCACGCCGAACATGGCCGACAGAAAGATGGTCGAGCCGATGGCGAGTTCGAGAAGCGCCGCTCCGCGTTCCCCGCGTCTGTCGTCATGCCTGTTTTTCGCGCGCATCGCTTTCAACATCTCTTCCTCGCTTCCACCACTACTGCGTGATCTGCCGCATCGTGCTTCGCGCGCCGACGTTGACGCTCAAGGAGAGCGTCGAACTGCGCGTCAGTTTGCCGAGGTCGAAGAGCGGAGCGTAAGTGAAGTTCTGAATCTCGACCGTCTGCGTCTCGGTCGCGCCGCCCTTCTTGGTCACGCTGATCTTGACGTTGGCGGTCGTCAGGCCGCTCGCGACGGGCGTGCCCGTGCCCGCCGTGTTGCCGTAGACGAGGAGGTTGCGCGCGGCCGCGTCGCCCGCGCCGGGCGGCTGGCTGACGAGGTAGCGCGTGGCGGCGCGCGTGCCCTTCAAGAGCGTCGTGTAGGTGTAGAAGAAGCGGCCGAACTCGGCGGTTGCGCCAAGCAGGACGAGCAAGACGGGCATGACGATGGCGAGTTCGACGAGTTGCGAGCCGCGCTCGCTGCGCCAAGCGAAGGCGCGGCGGCGGGCGCGCGTGAATTGTCGGCTGAGCTTCAACTTGAGACGCATCGCGTTTGAATCCTCTTAGCGATAAAGGACGGGGATGGAGAGTTCGGGGCTGGGCGTGCCGCCCGACGGGTCGTAACCGCCGCGACCGATCACGGTGCGCATCTCGATGAACTCAACTTTGACCTCGCCGCCGTTGCCGCCGTCAATCTTGGTTTGCAGGAAGAAGGCCGCGAAGCGATCTATCTGCACACTGTCGCGCCCGTTGTCGAACTGGCTCTTGAGAATGATCGGGATGAGCACCACGCGTCGGCCGCGCGCGGGCACTCCGCGCGTGGGCGCTTGAAAGGTGTTCGCGGCCGGTGTCTTGTCCGCATCCATGGCCTGCTGCGCGTCGAGGTATTGCTGGTAGTTGATGTTCTCCTGCACGTTCTCGTCGGGCGGAAAATCAACCGGGTCGAGGCCGCCGCCGTATTCGCCGAAGCGCGTGTTGATGCCTTGCCTGACCGCGCCCGCCGAGACGCCCGGTTTGGTCTGCACGTATTCGCCCGCGCCGATGCAATTGCGGACGCCGATCCCCAGACCGATGCGGTCGTCGCTCGCGCCCGGCCCGTCGACGGCGAGTATCTGGTAGTTGCCCGGAGTGATCGCGCCGCCCGGCTCACGACGGATCGTGTAGGTCTGTCCCGGGATGAAATAGGTCGGCTCGTTGTCGATGACGGTGACGGGGATGTAGTCGCAGAAGGTGTTGAGCGGCACGCTCATGCCCGCCGTGGCTTCGGCCGAGACGTTGCGCGCCGCGCCGAGGACGGGCGCGGCAAACGTCGTGCTGACGGAGGCGGGCGGCACGACCACTTGCACGAAGCGGATGTCTTTGGCCTGCGTCTTCGCCGTCGCTTCGCTGACGTAAGGGCCGTTCAGATTTTTGGCGAACAAGACGTTCGCGCGCGGGATGGTGACGCCCTTCTGGTTGAACTCGTATTTGTTCAAAGCCTCGACGGCGTAGTCGGCGGCACGCTCGATGCCGCCGTCGTCGGAGTTGAGCGCGGACGCGCCCGCGAGCGCGGCGGCGTCGGCGGCGTTCTGCAACTCGCCGCGCACGAGATAGAAGTGGCTGATGTCGATGCACAGACCGGCCGCGAGGAGAAAGGCGAGCATGCCGACGGTGCTGATCGCCAACACCGAACCGCGCTCGCCGCGCCGCCTGTCCAACTTTTGACTGAAACCCGTTTGCTTCATCGCTGCTCTCCTCTTCACCACTCTTCAAGCGAGGAAACGACTCATACCCGAAACATCAAACGCCGCTTTTCGCGCGAACGCCTTCCGCTTCAACTACTCTTTCACGCCCGCCTTCGCGGACGACGGCGCGGGCGCGTTCGGCAGTTGGCCGACATAACTCGCGAGCGCAAGCTGCGCCGCGCGTCCAGCGGGCGGGAGCGGCGACGCGGTGTTCGCCGCCTGCTCCTTGACTTCAACCTTCGCGGCTTCTTTAACAGCGTCCTTCTCTTCGCGCGCGGCGTCCTTCGCGGGCGCAGCCGTCGCAGGCACAGCGGCAGCGGGCGCGGTCGTTGTGCCCGCGGCGTTCGTCGTCGCGTTGTTCGCGCCGGTCGAGTTGTTCGTCGTTGCGTCGGTCACCTTCGCGTCGGTCGCCTTCTGAGCGCCTTCCGCGCCGGTCGAGTAACCGCTCGCGCCCTTGATGCCTTCGCCTTGCGGTTCGACGCCGAGCGGCGAGCCTTTCTTTAAACCGTCGAGGCCGCGCGTGGCGGGCAGGTCGTCGCGGTTCACCGGCTTGACGATGGTGGTCGTGCAGAAGAAGACGAGTTCGGTCTCTTTCTTCTCGAACGATTTCGATTTGAAGAGAGCGCCGAGGATGGGGATGTTGCCGAGGCCGGGCACTTTCGAGAGCGTGCTCGATTCGCTGTTGTCGAGGAGTCCGGCGAGCGCGAACGATTGGCCGTCGCGCAGTTCGATGCCGGTCTTGGCGCGGCGCGTCTTCAAGGCCGGAATCAAGTAGCCTTGAAACTTGACGCCGTTTTGAAAGTCGATGGTCGAGACTTCGGGTTCGAGTTCCAACTGGATGTGATCCTCGTCGATGATGGTCGGTTTGAAGTTCAGACGCACGCCGTATTCTTTGAAGACCACCGTGACGTTCGTGCGCTGGCCGTCCGACTGGATGACCGGAATCGGAAACTCGCCGCCCGCGAGGAAACTGGCCTGCTGGCCGCTCATCGCGATCACGTTCGGTTCGGCCAAACTACGAATCGCGCCCGACGTTTGCAGCGCGCGGATGGCGGCGGCCGAGCCGACGCCCGTGTTCGAGATAAAGAGGTTCGCCGTCTCGAACAGAGAGGCGAGGCTGTTGGTCGCCGACACGCTCGTGCCGTTGTTCGACGAAGCCCACGACGAACCCAGCTCGCGCAGCTTCGTGCGGCTCACCTCGGCCACGCGCACGGACAGTTGCACTTGCATCTGGTTCTTCACGGGCGAGGCCAGCATGTTCACCGTCTGGAATCCGGCGGCCTTGACCACTGCTTCGACCTGCGCCGAAGTTTGCGGCTGCGCGACGCTGCCGGAGATAACGACCGACCCGTTCGCTTGGCTCAAGCGGATGTCGTCTTTCGGAAAGAGCGCGCGAATCTGCGAATCGATCAGAGAGAGGTTGGCGCGCACGAACACGTCGAAGACGACGAACTTGCCCGACTCTTTTTCCCACGCGATGAAGTTGACCTGCCCGAACGCCTTGCCGTTGACGAGGACTTGATCGGGAGCGACGAGCACCGCCTCGGCCACTTCCGGGTTGGAGACGGAGAAGCGCCCGATCTTGCGGTCGAAGTTGATCACACGCGACTGTCCGACGAGCACGTTGATCGGCAGAGACTCTTTTTGCGGGCTGGCGAACGACGCGCTTACGCTGGTTTCCTGCGCCTGCGCCGCGCCCGTCACACCGAACATTAACGAAGCGCCGACGAGCGCGAGGAAAAAGGGGATAAGACGACGGGTCTGCATGATTTGGACTCCTTGTGGGAAAGCTGTTGGCCGGTAGCTGTTAGCTGTTAGCCGGTAACTTTCAGTGGCTCTCAGATGAGTGATTAACTTTCGACAAGTCTTCGGGTTTAGCTAAGAGCTAACAGCTAATAGCTAAGAGCTTTTCACGGGAAATCGACGTTGCGTTTCTTCGCGCCTTCGATCACTTCGACGGAGGAGCGCGGGGGAGCAGCAGGAGCGGGCGCTGTGGCGGCGGCCGGCGCGGACGTTTGCGGCGCGGGGGCGCTCGCATTGCTCCTGCTGCTGAAATAGTCGGCGCGCGGGTAGCGCCGCGAGACGGGCGCGCTCTGCTGCTGCGTCGATGCTTGCGGCTGCTCGCTCTTGAGCGAACCGGCGTCGGGCACGGGCTTGGCGCGTTCGCCGCCGAGGAGCACGCGCTTGTCGACGCCGAGCGTCTGCTCGTCGCCTTGATCCACGGAGTTGCGCATGACGAGTTGGAGCTTGCCTTCGGTCGAAGCGAGCGCCAGTTTCTCGGCCTGTTCGGGCAACACTTGCAGAGTGACGGCCTTGACGCTTTCGGGTTCGCGGTCGTTCTTCGGACGGTCGATGTTCTGCCCGTTGGCTAAGACCTTGATGTTCTGCAAGACGATCTTCGAGATCGGATTTTCGCGCCCGTTGTTTTCCACCGGATTGATCACCACGACCACATCGACGAGCGCGCCCGGCATGACGAAACCGGAGATGCCCACCACGTCGTCAACCTTGACGGTCATCGCCCGGTAGCCTTCGGGGATGACGGCGGAGAGGCCGCCCGCCGAGCCTTCCGGCGCGAGCTTGTAATCGGTGACGGGTTCGCGCGCCGCGATCTGCACGACGGCCACGCGGCCGACGAGCTTATCGGCCGACTGGAACGTCCCGTCGGGCATGGCGTTCGCCGGAAACTGCACGCTCTGTAGTTGCTCGGCGATGATCTTCTCGCCCGGTTGAATGTCCACTTTGGCGACGACGACCGAGTTGAGGTTCTTCGCGTAAGCCTGCGTGCCGTTCAGATAGCGGCTCACCGAGAAGGCCGCGACGAGGCCGAACACCACCGCGCCGACCATCACAAAGACAAGACGTTTATTCCGCATGGTTTCATTCTCCGTTCGAGATCGAATCTTTCTCGCGCGCCCGCGGTTGACCTCGAACCACCGGCGGCGCGCTCAGGTTCAGTTATCAAGCGCGAAAGAGCGCGAGCGAGATCAAACTGCCGACGGTGATGGCGACGCCGTAAGGAATCGTGTAGCGGCGTTCGGCCGGGACGGTGAAGCGCGGCATCTCCCAACCGGGCAGGAAGCCGACGAAGATTTGCAACACGCGCCACAAAGTCTCTCTGACCGTGCCCGCTCTGATCATCGTCACGACGGCGAGCGCGCCGCCCACCAGCACGACGACCAGAAACGTCGGCACGACGAGCGACGCGCCCAAGACCGATCCGATGCCCGCGAACAACTTCACATCGCCCGCGCCCATCGCGCCGAAGATGTGCAGCATGAACATCAAGCCGAACGCCAAGGCGCAGCCGCCGAGACTTGAGAGCGCGCCCTCCGTGCCGCCGAGGATGGTGTTGACGGAAAGACCGGCGATGAGCGTGGCGAGCACGAAGGCGTTCGGGATGCGGCGATAGCGCGCGTCGTAGTAGGTGATGACGACGGCGAGCGGGATGAGCAGCGCGCTGCTGACGATGGTTAAAGTGCCTGACATACTGTTTGCTCAAAGTGCCCTGAGAAAATTTGCGAAAAATGCTCCGGGCGAGAGTGTCTGAAATTTCAAATCCGGGTTGTCAACTGAGTTTTCAAATACGTTGAGTGAAAAAGTTCGCGCGCGGTCACTTGCTTGAGTCGAGTGGAAAATTGGCGGCGCGTTCCGTCGTGCGGGAAGCGGCGACGGAAGCGCGCCGGCCTTTCAGTTGGGTGTGCCCCGTTCAGGGCGTGGCGGAGATGCTGGATGCCAGATTGCTGATCTTCGTGCTGATGTTCGTGCCGAGCGTCGTGAAGGCCGTGATGACGGCGAGCGCGACGAGTGCGGCGGCGACGGCGTATTCGGAAAGCTCCAGCCCGGTTTCGTCTTGGAAGAATTTCTTGATCATGTCACCTGTTCCTCTGTGCGGGGAGGTGTGGTTTCGAGTCTTACGGCGTGCCGGAAATCTTCGCGGCCAGATTGCCGATCTTGGTGCTGATGTTGCCGCCGAGGGTGGTGAAAGCCGTGATGACGGCCAAGGCGACGAGTGCGGCGGCGACGGCATACTCGGAGAGTTCCAACCCGGTTTCGTCGCGCATGAATTTCTTGATCATCTGTTTGCTCCTGTGTCTGGAAGTGAAATGGAAGTTGATGAGCGGCGGCCACTCAGGTTACGGGGTGGTCGAAATCTTCGACGCCAGATTGCTGATCTTCGTGCCGATGTTGCTGCCGAGCGTGGTGAACGCGCCGATGACGGCCAAAGCGACGAGCGCGGCGGCGACGGCGTATTCCGAGAGTTCCAGACCACTTTCGTCGCGGAGGAATTTCTTAATCATCTGTTTGCTCCTTCAGTGCAGAAATTTTTGAGGTTGTTACTTCAGCCGCCGCCGAGCGCCCGCTTGTTCGGGCTTCGACGGCGACCGTGCGGACGGTCACAAAACGGGGTGCTTCGACAAACCGTGCCACGCTCCCGTCAACACGCCGCCCGCGACGAGCGCAACCAGAGGCCAGTTGCCGCCCGTGCCTTCGGCGATGACGACCGCCGCGCGCTCGACTGCGACGAGCGCAATGGCCGCGAACGGCAGAACGAGCAACAGGGCGGCGAAGGTCAGTAGCGTTTTATTGAGCACGGTTTTCATCATCGAATTTCCTTTTGCTGTCCGCTGCGAAACGAATCGAGTTGCCACACCTTTCATCGTTGCCTTCTGCGGACGCCGGACATCATTTCAAGGCGCGTGCCACACACGCGAAACGGCGCGAACGCTAGGCAAACAACGCTTTTCCGGCACACGCCCCGCCGCGCCCTGTCAACCTGCGGCGACAACTCGACGCCCCGCCGGGACGCGCCCCGGCCGCTCGTGCTCAACCAAAACCGAGCAACGAGAAGCACTTAACTCTCTGTCGCCGCCGGTTGACACACATGCGTGCGCGTTTCAACCGGCGGCGACGAAAGTTGTCTGAAATGATTGAGAGAAATTTTGGAGACGAGAGTGCGGAGTGAAAGAGTGGGGTTTGAGAGGCGTGCGCGTGAGGCGTTAAAAAAGTTAGCCGGCGGAAGTTCGACCGGAGCATTGCGCGGACTTCAACTGATGAGTCGTCTCGTCAAACGCGCCCGCGTTTGAATCAACTCTCACAAGACGTGCCCGCTTCACTACTACCAGATTGAACTCCAAGATTGAACAGCGGCGGGAGATGTTCAATCGACGCCGAAGGCCGCGAGGACGCCCATCGTCAGGCACATGACGACCGCTCCGTAGCGCAGCCAGCGCGGCGAGATGTGTTTTCGCAGGCCGACTCCCAGAGTGATGGCGAGCAGACCTTTCGTGACCAGAGCGATGGTCGCTCCGAGCCAGATCACGAGCGGGGCTTGATAGCGCGCGACCAAGGTGGCGGCCGTGATCTGCCCGATGTCTCCCCATTCGGTGAAGAAGACGGCGGCGAAAGAGACCGCCGTGGCGCGCGTCCAGTCGGGCGAAGGCTCGTGCTCCGTCCGAGACGCCTCGGTCTTCTTGAACCAGAGCGCGAGCGCCGTCAAAAAAAATGTGGCCGCGCTGATGCCCGCAACCAACTTCAAGGGAAGCGTGGCGATGGTTTGACCGACCAGCACGGCGACCAACATTTTTCCGGCGAAGGCCAGAGAAAGCCCGGCGAAGATATGTGCCAGCCGGAAACGCGCCGTCAGGCTGCTGATCATGTAGAGAGATTTATCGCCGAGTAGTTCGGCGAAGAGCACCGTGCCGTATACGGCCGCGAAGAGATAGAACATATTCGACCTATGGGTGTTGAAAAGATCGCAGGTGGAGCGATCCGCGAAAGAGGCAATCCGCTTCCGGCACATTGCTCATGACCGATCCCTCCACCTGCGATTGTGACGACACGTCAGCGATGTTCACCACTGCCGCGCGCAAGCGACATCCGCGAACACTACTTCACGCCGCGCACGACGAACGTGTTGCCCCCGACGACTTCACCGTTCTCCTCCTGCACGACGGAGTAGGTGTTGAAGTCGTTCGTCTGTGTGGGCGCAGTCAAGAGCACGGCCGCGCGGAGCCCGCCTTTCGGGATTTTGACTTCCGCGATCCGGCCGCCTCCTCTCTGCTGCGTGTCCAAGACGTAGAGGCGCGTCAGGTCGAACTTGGACGCGTCGGCGGGCAAGCGGTCTTTCAGCGACTTGATCAACTGATCGCTCAGCTTGCGCTCGACGAAGTTGTCGAATTTGACCGCCGGTGCGCCTTTGGCCGCGCCTTTCTTCGACGCCTTCGTTCCGCCCTTGCTTGCGGCCGACGTAGATATGGCGGCTTTCGGCAGCAAAAATCCGAGACTGCCGCCGCCCGTGTTGTCGCCGAGGACTCTGATATTCGCGGTGGTAGCGACGCCCTGCGCGGCGTGGAAATCGAGCGTCGTCCACAGCGTCGTGCCCGGCGGAATGTTGACGACCTGTAGATTCTTCAATCCCACGCGCTTCTCGATGCGCACCAGTTGGTCGACGTTGAAGACCTTGTTGGCCGGAGGAATCGGATCATTGGGTGTGCTCATGATCACCAGCAAACAAGAGTGAGTGGCCGCGTTGGAGGGGACGGACAAGTCCCATTCCAAAATGGTCGGTTCGGTCGGCGAAAGCACCGCGATGGTCTTCGCGTTCCCGACCGGCTTCCACTGGGTTGTGTTCGCGGAATTGTTCGGGAACGCCGTCCAGAAGTCGGGCGGCAGGGGCGGCAATCCGGCGGACGCGTCGGCGAACAACAGCTTGACCGTGACGTTTGCGCCGGGGGCGAAGCCCCTGTTGTTGACCTTCACGTAGACGCGGTTGAGGTTGCCGCGCTGCGCGTTGCGATGTTGCAGCTTCGATTCATAGACGACGTAGTCCACGTCGGCGACCGGGAACTGGAAAGAGGGCGACGCGCCTTCGAGCGCATCGACCTTGATGTCGGCGCACATCCAGTGATAGAGCTGATTGCCGAGGCCGACGAATTGCAGCGGGTCTTCAAAGGCCGCCGTGACGGGTTCGGGACACGGGATGATGCGCCCCGTCGACATCAAGTGATCGCGGAAATAGATGTCCACGTCGGAGACGGACGGCACGTCCAGTTTGCGTTCCCAGATGCCGCGTCCGTGCGTGCCCACGCGCAGCAGGCGCGTCGGATTGTGCAGGCGCATGTCGAAGACGGCGCAGTTGGGCAAGCCCTGACTAAACTGCGTCCAACTCGTCCCGGCGTTGGTCGTCCGGTAGACGGCCACGTCCGTGGCGACGTAATAGGTGTTGGCCGCGGCCGGGTCGATCACCAGAGCGTTGCACGGAATGTCGGGAATGCCCGTCCCTCCGCTGCCGCTGATGTTCGTCCAAGCGGCAACGCCGACCGCCGGGACGACGCCCCGCCACACGTGGCCGGTGCCGAAGCCGGACATCACGACGACCACGGTGTTGGGCGAACCGGGAACCGAGGCGAGGTCTGTGACGAAGGGGCCAACCGGCAAAGGCGCGGCATGAATGGCCGTCGCCGTCCAGGTCGCGCCGCTTTTCACGAGCCGGTACACTTGCCCCGTCGTCGTGCCCGCATAGAGCATGGTCGAACTGGTGTAGTGGATAGCCGAGACGAGGCCGCTGATGCCGGGCAAGGCCACCTTCGTCGGCCAGCCCGAAGTGCCTTGCGTCGGGTCGAGATTGATCTGGTTAGTGCCGAAGGCGAGGTTGTTCGAGTTCGTCTCGTCCATCGCCATCGGCGGATAGAACAATCCCCCGCCGGCAATGCCGCCGGCCACACTGAACCACGTCCCGAACTTGCCCGCCTGCGTCGAGCGTTTGGGGCTGTTGCCGTAGTAGGTGCTCAGGACGTTGTTGGGTTGGCTTTTATCGACGGCACAGTAGCCGCCGTCACCGTCGTCGGCGTGGTAGAAGACGGAGCTATTGCGAAACTGCTCCGTGCCGTTATCCTGCGTGCCGCTGAAGACGACCGCATCGGAGGTCGGGTGCTGATCGATAAACTCGCACTGCATGATGCACAGACCTTCGTTGATGGTATCGTCCCAAGTGCTTCCGGCGTTCGTGGATTTGTAGATGCCGCCGTCGTTTCCGGCGTAGACGATCAAGTGGTTCGTGGGATGGAAGGCGAAGGCGTGATTGTCCGGATGGATGTTCGCGCCGACCTCGGTGATCGTCCACACGCCGCTGACCGAATTGCGGGTCGCTTTCCAGACGGAGATGCCGCTCAGAAAAACGATGTCCGGAGTCGTCGGGTCGACGGCGACGTTGAGATTGTAGAAACCCTGCCCGCCGATGTTGCCGCCCGGCAGCGCAATCGAACTCCAATTCGTGCCGCCGTCCGTCGAACGGAAGAACCCGTTGACGGAGTAAGCATTGCCGGGGCCGGAGAACAACGCATAGACGGTTTGCGATGAGGACGGCGAGATGCCGAGCGCGATGCGCGTGAAGTTTGCGGCGGGCAAGCCCGTGGTCAATTTAGTCCACGTCGGCGCGGCCGCGCTCGCGTTCGTGGTGCGATAGATGCCCTGACCCCAGAAGGAGGCATAGACGGTGGTGGGCGTCGTCGGATCAATCGCCACGTCGGTCGCATTGGAGACGGGGAGCCCCCCGCCCGTCATCTTCGTCCAGGTGACGCCCGCGTCGAGACTGCGATAGACGCCGCTGCCGGTCGCCGCGAACAGACGCGTGGTCGTGACGGGCGTGACGGCGATGCGACTGAAACGCGTGCCGGTGAAGGTCGCGGTGGCGAGCGCCGTCCACGAATTACCGCCGTTGATGGACTTCAACACGCCGTTGCCGTAGTAGCTGTCGCCGGAGAAATTCCCTTCTCCCGTTCCGGCATAGACGATCTGGCTGTTGCTCGGATCGAGCGCCAGCGCGCCGATGGCGAGCGACACTTCGTTGTCCGACTTGGCGACCCAGTTCTTCCCGCCGTCCGTGGTTTTCCACACGCCGCCTTGCGCCGTCCCGCAGTAGATCGTGTTCGTGGCGGCCGGGTCGACGACGATGCCCGTTATGCGTCCGGTGACGAGCACGCGCGCGCCGCCGTAAGTTTGTCCTTTCGGGATCGCCGTCGGCCCCATTTGCACCCAGTTGCTGACGCCGCTGACGGGCGCGATCATCTCCACTCCCGTCAACGCGGGAACCATCAGGATCGGCGCGCCGTCGTCCACTTCCGGCATCCCGCGCGATTGCTCCAAAGCGGCCAGACGCAACTGCGCCATCTGCCCTACTTCGCTCTCTCCCGATCCGCTCCCGGCGTCGGCGGCGACGATCCCCAGATTTTTTTTCGAGCCTTTTTTGCTCGCCCCGCCTTTGCTCGCTCCGCCGCTGCTGTCGGCCGCCGTAAATCCTGCTTGGTCGCCCGCGTTGATGCGACGGTCGATGTCGTTCTCCTCATGTCTTTGCAGCGGATCGTCCGGTGGGGGAGTTGCTTTCACCGCTCCCTTTTTCGCGTACTTCTTGCTCGCGGATTTCTTTGCCCCCTTGCTGGATTTTTTTGCAGACTTCTTCGTAGCCATGTGTCTGTTCTCCTGTCATGGTTGAGGTCATTGGACAGGGTGGTTGGGTTCAACTTTCAACCATCCTCTTGTGAGCCGGGCTGCTGTGACGAGGTGTGTGGTTCGGGCGCATCAGCGGGCGACTCTTCTTCACTGGTAGGCATTCGCCGCGTTTGTTCGATGGCTTCGAGTCTTCTTTCAGCCATCTCCTTGCTGTGAAAGTCGCGGTCGGCATCGAATTCGGTGAAACGCAACAACGGATTGTCGGCAGGCGGCACGGCCGGCGGTAGCTGCGGCTCATCCTTTTTTGTTTTCGATTTCTTCGGCTTCCGGGCATCGGCATCTTTCTTCTTCGCCATTATTGATGTCCTCCGAAAAGTCTCTCGTGGGTCTTCGTTGAATATGATGATGGGTGCATGTTGATGATGGCGTTCGGGACTTGCGCGGTGATGGCGTGAATGGCAGGCCGCTTTACCGTCATACTATCGGCCGCCATATTTGAGTTGACTATCCCGGCGCGGAAAGTTTACCCCTGCGCTTGATGCGCTTTGTTGCTCGAACTGATTTGCCGAAAGGAAGTGAGTTTTAAAGTCGGGGTGGCTTCAGGTTGCCACCGATTTGAGCCAACACAAGAAACCCAAGGCTCGGACGGAGCGAGGAAACTGCTATGAGCGTGCGCAGCATACTTGTTGCTTCCGGGTCAGTCAACATTTTTTGTGCGCCGCTTCGGCCGCGAATAACAGGTCATTCTCAAATCCGATATAGCGAGCGCTCTCCTTTTTATTAACCAACGATAGTCAAAGACCTCTTTTGCATCTTCATTACCAATGCGCGTCTGAAGCAAAACATTTCACGAAATTGACGCCGCAGGCGTTAGAGAAATTATGCGACTCAAGATGAAGGGGAACATTTCCGCGCCGCGTCACACCAACCCTGAGCGGCGCGGAGACTTGGACGCCCCAACGTGCCGCGAAAAGTTTAAGGCGGCGCGAACATCAAGTGCCGCGCCGCCTCTGCTCTTATGCTCCGGTTCTACGATCCGCGTCTACTGTTTGAAGAAGACGACCGCTTGCCGGTCTTCGTAGACGCACCGCCAACTTGAGTCTTGCCGGAGCAAACTCGCCAGCGGCACGTCCGGCTTGATCAACACGGTTCGCACGTCGTAACGCTCAAGCGCCGCGCGCCACTCGCGCTCGCCCGCCATCGCGCCGAGCGCCTCTTCCATGAAGGCGTCGCCGTACACGTCCGCCCGGCCGTCTATGTAAACTTGCCGTTGCGGGTACAACTTCCAGATCAGATAACCGCCCCAACCGTACTCGTTGTAGAGCGCCCCCGCACCTTCATGCGCGCGCAAAAATTCGACGGCCGCCGCCGGATACTTCTCCGCTTCGGACGCCTCCTGCCGCGCCGATACCTTCGCCACGTTCGCCGCGCACAAGGCCAGGGGCACGCAGACGAGCACGACGACGTTGAACGCCAACTGAACCCAAGCCTTCTTTTTCGTCTCGCGCCGTTCGTCGGCGACTGCGAGCCAACCGAAGCGCGCGCGGCTTGTGAGCAGTTGCCAAGCGTGTTCGGCCAATAAAGGTATCGCCACCAGCGCGAACAGGGGGATGTTGCGCCACGCGCGCAAGGCCGCGTAACCTGAGACGCACAGCAGCAACAACTCCGAAGGGCGCGCGCGCTTCGGCGAGAGCGCGAGCGCGGCGAACGTGGCGAAGACGAGCAAGGCGAACGGCTGGCTGATGACGAGATGAAAATTCGGCGTGAACCACTCGTCGATGTAGGCGTGCATGGCGTGCGAGCCCAGCGTCTCGAACGGGTAGGAGAACATCCGCAGGCCGTTCGGATTGAGCGGCACGACGAGCACGCACGCCGCGAACAACAAGACGAGCGGCCACAGTCTCTTTAAAGACGGCCGCAGTCGCTCCGGCCAACTCCGCTCCCCTTCAACGCCGCGCATCATCAACTCGTCGAGCACAACGCCTGCGCCGGTCAATCCCACGAGCGCCAAGCCCAGAGCGTAACCGCCGTGCACGTTCACCCACATGAGCATCAGCGGCACGAGCCACACCAAACTTTTCGCACGACCGCCCCCGCGCGCGTATCGACCGAGCACGGCGACGTAGATGCTCGTGAACAGAAACGAGAGCATCTGCGGGCGCACGCCCCACATCGGCGCGGTCGCCAGCGCGCCCACGAGCACCGCCGCGCCCGCCACATACGGATGCGGCGCGACGAGGACGGCACGCCTGTAAGCGAGCCACAGCGCCGCTGTCATCACGAGCGAGAAAGAGACGACCAGCCCGCCCCAGTTCGCCCACTTGTAAATGGCGTAGAGCAAAAGTTCCGCGAGCCATTCGTGCGTCACCCACTCTCGGCCGAGCGCCGTGAAAGAGAAGACATCGGCGTGCGGGATGGCGCGCGTTTCGTAGATGAGTTGGCCGGTGCGCAGGTGCCACCAGAAATCCGGGTCTGTGATCTGCCCGGCCGTCAGCGTGAAGATGACCGCGAGCAGGACGAAGACGAGCAGACGCCGCGTCGAGAACGCATCCGTCCACGCGCCGAGGTTGACGCCCGCGCTATCGCTCGTGCGATCTTCGCTCGCCGCAAGAGTCTGAGGCCACGCTACGATGTCGGTGGCGGCGGTGTCGCCCGTTTGTTCAAGCTCTCTCAACGCCATAGCTTCGTCATCCCTGCATCAAGAGCGCGACGAGCAACGCGAGGCTCGCACCGCCGCCCGCGATGGTGAACGTCCATTCGACGAAGGCGCTTCGTCGCCGCATCAGCGCGCGCATCAAGACCATCCCGCACTTCCACCCGTCCTGTTGATAAAACGGCAGCAGGTTCGTCGCCGCCAGCAAGTAGTTCATCGCGCCGAACACTGTGCCGCTTGCCAGCGACGCGGCGCACAAGTTCACGATGATGCCCGCCAGCAGCACGAGCACTTGTTGACTGAGCGGGCGCACCTGCAAGCCCGCCATGTCGAGCCGCACGTATGCGCCGACGGGCAGCGCGTGCAGTTTGTATTCGACGCCGCCGCACTTGAAACCCCACACTTTGCGCCCCCAACCCAAACCCAACTCCGTCGCCCCCACCTCGCACGCGCGCGCCGCCAACAGATGCCCCAACTCGTGTATCAACATGGCGACGGCGAAACAGACGATGTACGTGAGGATCATGGGGTTTTAGCTGTTAGCTGTTAGCTGTTAGCTGTTAGCTGTTAGCTGTAAGTGGTTAGTTGTCGGTGGATTGTTATGCGTGCCGTTCGTCTTCAAGCGTAAGTTGCAGTGTCACAAAAAGCTGATAGCTAAGAGCTAATCGCTATTAAGCTAATCGCTCCCTCAATTTCTGTCGGCGCGGAGTTGGAGGCCGGGCTGTTGTTCGTCTTGGAGGAAGTCGCCGACGTTGATGGCGAGGCGTTTGAGTTTTTTGTAGAGCGTTTGGCGCGAGCCGAGGCCGAGGGCGGTGGCGGCGCGCGCGACGTTGTAGTCGTGCAAACGCAGCGTCTCGGTGATGACGCGGCGTTCGAAATCGTCGAGCATGTTTTCGAGATGTGCGGGGCGCGCGTCCGCGCCTTCCGACAGAGCGCCCGCGCGCGGCGGGTTGATGCGTGGGCTGATGAGATCGGCGCTAATGGAAGTCCCTTCGTCCGTGTAGAGCACGAGGCGTTCGATCTCGGCGGCGAGTTCGCGCACGTTGCCGGGCCAAGAATAGTTTTGCAAGGCGTGGATGGCGTCGGCCGTGATGCCGGCGACGGCGCGGTCGTTGCGGCGCGCGTAGTGCGTCAGGTAATGCGAGATGAGCGCGGCGATGTCTTCGGGGCGGTCGCGCAAAGGCGGCACTTCGAGCGTGAGCGCGGCGACCCGGTAGTACAAGTCTTCGCGGAAACGGTCTTCGGCGACGGCGCGCTGTAAGTCTTTGTGCGTCGCGGCGACGACGCGGACGTTCACCTTGCGCGGCGTGCGTTCGCCGAGCGTGTGCACTTCGCCTTCTTGCAGGAAGCGCAAAAGTTTGGGCTGCAAGGCGAGCGGCAGATCGCCGATCTCGTCGAGAAAGAGCGTGCCGCCTTCGGCCGCGCGAATCAGTCCGTCGTGGTCGTTGTGCGCGCCGGTGAAAGAGCCTTTGCGATGACCGAACAAGAGGCTCTCGATCAAATCGGCGGGCGCGGCCGTGCAGTTGAACGGAATGAAAGCGGCTTGCGAGCGACGGCTGAGGCGATGAATGGCGCGCGCGACGAGTTCCTTGCCCGTGCCCGATTCGCCCATCACGAGCACGGTCGAATCGGAATCTTTGACGCGTTCGACGGCGCGCGCCAGTTCGGACATGCGGCGACTGACGAAGACCATGCCCGGCAACGCGGCCGACGCAACGGTGGGCGCGTGCGCGAGGGTTTGCGTCTGGGGGCGGACGGCTTCGTTCAAGAGCGCGTGCGCGTGCGCCAGTTGCGCCACGTCGCAGAGGATTTTCAGTTCCTTCGCCTGTCGCTCGGAGAGCGGGCGCACGCAACGCCCGTAGATGGCGACGCCCTCACGCCGCGCGGTCGGCACGGCGAGCACGAGACAGATGGCGCGGTCGCCCGCGCGCATCTCCGCCGTGGCGGCGGACGTGCCCGACAGCATCTCGGCCACTTGCGCTTCGGCTTCGGCGATCTCGTCTTGGTCGAGTCCTTCGACCCACTTGAGATGCGGACGCTCGCCGGTCTTTTGCGCGAAGGTGGCGAGGCCGTAAGTTTGCGCCGTCGCATCGACCATCAGGGCGAGCTTCAACATGACATCGTAGAGCATGTCGGAGCCGGTCGTCGCCGCCTTGCACAGCGCGCGCACCATCGAGGCGAGCGGCAGTTGAAAGACGGCCGCGTTAAAATTTTCCGAATGATCAGATGCGGACGAAGGCGTGGAGCCGGACATAGGCAAACCTTGATAACCCCTGTACTGAATTTTGACGAGCGACACCGCCCGGCGAGCACAGTGGTGGGGCGCGCTCGAAAGAGTTTGTCGGAGTCAGGGCAAGTTTTATTGACGAGAAGTACGGGGAGCGGCTCGTCCTGCCGAAGTACACATGAGGTGGCTTCGACTCAAACTAAATTCAGTCTAGTCGGCGGACGCGGCGAGTGTCAATCAAATTAAAATTCGAGCGCCGACCGAGCACCGTCCGACCGTTTTTTCTCGATCTTTTCAACCACGAGCGAAACCATTAGGACAATTCAGATTTTGTCACAGCGCGAATATGCCGTCGTCTCGTTATGCTAAATTTATGACTATTCAAAGCCGCAAAACGCGTCGGGGCGGAGACTGAAACTATCCGTCCGTCTCTCGCTTGCGGACGAAGGGCGACATCTGAAATGCGGTTATCCCAAGACGCGGCAACGACCCGTCAAACGATTCTGAGTTATCTGGACGATTACTTGCGGCGCGGCCGGGCGACGATGCTGGTGGGCACGCGCGGGCTGCGACGTGCGAGTTGGTCTTATGAGCGCGTGGTGCTCACGGCGCGTCGCGTGGCGCGCGAGTTGGAGGCGCGCGGCGTCGCGCGCGGTGCGCGCGTGTTGCTGTGGGGCGAGAACAATGCGGAATGGGTGGCGGCCTTTTGGGGCTGTCTCTTGCGCGGCGCGGTCGTCGTGCCGCTCGACAAAGAGAGCAGCCCCGAATTCGTCCGGACGGTGGTTGAGCAGACGAACGCGGCTCTGGCGCTCTTGGGTCGAAGCGTGCACGCGCCGGAAGATTTGGAGACGCCGCGTCTCCGGCTCGACGAATTGGAAGCCGTGGTGGCGCATCACTCGTCCGAACCTTACACGGCGGAAGGCACGGACGCGGACTCGCTCGTCGAAATCATCTACACTTCGGGCACGACGCAAACGCCGAAGGGCGTCCTGCTCACGCACCGCAACCTGCTGGCGAACCTCGAACCGCTCGAACAGGAAATCGCAAAGTATCTCAAGTGGGAACGAATGTTTCATCCGATCCGCTTCTTGAATCTCGTGCCGCTCAGCCACGTCTTCGGGCAGTTCATGGGCATCTTCGTGCCGCAACTGTTGGGCGGCGAAGTTCACTTTCAAGACTCGCTCAACCCGGCCGAGATCGTGCGCCGCACGCGCGAAGAGAGAATCTCGGTCATCGTCCTCGTGCCGCGCCTGCTCGAAGGTCTGCGCGAGTGGGTTGAGCGCGACCACGCCGCGCGCGGTCGTGCAGAGGAGTTGAAGAGGCTCTTGGCGGCGGCCGGGAAAGTTAAGTTCTGGCGTCGCTGGTGGATGTTTCGCCGCGTGCATCGACGCTTCGGTTACAAATTTTGGGCGTTTCTCTCCGGCGGCGCGACGCTCGACGAAGAGACGGATAAATTCTGGCGGCGGCTCGGCTTCGCCGTCCTGCAAGGCTACGGCATGACGGAGACCGCGTCGCTCATCTCGGTCAATCATCCCTTCAAGCAGAGCCACGGCTCAATCGGCAAGTTGATGCCGGGTTACGAAGTCAAACTCGACGAGACGGGCGAAATCATCGTGCGCGGGCCGAGCGTTTCGCCCGGTTACTGGTCTTCGGCGCGCGGCGACATCGACGCGCACGCGGGCGGTTGGCTGCGCACGGGTGACCTCGGCGAGATGGATGCCGCCGGCAACCTCTATTTCAAAGGCCGCAAAAAGGACGTGATCGTGACGGCGGCCGGATTGAACGTCTATCCGGAAGACCTCGAAGCCGCGTTGAACCGCGAGCCTGAAGTGCGCTTGAGTTGTGTCATCGCTTGGGAAGGAGCGCGCAGCACCGAACCGCTCGCCGTCCTCATCCTACGCGACGAAGGAGCGAGCGCCGAGTCGGTCGTCGAACGCGCCAACCGCACGCTCGCGGAGCATCAACGCATACGCCGTTGGTTCGTCTGGGACGAACCCGATTTTCCGCGCACGGCCACGCGCAAGGTGATCAAACGCGAAGTCGCCGCCACGGTCTCGGCACGGATGAACCGGCGCGGCGAAGCGACGGAGAGCGACGCGCGCGCCGCCCGCGAGCAAGAGACCGGCGCGGCACTCCCTTCGCGTTCCTTCATCGTCGCGGAAGCGGCGCGCCTGAGCGGCAGCGAACCTGCGCGCCTCGACCCTTCGGCCAATCTGGCGACCGATCTCAAACTCGACTCGTTGGGGCGCGTCGAACTGCTCAGCGCGCTTGAAGACCGCTATCAGATCGAGATCGACGAAGCCGCCTTCACCGCCGCAACCACGGTCGAAGAAGTCGAGAAGTTGGTTCGCGGCGAGACGACGAGCGCAGTGCGGGCGACACCCTATCCTTTCCCGCGCCTGTCTCGCACCGCGCCGCTCAGGTTGTTACGCTCGTTTCTCTTCTACACGATCATCCTGCCCATCACGCGCGTGATGAGCCGCATGCGCGTCGAAGGGCGCGAGCATCTGGACGAACTGAACACGCCGGCTCTGTTCGTCGCCAATCACGTGACGCTTGCGGATCAGGCTCTCGTTCTCGCGGCGCTGCCCGCCCGCTTGCGCGGACGCCTCGCGATTGCGATGGAAGGCGAGCGCCTGCGCGATTGGCTTCACCCGCAGGCGGGCACAAGTCTCTTCACACGCCTGCGTCTGCGCGCGCAGTACATTTTAGTCACCACCTTCTTCAACGTCTTTCCGCTGCCCAAGCAGAGCGGCTTTCGTCGCAGCTTCGCCTACGCGGGCGCGTGCGTCGAGCGCGGCGAGAGCGTGCTCGTCTTTCCCGAAGGCGAACGCGCGCGGCGCGGCCAGATGCATCTGAGTCCTTTCAAGACCGGCATCGGCGTGCTCGCGCAAGAGCTGAGCGTCCCGGTCGTCCCCGTGAAACTGCACGGTCTCTACGAACTCAAACGGCGCAAGCAATACTTCGCCTCGCCCGGCCAAGTCACGGTCGTTTTCGGCGCGCCCGTCCGATTCGACGCGCGGACGGAACCCGCGCTGATCGCCGCCGAACTGCAACGCCGCGTCGCCGAACTTTGACGTGAAGACAAACGCCGCCCGGCGCTTTTAGCATCCGGGCGGCGTTCTCTTTCCTGTCTTGGCTCAGTTGGAGAATCCGAGTTTAGGACTTGTTGGGAATTTTCAACTCCTGACCGATCTGAATCTTGTCCGGGTCGTTCAACTTGTCGCGGTTCGCGTAGAAGATTTGCATGTACTCGTTGGCGTCGCCGTAGAACTGTTTGCTGATCTTCGAGAGCGTGTCACCGGATTTGACGGTGTAGGTCTGCGTGTTCTGGCTGCCGCCGCCCGCGGTCGCCGCCTGCGCGCGGCTCGAATCAACGTTGACCTCAGCCGTGATGTCGTCGAGGTTCGGGTTGACGAGCTTGACCTGATCCCAGAACTTGTTTTTGGCTTCGTCCGAAGGCGCGGTCGCACGGATGAAGAGTTTATCGTCCTGCACGTGCAGGTTGTGAAATTGGATGTGCTGCTGGTCGGCCGTGTTCAGAACCGACTGATACTTTTGCTTCAGCCTCTCGAAGCGTTGATTGGCGTTCGGCTGCTGCTGCGATTCGTCCGCGCCGCTGCCAAACATTTTGTCCCATAAACCCATAGTCAGAGTTCCTCCTGATTTAGAAAGCGATTTTTTTCCAAACACCTAAAGGCGTCGGGCGGTTAAATGTGCAACGTTCATACCACTCGGCCGGATTCTCGCCCTCGTCCCCGCCGCGCCGTTATTACTCACAAAACGCGTGCGGAAACGCTGTGGCGTGCGCTTTGCTAACTAGTCAAGCGCAACCGATTTCTTAGTTTGAAATCGTACAGTTGCTAATTTCGTGGCTGCTTTCGAGCAGTTTCTGGTATTTCAAAAAGATTACCCATGGAGGATTCGAAATGGATATTATCGGAGCGATAATCGTTGGTTTAATCGCTGGGGCGTTGGCGAAGGCAATTATGCCGGGCAAAGACCCGGGCGGGTTGATCGTCACAATTCTGCTCGGAATCGTCGGCGGCATCATCGGCACGTTCATCGCGCGCGGCGTGTTCGGCGCAGGCGATGATCAAGGCCTCATCATGCGCATCGTGTTCGCCATCATCGGCGCGCTCATACTGCTGTTCGGCTACAGACTCATCACCGGACGCAATCGCACGACAGTTTGAGAAACTGCTGGACGTTAACTCATCCAGAATTCAACAAAATAGAGGCGAGCCGGATTCAACTCGCATCCGGCTCGCCTCTATTTTGTCAACCCCATTTCCGCCCGGATATTCTTGTAAACAACTGTAAGCAGGGCAATTAGTTTTCTACCGGACAATAAAGTAGACTGTTACGGAATCTTCCTCAGATTTCGCCTTCCGATTTGCACTTTTACTCGTCTCTTCCGGGGTCGAAAAATGTTTTCCACACCTGTGCCCGACCCCGCGTTCCTCTATCTAGCTGCAAGATAAAGCCGATTTGCAGGCCTGCCCACATCGTGGATTTCCGTTCGCTGTCTGTTCGCCATTTTAAGCGCTTAAGACCTGTTACTTCAAGTAAACGTTGAACTTAGCCGTATAAATCGTTGTAAAGAAATAGCTTTACAGCATATTTGCCGCATGCTAAATTCCCGCCACTTTGTCGCTAAACATATGAGCGACAAAGGATTGAACGTGATCAAAGCACATTCCGTTGTAGTGCTCCAAATCAAACAGCACACTATCTTGAGCTTTTGACACCAACAGGACACTGTAGAGTCCCCGACTAAAGATGCCCATTAAGTTCGGAACATCAGGCTGGCGCGCCATCATCGCAGACGAATTCACGTTTGCCAACGTGCGACGTGTAACCCGTTCGATTTGCAGCTATTTACGCTCAAGCGGCGTCCTTGATGGCGCATCGCTCGTCGTCAGTTACGACACGCGTTTTCTGGGAGAGAAGTTTGCGGCCGAATGTGTGCGTGAAGTCTCGGCCAATGGATTGGACGCGATATTTTGCGATCAGCCGACGCCGACGCCGACCATCTCGCACACGATCCGAGAGCGCAAAGCGGCGGGCGGCATCAACTTCACGGCGTCGCATAACCCTCCTGAATACAACGGGATGAAGTTTTCCACGGCTGACGGCGCGCCTGCCCTGCCCGAAGCCACCAAGCAGGTCGAGGCTTTAATCGCGGGTATGGAAGCGGAGAGCGCAAGCGTCGCGGGTAATAAAACGGCCGGAAACGTCGAGATTTACGACCCGCATGCGGCTTATTTCGCCGACCTTGAAAAGAAAATCCGTTTCGACGTAATTGCCGGGGCGAGCGGGAGTTATGCCTACGATCCGCTGTGGGGCACGGGGCGCGGCTATCTTGACAAGGCGTTGCGCGAACGCGGCCTCGAAGTGGAAACGATTCACGATTGGCGCGATGTGATGTTTGGCGGGCGTTCGCCTGAACCGGACGATCATCACTTGGACGAATTGCGCGAAGCGATGAAGCGTCGCGGCTGTGTTCTCGGTCTCGCCACTGACGGCGACGGAGACCGTTTCGGCGTGCTCGATGCGGACGGAACGTTCATCACGCCCAATCAACTGATCCCGCTTCTGTTCGACTATCTGGCCGAATCGCGCGGGTGGACGGCGGGCGTGGCGCGTTCGGTTGCCACATCGCATCTGGTGGATCGCGTCGCCGAATCGCGCGGCTTGCCTGTGTATGAGACGCCGGTGGGCTTCAAGTTTATCGGCGAGTTGATCAACGAGGACAAGATCATTCTCGGCGGCGAGGAATCGGCCGGACTCTCGATTCGCGGCCACTACCCGGAGAAAGACGGCATTCTGGCTTGCCTGTTGGCGGCCGAAGCGGTGGCGGCGCGCGGCGTGAGTCTGACGGAGCAGTTGAGAGAGTTGTACGGGCGTGTGGGACGGCTCGAAGCGGCGCGCATCGGCGTGCGCCTGACGCCGGAAATTTTGGACATGCTGCCGGAGAAGTTGAGCCGCGACCCGGATGCGATTGGCGGGCGGCGTGTCGCGCGCACGAATCGCACGGACGGAGTGAAGTTTATTTTTGAAGATGGCTCGTGGCTGCTGATGCGCCCTTCCGGGACGGAGCCGCTGGTGCGCATCTACGCTGAATCTGAATCGGAACAAGAGTTGGAGGTGCTACTTGAACAAGGCCGCAAATACTTACTGGACTGACACGCGTCTCGCCGCGCAACGCCCTGCCACACGCCCCCTCACGCTGGGCGCACCGGCGCGCGAGATTTCGCGCGAACTCGTCGGCACGCGCGCCGAAGTGCGTCGCCGCGGTGGACTCATTCCCTCTTGGGCAGTGTTCACCATGATCATGCTCGCCACTTTCGCGCTCTGCGTCACGGTGACGATGCGGACGCACGCCGAGATGCGTAGCGCCGAGCAGAAATTTTCGCAGATGCAGACTGAAGTACAGGCGCTCACCAACACGAACGACTCGCTCCGGCGCGAGGCCGAGCGTCTGCAAAACGACCCGCGTACCATCGAGGCTGCGGCGCGCTCGCGTCTGAACATGGTGCGCGCCAACGAGATCGTCGTGCCCGTCGATTAATTAACGAGGCGGATGCTTCTTATGATCGCAATGATCCGTGTCGCACTCATGCCAAGTTCTGCCGGTCGCCCGCCGTTCGCTGCCCGCTTAGTTTCTGCTTAGCGTTAGCTCCTTCCTGTCTTTGCGTGGCTGCTCGATTCAAACGGGCAGCCGCGCCGCTTCATTCGCGCGATTTTCCCTAGTTTTACAGCCGGAACATGTGGTTGACACTCTCGCGAGCGGTCAACTAATATCGAACTCTATTTATCTCGTCATAAATTTTAGCGACAGTGCAACCGCCGTCAGAAGTTCACGTGCGGGAGAGAGCAAGGAAAATTATGTCCGAAGTCAAAGAGGTCACATCGCCGGAACAGGCCGCCGTCGAGCGTTGGGAAGAAGAGACGCTTGCGCCCGTGTTGCAGAAGCGCCCCGAACGCAAGCAGAAGTTCGAGACCGTTTCGCTCGACGCCGTCGAACGTCTCTACACGCCCGCCGACGTGCGCGACATAGACTTCGAACGCGACACTTCTTTCCCCGGCGAGTTCCCTTACACGCGCGGCATACACCCGACCGGCTATCGCGGCAAGCTCTGGACGATGCGCCAGTTCGCGGGCTTCGGCACGCCCGAAGAGACCAACGCGCGCTTCAAATATCTGATGGCGCAGGGACAGACCGGACTCTCCGTCGCCTACGACTTGCCGACGCTGATGGGCTACGACGCCGATGCGATGCTCTCCGAAGGCGAAGTCGGCAAGTGCGGCGTCGCCGTCTCTTCGCTCGCCGACATGGAGACTCTGTTCGACGGCATTCCGCTCGAAGAAGTCACCGTCTCGCAGACGATCAACGCGCCCGCGTCCGTCCTGCTCGCGATGTATCTGGTCGTCGCGGAGAAGCAGGGCGCGGACTGGCGCAAGATTTCCGGCACGCTGCAAAACGACATTCTCAAAGAGTACATCGCGCAGAAGGAATGGATTTATCCGATCCGCCCGGCGATGAAACTCGTCATCGACACCTTCGAGTTCTGCACGCGCCACGTACCTAAGTACAACCCGATTTCAGTCAGCGGCTATCACATCCGCGAGGCCGGGGCGACGGCCATGCAGGAACTCGCCTTCACCCTGCGCGACGGCATCGAGTACGTCCAATGGGGCGTCGATGCCGGACTTGACGTTGACGAGTTCGTCCCGCGCATCTCTTTCTTCTTCAACGCGCACAACGACTTCTTCGAGGAGATCGCCAAGTATCGCGCCGCGCGCCGCATCTGGGCGCGCATCATGCGCGAACGATTTCACGCGCGCGATCCGCGCACGCTCCAACTGCGTTTCCACACGCAGACGGCCGGCGTCTCGCTCACCGTGCAACAACCTCTGAACAACATCGTGCGCGTCGCCATCCAAGCGCTCGCGGGCGTGCTCGGCGGCACGCAGAGTCTGCATACGGACGCCTATGACGAAGCGCTCGCGCTCCCCACGGACAGGGCGGCGCTCATCGCTCTGCGCACGCAACAGATCATCGCGGAAGAGACCGGCGTCGCCAACACGGTCGATCCGCTCGGCGGCTCTTACTTTCTCGAATCCTTGACGAAGAAGATGGAAGACGGCGCGCTCGATTACTTCGCCAAGATCGATGCGATGGGCGGCATGGTCTCGGCCGTCGAGAAGGGCTTTCCGCAGCGCGAGATTCAGGAGTCGGCCTATCAATACCAGAAGGCCGTCGAGCGCGGCGAGCAAACCATCGTCGGCGTCAACAAATATCAGATGGAGGACGAGGGGCCGAAGATCGACATTCTCGTCATCGACGAATCCGTCCGCGAACACCAGATCGCACGACTCGAAGCCGCACGCGCACGCCGCGACGCGGGCGCGGTCGCCAACTGTCTCGACAAACTGAAACGCGCGGCGCAAGCGGGCGACAACACCATGCCCGCCACCATCGAAGCCGTCCGCGCCTACGCCACGCTCGGCGAAATCTGCGATGCCCTGCGCGACGTGTACGGCCTCTACGAAGAACCGGCATTTTAAAAGCAGTGACGAGTAGCAAGTGACGAGTGACAAGTTAATACCAAGAACTTGAACTTGTCTTTAACTCGTCACTCGTCACTTGTCACTGTTTGCTTATGAGTGAAAGAAAAATTCGCGTACTTGTTGCCAAGCCCGGCCTCGACGGTCACGACCGAGGGGCGAAGGTGATCGCGCGTGCGTTGCGTGATGCGGGGATGGAAGTGATCTACACGGGTCTCCGGCAGACGCCGGAGATGATCGCGGCCGCCGCTCTGCAAGAGGACGTCGATGCGGTCGGCGTCTCGATCCTGAGCGGCGCGCACAACACGCTCTGCCCGCGCATCGTGCAGCTTTTGCAAGAGCGCGGGATGGACGATTGCCTCGTGCTCGTCGGCGGCATCGTGCCGAAAGAGGACGTGCCGCGTTTGAAAGAGATGGGCGTGGCCGAAGTGTTTCTGCCCGGCACATCGACCGAAGATATCGTCGCGTTCCTGCGCAACAACGTGCGCCCGCGCGCCTGATTCGCTTTAACTAATCCTCACACATGCCGGACGACGCCGAGCAGACAGTCGAGACGCCTCGCCCCGTAATCTGCGAAACGCGCGATGCAAACGTCGCCGTCATCCGTCTCAACCGTCCCGCCGAACGCAACTCCCTCTCCGTCGCCGTGCTGGAAGAATTAGACCGCCTCGTCTGCGCGCTCTCAATCCGGACGGACATCTCCGCGATCATCTTCACGGGCACGAACGATGCCTTCGCCTCCGGCGCAAACATACGCGAACTGAGCGCGCTCGCGCCCGCGTCGGCGCGTGAGTTTGCGCGGCGCGGCCAACGTCTCATGCAAAAAATTGCGGACGCGCCGCACGCGACCATCGCCGCCGTCAACGGCTACTGCATGGGTGGCGGTCTCGATCTGGCGCTCGCCTGCGATCTACGCATCGCCTCACCCAACGCGACGTTCGCGCATCCCGGCGCGCGGCTCGGCATCATCACCGGATGGGGCGGCACGCAGAGACTCCCGCGCCTCGTCGGTCAAGCGCGCGCGCTTGAGATGTTCACCACGGCGCGACGCCTGTCGGCCGCCGAGGCGTTCGAGATCGGGTTGGTCAATCGCATCTGCGAGCCTGTCTTGGAATGCGCTCTCGCGCTCTGCGCGAACTCACCCTTAGACTCGTCCGCGTGAAGCACGGAAGAGACTTCACACAGTTAAACTGCAAGCCGCACCGGGCCGCGTAGGCCAATGTGCTCGTCGTGCGAAACGGCGCGGGCGTCGGCCTTGACAGTGGTTGCGCCGTGCGTTTATGTTTGGTTTCGCGCGCCGCGGTTTCCGGCGCAAGATGAAGCGATGTTGATGCAACCGAACAGTTCCTATCGCTATTACTATTATTACGGCTCACTCTCCGCGCGGAGGGATGGGACGGCGAAGGACTGTCGGCGCAGGTTGAACATCTAGCGCCAACGAAGACGGATTCTTGAACCGGCCACTCGTCCTTCCACATCGGAGGGACAAGTGGCCGGTTCTTTTTTTATGTCGACCTAAAGATCAGCCGACGGAGTTTCGACCATGTTGCAGGAACAGCAATTTTCAGTCTCGACCACCATCCTCAAGACCTCCGCCGAGGACAATGAGGACAATGCCGCACTTCACGTCCCGCCGGAACGACTACCGCGCCCCGTGGTCAATCTCGAACCGGATCATCCCGGCTTTCGCGACCGCGCATATCGCGCGCGGCGTGATGAGAGCGCGGAGATCGCTCTGCGCTACGAGTCGGGTGCGCCCATCCCCGATGCGCCCTACACGGAGGAGGAGCATCGACTCTGGCGCATCGTTTGCGACGCGCTCGCGCCGCAACACGAAAGCCACGCCTGCGCCGAGTATCTGGAATGCGTGCGGCGTCTCGCTCTCTCGCGCGAGCGGATTCCACAGTTGCGCGAGGTCTCCGAGAAAGTCGAGGCGCTCAGCGGCTTTCGACTCGAACCCGTCGGCGGGCTGGTTGCGCCGCGCCTCTTTTTGGAGTCGCTGGCAAACGGCGTGTTCCTGTCAACTCAATACATACGCCACCACTCGACGCCGCTCTACACGCCGGAGCCGGACGTGGTTCACGAACTACTGGGGCACGCCGTCATGCTCGCCAACCCAAGACTGGCCGAACTCAACCGGCTCGTCGGCGAAGCCGTCAGGCGAACAACGACCGAAGAGGCTTTGGAACGTCTCGCGCGTGTCTACTGGTTCACGATTGAATTCGGCGTCCTCCGCGAAGCGGGCGAAGTCAAAGCCTACGGCGCGGGGCTGGTGTCGTCCGCCGGAGAATTGGATGCGATGCGGCGCGCCGAACTGCGCCCGCTCGATTTGGAGGCGGCCGCGTGCCAAGAGTTCGACACGACGAACTATCAACCCGTCCTCTTTTGCACCGACTCTTTCGAGAGCATGTACGAAACTCTGCGCGACTACCTGACGCGTTGGCGTTAGAGTTCAACGCGACGGGCGACCGGGTCGCGGCCTCTCATTTTTTGAGGAAGCGCGCGATGCCCTGTTGGCAGTCTTCGGTCATGCGTGCGATGGCGTTGAGGTCTGCGCCGGATTGGAGCGCGGCGTCGAAGGTCATGCCGTCCATGTGATAGAGCAGGCGCTTGGTGAGCATCACGGCCGAGCGGCTGACGCGCTCGAAGCCGGCGACGTATTGTTCGACTTCCGACTCGAACTGTTCATCCGCGAAAACGTAATTGACGAGGCCGAAGGCGACGGCCTCTTCCGCGCCGATTTCAGCGCCGCGCGTGATCAGTTCGAAGGCGCGTTTCTCCGAGACGTTGCGGCGCAAGATCGCCATCACCATCGCGGGCACGAAACCGATCTTCACTTCCGGGTAACCGAAGCGCGCCGAACGCGCCGCGAGCACGATGTCGCAAGCGGTCGCCAAACCGCACCCGCCCGCGAGCGCGCGCCCGCGCACGGCCGCCACCACGGGCACGCGCACGCGCCTGATGAGCGCGAACAATTCCGCGAGCGACTCGGCGTCTTCGAGGTTTTCCGTGATGGAGCTTTCGGAGATTTTTTGCAGCGCCGAGAGGTCTGCGCCGGAGCAGAAGTCCGCGCCCGCGCCCGTGATGACGCAGACGCGCACCGCATCGCTCGCGTCGGCGCGTCGGAGCGCGTCTTTCAACTCGCCGACAAGCGTGTCGTTCAAGGCGTTGCGCTTCTCCGGGCGATTGAGCGTCAACAGCGCAACCGCCCCCTCCACCGTGTAGATCAATTGTGTCGGCTCGTCCATGTTATTTCCACTTAGAAGAAACGATGAGGTGAATGGTAAATGGTGAATAGTGGAAGACAGTTTCTTCCATTCACCATTCACCATTCACCATTCACCAGTCGTGCCTTCATCGTTCATCGTTTAGAAAATCGAGGAGCGCGGCGTTCACCTCGGCGGGCGATTCCTGCTGCACCCAATGGTTGCTGTGTGCGAGACGAAGCTCGCGGTAAGGCGCGTCGATGTGTTTACCGACATCGCGCACGGTCTCAGGAGCGATGGCGAAATCCCGCTCGCCGTAGATGAAAAGCGCGGGCACGCGTATGCGCGCTCTTTCAGTCTCGGCCGGGGCGGACTTCCGTGAGAGATTGGCGAAGAGGTTGGCGCGGTAGTAATTGAGCGCGGCGGTGAGCGCGGTCGTGTTCGTGCGTTCGCCCTTTTGCCGGAGCGCGTTTTTGTAGACGGCGAGGTCTGTGTCCGTAAACGTGCCGGGGCGCGAAGTCTGTTTGAACATGCGTTCGAGCGCGGCGAAATCGTTCGCGCCGAGCTGCCATTCGGGCACGCGCGGGAGTTGGAAAAAGAGCATGTACCAACTGCGCCGGGCTTGCTTCAAAGTCATGTTGGCGAACCAGACCGACATGGGCGGCACTTGCAGCGCCGCGACTTTGCGCACGCGCTCCGGGTGACGCGCGGCCGCAGCCCACGCCACAGCCGCGCCCCAATCGTGCCCGACGACCGACGCCTCGCGCGCGCCGAAATGATCCGCGAGGCCGAGCACGTCCGCGACCAACTTCTCCATGCGATAGTCTTCCACGCGCGCGGGCTTGTCGCTCAAATTATAGCCGCGCAAGTCAGGCGCGACCGCATGGAAACGCACGCCGAGCGCCGTCAATTGATGCCGCCACGAATACCAACATTCCGGAAACCCGTGCAGCAACAACACCAGCGGCTCGCCCCTTCGCCCACACTCCGCGTAATGCAGGCGCACCTCCCCCACCTGCGCGTAACCATGACGCACGCCGGGAACAATGCTCTCTGCTCCACTACTCATAATTCAAAAGTGATAAGTGACAAGTGACGAGTGACAAGTTTTAAAAGCAGTCACGAGTGACAAGTGACAAGTGATAAGTTAAAGACAAGTTCTGTTTTTTAAACTCGCCCCTTGTCACACGTCACAAGTTAAAGACAAGCTCTTTGTTTTAACTCGTCACTCGTCACTTGTCACTCGTCACTGTTCTACTCCCAGTGAGCGGGCTTCTTCGTCGGGCACGTCGATGAACATGCGTAGGAGCGCGGTGGAGAAAGTCTTGCCTTGCGCGTCGGTCATCAGAGAGAGCGTGCCGCCGCCGCCGAGCGATTCGTGCAGGAGGAAGTTGAGTGCGCCGAGGTTGTCCAGTTCGAAGCGTTCGACTTCGCCTTGGCAGATGCCCCGGAAATGTTCTTTGACGCGCGCCGCCGTCACTTCGCGGACGAGCACGGGGTAAAATTCTTCGCGCAGGGCGATCAGCCCGACGTTGGCCGTGTCGCCTTTGTCGCCCGAACGCGCGTGCGCCAGTTTGGTCAATTGAATTTTCATAACTTGAGACGAAGGGCGCTTTGAAGTCCCTATGAGACGACGGGCGCGAGTCCCGCTTGATGTAGTGCGAGCCAGTGAAATCCTACCACGACGAGCGCGTGATTGATCGAGCCGTCGGCGATGAGCTGCGGGATACACGCGAGCGGGACGAGCCGCACGATGGTGTGCTCCGTGCTTTCGATGACCGGCTTTTGCCTGAGCGTCACGTCGCGCGCGAGAAACGTGTGTATCCAGTTGTCGTGAATCGCCGGGTTGGGTCTGACCTTGCCGAGACCGACGACCTCGCCCGCGGCCGCATAGCCCGTCTCTTCCAGCAACTCGCGCGCAGCGGCCGTCGCAGGCGACTCGCCCGCGTCCACCATCCCGCCCGGAATCTCCAGCGTCACTTCCTGCGAGCCATGCCGGTATTGTTCGATCATCACCACCTCTTCGTTCGCGGTCAAAGGGATGATGTTGATCCAGTCGGACGCTTCGAGGACGAAGAAGTCGTGTTCGCTGCCGCGATGCGGACTGACGCTGCGGTCGCGCCGCACGCGAAAGACGCGGCAGTCGGCGACGATCTCCGTGCCGAGTCGCTGCCAGCGGAGACCTTGCGCGCCGGAGATGCCCGCTTCCCCGTCGTCTTTCGGCGTGTCGTCTCCGGCGCTCACGCTTCCGTCACCTCCACGCGAGTTTCAATCTCCGTCTTCGGGATCAGCGCAGGCCAGTAGGCGACGATCTCTTCGACTTTGGGGCGACCGCCCGCGAAACCCGTCACGCCCGGCGGCCCCGTCAGGATGAGCGGCGCGATCTCTTTCGTGAAGCGTTCGACCGACGCGCGATTCGCGTCGCGCACGCCGACGCGCAGTTGAACTTCCGGCAGGTCTGCGGAAGGCTCGCCCGCCAGATGCCCGTGCGTCGCGTTCGCGCCGACGAACTCCGTCAGGATTTGCTCGAACCGAAGGCCGAGGCGTTCCAGACGCGCGCGCAAAATTTCGTCGGCCGCGCGCGCCTTCGCGTATGCGTCAGGCCACGAGTAGACGAGCGTGCCGACGGCCTTGTACCCGGCCGAATAACTGATCGAGACTTTCAAGAACTCGGTCGCCGGTCGTCCCTTGATGCCGCGGACGCGCACGCGATTCGTCCCTGCGTCCTCAAGTCGAATCGAAGTGAAATCGGCGACGCAATCGGGCGTGATGTATTCGTGCGGGTCGCCCATCTCGTAGACGAGTTGTTCTTTGATCGAAGGGATCGAGACGATGCCGCCCGTGCCCTCGTGTTTCGTGACGACGAACGTGCCGTCCGCTTCGGCTTCGACGATGGGGAAGCCGACGCCCGCGAGGTCTGGGATCGAACGCCAATCGTACTGGCAGTTGCCGCCCGAAGATTGCGCGCCGCATTCGATGATGTGCCCGGCGATGGTTCCGGCTGAAAGTTTGTCCCAGTCGTCCGCGCGCCAGCCGAACTCGTGAATGATGGGCGCGAGCGTCAACCCCGTATCGGTCGCGCGCCCGGTGACGACGACCTGCGCGCCGCGATTCAAAGCCTCCACCATCGGCCACGCGCCGAGATAGACGTTCGCGCTCTGAATCTGATCGCGCACTTTCGACAGAGGCTCGCCCGTATCCATGTTGCGCAGTTCCAGCCCGCGCTCAAGGAATTCGTCAAGCCGTCCCATGATGTCGTCGCCCGTCACCGTGCCGATGCGCAGACGCCCTGCAAGCCCGAGTTCGCGCGCCACTTCGCGCACCGCTTCGGCGCAGCCCGTCGGATTGACGCCGCCCGCGTTCGCCGTCACGCGGATATTGCGCTCGACGCAGGCGGGCAGAATCTCGCGCATCAACGGCACGAAGTCGCGCGCATAACCGGCGCGCGGGTCGCGTGCGCGCTGCTTCTGCATGATCGACATCGTGACCTCGGCCAGATAGTCGAGCATCAAGTAATCTATCGGCCCGCCTTCGACCTGACGGACGGGCGCATCGAGCATGTCGCCCCAAAACCCCTGCCCGCTCGCAATGCGAATCTTCTCTTTCATCAGTCCCAAGTCCCAAGTCCCAAGTCTCAAGTCCCAAGCCTCAAAGCGTCTATTGACTTGAGACTTGGGACTTGAGACTTGGGACTTTTCTTACTTTGCTCCCAAATTAACTACTGCGACCGGCCGTTGAAGGAGAACGCGCGCGATTCGCCGCGGACGCTCTGGATTCTCAACGTGCGGCCTCTATGCCACGCGCGCGTCGAGACGATGGTGGCCGGGAGCGTGTCGCCGAAGCGCATCGAGAGCGCCGTGTAGCCCGGCCAACTGCGCGCGCTGTAAGTGCCGTTCTGCGTCGCCGAACCGGCCGTGATGGTGAAGGTGTTGCCCGTCAGCGTCAACGTCGCCTCGCCCGTCATGCCGCCTTCCGCGTAGTTGATCGTGCCGGTGTAAGTGCCGGACAAGTCGGCCACGTCGCCGAACGTTCCCATGCCGGGGAGACTGCCGCCGCCGCCCGTCTGCGTCCCGCCGCCGGTGGTGTCGCCGGTCGTCGGAGTGGTTGCGCCGGTGGTATCGCCCGCCGTGCTTGCGTCAGTGGCGGCGGGGCGACGACCGCGCCGCCCGCGACGGCCACGGCGACGACCGCCTCCGCCCGTGTTGGCCTGCGCTTCGCCGCCCGTGTTGGCGTTCGCGTCCTGCATGGACGTGTCGCCCGCGGTGTTGGCGTTGCCCGCAGCATCGGTTGACGTGCTGGCATCGGCGGGCGCTTGCATTTCAGTCGTGGCGGCATTGCGACGCGCGCGGCGACGAGCACTACGGCGGGCGCGGCGGCGACCGCGACGAGCCATCCCCGTGCCCGTGTTGCTGTTGCCCTGCATCGTAGCGTCGCCCGTCGTGCCGCTGTTGGAGTTCTGCGCCGCCACGGGTAAATCCGCGCCGACGAAAACAGCCGCGACGAACAGGATTAAGAGACAGATCAGTTTGCCTTTGACGTTTCTCTTCATGTTGATCTCATCCTCCGTTGGAATATCACGTCGCGCCCCGCGAGGCCGACGGCTAAGCGTTTTCGTAAGACGCCAGTGCGACCAGTTTCATCCCCCAGGCTCCGGCTCTTTTCCCGCGCGGCCTTAACGCCGGAAAGTCCACACGGCACGCGGCGCGCTCCCTTAACGCACGGCGCGCGCGAGGGGAGGAAAAACTGTCTCGTTTCTAAGCTGCTAACTTTGCCCGTAGTTTCTCACAAGATGAAGACTGTTGCACGAAAAAATGTGCAGCGCCGTCCGACACGACGGACTCTTCCCGGTTCAAGTGAGCGGCAATCTCAACTGCAATCTCAACTGCAATCTCGACTTCAAGCGAGCGACGGCGGCAGGACGAAGTGGCCGAGATGCGGCCCGTCGTAGTTGGCGCTGACGCGCAAGGCCAACTCAAGCGCGGCGCGCGTCTCGTCCGGCTTGACGATGGCATCGACGAAGCCGCGCGCCGCCGCGTGCTTGGCGTCCAACTGCCGTTCGTAATCTTCGCGCACGCGCGCCATCTCGGCCTTCAAAGCGTCGTCCGGCTCCTTGCCCTCGCGCTTCAACTTGTCGAGTTGCGTCCCGAAGAGAGCCTGCACGGCCGAGTCGCCTTCCATCACGCCCATCCGCCCGGTCGGCCAACTGAAGATGAAGTCGGGGTCGAAGCCCTGACCGGCCATCGCGTAATAACCCGCGCCCGAAGCATGATTGATAGTCAAGACGATCTTCGGCACGCTCGCCGTCGCCATCGCTTCGACGAAGCGCGCGCCCGCGCGGATGATGCCCGAATGTTCCGCCTCCGCGCCGACCATAAAACCCGACACGTCCTGGATGAAGACAAGCGGCGTGCGGTGTCGATTGCACACGTCTATGAAATAAGCGACCTTCTCGGCCGACTCCGTGTAGATGATGCCGCCGAACTTCGGTTGGCCGCCACCGGCCGCGCGAAACATGCCGCGACTGTTGGCGATGACGCCGACCTGTATGCCGCGTATGCGCGCGTGTCCGGTGATCATCTCGCGCGCGTAGTCGGCCTGAAACTCGTCCCAATGTCCGGCGTCGATGATGCATTGAAGGACTGCGCGCGCGTCGTAAGGCTGTCGATGATCTTCGGGGATGAGGTCGTAAATTTCTTCGGCCGGACGCGCCGCCTCCGCGCTTTCAGCCACGGACAGAGAGCGCGACGGTTCGCCGGCGGGAAGTTCGGAGACGAACTCTCTGATCTTCGCCACGCACTCTTCGTCGTTCTTGACGCGGTAATGCGCGACGCCGGAAATTTCGTTGTGCGTGCGCGCGCCGCCCAAGGTCTCGTTGTCGATGGTCTGCCCCGTCGCGCCTTTAACGAGATTCGCGCCGCCGAGCCCCATGAACGAAGTGCCCTCGACCATCACGATCAAGTCGGAGAGCGCGGGCAGGTAAGCGCCGCCCGCCACGCACGGCCCCATCACGGCGGAGATTTGCGGGACGCGCAAATAGCGACGCATGATCGAGTTGTAATAGAAGATGCGCGCCGCGCCGTATTGTCCGGGGAAGACGCCGCCCTGATACGGCAAGTTCACGCCCGCCGAATCCACGAGATAGATGATCGGCACGCGCGAGCGCATCGCCACCTCTTGCGCGCGCAGGATTTTCTTGATCGTCTCAGGCCACCACGAGCCGGCCTTCACCGTCGCGTCGTTGGCGACGACCACGCATTCGCGCCCGCCCACGCGCCCCACCACGGTCACGACTCCGGCCGCAGGCGCGCCGCCCTTGTACTCGTCGTAGGCGACGAGCAACCCGATCTCTTGCGCGTAAGCGCCGGGGTCTAACAAGAGCGCGAGCCGTTCGCGCGCGGTGAGTTTGCCCTGACTGTGCTGGCGCTCGATCTTGTCCGCACCGCCGCCGCGCTCAAGTTTGGCCGCGAGGCGTTCGTATTCCTCGACCAGTTCACGCATGCGCGTGCGCCGCTCCGACAGGGCGGCGGAAGATAATGGTTCTGACTTCATCTCGACACTTCAACAACGCGCGAGCGTGCGCCCGGCAGGCGCAACCCCGCAACCTTCATCATTAAATTTTGATCGCCAAAAGTTGCCTCAACATAACATACCAACGCGACGCGAGACAACGCGCCATTCCCCGGCGAAAATGATAATCAAACGGTTATCGGAAGTGAGGCTGATGACAAAATCAAGCCACTTCGCGCGGCTCAATCTTCTATCCAAAGCAGTGATGGGGCGTAAGAAGTTCCTTGCAGCGAGTTATATAACTTGCGGTCTGCCGTAACCATCTGACAGCCCATTCTGACGGCGAGAGCTAGATACATGCTGTCATAAACGGTGCGCTCTGTGTCGATGGCGACTTTGAAAGCTTCGGCCAGCAAGTCAAGCGAGAGGATAAAAGGTAGCGGCGCGTTTTCCAGTTCTGCAATGATGCGCTCGGCCTCATGTTTGGTCAATTCATCTCGCCGGACTTTCTTCCACAGGATGTTGCCGAACTCGGACGGCAGTAAATCCGGCGCGTAAAGATCATTATCGGGAGCAAGAAAACGTCCGGCGGCCGCCGCGTGAACTTCCGGCACAAACCATTTCACGGCGACGCTCGCATCGATCACGTAAGGCGTCAACGTTTGCGATCCTCCCGAACGAGGGCAGCACTGTCGCTATGCTTGCGACCTTCGAGCGTGTGACTAATCCGTTCGGCGCGGGCCCGAAACTCTTCCATGCGACGCGCATGTGATGCGCGGTTGCCGGCATCTGCCTGCGTCCTCCTCATAGTTTCAGCTTTGCTTTTCTTCATTGCCATAACATCACCTCTATCACGAGTCTAATATGCTAAAGCGTTTCGCGGCTCTTGTTTGCTGCGGCTAAAGTCGCGGCCGTTAGTTGCCGCCGCTGTTGCCGAGCATCTTTTTGAGCAGGGCGCGTGGGTCGGTTTTTGGCGGTATGCCTTCGAGCATGTAGACGCGCGTGCCTTGGCGTTCGACGAGCACGAGGCCGTCGGTCGCGGTGCGCCAGAGGCGGCGCGTCTCGACGGGCACGCTGGCGCGCGTGTCGGCGACGGCGTCTTTGTAGCGACGCTCGGTGCGTTTGACGTAGGCGTCGAAGAATTCCACGGCGTCCGCTTCCGTGTCCCAAGCTGTTAGTTGCGCGAGCAAGACTTGTCGCGTCGCGCGGTCTTCGTAGAGCGCGAAACGGTCGCCGCCCCAGCCTTCGGCGGCCTTTTGCGATTCTTTCTCGGCGCGCAGGTATTCGTCGAGAATTTGGAAATAGCTCCACTCGCCGTTCACGTCGTAGTCGAGTCGCACCCAACTTTTGCCGAGCAGCCCGGCGATGTCCGCGAACTCGATCTTCAGAGGCTCTTCACCCGCGAAATACTTTTCGGCGTGCAGAATTTGTTCGGTTGAACGCGGCAGTTTCGTGTAGGCCGCCGAGACGAGCGGCCAGCCGCCGCGCCGGTGGACGCGTGACGCCCATTCCATGCCCTGCTTGTAAGGGAACAACAGCGACTCGCGCAGCACGCGCGGCGCGCTCTCGATCTTCTCGGACGAACTTGTCTCCGCGTTCACGGATTTCATCATCGCCGCGATGCGCTTGAAATCACGCATCACGTAGAAAGTCATCACGAGCGTGGCGTCGCCTTCGACGAGCGCGTGCGCGGCGAGTTCGGCGTCCGAGTCGCCCTTCGGCCAATCCTCGAAGCGGCGCAGGTTGAAGTGTTGGTCTTGGAGCGCGTGCGTCAGTTCGTGCGCGATGACGGGTTGTTGCGCGTCGAGGTCGATCCAGTCGGCGAGGTAAAACTGCTGCGTCTTCGGATCGTAGTAACCGGCCACTTGTTCGGTGAGCAGCTCGATCATAAACGAGCGCAGCGCGAAATCGGCGGGCACGAGCCCGAGTTTCTTCAAGGCCAGTTCGCCCGCGCGCAGTTCGGCGGGCGTCGTGTCCTCGTCCAAGTTGCGCACGAGCATCCGCTCGATCTCGGCGCGCGACTGCGCTCCGCTCTTGACCGGGCGCAGCACTTCCAGTTGCCTGATCTCGCCCGTCTCTTTCAACACTTCGGCCGCGGCCGCCGTCACGCTCGCGCTGCGCGGGTTGACCGCCGCCACGGGCGGACGCTGCGGCGCAGGTCGCTGCGCGGACGAGCGCGGCACGCCCCACGGCCACGCGCCCGCCGCGCAGACGAACGCGGCGACGAAAGCGAAAACCGCGCGCCGGCGCGCGCACTTGTTTCTCTTTGACATCTCGAACCTTTCGCTTTTATAGTCCGCAGACACACGGCTCATTTCTCGTTAGTGTAGATTGCTCCCGGCCAAGAGAGCAATCGTGCGGGAGGCTTTTATGATGGCTGAAACTGCGATGGACGATGCCCTGTTCGACGTGTGGCACGAGACGACCCTGCGCGTGCGCTATGCTGAAACCGACCGGATGGGCGTCGTCTATCACGCCAACTATCTCGTCTGGTTTGAAATCGGCCGCACGGAGTTTTGCCGCGCGCGCGGCTTCGCCTACCGCGACATGGAAGAGAACGCCGACGCCTTCCTCGTCGTCGCCGAAAGCTACTGCCGCTATAAAGCCCCGGCCTTCTACGACGACGAACTCGTTGTCCGCACGCACATCACCGAACTGCGCCGCCGTTCCGTCCGCTTCGGCTACGAAATCCTGCGCGTGCCCGACGGACTGATCATCGCCGAAGGCGAAACCGGCCACGTCGTCACGGACGGCAACGGTCGCGTCAAATCGATGCCCGAACATTACCGCGACCTGCTCTCGGCCGTCCCCGAAGAAGACATCCACACGTCGCAACTGCCGCAACGCATCGAACCCGTCCCCGATAACAGCGCACCGTGAGGGGGAGGGATCAAGGAGGAGGAATGAAAAAGCGTGGCCGCTCAAGTTGAGCGGCCACGCTTTTCGTTTGCGCTGTGATAGAAGCGCGAGACTGATGCGCGTTGACGAACTGATCGTGTTTCGCGCTCGGTAGGGGTTAAAGATAAAGACAGTTCACGCAAAGACGCAAAAGTTGGAAAACGTAAGGCGCAAAGAAAACCGCTGACTTGAGCAGCCAGTCGATCCTTTGCGCCTTACGCTTTAACTCTTTGCGCCTTTGCGAGAAATTCTTCCCCGCGCATCTTTGCTCAGCACGTTAAACTAAAACACTTTCTCGCGCTTGAGTTACTTGACGCCGAACTTGCCGCTCATCACGGTCGTGCCCCAGTGGATCTTGACTTCGCCGTCGCCGCCCGCGTCCGCAAGGTTGATCGTCAGCATCTCGGTGGAGTCGGCCGCCTTTTCAAGTTTCAAGGGCAACTCGGCCGCGTAGCCTTCTTTCAAAGGGGGCGCACCCCATATGCCCGTCTTCGGATGGAAGGCGAGCGTCCAAGTCTCTTCACCCGTGCGGCGCACCCAGAGCGAATACTTGCCCGCCTTGAGTTCCTTGCCGCCGACGAGGAGGTCTGCGTCGGTCGTGATCTCGGTCGCCTGATTCATGCCGACGCGCCAGACCGTGCCGACCGGCGCTTGCGCCAATAGATCGCGCCCTTTCATCTCCGGGCGGCCGTAGTTGATGGAAATCTTTTTGCCTTTGACGGTCGCCGTCGCGTCGCCGCGTTCGGCCGGGGCGGGTCGCTGTCCGGTGCGCGCCGGGGCGTCGTTGTTGTTCGGGGCGGGCGCGGCCGGAGAGTTTTGCGCCTGCGACGAGCACGCGCAACAGAGCAATAAGAGCAAAGGTAAAAGTGTGCGGGTCTTCATCTCTAGAGAATCCTCCATACTTGCTTCGTGTGATCCGGGAAAGTTTGTCGTCGCCGTTTATAAACGGAGCGGGAAACGAATTGTTTCAAAGAGACTGATGCCGGGCAGGCGCGTCTCTCAAGATTCGTGCGGCAGCGAGAGGCGCGAGATTTCGCGCGCGTGTCCGGTCTCTTCGTCAACGTCTATGACGACGGCGCAAATGCGCACGTTGCCCGTCGAGTGTTCCGCCCGTCGGTGCGTCACCGAAGTGAAGCGCGCGATCACGTCGTCCTTGTTCATGCCGATCACTCCGGCATAGCTGCCCGTCATGCCGATGTCCGAGAGAAAGGCCGTGCCTTCGGGCAGGATGTGCTCGTCGGCCGTCTGCACGTGCGTGTGCGTGCCGACGACGGCCGAGACGCGCCCGTCCAGAAACCACCCCATCGCGCTCTTTTCCGAAGTCGCCTCCGCGTGCATGTCGACCAGCCGGACGCGCACTTCCGACGGAATGGAACTGACTAACTCGTTCGCCACGCGAAACGGATCATCGGCTGCGCCCATGAACACGCGCCCGATCAAATTCAAGACGGCGACGCGCACGCCGCGCACTTCTCCGACCCACAGACCCGCGCCCGGCGTGCCCGGCGGATAGTTGGCCGGACGCAGCAAGCGGCTGTTGCGTTCGATGTAAGGGATCACGTCGCGCTTGTCGAAGATGTGATTGCCGGAGGTCATCACGTCGATGCCTGAGTTGAACAACTCGTCGGCGAGCGAGGGCGTGATGGAGAAGCCGCCCGCGACGTTTTCGGCGTTCATCACGGCGAGGTCGATGCGGTGCTGCTCGCGCAAATCCTGTATCCGTTCGAGCACGGCCGTGCGCCCCGGCTTCGCCACCACGTCGCCAAACATCAAGACTCTCATCCGTCTATCGCGCGCCTCATAAAAAAGTAAATCGTGAATCGTAAATCGTAAATAGATGAAAACCGTCTTAACCTATTTACGATTTACGATTCACGATTTACGAAGTGAGTGGCGGAGGGACATCCGCGAAAGCCGTTCCGAAGCCGTAATTGAACCTGCACTCAACAGGTGGGTGTCCTTTTGTGAGCCGCGGCCTTTGGCAGTTCCTTAACGATGAAGGAATGCACTGGCTATCAAAGCGGCGTCGGACTCCCTGATCAACGGCATTGGCTCAACATGGAAAATCGGTGACGAACCACGCAGAATAAATTCCCTCAGCCAGTTGCGATACTAGCACAAACACGCGCCCCCTTTGTCAAATTTGGAAAGCGAAAAAATCGCGCTCGAAACTTGACAACCGGCGTCCCTGTTTTTCTCAAAGTTCAGCTAAAGGAGATGTTGCTCTGGTTGGCGGTTTGCTGTTCGGCGACGTTGGTGCGCGCCTTGAGCAAGCGGTCGAGGAGGTCTGCGCATTCGCCGCTGCGCGCGGCGAGTTGCGAGTCGGCCTGTTCGTGCAGGCGTTTGAGACGGTGCAGTTCGTCGGCGATGTGGAGCGCGGCCAGGATCGCCACTTTGAGCGAATCCACGGTGAGCGTGCCCGAAGAGATTTCGCGCATGCGACGGTCGACGAATTCGGCGAGTTGCGTCACGTATTCGCTGTCGCCGTCGGAGCGGATGTTGTAAATCTGATTGTAGATTTCCACGCGGATGGTGGGTGTGCTCCCTGAATCGCCGGGGCTTTTGATGGCGCTCATAAGTTAACTCGTCCGACCACGCCGGCGGCCGTTCACTTCCTGACGGCCTCGGCCATCTCCGGGTCGAGCACGGCCACGGCGTCGAGCATCGCTTCGACCTTCATGCGGATCATGTCGCGCTCGGACAAGAGACGTTCGACCTGCGCTTCGAGCCGTTCCTTCTCGTCGAGCAAATTGCCCAACTCGCGCCGCGTGGCGGCCACTTCGCGCTCCAGCGTTTCCTTCTCCTGACGCAACGTCTTGGTCAGTTCGATGGTGCGGTAAATCTTATCTTCGAGATGTGAAAATTTCTCCAGTCCGGTTAATCCGACCATCGCTTCTCCTTCAACATAAAACAGCAATTCAAAATTGCCGACCGATTATGCGACTTCGCGTCCGCGAGCGCAAGAGGGAAAGAGCAGAGGTTAGAGGTTAGAGGTCAGAGGTTAGTTAAAAACTCACAACTGTCTTTCACTGACCTCTAAACTCTGACCTCTGACCTCTATTTCAACGCTTCAACTGTGCGTTGAATTTCTCTTCGAGCGTGGAGACGATGCGCGTGTGCAGTTCGTCAACTTCTTCGTCGCGCAGCGTCCGGTCGTCGGCGCGGTATTCGATGCGGAGCGTGACGGAGCGCTGGCCTTCGGGCACGCGTTCGCCTTCGTAGACGTAGACGAGCGCGACGCGGCGCACCTGCGCGAGATTCAAATCGACGACCGCGCGCTGCATCTCAGCGAAGGTGACGCCCCGCGCCGCGACGAGCGACACGTCGCGCATGACCGGGGGGAAGCGCGCGAGCGGCGTGTAGCGCACGCCCGCCTCAGCCCCCGCGAGCACGGCGGCGAGATCAATTTCCGCGACGTAAACAGGCTGCTTGAATTTGTACGCGGCGGCCACTTCGTCGGCCAGACGGCCGAGCGTGCCGATGGCATGTCCCGCCAGCAGAATTTGCGCCGCCTGTCCTTCGCGCAGGTGGCGCACGCTCGCCGACGTAAACTCCGGCGCGGCCACGCCCGTCGCATCGAGCGCGGATTCGAGCGCGCCTTTCAGATCGTAGAAATCGAGTTCGCGCGCCGCGCCCGCGTGTCCTTCCTCCGTGGCCAGGCCCGTGGCGACGAGCGCGCAGGCTTCCACTTCGCGCGGGCGGTCGTCGGCCACCTCCGCGAAGAGGCGCCCGATCTCGAACAAGCGCACGTCGCGCGTGCCGTGGTTGAAGTTGCGCCGCACGGATTCGAGCAGACCGGGAAGCAGGCTCGGCCGCATGCGCGCCGCGCCCTCGATGATCGGATTGCTCAAAGTCACGAAGGGCGACGAAGCGCCTTCGCGCCAGACAAGGCCGGGCAAAAACTCGAACTGTTCGTCGTGCGCCGTGTCGATGAAGCTGAAGGTCAAAGCCTCGTCGAACCCGCACGCGTTCAGCGCGCGTCTGGCCGCACGCCTGCGCATCTCGTGCGCGCCATACTCGCCGACCACGTTCGTCGCGGGCAGCGTGTCCGGCACTTTGTCGTAGCCGAAATGACGCCCGACCTCTTCGACCAAATCCTCTTCGATGCGTATGTCCGTGCGCCACGAAGGACTGACGAAACTCGCTTGCGTCGCCGTCTCCACCGGCACACTCTCTGCGCCCGCGTCGCCTGACTGCGCCGCGCCGTTCGCGCTCGCACGCTCGATGCCGAGCGCGCGTAGAATGCGAATCGAATCCTCAGGCGGCACGTCGAGACTCGTCAATTCCCTGACCCGCGCGAAGCGCAGAGGGATCACAACGGGCGCGGGCGGTTGCGGATAAATGTCTATCGCATCGACGGTCGCCGTGCCGCCGGCCAGTTCCGTGATGAGCGCGGCGGCACGCGCCTGCGCGCGCAACTGTCCCTCGTAATCCACGCCGCGCTCGAAACGATCCGACGCTTCGGTCTGCAAACCTAGAGCGCGCGAAGTGCGTCGGACGGACGCGGGCGCAAAGTGCGCCGACTCGATCAAAACGTCCCGCGTCGAATCGGAAATTTCCGTCTCCGCGCCGCCCATCACGCCCGCCATCGCCACCGCGCGCGTGGCGTCCGCGATGACGAGCATTTCCGGGTCGAGTTCGCGTTCCACATCGTCCAAGGTCGTCAGGCGTTCGCCCGCGCGCGCGCGGCGCACGACGAGACGGCGCTCGTTCAACTTCTCAAGGTCGAAGGCGTGAAGCGGCTGGCCGAATTCGAGCATGACGTAGTTGGTGATGTCTGCGACGTTGTTGATCGAACGCTGCCCGATGGCTTCGAGGCGCTCGACGAGCCACGCGGGCGACGGCGCGATCCGCACGCCGCGCACGACGCGCGCCGTGAAGCGCGGGCAGAGGTCTGCGGCCTGCACCTCGACGGACGTAAAATTCTCGGTCTTCCCTTCTTCGCGCGCCGCCTGCATCCGAGGCCAGCGCACCTCGCCGCCCATAAGCGTGCACACCTCGCGCGCCACGCCCACGTGTGACAGCAGATCGGGACGGTTCGAGAGCACCGCGATCTCCAACACGAAATCATCGCCCGCCACGTCGTGCACGGCTTCCACCTCAAGCCCCGCCATCGTCAGACGCTCGCGCAACTCGCCCGCCGTCAACAGCGTGCCCGTCAATTCGCGTAGCCAGTTGTAACTAATGTTCATAAGCATTCAGCTATTAGCTGTTAGCCGTTAGCTCTCAGCCAGAAGTTACTGGCTAACAGCTAACAGCTAATGGCTAACGGCTCTAATTAAACTGTTCGAGGAAGCGCACGTCGTTCTCGAAGAGGAGACGTATGTCGTCGAGGTCGAAGTTGAGCATGCACATGCGGTCGATGCCGAAGCCGAAGGCGAAGCCGGAGAACTCCTGCGGGTCGATATCAACTGCCCTGAGGACGTTCGGATGCACCATGCCTGAGCCGCCGATTTCGATCCAGCCCGAACCTTTGCAGAGACGACAGCCCGCGCCGTTGCATTTGAAGCAACTGAAATCGAACTCGGCGCTCGGCTCCGTGAACGGGAAGTAGGACGGGCGGAAACGCGTGCGCGTCTGCGCGCCGTAGAGACGACGCAAAAATTCCGTGACCGTGCCCTTCAAGTGTCCCATCGTGATGCCGCGATCAACGAGGAGTCCTTCGAGTTGGAAGAACATCGGGTTGTGCGTGGCGTCGGCCGTGTCGCGGCGGAAAACTTTGCCGGGCGCGATGACGCGCAAGGGCGGTCGTCTGCGCTGCATGGCGTGAATCTGCACGGTCGAAGTTTGCGAGCGCAACGCATAGTTGTCGGTCGTGTAGAAAGTGTCCTGCGGGCTGCGCGCGGGGTGCGCGGGCGGAATGTTGAGCGCGTCGAAGTTGTAGAAGTCGGTCTCGATTTCGGGGCCGTCTTCCACGGTGTAGCCCATCGCCACGAAGATGTCTTCGATGCGCTGGCGGACGAGCGTGACGGGGTGCTGGTGGCCGCGCCGCGTGCGTCGGCCGGGCAGCGTCACGTCGATGCGCTCGCGCTCGACGCGCAGGCGCGCGACGTGCTCGCGCAAAGCACTTTCGACTTCTTCGAGCTGTCCCGTGATCTCCGCTTCCAACCCTTGCGCGCGCTGCCCGAACGCCGCGCGTTCCTCCGGCGCGACGCGCCCGATCAATTTCTTCAATCCGGCGAGCGCGCTCTTTTTGCCCGTGTGGCGCGTGCGCACGTCTCCAAGTTCGCGCAAGAGAGTTTCGGCCTCGCTCAACTTCAACTCGTCGATGCCCGCCGACCCATCCGTCCCGCGAAAACGTGCGAAGCGCCCGAACTCTTGCTCGAACGCTTCACGCACCGCTTCGATTTGCGCTTGTTCCCCGACTCCCGAACTCATTCACAAACCTCAATCTCGTGAATCGTAAATCGTAAATCGTGAATAGAAGTTGTCTTCTCTATTTACGATTTACGATTCACGATTTACTACCTTTCACGCTGCCGCCTGTTGCTGACCGTTGCTGATGGCGTTCTTGGCTTGTCCGGCAAGTTCCGTAAACGCTTCGGGCGAGTTGGCGGCCAAGTCGGCCAAGACTTTGCGGTCGAGTTCGATGCCGGCGACTTTCAGGCCGTGCATGAATTGCGAATAGTTGAGACCGTTCAAGCGCGCCGCCGCGCCGATACGCACGATCCACAAGCTGCGGAAGTCGCGCTTCTTCAACTTGCGCCCCGTGTAAGCGAAGTTCAACGCGCGGTCAACCGACTCGCTCGCCTGTCGAAAAAGTTTCGACTTCGTGCCGCGATAACCTTTGGCTAACTTAAGTATCTTCTTGCGCCGTTCCGTGCGCTTATTTCCACGTTTTGCCCTCGGCATAACTATTTCCCTCCTAATAATTCAAGTGACGAGTGGCGAGTGACGAGTGACGAGTTGAAGACAAGAAGTTGATTTAACTTGTCACTCGGTCACTCGTCACTCGTCACTCTCCTAGCTTCTCCCGTAGGGCAGCATGTTTTTGAAACGCACCTCGTCGGCTTCGGACACGAGTGTGTCGATGTCGAGATGGCGTTTGCGCTTCTGCGTCTTGCTGGTCAGGATGTGGCGCGCGTGCGAATGGCCGCGTTTGAATTTGCCGCTCGCGGTCGTGCGCACGCGTTTGGCCGCGCCCTTGTGTGTTTTGAGTTTTGGCATGATAACTGCTCCTTCAAGTGACTAAAAATTTCCTATTTCAAGACGACGTGCCGCCGCCGCTGTTGCCGGTCTCCGTCGCTATCGGCGGCTGGGCAGCGGGCGCGGCTGGTTTCGCGCCGCCGCCGCTACTACTGCCGCCGCTGCTCGTCTTCTGCTTCTTCGGCGTGAAGATGAAGAACATCTGATTGCCTTCCATGCGGGGGCGCGATTCGACCTCGCCGTATTCGGCCAAGTCTTTTTCCAGACGTTGCAACAACTCCGCGCCGAGTTCGCGGTGCGTGATCTCGCGCCCGCGAAAGAAGATCGTGGCTTTGACTTTGTCGCCGTCGGTCAACCAGTCGCGCGCGTGCTTCATCTTGAAGTTGTAGTCGTGGTCATCCGTGCCCGGCCGGAACTTCACTTCCTTGACCGTGATCGTGACCTGCTTCTTCTTCGCCTCTTTCTGCTTCTTGCTGTTCTCGTACTGGAACTTGCCGAAGTCGATGATGCGACAGACGGGCGGGTCGGCCGTCGCGGCCACCTCGACCAGATCGAGGCCACGGTCGCGCGCCATGCGGATGGCGTCGCGCGTGTTCAAGATGCCGAGCTGCTCGCCATCGTCGCCGATGACGCGCACTTCGGGCACGCGAATCCGGTCGTTAATGCGCGCCGATGGTGTCCGACGTGTGTCAGGGCGCTGTCCGCGCCCGCGAAAACTTGGTGAGATTGCTACACCTCCGTGGTTAAAGCTGTCAGCTATCAGCAGTCAGCCTTTAGCTTTTTCACTCTGCTGACCGAATGACGGCTGTAAGCGATTGTTACAAGTTCTGGCAGAACTCCTTCAAGTCAAAGCCTTCTTGTAAATTATTGTTAAGCGAACGCGTGTCGACCAGTCTGCGCGCCATCAGCTTGAAATCATCAGTTGACATTGAGCCGAGGTCGCCCTGTGCGCGTTCGCGCACGGCGACGTTGCCCTGCTCCATCTCGCGGTCGCCGAGCACGAGCATGAAGGGCACTTTCTGCAACTGCGCGTCGCGTATCTTCGCGCCGATCTTCTCGCTCCTGACGTTCAACTCGACGCGCAAGCCCGCCGCGCGAAGTTCGCGTGCGACCCCGGCGGCATAGTCGTTGATGCGATCCGTGATCGGCAGCACGGCCACCTGCACGGGCGCGAGCCACAGCGGAAAAGCGCCCGCGTAGTGTTCGACCAGCACGCCGAAGAAGCGTTCGATTGAACCGAACAGAGCGCGATGCACCATCACGGGACGGTGCGGCCGGTTGTCTTCCGCGATGTATTCAAGCTCGAAGCGTTCCGGCAAGTTGAAATCCCACTGCACCGTGCCGAGTTGCCAGAGACGACCGATGGCGTCCTCGATCTTGAAGTCGATCTTCGGGCCGTAGAAGGCAGCTTCGCCCTCGATGCGTTCGTAAGACACGCCGCGCTCGTTGAGCGCATCGGCGAGCGCACGCTCGGCCTGCACCCAGTCTTCGTCCGCGCCGAGGTAATGCTTGTTCGTCTCGTCGCCCTTGACGGACAACTCGAACTTGACGCGCTCGAAACCGAACGTGCTAAACACCTCCTGCACGAAGTCGACGCAGTCGCCGATCTCCCGGCGCACCTGTTCGGGCGTGCAGAAGAGGTGCGCGTCGTCCACGGTGAAGCCGCGCACACGCATCAGGCCGTGCAGCGTGCCCGATAGTTCGGCGCGATAGACCGTGCCCATCTCGGCGTAACGCTGCGGCAGGTCGCGGTAGGAGCGCGGCTGCGATTTGAAGATGCCGATGTGGAACGGGCAGTTCATCGGCTTCAAGCGAAACTCCGTCTCTTCGAGTTTCGTCGGCGCGAACATCGAGTCGCCGTAGTTCTGTTCGTGGCCGCTCACCTGCCAGAGTTCGCGCTTGGCGATGTGCGGCGTGTAGACGAAACTGTAGTCGCGCCGGACGAGTTCCTCGTACAAGTAGTCTTCCATCATCTTCCGGATGATCGCGCCCTTCGGATGCCAGAAGATGAGACCCTGACCGTAAGCATCCTGAATCGAGAAGAGGTCGAGTTCGCGCCCCAACCGTCGGTGGTCGCGGCGCTCGGCTTCTGCTCTCTGCCGCTGCCACGCGTCGAGTTCTTCCTGCGTGAAGAAGGCCGTGCCGTAGATGCGCTGCATGCGCGTGCCTTCGGCGTCGCCCATCCAATAACTGCCGGAGAGCGTCAGCAGCTTGAAGGCTTTGAGCTTGTTCGTGTTCGGCACGTGCGGGCCGAGACAGAAATCTATGAACGGCGAATTGTCGATGTAGTAGACGCTCACCGTCTCGCCGCCCTTCTCTTCGACCAACTGGCACTTCAGAGGCTCGTTGCGTTCCGCGAAGATGCGTAGCGCCTCTGACTTCGGAATCTCTTCGCGCCTGTAGGCGAGGTTGCGCTTGGCGATGTCGCGCATGCGCTTTTCGATGACGGGCAGGTCTTCGTCCGTCAACTGACGCGGCGTGATCACGTCGTAGAAGAAACCGTAACGCGGGTCGTCGAGGAGCGCGGGGCCGATGCCGAGTTGCGTGCCGGGAAAGAGGTCTAGGACGGCGGCGGCCAAGAGGTGCGCCGTCGAATGGCGCAGCACGTCCAAGCCGTCACGCGTCGCGGGCAGCACGGGTTCGATTTCGACCGAACCGCCGTCGCCGTTCGCCCCCGTCTGTTCCAACTTGAACGCGAGATCAACTTCGCGTCCGTCAACCTTCGCCGCCAGAGCAAGCTTCGCCGCGTCGCGGTCGAGCCGCTTCAAAGCCTCGCCCACGCTCGCGCCCGCGGGCACTTGCACCGCCCGCGCGCCTTCTTTCAGTTGTACCTGTATTTCACTCATCGCCTGCTGTCGCCTCCCGCGAAATATTTACGAGACCGCCGCCGGACGCGTCGTGCTTATTCAAGCGCCGAGCGTCGCGGGCGCACGCCGCCAAAAGCGCGTCTCCTCAAAAGGGTCGGAAGAAAAACCCGTCGGACACGAGCGGCGGCCTTCGCGGAAGCAAAAGCGTCAACCTGATTCTGAATTTCGGCTCGTCTTTAGGACGACGAACAATTTGAGATCGGATTCGACAGAAGCGCCTTTGCCGCCCCGGACGCCGCACAAGTATGGCGGGTCGGTCGTGATTAGAATCGAAACGTAGTTCGAGTCAGCGTCAACATAAAAAGCAAAGGTCTTCCGGAGCTCACTGTCGAAAATCGGAAACTGCAAGCCGGGCGCGACATTCATCGGCGCACGACTTTTAAGCTAAAACCAACGCGATGAATTGTACCAACCCGTCTCCGCAAAGCGCAAGCCGCGCGAAGTGCCGCCTCGCGCCGAAACAGTCCGAGCGACACTAACAAAGCGCGACGACTCGTCGAAACCCGACGGCGGGACGAAAACGAAAACGGCAGGACGAAACCGAAGTTTCATCCTGCCGCTGCCGCGAAATTTTGGTAGGCTCGTGCGGATTTGAACCGCAGACCCCTACCGTGTCAAGGTAGTGCTCTACCCCTGAGCTACGAGCCTACAAACACCAACATATCAATCGCTTCAAACACTCTGAAAACGGCCTGTAAAGTAACAAACGCTCAGCGCCGATGTCAAGCAAAGCGCACCCCGCCGCTTGGAGATGATCACGTTCCAATCCAGATATTGTTCATTACTCTGGCAAACGATATGAATTGGACATTTATATCTTTCATTAAGTGTCGGAATACTTGTCGCGGGATACCGCGATGCACCAAAAACATTGTGAGGAACTGCATGGCGGTTATATGCTGCGGCCTCACAATCTTGCCGTCACGATAATTTAAGAATCGAGCGTGCAGCGGTAATTGACACCCGCCGGCTTAAAGCGTGACACAAGGAAAACGACAATGCGAACTGACAAGAGACACCTCGGCAGGCTACTAGTCTTGCTCTCACTGTTGGTCGGCGCGGGCGGCGTGGCGCACGCCGACACGGTGACATTCAACGCAGGCTTCAGCGACTATGTCTTCTCCGGAGCGACGAGCGACGCTGGATGCGGCTCTGGAACGAGGAATAATTACGACATCGTTTCAGGCGGCATCAACATTCTCGGCCACTCGTCTGCGGCCACCGGCACGTTCAGCCAGTGCGGCGGAACGTCTTCACCGATAACGGGCGGCCAATTCACGCTGACAGCCACCGACGGCAGCGGCAGCATCTTCGGCACGCTGTCGCCCATCGACTACTTCTTTAGTGTCAACTCGACCGGCAGCGCCTTCCGCGAAGGCTTCGCTTCATTCACTATCACGGGCGGCACGCTCACCTTTGCTGACGCCAGCGGCAGCGGTGGCTTCCACAACTTTGAAAACCTCAACGGGAGCCGGGCCGGGATGGGCAACGCCGGGCTATCCGGAACGATCAGCGGCCCCAACCTCAGAGCGCCAATCCCTGAGCCGGCGACTCTGCTGCTGCTCGGCACCGGCCTCGGCGGGGTGGTCGCCTCATTGCGCAACAGACGCCGAAGACGCATCTAAACGGGGCTGCACAGAGTAGAGTGTTGCGCCCACGCGCGGCGGAGCTAAGCTTGGCTTCCTCGTGCCGCCGCGCGTGGCGGATGCTTTTCTGAAATAGACTGGCGAGGCAACTCAACGCGTCCCGGCTATCGTTCCGCTCCCTACATCCATTCACAAACTCTTCAGCCGAACAGGCGGAGACCGCTCGTCTCACCCACTCACCTCCTAATTTTTTAGTTGACAGAAACCTTTTTCACGCGTAGCCTCCTAACACTTTAGGAGGTGGGCGGAATGCCGAGGCAAAAGACGGGGCAATTGACGCCGTTGGAATTGGAGATCATGAAGGTGCTCTGGGAGACGGGGGCGGCGAACGTGCAGACGGTGCAGGGGAAACTGGATCGCGAGTTGGCCTACACGACCGTGCAGACGATGCTGAACGTCTTGCATCGCAAGGGCAAAGTCAAGCGCGAGTTGAAGGAGAAGGCTTACTTTTACCGCCCGTCGGTGACGAAGCGGCAGGTCTTGGGTCAAACCTTGGGCGACATCGTTGACCGTATGTTCGGCGGCTCGGCCGAGAGTCTCGTGATGAGTTTATTGGAGACGCGCCGCCTGACGCCTGAAACGCTCTCGCGCCTGAACGCGCTCGTGGACGAGGAGGCCAAGGATGGAAAGGATAAGTGAGGTTGCGCTGACGTTTCTGCTCAACGCCGCGTGGCAAGTCGCGCTCGTCGCGCTGGCGGCCGCCTGTGGCGCGCGTCTCTTGCGCGATGCGAGCGCGCGTTATCGTCATGCCGTGTGGGTTGCGGCGCTCCTGCTCTCCGTCGCGCTGCCCGTGTGGAGCCTCTATAACTTTAGTGCGGACGCGAACGAGGCGGCCGCTCAAGCGACAGCGGCGACGGCGGCGATGCAACGCGGCGGCGACGCGCACGCCGCGACGCGCGCGGCCGTGGACAACGCTGCGGGCGGCGCATCCGAGAGCGTCTTCTCGGCGGAGAGGCTTCTTCAAAGGCGCAGACGGACGCTGCCATCTATGCCCGACGTGGCGCTCGTGTTCGTCTTCGCCTACGCCATTTTTTTACTCTACCGTTTGTATGCGCTCGGGCGCGCGTGGCGACTCACGTGCGAGATACGCCGCACGGCTTATGCGCGCGCTCTGCCGGAAGGATTGAAGGAGGCCGCGTCGGTTTGCGCTCAGTCGCTCGGCGTCGGCGACACGCGGGTCTTGTGTTCGGCGTCGGTCTCCGCGCCGGTCACGACGGGATGGCGCGCGCCGTTGATTATCCTGCCCGGCAGTTTCTACGAGCCTCTGCCGGCAGAGACTTTGGTATCCGTCTTAGGCCACGAGATGGCGCACATCGCGCGGCGCGATTTTCCCCTCAACCTTGCCTACGAATTTTTGCGCCTGCCGCTTTCGTTCCACCCCCTCGCCAATTTGGTGTGGCGACAGATCAACCGAACCAGAGAACTGGCCTGCGACGAACTGGTGGCCGGGCGCGTTGTGGCGGCCGACGCTTACGCGCGCACGCTCGTGCGCGTGGCGAGTTCTCTCTCCAACCCGGCCGGACACGCTCACAGCTTGGGCATGTTCGACGCAGACATACTGGAGGAACGCGTGATGAGACTGATCGACAAAAGAGGGCGCACGAGCGTGCGCGTCGGAAGAGTTTTAATGGCCGCGAGTTTGTCGCTGCTGCTGACAATGGCGCTCTGCGCGTCCGTCTTCTCTCTGGGCTTTCGCTCCGAGGCGGGCGCGAGCAATCAGGCACAGGAGGTGCGAGCGTCGAAATCCAAGCGAGTTGATGTGACCGAGAAGATCGGAGCGCTGTCGTCAGGGGACGCGTCCGAGCGTGCGAAGGCGGCCTGCGCGCTCGGACGTGCGCGCGCCGTCGAAGCGATTCCGGCACTCATCAATTTGCTCGGCGATGACGCGTCTATCGAGCCTCTGAAGTGTTGGGACGAAGACGCCGATTGGAGTCCGGCGTTGGCGACCTTCAGACAGGCTTCGCCGGGCGAAGAGGCGGCCATCGCTCTGGCGGCGATGGGACAAGCATCGGTCGAACCGCTCGTCGCCGCGCTCGGCCACGGGAACGCGAGCGTGCGACGCAACGCCGCGTGGGCGATTGGAGAAATCAGCGGCGGGATGTCGATAGACCGCGACACGGCGGTCGCCCCCTTGCGTTCGGCCTTGAGCGACGCGGACGAGTGGGTGCGGGCGGCTGCGGCGCGCGCACTCGGCGAGATCAGGGACGAGCGCGCGGTCGAGAGTTTACTCGCGGCGCTCACGGACGGAAGCGCGCAGGTCAGAGAGACGGCCGCGTGGTCTCTGGGCGAGTTGAAGGAGCGGAGCGCGGTGCAGAGTCTGGGCGTGATGCTGCTCAGGGACGAAGCGTCGAGCGCGCGCCGGATGGCCGCGTGGGCTTTAGGCGAGATTCAAGACCCGAAAGCCGTCGCCTCGCTGAGCGCCGCGCTCGACGACCCCGAACCGCGCGTCAGAGAGAAAGCCAAGTGGGCGCTCTCGGAAATACAAGAGTAGTTGGAAACGATGAACGATGAACGGAAGATTGGTGAATGGTGAATGGTCAATGGTGAATGGATAAAACCGTCTTCTACCATTGACCATTGACCATTGACCATTTACCGCGTTTTTTATGCTTTGGCTGCTTCGGCCGAGACATGTTCCCATTCTTCATAGAGCGTGCGCAGGCGCGTGTCGGCTTGCTGATATTCGTCGTTGAGCGCCATGGCTCGCGCGGCGTCGCGCGCGACTTCGGGGCGTGAGAGTTCGTCAGAGAGGGCGGCCAGTCGTTGTTCGACTTCCGCGATTTCGCTCTCGATCACTTGCGCCGTGCGCGCGTTCGCGGCGTGCGATTTCTTCTTCCCGCCTTTGCCTTCCGACGACTTCCCTTTTCTCGAAGCGTTCGCGCCGCCGCCTTGCGCCGGACGCGCTGCGTTAGTCTTGGGCGGCGCTGCGCTCGCCGCCTGTTTCTCGCGCGCGGCCTTGGCGGCGGCCGCTTCGGCGCGCTCGAGGGCTTTCCAGTCGTGGTACTCGGTGTAGTCGCCGTCGTAATGCTCGGCCGCGCCCTGCCCGTCGAGCGCGAGGATTTGCGTGGCGATGCGGTCGAGAAAATAGCGGTCGTGGCTGATGGTGATGATCGTGCCTTCGTAGGCGTTGAGGGCTTCTTCGAGCGCCTCGCGCGAGGGGATGTCGAGGTGGTTCGTCGGCTCGTCGAGGACGAGCACGTTGACGCGCGAATAGATGAGTTTAGCGAGCGCGAGTCGCCCCTTCTCGCCGCCCGAAAGATCGCGCACGTGCTTGTACACGTCGTCGCCGACGAAGAGAAACTGCGCGAGGAAGTTGCGCAGTTCGCCCGCCGTCACGGTCGAAGGCGCGACGCGGCGCAGTTCCATGATGATCTCGTTGCGGTCGTCCAGATCGTCGAGTTGCTGCGCGTAGTAACCGATCTGGACTTTCGTGCCCCAGCGCGTCTCGCCCGCGAGCGGCGGCAGTTTGCCGAGCAGCGTCTTGATGAAAGTGGTCTTGCCCGAACCGTTCGGGCCGATGATACCGAGGGCTTCGCCGCGCGACAAAGTAAACGTGATGTCGGTGGCGAGCGTCTTGCCGGGATAGCCGACCGAGAGGTCTTTGACGATGAGCGTCTGGTTGCCCGTGCGCTCGATGCCCTTCAACTGAAAGTTGCCCTGCGACTGATCGGCGCGCACGGCCTCGACGCGTTCCATCTTTTGCAGCATCGTGCGGCGCGACTTGGCCTGCTTGGTCTTCTGCCCGGCGAGGTTGCGGCGGATGAACTCTTCGGTCTTGGCGATGAGGTGCTGCTGGTTTTCGTAAGCGCGCCGTTGCGCCTCGCGCCTCTCCTCGCGCTCGACGAGGAAGGCCGAATAGTTGCCGTTGTAACTGACGGCTTTGCCGTTCTCCACTTCGATGATGCGGCGGCAGGAGCGGTCGAGAAAGTAACGGTCGTGCGAGACGATGACGTAGGCCGAAGCGTAGGACGACAAAAATTCTTCGAGCCATTCGACGCCCGCCACGTCCAAGTGGTTCGTCGGCTCGTCGAGCAAGAGCACGTCGGGTTCGGCGAGCAGCAGGCGCGCCATGCCGAGCCGGTTCTTTTGCCCGCCCGAAAGTTTCTCCGTCTCCAGGTTCCACATCTCGCGCTCGAAGCCGAGGCCGAGCAAGATCGCCTCGGCGCGGGCGGCGTACTCGAATCCGCCCTCGCGCTCGAATTCGTGTTGGAGGTCGCTGTAGCGTTCGAGCACGGCGTCGAGGTCGTCGGTGGCTTCGGCCATGCGGTGTTCGAGTTCGTGCATCTCGTGCTCGATCTGTTGGAGGCGGCCGAAGGCTGCGAGCGCGGATTCGTGGACGGTCATGCCCGGCTCGAAATCGACGTGTTGTTCGAGCAGGCCGAGATTGAGGCCGCGCGCGCGCACCACGTCGCCGCTGTCGGGCGTCTCTTCGCCGCCGATGAGACGGAACAGAGTGGTCTTGCCCGCGCCGTTGCGTCCGACGAGACCGACGTGTTCGCCCGGATTGATCTGGAGCGACGCGCCGCGCAGCACGTCCTGCGAGCCGTAAGACTTATAAACTTCCGAGAGACGAAACAGCATTTCTTAAAGTGACAAGTGACGAGTGACAGGTGACGAGTTGATTGATCGTAAATCGTAAATCGTGAATCGTAAATAGAAACTGCTTTCCTCTATTTACGATTCACGATTTACGATTCACTAATGGCGGCGTTTACTTGTTAGCGTTCGCCCCGCCGGTGTTGTTGTTGGCGTTGGACGCGGGCGGCGCCGTCGTGGCCGCGCCGCCGCCGCCGTTGCTGTTGGCGGGCGAAGTGGCGGGGCTTGCGCCGGTCGCGGGGCTGGCCGTCGTTGTCGTCGCCGCCGGACTCGCGGCGGGCGCGGCCTGCTGCTGCGGCGGACGGCTGCCGGCCGGGCGGAGGCTGCTCAGGGCGGTCGCGCTGTTGAGCATGTCCTGCGCCAGATGGTTCGTGATGCGCGCCTCGCGCATGGCAACTTCGAGCATCGCGGCGTTCAAGATTTGCTTGCGCTGGTTGAGAATGTTGTCCTTCGCGTCGTTGCGCACTTCCGGGTTGTCGAGCGTCAGATTCTCAGGTTGCAGACGCCGCTCGGTCAGCTTGAAGATCGTCCAGCGGCCGCTCGCCTGCACCGGCGCGGTCACGTCGCCCACCTTCATGTCGCCGAAGAACTTCGAGACCAACTCCTGCGGGAAGCCCGCCTGCTTGAGTTGGTCTTCGGTGAAGAAACCGATGTCGCCGCCGCGCGGCACGCTCTGCGGGTCTTCGCTCTCGGCGCGTGCGACGGTGGCGAAATCCGCGCCGCTCTTGAGCCGCTGGTTGATGATGTCGATCTTATTCTTGGCTTCGATGTCGCTCTTGGCATCGTTGGTCGCGCCGTTGTCGGCCGGGTCGATGACGATGGCGGCCAAAGCCACGCCGCGCTGGCTGACGTAGCGCGCCTTGTTGTTGTTGTAGAAGTCTTCGACTTCTTTGTCGGTCGGCGGCTCAATCTTGGCCGCCGTGCGGTCGAGCAACTTCTGGATCGCCAACTGGCGGCGCGCGATATCGCGCACGTTCTCTTCCGTCTGCCCCGACTCTCTGAGCGCGTTCTCGAAAGCCTCTTTCGTTCCGAGTTGCTGCTTCTGCTGGCTGATGGCCTGCGTCACTTCGTCGTCCTTGGGCAACAAATTCTCTTTCTCCGCGCGCTGGAAGAGCACCTCGCGGCGAATCAACTCGTCGAGCACTTGCAGTCGCCCGGCGGCGAGTTCCAGTTGCGACATATCGGAGAACTGCACCTGCTGGCTCTTGGCCTGTTGTTCGAGAATCTTGTCAACTTCGGACAACATGATCTTTTTGTCGTTGACCGTGGCGGCGACGGCTATGCCCTTGCCGTCGCCGCTGCTCTTGCTGCGGTCGCAGGCGACGAAGACAAACGCGAATGAAATGACGACGGCGAGAAGACTGAACTGTTTGGCGGCTCTATACACTTTGGCTCTCTACTCCTTCAACTTTTCTCTGGCTTAACCGGAGGGTCGCGAGTCGTGCGAGACGCCGCACGCGCTTGACCTCCGGTAAAACTGTTTGTTATAAATCTCGGTTTCCCGCGTGCTCCGAGTCCTCACCGTATGTGCCGGACGAGCGGCGCGGCGCGCTTTTACTTATTCGGAGGTTTCGGCAATCATGGCAAAACGATGCGAAGTCTGCGGCAAAGGCCCGCAATTCGGTAATAACGTCTCGCACGCGAACAATCGCACCCGCCGGCGTTTCAATCCCAACCTGCAAGAAATCCGCGTGCAGCGCCCGCAAGGCGGCAACGTCCGCATGAAAGTCTGCACCAGTTGCATCAAAGGCGGCAAAATCGCCAAAGCAGCGTAAGTTAAAGGATGAGGGATGAGGGATGAATGAAAGCATTCGAGCGATTGAGTGCTTCTCTGATTCATCCTTCATCCCTCATCCTTTATCCCTTCTTATTGCTATCACGTCGATTTCGACGCGGGCGTCGCGCGGCAGGCGCGCGGCCTGCACGGTCGAACGCGCGGGCGGCTCGTTTGAAAAATAGCGGGCGTAAACTTCGTTCATCGCCGCGAAATCGTTCATGTCGGCCAGATACACCGTGGTCTTCACCACCGCTTCCAGACTCGTCCCCGCCGCCCGCAACACTTCCCCCAGATTACGCAACACCTGTTCGGTCTGCTCCGCGATTCCCCCTTCGACGAATACGCCCGTCCGTGGGTCAATCGGAATCTGCCCCGAAGTGAACACTAAATCGCCCACCTTGACGGCCTGTGAATAAGGGCCGATGGCCTGCGGCGCTGATTCCGTTGCGACGATCTCCCTCACGGTCTCCACATCCTCTTTTTGGTCTCGCCGAGCAAATTGCGCATTGTAACAAAAACTCCGCCGCGAAACCAACGCGCGCACGGCACTCGCGCTCCGAGCATTCCCTTTCAGAATAGCTGTGGCTTGGCCGGAGAACTTGCTTAGCGGTCGAATCTTAAATATTAAAGATGAAGTTTCGGGCGCGACGGATGCTTTGCGGGTGAATTTAACTAACGTCGGCGAAGTTGACTGTCGGCGGCGCGCGAGTGTCAAAGCGTGCAGCCGGATGATCAGGCCGCTCCCTGCAAACGCTCCACGTCGAGCACGCCGGGGACGCCGCGCACGGCGCGAATCACGCGTTCGAGATGCTTCACGTCGAAGACTTCGACCGTGACCTCGACGCGCCCGCGCTCGTCCGGAGCGATGGAGGCGCGCGCGTCGCGGATGCCGGTCTTCATGTCGGAGATGGCGCTCGTGATGCCGGCGATCATGCCGGTGCGATTTTCCGTGACGGCGAGGAGTTTGACGGCGTAGGCGGCGTGTTCGCTCTTGCCCGCCCATTCGACGGCTACGATGCGTTCGGGATTGACCATCAACTGCTGCACGTTCTTGCAACGCTCCGCGTGGACGGCGACGCCTTTGCCGCGCGTGACGTAGCCGATGATCGGCTCGCCGTGCACGGGGTTGCAGCAACGCGCGCGCGCCACGAGCAGGTCGTCTATGCCGCGCACGACGATGGCATCGTTGCCGAGCCGGATCAGCCGCTTGACGGCCTGCACGCCCGTGCGCAGGCGCGACTCTTTGCGTTCGTCGAGTTCGGCAAACTTTTCCGGGCCGAGGTATTTCGCGATGATGTTGCGCGGGACGTGTTTGCCGTAACCGATGGCGGCAAGCAGGTCGTCCGTGCGCCCGTAGCCGTATTCGCCTGCGAGCTTTTTGAACTCGCCGTTCGAGTCGTTCAGCAATTTCTTGGGCGAGAGCTGAAAGCGCGCGGCCTCTTTCTCGAAGAGCTTGCGGCCGATCTCGATTGATTCGGCGCGTTGCTGCTCCGCGACCCAGTGGCGCACGCGGTTGCGCGCTTTCGACGTGACGACGAAGTTGAGCCAGTCGCGCGAAGGCGTGGAGTTGGGCGAGCGTATGATCTCGACCACGTCGCCGTTCTGGATCGGCGTACGAAGGGGCACGATGCGGCCATTGACGCGCGCGCCCGTGCAGGTGTTGCCGACCTCGGTGTGAATCTGGTAGGCGAAATCGACGGGCGTCGCGCCGCGCGGCAGTTGGATGATTTTGCCCATCGGCGTGAAGGCGTAAACGTCGCGCGGGTAGAGGTCGAGTTTGAGCGATTCGAGAAAATCGCGCGAGTCTTTAACCTCCTGCGTCCATTCGACGAGCGAACGCAACCACTGGAACGCCTCGTCGTCTTCGTGCGCGCCGCGTCGTCCTTCCTTGTATTTCCAGTGAGCGGCCACGCCCTCTTCGGCAATGCGGTGCATCTCCTCGGTGCGAATCTGCACCTCGAAGGGCTGCCCCTCCGTGCCGATGACGGAGGTGTGCAGCGAGCGGTAGAGGTTGTCGCGCGGCGTGGCGATCCAATCCTTGAAACGGCCGGGCACGGGCTTCCACAAGTTGTGGATGACGCCGAGCGCGGCGTAACAGTAGCGCACTTCGTCCGGCAGGATGACGCGCGCGGCGACGAGGTCGTAAACCTGATCGAGTTCGATCTTCTGCCGCCGCAGTTTCTTCCAGATCGAGTAGAGACGCTTGACGCGTCCTTCGACGCGGATGAAAGGCACGTCGGCCTCGCGCAGTTTCTCTTCGATGCTCGCGGTGGTTGTGTGGAGAAAGTTTTCGTGCAGGGCGCGGCGCTGTTCGAGTTGGGCGGCAAGGGCACGATAGTCATCCGGGTGCAGATGCTGGAAGGCGAGGTCTTCGAGTTCGCTGCGGAGTTTGCCCATGCCGAGGCGGTGTGCGATGGGCGCGAAGATGTCGAGAGTTTCCTGCGCGATGCGCTGCCGCTTTTCCGGTTTGAGGAAATGAAGCGTGCGCATGTTGTGGAGGCGGTCGGCGAGTTTGACCAGAACGACGCGCACGTCGTCGATCATCGCGAGGAGCATCTTGCGCACGTTTTCGGCCTGCTGCACCTCTTTCGACTGGTTGCTGATCTGCGCGATCTTCGTCAACCCTTCGACCAGATGCGCCACCTCTTCGCCGAAATACTCGCGGATCGTCGCCGGTTCGACGAGCGTGTCTTCCACCACATCATGCAAGAGTCCAGTGGCGACGGAGACTTCGTCGAGCCGCATGTCGGCCAGAATGTTGGCGACTTCGAGCGGGTGGACGAGGTATGGTTCACCCGAGGCGCGCGTCTGCCCTTTATGCTCGCGCGCCGAAAAGAAGTAGGCGCGACGCAGCATATCCAGATCGGCCTGCGGATGATTGCGCCCGACCTTTTCGACGATTTCCTCGATGCGAATCATGGGCAGAAGCTGTTAGCGATTAGCTGTTAGCCGTCAGCAAAAACGTTTCGCAGCCAACCGCTTAAAAAGTGAAATTCAGGCCGCCCGCTACCAGACAAAAAGCTAACAGCTAATCGCTAATAGCCAACCGCTGCTGATAAGAATAGGTGATGCCCGACCGTAAAGTCGAGCATCACCTGATGTCCTAGCGTTAAAGTTTAAGAGGCGTGTGGCCGGTCGTCGGTTGCCTCGGTTTGCAGACCTGCCGGTGTGCGCGCATCAGCCGGCGGCGGGCGACTTGGACGCCTTGGCCTTCTCTTCTTCCTCTTTCTTGCGCTTGTTCTCTTCGCTCAGTTGCGAAGTCTTCTGCTGCGCGGCGTTGGCCTGCTGCTGGTATTCGGCCTTCTTGTCGTTGTTGCCTTCCATCTCGGCCAGCTTGACGAGTTCCAACAGGATGTTCGTCTTGTACGACCAAGCCTGCTCGCTGTTCGGGTCGAGGCTGATGGCCTTTTCGGCGAGCGCCATGCCGTCGTTGACGCACTTCATCGCCTTCTGGAAGTCGGCATCATCTTTCGGCTTCTTGTACTGGATGATCGCCTTGCCCTCCTTCATCACGGTCTGCTTGTTGTCCTTCTGCTCCGTGATGGTGTAGGAACAGTTCCACTCCTTGCTCGCCATCAGAGTGTAGGCTTGAGAGCGTTTGACTTCAGGAATCGAACCCATCTCGGCGCGCGCCATTAACCATTGCCGCGCCTGCTGCTCGTCCTTGAGTTGGGCGAAGAGATAGATGACGGCGTTGTAGGCTTCGTCGTTGCCCTGATCGCCCTTCAACACTTCCTCGTAAGCCTTGATCGCCTGCCGCGCCTTCTCGACGTTCTGCGGCGCTTCTACGCCGGGACGATACTGCGCGTGGATCGAGCGGGCGATGAAGAACTTGGCATTGCGCTGGTCGGGGTTGAGCCGCAGCGACTCTTCAAAATGCTGCTGCGCCTCGGCGAACTTTCCGGCCTTGTAGGCGCGTGCCCCTTCGTTCAACTGGTTCTTGGCGCGAATGCTATTGACCATGCCGCAACCGGCGGAACCGGCGGCCGTCAACAAGACCAACATTATGAGGGTGATTCTCGACTGAGAGAGTTTCATCTGTTTAACGACTCCCGAAGGGAATTTCGATACGATAAATGATGACTAGGTAGTGCGAACGGCAAGCGGCGACACGGCCTCTCGTTCGTCGCTTGCCATTCAACTGATGATACGGAGTTCACTGCGCCAGATCGTCGATCTGCAATCCGATGGGGTTTCCGCCCGCGCCTTTGATGGCGTCGATGACTTTGACCACCTCGATGTATTTGAGCGAGCGCGGGGCCTTGACGAAGACGGCCTTGGCGATGCGTTCCTCTTCCGGCAAATCCATACGCGTTTCCTTGCCCGGCTCGTAAGCATGGTTGGCGCGGCGCTCTCTAAAGATTTGCGTCAGCTTGGTGCTGAGCGGCGCGGTGTCGTTGGTCGCCCCGGCGCTGTCCAAGTTCAATTTGAGCGACAGGTCGCTCTCGATTGAGACGACAAGCGTGAGCGGGTTCGGTTTGATCGGCGTGTCCGAAGGCGGCGGCTCGCTCGGCACGAGCGCTTTGAAGCGCGTGGGCTTGAGCGGCGTGATCACCATGAAGATGATCAACAGCACCAGTAACACGTCAATCAGAGGGGTCACGTTAATGTAAGGGACAGCTCTCGAACCGCCGCCTCCTCCACCCATTGCCATAATCTAAAATCCTCCCTTGCAAGAAGTCGCTGCCGCCCGGCAGGACATTTCCGGCGCTTCGGCCGAACTCAACTGACGACGCGCTCGGCGGCCTCCGTTACGAAGCGGCCGCAGGAGCCGCAGGCGCGCTGCCGCCGCCCTTCTTCTTATCTGCGACCAGACCGATCTGGTCAATACCGGCTTGCCGCACCGTATTGATCACTTCGACGACGCTGCCGTAGTTGGCGCTGACATCCGATTTGATGTAAACGATGCGTTCCTCGGGTTTCTTGCTCTCCATCGCCTTCGTGATCTTGCCGCCGAGGTCGATGGTCTCCACCTTATCTTTACCGATGTAGTACATATTGTCGGCGGTGATGGAGATCACGACCGAAGATTCTTTAATGATCGCTTTATCCACCTCCGGGTTGTTCATGTCTTTCGGCAAGGCGACCGAGACGCCTGACTGCAAGAGCGGTGTGACGACCATGAAGATGATTAACAGCACCAGCATGATGTCCACCATCGGCGTCACGTTGATCTCGGAATTGTACTTATCGGTTCCGCCACTCATTCCCATAATTCACTCTCCTCAACTACCGAACGGCCACATTAAGACCGGCCGCCGGCGCTCTCCCGCTCCGCGCGCGGAGTGGGAGAGCGCGCTAACAGTCTCTTCTAGCGAACCCGCCGGTTCAAAGTCACTTACGCATTCAGGCGGCGCGTGCGTTGCTTCAAGAAATAGTCAATCAGTTCCGAAGCCGAGTTGTCCATCTCGATCACGAAGCCGTCAACCTTGCCCGTGAAGTAGTTGAACACCCACACGGCGGGCACGGCCACGGCGAGACCGAGCGCCGTCGTCAGCAAGGCTTCGGCGATACCACCGGCGACCGCGCCGATACCGGCCGATTCCGCGTTCTTCATACCCGTGAAGGCGGAGATGATGCCGAACACCGTGCCGAACAGTCCGACGAACGGAGCGGTCGAACCGATGGTCGCGAGTCCCGACAAACCGCGACGAAATTCGGCGCTCTTGATGGCGATGGCGCGTTGCAGCGCGCGCTTCGAGGCATCAACTTCCTCGCCGGAAATCTCGGCCGACTGTTCGTGCGCGCGGAACTCTTGCAATCCGGCGTTGACCACCATGGCCAGGTGCGACTTCTTGTGCTTGTCGCTGATGTTGATCGCCTCTTCGATGCGGTCGTTCTTCAAAGCCTGCGCCACGCGCGGCGCAAACTCGCGCGACTGCGCCTTGGCCGCACGATAGGTCAGGAAGCGCTCGACCATCACCGCGATGGAATACATGGACATGATGAGCAGGATGACGATGACCCCGATGGCGACCGGCCCCAGATTCTTGATCATCTCCGTCATGGTGAAAGCGTTGGCCGTCGCGTTGGCGGCCTCGCTGCCTCCACCCGCCGCTTCCTGAAACAGGAAAGCGAAAAAGCCTAGAAACTTGGTGGCAAGCAAACTCATTGAAATTGTCACGGTAGAACCCTCCACAAATTTTCGGATGCACTATAGCGAGAGCGCGAACGTCTGGAGCGCCGGAAAGAGAAAGCAGCGTTTACACAAATGCCGCTGTAACGCGCCCGAAATCCCGACCGCATGTCGCACTCAATTTAGTTCAACACAAAGTTGTAAGTAATGACGCCCTGCACCTTCACGGGCTGTCCCGACAGAAGCGTGGGCGAGAAGCGCGCTTGATAAGCGGCCTGCACCGCCGCCTGCTGCAAGAGCGGATGGCCGCCCGCAGCGCGCGCCGAAATCACCTTGCCCGTCTCGTCCACAGTAACCTGCACCGTGACCGTCCCGGAGGCGCGTGCGGCCTTGGCAATCGGCGGATAGGCCGGTTGCGGCTTGCTGATCGCTTTGCCGTTCAAGACGCCGCCCGAAATCGGCGCGCGCGGTTTCGGCACAGGCGTCGGCGTCGGTTTCGGCGGCGGCGGCGGTTCGTCGTCGTTGCTCACCACGACGGGCGCGCCTCCCCCACCACCACCCGCACCGCCAGCACCGGGGCCGACCGGGCCGATGGGGCCGGAGGGGCCGCCGACCGGATCGCTGTTGCGGCTGCTCAAGACCGCTCCGCCCGGCGGAACGGGCGGAACTTTGCTCGCCACGGCCGAGACTTTCTCCGGCACTTTGGTCGGGTCAAGGGCGCTGGCGACGAATTCCGTGCGCGTCGCCACTTGCCGTTCGGGCGTGGCTTCGGCGGGCTTCGCCTCAGGCTGCTTCTCCGGCTGCTGTTCCGGTTGATTCTGGACGGGGACAGGAGCCACCATCGTCATCAACTCAAGATTGTCGCTCGGCAGACTCTCGTTGTAGAGATAGATACTGAGGACGCCGAGTGCCAACAGGATGACCGCGTAGATGGCAAACGTCCCAAGAAAAAATGAGCCTTTCCGCGCAAGATCGTCCTTGTGCGAACCAGACTCTACCAGACTATCGAACATCTCTTTTTCCTCCCACTTCCGGTGCCAATGGATCAGGGGCGCGAAATATCAATTCGTTAGATGCCTTTGAGAAGCGTTATGTTCCCAAACGTCCTGCGTCGCAAACGAAACGCAACAATAGATTGAGTTGAAACTTAAAATTATAGCGGGGGTAATAAGCGGCGGGCGGGCGCGTCTGTTCTGCGCACCGTCTGATTTCACACACGCCGCGCGGGGAAACGGATCGGCCTGCCGACCACTTTCGGCAAACACCTACAATCACGCTTCGCCGTCTTCAAGGACACGAATGCGCGCAGACGGGAGCGTTCTTGTTTAAGCTATTAATAATGGGCCAGCAACGCGCTCAGTCTATGTCGCGACGCCCGCCCAAGTCAAGCGCAAAATCTTTAACTTAAGCTGCACTTAAACTCGGACGGGCGAGACCTCGCGCGCATGCGTTAAGAGCGCGCCGTGCGTTGCGAACTGCGCGCGGGCGACTTGCGCGCGGCGTTGCGACCGCCTGCCTGCGCGGCGACAGTGCCGCCTGCGGTTGCGGTAGTGGCGGTGCGCTTGGCCGGTTCGAGACGCTGTTGGAACCAGACCATGATGGGCGTGGCGATGGCGATGGTCGAGTAAGTGCCGACGATGATGCCGATAAAGAGCGCGAGCGAAAAGCCGCGCAACACGTCGCCGCCGAAGATGACCATGGCGAGCACGGAGAAGAAGACGAGGCCGGCCGTGATGACCGTGCGCGAGAGCGTCTGGTTGATGGCTTCGTTCGTCAGGTCGTAGAGCGTGGTGCGGCGGTGGAGGCGCAAGTTTTCGCGGATGCGGTCGAAGGTAACGATGGTGTCGTTGACCGAGAAGCCAACGAGCGTCAGAAGCGCGGCGATAACGGTCAGGTCGATCTCCCACTGCATGATCGAGAAGATGCCGAGCGTGACGAGCACGTCGTGGAAGACCGTGATGACGGCCGCCGCGCCGTAAGTCCACTCGAAGCGCGAGCCGATGTAAAGCAGGACGCCGACGAGCGCGAGCAGCGTGACGGCGATGGCCTGATTGCGCAGGGCGCGCCCGGCGGCCGGGCTGACGGCGTCGGTCTTCTCCGGCTTCTTGACTCCGAACGTGGCCAGCGCTTCGTTGGCGCGCGCCTGCCCGGCGTCAACCTGCGCCTGTTCCTGCGCCTGTTCGCCGCTGCCCTGCTGCGGCACTTTGATCAACACTTCGTTCGGCGTCTCGGTTGACTGCACGAGCGCGCCTTGCACGCCCTTCTCTTGCAAAGCGTTGCGGATCGCGTCGTCCGAAGGTCGCTGGTCGAAGCGCACGGTCATCACCGTCCCGGCCTTGAAGTCGACGCCGAGATTGAAAGCATCCGTCCCGCCCGGCACGAGTTGGCGCGTGACGGCCGAACCCAAGCCCGCCAGCATCAGCACGGACGAAAAAAGCAGCCAGTAGCGACGCTGCGCCAGCCAATCGATGTTTACGTTATGAAGAAGTCGAATCATGGTTTTTTAGTAAATGGTAAATGGTAAATGGTAAATGGTTTTCTCTATTCACCATTCACCATTTACCATTCACGGCTTTTAGATACTGAGCGTTTCGGCGCGTCTTCCCTTGCGGTTCAAGAGCCAGATGAAGATCGTGCGCGAGACGTAAACGGCCGAGAACAGATTGGCGACGAGGCCGAGAATAAGTGTGACGGCGAAGCCGCGAATCGGCCCCGTGCCGAAGACGAACAAAAAGAGCGACGACACGATGGTCGTGACGTGCGTGTCGATGACCGTGACGAAGGCGCGCGAGAAGCCTTGCTCGACGGCCGACGCGACCGTCTTGCCCGTCTCCAACTCTTCGCGGATGCGTTCGAAGATGAGCACGTTGGTATCCACCGTCATGCCGATGGTTAAGATCAGACCGGCGATGCCGGGCAACGTCAGCGTCGCGTCGAAGATGACGAGCGAGGCGACCGTGATGATCATGTTCAGCAAGAGCGCGACGACGGCGTTGACACCCGCGCCGCGATAGTAAAAGACCATGAAGAGGATGACGAGCAGGAGTCCGCCGAGCGCGGCCGTGACGCCCGCGCGAATCGAGTCCGCGCCGAGGCTGGGGCCGACGGTGCGCTCTTCCAGATAGACGAGCGGCGCGGGGAGCGCGCCGGAGCGCAGGGTCAAGGCCAAGTCTTTGGCCGACTGCTCGGTGAAGCTGCCCGTGATCTGGCCTCTGTCCGTGATCTGCGATTTGATGAACGGCGCGGACTTGACCTCGTCGTTCAAGACGACGGCCATGTAAGCGCCGACGTTGGCGGCCGTCCACGTGCCGAACTTATCCGCGCCCGTGGGCTTGAGCGTGAAGTCGATTTCGTAATTCGCATTGCCCACGCCGCCTCCGCCTTGCGCCGCGTCGGCGGTGCGCAGTTCGCTGCCGTCAATCACCGCGGGCGATTCGACCACCACCCACTGCTTCGGCTTATTGGCGTCGGTCTGCGTCTCGCCGGCGGCGGTCGGTTCGTCGCGCTCGTTGTAGGGCAGCACGCGCCGGTTCGGCGGCACTTGACCGCCGAGCGAAGCCCGCGCCGCCTCTTCGGTCGGGTAGGTCTGCAAGGGCGAAGGATTGGGCGGGCTGACGACTTTCATCAGCTCCAGACGCGACTCGCCCTGAATCAACTTCTTGATGCGCTCCGGGTCTTGGATGCCCGGCATCTGCAAGAGAATCTGGGTCGAGCCTTGCCCGCCGTGTCGCTGCAAGGTCGGCTCGGCCACGCCGACGGCGTTGATGCGGCTATCGACGATGCGGAACGCCTGATCGACCGCTTGATCGCTCAAGGTGCGTTGCGCGCTCTGCGGCAAAGTCCACGTCACGGTGTTGCCGGAGACGGAAGGAGTCCAGTATGACAAGTCGACTTTCTTCGGCAACTCGTCGCGTATCTCGTTGACCTTCGAGGCGTCGGCCGCCGTCAACACGATCTGATAATTGTTGGGCGCGGTGTTGACGGACACGCTCTGGACGTTGTAACCGGCCGACTTCGCCGCCGTCTCCACGGCGGGCGCGAGGTTTTCCGTCAACTTCTTGAGATATTGATCGGTCTGCACCTGCATGACGAGGTGCGAGCCGCCCTTCAAGTCCAGACCGAGCCGGATGTTTTCAGAGAGCGTGCGCTTGATTCCGGCGTAGGTGAAATCGTTCGCCTTCGGCCATTGCAGTTTGCCCGCCTCGTCGCGGCGGCGCGGGCCGAGCACGATGTAAAGGCACGCGATGGTGACGATGGCGATGATGATGACGCGTTGCAGGATATTCTTCTTCATAACAAATAAAGGGACGCGCCGCGTGTGCTCTTGCCCGTCACGCGACAGCGCCGAAATGAACTCTTTAAGCCCTCTTCTCTTCTTCGCCGTGCATCCCTGCGACGGCGGCGCGCGAAATTTCCAGAATCGACTTGTCGGCCGTGCGGATGAGGAGCGAGCCTTCGCGCACCTCCGCGATCTTGCCGATAATGCCGCCCGTCGTGATGATCTTATCTCCGGCTTTGAGGGCGGAGATGGTGGCCTGTAGCTGTTGTTGCCGCTTGCGCTGCGGCATGATGATCAGGAAATAGAAGACCCCGAAGATCAGCAGGAACGGCAGCAGTTGGAACAACGGCCCTAACGCCGATTGCAGGATGAAGGCAAAAGTCATGGTTTCCGGTTTCAGTTTGAGCAGTTAATAAATTTGTGCAAGGCGGACTTCGCGCCGCGTGAGACGAGAATCGAGCGCGAGCGCCGGAACGTGAGCCGCGGTGTCGTCCAAAATCGCCCGGAGGCGCGCCGCCGCGCGAGCGGGGCGCGGACGCTTAAAAACTCACTCGACACCGGAGCCGTAACGCTCTAGGAACTCCCGCCGAAATCGCGTGAAATCACCAGACCGGATAGCTTGCCTGACGCGTCGCATCGTGTCAAGGAAGAACGCGAGATTGTGATGCGTCAGCAAGATACCGGCCAGCATCTCGCCCGTCGCGTAGAGGTGGCGCAAGTAGGCGCGCGAATGGCGGCGGCAGACGGAGCACAGGCAAGCCTCGTCGAGCGGGCGCGTGTCGGTCGCCCAGCGCGCGTTTTTGATGTTGAGTTTGCCGCGCGCGGTGAAGGCCTGCCCCGTGCGCGCGTTGCGTGTCGGCAGCACGCAGTCGAACATATCCACGCCACGCCCGACGGCCGCGAGCAAGTCTTCCGGCGTCCCGACGCCCATCAGATAACGCGGCCGGTCGGCGGGCATCAGCGGCGCGAGCATCTCGATGGTGTCGTACATCACGGACTTCTCTTCGCCCACGCTCAAGCCGCCGATGGCGTAACCGTCAAAGCCGATCTCGACCGTGCGCTCCAAACTCTCGCGCCGCAAGTCGGCGTGCGACGCGCCCTGCACGATGCCGAACAGAGCCTGCGCGCCGCTGACCGAAGGGTGATGCTCTACTGTCCGCCCCGCGTCCTGCGACGCGCGCTGCAACTCGTCGAAGCGCAGGCGCGAACGCGCAGCCCAACGCGCGGTCAACTCCATCGACGCGCGCGCCTCCTCGTGCGACGCCTCGCCCGGCGCGCACTCGTCGAACACCATCACGACTTCCGAGCCGAGCGCCGCCTGCACCTCCATCGAAACTTCCGGCGACAAAAATCGCGCGCTCCCATCGACGTGCGAACGAAACTCCACGCCCTCTTCCGTCAGACGCCGCAACTCGCCCAGACTCCACACCTGAAAGCCGCCCGAATCCGTCAACAACGCACGCTCCCAACCCGTGAAACCGTGCAACCCGCCGCACGCGCGCACCACCTCTGCGCCCGGCCTGAGCCACAAGTGATACGTATTCCCCAAAATGATCCGCGCGTCGAGTTCCGGGGATTCAAGCGCCTCGAAACGCATCCCCTTCACCGTCCCCGCCGTCCCCACCGGCATGAACACGGGCGTCTCGACGAGCGCCCGCCGCGTCTGCAACAACCCCGCCCGCGCCTCGCCCTCGCGCGCGATCACTTGCCAGTTAAGCGCACTGGTACTCATACCTTTATTTTCCGCGACCGCCTTTGCGGCCGCCGCCTTTTTCGCGTTTGTGGCGTTCGACGATACGCAGGGGCGTGGCGAAGAAGTCGAACTCTTCGCGGAGTCGGTTTTGGAGGTAGCGTTCGTAGGAGAAGTGGAGGCCGGAGTTTTTGCCGGCCGCGCCGCCGGAGGTGAAGACGATGAAGGTGGGGGGGCGCACGCCGACCTGCGTGACGTATTGCACGCGCAGGCGCGAGCGGCCGCCTTTGACCGGCGAGATGGCCGAAGGGGCGCGCGGGGCGTCGATGGCGCGCTCGAAGAAGTCGTTGAGTTGCGAGGTGGAGATGCGCGTGTTGCGCGCGCGGTTGGCGTGGATGGCGAGCGGGAGCAGTCGTTCGACGCGTTGGCCGGTCAGCGCGGAGATGGTGACGACCGGAGCCCAGTCCAAAAATTTCATCTTGTCGCGCAAATTGCGCTCGAACTCGAAGGGCGTGCCCGTCTCTTTGTTCAAGAGCGCGTCCCACTTGTTGACGGCGATGATGATCGAACAGCCCGCTTCGAGCGCGTAGCCCGCGATGTGCGCGTCGAGCGCCGTCACGCCTTCGAGAGCATCGACGACGACGACCGCCACGTCCGCGCGTTCCAGACTGCGTCGCGCCATCACGACCGACAACTTCTCGGCCATCTCACCCGTCTTGCCCTTGCGCCTGATCCCGGCCGTGTCGATCAGACGAAACCGCTGCACCCGCCGCGACGCCGCACGAGTTGAATCCGCTGCGGACTGCTCCGCTTCTGAAGTTGAGAGTTCGGATGTCGAGTTTGAAAGTTCAGCTTCGAGACTTGGATTTTCAACTTCCGCGTCTTCGTTTGTGTGTGCGCCTGACGCTTCGACGCGCGCCGTTCCCGCTTCGCCGTCGGTGTCTTCGAGCGGCCAGTCGAGGACGGTATCGACCGCGTCGCGCGTCGTGCCCGCGAGCGGCGAGACGATGACGCGCTCCTCGCCGAGCAGTCGATTGAGCAGCGAAGACTTGCCGACGTTCGGCCGCCCGATGATGGCGAGGCGTATCTCGCGCGGCGCGTCCTTGTCCGCGTCTTCAACTATCAGGGCGCTCGCGTCGAAACGCTCGACGAGCGCGTCCAAGAGATCACCCACGCCGTCGCCCTGTTCGGCGGCGAGCGGGTAGACGCCCTCGAAACCGAAACGATAAAACTCGCCCGCGTGTGCCTCGAAGCGCACGGCGTCCGTCTTGTTGGCCGCGACGAGCACGGGCTTGCCGGTCGAGCGCAAGAGGCGCGCCAGTTCCTCGTCAAGCGGCGTCAGCCCCGCGCGCGCGTCAACCACCCAGACGAGCGCAACGGCGTCCCCAATCGCCGTCTCGGCCTGTTTCAAAATGTTCGCCGGGATGACCGCTTCGTCGTCGGGCACGATGCCGCCCGTGTCCACGACCTTGAAGCGACGACCCGCCCACTCGGCCTCTCCGTAGATGCGGTCGCGCGTGATGCCCGGCTCGTCGCCGACGATGGAACGCCGCTCGCCGACGAGTCGGTTGAAGAGAGTTGACTTGCCCACGTTCGGCCGCCCGACGATGGTGACGAGCGGCAGGAACGCTGCTTGCGCCCCCGCCGAACCGCGCGCCCCTTGCGCGTCGCTCCCGCTGCCTCGATTTGTACTCATAGCCATAGATGATGCGCTATACTTCCGCGCCGCGTCAAAGTCGCGCCCCGCGCCCGCGCGCCGTCCGCCGCGACCTCACACGCGCGCGCTTCTCTCAAAGGATGTCTCACGTTGAAATTGCACGCACGACTTTCACGCTTATTCGCGCAAGACCGCGACGATGCAAGCGCCGTGCCCCCCGAACTCGCGCCGCACCTTGCGCTCGGACAGCGGGGCGAACGTCTGGCCGCGGCGTTTCTGGAACGCGCGGGCTACGCGCTCGTCGCCGCGAATTTCGCCCTGCCGGTCGGCAGAAACTTGCGCGGCGCAATCGTCAACGCGGAGATCGATCTCGTCGCTTACGAGTCGGAGGTGCTCTGCTTCGTCGAAGTCAAGACGCGCCGCTCCGATTGGTACGCCGCGCCCGAACAGAACGTCGACCTGCGCAAGCAACGGCAAATCACGCGCGCCGCACGCGTCTACCGGCGCACCTTCGGACTCGCGGATGCGCCCCATCGCTACGACGTGGTCAGCGTCGTCCTGCCGCACGCCACGGCGGACGACCCCTTTCCCAACCCGCGCATCGAACTCTTACGCAACTTCTGGACGGACGCCAAATTCCGCAAGCGGCGTTGGAGCGATTGATTCGATTTTTAGAGCGACCGGGAAAAACCTGAAACCACGAACACACACGCGCACAACACGAAGAAGAATGTTCCTTCTGTTTCGTGTTGTGCGCGTGTGTGTTCGTGGTTCCGCTCTTGGTCTCTTGATTGAATCAATGGATCGACGGATCAATTTCTTTCGCTTCCCTGTCACAATTCGCCGCGCTCTGTTTTAGAATGTCGGGCGCGCGTCGCACGAAAGTCCGTCCGGCGCGCGGCTTGTCGGTCAATAAAAATCTCAGCGGAGAAATTGATGCCCCCCAGTGTCGAACCAGCGGGCGACGAAGCGCCGCCTGCGTCCAGAGAGCACGCCACGCCCGTCGCCGTAGACAACTCCGAATACAAGTATTGGGCTTTCATCAGCTACAGCCACAGCGACGAGCAATGGGCGCAATGGCTGCACAAGGAGTTGGAAACCTATCGCGTGCCGCGTCGTCTCGTCGGACGCCGGAACGCTTTCGGGTCGGTTCCGCGCCGCATCTTCCCGGTCTTTCGCGACCGCGAGGAGTTGCCCGGCGCGTTCGACCTCGGCAGCAACTTGACGGACGCCCTGCGTCTGTCGCGCAACTTGATCGTCGTCTGCTCGCCGCGCTCGGCCGCCTCGCATTGGGTCAACGAAGAGATCAAACTGTTCAAGTCGATGGGCAGGCAGGATCGCGTCCTGTGCCTGATCGTCGAGGGCGAGCCGAACGCCTCCGACCGTCCCGAACTCGGCATGCTCGAATGCTTCCCGCCCGCGCTTCGCTTTCGCGTGGGCGCGGACGGCCAACTGACGGACATCCGCACCGAACCCATCGCCGCCGACGCGCGCAAAGGCAAGGACGGGCGCGAGAACTCCAAACTCAAATTGCTCGCGGGCGTGCTCGGCGTCGGCTTCGACGAACTCAAGCAGCGCGAGCAGCGCCGCGTGCGCCAGCAACGCTTGAAGCGCGCGGGCGCAGTCTTCGCCTCGCTCGTCCTGCTCGCAGTCGTCTACGTGGCGATGGCCGACAAGGGCTTCGCCGTGCCCGGCGGCGAGCGCGTGCGCGACTTCTTCGACCGACACGACTCGTCCATCCTGCGCCCCGCGCGCGAGTTGCCGGAGATACGACGCGCGGCGGCGGCGCGGCGGCGCGAATTATTCGACGCGCTCTCCGCCGGGCGCATCACGGAAGGCGACCTGCGCTGGATCAAGGCGACGCTCAAACAGGGCGCGAAGTTGAACGTCGAAACGTGGAGTCATTCGCAATCGCTCTTCGCCATGTATCGCATCCCCGAAGCGACGGACGAAGAGTTGCGCGGGCTGCTGCCTTATCTGGAGATGCCCTTCGCACCGGGCGTCGCCATCGAACGCAATGGTGTGAAGTATGGTTGGAACTCGCATCAGGGCGACATCGACACGCTCGCCGAACCCGCGCTCTGGACGGCCGCCGCGCTCTCGGCCGCGCTCGCGCGCCCCGGTCTGTTCAATGAAGCGGAACGCGCGCGCCTGCTCTCGCATCTGGCTTACACGCAAGAGGTCTTGAAACTCTATCGCCCGCTCGACAACGGCGGCTGGAATATGTTTCCGCGCCAGAAAGAACCCGACCTCGCCAACCCTTACACCTCGACGCTCGCGCTCTTGACCTTGCTCGAAGTGCGCCGCGCGGGACTCCCGTGGGAAGGCAGCGCGTCGCGCCGCGACGAGTTGTTGGAACGCACCGCCCAGTGGTTGGCCGACAACTACGACGCGACGACTGTGCCGCCCGGCTGGCACGGCACGGGCGAAGGCGCGTATGAGACTTTCGACGGGCTGACGCTGCAAATCTACTCTCTGCTGTTGCGCGCGCAGGAAGAGACGGGCTTTCACGTTCCGCCCGCCATCATCTCGAACATCCCGCGCCACCTGGCGCGCACCACGGAGCGCGACTTCAGCTTTCCCGTCGGGCGCGCGGAGTTTTCCGCCACCTGCATCGACCACGACGGGCGCGAGTACACGGGCAAAGAGGGCGTCGGATTTCTCTGGCATCCGTGGACGATTGACTGCGCCGAGCGTTGGCTGCGCTGGGCTGAACAAAACAACGTGCCCGCCGAGGAACGCGTCCGCGTGCGCCGCGCGCTCGGCTACATGGTCGTCGATCTGGGAGACGAAGCGATCAAACGCGCCACGGCCGAGTGGACTTTCATCCCGGCCGAAACGCTCTACGGACTCACGGCCGTCAAACCGCAATAAAGTCCCGAAGTCCCGAAGTCCCAAATCTCAAGTCTGAAAGCCTCTCCCGACTTGAGACTTGGGACTTCGGGACTTGGGACTTGAGACTTAACCGAGGAGAAGTTTGTGGAATACAAACCGCGCCCCATCGACACGTCGGGCGTCACGCTGCCGGAAGACGTGCTCGAACTGACCGAACTGCTCGCCAAGAACACGCACGAAATCTGGGCGCGCCAGCGTCTCTCCGAACGCTGGCACTACGGCGCGCATCGCGACGACGAACGGCGCGAACATCCCGGCCTCGTCTCCTACGAAGAGTTGTCCGAAGTCGAGAAACAATACGACCGCAACACCGCCCTCGAAACTCTCAAGACCATCATCTCGCTCGGCTATCGCATCGAACCGCCCGCGCGCGGCGCACACGCGAACGACGCGGCCGTCGCCCTCTCAGCCGCCGCCGCCGCAAGCGATGTCCAGACGATCTTGGCGACGCTCAAACAACCGGCCGCGCTTTCGCTCTCGGCGTTGCTCGCCATCTGGCGCGGCCGCGAAGCGTCGCGTTGGGCGCGGAGCACGGAAGTCTATCAACGCCTCGGCAGTCGCCTGTTGAAGCTCGGCGAGATGCTTCTCGCTTACGACGTGTTCACCGAGGGTTTGAAATTCCACCCCGACGACCTGCGCCTGCGCCAACTGCAAGCGCACGCCCTGACGCGCCTCGGCGCGACCGAAAGAGCCAACCAACTCCTGCTCGCGCTCTACCGTGAAGGGCAACGCGACGAAGAGACCGTAGGCATGCTCGCGCGCACCTACAAAGACCTCTGGCAGCAAGCGGACGAAGCAGCGGAGCGCGAGCGGCAGTTGCAACAGTCATACAAGTTTTACGAAGAGGCTTATCGCTTGAGCGGCGGTTATTGGACGGGCATCAACGCCGCCACCGTCGCCCTGCTGTCGGGGCGACGCGACGACGCGCGCGAGTTGGCCTCGGAAGTGCGCGCGCTCTGTCTGCGTGAGTTGCAGCGCGCCGAAGAGCGTGGCGACGACGTGTACTGGATTTTGGCGACGCTCGGCGAGGCCGCGCTCGTTTCGGAAGACTGGACGGAAGCCGCGCGCCGTTACGACGAAGCCGTCCGAAACGCCCCCAGCCAACTCGGCGAGTTCACCTCGACGCGCCGCAACGCGCGCCTCATCATCGAATATCTCGGCGGCGACATGAGCTTCATCGAACGACACCTGCCCGTGCCCAAAGTCGTCGTCTACACGGGCGGCGCGGGCACTCTGCAAGTGCCCGCCGGCACGGAAGACTCTCTGCGGCAAGTCTTGCGCGCGCGTCTCGACGCGCTCGGCGCGGGCGTCGGCTACACGGTCGTGCCCACGCCCGGCGACGCGTCCTTTCTCGAAGCCTTGCTCGAAGCGGGCGGCGAGACGCACGCCGTCCTGCCCTGCCAGTTGAGCGAACTGCTCAAGGCCGAACGCGCGAAGGAGGAGGACGACGGCGTTCAGACGGACACGCGAACCGCGCGCTACGAATCCGTCCTCGCGCGCGTCACCACGGTCGTCGCCGCCTCCGAGCAGGACATGACTCTCGGCGGCATGTCGGGCGAATACTCACGCCTCTTGCTCGACGGTCTCGCACTCATCCGCGCCAAGCAACTCGACACGCAACTCGTCCGTCTCTCTCTCCTCGACACGCGCGCCGCGAGCGGGGCACAGCTCGCCGCGAGCGCGCCGGGCGACGAAGAGACAGCGGAGCGCGTCGAGATCATCGACGTGAGCGACCTGCTCCCTCCGGAGCGCGCGCGCGCGGAGGCGCGCGGGGAGAGCGTGACAACGCCCGCGGCGTTCGCTGACTCTGACTTCAAGGCGCACATGGTCGCGCTGCTGTTCGCCGACGCGGTCAACTTCAGCAAACTGACGGAAGCGCAGATTCCCGTCTTCGTCCAACATTTTCTCGGCGCGATTGGCTCGCTCGTTGCGCGCTTTCGCCCCGCGCCGCTCTTGAAGAATACTTGGGGCGACGGTCTCTATCTGGTCTTCCCCGACGTGCAGGCCGCCGGGCGTTTCGCCCTCGACCTGAGCGACCTTTTGAACGCGACCGACTGGACTCGGCTCGGCTTGCCCGCTGATTTGAACCTGCGCATCGCGCTCCACGCCGGGCCGGTCTACGCCTGCACCGACCCGGTCACGCAGAAAGACAACTTCATCGGCACGCACGTCAGCCGCGCCGCGCGTCTCGAACCCATCACGCCGCCCGGACAGGTCTACGCCAGCCAAGCCTTCGCCGCGCTCGCGGCCGCGCGCCGCATCTCCGATTTCACCTGCGACTACGTCGGACAGACGCCCCTCGCCAAAAAATACGGCACGTTCCCCACCTACCACGTCCGACGCCAACGTTAGGCAAGACAACAAAACAAGAAACCACGAAACGACACTAAACAACACTAACTTCTTCTTCGTGTTGCTTCGTGTGGATTCGTGGTTTCCGGTTTTGTTAGTCGCTCTGATTGCCGCCGCACGCGTCGCTTACTTCGCGGCGGTCGAGGCTTTCTGTTCCTGCGTGCGCGGCGGCGCGTTCTTGACGTGGCGGTCGAACCAGTTGAGCATTTCGTAGAGGACGTGCTCGGTCGTCTCGCGCGCCGCGTAGCCGTGCGATTCGAGCGGGAGCATGACGAGGCGCACCGTGCCGCCCGTGCCGCGAATCGCCTGATACATGCGTTCCGACTGAATCGGGAACGTGCCCGTGTTGTTGTCGGCCTCGCCGTGGATCAAAAGTATCGGCTCTTTGATCTTGTGCGCGTTCATAAACGGCGAGACTTTGATGTACATCTCCGGCGCTTCCCACAAGATGCGCCGCTCGCTCTGGAAGCCGAAGGGCGTGAGCGTGCGATTGTAAGCACCGCTGCGCGCGATGCCCGCGCGGAACAGGTCGCTGTGCGCGAGCAGGTTCGCCGTCATAAACGCGCCGTAAGAGTGGCCGCCGACGCCGACGCGCTCCGGGTCGGTCACGCCCATCTCCACGGCCTTGTCGATAGCCGCCTTCGCGCTTGAGACGATCTGCTCGACGTAAGTGTTGTTGACCGTTTCGGGGTCGCCGACGACAGGCATCGTCGCGTTATCGAGGACGGCGTAGCCGTTCAAGAGGAAGAAGAGGTGCGAAGGGCCGCCGATGGTCGTGAAGCGCTGGGTCGAGCCGGAGACCTGTCCGGCCGTGGCCGCGTCATTGAACTCCAAAGGATACGCCCAGACGACCGTGGGCAGGCGCGTGCCTTCCTTGTAGCCGGGCGGCAGGTAGAGCGTGAAGGAAAGCTGCACGCCGTCCGCGCGCTTGTAGGTGACGAGTTGCTTCCGGATGTCGCGCAGTTGCGGCGTCGGGTCTGGGAAGTTCGTCAAAGGCTGCGCGGCGGAAGCAAACGCGGCCTCGCCCGCCGCCGTCGCCCCGCCGACGCCCGCGCCGAGCATCCGCATGAAGAGATTCGACGGTTGGATCGGCGTCTCTCGCCGCGTGATGAACTGCGAGCCGTCCGGTCTCATCAGGGCGACGACCGTTTCGTAACTCTTGGGATCGCTGCGAAAGAGGCGCGTCGTTTTTTGGGTCTTGAGGTTGAAGCGATCAAGGAACGGGCGGTCGCCTTCGGGCGATGCCCCTGTCCCCGTGAGAAATATTTCGTCGCAGGTTTCGACCACATTAGTGTCGAGGCAGCTTTGCATAATTGCGCGTTGACCGCTCGGCAACACGCGCGTCATGGGCGTGCCCGGATCGTTGTAACGATCCTGCACGTTGCGATGCCAGACGACGCGCGGCGCAACTGACGGCTGATCGACGTTGACGAGCTGCGTGCGCAGGCGGCGCGTGTCGCGGTTGTAGTCGCTCACGAAAGCCCAGCCGCCGCGCTCGAACCACTGCAAGCCCGCGAAGCGTTCTTCGAGTTTCCACAACTCCGTGGGCGCGCCTGTGAACGGCGCTTTCAACATCAAGACGCGGTCTCTGTGCGCGGCCTTCTTCTTCGGGTCGCCTTCGTCCAAAGCCTCGACCCACAGGAGCGTGGCCGGTTCGGTCGCGCGCCAAGCGTGCGCGCGCGGCCCCGTGGGCACGCCGTCAATCGGCACTTGATCCTGCAAAGGCGTGCTCGCCAGCTTATGCACCAACTTGCCCCGCGTGTCCCACACCTCGACCTCTTTCGGAAAATCGTTGGCCGGGTGGAGGAACGAGTAAGGGCGTCTGATGCGCGCGATGAGGAGGTGCTGTCCGTCGGGCGCGGGCGCGGCCGTGTCGAAGATGGCCGGTTGGCCGATGTTCGTCACGCGCCCGCCCTGCGCGTCGACGAGCGCCAGTTGCGCCGTCGCGTAGTAGTCGAACAACTCTTCGTCGTAAGGCGTCCTGAGCAAGTCCTGATAGGTGCGTACCGGGCCGGTGCGGCCGGCGCTCTCCTGTATGTTCGGCTCGCGCGGCACGTTCGACGGCGGCACGAGCCGCGCGCGCGTGGCCGGGACGATTTGCACTAGGAGCGTGCGGCTGTCCGGCATCCACTGAAGCGGCTCGCCGTAAGCCGCGTTCAGCATCACGCCTTTGATCTTCGAGGCGCGCCCCGTCGCCGTCTCGCCGACCCACAACTCGATGCCGTTCGTGATCGTGTTCGTGAAGGCGAAACGCCGCCCGTCCGGACTCCACTGCGGGAACCCCGCGCGCGCGCCCGGCGGCAACTCCACCTTCGTCTCCGCGCCGTCCGCGATGCGCTTCAAAGAGAGCGCGACCGAATAGGGCGCGAGATGACGACCGTTCGTGTTCGGGTTGATGCGATAGCCCGCGAGCCTGAGCATCGGTTCGGCCAGATCGCTGATGGGCGGGTAGCGCACGCCCGTCGCCAGAAGCATCTGATCGCGCGTCGGGCTGATGGAGATGGACGGCGTGACGGGCGCGTTCAACACGTCGAGCACCGCCTGCGGCGGCTTGCGATACCCTTCTTGCGCGAACGCCGCTGACGTTAAAAGCAACAGCGCGCCGAGCGACACGGCCGCGCGCCTCTGCAACGACGATGAAGAAGCTCTCGAAGACATGGGCAAAGACCTTTCTCTTAAGGACGGACGCGAGGCGAACTCTCTCTGCGCGCGCGTGTCGAATCAACTGTAGTTCGCTTTGAGTGGTAACGAAACGGAATTTAACTTTAAGGAGTATCCGGGCGACGCTGAAAAATTAACCGTCGGCGGGCGGCCTTGTCAAATTCGGTCGCGGAGCGAGTTTCGTCCCGGGCTCAGCTTGACCCTCGCTTGACAAGCGCAGATGAATCGGTAAAATCTCTTTTCGCTGAGCGGGAGTAACTCAGTGGTAGAGTGCGACCTTGCCAAGGTCGAAGTCGCGAGTTCAAATCTCGTCTCCCGCTCCAAAATTCCAGAGGGACAAGGCGAAGGGCGCTTGAGGAGACGGCCTCTCCGAACACTCCCCTTCGCCTTTCCGCTTTCCCCTCCCAAAGCGGCGGCGTAGCCAAGTGGTAAGGCAGAGGTCTGCAAAACCTTTATTCATCGGTTCGATTCCGATCGCCGCCTTCAACAAAATCAATATTTTACGGGCAGCCAAGTGGTTGCCCGTACTCGTTTGGTCTGCCAATGGTCTGCCAAAACATAGAGCCTTATGATCGGCAGGACGCCGAGTAAGAGCAATAATATAGTTGACTCACCTGATGTAGATATAACAAGAGTACCTTACCCGGCGAACGGTGGACTGTGAATTGCGGGTTGGGGCAGGAGTCCGATGCTTTCTGGCTTAACCTGCGTGGCGTGTAATAGTGGGGGTACTAACAGAGCATCCTGCTAAACGAGGAGCAGCTTTTGACACATATTAGGCGTGGTAGGCCGAATCAATCGGCTTTTGCTGCTCTCTTACGTAGTTAGATAGAATGATCCGGCTTTTCACGCTTTATAGTGTAGTTTGGCCGATTCATTCGGCACAATATGCGTTAGGTTGCTTCCTATATCAAGGGCGAATTTCTATTTGCAGAACGGAATTTTGATATACCGTTTCACGGTGTTTGAAATCTAGTTAAATATAGAAACAATCATGTTCCCGATAGATATGGCTGCTAATTTCAAATCATGAAGAAACTCATATCAGGTAATATCTCCTACATTCTTCTAGTGATTATCTATTACTTTGTCATAGTTTCATTCTATGGCTCGCCGCTTTCTCTCTATTATCATGAAGGCCGGTATGAGTTTCTTATCGTCCCTTTAATATTCTCCATCTTGCTTACATATCCCTCTATTAAAATTTACAGATACTATCGAAGGCGTAAGGAAGTAGTTGAAGAGACGTTGGTCACAGAAACCCTAGCCGCTTGTTCAGACTCTTCTGCTATTAAGGCACTTGTTATCTCATTACGCAAGAGAGCGCGTTATCTCCGTCGGGCATCATGGGTAACACTATTTCTTACTTTTGTCTCAGTAGCCTTTGGACTCTATATTTTCACTGCGGCGGGTGATATTGCTCAAAGAGATATTCTTTCACACCGCCTTAGCGAAGAGATACTGGCTTCAAGGTATAAGGAAAGGGAGGCTCTTGATCAAATACGGGCTATAGTAGATAGTTCAATAATTAACAACAAGCCCGTACTCCTTGATGAGATTAAGCGAGTGGAAGATCAGATCAATGATAGTTCTAGAAGGACAGAAGAGGCGCTAAACAATCTTGTAAATAGATCAGGGACAAATGAACAACTGCTTTTCTTTCTCTCAACAATTACTACGCGGCTAGGGTCAGTTTTTCTACTGATCTTTCTAGTCCAGATTTTACTTTCCGTTTATAGATACAGTATCAGGCTAGTCTCATACTATGAAGCTAGGGCTGATGCCTTGTTGCTTTACAACGGCTCAGATGCTGAGCAACTGCAAACTTTGGTATCAACACTAGCAGCAGAAAGGATAGAGTTCGGCAAATCTCCCTCGACACCAATAGAACAGGCAGCCGAATTGCTTAAGAGTGCAGCCTCTATAAAAAAGTAAGATGCTTTAGTGTCAGGTTATTTCCTCATGCCTTACGCAACCTTACAACGGCATGCACCCGACCGCGAATAGCGCAGCCTTCATCCGCAAAAGGGTGAGCCAACTATATTATTGCCCAAGTAAGGCTTATTTGGCTTGTTATTCTTTCGGCTCTTTAATGATGCTGCGCAGCCGCTTCTTAGGTGGCGTCCTCTTGTCTAACAGATTCTTATGTCGTGTTTGAAGCATTTGTGCGAACGACTGACGTTTTAACCCTAGCCGCTTGGCAGCGCGTGTGATGCTTCCGTCTTCCAACTCTAAAGCCTGCTCTATCAGCCTCGCTTCTAACTCCTGCACCGCGCCGTAATAAGGTAAAGTTCTTTTCGTGCAACTGCATTCCCGAAAGCCTCTGGCTCACTTTGAAGGCGCATGCTTGAAGTCGTGCGATGTCCCCGGCGTCTTGCGTACCTTCATGAAATAATCGTCCTAAATTCAAGCTTGCCTTAAAGTCTTGCTCACATTATAAGGTAAATGGAATCAGTCTCTCCTCAACTGAAAGCAAGAAAATCAAGCTAAAGATTCTGTATCACTCAAGATGGCACGAAAGAAAAACACATCGGGCGCGAAGCCGATTGAGCAGTACACGCACGCCGACAAAGACCGCATGAATAACCCACCTGTGGGGTTGGTGACGCCGGAGACGGACAAAGAGGCGGGCAAGCGGACTTACGCTTATGATCCGCACCTCGATCCGCAACTACATTGGGATGGAAAACCCGATCAGTTCGTTGAAGAACTACTGGCTGCTATTACTGCGCTTGAGAGCGAACAGAAGCGATTGTTATCGCAAATAGAGAGCGCCATAAGCAACGAGCAGCATGAAAGTGTTGTGTTACTCGTCAAGGAACTACAAATCACTCAGCGGCAACTTTCCGAGAAACTCAGAGCGTTGCAGTCGTTGAGGAAACCGTATCTGAATTGGGCGGGGAAAGCAGAGCACACTTCGTTTGCAGTGCCGACCGTGAGCCTGCACGTGCATGAGCGCATTGATCCGCGCAACGTGATCGAAGCCGTGCGGCGCAAGCATGAGATCGAGACGGGGTATCAGACTTCTCTGTTCGAGAGCGAGCAGGTGAATCTGCCGCTGTTCAAGGCGGTGGAGTTTTACAAGCACCGGCACAACTGGGCGAACCGTTTGATCGCGGGCGACAGTTTACTGGTGATGAACTCGCTGCTCGTGAAAGAGGGGATGGCGGGCAGTGTGCAGATGGTCTATTTCGACCCGCCTTACGGCATCAAGTACGGCTCAAACTTCCAGCCGTTCGTGAACAAGCGCGACGTTAAGGACGGACGCGACGAGGACTTAACCGCCGAGCCGGAGACGTTGAAGGCGTTCCGTGACACTTGGGAACTCGGCATTCATTCTTACCTGACCTACTTGCGCGACCGCCTACTGCTCGCGCGCGAACTACTCCAGGAATCAGGTTCTATCTTCGTGCAGATTTCGGATGAAAATCTGCATCTGGTGAGGAATTTGTTGGATGAAGTTTTCGGCGTCGCCAATTTTGTTAGCTTAATTCCTTTTGTAAAAATGGGGATGCAGACAAGTCAGCAATTAGGAACTGTAACCGACTTTTTGTTATGGTTCGCAAAGGATATTAAATCGATCAAGTCTCACAAACTATACACAACCAAAGCACTCGGAGCGAGAGAATCAGAGCAATATTCATATGTTGAAATGCCTGATAAGACACGAAGACGTATGACTTCCGAAGAGCAAAGAAATCCTAAGCTTTTACCGGAAGGGGCACGAACTTATTTACCTAGCCCACTCATATCTGACGGGTGGAGCGAAGCGGGTTCTGCGCCATTCACTTTTAAGGAGCAAACCTTTGAAATAAGTAGAAAACACCACTGGAAAACATCTCAAAGTGGTCTCCAAACCTTAGCAGACCGAGATAGGCTGATAGTTGTTGGAAATACGCTCCGTTACATAAGATACCTTGAGGATTTTCCGGCTACTCCACTAAATAACCTTTGGACTGACACCGCAGTAAGTGGCTTTGATGAAGCTCGATTATACGTTGTGCAAACGAGTAAGAAAGTAATTGAGCGTTGTATATTAATGGCTACCGATCCCGGCGATTTAGTTTTAGACATCACCTGCGGTTCAGGCACGACTGCCTACGTCGCAGAGCAATGGGGCAGGCGTTGGATCACCTGCGACACGTCGCGCGTCGCGCTCACGCTCACCAAGCAGCGCCTGATGACGGCGACGTTTGATTACTACCAACTCGCCAAACCCGAAGAAGGCATCGCTTCCGGCTTCAAATACGAAACCGTCCCACACATCACTTTAAAATCAATCGCCAACAACGAGAAGCCCACGCCGGAAACGCTCTACGACAAACCTCTGATTGAGAAGTACACCGCTCGCGTCACATCGCCCTTCACCGTCGAGGCCGTCCCTGCGCCCATCGTCCAGCCTTTGCACGAAGCGACGGCAACAGAGCAGATGCCCGCCGACAATTCAATCGCGCGCTCAGGCGAAACCCTGCGGCAAGATGAATGGCGCAGCGAGCTATTGAGAACGGGCATTCGCGGTCGGCGCGGCGAAAAGATGTTGTTCTCCCGCGTCGAACCGCTCGCCGGAACTCGATTTCTCCACGCCGATGCCGAAGTGATGAACGAAACGGGCGGCGATACTGCCCGCGCCGTTGTCTCTTTCGCCCCCGAACACGAGCCGATGCCGCCGGCGCAAGTCGAACTCGCGCTGATGGAAGCCAACAAGCTTTTCCCCAAACCGAAATTCGTCATCTTCGCCGCGTTTCAGTTCGACCCCGTCGCCGTCAACAACATCGAGCAGACCAACTGGCAGGGCGTTCAACTTCTCAAAGCGCAGATGAACGCCGATATGCTCACAGACGATCTCAAAAAGAGCCGTTCTTCAAACGAAAGTTTCTGGCTCATCGGCCAACCCGACGTGCAACTGCGTGAAGCGGGGCAAAACGAAAGAGGCGAGAAACAGTTTCAAGTCGAAGTAGTCGGCTTCGATTACTACAACGTCAAAGAAGGTACTATTGAATCCGGCGGCACGAATCGTATTGCCGTCTGGATGCTCGACACCAATTTCGATGGCAGAAGCATCTTCCCGCACCAAGTCTTCTTCCCGATGGCAGGCGACAAAGAAGGCTGGGCGCGACTCGCCCGTAACCTCAAATCCGAAATCAACGAAGACCTCATCGAAGCCTATCGCGGCAACGTCTCGCTGCCCTTCACGACCGGCAGCTACAAACGCATCGCCGTCAAGATCGTTGACGACCGGGGTATCGAGAGTTTGAAGTTGATTGATGTGCAATAACAAAGCGCCAAAAATGAGATGCCGAGATAAGAAGTAGATGCGCCGGATGAGATTTAGAAGAGGAATAAGTTAGTAAACATATGCCATCAGGGATTGACCACCTCATCATCAATTCGCCCTACGAGGAGCCGCGCCGCCATTGGGACTACAACCACCAACGCATGGCGTTTGAACTTGCGGAAGGCAGGCGGCCGTCCGGTTACACGGTCGCGTCAACCGAGCGGCGGCTCATCAACGATCCCGGCGTGTTCGTCCAAATCCCGCTCGTTAATCAAATCCGCCAGCGCGTCAAAGAATGGCGCGAAAACGGTTACGCGGGCATCTCCGGCATCACCAAGCAACTGCTCGAACATTGGTACAAAACGGGAGAGCGAACCAATCGCTTGTTCTTCTGCCAACTTGAAGCCATCGAAACTTTGATCTGGCTGGCGGAAGCATCGCCGGCCGAGAAAGTCGGTATCGATATTCCGTCTGACGGCGGCGACCTCGGGCGCATCTGCTCGAAGATGGCTACGGGCACGGGTAAAACTATCGTGATGGCAATGCTCATTGCATGGCAGGCGCTCAACAAAATTAGTTATCCGAATAAGAAAGGCTTCGCCAAAGATTTCCTCATCATCGCTCCTAACCTGACCGTTCGTAGTCGTCTGAGCGTCTTGTTCCCCTCCGGCGAAGAAAACTATTACGACGCTTTCAACCTCGCCCCGCTCGGATTGGGCGAACAGTTGCGCCAAGCCAAAGTTGTGATTCGTAATTGGCACGCCCTCGCGTGGGACACCGAAGAGAAGCTCAAGAAGAAACGCTCGGTTGATAAGCGGGGCGCGAAGTCAGACGAGGCTTATGCGCGCGAAGTCTTGGGCGAACTAGCGAACTCAAAAAATTTCATTGTCATTAATGATGAAGCGCATCACGCTTGGCGTATTCCCGCCGGAACGAAACTAAGCCGCGATGAAAAGAAAGACGCCGAAGAAGCCACCATCTGGATCGGCGGACTCGACCGCCTTAACCGCGCGCGTGGTATCTCCTGCGTGTATGATTTTTCGGCCACGCCTTTCATCCCGTCGGGCAAAAACTCCAGTTCGGAAAATCTTTTCGGCTGGATCGTCAGCGACTTCGGCTTAACGGAAGCCATCGAATCCGGTCTGGTCAAGACACCGCGCGTCGTGATCCGCGACGATGGGCAGCTGGCCGCCGATTACAGATCAAAGTTCTATCATCTCTACAACGATCCCGAAGTTAAACCGTCACTCAATAAAAAAGGCGCACCTGAGAGCGAGCCGTTACCACCGTTAGTTGAAAACGCCTATGCGCTTCTGGGGAAGGATTGGCGCGAATGGGCGCAAGTGTGGCGCGACGCGGGCAGCAAAATTCCGCCCGTGATGATCTCCGTCGCTAACCAAACGGAAACCGCCGCGCGCATCAAATTTGCCTTCGACCGTTGCAACATACTCATCCCCGAACTCTGCAACGCGGAGAAGACGTTGCACATTGATTCCAAAGTCTTGGAGGCCGCCGAAACATATGCGGAAGAAGAAGCGGGCGCGGAAACCAAGACTACAGACGAAGAGGTTGAGACGGAGCCGAGCCGCAAGCTAACCAAGAAAGAGCAAGCGCAAAGGCTCAGACAGACGGTTGACACCATTGGCAGACCCGGCGAACTCGGCGAGCAAATTCAACACGTTATTTCCGTCGGGATGTTAACCGAAGGGTGGGACGCAAAGACTGTGACACACATCATGGGCTTGCGTGCCTTCTCAAGCCAGCTTCTCTGTGAACAAGTTGTCGGGCGCGGACTGAGACGCACAACTTACGAAGTTGACGAGCAAGGATTCTTTACGCCTGAATACGTCAACATCTTTGGCGTCCCGTTCGCTTTCATGCCGCACGAGTCACCGACAGACAGCAAAACTCCGCCCTCCGCGCCGAAACAGCGCATTCAGCCTGTGCCGGAAAAGGTTGAATTTGAAATTCGCTTTCCCAATGTCGTGCGAATCGAAAGCAAGTACAAGCCTGTGCTGAAACTCGACTTGAATAAGGTCGCGCCGCTCACGCTCAACGCCTACGACACGCGCGAGATCGCCGAACTCGCGCCCGTCATAGACGGCAGGCACGATGTTACGCGCCTTTCCGAAATTGATTTAGAACAAATATATAGCCAAGTACGCCTGCAAAGCAGCATCTTTCGCGCCACGCTCGATATTCATAAACAGATGCACGGGCATTGGAAAGGCGATCTCAATGCCCTATTTACTCAACTCGTCCCAATAGTCGAAAACTTTATCTATTCAGACAAGCTAGAAATTTCTCCCCCCATGTTCGGCTTGGAAAATAAACGGAGAAGAGTTTTAGTTAGACTCAATGCCTCGACGGTGGTTAATCATCTCGCTCCATTTATCCAACAAGAGAATGTTGCATCCTACGAACTAATTGTTGATACCAACAAGCCAATCATCTCAACGGGTGACATGAAGGCGTGGGACACAAGCAAGCCCTACGACGCTTTCAAAAAAACCCACGTCAATCTCTGCGTTTACGATAGCCGATGGGAGAAGACCGCAGCTATTCATCTCGACCGCAGCCCACACGTTATCGCTTGGGCGAAGAATGATCATCTAGGTTTTGAAATCCGCTACATCTTCAACGGCGGCGAACACAAATACCGACCAGACTTTTTGGTTAAATTAGCCAGCGATGAAATGCTTGTTATCGAGATCAAAGGTGAGGAAGACCAAAAGGACAAAGTTAAACGCGAAGCCATGCGCGAGTGGGTTCGCGCGGTAAATCAACACGGCGGCTTTGGGCGCTGGTATTCAGAGCCAGCCGTTTCAAAACGTCCTGACGACATTCCCCAGATTTTGGAAAGAGCTATGAAAGCAAAGTAAGGTAAAGCGAATTAAGAAAACGAGCAGAAAAACAACCAAGTCTGAGCGCGTTTGCCGACAACTCTGTTAAGCCAAGCAGCAAGTCGCTCATCTTTATTCAACCTCTCGCAGTGAATTGTAAGAATTATGGGAAAAACGGAATACGTTTACTGGATGCCAACGAACGAACCGAGTTTTGTTTTGCCCTATCAGTATCAATTCCAAGTCGCAACGGTTATCAAAGCTGTCAAAGGTCAACAAATGGATCAAGACATATATTTCCGGCTTTTGGCTGGCAGAGTTCAACATTTGATTGAACAATGTGATGACTCTGAAGATATGCTCTCTTACACCTACAATGTTCTTGAAGGCTCAAATCTAATTTCGATTTACGAAAAAACTAATCGCGTGGATGAGGCCGGAAAGTCATTCGTTTTAAATAACCACCAATTGCGCGAACATCTATTTCTCGCCGGAGTATTTGAAACAATGCCGAAAGGGTTAAGCGTCAATAATCCTGAAGCAGAAGAATTGTTCAACCATACCGATTTGGAAAACTGGTTTAGTGCTGTTATCACAACCTAGTCCTTAGATTACTAATGAATGACGAACAAATTTCAAATCATCAAAGTTCCCGACAATGTTCCACGAGAGCAGGAACAGATGGGAACGAAATTCAAGTTCTGGTATTTCGACAGCGTACACGGTTACTGTCTTTTCAAAGAAGGTCATCCGAACACCGGCGAAGATTGGGCGGAAAGAATCGCTGCCGAATTATGCGAACTTCTCAAATTGCCTCACGCTGTTTACAAGTTAGCAGTTTGGCAAAACAGAAACGGCGTTATCTCACCAAACTTCATCGGCAAAAATGAAATTTTAGCTCCCGGCAATGAAGTTTTATTTCGCCGAGATGCAAGCTACCCAAAGCAGGAAAAGAAAACCAAGAAACATTCTGTAGCAAATATCTTTTCCACTTTTGAACCACTCAAAGTTCAACTGCCGAAAGAACCCGCACCCTCAGAAATCGTTACCGCGCAACAAATCTTCCTCGGCTATCTAATGCTGGACGCTTGGATTGGCAACACCGACCGTCATCATGAGAATTGGGCTTTGATTCGCCGCATTGAAAATGGGATTTTGACCGATAGGCTTGCGCCGACGCATGATCATGCTTCGAGCTTCGGCGCAATTTTACTTGACGAACAGCGACGCGAGAGATTAACGACAAAAGACCGGAATAGAACGATAGAAGCGTATGTCAATAAAGGGCGTTCCGCTATCTTCGGGAATGAAACAGACACTAAGCCGCTATCCCTAATTGGTGCTTTTCAGGCAGCATCTTCGCATAACCCGCAAGCATCTAAAATATGGCTTGAAAAACTCGACAGTGTTACCATTAAAGAAATAAAAGCAGTCTTTGAACGACTACCCGAAGAACGTGCTACGGACACGGCAAAGGAATTTGCCATCCGTTTATTAGAGATAAATCGTCAACGACTTCTTAAGCTAAAACAGTAATGAGAAAACTTTTTCTAACTTGGCAAGAGAAAGACAGCCGTAAGTGGTTTCCGATTGGACAACTAGCTTACGACGGCGAACGGTATCAGTTTTTCTATATCGCAGGTGCATTAAAAGCGCATGAAGAAGCTGGCTTTCAACCACTCGTTTCATTCCCCGATTTCGGCGAGGTTTATGAATCTGACGAATTGTTTCCAATGTTTGCCAATCGCGTGATGCCAACTTCGCGGCCAGAGTACAGACAAACAATCGAATTTCTCAGTCTTCCCAAAGATCGTTACGACCCCCTCGCTTTTCTGGCGCGTTCGGGGGGCGCAAAAGTAACTGATACCTTCGAAATCTTTTGTTATCCTAAAACGGAAAACGGTCAATTCCATTTACATTTTTTTGCACATGGTCTGCGGTATCTGCCCCAATCTTCGATTGAGCGAATTGCAGAAATGCAGCGTGAAGATAGGATTTTCTTGGCGCACGACTTTCAAAACCCCTTTGAACCGGACGCGCTGCAACTACACACGCCAGACAATTACATCATCGGCTATTGTCCTAGCTATCTTCTGGACGATATGAATGAGATGCGGAGATACAAAGATATTAAAGTTTGTGTTGAAAGAGTAAATGATGAATCTGCACCTCTACAATTCCGCCTTTTATGCCGTCTGATTTTTCCGCAAATGCAAAATTACAGGCCATTCTCAAATGGATATTACGCCCCCATCGCTGTCAGAGCTGGCAGTGAAATAGCCGCTATTGACGTTACTTTTGCCTAATTGATTTTTCTCGCCTTCGTTGCAAATAATGCAGGCATATGGTTGATGCTCTGATCATCAAACTTTCCCTTTAGCACTCGTATGGTGATAAATTCTTGGATTACTTAGCAATCGGATGTTGGTCTGCCAATGGTCTGCGAACTAGCCCAAAACAACCTCATTCACACTAACTCAGCCATAATCGAAAGAGCGAAAAGCCCAATAAAAACATACACAGGACAACTCAGAGTAACTGAGGAAAACGGCTCTTTTAGACTGCAAAACCTTTATTCATCGGTTCGATTCCGATCGCCGCCTTCAATTGAATCAATAAGTTAAGGGCGGCCGATTGGCTGCCCTTAGTATTTTGTGAGCCTATAAGTGTGCCGAATTGAAGGGTGCTCTTTTCAGTAATCGCTCTTTATCAGCTATCGGGATTAATGCTATAACTAAGCTGCGTCCCCGCTTGAGATGGCTCCCGGCCGAATCGTTGAAAGACCAAGACTCAGAACAATGTCTAGATCGTAATTCCGCGGCCCGCGCGACCCGTGTCCGGCGAGACGCGGCGGCGAAACGGATCGTGCCTGAGCGGAATACCACCTCGGATGCCTTAGGACTTCAAGAAAATGCCTGATACGCGTGATGACAAAAAGACTTTTAGGATAAGTCTCGTCTTGGTGTTCGCGTTGGCTGTCTCGGCCGTGTACGCAATCTCGCCGGTAACCTCGGCTGCGGGACGCGCCGCCGATGCAGGCATTATTGGCACGTGGGAATTGAGCGGGTTCGGAAACAGCAGCGTCCGCTCGGTGGCGGTTGATCCCGTCTATCCGCACATCGTCTACGCGCAGGTGGACGACAGAGCCATTTATAAGAGCACGGATAGCGGCGCGACGTGGAACACGGGCGGCAGCACCGGCCTGCCCCAGAGCGGTCTCAGCAACAGAGACACACTGATTATCAACCCGCTCAATACCTCCATCCTCTATGTCGGCTCCACACGCAACGGCGTCTATCAGAGCACGGACGGCGGTCTCACGTGGTTCAAATCAAGCGCGGGCATGCGGGCCGGGCTGACTATCCGAAACCTTGTCATCAGTCATTCCGATCCTAACATCCTCTTCGCGGCGTCCACAATTGAGAACACATATCGGAGCGCTGACGGCGGGGCGAATTGGAAGCTTATAGGAACTGACGGGTTGGCTGCCGGCTCGATAGTTAATGCTCTCGCGGTCGATCCGTCTGACCCGTCGGTCGTTTATCTTGCGACGGAGAGTTCGCAGCAAACGGCCTGGGGCGTCTTCAAGAGCATCGACAGCGGCGCGAGTTGGAAGAGGGCGGACTCAGGGCTGGGGTTCAAGATTCACAAATTAATCATCGAAGACAAAAATCCAAACGTGCTCTATGCCGTCGCCAACGTCATCACGGAAGGGCAAAACTTCGTCCTCTATAAGACCGTCGACGGCGGTGCGAACTGGAGCCTGATTAATAACTACAATAACGGCAGACTCAACAAATTGATCATCGACCCTGCCGAACCGTCGACCATCTATCTGGCCGGGTCTTTCTTCGTCTCGATGGGCGGGTCTTCCTCGACGGCAGGGGTGTATAAATCCACGGCTGGCGGCGCTAATTCGGAGAACACGGGACTCGATGGTGAAGCGTTCGCGCTGGCGATAGATTCTTCCGGCCGGCACTTATACGCGGGGACGCCGCGCGGCGTGTTTAGCTATCACTATACGACACCGGAGCCGGGGCCAGTCCCCGTTCCCGACCCGACCGTTTCGCCGACGCCTGTCGTCGCCGGGCCGAACGAGTTGGTGAGCGTAAACCGTGAGGAGACCGATAGCGGTAACGGTTCTTCGAGGTTGCCGCAGATGACGCCCGACGGGCGTTACGTCGTCTTCTCAAGCAGCGCCCGCGACCTGACCTCCGATCTCATCACCGGCGAAAACATTTTCGTCCGCGATATGCAGACGGGTGCGACCGAACTCGTCAGCGTCAACGCGGCGGGCACGGGCAGCGCCGGCGGATTCTCTTACTCACCGGCCATCTCAGACGACGGCCGCTACGTCGCGTTCACCAGTAACGCCTCCGATCTCGTCGGTAATGATACCAACCGGAATACAGACGTTTTCGTCCGCGACCGGCAGACGGGGACGACCGAACTCGTCAGCGTCAACAGCGCGGGCAAGGCGAGCGGCAACAGCCAATCCGACTTTCCGGCCATCACGTCCGACGGGCGCTATGTCTTGTTCATCAGCTACGCCACCGACTTGGTTTCGGAAAACGACGCCACCGGAATTTTCGGCCCGGATGTTTTCGTTCGCGACCGGCAGACGGGGACGACGCGGCTCGTCAGTATCAACAGCGCGGGGACGGCGAGCGGGGCGGGAAATTCTTTGTCCGCGAAAATCACGCCCGACGGCCGTTACGTCGCGTTTCTCGGTTACGCCGGCGACCTCGTCGCTAATGTTAGCGACGTGAACGACGACCTCGATGTCTTCGTCCGTGACATGCAGACCGCGACGACCACGCTCGTGTCCGTCAACGACGCGGGCACGGGCAGCGGCAATCGCGGGAGTGGCTTTGGTTTCAATATCACGCCGGACGGACGCTACGTCGTGTTCGGCAGCGACGCCACAGACCTCGTCGCCGCCCCCGCCGATGCGAACCGCAGAGGGGATATTTACGTCCGCGATCTACAGACCGGGCAGACCGAACTCGCGAGCATTAATCGCGACGGCACGAGCAGCGGCAACGGCGTGTCGTTCGAGCCGGGCATCACACCGGACGGGCGTTACATCATTTTCAAGAGTCAGGCCGGCGATCTGGTTGAAAATGACGACGGTAATGGCGAAGACATCTTCGTCCGCGATACGCAGACGAACGCGACCGAGCTTGTCAGCGTCAACCGGGCGGGCGTGGGGAACACTGACGGAGCCGCTAATAACACTTCGTTCAGCCGCCCGCCCGCACGGATCACGCCCGACGGTCGCTATGTGGCGTTCGTCAGCGCGGCCGTGGATTTAACCGGCGAGAGCGATATCCACGGAACGAATGACATCTTCGTCCGCGACAGGCAAAGCGGCGCGACCAAGCTTGTGACCGTCAGCACCTCTCCGGAGGCGAGCGGCAACGGCGACTCTCAGTTAAGACAGATCAGCGCCGATGGGCGCTACGTGCTGTTCTCAAGCATCTCCGACAATCTGGCCGCTCCCGACACCAACGGTCTTGAAGACGTTTTCAGATACGACGCACAACAACCGGGCACGCTCCAGTTCAGTGCGCCGGCCTTTCAACAGAACGAAGACGGCGGGCACGCCGTCGTGACCGTCACGCGCACGGGCGGCACGAGCGGCGCGGTCTCGGTCACCCTCAGCACGGGCACGGGCGGCACGGCGAGCGCAGGAGTGGATTACACCGCCGTCAGTCAAGCGGTCGCTTTCGCCGATGGCGAGACGGGCAGCAAGACGATCAACATCCCCATCATCGACGACGCGCTCGTCGAGGGCAGTGAAACCGTCGCGTTGACGCTCGACAACCCGACCGGCGGAGCAGTGTTAGGCAGTCCCGCGACGACCCTGCTGACCATCACGGATAACGACACGTGCGGCTACTCGATCAGCCCGTCCAGCCGCGCGGCGCGCCCCGCCGGTGAGACTTTCACGGTCAATGTCACGGCTCAAAGCGGTTGCGCGTGGGCGGCCGCGAGTAACAGCAACTTCATCAACGTAACAAGCGGAGCGAGCGGCAGCGGCGACGGGGTTGTCACCCTCATCGCCCTCTCGAACGGCTCGGGCGTGCCGCGCACGGGTACGGTGACCATCGCCGGTCAGACCTTGACCGTTACCCAATCCGAACTGATCCCGGAAGTTGCGATTCTCGACTTCACACAGTCGGGCTATGCGTTCAGCGAAGATGATGACCGCGCCATACTGTCTATCAGGCGCACGGGTGATGTCTCCGGCGCGGCCTCTGTAGACTATCGCACGTCGGATACAGACACTTTCAGCGTCGGTTGCGCCGACAATGCGAATAACAGGAACGGCGCGTTCGGCCGCTGCGACTTCGCCACCACGGTTGGGAGAATCAACTTTGCTCCGTTCGAGCAGCAGAAGACGATCACCGTCCCGCTCATCGACGACGGACACGACGAAGTCGATGAGACTTTTCAAGTGGGGTTGTCGAACCCGGCCGGCGCAACCTTAGGCGTGACGACCGTAGCCACCGTCATCATTCAGGACAACGACGCGGCGGGCGCGCCCAACCCGGTCATCACCTCGCCGCAGTTCTTCGTCCGGCAGCAGTATTTAGACTTTCTTTCGCGCGAGCCGGACGCGGGTGGCTTCAACGCTTGGCTCGGCGTGCTCGGCAGTTGCCAGAATATCTTCACGCCGCCGAACGTGCCTTCGAATTGCGACCGCATCTACGTTTCGGGCGAAGGCTTCTTCCGCTCGCTTGAGTTCCAGTTGAAGGGCGCTTACGTCTTCCGCTTTTACAAGCTGGCCTTCGGTCGCTTGCCGGAGTACACGGAGATCGTCGCGGACATGAGTTTCGTCGCCGGGCAGACGGCCGAAGAGGTCTATGCGCGCAAGGCTCAACTCGCGCAACGCTTCACGGAACGCGCGGAGTTCCAGACGGCCTATGGCGGCCTGCCGAACTCCGATTACGTGTTTGCCCTGCTGGCGCGCTCGGGTCTGCCGCAGGTGACGACGCCCGACCCGGCCAACCCGGACGGCACGCGGAAGGTGACGCTGACGGGCGTGGAGTTGACCCGCAGACTCGACGCCGGGACGCTCACGCGCGCGCAGGTCTTTCGCGCCATCGCGGATTCCGACGAGGTCGGGGCAGCGGAGTTTAACAACGCCTTCGTCGCGATGCAGTACTACGGCTACCTGCGCCGCAAGCCTGATGACGCGGGATTCCGTGCGTGGCTCGCCGTCTTGCAGCGCGGCGACGTGCGCACGATGATTGACGGCTTTCTCAACTCCGCCGAGTACAAACTCCGCTTCGGCCGTTCGTAAGCACGGCGATTACTCTCGCGCGCAAGGGAGAGGCTGGCGGGCGGTGGGTTGGAATGAGTTATTCAACCGCGCCGCCGATTTATTGCAGCCGCATCACTCAGGCAACTCCCACGTGTAGCTCCCGTCGCCGCGCCCGATGTGCACCTCACGCCCGCTCCATTCCGCGTCATAGACAATCTGTACCATCTCGACATAGCCCTCATGAAGAACTTTCCCGGAACGATCCTGTAGTTGAACGTACCCGGAAGCATCACTTCCCTGACCGGGAAAAGCGAACAACATGGGGATACTATAAGTGACCAGTTTATATCTGCCGTCGGGACTGGGGTTCGTGTAATGATAAGCGGCAAGCGCTCTGCCTCCCGACCACCACATGGATAAAGCCACGACGGTTAAAGCAGCCACAGACTTCCAACGCGGCAAACTGAGAATTGCGAAAACAGTAGCTATCGAGAGGGACAGCCAGAAGAGCATATCCGACAGTTTGTTCAGATAAAAATGGGCGACCCATAAGCCGCTCACAAAACAGACGAGGCTGCTCATCAAAGCGATGCTTTGTGCTTTATCTCTAAAACTCTTGAATGTCATCGCAATGAGCCGGCAGCCGACCGCCCGGATTAAGCGGGCGCGGGCAAACGGTACAGAACATTATCGCAGCAAACAACGACGAAAGAACTGCTCTTGCGCGCGTCCCGGTTTCAACGAGCAGCGCCATACATCATCGGGAGAGTGGTCGTCTTCGTCGAGTCTCGGATGAGGACGGCGAGCCTTTGCCCCGTCTGGAGGACGATGGATAAAGCTAACCTATCTGGTGTAGCTCTTTTTAGTGCGGGCGACGGCTCCGGGTTTACTTGGTAGATGGAGATGAACTTGGCGCAGACGCCCGTCTCTCCCTTTATTGGTCGGGTTAAAGGAGAGACTATAAACCGTGCCCAGATCGTAAATCACTTTTTCATAAATCCCGGCCAAGTCTTCCAGCTTTTCCACTTCATAGAACAACCCGCTTCCGGCTTCGGAGAGATCGTATAACTGGTCATAAGCTAAATCGAAAGTTTCGGGTTGAATATCGAGCGGGCTGTGGGCTTCGTATTCCGTGTTAGTCCAGATGCAATAGATCATGCCGTCGAATTCTTGGGCGCGGTTGTAGATCGCTTTGTAAGGGAGGATCGAACCGGAACCGGCGACGTTCGGTAAATTACTGTCGAGGCCGTCGCTCATCACGATCATGGCTTTCCGGCGCGCGGCAATCGATTCCTTGTCCAAATAGTCGAGAGCGTAGTTGATGGCGTCATACAGCTTGGTGTCTCCCTGCGGCGACTGCATGGAATTAACGGCCGTGGTCAGGGCGGGCTTATTTGAAGTGAAGGACGAGACGACCGTGGCCGAGCCGGAGAAAGCGATGATCGCCACGCGGTCTTGGGGACGCGTGGCTGAGACGAAGCGTTTCGTCGCCGCGCGAATAATGTCTGTGACTTTGGCCGTCGAGCCGGATAAATCTATCAGCAAAAGCAGATCGAAAGGCGCGTTAACGGTTTCAAAGTGCTCTATCTTTTGCTCCACCCCGTCTTCTTCGAGTTTGAAATCCTCTCGCTTCAGTCCGGTGATGACTCGCCCGGTGGTGCGCTCCACGACGCTCGCGTTCAGTGTCACCAGATCGGTCTCGACGGTGATGACATCATCTTCATCAACTTCGAGCGGCGCGTCCGGAGTCGGCTGTCGCGAAGGCTGGTTTGAACGCGGGAAGGTGGAAGTCCGGTTTTGTAAAATTGGTGGAGACGAAATTGCTTCGTGCCGGGGCGCGTCCGTCGTCACACTTGCATTATCCCCCAGAGGCGCTTGTTCCGCGCCGGAGTTGATGGAAGAGAGACGAATGACGCCTCTGTCCGAGTAGAGACTGACGGGCGCGGAGCCGTTGCCCCGGCGTGTTTGATACTTCGTTTTAATTTCTTCGTTTTCCGTGGAGACGACAGAGCCGTGGAGCGAATGAGCCGTGAGAGAGAGATTCGCATGTTCCGGTAAATTAAAGTTTATGTCGCCCGAGACGCTTTGCACGGAGAGGGACGCGGGCAGACCGTCTATCTTAATTATTCCTTGATCGGTTGATAGCTGTAATTTGCTATTCGCCGGAACTTTCACTTTGAGCGCGAACGGATGTTGACGAGCGGACGGATTGGCTGACACCTTGAGCCGCAAGTCCTTTTCGGAGCGCGTTAATTCCAAGGGAGAGTTTTTAATCTCCGGGGGCACGCGCGAGGTCGAAACTTCTAGATATCCTTCCCGCCAAACCACGACTTCGATATCGCCGGAAAGATTCTCCAGACGTATCTCTCCGCTCGCCGGAGGAAAGACCTTCAGCGCGGGAGATTCTTGGGCGAAAACTACGGCGGATAAACAGAGAATCGCGGCCATCGTATGAAGCAGTGTTTTGGATAAGAAGTAGTTCATAACCACTCTGATGCTCCGGCATAGGTTGGAAGTTGTGAAGCGGGCTTGACGGTTATTTCATTCTCTTCGCGGCGGACGCTCTTTTGCGCCGCGCTTTCGTTCGAGGCGAGACGTCAAGTGAGGTTGGTGAGACGATGGCGTGCTTTGACGATTTGACGATTGATGCGTTCGGCTTCCCCGGCGAGAGCGTCGCGGCCTTGTTCGGCTTCGGCGTCGGCCGTTAGTTTGACGCGGTAGAGTTTGTCCTGCGTGATTCGTTTGATGCCGAACTCGATGGTGCGCAGTTCTTCTTTGAGCGCGAAGAGTTTGTCTTGTAAGCCGAGGGGCGCGTCGTCCGCTTGCACGCGTGTGCAGAAGAGTTGGAGGTCTTCGTCGCCGAGCAGGGTATGCAAACTCTCGGCGTCACCTTCACGATAGGCGCGCCCGGCCTCGACCATGATGCGGTGGCGGCGACGCGCTTCCTCTTCGTCCGCGGCGTGATCCGGATGAAAGAGTTTCGCGACCGACCAGAAGAGTTTGCGCAGGCTGGTCGCCACCTGCGACTTCCCCGCCACGTCCGTCCGCCCTTCGCCTTCCGAATCTTCCGGCTGCGCCGCTGCGTCCGGCTGCTCGTGCAGGCGCGCTTCGGCCTCTCTGATGGCCTGTTCGATTTCGGCCAGCTCGGCGAGACGGCCGCCGACCACCTGCGCGTAACGCGCTCTGAACTCGTGCATCTCTCTTTGCAGCGTCGTCAATTCGGCCTGCCGCTCGGCGAGCAGCAGTTCCAGACGCGCCACTTCCGTCGCCGCGTCAAGCGGTTCTTCACGCGCCGCCGTCGGATGAACACTCAAACTCTGCATGACGTTAGTATAAAGTCCCGAGTCTGGAAGTCCCAAGTCTCAAGTCCGGCGGCCGCCTCAGACTTGGGGCTTCCCGATTTAACGATGAAGCGGCGGCGAGCGCGCCGTCCCTCGCGTGCGGGCGAGCGAGACGGTTTATTTCGCCCGATTTATTTTGGAGGTTTATTTCGCGCGTGCGCTCTATCCCGGCGCGCTCTGGTGTAAGCTAGCTTCGCCGGCGCGTCGAAGCTCGATGAATAATTGATGAATAACCGGCGGCGCGGACGACTGTTTGGTTTGGATGAGACTTATGAAAAGAATCTTGTGGCTCGCCCTGCTGCTCTCGTTTTTCTCCACGCTCTCCACGGCGACTTTCGCGGTCGAGACGATGCGGCTCGACTTTTATCACACGGGCAACTCGGCGCAGGAATTGTTCAGCGTGGACAGAGTGTTGATCGAACCGCTCGCATGGGCGGGCAATCCGCGGCGCGCCGTTGACGAGTCGAACCTCGGCAAGTACCTGTTTGAAGTCAGAGACCGGGCGACGAATCGCCTGCTCTATTCGCGCGGCTTCGCTTCGATCTACGGCGAGTGGGAGACGACGGACGAGGCCAAGACCGCGCACCGTACCTTTCACGAATCGCTCCGGTTTCCCGCGCCCAACGCGCCCGTGCAAGTCCTGTTGAAGAAGCGCGACGCGCAAAACGCCTTTCGCGAAATCTGGTCGACCACAATCGACCCGCGCGACATCTTCGTCTCGAACGCTAAACTCGCAGCGCCCGCGCGCGTCATCGAGATCGAGCGAAACGGCGACCCGGCCACGAAAGTCGATCTGCTGATCCTCGGCGACGGCTACACGAGTGCCGAAAGCCCTAAGTTCGAACGCGACGCGCGCCGTCTGACGGCGACGCTTTTCCAGACCTCGCCGTTCAAAGAACGCCGCAAGGATTTCAACGTCTGGGGCTTGTGTCCTCCGGCCGCCGAATCCGGCATCTCGCGCCCCTCGACCGGCGTTCACCGCGACTCGCCGCTCGGCACGACCTACGACGCCTTCGGTTCGGAACGCTACGTCCTCACGTTCGACAATCGCGCCTTTCGCCGCGCGGCCTCGTTCGCCCCTTACGATTTCGTCGAGATTCTCGTCAACAATCGCACTTACGGCGGCGGCGGCATCTATGGTCTCTACAGCACGGTGGCCGCCGACAGCCAGTGGGCTGCTTACGTCTTCGTCCACGAGTTCGGGCATCACTTCGCGGCGCTGGCCGACGAGTATTACACCTCGCCCGTGGCCTATGCCCCGGCGACCGAGCGCATCGAACCGTGGGAGCCGAACGTGACGGCCTTGCTCGACCCGAAGAATCTGAAATGGCGCGACCTCGTCGCTCCCGATACGCCTCTGCCGACGCCGTGGCAGAAAGAGGAGTTTGAAAAATACTCGCGCGAGATACAGGCGCGCCGCCGCGAGATACGCGCGCAGGGGCGACCGGAACAGGAGATGGACACTCTCTTCAACGAGGAACTGGCGCACGAGAAGGCTCTCTTCGCGCGCGAGCAATACGCCAACCGCGTGGGCGCGTTCGAGGGCGCAAACTACGAGGCCAAAGGTTTCTATCGCCCGCAAGTGGATTGCATCATGTTCACGCGCACGGACGCTTTCTGCGCCGTCTGCCGCCGCGCCATCGAGCGCGTCGTGGATATGTACTCGCGTTGACGCGCCGGGGACGTTTGAGGGGCGTGGTCGATGTTTGCGGCATGACGACCGCCGCGCGCTTTCAGAGTTGTTCGATCTTCGATGCGCGCACGATCATCCGCTCTTGCCGGAAACGCGCTTCGAGTTCGCGTCGATAGTTCGTCCACCAGTCGCGCTCCAACTCGTCGGCCATCACTTCAAAGATGATGATCGCGTCGCGGCTCGTGCGCCCGCCCTCTTTCCAAATCCCTTCGGCCGGAGAACTGCGAAAGGCCGTCACGCCGCCGAACTTTTTCGCCAGTTCGTCGCGCACGCGGTCATAAACTTCCTGCGCGAAAGTCTCGCTCTCGTTCGTATACAAAGGCAGCAATAGTTGAATGAGATACACGGCTCGGTTGAAACTCCTATCGAAATATTTGCTCGGATTCTGGTTTGCGCTGGCGGGGCTGAATCACTTCATCCATCCCGGCTTCTACCTGCGCATGATGCCGCCCCTTTTGCCGTGGCATCTCTTTCTCGTCTACCTCAGCGGCTTCTTCGAGATAGCTCTCGGCCTGCTGGTGTTCGTCTCGCGCTACCGGCGCATCGCCGCGTGGGGCTTGATCGCGCTGCTGGTGGCGGTGTTTCCCGCCAACGTCCACATGGCGCTCAACCCGCAACTCTTTCCGGACATCCCGCCCGCCGCCCTCTGGTTCAGGCTGCCGCTGCAAGCCTTGCTCATCGCGTGGGTCTACTCTCTGACGAACGGCACAAAGGACGACGCGCGCGCTTGAACACCGCCTCGCGCGCTTCTCTTTTCGCGTGTTCGTGATGTGTTCATCTTAGTGCCGGTTGCTCTCGGTTAACTCGTCATTCGCCCGCTCGGTTTTAACTTCCCACTCGTCAATTTGTTTTTCACTCACCCTCGATGATCTTGTCTTAACTCGTCACTCGTCACTCGTCACTTTCTTTCACCTCAAGCGAACTGTCCGGCCGCATAACCCGAAGCCCACGCCCATTGAAAATTGTAGCCGCCGAGGTGGCCGGTCACGTCCACGACTTCGCCGATGAAGTAGAGGCCGGGCACGCGCGTCGCTTCCAACGTGCGCGAAGAGAGTTCGGAGGTCGCCACACCTCCCGCCGTCACCTCCGCCTTCCGGTAGCCTTCCGTCCCGGCGGGCGTGATACGCCAATCTTGAAGCCGTTCGGCCAGCGCCTCGATTTCGCGCTCGGTGAATTGCCTGAGCGGTTTCGCGGGCGCGTAGAGTTTGCACCACGCCTGCGCGAAGCGGCGCGGCATGTGCCCCGCGAGCAAGGACGTTGGCTCGCTCTCGTTCGACGCGTGCGCGAGCAGCAGCGCGCGTGCGTCATCGTCCGGCAAGAGGTTGAGACTGATCGCTTCGCCGCGCTGCCAGTAGGAAGAGACTTGCAGGATGGCCGGGCCGCTCAAGCCTCTGTGCGTGACGAGTATGTTTTCGCGAAACGACGCGCCGCCCGTGGAGCGCGCGACGGCGTCGAGCGAGACGCCGCTCAAGGGCGCGAGCCGCGCCTGCGTCTCCGAGGGCAATGTCAGGGGGACGAGCGCGGGGCGTGTGGGTTCGATGCGCAGGTCGAATTGGCGCGCCACTTGGTAGCCGAAATCCGTCGCCCCCAGTTGCGGGATGGAAAGACCGCCCGTGGCGACGACGAGCGACCGGCAAGAGAAACTTTCCCCCTCCGTCTCCACCCGAAACGACGCGCCGCCGACGCGCTCCACGCGCCGCACGCGGCAACTCGTGCGAATCTCCGCGCCCGCCTCGTTGCATTCGGCGAGCAGCAGGTTGATGATCTGCCGCGCGCTACCGTCGCAGAACAACTGCCCCAACTTTTTTTCGTGATAAGCGATGCCGTGTCGTTCGACGAGCGAGACGAAATCCGCGGGCGTGTAGCGCGCGAGCGCGGACTTGGCGAAATGCGGGTTGGCCGAGATGAAGTTGGCGGCGGTCGTGTGCAGGTTCGTGAAGTTGCAGCGGCCGCCGCCGGAGATGGCGATCTTTTTCCCGACCTGTCCGGCGTGTTCTAGGACGACGACCCTGCGCCCGCGCTTGCCCGCCTCCGCCGCGCAGAACAGACCGGCCGCCCCGCCGCCGATGATGATCACGTCCTTTTCTATCAAGCTCTTTAACTGAACGACCGCCGCGAATTCATAGCCCTTTGCGCTTGAGTATAAGGGAAGAAACGGAAGGCTGGTAAATGGTGAATGGGAAATGGTGAATGGAAGACTGGTGAATGGAAAGAAGCGGGTTTCCTTCCCTTCACCATTTCCCATTCACCATTTCCCATTCACCATTTACCGCTTTTCACTTCATCGTTCATCGTTTCTCCCTTTGTCGAGCGAACGCAAGAGCGCCATGTAGTGTTTGCGGTCGCGGTCGCTCATGCGCTTGATGCGTGCGCCGACGAGGTAGGTGCACGCGCCGTCCGGCGTCTCGCATGCTTCGGCGCGCACCACCGTGGCCTGCACGACGGCGACGCCGCCCGGCAGCGAGAGCACGAGGCGCAGGGGGAAATTCTCGGCGTCGATCTGTTCGCCTCCGAGTGAGAGCGTGGGCAGCAGGAGCGAGAGCCCCGTCTCGCTCAAGTCGCGCGTGTGTCCCATGATCGGGTTCGGATATTCTTCGGCCTCCGGGTCGAGCCGTTCATTCGGGACGGAGACGCCGACCGGCAGCTTCACCGCGAAACTGGCCTGGCGACGCGCGAAGCTGCGCCGCTCGATAAATAACGAGCGCACACTCGCTTCGAGAAGACTAAGCACGGGAGTCATGTTTTTGTGAGTTCCTTCGTTGCAGATGATTGGTTCAGTTCGGAGCGTGCGCGCTGCTTGCCATGAGCGGCGAGGCGGCAAGAGGCATCGGACGTTTTTTTAAGGGTTGGCGTCAGAGGATGACTGAGGCCGGAAACTGTTCTTCACCAAAGAACAGCCACTTCCAAGTTAAATGAATCCTCGCGGCGAAGTCAACGAGTTTTTCCAGCGGGTGGTGTCCTACTTCCCGCAATAATATAGTTGACTCGCGTGGGGCGTGTAGTTAAATGGCGGGGCGCTAACAGAGCATCCTGCTAAACCGGGAGCGGCTTTCGACACGTATCCGGATGTGTGAGGCCGAATCATTCGACCTGAGATGCGTTCAGATGCCTTCAATCAAACTTACAAGCTGTGACAGCACATGGAAGATAGAATCAAACAAAATGCCGAGCTTGTCATCAGGCAGATGAGCCAAGTGAGCGGGTTCGATTTTGGATACGATGCCCAATCCGTCGCGTGGCTCGACGGGTATATCGAGCGCCGGAGAGTCAGGGCTGATATTACGCCGGAGGTGGTTAACGGCCTTGTAAGCGTATTCGGCTCGTACCTCGGCGAGTGTGTGATCCGCTGCTATGGCGGTTATTGGGAGAATGAAGATGGGCAGTGGCGAGTGAGCTTCGACCGAGCTAACGCGGTATACCCATTCACGAAAGTGCAGAAGCAATTTCAGAACGGGCCGGAGGATTCAATCAAGAGTTTCTTTGAAGTTATTCCTGTCGTATTTACTCCGGCTTCCAGCAGGGGCGTTATCGAGAAACGGAGTTGGTGGAGATTTTGGTAATCGAATAAGCGGCATCTGACAACGGCATGCCCCCGACTTCCACCACGACTCTCTTAGGCACATTGAATTGGGCGCGGATTATGCCGGGCGTTGGGTGGCTCCGCTTGAGCGGTACGAGCAATCAATGTAAATTGATGCCGTTATGACAGAACTGCTTGAGAAAGCGTTTGCAGAGGCTTCCAAACTCCCACCGGAGGAGCAGGATTTCCTTGCCCGGATGCTGCTCGACGATCTCGCTTCCGAAAAGTTGTGGGAGCAATCCTTCGCCCGGTCGCAGGACGGGTTAGCGCGGCTCGCTGGCGAGGCGCTGGCCGAATACGAGCGGGGCGAGACGAAACCTCCGGAAGATATCCTGTGACCTCACGCACAACCGAGCGGTTCCGAAAAGCTTTCCGGAAGCTGCCGCCCAACGTACAGCGTCAGGCTGGGACGGCGTATCGCCTCTGGATGCGTGACTCATCTCACCCAAGCTTACAGTTTAAGCGTGTCCACGCCAGTGAGCCGATCTACTCCGTCCGGGCAGGTCTCGGGTGGAGAGCCGTGGGTGTGAGGAGCGATGACGCCATGGTCTGGTTCTGGATAGGCTCACACGCGGAGTACGACAGGCTGCTTTCCGGCCTCTGACGCGCCGCCCAACAGGAACCGCATGCAACCCGAACGCAATTAGCGCAGCCTTCATCCGCAAAGCGTGAGCCAACTATATTATTGTCCAAAGCAGGAAACCACTCTCACATCACTCAACGTTTCCTGCCGCGCGTGCCTGCCTTGCGTCTGATTCCCTCGTGCCTCACCGTGCCGGGAATCTGATCGGGTAAGTCCAACTCGTCATCAATCAGATCGTCAACGTAGACGCCCGCCGCGCGTGCATAGGCCAAGAGAACCGGCAAAGGCGGCACGCGCGTTCCGATCTCGTATTGTGAGACGTTGCTACGGAACAACTCTTCGCTGAATCCTAAACGCTCAAGCATGCCGTTTTGAGACAATCCCAGTTCCAAACGAAGGCGAAGCAGTTTTTCGCCTAACCGTGTGGCCTTAGTGCGCGAGGCGTTTCCCATCAGGAGCAACCTCCCGACGGAAAACCAATCTTGACATTAATTCGCGTGCTAGATACGGTGGTATCCAGTAATGCGACGCATCTAGTTGTCACCAAGAAAGTAGGAAGAGTCTGCTTCGTGGCGACGCTCATCACTCGTGAGTGGGTGAGGGTGAGCTTTTCAATGCGACCGTTGCCAGCTTAGTTTTCAAAGACAGAACGCGCGCAATCTTAGCAGACGATGCGCCCTCGTCCACATCCTTTTTCTCACCACAGGAATACGAACTATGACTCTGCCGCCGCCCGCGCGTCATCTGCTACCTCGAAGACAATGAACGGATTCTGGTGCTCGTCCGCGAAGTGTTGGAGTTTGCCGGTTGGTACGTCAAACCATGTAGCAGCGGCCTCTCTGCGTGGACGATGCTCGGTTGGGAGAAGGAGCATTCCAACCTGTTGATCTTGGACAACGAGGCCGACCGCCTTGATGGA
>DASVUD010000035.1:0-99395 GCA_036387235.1 Pyrinomonadaceae bacterium
GGTGGAGATGGTGATGCCGGGCGACAACGTGGCGATGGAAGTGACGTTGATTACGCCGATAGCGATGGAGAAGGGCTTGCGTTTTGCTATCCGTGAGGGCGGCAGAACCGTCGGGGCCGGGACTATCACCGATATCATCGAATAGCTATCAGCCGCCAGCCAACGGCTGAAAAGCGGCTGGTGAATTTGACTGAAAAGCCGACTGCCGAAAGCCGTCTGCTGAAAGCTTAAGGAACTATGCTGAACGAAAAGATCAGAATCAGACTCAAGGCTTACGATCACCGGGTGCTGGATCAGTCCACCTCCGAGATCGTGGAGACCGCCAAGCGCACGGGCGCGCGTGTGGCCGGGCCGATCCCGCTTCCCACTTCCAAAAACAAGTGGACGGTCTTGCGTTCGCCGCACGTGGATAAGAAGTCGCGCGAGCAGTTCGAGATTAGGACGCACAAACGCCTGATGGACATTCTCGACCCGACCCCGCAAACCGTGGATGCGCTGATGAAACTCGATTTGCCCGCGGGCGTCGATGTCGAGATCAAAGCGTTCGGCCGAGACAGATAAAGAAGCTATTAGCTGTTAGCGATTAGCTTGTAGCTCTTTGCCTGTAAGGAAACGGCCGGCGTCGCAAGCGACACGGCCAGTTAATGGAAATTGGTTTGGCTGAAAGCTAAATGCTAATCGCTAACAGCTTTTGAGGTTTGTGATGATTAACGGAATCATCGGTAAGAAAGTTGGCATGACGCAGTTGTTCGCCGAGGATGGTACGGTCACTCCGGTGACGGTCATCAAGGCTGGGCCTTGCGTCGTGGTGCAGACGAAATCGTCGGCGGGCAAGGACGGCTATGACGCCGTGCAGATCGGTCTGGTCGAAGACCGCCCCGTCAAGTTGAAGAACGTCAACAAGCCGATGCGCGGCCACTTCGAGAAGACGGGCGGGGGCACGCCGCCGACGCGCGTGTTGAAAGAGTTTCGCCTCGAAGGCGATGCGGGTGTGAGCGTGGGCGACAAGGTGCTGGTCGCGGATCAGTTTACCGACGGCGACACCATCGAAGTGATCGGCAAGAGCAAGGGACGCGGCTTTGCGGGCACGGTCAAGCGCCACAACTTCAATCGCGGCCCCGAGTCGCACGGCTCGATGAACGTGCGCGCGCCGGGTTCAATCGGCCAGTCGGCCTATCCTTCGCGCGTCATCAAGGGCACGCGCTCTTCGGGTCACATGGGCGATGTGCGCGTCACCGTGAAGGGCTTGACCGTGGCGCGCGTCGATGCGGAGAACAATTTGCTGATGATTCGCGGCGCAGTGCCCGGCGCAAACGGCACGGTCGTGATCGTCAAAAAGTCTGTCAGACAGAAGAAGAAGTAGAGAGCTGTTAGCCGTTAGCTGTTAGCCTTTAGCTTAAAGAAAAAGCTGAGAGCTAAAAGCTAAAAGCTAAGAGCGCGAACGGAGTGAGTCTATGCCTACCGTGAAGGTGCGCAATTTGAAGAATGAAGAGGTCGCCGACCTCGAACTGTCCGACGCCGTGTTCGGCGCGGAGTTCAACGAGGGGCTGGTGCACGCGGCCGTCAAGGGCTACTTGGCGAAGGCGCGCGCCGGCACGGTCGGCACGAAGACGCGCGGCGACGTGTCCGGCTCCGGCAAGAAACTCTGGAAGCAGAAGGGGACGGGGCGCGCGCGTATCGCCAGCATCCGCTCGCCTCTGTGGAAAGGCGGCGGCAACGTCCACGGGCCGCAGGCGCGCGACTGGTCGCACAACCTGCCGAAGAAGATGCGGCGCGGCGCTTTGCGCTCGGCCTTGTCGGAGCGTCTGCGCGAAGGCAACATCGTCATCCTCGACGAGTTCACGCTCGGCGCGGCGAAGACCAAAGAGTTCGTCGGCGCGCTCGGCGCGCTCGGCCTCGAAGGCAAGACCTTGATCGTCGATTCGCACGACAACGACAACCTGCTGATGGCTTCGCGCAACGTCAAGCGCGCCAAGATCACGACGAGTCGCAGCCTGAACATCTACGATCTGCTCTATCACGAAAAGCTCGTGCTTTCGCGCACGGCCGCCGAAGAGTTGAGCGACATGCTCGACCCGAAGCGACGCACGGGGGCGCACGACGACGAAGAAGAGAACGACGCGACGACCGGAGCGACGGCGACAGTGGCGACGGAAGAGAATACGACAGAGGAGGCGGCGTAAAAGATGCGAACAGTGTGGGACATCATCAAGTCGCCCGTGATCACGGAGAAGGCTCTGGTGGCGAAGGAAGAGACGCAGGACGGCAAGCAACTGTTGACCTTCCGCGTCGACAGACACGCCACGAAGCCCGAAATCAAATCGGCCGTCGAGCGAATTTTCGACGTGCAAGTCGCCTCCGTGCGCACGATCAATTACATGGGCAAGAAGGCGCGGCGCGGCCGCTACGAGGGGCGCAAGCCTTCTTGGAAGAAAGCCTACGTCACGCTCAAAGAAGGCGAAAAGCCGCTCGATTACGGCGAAGCGATTTAAAAGCAGAGGCCAGAGGTTAGAGGTTAGAGATCAGTAAAAACAGAACTGATCTCTACTAACCTCTAATCTCTGACCTCTAACCTCTGAGGTTCTATGGGAATCAAGAAACTGACACCGACATCGCCGGCGCGGCGCTATCAGACTTATTTGACGCGCGATGAGTTGACGAAGGGCGCGGAGCCTGAGAAGTCTCTACTCGAACCGAAGAAGCGCATTTCGGGGCGTAACAACGACGGGCACATCACCGTGCGTCGTCGCGGCGGCGGCGCGAAGCGTTTCTATCGCATCATCGACTTCAAGCGGGACAAGACGGGCGTGCCCGGTCGCGTCACGCAGCTTGAGTACGACCCGAACCGCTCGGCGCACATCGCGCTCATCACCTACCTCGACGGCGAGAAGCGCTACATCCTCGCGCCCGCCGGTCTCGAAGTCGGCAAGACGATCATGAGCGGCCCCGAGGCGGACATTCTCGCGGGCAACGCCTTGCCTCTGAAAAACATTCCGCTCGGCACGCAGATTCACAACATCGAACTGCGTCCCGGCAAAGGCGGGCAGATGGCGCGCTCGGCCGGAGCGTTCGCGCAACTCGTCGCCAAAGAGGGCGACTACGCGCAACTGCGTATGCCTTCGGGCGAGGTGCGGCGCGTGCCTGTCGTCTGCATGGCGACCGTCGGGCAGGTGGGCAACGTCGAACACGAAAACGTCTCGTTCGGTAAGGCCGGGCGTTCGCGCTGGAAGGGCATCCGCCCGCACGTGCGCGGCGTGGCGATGAACCCGGTGGATCACCCGCACGGCGGCGGCGAGGGCAAAACGAGCGGCGGACGCCATCCCGTCACGCCTTGGGGACAACCGACGCGCGGCTACAAGACGCGTTCCAACAAGCGCACGCAGAAGATGATCGTGCGCGACAGAAGAGTGAAATAAGGGATGAAGGATGAGGGATGAACAAGACGGGATGAACAAGCGAGAGCTTTTCTGACTCATCCCTCTTCCCTCCGCCCTCATCCCTTTGAGAAGGAAACGTTATGGCACGTTCAGTTAAAAAAGGGCCGTTTGTTGACGACTATTTGTTGAAGGCGGTGGAGCGGATTCGTGAGAGCGGCGCGCGGCCGCCCGCGATCAAGACTTGGTCGCGTCGTTCGACCATCACGCCGGATTTCGTCGGCCTGACCTTCGCCGTGCACAACGGCAAACGCCACCTCCCCGTGTACGTCACGGAGAACATGGTCGGCCACAAACTCGGCGAGTTCGCGCCGACGCGCACCTTCAAAGGCCATTCGGGCACGAAGGCCGAGAAGGGCGGGAAAGTAGCTAGATAGCGGTGACAAGTGGCAAGTGACAAGTGACAAGTTGAAAACTCTACAACTTGTTCTGGCTCGTCACTCGTCACTCGTCACTCGTAACTGAGGTTGAGAGATGGAAGCGAGAGCGAGTGCAAAGTATCTGCGCGGGTCGGCGCAAAAGGCGCGACTTGTGGTTGACATGATTCGCGGCAAGAACGTCAACGAGGCATTGGCCGTGTTGCAGTACACCAATAAGCGCGCGGCCGACGGCATCGAGAAGTGCGTGCGTTCGGCCGTGGCGAATGCCACGGAAGCGGCCGAGAAGGCGAACATCGCCATCGACCCGGACGACCTGTGGGTGAAGGCGTGCTTCATCGACATGGGGCCGACGAAGAATCGTCGCCGCATGCGCCCCGCGCCGCAGGGACGCGCCTATCGTGAACGGCGACACTTCCATCACGTCACCGTCCTCTTGTCGAGCGACGAGCAGGCGACGGCCACGGCGAAGGGCAAACGCGCATCGTCCAAGGCGGGCAAACCGCAGACGACGAAGACGGGCAAGTCTAACGGTGCAGCGAAGGGCACGACGAAACGCGCCGCTGCGGCGAAGCGGCCGGAGACGGCTGCTCCTGCGGCGACGAGCGAGACGCCTGCCGCCGCCACGGCGACGACCGCGCCCGCGACTGAAACGGCAACTGAAGAATAGTTTCACAGTTTGTTTGAACGGAGAATAAAGTGGGTCAGAAAGTTCATCCATACGGCTTCCGCCTCGGCTACAACAAAGACTGGCACTCGCACTGGTTCGCCAAGAAGCAGTACGGCGAGTATCTCTTGGAAGACCTGAAGCTCAAGCGCACGCTGAAAGCGCGTTTCAACGGCGCGGGCGTCTCGCACGTGGACGTGGAGCGCGCAGCCAATCGCTTGAAGATCATCATCTATACTTCGCGCCCCGGCATCATCATCGGGCGCAAAGGCGCTGAGATCGACAAGCTCAAGGCCGACATCGCCTCGCGCACCGGCCGGGAAGTGCTCGTCTCGATTCAAGAGATTCACAAGCCGGAGTTGAACGCGCAGTTGCAGGCCGAGAAGATCGCCGTGCAGCTTGAGAAGCGCATCGCCTTCCGTCGCGCCATGCGCAAGACCGTGGAAGAGACTCTGCGTTTCGGCGGTCAGGGCATCAAGGTCAAAGTCGGCGGCCGTCTGAACGGCGCTGAGATCGCGCGCAGCGAATGGTACTTGCAGGGGCGTCTCCCCTTGCACACCTTGCGCGCCGACATCGACTACGGTTTCGCCGAAGCGCACACGACCTTCGGCGTCATCGGCGTCAAAGTCTGGATTTACAGGGGCGAGATTCTCGACCCGAAAGCGGCGATGGCGCGCGGCACTGCGACCGACCCGATCAACGAACCGCGCGGCGAGCGGGGCGAACGCGAGCGTCGTCCGCGCACGCGCCGCGAACGTGAAGGCGGCGAGGGACGCGGCGACCGTGGCGAGCGCGGAGACCGTGGTCGGCCGCGCGGCGACAGGGCATAAGAAGGAAGTGACGAGTGACAAGTGACGAGTGACAAGTTAAAACAGAAGAAATCCTGTCTCTAATACTTGTCTTGATTCTTGCTCGTCACTCGTCACTTGTCACTCGTCACTAAGTTGAGCGGAGCGAAACATTATGTTGATGCCGAAAAAAGTTAAGCACCGGAAGCAGATGCGCGGGCGCATGACGGGCACGGCCACGCGCGGCGCGGAGATCAGCTTCGGCGAGTACGGTTTGAAATGTCTGGAACCGGCGTGGATCACAGACCGCCAGATCGAGGCGGCTCGTATCGCCATGACGCGCCACATCAAGCGCGGCGGTAAAATCTGGATTCGCATGTTCCCCGACAAGCCCGTCACGAAGAAGCCCGCCGAAACGCGCATGGGCAAGGGCAAGGGCGCGCCGGAATACTGGGTGGCCGTCGTCAAACCGGGTCGCATCCTGTACGAGATCGAGGGCGTGGACGAGACGACGGCGCGCGAGGCCATGCGTCTGGCGGCGCAGAAACTTCCGATCAAGACGAAGTTCGTGACGCGCGCTGAGCAGGAAGGGGGCGCAGTTTAGTGATGAAGAAACGCGAAGAGTTGGAAAAATTGCGCGGCATGTCGGAAGAGGATTTGCGTGAGGAAGCGGCGCGCATCAAAGAGTCGCTGTTCCGTTTGAATTTCAAACTCGCGCTCGGCGAGACGGACGCCATCAAGCGTCTGCGGCAGGAGAAGCGCACGCTGGCGCGTCTGCAAACGCTCCTGACCGAGCGGCAGAACGAAGAGGCGGCTGGAGGAAGGTAAATAGTAAATGGTCAATGGTAAATAGTAAGGAAGCAGTTTCCATTCACCATTTACCATTCACGAGGATTTGTGATGGCAGACGAAAATCAGGAACAGACGACGGCGGCGACGACCGAGCAGGACGCGCCGAGAGAAGAGAGTGCGAGCGCGACGGACGACGTGCGCGCCGCGGAGACGACCGAGTCCGGTCAGACTTTGGCGCAAGAGGTTACGGCGGGCGTCGATGCACAGGCCGGAAACGCGTCGGGGACGGAAGCGGGCAAGCGCGGACGCCGCGCCGAGAAGGTCGGCATCGTCGCTTCGGACAAGATGGAGAAGACCATCGTGGTGCGCGTCGACCGTCTCATCAAGCATCCGAAGTATCGACGCTACGTGCGCCGCACGTCGAAGTTCATGGCGCACGACGAGACGGGCGCGACCATCGGCGACAAGGTGCGCATCGTTGAAACCAGGCCGCTCTCGGCCAGAAAACGCTGGCGCGTCGTCGAGATCGTCCAAAAGGCAGAAAAATAGAGAAGCTATTAGCTATTAGCGTTTAGCTTGAAGAAAAAGCTAACAGCTAACAGCCAACTGCTCTCACGGAGTGAGCTATGGCAATTCAAATGCAGACATCGCTGGAGGTGGCGGACAATTCCGGCGCGCGGCGAGTCGAGATGATTATGAGCATCGGCGGTTCGACCGGAAGAACGGCGAATCTCGGCGACAAGATCAAAGTGACCGTCAAAGAGGCCGCGCCCGATGGTGCGGTCAAGAAGGGGACGGTGCACAACGCCGTCATCGTGCGCACGCGCAAAGAGGTGCGCCGCAAGGACGGCACTTACATCCGCTTCGATCAAAACGCGGCGGTGCTCATCAAAGACGACAACACGCCCATCGGCACGCGCGTCTTCGGCCCGGTCGCGCGCGAATTGCGCGACCTCAATTTTATGAAGATCGTTTCGCTCGCCCCGGAGGTGATTTAAGACAATGGCAGGCACAAGGAAGCGCACCAAAATCAAGAAGGGCGACATCGTGCAGGTGATCGCCGGTCGCGGCTGGGCGACTTTTAAAGGCGGCCAGCGGACGCCGATTCGCGGCCGCGTGCTCGAAGTCTCCCCGGCCAAAGGCAAAGTCAAGGTCGAGGGCGCGGCGATGGTTAAGAAGCACGAGCGCGCCAACCCGCAGAACAATCGCGGCGGCGGCATCATCGAGCGAGAGGCCTGGATCGACATTTCGAACGTGCAACTGATCGACCCCGAATCGGGCAAGCCGACGCGCGTGCGCGCGGGCGAGTCGAGCGAGGGCGCGAGCCAGCGCATCGCCACCAAGAGCGGGCGCGTCATCGAGAGATAGTTTCGGCCGGAGAAAATTTCGGATAGTTGGCACAGGGTATTAGCGTAGGAAGTTCGGAAACGCCGGTCACGCGGGCGAGACCCGAACGCTTTGAGAGGTGTTAAGAGAGATGGCTGCAAGATTGAAAGAGCGTTACCAGAAAGAGATCGCGCCCGCGCTCGCCAAGGAGTTCAACATCACGAACCCGATGGCGACGCCGCGACTCGAAAAGATCGTCATCAACATGGGACTCGGAGAGGCCATCGGCAACTCCAAGATCATCGACACGGCGGCCGAAGAGTTGTCGTCCATCGCCGGGCAGAAGCCGGTCACGACGCGCGCCAAAAAATCGATTGCGTCCTTCAAACTGCGCGAGGGCATGGCAATCGGCTCGATGGTCACTTTGCGCGGCGACCGCATGTACGAGTTTCTCGACCGCTTCGTCTCGGTCGCGCTGCCGCGCGTGCGCGACTTTCGCGGCGTTAGCCCCAAAGCGTTCGACGGGCGCGGCAACTACACGCTCGGCATCCGCGACCAGTTGATCTTCCCCGAAATCGACTTCAACAAAGTGGACAAGACGCGCGGGATGAACATCTCCATCGTCACCACGGCGAAAACGGACGAGCAGGCGCGCGCGCTTCTCCGGGCGCTCGGCATGCCGTTCAGACAATAGAGAAGTGACGAGTGACAAGTGACGAGTGACAAGTTAATACAAAGAAACTTGTCTTCAACTCGTCACTCGTCACTTGTCACTCGTCACTGAGGTTATATGGCAAAGAAATCGTTAATCGCGAAGGCGAACCGGACACCGAAATTTTCCTCGCGCGCTTACACGCGCTGCAAGCGTTGCGGACGGCCGCGCGGCTACCTGCGCAAGTTCCAACTGTGCCGCATCTGCTTCCGCGAACTCGCGCTGCAAGGCCAGATTCCCGGCGTCGTCAAATCGAGTTGGTAAGGAAGCTCTTAGCTGTTAGCCATTAGCCATTAGCTTCAACAGGAGCTTCTGGTTGAAAGATTCAAGCCGCGCCGGTTTGATTTAGCTGACAGCTAATAGCTAATGGCTAATAGCTTTTATTGGAGTTGAGTAAATGACTGATCCTATTGCCGACATGCTGGCGCGGATGCGCAACGCTATCGCAGCGAAGCACTCGCGTGTGGACATCCCGGCGTCGAAATTGAAACTGGAGATCGCCCGCATCCTCAAGGAAGAGGGCTACATCAACAACTTCGTCGTCAAGGGCGAGGGCGTCAAGCGTTCGATCCGCATCTTCCTGCGTTACGACGCGCGGGGCACTTCGTCCATCTCGCATCTCTCGCGCGTGTCGCGCCCCGGTCGTCGCGTCTACATGGGTTCGGACGAAATCCCGAAAGTCTTGGGCGGCTACGGCGTCAACATCGTTTCGACCTCGCGCGGCCTGATGTCGGGCAAGCGCGCCCGCCGCGAAAACGTCGGCGGCGAGGTCTTGGCACAAATCTATTAGGCGTGACAGGTGACAAGTGACAGGTGACAGGATGAAAACCTGTTCTTTCCTGTCACCTGTCACTTGTCACCTGTCACTCAGAGGTTGTTATGTCGCGTATTGGAAAGAAAGTTATTACCGTGCCGGCGGGTGTGACCGTGACGGTCGGCGAGCGCGAGTTGACGGTCAAAGGGCCGAAAGGGACTTTGACGACGCCGATTCCGGAGGGCATCACCTTCCAGCTTGAGGGCAACCAGTTGCAGGCTCTGCGCGCGTCGGACGAACTGGCGGCGGCGCACGGGCTGGCGCGCGCGCTGGCGAACAACGCCATCGTCGGCGTGACCGAGGGCTTTACGAGGCAGATGGACGTGGTAGGCGTCGGCTACAAGGCCGACGTGCAGGCCAAGCGGGTCGTCTTCTCGCTCGGCTATTCGCATCCCATCGATTTTCCGTTGCCCGAAGGCATCGAGGTGCGCGGCGAGCGCGTCCCGGCGAAGACTTCGATTCAACAGTATCAGTTGACGCTGACGCTCTCCGGCATCGACAAGCAGAAACTCGGACAGGTCGCCGCCGAGATGCACAACTTGCGCAAGCCCGACCCCTACAAGGGCAAAGGCGTGCGCTACGCCGATGTGGCGCTCAAACTGCGCCCCGGCAAGACGGGCAAATAAGCTGTAAGCTGCTAGCTATTAGCTGTCAGCAAAAGAAAAGCTAAGAGCTAAATAGCTAACGGCTAATAGCTCTCACGGAGTGAGCAATGGCACAGAAAGATAGAGCAGAAGTTCGCAGGGCGGTGCACAAGCGCATTCGCCGCAAGGTGTCGGGCAGCGCCGAGCGTCCGCGCCTGACGATCTACCGCAGCCTGAACCACATCTACGCGCAGATCATCGACGACGAGCAGGGGCGCACGCTCGCCTCCGCCTCGACGACCGAGAAGGACTTGCGCGGCCAGACGGGCGGGAACATCGAAGCCGCCACGCGAGTCGGCCGCGCCATCGCCGAGCGCGCTCTGTCGAGCGGTATCCAGAGCGTCGTGTTCGACCGTGGCGGTTATCGTTATCACGGGCGCGTGAAGGCTCTGGCCGACGCCGCGCGCGAGGCCGGTTTGAATAAGAGTGAAGCGGCAGCGAACGGGCAAGAAGATCAAGCCGCCGAAGCAGCAGCAGGACAGGAGCAGTAATGCGACAACCGAGACAGAGAATTTCAGCGCAGGGGCTCGACCTCAAAGATCAAGTGATCAGCATCAACCGCGTGACCAAAGTGGTCAAGGGCGGTAAGAACTTGAGTTTCGCCGCGCTCGTCGTGATCGGCGACGAAGCGGGACACGTCGGCTTCGGCAGCGGCAAGGCGCGCGAAGTGCCGCTCGCCATCAAGAAGGCCATCGAATCGGCCAAGAAGAATTTGATCCGCGTGCCGCTCATCAACAACACACTGCCGCACCAGTTGATCGGCAAGTACGGGGCGGGACGCGTGATGATGAAGCCCGCGTCGGAAGGTACGGGCGTGATTGCGGGCGGCGCGGTGCGCGCCATCATGCAGGCCGTGGGCGTCCACGACGTGCGCACCAAAGTGCTCGGCTCGACCAACCCGCACAACGTCGTGCGCGCCACGTTCGACGGGCTGCTCAATATGAAAGACCCGCTCGAAGTCGCGCGCCTGCGCGGCAAGCAGGTCGAAGAACTTTAATCCCAAGTCCCAAGTCTCAAGTCCCAAGTCGGAGTGGCTTCGGGAGTTGAGACTTGGAACTTCGGGACTTGGGACTGACGAGAGGATTTATGGCAGAGCAGAATCAAGCTGTAGAGGCGGGGGCGCAGCAGGGCGCGGGCGGCACGATCCGCATCCAGTACTATCGCAGTTTCATCGCCTTTCCGAAGACGCAGAAACAGATCGTGCGCAGCATCGGGCTGACGAAGTTGAACCAGATCGTGGAGCGCCCGGACACGCCTTCGATGCGCGGCGTCGTGCGCGCCGTCCCGCACCTGTTGCGAATTATTGAATAGGAGAAACTGGTGAATAGTGACTGGTAAATGGTGAATAGTAAAAACAGATTTACTCCATTTACCATTCACTATTCACCAGAGAGGTTTTCATAATGGCTATCGGTCTTAATAATCTACATGCCCCGGCCGGTTCGACGCACAAGAAGAAGCGCGTCGGGCGCGGCCCCGGTTCCGGTCTCGGCAAGACGGCGGGGCGCGGCAACAAAGGTCAGAAATCGCGTTCGGGCTATTCGGCCAAGATCGGTTTCGAGGGCGGCCAGATGCCCTTGCAGCGTCGCCTGCCGAAACGCGGCTTCACCAACATTTTCAAGAAGCAGTGGATCGAGGTGAGCCTCGCGTCGCTGGAAAAGAGCTTCGCGGCGAACGAGGAAGTGACGCCGGAACTGATGCACGAGCGCGGCGTGATCGCCAAGGGCAAGCGCGACGTGGTGGTGCTCGGCACGGGCGACATCTCGAAAGCCCTGAAAGTTTCGGCGCACCGTTTCACGAAGAGCGCGCGCGAGAAGATCGAGTCGGCGGGCGGGGCGGTGACGGTCATCGAAAAACGTCCCGCCGCGAATACGGACGCCGCCGGCAGCGACACCCCGGCGCAGTAGCAGCGACTAACGGCGTCCGCGCGTGGCTTGTGGGCGCTCAGGGTGTCCGCCGCAACGCGCAAATGACAAGAAGCCAGAAAGACGCAGAGAGCGTGTGCGCTAAAGAGAGTTTGGCGTTCGCCCTGCGTCTTTAGCGTTCTTGAGAAAGCCTCCGGCCGCTCATCGTCTTTGCCGTTCGGGAAGGGCGCGCGCCCCGGTTGGTCGCCGGGACGATTCTGTTTTAAGCTAACGGCCTACACACGGGGTCGTCAGTTCAAGTCTCTCGAAAGAAGCGATATTTATGGAAAAGTTTTTCGCCGCTGTCCGCAACATGTTTCAAGTGCCCGACCTGCGCCGGCGCATCGGGTTTACGCTCGGCCTCTTGGCGGTCTATCGCCTCGGCGCGCACATCACCGCGCCCGGCATCAATAAAGACCAACTGGCGCGCGTCTGGGCCGACGTGGGCAACACCTTGCTCGGCGTGCTCGACCTCTTTTCCGGCGGAAACTTTCAGACCATCTCGGTCTTCGCGCTCGGCGTCACGCCCTACATCACCGCTTCGATCATCCTGCAACTGATGACGACCGTCTTTTCGCAGTTGAAGAAATTGCAGGAAGAGGGCGAAGCCGGTCGCCAGAAGATCAACCAGTACACGCGCTATCTGACGGTGGTGCTCGCGGGTTTCCAGACTTCTATCGTTGCGCGCTGGCTGCAAGCCAACGGCGTCGGCGAACCCGGCTGGGGCTTCATCATCACGACCATCATCACGCTCACCACCGGCACGATCTTCGTGATGTGGCTCGGCGAACAGATCACGGAGCGCGGCATCGGCAACGGCATCTCGCTGCTCATCTTCGCGGGCATCGTCATCGGCCTGCCGAACGGACTGGCGCAGGTGGCGACGCGTCTGCGCAGCGGCGTGGCGCTGGAAGTGCTCGGCGTGCTCGCGCTCTGTCTCGCGCTCGTCTTGCTCATCGCTTTCATCGTCTTCGTCGAACAAGCGCGGCGCAAAGTTCCCATCAGCTACGCCAAGCGGCACGTCGGGCGTCAACTCGTCGGCGGGCAGCAGACGGTGATGCCTTTGAAGATCAACATGGCGGGCGTCATCCCGGTCATCTTCGCCTCTTCGATGCTGGCCTTCCCGCAGACGATTTTGCAGTTCATCCAGTACGACCCGGCGAACCCCGAATCTTGGCGCAGCCGCGTGCACCTGTTTTTCCAATCGTTCCACGGCGGCGACCCTTATTACGAACTGTTCTTCCTGTCGCTCATCGTCATCTTCACCTTCTTCTACATCACGATCATCTTCAACGTGGAAGAGGTGGCCGACAATTTGCGCAAGCACGGCGGCTTCATCCCCGGCATCCGACCGGGACGCAACACGGCCGAGTTTCTGAACACGATTTTGACGCGGTTGACGACCGTGGGCGCGATTTACCTTGCGCTCGTCGCGCTCGTGCCGCAGATCATGTTGAGCGGCTTCAACGTCGGACGCCTACCGTTCGTCGGCGGCCGGATGGAAGAGTTCTTCACCAGCACGCCGGGCTTGGGCTGGATTCCGAGCGGCATGGGCTATAAATTTTACTTCGGCGGCACGAGCCTGCTGATTCTCGTCGGCGTCGCGATGGACACCGTGGCGCAGGTCGAAGCGCAACTCGTCATGCGCAACTACGAAGGCTTCCTCGGATCGGGCGGTCGCCTGCGCGGGCGCAGAACGTAAAAAGCAGAGGTCAGAGGTTAGAGGTCGGTTAACAACTGTCTTTACTAACCTCTGGCCTCTGGCCTCTGACCTCTGGCCTCTGGCCTCTAAGTTTATGGCAAAGATCGTCGTCTTAATGGGTGCGCCGGGCGCGGGCAAGGGGACGCAGGCGCGTCTGCTGCAAGAGCGTCTCGGCCTGCCGCAGATTTCGACGGGCGATATGTTTCGCGAGCTTGCCAAGGCCGACACTGCGCTCGCGGCCGAAGTGCGCGCCGTGCAGGCTTCGGGCAAACTCGTCTCGGACGACCTCGTCATCCGTATCGTTCACGAGCGCACGGGGCGCGAAGACTGCAAGCGCGGCTACATCCTCGACGGCTTCCCGCGCACGACGGCGCAGGCCGCGATGCTCGAAAAACTGGCCGTCGAACAGGGTAACCGGATTCAGGCCGTCCTCGTCGATGTGCCTTTCACATTGTTGGAGCAACGCGCGACGGGGCGTCGCAGTTGTCCGGTGTGCGGCGAGATTTACAACGTCTACTTCAAGCCGCCGCAGCGCGAAGGCTTCTGCGACCTGCATCCGGACACGCCGCTCGTGCATCGCGCCGACGACACCGCGGAGAAGATTCGCGTCCGCCTCGCGACTTACGAAGAACAGACGCGCCCCTTGCTCGATTACTACGAAGCGGCGCGCGGCCTCTCGCGCGTTGACGGCACGCGCGACCCGGAAGCCATCTACGCGGACATTGAGCAGATAGTGACGAGTGACAAGTGACGAGTAACAAGTTAATGCCAACAACCTGTCTTCAACTCGTCACTTGTCACTTGTCCCTCGTCACTGTTTTATGATTATTGGGAAGTCGAAAAAAGAGTTGGAGTTGATGCGCGCGGCGGGGCGTTTGGCCGGGCTGGTGCGCGAGGAGTTGCGGCGCAACGCGCAGCCGGGCGTGTCCACGCTCGAACTCGACCGCGCGGCCGAGCGGATGATCCTCGAAGCAGGCGCGAAGCCCACGTTCAAGGGCTATCACGGCTATCCTTATTCCATCTGCGCGTCGGTCAACGAACAGGTCGTGCACGGCTTCCCCTCGGATTACGTGCTGCGCGACGGCGACATTATTTCGATTGATGTCGGCGCGACTTTGAACAAGTACGTGGGCGACACGGCGACGACCGTGCCCGTCGGTCGTGTGAGCGAAGATAAGCTGCGCCTGATTCGCGTGGCCGAGGAGTGCTTGGAACGCGCCATCGAACAGTGTCGCCACGGCAAGCACCTCGGCGACATCGGCTGGGCGGTGCAGGAGTTGGCCGAAGCGGAAGGCTACACGCTCGTGCGCGATTACGGCGGCCACGGCATCGGGCGGAAGATGCACGAAGACCCGCACATCCCGAACTACGGGCGGCCGGGCACGGGCACGAAGATCAAAAACGGCTACGTTTTCGCCGTCGAGCCGATGCTCAACATGGGCACGCATCACACGAAGACGCTCGCGGACGGGTGGACGGTCGTGACCGTCGATGGGCGGCCGAGCGCGCACGTCGAGCACACCATCGCCGTGACGGAAGATGGGCCGGAAGTGCTGACGCGCGTGCCGGAGGAGATCGAGCGGATGCAGGTGGCTCGTGCGGCATTGGCCGACACGGCGGGCGCGGGCGTCTCCGGCTTGGCATAAGATCAATGCTGTGTTAATATCCGAAGTTTGCCGAACCCGGCAATTTTAAATCTATCGGGAAGCGGAGAGACTTGTCCGGCCGCCGGGGGGCAGATCGCTCGCCGCGGTTTCGAGTCGAGACCGGAAATTCCGGTGGAAAAGGTGGATGGGTTATGAAAGTAAGGGCTTCCGTTAAAAAGATGTGCGACAACTGCAAGGTCATCCACCGCAAAGGCGTGGTGCGCGTGATCTGCACGAACCCGAAGCACAAACAGCGACAGGGATAATTTGATGGTGGATTACGGAATGCGGATTAAAAAACAATAGCTCGTTGGCTACGACTTGTTTTCTAATCCGCATTCCGCAATCCGAAATTCCGAAGAGTTGGAGAGAAGAAATGGCTCGTGTGGTTGGCGTCGATCTCCCGGTGAACAAGCGCGTTGAGGTCGGCCTTACATATATCTACGGTATCGGGCGTTCGCGCTCGAAGTCGATCTTGCAAGAGGCCGGCATCAATCTCGACACGCATGTGCGCGATCTGGACGAAGATCAACTCGGCCGCATCCGTTCCATCATCGAGGGGCAGGGCGATGTCGAAGGCGACTTGCGCAAGCGCGTGCAGATGGACATCAAGCGTCTGATGGACATCGGCGCGTATCGCGGCTTGCGTCATCGTCGCGGGCTTCCCGTCCGCGGCCAGCGCACGCACACCAACGCGCGCACGCGCAAGGGGCCGCGCCGCGCTACCATCGCCAAGAAGAAAGCGCCCGGCAAGAAGTAGGGAAGCTGTTAGCCGTTAGCTATTAGCTTTTTGTCTGATAGCGTGCGGCAAAGGTTTAAATGAAGGCGGTGGCTGGACAGGTTTGGCTGACAGCTAATCGCTAAAAGCTAAGAGCGGATTTATGGCAAAAGCAACAGCAGCAGGCGGCAAGAAGAAGACCTTTCGCAAGAAAGAGAAGAAGAACATCCCGAACGGGATCGCTTTCATCGCGGCATCTTTCAACAACACGATGATCTCGATCACGGACTTGGAAGGCAATTTGATCGCGCAGTCGTCTTCGGGCGCGCGCGGCTTCCGCGGTTCGCGTAAAGGCACGCCCTTTGCCGCGCAGCAGGCGGCTTATGAAGCGGCGCAGAAGGCGAAAGACGCCGGGATGCAGCAGTGCGAAGTGCGGGTCAAGGGGCCGGGCGGCGGGCGCGAGTCGGCCATCCGCGCGATCAACAACGCGGGCATTCGCGTCACCTCCATCCGCGACACGACGCCGATCCCGCACAACGGTTGCCGCCCGCCGAAACGACGCAGAGTTTAAAAGGCAGTGATGAGTGACAAGTGACGAGTGACAAGTTGAAGCAAAAAACTTGTCTTTCATCTCGTCACTTGTCACTCGTCACTTGTCACTGTTTTTGAGACCTAAAGGATGAAGGGTCGTCGCCACTGTCGAGGCGGGTAAGCGGCCTGTAAACTTTTCCGTCTGAACTATTAGACTGGAGGCAGAAAGAAGTGGCTAGGTATAGAGCAGCGGTGTGCCGTTTGTGCCGCCGCGAAGGGGCGAAATTATTTTTGAAGGGCGACAAGTGCTACAAGCCTTCGTGCCCGATTGAAGCGCGCGGCACGCAGCCGCCCGGACAACACGGAAACTCTCCGCGCCGCGGCAAAGCCCTCGTCGGCTACGGCCAGCAGTTGCGCGAAAAGCAGAAAGTCAAACGCATCTATTTCATTCTCGAAGGTCAGTTTCGCAACTACTTCGAGCGCGCCGCGCGCCAGAAGGGCATCACGGGCGAGAACCTGCTCGTCTTGTTGGAGCGCAGGCTCGACAACGCCGTCTATCGCGCGGGCTTCTCCACGTCGCGGCGGCAGGCGCGCCAGTTGGTCAATCACGGCCACATCGAAGTGAACGGGCGCAAAGTCGATATTCCATCTTTTCAGGTGAAGGCCGGAGACGTGGTGACGGTGCGCGAGGCGAGCCGCAAGAACGCGCACATCGAAGGCGCGTGGCAGACGGCCGCCGGTCGCGGTCGCCCCTCTTGGCTCGCGCCCGCCGAAGGCGCGGAGATGGGGGCGCGCGTGGCGAGTTTGCCGACGCGCGACGACATCGACCGTTCGATCAACGAGCAACTCATCGTCGAACTTTATAGCAAGTAACATCCGCGCGTTCGGAGGCGACCCGGTGGTCGGTTGTTTTCGCGCATGTCGCCGACGTTCAAGCGACATGCCGGGCACAAGCAGATCAGGCGTCGCCGCCGGACGCGCACAGTCGGCTTTAAGTAACAGCCAGAGGGTCAAAAAAAGTATGGCTATGGATCAAAATAATCTCTGGACAGGATTTCAAATGCCGCGCCGTCTGGCGGTCGAGAACGAGACGTTGACCGACCGCTACGGGCGTTTCTCCGCGCAGCCTTTCGAGCGCGGCTTCGGCACGACCATCGGCAACAGTTTGCGCCGCGCGCTGCTTTCTTCAATCGAGGGCGCGGCGATCACGGCCGTCAAGATCGAGGGCGTCGAGCACGAATTTTCTTCCATCCGCGGCGTCGTCGAAGATGCTACGGACGTGATTTTGAACCTCAAGCAGATTCCCATCAAACTGCATGGCGGCGAGGCGAAGACCTTGACCATCAGCAAGACGGGCGCGGGCGAAGTCTTGTCGGGCGACATCGAAACGGATGCGGACGTGGAAGTCTTAGACCCGAACGTCTACATCGCCACCGTCAGCGAAGGCGGCTCGCTCACCATCGAGATGCGCTTGAAGCGCGGGCGCGGCTACGTTCCGGCCGACCGCAACTTCGACGAAGACCTCTCGCTCGGCTACATTCCCGTCGATTCCGTGCACACGCCCGTCAAGAAGGTGAACTACACGGTCGAGGCCGCGCGTCTCGGTCAGAACACGGAGTTCGACAAGTTGACCATCGACGTGTGGACGGACGGTTCGGTGAAGCCGGACGACGCAGTGGGCTTGGCGGCGAAGTTGATCAAGGATCACATGGCGATCTTCATCAACTTTGAAGAGGACACGGACGAGTACGCCTACACGGGCATTGAGCGTCCGCCCCTGCCGCGCAACGATCAACTCGACCGCTCGGTCGATGAACTCGAACTGTCGGTGCGTTCCTACAACTGCCTGAAGAACGCGCAGATCAAGAGCATCCGCGACCTCGTCCAGCGCTCGGAGCGCGAGATGCTGGCGACAAAGAATTTCGGCAAAAAATCGCTCAACGAAATCAAAGACATCCTGCACGGGATGGGCTTGGATTTCGGCATGGAGTTTGACGAGCAGGGCAATCCGATTCCCGGCACGGGCGGGCGCGACTCCGACATCAGCGACTTCGCCGACGACGACGAGGAGTAAAGAAGCTATTAGCTGTGAGCTGTTAGCTTTCAGCTTTGAATACACAGAGACAAGCTAGTAGCAGACAGCTAATAGCTCAGAGCTAATCGAATCATGCGACATCTGAAAGCACATCGCAAATTGGGGCGGACGACCGAGCACCGTCTCTCATTGTTACGCAATCTGGCGACTTCTCTGATCAACGCGCGCAACGAGCGCGTCGTGACCACGCTGCCGAAGGCGAAAGAGTTGCGCCCGTTCATCGAGCGCGTCATCACTCTCTCGCGCAAGGCGCAGGACTTGGAGGGCGACGACGCGGCCGTGCAGGCCGTCCACCTGCGCCGTCAAGCCGCGGCCTTCTTCCATTCGGGCAACCGGGGGCAAAAGAGCGAGACGGGGCGTCGCGGCGCGGTGCGTCCGGTGCGCACGGCGGGCGTGGCCGCCGTCAAGCGCCTGTTTGACGAACTCGGCGAACGCTACAAAGACCGCCCGGGCGGCTACACGCGCATCATCAAATTGGGACGCAGGGACGGCGACAATGCCGAACTCGCCATCATCGAACTCGTCGGCAATCCGCGCGAAGTCGAGGCGTCGAAGCAGACGGAGAAGCGCGCCAAGTCCGTCACCTCGGACAAGCGCAAGTCCGCGCGTGCGTCGAAGTCGGGCGAGGCCGAAGCGGGGCGGCGCGGCGGTCGTAAAGCCGATAAGACTTACGAGCGCGAAGAGACGACCGAAGCGCGCGGAAGTCGCGGCAAGACCGGCGGCACTGATGTCAAAGACGCGGACAAAGCGGGCAGCGGCGGACGCCGTTCGAAGAAGACCGAGTCGACGGCCGCCGAGCAAGACACGGACAACTAGAGTTAGAAGTGGACGGGGCGCGCTTCGCGCTACAAAAGCGAAGCGCGCCCTTTGTCTCGCCGACCGCTAGAGCCCCAATTCCCCCGTGTGCGCGAAGTGGATTGCAAAACCCGCGCGCCTCTCAAGCGGGAAGGGGCTTTGATTTTGCTCTACCAACGCCGAGCAGGAGAGACCGCTCCAGACTCAAGCAGCGCGGAGGTGTAACCGAAAGATGACCGACGAAAAGAGACCCGACGACAACGCGCCGGGCGGCGACCAGCCGAACGAACAGGCCGGAGGCGGCAGCAGCAGTACGACGCGACAAACGCAGCAGCCTTCGTCCGATGCGCGCCGCGCCGGAGGCGGCGGTAACAGCACTGTGGGAATCGGCGGCGGCAGCGGCAACCTCGGCGGCGGGCGTCACAATTCGCGCCGTCGTCATCGAGGTGAGCGCAGTAGCAGCGAGGGACAAAGCACGACCTCGCGCCGCACGGAGACTTCCATCAACATGGACGAGTTGCGCGAGTTGGCCGACTTGATCGCGGCGCAGGGCTTCACCGAGTTTGAGATCGAGAAGGAAGGCTTTCGCCTGCGCCTCAGCCGCAACACTTACCAGCAAGTTCCCACGAGCACGACGCCGACCGCGGCCGGATCGGTTATCCCGTTTCCGTCGCCCTCAACCGCCGCCTCGGCGCAGGCGACCGCGCAGAACAACACGTCCGCGTCGGGCGCGCACGAGACGGCCGCTGCGGAAGCGCCTCCTCCTCCCGCGGCCGCCGAAGAGTTGTTCAAGATCACTTCGCCCATCGTCGGCACTTTTTACCGCGCGCCCTCGCCCACGTCCGAGGTGTTCGTCAAACAGGGCAGCCGCGTCGAACCCGAAACGGTCGTCTGCATCATCGAAGCGATGAAACTGATGAACGAGATACAGGCCGAGGTCAGCGGCACGATTGAGAAGATTTACGTCGAGAACGGCCAGCCCGTCGAATACGGTCAGGCGTTGTTCGGAATCAAGAGATGAGAAGGCAGTGACGAGTGACAGGTGACAGGTGACAAGTTAAAACAAAAAACTTGTCTTGCTCCTGTCACCCGTCACCTGTCACCTGTCACCTGCTTATGGCAATTGCTCCGCGCAAATTTCGGAAGATTCTGATCGCGAATCGCGGCGAGATCGCGTGCCGGATTATCTGGGCGTGCAAGGAGATGGGCATTCAGACCGTCACCGTGCATTCCGAGGCCGACCGCGATTCGCTGCACGTGCGTTTCGCGGATCAGTCCATCTGCATCGGCCCAGCGCCTTCGCCGCAAAGTTATTTGAACATCCCGGCCGTCATCAGCGCGGCCGAGATCATGAACGTCGATGCGATTCATCCCGGCTACGGCTTTCTCGCCGAGTCGTCTTACTTCGCGGAGATTTGCGAGGCGTGCAACATCAAGTTCATCGGGCCGCGCTCGTCCGTCATCAAGTTGATGGGCGACAAGGTCGAGGCGCGGCGGGCGATGAAAGAAGCGGGCGTGCCGATCTTACCGGGCAGCCCCGAACCTCTGGAGACGGAAGCAGAGGCCGTCGCGCTGGCGCGCGAGATCGGTTTCCCGGTCATCATCAAGGCGGCGGCCGGAGGCGGCGGGCGCGGGATGCGTATCGTGCGCACCGAAGCCGAACTCGGACAAGCGCTGGAGACGGCTTCAAACGAAGCTCTCAACGCGTTCAAGAACGGCGACGTGTACATCGAACGCTACATCGAACGCCCGCGCCACGTCGAGATACAGGTGATGGCCGACGAGTTCGGGCATTGCGTCCATCTCGGCGAGCGCGATTGCTCCGTGCAGCGACGCCATCAGAAGTTGATCGAGGAAGCGCCGTCGCCCGCGCTCTCGCGCGAGTTGCGCGAACGCATGGGGCAGGTCGCCGTCGAAGCCTGCAAACGCGTCGGCTACTCGAACGCGGGCACGGTCGAGTTTCTCTTGGACGAAGACGGAAGTTTCTACTTCATGGAGATGAACACGCGCGTGCAGGTTGAGCATCCCGTCACGGAGATGATCACTTTGGCCGACATCGTGCGCAATCAAATCCGCGTCGCCGAGGGCGAAGAGTTGGCCTTCAAGCAGGAGGACGTGATCTTCGCCGGGCACTCCATCGAATGCCGCATCAACGCCGAGCACCCGGAGAAGTTTACGCCTTCGCCCGGCTTGATCACGGCCTGCAACATACCGGGCGGCCCCGGCGTGCGCGTGGACACGGCCATCTATCCCGGCTACTTCGTGCCGCCCTATTACGATTCGCTGATCGCGAAACTGATCGTCCACGCGCGCACGCGCGAACTGGCGATTGCGCGCATGCGTCGCGCGCTCGAATCGATGGTCATCGAGGGGATCAAGACGACGATTCCGCTCCATTTGAAGATCATGGACGACCCGCAGTTTCAGTCGGGCGACTTTTCGACCAAGTTTCTGGAAGAGTTTTTCGAGCGCAACAACGCTGCGAGCGGCGTCCAAGCCGCCAACGCTTAAAGTTCGCGGCCGGCGAGGCGCGGGCGCGCGGCGCGTTGACCGGGCGTAAAGCAGCCCGTATAATGAGCGACTTTCCCGCAGGGGATTTTCGCGTCTGAGGAGAGTAGAGAGATGTCTTACGCAATTATCAGGTCGGGCGGCAAGCAGTTTCGCGTCGCGGAAGGCGAGACGGTGCGCTTGCCTTCTTTGAACGCGGAGGCGGGCAAGACGGTCGAGTTCGACGTGCTCGTCCTCGGCGACGATTCGGGCACGCGGGTCGGCGCGCCCACGGTCGAGGGCGCGCGCGTGGCGGGCACCATCGTCGAGCACGGGCGCGGCGACAAGATCATCGTCTTCAAGATGAAGCGCCGCAAACAATACAAACGCACGCAAGGCCACCGGCAAAATTATACGGCGGTGAAGATCGACACGATTGGATAGATAAAGAAGTAAATGGTAAATAGTAAATGGAGAAAGATAGTTCTTTCCATTCACTATTCACCATTCACCAGCCTTCATTGTTTCTTTTTGAGGTTTTAGTTATGGCACATAAAAAGGGAGTCGGCAGTTCGCGTAACGGGCGCGATTCGCAGTCGCAGCGGTTGGGGCTGAAAAAGTTTGGCGGCGAGAGCGTGCTCGGCGGCAACATCTTGGCGCGGCAGCGCGGCACGAAATGGAAGCCGGGCAAGAACGTCGGGCGCGGCAAAGACGACACGTTGTTTGCCTTGATCGATGGCATCGTCAAGTTTGAAGACAAGGGTCGGCAGGGCAAGTTCATCAGCGTCTACGCCGCCGAGACGGCCGGCGCAGGAGTCGACGCTCCCGCGACCGAGACAATTGCCGCCTAAGCCGAGCGGTCATTCAACAGTTACTTTGCGACGCCCGCGCCTGCTCACACGAACAAGCAGCGGGCGTCCTTTCCTTTTAACGATGAACGCGGAAGGATGAATGATGAAGTAACAGCATCAGCTTTGCTTTCCATTCATCGTTCATCGTTCCGCGTTCATCGTTTATCCTGATGTTTATTGATCGAGTCAAAATTCGCGTGCGCGGCGGTCACGGCGGCAACGGCGTGACCGCCTTCCGGCGCGAGAAGTTCGTGCCGCGCGGCGGCCCTTCGGGCGGCGAGGGCGGCAAGGGCGGCGACGTGTGGCTCGTGGCCGATTCGGGCGTCAACACGCTCCTGCACCTGCGCTACAACCCCGAACATAGCGCCGAGCGCGGACGCCACGGCGAAGGCTCGAATCGTTCGGGACGCGAAGGCGAAGACGTACAGGTGCGCGTGCCCGTCGGCACGCAGGTCTTCGACGCGGAGACCGGCGACCTGATGTGCGATCTGGCCGAAGAGGGACAGCGTTGGCTCGCGGCCAAAGGCGGTCGCGGCGGCTTCGGCAATTCGCACTTCGCCACTTCCACGAACCGCGCGCCGCGCTACCATCAAGACGGCAGCCCCGGCGAAGAGCGCGAACTTCAACTCGAACTCAAACTCTTGGCCGACGTGGGACTCGTCGGCTTTCCGAACGCGGGCAAGTCAACTTTGATCTCGACCGTTTCGGCGGCCAAGCCGAAGATCGCCGATTACCCTTTCACGACGCTCGAACCGCACCTCGGCGTCGTCGACCTCGGCGACTTTCGCACGTTCGTCATCGCTGACATCCCCGGCCTGATCGAAGGCGCGCACGAAGGCGCGGGTTTAGGTGATCGCTTCCTGCGCCACGTCGAACGAACGAAACTGCTGTTGCATCTCGTCGATGTCTCCTCCGCGTCGGGGCGCGACGCCGTCGGCGACTACGAGGCGATCAACCGCGAGTTGCGCGCCTACGATCCGCAGTTGGCCGAACGCCCACAGATCGTCGTGGCGACGAAAATAGACGCGCTCGACGACCCGGAGCGACTGGAAACTTTGCGCCGCCGCGCCGCCGCAGATGGACGCGAGTTCTACGAGATTTCTTCCGTGACGAACGCGGGCGTGCGCGAACTCGTCTATGCCGTCTCGCAGGCGCTCGACGCCTTGAGCGAGGTCGTGCGCCCGGCGAAGGTTGAGACGCATGTTTATGTTGAAACGCGCGTCGGCGTGGGCGAGACGCGCGAGCAAGCGGACGAGGGCGGCCAACCGGCGGCGGGCACGGGCGACGGGGCGACGACGCCTATCGACTAAAGCTATGGACGCACAGGAGCGCAAGGTGAGGGGCGGCAGCCACGCAAGTCGCATCGCGCTCTACGGCGGCTCGTTCGATCCGGTTCACGACGGGCACGTGGCGGTGGCGCGCGAGTTGTTGAAGTTGTTCGCGCTCGACGAAGTTCTTTTCATCCCGGCGCACGTCGCGCCGCACAAACGCCGGAGCGTCCCACGCGCCACGCCCCTGCATCGTTACGCGATGCTCGCGCTGGCGACGCAAGGGGATGAACGCCTGCGCGTCTCCACGGTCGAACTGGACGAACCGGAGAAGCCTTACACGGTGGAGACGATTGCGCGCTTGAAGACGGCCGCGCCTGCCGCGCGCTTCCTGTTCGTGATGGGCGCGGATTCGTGGGAAGAGATCACGACGTGGCGCGAGTGGGAGCGTCTGCTCAGGCTGACCTCGCACGTCGTCGTCACGCGCCCCGGTTATGAGCTACGGACGGGACACGTCACAGCGGAAGCGCGCGCACGGATAGTTGATTTGAGGCGAGACGATGATAGCGGCGACTGCGCGGCGGGCGAGTCAAACAGTCGGCCGGTTGAATTGACGGAAGAGGCGAAAATTTATTTCACCGACGCGGTGAAGATGGAGATCGCATCGAGCGACATACGCCGCGCCCTGCGCGAAGCGGGCGACGGGCAGCAAGCGGGAAGCATTAAAGTGCCGCAGCCTGTGGCGGAGTACATCAAAAAATACAGGCTCTACAGAGAGGCGCATGAAACAGAACGACACGACGCCGGAAGAGAGCGCGCTCACGACTAAGAAGCGCGCGGCATTGAAGAAAGAACCGGACGCTGCCGCTGCGACGGCGGCGACTACGCCCGCGACGGAAGCGGACGCGGCTGCGTCGGCGAACAACGTAGCGGCGGGCGACAAGGCTCTGGACGCGCGCATCGAGAGCGCGCTTCGCGCGGCGAGCGACAAGAAGGCGCACGACCTCGTCGTGCTCGACCTCAGACCCGTCGCCACCTTCACGGACTACTTCTTGATCGCCAGCGGCACGAACGCGCGTCAGGTGCAGGCCATCGCCGACGAGGTGACGGAGCGCTTGAAGCGCGAAGGCACGCGCGCCGAGCGCATCGAAGGCTACAAGACGGCCGAGTGGGTGCTGGTGGATTACGGCGACTTCATCTGTCACATCTTTGAAGACAAGGCGCGTCGCTTCTACGACCTCGAACGTCTGTGGCGCGAAGGCGCGCGCGTCCCGCTGCCCGCGGATTTGCAAGCGGACGCAGGCAGCGACGGCAGCAATAGCAGCAATAGCAGCAGCGCGGGCGGTTCTTTGAGAAACGAATCGTGACGGAACTCGTGGCGCAGTCGGACGCGATGCGCGAGGCCGTGCGTCTCGCCGGTCGCGTCGCGACGACTGACGCCAACGTCCTCGTCACGGGCGAATCGGGCGTGGGCAAAGATGCGCTGGCGCTCTACATCCACCGGCAGTCGAAACGCGCGGCCGGGTCGTTCGTCAAGATCGATTGCGCCGCGCTGCCCGCCGATCTGTTGGAGGCCGAGTTGTTCGGTTACGAACGCGGGGCGTTCACGGGCGCGCAGGAGACGAAGCCCGGCCGGCTCGAAGCGGCGCATCGCGGCACGCTCGTCCTTGATGAAATCGCGCATCTCTCGACCGACGCACAGGCGAAACTCTTGCGCGTCATCGAGCAGCGCGAATTCGAGCGTCTGGGCGGCAGGCGCACCGTGCGCGTGGACGCGCGCCTCTTGGCGCTGACGAATGTTGACTTGGACGAGGCGGTCAAACGCCGCGCGTTTCGGCCGGATTTGTACTATCGCCTGAACGTCGTGCGCATCCACGTGCCGCCTTTGCGCGAACGCCGCGCGGACGTGCGGAAACTGGCCGGAGGGTTTTTGCGCACCTTTGCGCGCAAGCACGGGCGGCGGGTGCTCAAAATCGCGCCCGACGCGCTCAAATTGTTGGAAACTTACGACTTCCCCGGCAACGTCAGGGAACTATCGCACGTCTTAGAGCGAGCCGTAATCGTGGCCGACGGCGAGAGGGTCGAAGTGGAGCATCTGCCGGAAGCCGTCCGCGCCGCCGCATCGCTCCAGAGAAGGCGCGAGGCACATCGCCGCATGACGCTGGCCGAACTCGAAGCCGCCTACATCGCGGAGACGCTCGCCGCCGTGCGCGGCAACAAGTCCGAGGCCGCACGCCTGCTCGGCATCAGCCGCAAGAATCTCTACGAGCGACTGGCGCGATATGGAAGGGATGAAGGATGAGGGATGAGGGCTGAGGGATGAACAAAAGGTGATGATGAGAGCGGAGCGGTTATCTGATTCATCCCTCAGCCCTCATCCTTCATCCTTGGGACGATGCGTATTCGCTTGATCTGGGTGGGCAAGACGAAGAACGAGCATGTGCGTGCGCTCGTGGGCGATTATTTGCAGAGGTTGGGGCGGTTCGTCCGTTGCGAGGTGACGGAGTTGCGCGAGAGCGCGGCGAGCGACGAGCGCGCCGTCGTCGAGGAAGAGAGCAAGCGCGTGGCATCGGCGCTGGCGGGGCGCGCGGACGGCGTGACGGTGCTGTTGGATGTCGAGGGGCGGCGCGAATGGAGTTCGCCGGAACTGGCGGCGCAAGTGGAGCGCTGGCAGTCGGAGGGCAAGCGAGAGATCGCGTTCGTCGTCGGCGGTCATCTGGGTGTGAGCGGGGAATTGAAGGCGAAAGCGGACGTGCGCTGGTCTCTGTCGCCTCTGACGCTGACGCACGAGATGGCTCGCGTCGTGCTGGTCGAACAGCTTTATCGCGCGTACACGATCATGCACGGGCTGCCGTACCAGAAGTAGAGTGCGCGTGCGCGGTTGAAACCTTTGGCGAGCGCACGCGTTTTATTTGAAATCGAGATCGGTCAGAGGACAAGTAGGGTTTTTTAAGAGAGGGGCATCAAAATGGATAAGCGTAAATTGAAGTCATACCGTGATCGTTTATTGGAACGGCGCGAGGGTTTGTTTCGGCAGGTGACGGAGGCGGAGATGTCGAGCCGCGAGCGCGACCTCGAAGCGACGCAAGACCCGGCCGACATGGCCGCCAACGCTTACACGAAGGAACTGTTGATCTCGATGTCGGCCAACGACCGGCGTTTGCTCGCCTTGATCGACGAGGCGTTGAACCGCATCGAGACGGGCGGCTTCGGCGAATGCGTCAACTGCGGCGAGCCGGTGCAGGAGAAACGTCTGGAAGCCGTGCCGTGGGCGCGCTTCTGTCTCAAGTGTCAGGATTTGCAGGAGCGCGGCCTGTTGAACCCCGAAGAAGAATAAACGCGCGCTCACATTGAACCGGCCACCACCACAGCCCTCCGATGCGGGCGTTCCGCATCGGAGGGCTGGCGTCTTTAAGAAACGATGAAGGCTGGTAAATGGTAAATGGTGAATGGTAGAAGACAGTTTTTTCTCCATTTACCATTTACCATTTACCATTCACCACTTTATTGTAAAATCCCGCCGATGTGGTTGACGCGACAAGTTGATGCGCTGTGCGATGCGACGTTGGCGCTGGTCTATCCGTTGCGCTGCGCGGCGTGTGGCGTGGCGGCGGTGGAGAGGCGGCGGGATGCGCCCGCGTGCGCGGCGTGCTGGCACGAGACGACGTTCACGGGCGACGAAACTTGTTGCTGGAAGTGCGGCGCGCAAGCGTGGGGAGAGGTGTTGCCGGAGCAGAGAGAGCAGGTGCGTTGTCGCCGCTGCGACGCGGACGCCTTCACGGCGGCGCGCTCGCTGGGAAAATATGAAGGGGCGCTCAGGGCGTCGATCCTAAACTTGAAGCACGAACCGCACGTGTCCACGCGTCTCGCGCGTTTGTTGTTTGAAGCGCAGAGGCGACCGCCGCTCGGTGCGGCCACGCGCATCGTGCCCGTCCCGCTCCACGCCGAGCGCGAACGCGAGCGCGGTTTCAATCAGGCGGCCGTGCTGGCGCGCGCTCTGGCGACACGTGCGCGACTTCCGCTCGACGAATGGAGCATCGTGCGCAGGCAACACACGCCGCGCCATCGCGCCGGGATGGACGCACGCGCGCGACGCGAAACCGTGGAGAGCGCGTTTCAAGTTGCGCGCCCGCGCCTCGTCGCAGGCGAGCGCATCCTCGTCGTCGATGACGTGTTCACCACGGGCGCAACCGTCAACGCCTGCGCGCAGGCTCTTACGGAGGCGGGCGCTCTGGACGTGTTCGTGTTAACGGTGGCGCGCGCTTGAAAGTAGAACTCCACCGGCCGACGAGCGAACGCCGCTCCAACTAACCTCTAGCCTCCAACCTCCAACCTCTGTATGATGTCCGCATGAGAGACCTCTATTCAGCGATTGACGCATACGATCAAGGCACATTGCCTGTCTCGCCGGTGCACACGCTTTACTACGAACAGAGCGGCAACCCGCAGGGCTTGCCCGTCGTCTTTCTGCACGGCGGCCCCGGCGGCGGAACTGTCCCCGACTACCGGCGCTTCTTCGACCCGGCCGCCTATCGCATCGTGCTTTTCGACCAGCGCGGTTCGGGCCAGAGCACGCCGCACGCGAATCTGGAAGACAACACGACCTGGCATCTCGTCTCGGACATCGAACGGATACGCGAGCTTTTAGGGATTGAGAGTTGGGTCGTCTTCGGCGGCTCGTGGGGCAGCACTCTAGCGCTCGCCTACGCGCAGACGCATCCCGCACGCGTGCGCGCGCTCGTCCTGCGCGGCATCTTTCTTTGCCGCCCGAAAGAGATTCGTTGGTTCTATCAAGAAGGCGCGAGCGCCATCTATCCCGACGCGTGGGAGCACTACGTGCGGGTCATCCCCGAAGCCGAGCGCGGCGATTTGCTCGGCGCGTTCTATCGTCGCCTGACGAGCGAGGATGAGGCGACGCGGCTCGAAGCGGCGCGCGCGTGGAGCGTCTGGGAAGGCAGCACTTCAAAGCTCTACCCGGACGAAGATTTCATCTCCCACTTCGGCGACCCGCAATTCGCCCTCGCCTTCGCGCGCATCGAGTGCCACTACTTCACGCACAACGCTTTCTTCGACACGGACAACTACCTGATCGAAAACGTCGAGAAGATCAGACACATCCCGGCCGTCATCGTGCAGGGACGCTACGACGTGGTGTGCCCGCTGATGAGCGCTTGGGAATTGCATCGCGCGTGGCCGGAGGCCGACTTCCGCATCATCCCGGACGCAGGCCACTCCGCCCTCGAACCCGGCACACGCGCCGCCCTCGTCGAAGCGACCGACAAGTTTAGAGAACAGTGACAAGTGACGAGTGACAAGTGACAAGAAAAGCGGTAAATGGTAAATGGTAAATGGTGAATGGAGAAAGCAAGGTTTCTTCTATTCACGATTCACGATTCACGGTTTTAACTTGTCACCTGTCACTTGTCACCCGTCACTTGCTTCTGTACTATCTGGAAGCAATATGAATGGACGAGTTTTAGTCCTTAACGCATCCTTCGAGCCGATCAACGTGTGTACGGAGCGGCGCGCGGTGGTGATGATCTTCAAAGGCGTGGCGCGCGTCGAGGAACACAACGGGCACATGCTGCACTCGGCGCGCGTCACGATGCACGCGCCCTCGGTCATCCGTTTGACCGAATACATTCACATCCCCTTCAAAAATCGCTCGCTCTCGCGCAAGAACATTTTGCTGCGCGACCATTCGACGTGCCAGTATTGCGCCAAACAACTGCCGCCCTCCGATCTCACGCTCGACCACGTCTACCCGCGTTCGCGCGGCGGCGAATCGACGTGGGATAATCTCGTGGCCTGTTGCAAACGCTGCAACCACAAGAAGGGCAATCGCACGCCGGAAGAAGCCGGGATGCATCTGGTGCGCCACCCGCGCGGATTTTCCCTGCACGTCAGTCGCCAGATCATGCGCTACTTGGGACGCGCCGACCAGACGTGGCGCAAGTATCTTTTTTACGAATCGGACACCGGAGACTCCGACTCATAACGACGACCGCCGCGTGCGCCATTATTGGCAAGCGGTGTTGCCCGGCTCGACAGTTCACCCATGAAGGATTTGAGCGAATGAATGAAACCATACTAGCCATGATAGGGACGCAGGAACTTCTGATCGTTCTCCTGATCGTCTTCGTCCTCTTTGGCGCGAGCCGCCTGCCGCAACTCGCCAAAGCTCTCGGACAGAGCAAGCGCGCCTTCAAGCAAGGTCTGGACGAAGCCGACGACGAAGCGCGCATCGAAGAAGCGCGCCGCCGCGAACGACTTCGCGCCGCCGAATCAACCTTGAGAGAAGACGAACTCACCTCGGACAAATACACCGCCGACAAACCGCGCTCCTGACGCACGCAATTCGAGACTAACGACAAAGAGAGTCGCCGCCGACGCATTCGCAAGCATCGGCGGCGACTCTCTCTGTTGGGTTACGCGTGACCAGTCGGCCACAACCTCGAAAGCGCGACCTGCGCCGTCTGATACGTCAGCCCGCCTTTTGTCCGACGACGAGCGTGGCCTTGATGGTGAGCGAGAAGTCGGCTTCGTTGCGTTCCTCGTCGATGATGCGTTTGACTTCGGAGAGCACGCGCGCGCGTCCGGCCTCGTCTTCGCCGAGCGGGTCGAGCCAACCTTGCAAAAGGAAATCGCGGACGAGCGGCGCGCTCAGAAATTCTTCGCCCGATTCGTAATCGAACTCTTCGATGTTCGTCCAAGACTGTACTAGGTCGAGACCTTCACGCGCCGCCAGCGTCTCCACCTCGGCGACCGTGGGGCGCTCGCTGATCAGTTGTTCGACGATGGGCGACTGGTCGAGCATCTCGGCGTTCAAGAGGGCTTCCCAGTAGATCGAATAAAACTCGCCGAAGCTCGAAGCGGTGGGCAGCATCAAGGCCACGGTCGCGCCCGGCGCGGCCACGCGCGCCATCTCGGCCAACACCTCCGGCAGACGCTCCACCGCGACGAACGAAGCGTCTGCGAGCACGAGATCGAACTGCTCGTCTTCAAAGGCCAGAGCTTCGAGTTGCGCCGTGCGAAAGTCCGTCACCTCTTCCATCTTCGTCGCGCGCGCCTTCGCCCGCGCCAGCGCCAGACGCGCCTCGCTCTCGTCCACGCCGATCAATGTCACGTCACGCCCGGCGCGCTCTTTGATCGCCAGAGCATGCCCACCCGTGCCCGCCGCGACGTAGAGCGCATGTCCCTCTTTCGGCATCGCGACGTGCTCGTCCATCAGCCCCGCGAAACGCTCCCCCCAATCGGGCGCGATGTACAGGTCGTGCAGGAAAGCCAACTCTTTTTCCGTCTTGTTCTCACTCATAGAAATTAAATGGTGAATAGTAAATGGTAAATGGTGAATGGATGAAAGCCGTTTCTGTCCATTCACCATTTACCATTTACCATTTACCAGTCTTCCGTTCATCCTTCATCGTTCTCTTCGTAGTATTCGTGGCCGCGCAAGGGTTCGGGCAGACAGGCCATCTCGTCTTTGGCGCGCGGGTCGTTGTGGACGTAACGATAGCCGCTGCCGTAACCGGAACGCTTCATCAGGGGCGTGACGGCGTTGCGCAGGTGCAGCGGGACGGGTTCACGCGCCGTCTCCTGCGCGTCTTCGGCGGCGGCGAAGTAGGCGCGTTTGACCGCGTTCGATTTGGGCGCGCGCGCCAGATAGATGGTCGCCTGCGAGAGCGGGTAGAGCGCTTCGGGCAGACCGATGAGCGCCGTAATTTGCGCCGCCGCATTGGCCTGCACCATCGCCTGCGGGTCGGCCAGCCCCACATCTTCCGAGGCGAGGATGCAGAGGCGACGCGCGATAAAGAGCGGATCGGCTCCGCCTTCGATGAGACGCGCGAGCCAGTAGAGCGCGGCGTTCACGTCCGAGTTGCGCAAACTTTTGATGAGCGCCGAAGCGAGGTTGTAATGTTCCTCGCCGCCCTTGTCGTAGGCGTAGCGGGCGCGCCCCAAAGCCTCGACGGCGACCTCGTCCGTGATGTGTCGAACGCCGTGCTCGTCGGGCGCAGTCGATTCGACGGCCGCTTCGAGCGCGGTGAGCGCGACGCGCGCGTCGCCGCCGGCCGCGCGTGCGAAACGCGCGAGCACTTCGTCGGAGACTTGCGGGTGCAAGTTTGCAAGGCCGCGCGCTTCGTCCGTGAGGGCGCGGCGGATGAGTTCGGTGATGTCCGCTTCGGTCAGCAATTCGAGCGTCAGCACGCGCGAGCGCGAGAGCAAGGCGCTGATCACTTCAAAGGAAGGATTCTCGGTCGTCGCGCCGACGAGCGTGACCGTGCCTTCTTCGACGGCGGGCAAGAGCGCATCCTGCTGCGCTTTGTTGAAGCGATGGATTTCGTCCACGAAGAGAACTGTGCGGCGACCCTTGCGCTTGGTCTCGCGCGCATCGGCGATGGCGGCGCGCAAGTCTTTGACGCCGGAGAAGACGGCCGAGAGCGGGATGAACTCGGCGTCGCTGTGGCGCGCGAGCAGGCGCGCGAGCGTGGTCTTGCCCGTGCCGGGCGCGCCCCACAAAATGAGTGAGGGCAGCGCGCCTTCGCCTTCGATCAAACGACGCAGGATGCGACCCTCTCCGATCAGATGGCGTTGCCCGACAAACTCGGCGAGCGTCTGCGGCCGCATCCTTTCGGCGAGCGGCGCGTCTTCGGCCGGGGCCGTCTCTTCCGCTTCGGGTTCGTCAAACAATGTGTCGGTTTTCGGGCGTCGCGGCATCCGTCGTCTTCGTCCTCTACTCTCGCGGCCGGAGAGCGGGGCGCGCCCCTGCTCGGTTAGCGCTTCCAGTTTTCCGGCGCAAAAATCCTTTCGCTTATCGGGAGATTTGTTATCATAGCTTAACACAATTTTCGGACACGTTGGGGCGGGAGAGACAGGGATGAATTCATCCGAAGTCTTGGATGGAACGTTGTTCGCGGGTTGTTCGTATAGGACTGCGAGCGCATGGACGGGCATGATATTTCCGGCGCGCGGGCGTTTGAATTTTAGGATCGGAAGTTGAGGTGGAAGAGATGAATGATATGTGGAGAGTGATCGGAATAATCGCACTTGGCTTGGTGGTGTTGGTGATCGGCGTGCCGCTTCTTTTGGCGGCGGCCGGGATCGTCCTCGGCGGCATCGGCATGATCATCGGTCTGGCCGTCGCCGTGATCAAACTCGCCGTCGTCGTCGCCATCGGTTATCTCGCGCTCGTCGCCATTCGCGCCTTGATGCGTTGAAGCGTGACCTCAAGTGCCGCCGGAAGACAAACAGGACGCGCCCGCTCTTTACTCCACCTTCAGAGCGGGCGCGTCTCTTTAATCCCAACCTCAAACAGTTGCGACGGAGAGCCTATGTATTGCCAGACGTGCGGCACGGAAATTCAGGCGGAGCTCAACTATTGCAATCGCTGCGGCGCGGCGGTGAACTCGTCGCTCGCGTCGCGGCCTGAACTTGTTCCCGTGAACATCGAAAGCCCCGTGCGTACCATCGGCGCGACCATCGTGTTGACGACGCTGCTCGGCCTGACGATCCTATTCTTCTCCCTGGCGGGTCTGGCCTCGGCCGAGCGCCCGCTGCCGGATGACCTCCTCGGTGTCCTGAGCGTCGTCGGTCTGTTGATGATTCTCGTCATCGACGTGATGCTCATACGCATCCTCGCGCGCATCGTTCAACTCCCCGCCGCCACGCCCGCTCAACAACTGCCGAAGCCTGCGCGCTCCGGCTCAAGAGAACTCAACGCCCCCGCAGCCCAAACCTACATCGCCGCCTCGACCGATCCGCTCCCCGCATCAAGCGTCACAGACCACACGACGCGCACCTTCCACCCCATCTACAAAGAGCCGCGCATCAACAGCTAATCATTCCTCTCGCAAAAGTCGGTTCGTGCCCTCGTGCGTGTTAGACCGCGTCTTGACCCCGCGTAACTTGCGCACGCAAACTTTTCAAGGCTCTCAAGGCTTCATTGACGTCGTCGTCACTACCGAACTCGTTGACCATGTCTTCGTGCAGCAAGACGACCGAGGATTTCTTGCCCTCTATTCTCTTCCAGTATTTGTCCCAGATGCCGTTGATGTGTCTTTTCCGCTCCCAGCATTTGAAGGATAGCGCGCAGATTAATATCCACCAGACGGCTTCAATGCACAGAGTGAAAAGGACGCGTCGGGGGCCGTATGTGTCCAAGACGAAGACGGAGTAGTAGTCATATAACACGCCGAGCGTGAAGAGCAAGGCAGGCATGATGCAGACTATTTCCGGTAGTTTCGCCAACTTCCGATTTTGCTTTTCGCCCTTCATATGCGGCACGGTGAAAAGTTGTCTCATGGCTAACGCATGGTAAAAGGCGCACAACTGTTTATGATGTTCTGACTCCCTGAATGAGACGTTCAAATTTTTTATCTCTCTGGAGAGGCTGTATCTCATTAACACCAGCACGGTCACCAGCCCGAAACCGCCGATTAAACCCAAATCATTTACGTCGAAGGCGATTCCGAAGAATGGAACTCTCAAGAAGCGGATATTTTCGACGTAAGCAGTCACTGTGGCCGCTTGAAGGTTGGTGCGGTAACTGTCCAGCACCTCTGGCTGAACGACCGTCGCAGGGTTCTCGGGATACAACACTTTTAAGATGGTTTCGTCTTTGATGTTGTATGCGCTTCTGACGCGATCACGCGCCCACGACCATCTCATCGAGTTATACCAGCCGATGGAGATCAGGACGCAAGCCACGACGAGGACTATCGTGACAGTCCTCGTTCTCGTGGCGGCGTCATTCGCCCCTTCGACGTAATAGTTTATGTCGAAGGTGGAATTCAGAACGCAGTCTTCTTGTGAGTTTGACATTGGTTTGATCCTCCAGTCGGTGAGAGACGTTAACCGGGAAATAGCGCAGGGACGATGCCGCCAAGCAGGAGGGCGACGGCCTCTTGTTCATGCCTGAACTTTAGCGTGTGAATGTGAGACTAACGAAGTAAGGCATCCGTTAGCGGAAGACTAGAGCGCGCTAAAGATACGTTTAGAGTATCAATCTGTCAATTGAAAATCGAAGCCAACGGACGACTTCAACGCGCGCACGGCTGCGTGTCCTTTTAAGTTGTAGACTCCACGGCGAGGCGTAGTTCGCGGAACATGCGGGCGAGGTCTGTGGGCTGGTAGTGAGCGTTGAGGCCGCTCGGATTGGGGAGCACCCAGATGCGCGTCGCGCCGATGGTTTCGGGTTGGAGGCCGAGCGTCGCTTTGGGGCGCGCGAAGGCCGTGCGGTACGCGCCGACGCCGAGGACGGCGAGATAGCGCGGGCGGTAACGTCTGACCGTGGCCTGCAACTTCCGGCCGCCTTCGACGTATTCCTCCGGCGCGAGTTCGGCGGCCGTGGCCGTCGCGCGCGCGACGACGTTCGTGATGCCGTAGCCGTGTGCGAGCAGTTCGCGTTCCTCGAAGGGCGAGAGCAGGCGTGCGGTGAAACCGGAGGCGTGGAGCGCAGGCCAGAAACGATTGCCGGGGCGCGCGAAGTGGTGTCCGGTCGCAGCCGTGTAGAGTCCGGGGTTGATGCCGCAAAACAGCACGCGCAAGTTGGGCGCGACGACGGCCGGGACGCTTCTGCCCGCGGCGGCCAGCAGTTCCTCTTTCGTCGGCTTGTAAATGTTCGGCCGCTCAGCCATTCGCACACTCGCGCGTTCGCTAGACGTTGAAGCGGAAGTGAACCACGTCGCCTTCCTGCATGACGTACTCTTTGCCTTCGAGACGGAGCAAGCCTTGTTCGCGCGCGGCGGCGTAAGAGCCTGCGCGCGTGAGGTCTTCGTAGCTGACGATCTCGGCGCGGATGAAGCCGCGTTCGATGTCCGAGTGGATCGTGCCTGCGGCTTGCGGGGCGCGCGTGCCGCGCGGAATCGTCCACGCGCGCACCTCTTTTTCGCCCGCCGTCAGAAACGACATCAGGCCGAGCAGGCGATAAGCGCTTTTGATCAGCTCGTCCACGCCGCTGCCTTCCACGCCGAGCGACTGCAAATAACCTTGTCTGTCTTCGGGTGAGAGTTCGACGAGTTCGGCTTCGATCTGCGCGCAGATGACGACCGACTCGGCTGCCTCGCTCGCGGCGAGCGCCTGCACCGTTTTGACGTGCGCGTTCTCCGTCGGGGCGGCGAGCGTGGCCTCGTCAACGTTGGCCGCGTAGATGGTCGGCTTCATCGTCAACAGAAAGAGCGTGCGCGCCGTGGCACGTTCCTCGTCCGTCAAGGGGACAAGGCGCGCGGGTTGGCCTTCGGAGAGCACGGGGAGCAGTTTGTCGATCAATGCAATTTCGGCGAGCGCGGTTTTGTCGCCGCCCTTGGCGTTCTTCTGCGCGCGTTCGCGCCGGCGCTCGACCGAAGCGAGGTCTGCCAGCGCCAGTTCGATCTGAATGGTCTCGATGTCGCGCTCCGGGTTGACCGAGCCTTCGACGTGGACGATGTTCTCGTCCTCGAAACAGCGCACGACCTGAATGACGGCATCCGTCTCGCGGATGTTGGCGAGAAACTGGTTGCCGAGTCCTTCGCCTTTCGACGCGCCGCGCACGAGTCCGGCGATGTCCACGAATTCGACCGTGGCCGGGATGATCGTGTTCGTCTTAACGATCCGCGCGAGCGGGGCGAGGCGTTCGTCGGGCACGGGCACGACGCCGACGTTCGGGTCGATGGTGGCGAACGGATAGTTGGCGGCGAGCGCGGAAGTCTGCGCCGTCAGTGCATTGAACAGCGTAGACTTGCCGACGTTCGGCAGCCCGACGATACCTGCGCGGAGCATAGGTCAACCTCTCTAAATTAAACCGGCACGATGTGCTTGCGAATAAATTCTTTTACACCGTGGGGCGCGGAAAGGCAAAAGCACACGGTCGTATCTTAAGATTCATCCTTCCTCCGTGACCCTCCGTGTCCTTTGTGGTTAATCAACTGATAACTCACCACAGAGGACACGGAGGGTCACGGAGGATAAATCAATTTGAGGATGCCGGGCGGACAGTCGCAGCGGACTTCGCGCGCCGGTTCGCGTATAATCTCGCGCGGCCGTTGGCGGAGCGCGCAGAGGCGCGCGCCCCGTTCGCGGCTGTAGGTTGTAAAATTCATCCACACACGTTTCGCGTCCGAGACGCTTTTCGCATGGCATTCCTACTCGCGCTCGTCGCCATCTTGAGCGGCGCGCTCGTCACGTATCTCTACGACCGCGACGCGCACTTCATCGCGCGTCTCGCCGCCGGCGTTGCGACGGGGTTGGCCGCGCTCGGCCTCGTCGGGTTCATCTTCGCTTCGTTTCTCGGTCTCACGCCCGCCGCGCTTTTGCTGTCCGCGGTCGTCGTTGCCGCGCCGCTCGCTTTGCTGTCGCAGCGTGCGTGGCGCGAGCGCGTGCGCTTCGACGCCGCCTCGGCTTGGCGCGACATAACGGGCGCACTCACGCGGTCGCAAGCGGCGACGACCGGCGCGCTCGCCCTCTTCGTCGCGTGCGCCTGCGTGCTCTGGCAAGTCTTCGGGCGCGCGATGTTCGTGCGCGGCGGCGAGATTTTCACGGGCGTCGATAACAACCTCGGCGATCTGCCCTTTCACTTGAGCATCATCACGGGGTTCGCCTACGGCGATAATTTCCCGCCCGTGCACACGGAGTACGCGGGCGCGCGCCTGACTTACCCGTTCATCGTTGACTTCGTGGCGGCGATGTTCGTGCGCGCGGGGGCGACGTTGGAAGGCGCTCTCTTTTGGGAAGGCTTCGTGCTCGCGCTCGCGCTCGTCGTGTTGCTCCATCGCTTCGCGCTGCGTTTGACACATGACCGCGCCGTCGCGCTCTTAACGCCCGCGCTCGCGCTCCTGAGCGGCGGCCTCGGCTTCCTCTCGTTCGCGCGCGAATGGACGCAAGGCAGCCGCGGACTCTTCGAATTGCTCGCACGCCTCCCGCACGATTACACGATCACTTCCAACGGCGCTTTTCGTTGGGGCAACGCCCTGACCACTCTCTTCGTGCCGCAGCGCGGACTGTTGCTCGGTCTGCCGCTCGCGCTCGTCGTCATCACGCAGTGGTGGTTGGCGACGGGGGAGGAAGATGGGGAAAAGGAAAAGGGGGAAGGGGGAAAGGAAGAAGAGGCGAGTGGGCGCGAACGAAAAGTGAAGGCGGGGAAGAAGGGAAGACGCGCGGGGGCAGAAAGGGCGAACGCCGACGCGCCGCCGATTCCCGCTTTGAACCTTTTCCCCTTACCCTTTTCCCTTTCCCCTCGTATGTTGGGCGCGGGCGTCATCGCGGGGTTGTTGCCGCTCGTGCACGCGCACAGCTTCGTCGTGTTGATGTTGATGGGCGGGTGTCTGGCGCTGTTGTTTCCGCGTTGGCGCGCGTGGTTCGTCTTTTTCGCCGTGGCGCTGCTGGTCGCCGCGCCGCAGATGTGGTGGGCGACGCGCGAGAGCGCGGCACGACCCGGGAGTTTCTTCGGATGGCAGTTCGGTTGGGATCGCGGCGAGCAGGATGCCTTCTGGTTCTGGTTCAAGAACACGGGGCTGTTCATCCCTCTGCTCATCGCGGCGATGGCGTGGCGCGGTCGTGGCGGCGCGGATGAGGGCGCGGTCGTGCCGAAGCGCTTGCTGCTTTTCTACCTGCCCTTCACGCTGCTGTTCGTCATCTCGAACGCGGGGAAAATCTCGCCGTGGATTTGGGACAACATCAAGGTGCTCTATTACTGGTACGTCGCCTCCGTGCCGCTCGTCGCGCTCGTGCTCGTGCGCCTGTGGCGTCTGCACCGGGCGACGCGCGTCGTGGCCGTCGTCCTGTTGACGACGCTCGTGCTCGCGGGCGCGCTCGACGTGTGGCGCGTCGTGTCCGAGGCGTCGGAGCAACGCGAGTTCGACCGCGGCGGCATCGCGTTCGCTGAGGTCGTCAAAACCCAGACCGCTCCGCGTTCACTGATTCTTCACGCGCCGACTTATAATCATCCCGTTTATTTGACGGGACGCCGCGCCTTGATGGGTTACGCGGGGCACTTGTGGTCGCAAGGCATCGACTACGCGCCGCGCGAGGCCGAAGTCAAGCGCATGTACGCGGGCGCGCCCGATGCGGAGAGTTTGATGCTGAAGTACGGCGTCGAATACGTCGTTGTCAGCCCGCTCGAACGCAGCGCCGTGGCGGTCAACGAACAGTTCTTCAGACGCTTTACGAAAGTTGGGGAGACAGGTGTCTACAGCCTCTACAAAGTCGCGCGCGGGTAAACGCAGAGGGCGCGAGACGCAAGGCACGCCGCAAGTGGACGCGACCGGGCAGTTCGACGGCGGCCTGACGCCGGAGGTTGGCGCGGAACTCTCGCGGCGCGCGTGGCTCGTCGGTTGCGCCGTGGTGATGCTCGTCGCCGCGCTCGTGCGCTTTTATCAACTCGAACTGCGACCGATGCACCACGACGAGGGCGTCAACGGCTTCTTTCTCAACAACCTGATCCGCACCGGCGTCTTCCGCTACGACCCGACCAACTATCACGGCCCGACGCTCTACTATTTCACGCTGCCGCTCGCCGTGGCCGCCGAACGTCTGCACAGCTACGGCACTTGGACGGTGCGCCTCTTGCCGCTCATCTTCGGGCTGGCGACCATCTGGCTCGTCTTCGGCTTCAGCCGTTACCTCGGGCGCGTCGGCGCGCTCTCGGCCTCGGCGCTCCTCGCGCTCTCGCCCGGCTTCGTCTTCTTCTCGCGCTACTTCATACACGAGATGATGTTCGTGTTCTTCACGCTCGGCCTTGTCTGGGCTGCTTTGCGTTTCCACGAACACGATGCGCCGCCGGAACAGGCGAAGGCGAATTTAGGTTGGCTGGTCGTGGCGTCGTCGCTGTTTCTCGTCGCGGCATCGCTCGTCGGGGTTTACCGGCCGAAGCTGTCCACGTTCGCGCTGTGGTTGGTTATCTTCCACGCCGTGGGATTCGTCGTGCTGCTCCGGCGCTACGACGGCAAGCGTTCGCTCTATCTCGTTCTCGCCGCCGTCTCGTCCGCGCTCCTGTTTGCGACGAAAGAGACGGCTTTCATTTCCGTGGGCGTGCTCTTGATCGCTTGGGGGATGACGTGGTGGTATTCGACTTTGGCCGCTCCTTTGGCCGCGCGTTACGGATGGTTCGCCGCGCGCGCGAGCACGACGACGAATAGACGCCCGCGCGGCGGCAAGGCCACGGGGAAGAGCGGCGCGGTCGGCACGGCGTCTGAAACGCGTGGACTGGTGGAGCGTTTCGGCGGGTGGACGCGCATCTCGATCCTGCTCACGGCGGCGCTCGCCCTGTTCCTCTTCGTCAACATACTGTTCTACTCGTCTTTCTTCACGAACGCGAAAGGCGTCTCGGATGCGGTCGAGGCGTACAAGGTTTGGAAGAAGACGGGTGAGAGCGGCTTTCACGGCTACGGCTGGCACAAGTACATCCAGTGGCTCTTCGTCGGCAAGGCGGGCGCGCCCGGCGAAGAGTATTTGCAGTGGGGCGAAGAACCGATGCTCGTGTTGCTCGCGGCGGCGGGTGCGGTTCTCGCTCTGTTCACGGCGGCGCGGCGTCGCTTTCCGCTGTTCGCCGCGCTCTGGGGCTTCGGCCTGCTCGCCGCCTATTCGCTCATCAAGTACAAAACGCCGTGGCTCGTCCTGAGCATGCTCGTCCCGTTCGCCATCGCGGGCGGCTACCTGATCGATTGGCTCTGGCGGCGGCGCGCGACGGGCGGGCGCATCCTTGCAGCCGGGTTGCTCTCGCTCGCGCTCGTCGTCGCCGCGTGTCAGACCTATTTCCTCAACTTCGTCTATTACGACGACGACCGCTACATCTACGTCTACGCGCACACGAAGCGCGAGTATCTGGACATGCTCCGTGAGGTGGAACGCATCGTGGAACACGCGCGCACCGGCTACGACACCAACATCAACGTCGCCGCGCCCGAATATTGGCCGATGCCCTGGTACTTGCGCGACTACAAGCACGTCGGTTATCAAGGCCGCGTCATCCAGACGACGACCGACGCCGTCGTCATCACCAGCGCGACGCAAGCGGCCGAGATGCAGGCACGAAACGGCGCGAACTATCAATTCGTCGGAACTTACCCGATGCGCCCCGGCGTCACGCTCAACCTCTACGTCCGGCGCGACCTCGCCCCGCGATAAACGAATCGCCCGGCGAGGTCGCTCTCACACGCCGCCGCCCGCCGTGACAAAAATTTCACACTTCCCATCTCAATTTCATTGACGAAAAATCGGGCGTAGTGATAATGTCCGCCCCTGTAAAACAATAAAGTCACAGTTCGTTCTTGCGAGGCCAAACTCCCCCGGCCTTTTTTCGCAAACCCCGACCGCGAACTGTCGTCTCCGTCGTCCGACGAAACAAAACCAGCCGTTCGATCCGGTGTTGCCGTAACTACCTGAATCGAAGGTCTTCGTCAGAGAAAACATCTCCTCGGCGAATGAGAAAAGCGTCTCGCTCGACGCGCGCTTGAAGCTCGACGAGCGCTTGTGCAAACGCGCGCCGCCAGCGTGCACAATGCGTTCGCAACTCGAATGCAATCGAAATAGAGCTTGACGCCGTGGCCGCTGACGCCCTGGCTCAAGTATTTCTCAAGCGCGTGGGCGTACATTGCACCGTAGCAACATCCCGACCGGCTCTCTAAAGTTTCACCCGCGCGCTCGCTGCGTTCCGCGCTTCCCGGCAGGCGGTGGCGAACGAAAGACCGAGGCTTCATGCCATGCTCCCAAGTCCGTGAGCATTCCTCGGTGTGGCACACAGCAGAAGAAAAAGAATTGCCGACCCTCTGGAGGAACACGTCAATGAATACTCGCCGAATTTTTCTGGCCGCCAGCCTCGTGCTTTTGGCTCTGGCCGTCATCATGCCGGGGCTGCTCGGTTCAGCGGCCGAAGCTGTCAAGGGGGACTTGATCGACGCCCCGCGCAGCGGCGGCCAGCGTCCACCCGAAAAGGACGTGCGCGGCGGCGCGCACGGCGTTCCGAAAAGTCCCGTCGCGCGTGCGCTCTCCGAGACGCAGACGCGCGGTCTGAAAGCCTTGCAAGCGGAGGCGGGCGGCGCGCCGCTCGTCGTCCAGTACAACGCTTTGACGAACACCCCGCGCCACCTCTTCAGCCACAACGGCTACTTGTCGCAGCCCGCCACCGGCGACGCCGAACAGATCGCGCGCGGTTTTCTCAAACGCTGGCAGGGAATCTTCCGCTTTACGGACGCAGACCTCGGCGCGATGCAGATCAAGAGCCGCTCGCACCTCGAAGACATGGGCACGGACGTGCTCGTCTTCGAGCAACAGGTCGGAGGCATTCCGGTTTACAAGGGCGAAGTGTTGGTTAACGTCAACCGCGAGGGACGCGTCCTGAGCGTCGGCAGCGACAGCTTCCCGCAGTTGAAGGTGACGAACATGGTCGGCATCTCGCCCGCCGCCGCCATCGAATACGCTGCCAGAGACATGGGGCTGTCGGGCTACGACGGCCAGTCGCTCGGCCAGACGCGCGTGCTCGCCTCCTACGGTCAGAGTTTAACTAAAGGCAAGCCGCGTTACATCGAGGGACAAAAATTCAGCGGCGGCCGCCTGTTCACGGACGAGATCGTCGTGACGCCCACCATCTTCCCGCTCGGCGAGGAAGCGCGCCACGCCTACAAGTTCACCCTCACCACGCCGCAATATTCCGGCATCGTCTGGGAGAACGTCGTCGATGCGCAGACCGGCGAAGTCTTGCACCGTTTCAGCCTGACGATGTTTCAGGGACGGACGAAGACGCAGAAGGGCAAGGGCGGCAACCGCGAGCCGTCGCCTTTCTTCGGCCCTCCGGGCGGCGGCCCCATCGATAGTCGCCGCGGCACGTTTCGTCCCGACTTGCAGAACTACGTCGAAGGCAACAACGGCGGAGGCACGGCCACGGCCTTAGTCTTCGACGCCGCGCCCACCGCGCTCGCCGGACGCAGAGGTTGCACTTACAACCCGCCGTTCGGCCCGCCGCTCGCCTGCAACTCGAACACGGGCACGCCGGGGAATGCCTACGGTCGTCCGGCGCAACGCGGCCAGCGACCCGGCTACCACGCGGACGTGGCGAAGCCCGCCACCGTCTCGCGCCAAGAGGGGCGCGGCTTCATGGAAGGCATGGTGCGCGCGCGCGTGGAGAATCCGTTCTCCATCGCCGGGGGCGCTTTGTCCGGCGTCATCTACAACACGCCGTTCGGGCAGTTGCAGCGCGGAATGCCCGACGCCTTGAACCCTTCGGCCGGTTCGCTCTTCGGCTGGTACTACCTGCCGACCGACACGGGCGGCACGGAGATCACGAGCGACGACACCAACCGCGCCACCACGAAGAACTACGGCTACACGATGGCGCAAGAGGCCAAGCGCCGCAACGTGCCCGAAAACTCGCCGGGCGCGTGCACGGGCGCTGACGCCACGCGCGAATGCGACCAGCCCTTCTCGGCCACGCTCACGCCGCTCACGTCGCCCGTCGTCCTGCCCGACGGCCGCACGCTCCCTTCAGTCTTCCAGTCGAACTACACGGAAGGCAACAACGTGCTCGCCTCGGACGACCGCGCCAACGATAACGAGACGACGAACGGCATCCGCGGCTTCGACCCGAACCGGCAGTTCACGGGCAGCCGTTTCATCTTCACGAACAGCTACGAGTTCGGCGGCCAAGACCCCGTGTGCAACAACCCGGCGGGCGTCGGCCCCTGCACGCCGGTCGTCAACGTCGGCGGCCGCGTCACCTTCCCCGCGACGGCCGACCCGGACATCTTCCCCGGCACGCTCTCGCTCTTCTACTTCAACAACATCGTCCACGATTACCTCTACGAGATCGGCTTCACCGAAGCCCTCTTCAACATGCAGCAGGACAACTTCGGACGCGGCGGCACGGGGCGCGACGGCGTCGTGGCGCAGGTGCAGGACGGCTCCGGCACGGACAACGCCAACATGTCGCCGCAGCCCGAAGGCACGCACCCGCGCATGCAGATGTATCTCTTCACCGAATCGGGCTTCCGCCGCGCCGACGGTTCTCTGGACTTCGACGTGATCGCGCACGAGCACATGCACGCCATCAACAACCGCGCCGTCGGCAAAGGCGACACGGGCTGCGTCGGTAACGGTCTGGTCGGCGAATCGGGCGGGCAGGGCGAAGGCTGGGGCGACTATCTGGCCGATTCGATGGGTGACGACGACGCCATCGGCGAATACGTCACGGGCGAGTTCGACACGGCCATCCGCCGCGTCCCCGTCACCAACTATCGCTGGTCATACGCCTCGATCAACGGCAACGGGCTGACGCGTCGCGACCGCAGCTACAACGCGCTCGCCGTGCCCGATCCAGACCCCGGCGCGGTTCCTTTTGAAGTGCACGACACGGGCGAGGTGTGGAGCGCGACGCTCTGGGACATGCGCGAACTGCTGATCATGAAAGACCCGAACGGCGTCTTCTTCGACGGCACGCGCCGCCTCGGCACGGGCGCAAACTTCTACATCGGCACGCGGCAGGTGCAATCGGTGGACGCACAACACCCGATTGAGTATCGCAACATCACGACCAATCCGCTGTTCGACACCACGACCGACTCGACCGGCAACGCCGACGGCACGACGCCGAACATCGTGCCCTCGCGCCACATCGTCCGCCCCGGCCTCGTCGCGGCGGAGATTCAATCCACCGGCAATCGCAACGGCCCGCTCTCGACCGCCGTCCGTAAGGGCGCGCGTCTGGCCGACACGCTCATGCTGCGCGGCATGCAGCTCTCGCCGTGCAACCCCACCTTCGTCGATTCGCGCGACTCGATCCTCTTGGCCGACCGCGAACTGACGGGCGGCGAAAATCGCGCGATCATCTGGCGCGCCTTCGCCAGCCACGGCGTCGGCGCGGCTGCCTCCTCGTCTTCCAACGGCGGCGCGGGCGGCACGGTCACGGAAGACTTCACCGTCCCGGCGGGCGTCGCGGCTTGCGAAACGCAGGGGCCGCTCTCCGCTCCGGCCTACACGCTCTCGAACACTCAGCCGAACACTGTCACCATCAGCATCGCGCCGCTCGCGGGCGCGGCGCGCTTCATCATCTCGCGTGCTGAAAACCCAAACGGCCCCTTCGTCGCCATCGCGGACGTGGCCGCCGACCCGAACAACCCGACCATCTACAACGACAACAACGGCGGTCAAGGTCTGATTTTGAATAAGACCTACTACTATCAAGTGCGCGCCGCGCGCGACGCCGAGATGAATTGCGTCTCGACGGCCTTGACGCAATCGATCACGATCACCGTCGGCGTCGTCGTCAAACCCGCGCCCGTCTTCGCGGGCGTCAACGAAGTCATCGACCCCGAAGCCTGCAACACGCTCGTCGTCGGTTGGGGGCCTGCGACTTCCTTAAGCCCGACGGCCGACATCGTCTACGACGTGTATCGTTCCGAAGTCGCGACCGATCCCGGCCCGTCGATCAACAACCCGACCGGCGACAGCAACGCCGGACTCGAACCGACTTTCGAGCCGACGGCCGCCAACCGCGTCGCACAGGGCGTGCGCGGTCTCTCCTACGTCGATACGAATCTCAAGCTCAACCGCGTCTATTACTACATCGTGCAAGCGCGCGACACGGACGCGGGCAAGATCGACACGAACAACACGGGCAATCGTCGTGCGAAGTTCAACGCGCCTTCGTCGCCCGGCGTGACGAACACGCCTGTCTTCGCCTTCGAGGACTTCGAGACGACCGCCGCCGACACGCGCTTCACGCCTCCGCTCACCGAATCCGGCAACGATCCGAAAGCGGAGCAACCCAACTTCCAGCGCGTCACCGGCGTGCAGGTCTCGACCGGCTCGGAGATCGTGACGCAGACTTCGATGATGTACGGGCCGGACTTCAATCCGGGCGACCCAATCGAAAACTGCGGCTCAGAGGGCGGCGGTCAAAGCGATTTCTCCACCACCATCGGCCCCATCCAACTGACGCCAACCTCCGTCATGGAATTCGACCACTTCTTCATCACCGAGGCGGCTTTCGACGGCGGCGTGATGGAGATCAAAGTCGGCGGCGACGCGACCTTCAACTCGACGCCTTTCGCGGACGAAGTGACCACCTTCGACCTCGGCAACTTCATCGTCGAAGGCGGCTACAACGGTCGTCTGAACGGCGACTTGCCAGAAGTTCCGAATGACGGCTCGACGCTGCTCGGCCGCCGCGCCTACACGGGCGCGAAACCGCTCCTGCATCACGTCCGCGTCCCGCTCGAAGCCTTCGCGCCGGGCGGCCGGCACAACCCGGCGGGCTTGCCCGTCCGCATCCGCTTCCGCATGGTCTCGGACGTGCTCAGCATCCCGTCTTGCAATGCGGGTTGGTTCATCGACAATCTGGCGATCAACAATCTCGACCCGGCCACTTGTCCCACGCTGAACGCCATCGGCGTCGGCGATCTGATCATCAGCGAGTTCCGCTTCAACGGGCCGAGCGGGACGAACGACGAGTTCATCGAGTTGTACAACAAGACGAGCTCGCCCATCATCGTCAACGCCTTCGACGGCTCGGCCGGATTCACGGTCGCCGCGCCGAACGCGAGCGGCGTGCTGACCGTGCTCGCCACCATTCCGAGCGGCGCGACCATCCCGGCGGGCGGCCATTACCTGATCGCCAATAACAGTCCGGGCGGCTACAGCCTCGCGGACTACGGCGGAGCGGGCAAGGCTGCGCCCGATGCCACTTACGCTCAGGACATTCCTGACAACTCCGGCGTCGCGCTCTTTAGAACGAGCACGCCCGCCAACTTCACCACCGCCAACCGGCTCGATGCCGCCGGGTTCACCACGGCCAACGATCTGTATCGTGAAGGCGCGGGGCTTGCGCCCATCGGCACGACGGGCACTGATTACAGCTACGTGCGCAATCTCACGACCGGCTTCCCGCAGGACACCAACCAGAACGCGGCCGACTTCGTGCTCGTGCACGTACAGGGCGGGTTCTTCACGGGCGGCGTCCAGTCGGTGCTCGGCGCGCCGGGGCCGGAAAATCGTTTCAGCCCCATCCAGCGCAACGCCGTCGTCAAGGCTTCGCTCATCGATCCGGGCTGTTCGGGCGGCGGTTCGGCGACGAGCGCGTGCGCGCGGGTGCGAACGGGCGCGGGCGCGAATCCGCAGAACGCGGCCTTCGGCACGCTCCTCATCCGTCGTCGTTTCCGCAACAACACGGGCGGGCCGGTGCGCCAACTGCGCTTCCGCGCCGTCAACATCACCACACAGGGCAATCGCCAATCGGGCGATGCCGACGTGCGCTTGCTCTCTTCGTCCGACGTGGAGGCGACCGACTCGAACGGCAATCCCATCCTCATCGAAGGCGTGACGCTGGAAGAACCGCCCGCGCAATTGAACGGCGGCGGATTGAACTCCACCGCGCGGCTCTCGCGCATCACGATGGGGACGCCGCTTGCGCCGGGGGCGGAAGTCAACATCCAGTTCCGCTTGGGCGTGATGATCGACGGCAACTTCCGCTTCCTCGTCAACGTCGAAGCGCTGCCGTAAACTTTTGCGACTCTCAGCCCGCGCGGCCTAAAGTCGCAAATTAACCGAAACCGTCGTCGCCGCGAAGACTCAAGCGAGTCTTCGCGGCGACGCGTTTTTGCATGTGGTCACTGTGGTCGCCGGGCGCACGTCTTCGGTCGCCGCGCGGCCGGGTCGCTGGCCGGAAAAACTAACTTGACTCATTTCAACGGTAAGGTCGTTTGACCTGAGAGTGTGGTTGACGGCGCGCCCCTCTCCAACATATAGTGTGCCTCTCCCGCACTGCGCCTATTTGCTGTGCTCGCAGAGAATTTGTTCGCATCCCCTTTCAAGCGTCTCACGGCAGACGAAAGTTGCACCGCATGTTCAGATTACAAAGATTAGAAATCACCGGCTTCAAATCGTTCGCCGACTATACCGATCTGGTCTTCACGGGCGAGGGCGTCACGGGCGTGGTCGGGCCGAACGGTTGCGGCAAGTCGAACGTGGCCGACGCCATCGCTTGGGTCTTGGGCGAGCAGAGGGTCAAACACCTGCGCGGCGCGGAGATGAAAGACGTGATCTTTCAAGGCTCGCGCAACCGCCAGCCGAGCGGCATGGCCGAAGTCGTCCTCCATCTCGTGCGCGACGAGACGACCGAGGAAGAGCCGGACATAGACGACATCGACTCGACGCTCGAAGAGATCGACGAGCGCAGCGAACTCGTCGAAGAGAAACTTCTGCCGGAAGCGACTGTGATGACGACGGCCGAAGGTGCGACGGTTGATGAAAGTGCCGCTGTTGAAAATGAAGTGGCGGCGGGAAGCGAAGGCGGAGCGGAAGTCGCCGCTGTTAACAATTTGGAAGTCGCCGGTGCGAATGAGTCGGCGGCGGTCGTCGTGGTCGGTCAGACGCCGGAGGCTTTGACGGCGAAGGCGCAGCAGCATCACAAGAGGCATTGGCGTCCGCGCCGGCTCGCGCTCGGCTTCGCGCCGGGCGAGACGGTGACGGTGACGCGTCGGCTCTACCGCGACGGCGAGAGCGAATATCTGTTGAACGGCCGCACCTGCCGCCTGCGCGACATCCAGGATTTGTTTTCGGGGACGGGCCTGGCGGGCGCGCACTACGCGATCATCGAACAGGGACGCATCGGGCAGATTCTTTCGGCCAAGCCGATGGACAGGCGCGCGCTGATTGAAGAGGCCGCCGGGATCACGAAGTTTCGCGTGCGGCAGCGCGCGGCCGAAGCGCGTCTGGAAGGCGCGCGCTCCAATTTGCGTCGTGTCTCGGACATCGTCTCCGAGATCGAAAGGCAAGTGGGGAGCCTGCGCCGTCAAGCAGCGAAGGCCCGTCGCTACCGGACGCTGCGCGAAGAGTTGCGCGAGCTTTTGCGTCACGTCTATGCGGCCGACGAGCGCGCGCTGACGTTCGCGCTCGAAGAGTTGCGCGCGCACTTGACCGCTGCGGGCGAAGAGGTGGCGACGCTCGCCGCGAAGTTGGAAGAGCACGAGGAAGAAGCGCGGCGCGCGACGACGGAAGCGCGCGAGTGTGAAGAAGAACTCGCCTCGGCACGCGCGGCCGTGGCAGACGCGGCGCTCAAACGCGACCGGCGCGAGCGCGAGCGCACCTATCAACAGGAGCAGGCGGCGACGCTCGAACGGCGCACGTCGGACATCACCGGGCAGATGGAGATGGTGCGTGAGCGTCTGGCGGCGGTCGAAGCGGAGCGCGAGACTTTGCACGACGCCGACGCGCAGTTGCGCGTGGAGTCCGAGACGACCGCGCGCGATTTGCAAGAGGCCGAAACCGTCTACGCCCGCCGGCTCGCGGAAGTGGCCGACGCGGAGACGCGCATCGAAGCGGCGCGCGCCGAACTCTTGACGCACACGGCCGTCGCCGAACGCCTCTCGGAGATCAACCGGCAGTTGGAAGCGACGCTCGAACGTCTCGCCGTGCAGGCCGAAGGGCTTGAGCGCGAAGGCGAGCGCGCGCGGGCGGCGCACGCCGATTTCACGGAGCAGGCCGAAGTGTTGAGCGCCGAGATCAGAGAGGCGCGTGCGCGGCTGGACGTGCTGAACGTCGAGCGCGGCGCGGCGGCCGAAGGCGTGGCGGCGGCGCGCACGCTCGTCTCCGCGACGCTGACCGAATACGCGCGTATGCGCGAAGAGGCGGCGCGCGTGCGCAACCGTCTCGACACGCTGGCCGAACTTGATGAGCGGCGCGCGCTCTATTCGCAGGCCGTCCAGCGCATCTTCTCGGCCGAACACGCGGACGAGGCCGAACTCGACCCGGCCAAAGATTTTCACACCATCGGCACGCTCGCCGACATGCTGCAAGTCGCGCCGCAATGGGAGCACGCCGTCGAAAGCATCTTCGGCTCTTACCTGCAAACCGTCATCGTGCCGACGCCGGACGACGCCTTCCGCGCCGCCGCTTGGCTCGATGCCAACAACGCCGGACGCGCCACCTTCCTCGTCGCGGGGCTCCACGGCGCGAGCATGGAGACGGAAAGCGACTATCTTTCGCGCGGCACATTCGCGGATGACAGCGCCGCCGGTCTTCGTCTCGGCGACTTGCTCGGCGCACCGCGCGAGATCGCGTCAGTCCTCGCGCGCACGCTTCCGCGCGAGATGTCCGCGCGCTTGGCAGACGACCTTGAGGGCGCGATGAGTTTGTCGTTTGCGACGGGCGACATGTGCGTCACGCCGCGCGGCGAATGGGTGGCGGGCGGGCAACTGCTCGCGGCGGGCAACGCGCACGCGGTCGAAGAAGGCACGGGACTCTTGGCCTTCAAACGCGAGATGCGCGAACTCGAATCGCGCGCCGCAGACCTCGCTTCGGAAGTCGTCTCGGCGGAGGATTCGGTCAGCGCCGCACGCGCGCGTCTGGTCGAACTGGAAGATGCGCTCGTCCTCATCGCCGAACAGATCGGGCGCGAGGAGCGCGAACAAGTGGCGCGCGAACTGAACGCCGCGCAACTCGCGCAGGAGATCGAACGCGCCGCGCGCCACCTGCGCGTCGTGGCCGACGACGCGGCGCGGCTCGCCGAAGAGAGGCGGGAGTTGGAAGAGAGACGCGCGCACGGCCTTGAGGAAGCTGCGGCGGCCGAGGCCGCGCGCGTGGCCGCCACACAGTCGGTCGCCGAAGCGGGCGAACTGCTCGCCGCCGAGAGACGCGCCGCCGAAGTCGAAGGCGAACAGTTGAACCGGCAGCGCATGGCGTCGGCCGCCGCCGCCGAGCGTCGTCGTGCCACAGCCTCCGAAATCCGGCGCATGGAGACGGAGCGCGCCGACCTCGAAGCGAGACTCGAACGCCACGCGGCGGAGATCGAAGAGGCCAAGACGCGCCTCGAAGAATTGCGCCGCGCGATGGCCGAGATGGACGAGACGAGCGGGACGGTCGAGAGCGAACGCGCCGCGTGCGAACGAGAAGTGGCGACCGCGGCCGAGCGTCTGGCGGAAGCGCGCGCGCGCGCCGATGCGCTCTCGGACGAACTCACGGAGTTGAACCACCGCGCGGCCGAGGCGCGCGACGCGCGTGCGACGCTCGAAGTCAATCGCGCGGAGACGACGGCGCGGCTCAACTATCTGCACGAGGCGTGCATGGCCGAACTGGCGCAGCCGCTCGAAGAGATCGCGGCCCTCTATGAGCCGGACGCGGAGTTTGATCTGGAATCGGGGCGCGCGCGCGTCGAAGAGTTGCGCGCGAGGGTTGAGAGTTTCGGCGCGGTCAACATGATGGCGCTCGAAGAGTTGGCCGAGGCCGAAGAACGCCTGACGTTCCTGACCACGCAACGGCAGGACATCATCGACGGCATCGGTTCGACCGAGGAAGCCTTGCGCGAAATCAAGCGTCGCTCGCGCGAGCGTTTCCGTCAGGCGTTCGAGGAGATCAACCGCAACTTCGGTCAACTCTTCCTCGAACTCTTCGGCGGCGGTCGCGGCGAGATGAGCATGATCGACGCCGACGACGTGTTGGAGTCGGGCATCGACATCGTGGCGCAGCCGCCGGGCAAGCGCCTGCAAAACGTCCTCTTGCTCTCAGGCGGCGAAAAGGCGATGGCGGCCTTGTCTCTGGTGCTCGCCATCTTCCGTTATCGCCCGTCGCCCTTCTGCCTGCTCGACGAAGTCGATGCGCCGCTCGACGAGGCCAACATCGGTCGCTTCACCGCGAAGATCGCCGAGATGGCAACGAACACGCAGTTCATCGTCATCACACACAACAAGCGCACGATGGAGATCGCGCGCGCCCTCTACGGCGTGACGATGGAAGAAGCGGGCGTGTCGAAACTCGTCTCGGTCAGGTTTGAATAACAGTGAAGCCGGAAAAATTTTACCGTGTCCTTCTTCTCGTCGCCGCGCTTCTCGTCCAGAGCGCGGCGATTGACGCTGGTGCGGCATCGTCGCCGACCGCGCAAAGCAAGAATCGACAGCGCACAAGCGACACGGCTCAGTCGGGAGTCAAACGCCCACCCGCCGCCCCTCCTGCACGGGAAGCGACCGCGCCGCCCGCCTCCGGCAAAGCGAACGCGAGAGAGGCGACGCCCGCCGCGCCCTCTACGGCGACCACCGCGCAGTCGCCCGCGAACGCGGCGAATCCGAGATGGGACAAGGGCGCGAACGTTCGTTACTCTTACGAATTCAACCAGCCGAACTTCCTCGTCCGCCGCGTCTTGATCGAGCACGACGCGACGGGGCGCGGCCAAATCTCTTTCGCACGCAAAGACAGCGAAGAAGTCTTCACCGACCCGCTGCAAATCTCGCCCGTCGCCTTGGCGCGCCTACTTGCCGCATGGGAGGCGCTCAAATTTCTCGATTCCGACGCGAGCTATCAAGACGAAAAACAGTTTCCGCATCTCGGCACGATGACGCTCTCGATGAAGCAGGGCACGCGCGAGCGCAAAGCGGAGTTCAACTGGACGCACGACGAAAACGCCTCGGCGCTCGTCAAAGAGTATCGAGGGATCGGCGAGCAGCAGATCTTCATCTTCGACATGACACTGGCGCGGCAGTATCAACCGTCCGAAGCGGTGAAAATTTTCAAACGCCTCGAAAGCCTCCTCCAACGCGACGAGCTCTCGGACACCGCGCCGCTCGTCCCCATCCTGCGCGACCTCATCACGGACGAACGCATCCCCCTCATCGCGCGCAACCATGCCGCGCGCCTGCTCAAGAAAATAGAGAAGTAAGTTAAGAGTAACTAAGCGGCGTTGTCTTCCAACTCTTCGCTTTCGGGCGTGGGGGCGGGCGTGAAGCGGACGCGGCGGATGCGGTGGCGGTCGACGCGTTCGACGGTGAAGGTCGCGCCGTCGTGTTCGACGGTCTCGCCCGGTTTGAGGATGTGCCCGGCGCGCGCGAGCAGGAATCCGGCGAGCGTGGTGTAACCGGCGTCTTCGGGCAGTTTCAGCTTGAACTTGCGATTGGCGTCGCGCACGGCGAGCATCCCGTCGAGAATGTAGTAGCCGTCCTCTTCCACGATCTGCGCGCGCACTTCCTCGTCGTATTCGTCGTCGATTTCACCGACGATCTCTTCCAGTAAATCTTCGAGCGTGAGGATGCCTTCGATGCCGCCGTGTTCGTCGATGGCGAAGGCCAGATGCGTGCGCGCCGCCTGCATCTGCGCGAGCACGTTGCCGAGCCGGGCGGTGGCGGGCACGAACATCGGCGGGTGCAGCATCGCTTCCATGTTGAAATCTTTGCGCTCCGTGGTTCGCAGACACGGCATGATGTCCTTCATAAACAGGACGCCCACGATGTTGTCGAGTTGATCTCGATAGACGGGCAGGCGGGAATAACCCGTCTCGCAAAAAGTCTCTTCCACTTCGGGGAGCGTCGCCGTGACGGGGATGGCCGCGACCGTGGTGCGCGGAATCATCGCCTCTCGCACCTCGGCTTCGGAGAAGTCGAAGACGCGGTTGATCAACTGCTGCTCCTCTTCTTCGAGATGGCCGCCCTTGTGCGAGGCGTTGATCATCTGTCGAATCTCTTCCTCGGTGTAGATCGAGGCGTGCGCGCTCGTGGCGTTCATGCCGAAGGGACGGACGACGCGTGCGCTCGCCCAATCGAGCGCGCGAATCGGCCAACTGAAAAACTTGTAGAACAGTTCCATCGGCAACGCCGACCACATCGCCACGCGTTCGGCGCGTTCCAGCCCCACGAGCTTCGGCGCTTGCTCGCCGAAGACGATGTGCAGCGAAGTCAAAAGCGAATAGGCGATGATGAAGGCGATGACGTGCAGGAAGGCTTCGGGGACGTGCAGACGATGGAGCGGCCCTTCGATCAAAGAGGCGATGGTCGGCTCGCCGATGATGGCGAGAGCGAGCGAGGCGAGCGTGATGCCGAGTTGCGAAGCGGAGAGATAGGCGTTGAGGTTGTCGAGGATGCCGAGCAGGCGGCGGGCGCGGCGGTCGCCGCCTTCGACCAGAGTTTCGATGCGGGCGCGCCGCACGCCGACGAGGGCAAACTCCGCCGCGACAAAGAAACCGTTGACCAACACGACCACCACGATGGCGAACAATTTGAGAGCGGTAAACATTATCTACGCTGCAAAGCGATCAGAACGGTCTCGACTCCCACATCTTCGATTCGTATTGCTTGAAACTCGCTCTCAAGATTATTGCCATGCGTGCCGACACGTCAACCTGAATCGAACCGTCGCCGGAGTTGAGTCGCCGATTCATGATTCAATGTTTTAGCGCACCCGAGAAAACCAAACGGATGAAACCACGACATGACACGAAATCACGCGAAACGAAACAGCACTAAACGCTTCTTCGTGTGAAGCGCGTGGTTTCTTGCTTTCGTCAATCGCTCTTAGTTCTTCAACGGATCAGCTCTTCCAAATCAATTCTTCATCCCGCACATCATTTCGCAGAACTCGACGACGCGGTTTTCCGCCCAGAAGCGGTCTTCGCCCGGCAGTCGGCCGTCGCCGAGGAATCCGACGTGGCCGCCGTGCCGGGGGGCGCAGAGCACGATGCACGGGTTAGCGCGCACCGAAGGATGTTCGAGCGACGCGTAGGGGATGAAGGGGTCGTCCGCGGCGTGGATGATGAGCGTCGGCGTGCGTATGTGCCGGATGAGCGGAAGGGAACTCGAACGCGCATAGTAGTCGGCCGCGTCGCGGAAGCCGCCGTGGGGCGCGGTGTAGAGTTCGTCAAACTCGCGCAGCGTGCGGACGCGCCGGAGCGCGCTCGCGTCGTAGCGTTCCGGGTAGAGGCGCGCGGCGGCGCGCATGCGTCGCTTGAGGCTGCGGATGAATTTGCGTTGATAGATAAAGTTGGAGCGCCGCTCGATACGGTCGGCCGAGGCCGCCAGTTCGACCGAGGGCGAGACGGCCGAGACGCCTTTCAACTGCCGGGGAAACTGCGCGCCGTATTCGCCCGCGAGTTTGAGACTCAGGTTGCCGCCGAGCGAGAAGCCGCAGAGAAAGAGATCGTTCAAGCCGTCGCGCTCGACGAGTTCCGTGATGACGGCGCGCAGGTCTGCCGACATGCCGCTGTTGTAGAGCGTCTCGGTGAGGTGGAGCGTGTCGCCGCAGGTGCGTATGTTGAAGCGAAGCACGTTGAAGCCCGCGCGGTGCGCCTTGAGCGCGGTGCTCATCATGTAGATCGACTCGCTCGATCCTTCGAGGCCGTGCACGAGCAGGAGCGTCGGGTGCGCCTTGCGCTCGCCGCGCTGCCAGCGACAATGGACGAGCACGCGCACGTTCGGTTCGACTTCAAACAAGCGCGCTTCGTCATCGCGTAGCTCGCCGAGGGCGCGGCGACGCGGCCAAGCGAAGGCGGCGAGCGTCTGCGCGTGGCCGCTCTTGAACAGAGGGTGCGGCGTGAAAGGTTTCGCGTGCAGTGCGCGCCGGATGTCGGCCAGCCGCGCGTCCGCCGCACACGCGCTCGCGGCAGCATCCGCGCGCGCCGCATGCTCGTCGTGCGTCGCCGTCGTCGTGCCGCCCTTCGCGTGGGTTGTTGTCTCTTGCGCCGTCTCCATGTTGAACGTCTGCTTCTCGCCTTGCGTGTCGAGTTCGTGCGGAGGAGGTTTAAGCCAAGCGCGGCGGGTCTGAGATGGGCGGGTCGCCCGCGGGCTGCGGCGTCGAGGGTTCGCGGATGGGCGAGACGGGTTCGGCGTCGGGCGGCAGGGGCGTGGGTTCGGGCTGCGGCAATGGGTCGTTCGGCTCCGTGGGTGGGAGTTCGGGTTGTTGCTCAGCCAGTAGTGATTCGTAGTTTGGGGTGCGGCTCATGTGTTTGTCCTGTGTTTGAAGTTCGATGACGTTTCTCGTTGCTTGCTCCGTGTCCCCCGCGTGAACTCTGTGCCCTCCGCGTGAGAGATAGTGCATCGGTCGTTCACGCAGAGGCGCGGAGTTCGCGCGGAGGTCGCGGAGTCTTGAGCGATTTTGAACGCCGATTGAATTTATAGAGAAGGATGATGCGGGGAGTTTGCGTGGCGCGTCAAGTTGGAGGCGTGAGCGAAATATCAAGGTGCGACTTCGGACAACCGCTCGCGCGCGTCGTTAGCGTCCACGTTTGACGTGGAGGCGCGTTGCAGATCGGCGACGACGAAACGGATCATGCGATAGTTGATGTGGCGCGGCAGCGCGTCGCGCAGGGGCTTGAGTCGTTCGTCGCCGAGGCGCCGGACGGCCTCTTCGATGAGCACGCGGTCGTCCGCGTTGACGTGCTGCGAGATGTCGAAGGGACGGCCTTCGAGGATGCAGTCGGCCAGATGCTTCTCCACGGTCATCTCGGAGATGCCGCGCTCGCGGCTGATCTCTTCGACGGTCATGCCCGCTTCGTAGAAGGCATACGTTTCGTCGACCGTGCTCGTGCGCGGCGCGTGCGTCGCCGCAGGCTTAGCAATGGAAGTCGCGCGCGTTGCGCGGCCGCTGGTCGTTGACGACGGGGCGGCGGGAGAGAGGCGCGGCAGCGCGAGTTCGATGCGAGCGCGTTCGCGCATCACGTCGTTGCCGAGCGGGGTGATGGAGACGGTCGGGTACGTGCCGCCCGTGACCTGAAGCGCCCCGGCGGCGACGAGCGCGTCGATGTAGAGCAGTATCTCGTCCTGCGTCATGTCGGAGAGGAGACCGTAGGTGGAGAGCCGCCCCAATCCGAATTGAGAGATTTTGGCCGAGCGCGAACCGCGCAAACAGGCGGCCAAGATGCCTTTGCCGTAGCGTCCTTCCATGCGCGCCGCGCACGCGAGAATTTTGCGCACGCACAAAGTTTCGTCTTCCGAGAGGGCGCGCGCCTCTCTGATCTCGACGACGCCGTCCGCCTCCGACGAAAAACTCTCGGCCTCGCGTCGCCTGTGTTCGGCCAGAGACTGCCGCGCCAGTTCGTTTTCCAGATCACTGGCGAAGGGCGCGTTGTCGATGACGAACTGGTCGAGCTTGGTGCGCGGGGAAATAGGCGCGGCCACGCCCGTCGCCGTGGCGGCGGCGCGCGGCGCGTCGTCGAACGACGCGTCTTCGAGGCTCGCGAAGGGCGATAACTCTTCGTCGTAGTTGCTTGCGCCGAATTCGTCGCCGTCGTAGACGAGGTCGCGTCCGGCGGGCGCGGTCTCTACGGTCTCTACGGCGGGCGCGCGCTCCTTCATGCAGACGCCGCACGTGCCGCAGGCGGGGCGGTGCGAGCGGTCGCCGAAATAGTCGAGGATGAAGGCGCGATAGCAGCGGTCTGCGTAGCAAAAGCTGATCATCTCGCGCAGTTTGCGTTGTTCGAGCGCGGCGCGGCGGGCGAGGTCTTGCGGGCGGATGCGCAACTGCTTGACGGGTCGCTCGTCGAGCATTTGCAGACCGCGCGTGCGTCTTCCGGAACGGTACGAGATGACGCCCGACGCCGCGAGAGACGAGAGCGCGCGACGGGCGGCGGCCGCGTCGAGTCCAATCGTGTCCGCGAATTCGTTCGTATCGATTTCGATGTCGGCGCGCTCGTTCAACTCGTAGCCGCCGAGCAAGGCGAACAGCACTTGTTTGTCGCGCGCCCCGCGTTTCGCCCCGACGGTTTCGCGTGCGAGATGCGCGGGCATCAGGAGACGGACGGCGGCGCGATTCTCTCCGGCCGCGCCGCGCTCGATGTGCCCGGCCTTCTCCAAAATGATGAGAGCCGACTGGACGGCCATCTCGTTGCGCAGACTGGCGCGCGCGGCGATCTCGCGCGTCGAGAGTTCGATGTGCTGCTGGCGCGTGGCAACGAGCGTCTCGTAGACCTTCGCGATCAGTTCGGGCGGCGGGTAAGAGCCTTCGATGAAAAAGTCCTGCGTGCGTTTGTCGGCGTAGTTGAACAACAGGACGCACTCCGAAGGGCGGCCGTCGCGCCCGGCGCGTCCGATCTCTTGATAGTAGGCTTCGATTGAGCCGGGCAGGTGATAGTGGAGGACGAAGCGGATGTCGGCTTTGTCGATGCCCATGCCGAAGGCGTTGGTGGCGACGATCATCTGGCGGCGGCCGGACATGAATTCGTCTTGCGCGCGCGTGCGCTCCGCTTCGTCCATCCCGGCGTGATAGGCGACGACGCTCAAGCCCGCATCCTGCAAACGACGCGCGACCTGCTCGACCGACTTGCGCGTGGAAGAATAGATGATGCCCGAACCGCCCCCGGCTTTCGCGGCGAGAGCTTTAACGTGCGCGATCTTCTCGCGCTCCTTCTGCGTGTGCACGACGCGGATGGAGAGGTTGGGGCGGTCGAAGCCGGAGACGAAGGCGCGCGGCTCGCGCAGGCCGAGTTGTTCGATGATGTCGGCGCGGACGTGCGGCGTGGCCGTCGCCGTGAGCGCGACGATTTGCGGCCGCCCGATCTCTTCGATGGCCGCGCGCAGGCGCAGGAAGTCGGGGCGAAAGTCATGTCCCCAAGTCGAGACGCAGTGGGCTTCATCGACGGCGAACAGAGAGACGTTGACGCTCTTTAAAGTCTCGACGAAGTGCGCGCTGCGGAAGCGTTCGGGGGCGACGTAGACGAGTTTGTATTTGCCTTGACGGATGCCGTTGATGCGCGCCTTCTGTTCCTCGAAATCAACGGAACTGTTGATGAAAGTGGCGGGCAGACCGCGCGCGTGCAGGGCGTCAACCTGATCCTTCATCAGCGCGATGAGCGGCGAGACGACGATGGTCGCGCCGTCTTTCATCAAGGCGGGGAGTTGGAAACAGAGCGACTTGCCGCCGCCCGTCGGCATCACGACGACCGTGTCGTGACCGTCGAGGATGGCGTCGATAACTTCGCGCTGGCCTTCGCGGAAACCTGCAAAACCGAAGTGTTCGCCGAGGGCTGCGAGGGCTGAATCGAGTGTAGACATCGCGTGTGAGTCTCCGACGGGAGCGGTGCGGGAGACCGGTTGATTTTACCGCAACCGGGCGGACACGTCACACCGGGCGCGGGCGCGCTTTATTATTGACGCTGTTTATTAACGAGAATATGCTGTGCGTGCTTCGTCACAGAAACCTCAACCCTCAACTTCAGCCACAAAGGAGTAACTCACATGAAGCCTCACCAAATCCTCTCTCACTTGCAAAACTTCAAAGCTACCATTTTATCCGCCGCGCTGCTCGCGGCCTTTCTCGGTCTGTGCGCCGTCGGCCTCTGGTCGAGCAGGGCGCAATCTACACAGGACGACTCTCAAGCGGAAAGGAAGTTTGAAAACACTATTCCGGCGCACGTCCCGCTCAAGGTGAAGCTCAAGAATGAGGGGTCATTCAAGAATCACAAGAACAAGAAGTGGCTGCGCGAGTTGGAGATCGAAGTGAAGAACACCGGCAGCAAGCCCATCTACTACTTGTGCGTGAGTGTTAAAATGCCGGACGTTATCGTTCAGGGGTATACACTTGTCGCGCCAGTAGCTTACGGCAGACGGGAATTAGTGAAATTTACCAACCCGATCCGAGCCGATGACGTGCCGATTCTGCCCGGCGAGAGCGTCGTCCTGACGGTTTCCGAGAAGCAGGTAAGAGGATATGAAAAATTTAGAGATAGAGAGAATCGAGACGATGCTAAAAAGGTTCAGTTCAACCTAATACTTATCAATTTCGGGGACGGGACAGGACTAGAAACGTATCAAGGCGTGCCGATACCTGACCCGGCTAGAAAGCAATCACTGAATGAAGTGCATCCGCAGGAGCAGCCCGCTCACAGCCCGCCCGCTCCCGATAAACAAACGACGGATTCACCCTTCAAGCTGCTCAAGTCGAGTTTCTCATTCATGCCCGCAAGTTTTTTGCGGGCAAAGTTTTTTCCGGCGAAGGATTGTTCCGTCTCAAGCCCAGCCTCGTCCATTCCCTGCAACTGTGAAAACAGTAACGACTGTATGTGGGGAGAACAAGACTATGCGGTTTGTCCTTGTGACGATCCAGAAGAATTTCCCGCCATCCTTCCCGCAGGCGGCTGCCCCAGCCTTTATGGTAGATGCTACCGTGTTGTAACCGTAAATCGAAGCTGCAACACTCAATATAACGGGGAGCAGTTCTGCCAGTTCCAAGAACCGGTCGGGACGTGCGCTCTCAGTAATCCGACACCCACGCCGACACCGACGCCGGACTGTGACATGGACAGAGACGGGTATTTGAGCATCGGGTGCGGCGGGAAAGACTGTGACGACGACCCGGTGACTGGCAGGTATAGCAACCCCGACTTGAGCGAGATATGCAACGACGGGTACGACAACGATTGCGACGGCTTCGGCAACTGCGGCGACGACGATTGCAACGACAGTATCTTTTGCCCGTCGCCCACGCCCACGCCTTTCGAGCAATACTGTTTCCTTACCGACAGCGATTGCTACGAGCAGGGTTTTCATCAGGGACTCGACCGCATGACCTGCAAGTGCGTCGGCGAACCCGCCGATTGCGGCGGCGGCAGCTACGGGCACTGCTCGCCCGTCATCGTAGACACCGACGGCGACGGCTTCGACCTGACGGACGCGGCGGGCGGCGTCCGCTTCGACCTCGATGCGGACGGCGGCCGGGAACGCCTCTCGTGGACAGCCGCGAATTCCGACGACGCGTGGCTCGCTCTCGACCGTAACGGCAACGGGCGGATAGACAACGGCGCGGAGTTGTTCGGCAACCACTCGCCGCAGCCCCCTTCTCCCGCGCCCAACGGCTTCCTCGCGCTCGCCGAGTATGACAAGGCGGCGCGCGGCGGAAACTCCGACGGCGTGCTCGGTGGCGGCGACTCAGTTTTCGCCTCCCTGCGTCTGTGGCGCGACGCGAATCACAACGGCGTCTCCGAGCCGGACGAACTGCGCCCGCTCGCGTCGCTCGGAGTTGATTTCATCTCGCTCGACTACCGCGAATCGAAGCGCACCGACCGTTACGGCAACGCGTTTCGTTACCGCGCCAAAGTCGGGGACGCGCGCGGGGCGAAAGTCGGGCGTTGGGCGTGGGACGTGTTCCTCGTCTCCGCGCCTTAGCCCGTCGTCGCCGTCCGCATGGAACAGTGAACCGCCCACACCTCTTGAACAGACCTGTGGGCGGTTCTCTCTTTTTCCTGTAATCTATTCCGTCTTACCTGAACATCCGGCAAAACTTCGGGCGGAGCGTGATGGAGAAACAAACGTGGCGGTCGCGGACGAAACACGATCTGATGATCGAGGTGTGGGAGCATCTGGATTGCGAGACCGTGGGCGCAGAGGAGTTGGAGGCGATCCGCGAGGCCGTGCGCGAGCGTTTCGGCGAGGGCGCGGAGCAAAGCCCGGCGAGCGTAGCGCGCCTGTTGGCCGACGAGGGCGCGGAGTTGCGCCACGCCGAAGTCTTGGAGATGGACGCGCGCTGGCGCATCGTCGACCCTTACGATGCGATGTTTCGCAACGTCCTCAAGTTTTCCAACTTTGAAGAGGCCGCCGCCTCGATCAAGCGTCTGGACAACCTGCGCCGGCAGTTCGAGCGCAAAAAGGATCAGGAAGGCTTGCGTCGCGTCCGTGAGACGGTCTTGAAGGGCAAGCAGCGCGCGCAGATGATCGCGCGCAACGCTTCGGTCGGCGAGCAGAAGCGCGCCGAGAAAGAGGAGATCGCGGAATGGTTCGCCGTCTGGCTCAGGCAGCCGGAAATCTTCGACGACTGGCTGCACCTGCGCCGCCGCGCGAAAGATTTTCGCGAACGCTTCGGCGAATAGGAATTGGCGCGCAGAGTCGATTATGCGCGCCGCCGCGTCCGGCGTTAAAATGGGTCAAGCTACTCCCCTAAAATTTCGCAATCTGTACAGCGTCCAGTTCGCTCAACTTCGGAGGTAGTGTATGAAACTGTCCTATCAGACAACGCGGCGCTTCCGTCTCGCCGCCTCGCTGTTGTCGCTGGTTTTATTGTCGCAAGGAGCAGCAGCGTCGCTCGCGCAGCAGAAGGCGGGCACGCGCCGCACTGCGCCGGGCAAGGCAACCGTCGCGGAGGCGCAGCAGTTCGTCGCGCACGCGGAGCAGAGACTCACGGAACTCAATCTTAAAGTCAGCCGCGCCAGTTGGGTGCAAGAGAACTTCATCACGGACGACACGGAAGCTCTCGCGGCCGAAGCGAACAACGAACTGACGGCCGCCGTCACGCAACTGGCCGAACAGGCGACGCGCTTCGACCATCTCAAACTCCCCCACGACACGGCGCGCAAACTGCGTCTCTTGAAACTCGCCTTGACTATCCCCGCGCCCTCGAACGCGGCCGAGCGCGACGAGTTGACGAAGATCACCGCCTCGCTGTCGAGCGATTACGGCAAGGGCAAATACTGCCCCGAAGGCGAGCGCGGAAAATGTCTCACGCTGCAAGAGATGGAACCGATCATGGCCGAGAGCCGCGACCCGGAAGAGTTGAAGCGCATCTGGCTCGGCTGGCACGCCATCGCGCCGCCGTTCAAACAAAAGTACGCGCGCTTCGTCGTTCTCGGCAACAAGGGCGCGCGCGAGATGGGCTTCAAAGACCTCGGCGCGCTCTGGCGTTCCAACTACGACATGCCGCCCGACGAGTTTGCCGCCGAGATGGAGCGCCTGTGGCTGCAAGTCAAACCGCTCTACGATTCGCTCTACACCTACACGCGCTGGAAACTTGCGGAGAAGTACGGCAAGCAACTCGTCGCGGAAGATAAGCCGATCCCGGCGCACCTCTTAGGCAATATGTGGAGCCAGACGTGGAGCAACATCTACCCGCTGCTCAAGCCTGAACGGAGCGACCCCGGTTACGACCTGACCAAGATACTCGTCGAGAAGAAGACCGACGCGCGCCAGATGGTGCGCTACGGCGAAGGCTTCTTCACCTCGCTCGGTCTGGAGCCGCTGCCGCAAACTTTCTGGGAGCGTTCGCTGTTCGTCAAACCGCAGGACAGGGAAGTGGTCTGCCACGCGAGCGCCTGGGACGTGGACGCGCAGAAGGACGTGCGCCTCAAGATGTGCATCAAGATCACGGCCGAAGACTTCTCGGTCGTCCACCACGAACTCGGCCACAACTATTACCAGATGGCCTACGCGCCGCAGCCGACTTTGTATCAGAACAGCGCCAACGACGGTTTTCACGAAGCCATCGGCGACGCCGTGGCGCTCTCCGTCACGCCCGCATATTTGAAGCAGATCGGCTTGATCGAGAAAGTGCCCGACGAGAGCGCTGACATCGGACTGCTCCTGCATCTCGCGCTCGACAAAGTGGCGTTTCTGCCCTTCGGTTATCTGGTGGATCAGTGGCGCTGGAAAGTTTTCTCCGGCGAAGTGACGCCTGAGAACTACAACAAGGCTTGGTGGGATTTACGCACGAAGTATCAGGGCATCGCCCCGCCCGCACCGCGCACGGAGGCCGACTTCGACGCGGGCGCGAAGTATCACGTGCCGGCCAACACGCCTTACGCGCGTTACTTCCTCGCCGCGATTCTACAGTTCCAATTTCACCGCGCGCTCTGCCGCGAGGCCGGAATCACGGGGCCGCTCAACCGCTGCTCGATCTACGGCAACAAGCGCGCGGGCGAGAAACTGAAACAGATGCTCCAGATGGGACAGAGCCGCCCGTGGCCGGAAGCCCTCAAAGCCCTGACCGGCGAAGACAAGATGGACGCCACCGCCATCATCGACTACTTCGCCCCCCTCAAACGCTGGCTCGACGAACAGAACGCACGACACGCGGCAGGGAAACGATGAAGAAGGGTGAATGGTAAATGGTGAATGGTGAATGGAAAGAATTGTCTCCTACTATTTACCATTTACCATTCACTTGTCTTCCCTTCATCGTTTCTCCTTAACTTCCGCCGCTGCTTCCTGCAACAGCTTGGCTTGTTCAGACGGTATCTCAATGCGCCCGCTGTTGCGTAGTTGGAGTGTGGCGGGAAGTCCGATGGGCGTGCGGCCGTATAGCTTTTGGTAGATGGTGAGCGCGGCCAGATACGTCCCGGCGACGGTCGGGTGTAGGCCGTCGTCCGAGTAAAGTTTGAGTTTCGGGTCGCGCTTCCAAGCCGCCCGCCACGCCGCGCCCGCCGGAAACAACAGCCCCTTCGCGTCCACGGCCGCCTGCCGGTAGGATTCAACCACGCCGTCGAAATCACCCTTCCGGCTGCTCGCAGGCCAGACCATGTAGAGCGCGGGTTGCGCCCCCGCGCGGCGAATCTCTTCCGCGAAGCGGCGCGCGTATTCGAGCAGAGAGCGCCGCCCCTCCTCCGACGCCGAAGGCCCCTGTTGCAGCACCACCACGTCCCAACCCCCTTGCGCGATGGCCTTCCGCGCCGTCCCCTGATTCCAATGATCCTCCAGACTGTAGCCGCCCGCCACGACCGCCCTGCACACAGGACGCGCCGCCCCCGCGGCTTCGGCCAGAGCCTCAAGCATCGCGGGCAGATCGTTCGTATACGTCAGACTGTTGCCCACGAACAACACGCGCAACGGCCTCGCCTCCTGCGCCCCGCTCGGCTCCTGCGCGCGAACTCCCGGACAGCCGCCCGCGCAGACGAACGCACACGCCAGCGCGATAATGGCGACGCGCGATATTTTGCAGAGTCGTTCTCTCATAGACGCTCCATCACGAAGGCCGAGATTTCACAGTTGGCCTTGTCAACTTAATCAAGCGACGCGACGCAAAGGTGATAACTTGCCTAACGGTGTCGCGTCGCGCGTCTCATGTGATGCGGCGGACGGCGGCGGGCGGTGCTTTAGCGGTCGGGATATTCGTCGGAGCCTTGCACCCAGAGGAAGGATTGGATGTCGATCATGTCGCGCGGTTTCAGGTCGTCGAGGTCTTGGCGAATGGTTTCGGCGAAGTCCAGATAGTTGGAATAAGTTTCCCAAGAGGGGCGCGACTTGTATTGGAAGTCGAAGCCGTACTTGGCGGCGGCGCGGCGCGTGACGTTCGGCTTGAGGAAGATGTGGCGTTCGGGCTGCGCGATGAAACCGAAGACGGTGACGAGCGGCCACGTCAGCACGCGCGTCTGTTTGCGCGGCAGCGCCCCGACCGTTTCGACCCAACGCTCGAACTTGCGCCGCGCGCTCGCGCCGCCGTGCAGCAACTCGTAGAGACCTTCCGCGAACAAGCGCGCGCCTTCTTCCACTTTGATCGCATCGCGCAAGGCCATCTTCTCGAACGAGAAGATCATGCTGTGACGGCTGCGCTGCTCGACGCGGACAGCGCGCGCCGCCACCTCCGCAAACTCCTCCGCACGGAGCAAGCGTCGAAACTCCGCGCGACCGAGCGTCTCTTCCCAACGCTCGTGCGACTCCCACTTGTACTCGCGCTCCCAATCCATGTAAGTCGCGTCGGCAAAGCCGCCCGGAAAATACTTGAGAAACTTGCGACGGCACGCGTCCGCGCCGGGATAACGAGTAGACATAGCTGTTGCCTCCTACGTGCGCCGGATAGTGTTGGACTCAAGTTCGTGAGGCAGCCTTAACGTCTCGGATGAGCATCCGCTTCGCCGGTGCGCTTATCCCAACACGTCCGCCACGTTGACGGATAGGTTGGTAAGGGTGTGGGCGCGCCCTTCTTCGCCGCGCCGGAAGTTGACGTTTGTTTGATACGCGCCGCCCGCCAGTCCCGCATAGGTTTCGATCTGCTCGTCCGACAGGTTGACGATCCATGCCTCTCCGATTCCCGCCTTCGCATAGAGCGGCACTTTGACCTGACGGTCGTAAGCAAGAGTGGTGTCGGCGACTTCGATGACGAGGAGCACGTCGGCGGACGTCGGGTGCGCGCCCCGGTAAAAGTCGTCGCGCAGACGGAGCAAGGCTATGTCCGGCTGCGGTTGTGAGAAGTCGTTGAGACGGATCGGGTCTTGAACGCTGACGATGGTGATGTCGCCAACAGTCCGGTACAAAAAATGGCTGAGGAATTTGACGCAAGCCGCGTGGCGGCTGCCTATCGGCGACATCTCGATGATCTCTCCTTCAATCAACTCAAGGCGGGCGTCCATTTTGAAGACGCCCGCCTCGCCCATCCGCTCAAACTCCGATGCGGTGAAGTAATACTTGCTGATTGGCAGAGACATAACTCCTCAGTCTTCCTCTTCCGCTCTGATCCTTCCTTCGGCGCGCGCTTGTTCCACGACCTTGTGCGCGATCTGGCCGGGGACAGGGTCGTAGTGTGAGAACTCCATGTGATAAGAGCCGCGCGCGGCCGTGATGGAGTTGAGCTTGGATTGATAGTCGAGCATCTCGGCCATCGGCACTTGCGCTTTGATGACCTGATTCTTGCCGCGCATCTCCATGCCTTGCACGCGACCGCGACGCGAATTGAGATCGCCCATGATGTCGCCGCTCGCTTCGACGGGTGCGACCACCTCGACGTTCATGATCGGTTCGAGCAGAGAAGGCTTCACCTTTTCAATCGCCGCGCGAAACGCCTTGCGACCCGCCGCGCGAAAACTGTGCTCATCCGAATCGACGTTGTGATACGAACCATCGACGAGCGTGACTTTGAAGTCAACGAGCGGATAACCCGCAATCGCGCCGCCCGCCGCCGCCTCGACGATGCCCTTCTCGATGGCCGGGCGGAACTGTTGCGGAACCGCGCCGCCGAAAATCTTGTCCACAAACTCGAAGCCGCCGCCGCGCTCCAGAGGCTCGAAAATGACTTTGCAGTCGCCGAACTGGCCGCGCCCGCCCGTCTGTTTCTTATGCCTGCCCTGCACCTCGGCGCGCGCCGTGATCGTCTCTTTGTAAGGCACTTTCGGCGGATGCAAGGCCACTTCGACGTGGTAGCGATCCTTCAACTTCTGCACCACGGTTTCGACGTGCAGTTGGCCTGAACCGGAGAGGATGAATTCTTTGGTCTGCGCGTCGCGCGTGAAATGGAGGCTCGGGTCTTCTTCCAGAATCTTGTGCAGGGCGACGCTGATCTTCTCTTCGTCCTGACGCGATTTCGGTTCGATGGCGAAGGCGATGGCGGCTTCGGGGTATTGCAGCGAGTCGTAGACGATGGGCGCGGCGCGGTCGGCGAGCGTGTCGCCCGTCTGCGTCTCTTTGAGTTTGACGCAGGCGATGATGTCGCCCGCGCCCGCTTCGTCAATCTTGTCGAGTTGCTTGCCCTGCATCGAGTGGAGCGCGCCGAGTCGTTCGGTCAGGCCGCGCGTGGTGTTCTGCACGGTGGCGTCATGTTTGACGTGGCCGCTGATCACTTTCATCACCGTGATGCGACCGGCGAAAGGGTCTGCGACGGTGCGAAAGACGTAGGCCGAAAACGGCTCGCTCTCGTTGTACTTGCGCGTGAGCTGTTCGGCTCCGGCGTCGGTGGAGGCGCGACCGTGTTCGGCTTCGTGCGTGTCGGGCGCGGGCGCGTAGTCGATGATGCCGTCGAGCAGGGTTTGCAGGCCGACGAGCGTAAGACTCGAACAGGCGAAGACGGGACAGAGCTTGCTCGCGGCGATGGCTTTGGAGATGTTCGGGATGATGTCCGATTCTTCGAGCGTGCCCTGCTCGAAATACTTCTCCATCAGGGCGTCGTCCGATTCGGCGATGACTTCGATGAGGCGTTCGCGTTCCTTGTTGACCACCTCGCGACCCGTCTCCGGGATGTCGCGCTCTTTGGCTCGTCCCTGTTCGTCGAACTCGTAAGCCTTCATGTGGACGATATCGACGACGCCTTTGAAGTTGGCCTCCTGGCCGATGGGGAGCGTGAAGGGGACGATGGCGCGGCTGAAGGTGTGGCGCGCGCTGTCCAAAGCCGCGCCGAAGTCCGCGCGCTCTTTGTCGAGCTTGTTGATGACCATGATGCGCGGCACGATGAACTCGTTGGCATAGCCCCAGGTTTTCTCCGTCTGCACCTCGACGCCGTTGACGCCATCGACGACGACGAGCGCGCAATCGGCGACGCGCAAAGCGGGGCGCGCGTGCGCGACGAAGGCGGCGTAGCCGGGCGTGTCGATGAAGTTAATCTTGTGTTCGCGGTATTCGAGATGCGCGAGCGCGGTGTTCAAAGTGATCTGGCGTGCGATGGAGTCTTCCTCGTAGTCGGTGACGGTCGTGCCCTCGGCCACCTTGCCCCAACGCGGCGTCGTCGCCGTCACGTAGAGCAGGGAACTGATGAGTTGCGTCTTACCGGCGTCGCCGTGGCCGATGACGGCGAGGTTGCGTATCTGGTTGGTCGGATAAACTTTCATAACGGGAAGAAAAGCATCCTTTCAGAGGGATTGAATTCTAGCCGAGGAAAAGCGAGTCGCTGTTGGATTGACTGAAAATGCGTCGAAAGAGTTTCGCGGCGTCTCGCACTCCGGGTGTAGCGCAAATTTATCCGAGCAAGGTGGCGAAAGCAAGCGGGCGCGGGAAGGCTTAAAGAGAGGGGCAAAGGGGAAAGGGAAAGGGGAAAGGAGAAAGACATGCAGGCATTCAACACTGTGCGCCTTACGTCTTAAAAACTTTGCGCCTCCAGCGAGAACGATTTCACGCTGGAGGCGCAAAGTTTAAGGCGTAAGGCGCTGGAGAAAACAGAGAGTGTCAGCCGTAGAGAAGTATTGACGGCCTATGCTCTTAACCCTTCCCCTTTCCCCTGCTTTCAGGGCTTGCCGAAGCGCAGGCGATATTCGACCGAGTTGACGAAGCCGCGCACCATCGTGCGGTAATCTTCGGGATTGGCGTCGAGCACGCGCAGCCAAGCGTTGAAGCCGTCCGGATCGGGGTCGCGGCGCAGGTAGCCGAAATACTGCATGGCGACGAAGGCCGAGTTGTATTCGCGGCGACTGACCTCCGCGCTCTCCACGATTTCCCGCAGCACCGCGGCGCGCGTCTTCGCGCCCGTGTTGAGGCTCGCGACGAGCGCGTCGCGATTCGCAAGCCTGACGCCCGCCGTCTCCGCGAGGCGGTCAACGAACAGGTCGTCGGTCGTCCCGTCGTAGCGTGCGCGAAAATCCGGGCGCGCCATGAAGTCCGTGATGAAGGCGTCTTTTTTGGCGACCACCTCTTCGGCCGTCGCGCCCGTCACGCGCCGCATGTCCGGGATGATCTCGGCGTAGAGCGGCAGGCGTCCGAACGCGACTTTGTAGAAGCGATAGACGAAGAAGCCCTTGAATTGAAACTCCTGCGAGCGGAAGAAGGCCGAAGAGACCGTCGGGCGGTCGCAGTCGGGCGTGTTGTCGATGCAGCGACGGAGCACGCCCGTCCAAGCGTTGTAGCCTTCGGCTTCGGGTTCGCGCGAGAGAAAGTCTATGTAGTGCATTTGGACGAAGAAGCCGTCGTCGTCGAGCGGATTACGCGTCGGCTGCGCGGCGGCGTCGTTGTCGTTGATGGTGACGGAAGACTCTGCCTCCTGCGTGTCGAGCGACGCGCCCGACGGGTTACTGAGTTTGACGGTGAGCGTCTCAGGGCTTTCCTGATGCGCGTCGTCGAAGAGCGGGAGCACGACGCTCTTGGTGGTTTCGCCGGGAGCGAACGAGAGCTTCTCGATGGTGGTGGCGAAGTCGCAGCGCGAAGAGGCGAGTCCCGTGTTGTTGTCGCAGCGGACGAGGACGCTGCTCCGGTCGATGGTCGAGAATTCGACCGAGGCGGCGTCGGCCGTGTCGCCCGTGCGCGTAACCGTCACCTCGGCCACGCCTGCGCCTTCGTTGGCGTCGAAGTTCGAGACGCTGAAGCGCATCGAGTTGCGGCGCGTGGAAGGAGTGGGCGAAGGCGTCGGCGTTGCTGATGGCGAGGGCGTCGCCGTCGGAGTCGCCGTCGGAGTCGGCGTGGGCGTTGGAGTCGGCGTCGGTGTTGGTGTTGGTGTCGCGGTCGGCGTCGGTGTGACGGTCGCTGAAGGCGTCGCCGTGGGCGTCGGGGTCGGGTTGCCGTTTGACTCGACGGGGCGCGACGAGAGCGATTTCAGATACATGACGAGCGCGTCGAAGTCCGCGGCCGAGAGATGCGATGTCTTGCCGTGCGTGTCCTTGATGACCTGCACGTGGTTGGCGGCGAGCGCCGGGTTGATCTGCCCGTCGCGGACGAGCGGCAGCAAGTTGCTCGTGCCGAGACGGTCGATCTGCGGCTTGCCGTTTTGCAGGACGACCGGACTGTCGATGCTGACGTAAATCTGCCCCATGCCGTCGCCCGCCAGACCACCCTGACTGTCGCCGAAGGTGACGGGAACTTCCGTCGGCAAGTTGTTCGCGCCGCGACGGTGATCCGTGCGGACGGTGCGGAAGTTGAAGCCGCGTTCGCCCGGCAAAAGCAGCGGCGAATCGGGCGCGAGCAGAATTTCGCGCGCCGTGTGCGCGAAGCCGTGATGCAGCCACTTGGGCACGCTGTCCCACCAAGTTCTCAAGTGCTTCGTGTTGCGGCTCGACAAGTTTTGCGGGATGCCCACGTCTTGCGGCGGGCCGAAGCGGATAAAGAAGTAGTCGGTTTCGGGACGGTAGAACGGGCCGTCGCCGTCAACGGTCGTCTCGGAGATGACGCCGGGTTCGTGTATGTTGAAATCCTGAAACGTGTCGTCGAGCGCGCCGTTCGTAAACTTGTTGCCGTTGTGGTGACACTCGGCGCAGCCCGCACCGCCTTGCGCGACGGAGCCCGTGAAAATCCGTTTACCGCGCGCGACCTGCGCGGCCGTGTCCGTGTCCGGGAATTGGTTGAGCGGGTTCGGCAGTTGGCGCGTCTCGTTCTGCGACCAGAGAATTTGCAAGTAGGCCAGATCGTAATAGCCGACCTTGCGCGCCTTGCCGTTCAAATCGGGGCGACCGATGGCGTTGGAGTTCTCTTCCGTTCGGCGCAGGACGTATTCCTCGCGCGCGCGGAAACGGTCTTCGGCCTTCGCCTGCGGGAAGAGAGGCGTCGGGTCGCGCTCGCCGAGGAGCACTTCACCGTTGCAGGCCGAAGCGTAGGCCAGCATGTCGTTGTTCAAGCCTTCGTACCACTCAGGCCAGTTGTCCGAGATGTCTTTGTTCTGCGGGCAGACTTTGACGCCGCCGACAGCGTTCGCTGCGACGTTCCACTGGCAGCCGTCCTGTCGCCCGTCCCAGTGGCAGAAGCCGCACGACTTCTGGTTGTCGTCCGCATAAGCGTCGGAGAAGAACCAGCGCAAGCCGACCTCTTCGTCCGTGGCGAACAAGCCTTGCCCGTTAGAGCCGTTCTTCGTCGGGTCGGGCGTCTGCGGCGTCACGCCGACGGCCAGATAGCCCTGACGCTGCAAGCGCCCCTGTGCATCGACCGAGAGGAAGGACACGTCTTCGGTCTGCAAGTTGGCGACGAAGATGCGCGTGCCGTCCGGCGAGACTTCGATGCCCTGCGGCGTGATGCCGCCGGTCAACTCAATGCCGGTCTCCGTCAAAATCTGCGACGGATCGGCCGGGTTCTGGTTGATGCGAAACGCTTCGACCTTCTCCGAATGCGCGTGCGTGACGAAGAGCATGTTGCCTTTCACGACCATCTGTTCGGGGCCGCTGCCGCGTATGATCTCCTGCGCCGGCGCATGGTCGCCGAGGTCTACGTACTGGCCGGGCGTGACGAGTTGCGAGATGTCGCGGTCGCGATCAACGTAGCGATAGATGAAGCGGTTCGTCGAGGTATCGAAGATGTTCAGTTCGCTTCCGATGTCGTCGAAGGTGGTGGCCTTCGTCGCGTCGGTCATGACGGGCGTGTAGCCGAGCGGCTGCCCGTTGTTGCGTATGACCGTGCCCTGCGCGTTCTTCGTCGGCAGGCCGTGCCCGGTCTCGCGCTCGTTCAATTTCGTGTTCGTCTCCTGACCGGACACGATGCCCCAACGCCCCGCGACTTTCACGTCCGTGGCGAGTCCGCCGACGGGCAGATTCTTGACGAGCGTGTTGGCGTCGCCTTCGACGTTGATGGCGGCGATGGTGTGGCCGAGCGTGTTGGCGACGTAGAGAGTCTTGCCGTCGGCGCTCAAGTCCAAGTCGCGCGGATTGGTGCGTTCGAGGTCGGACGCGCCCGTGGGTATCTCGGCGATAGGGACGAAGAAGGGGCCGGGTTCGACGCGGAAGGCGCGCACGATGTCTTTGAAGCGGTCGGTAATGTAGAGTCGCGTGCCGGTCGCGTTGAAGATCAATTTCTCGCCGTAGAATCCAGTCTCAAACTCGCCGATCACTTCGTCGGTCGTCGTGTTGATGACGGAGGCGAAGTTGCCGTACTGGTTGAGCACGACGAGGTATCGGTTCGCGTAGATCGAAGGATTGAGCGGCGCGACTTTCAGGCCGATGGGGCGCGTGCCGCGCGTCTGGCCGAAGGGGCGCAGGTCGATCCACTTCTGGACGGATTGAGCGGCCGTGTCCACGACGGCGACGCGCCAGTCCGGGTAGCCTTCGCGCCCCGGCAGCGCGACGTAGAGTTTGCGCCCGTCGGGGCCGAGCGTGAGCGCGCGCGGCTGGCTGCGGAAGGGTTGTTCGCGGAAAGGCCAGAATTGATTGCCGCTCTTGACGACCGGGTTGTTCGGGTCGATGCGCGTGCCGGGGTCTGGGCGGCCGTCCAGATAGGCCGCGCCGTACATGATCTTGGTGTAGCGTTCATGACCGGCGCGCACGCCCGCCGGTTCAGCGCCGACGATGTTTTTCACGGGGTCGCTCGTCGGGCCGGTGATGATGCGCCCGCGCGAATCCGTCTTGACGGCGGTGGTGAAGAAACGCAAGTCGAAGGGCGCTTCCTCGGTGGGCGCGAGAATCCGGCGCTCGAAAGAAGCCGAGAGCGTCAAATTCGTCTGGCTGGCGCTGGCCGGGGCGCTGTTAAAGATGTACCACGCGAGGCCGAGGACGACGGCCGCCGCGAGGACGGCGAATTTCACATTGTGGCGCATGCTCTAAACTCCTGCTGGAAGGTTGGCTGACACGTTAAGAGTCGGAAAACTTGCCGCGCGCGGTCGTCGGTACGGATGCTTGGCGACCCGGAAAAACCGCGAAAGTTTGACTTACGTTGGGCAATGCCCATGCCAACGCGCGGTGAGGCACGAAACGGCGGAAAGACCGGACTTTTCCCGCGAGTTTCGACAAATTCGATAGTTTGTTCGTGTCCGCCCCGGCTGCGAACAAAGTATGCGAAAACCGTGTGGAGTTGAGATAAGTCATGTAGAATTCGGAGTTAGTTGCAAGTGCGAATCTAGTTTGCACCGCGAAGAAGATATGCAGGGAAAAGCGCCTGTGAACGAGTCGCAGCACGGGCGCGTGCGGCGCGGTCAACAACGTCGTCACAACTCTTAGCCCTTTCGGTTCGTATATTTGAGTGAGATGAAAAAGAGCAAAAACGTCTGGCCGGAAATCGTTGACATCAACAAAGGAGATTCAATGACGAGCAGCAAATACCTCATCGCGGGGATTGTGCTTTTGATAGTTGTGGCTTTGGTCGGGACGGCGACGGCCTACGCCAACATCGACTACGCGCAGGAGGGGACGGTCAAAGTCGTCACCTACTTCGGCCGCATCGAACGCGTCTACACGCCCGCCGACGGCTGGTTCACGACGCTCGCGCCCGGCCGCGAGAGTCACGAAGTCAACATCAGGTCGTTTACGGAGAGCGCGCCCGTGCGCGTCACGAGCAAGGACAACGCGGCCTTGAACGTCAACATCGACGTGACCGCTTTCACCGATCCGCAGAAGGTCGAAGAGTACGTGCGCAAATATAGTTTCAGCGAAGAGGAGCGGCACAAGCGGCGCAACGAAATCCTCAAGGGCCTGTTGCAGACCGAGGCGCGCAACGCCTTCTCGGAGTTCAACGCCTACGAGATTTACGCGAATCAAGAGGGGATTCAGAAACGGATCGTCGACGCGCTCAAGCCGCAACTCGCCAGCCAACTGCAACTCGTGATGGAGAGCGTGCAGATCGGCAACCCGGACTTTCTGGACGACCGCATCGAGGCCGCCGCTTCCGAAGTGGTCGCCAACGAGAAACAGAAGCAGGCTGAGGAGGCGAAACTCGAAGCCGCCAAAATCTCCGCCCAGACCAAACAGATCGAGGCGCAGACTTACGCCAATCCAGCCCTGCTCGACATCAAGCGGCTCGAACTGCAACTCGAAATCGAACGCGCGCGCGCCGACGGCATCAGAAATCATCAGGGCGCGCTGACGATCATGTACGGCGGCGGGCAAGGGGTGCAATTACAAGTTCCGGCGGGAAGGTAAAGGAGACGCATGAGATTTCTGGTCATGCTGTGGGCGTGCGTGGAGGTCTTGCAACTCTTCGTCATCGGCCTGCTCGTCGTCAACCAGCGGAAGTTGCAGCGGCGTCTCGACGAAGGACAATATTTCGCCGCGCGGCAGCCGCGCTCGATCACGGAGGAAAACAGTTGAACGAACGGACGGCCGAGTTGGAAGTTTACACGGACGGGCAGTGTCCGCTCTGCCTGTGGATGCGTGCGCGCGTCGAACCCTTCGACCGCGAAGGCCGGCTCGAATGGCTCGACCTGAACTCGCCCGAAGCACTCCGCCGCGCCGCGCCCCACATGCACCAAGAGTTGGCCGAAGAGATGTACACGCGGCGCAAACGCGACGGCGCGTGGTTCAGAGGCTTCTTCTCCTGGATCGAGGTCTTGCGCCTCCTGCCGCGTCTGCGCTGGCTCGCGTGGCTCTTCGCACGCTGGCCTTTCACGGCGCTCGGCCCCATCTTCTACCGCCAACTCGCCAAACGCCGCTACCAAATCTTCGGCATCCCCCCACCCTGCGACGCCGCGGGCGTCTGTCAGCTACACAAGAAATAGGGATGAGGGCGGAGGGATGAGGGATGAAAGAAAGCATTCAAGCAGTTGAGTGCTTCTCCCGCTTCATCCCTTATCCCTCCGCCCTCATCCCTTTCTTCCAAGCCATCCCGCACGCGCCCTTGCGCATCTTAGTTTCGCAAAATATTCGCGTGTGATTCGGCGCGAAAAGTGATTATCGACGCGCGTGTGGGCGCTGAGCGTGCCCGGCGCGTTTGATTGCGAGCTTGGGAGTGTAATTCGACAGGTTTGTGTCCCGGTTTGGCATCCGTACCCGGGGTTCAGAGGAAACGTTATGTTTAATCAGAGAAAAATCTTTTCGTTGTTTGCGGCGCTCTTGTTGTTGGGCGTCGCCGTCCCTTCTGCGTTCGCCGTGGGCGGCGCGGACAAGAAGACGAAAGAGTCGCCTTTGAGCGTCGGCGGCGCGCCGCTCGATCTCGCCATTTTGGTGCAGGACGACCTCGTCCCGCGCGTGGGCAATGAGATTGAAGCGACGCGCGAATTTATCCGCGCCCTGCCCACGGGGTCGCGCGTGATGGTCGGCTATTTGACGGCCGGTTCGTTGCAGGTGAGACAGGAATTCACGGACGACTTGGAGCGTGCCGGGCGCGCTCTGCGCATCCCCGCCGGGACGCCGACGGCCGCGCCTTACAATCCTTACGTGGAAGTGATTCAAGCTCTGCGTCGCTTCGACGAGAACAGCAAGAACCGCAACGCCGTGTTGCTCATCTCGGACGGTCTCGACGTGTCGCGCGGTTTCGACTCGTTCAGCACCATCAACAGCATCGACTTGGAGCGAGCCGTGCGTGAAGCGAAGCGCCGCAACGTCGCCGTCTATTCGTTCTACGCGCCCTCGGTCGGACTCACGAGTTTGAACCGGCAGGCCGTCAGCTTCGGCCAGAGCGCGCTCAACCGCATCTCGAACGAGACGGGCGGACGCGCCTTCTTCCAAGGCACGAGCTTCGTCACTTTCAACGCCTACTTCGAACGTCTGAGCCGTACGCTCAACGAGGCAACGACCGCTTACTAATTTTACTAACGCGCGCCTGACGGCCGTGGCAAATGCTTCGGCCGTCAGGTGCTCACATCTTCCGAAACATTTCAGACGCCGCCGGAAACTTCGAGGTTTCCGGCGGCGTTTTGGTTAGTTTCGACGCGCCGTTTTTCCCGCCCGCCACGCGCGAAAAGTTTTGCCGCCCGCCGCCGACAGGTGTTAAAGTGACCGCCACTACAAGCGAAACTTGCAGCCGTCCGGCGCTCTAGCGAGGCCGCCAGGGCGCGCCTCGGCAAGTAAAAGTTATCGGAACATGAAGACTCACAGCGGCCGCGAATACTGCTTGATCGTGGAAGGCCCTTACCTGACGGATTCAGAGGCCGAACATGCCTTGCGCGATCCGTTTCTGGAAGATTGGGTTGAGCAGACGGGCAAGTTTCGCATCCATAATCTGAAAGAGATCGAGGTCGTGCCCGGCGTCTCTCTCGGCATGCTCGGCGTGCGCATGCTCGACGACGAATTGTTCGAGATTGCGAGCACAGACCCGGAGCATCCGCTCACCGAGCACAAAGCGAAGGGCGTCGCCGCCGCCCTCACGCGCCACGGCATGTTCGACGAAATCAGCGTCGAGCCGCGCGCACAAGAAGAAGAAGGCGAAGGTTAAACGGGGGCGGGTGAGAGCGCGCTCCTTCATCCGTGCTTCCTTTGTCTTCCTTAAGTGTCTTGGTGTCTTAGTGGTGAGTAAAGTTATTAACCACCAAGACACTAAGGAAGACTGTCGAAAAGTCGTTATTTAAACGTTACTCTTTGGCAACTGATTTTCAGAACGAAGGGTGCTACACTTAGTTGCCTGACCAAACAATGAAGAGTTTCTTAGAGGGGCGCGTCCGCGTCGTCGTCGGCGACATCACGCGGCAGGCGACGGACGCCGTGGTCAACGCCGCGAACTCGACGCTGCTTGGCGGCGGCGGGGTGGACGGCGCGATCCATCGTGCCGGAGGCGCGCGGATTCTCGAAGAGTGTCGCCGCCTGCGCGCGACGCTCTACCCTGACGGGTTGCCGACGGGCGAGGCCGTCATTACGACGGGCGGCACACTTCCGGCGCGCTACGTGATTCACACGGTCGGCCCCGTCTGGGGACAACACGCCGGGCGCGAGGCCGAACTGCTCGCCGCGTGTTACCACAACTCGCTTGCGCTGGCCGCCCGGCACGAGTTGACTTCGATAGCGTTCCCGGCCATCTCGACCGGCGTTTACTCTTACCCGCCGGACAAGGCAGCGGTCGTCGCTTCCGAAGCGATACGGGAATTTTTAAACGTCGAGAGCGGCGACACGGACACGGAGGCGCGCGCACGCCTCGCGGATGTTCGCCTCGTCTTTTTGTCCGAATCGAACGCAGAGGTTTTTTTACGTCATCATAAATTTGCATAGTCTCTCTGGTGAGGTTAATCGAACAGGTGGAAAACAAGTTGGGGCGGGCGCTGCCCGAGACGTTGAGCGCATTGGATGGTTTGTCTTGGAACTACTGGTGGAGTTGGGCGGCCGACGGCGCGGCCGTCTTTCGCGATCTAGACCCGCAGGTGTGGGAAGAGTGTGAGCAGAACCCGCGTTGCCTGCTGCTCGACGTGTCCGAGTATCGGCTGGCACAGATGGCGACCGAACCCGTCTACGTCGAACGCGTGCGCTCGCTCGCCGAGCGTTTCGCGCGCTACATGAATCCGCGGACGAAGACTTGGGCGGGCGAACACGCGCGGGGGCTGACGCACGAAAATCCGGTCGCCTATTTTTGCGCCGAGTTCGGCATCCACACTTCTTTGCCGCTCTATTCGGGCGGCCTCGGCATGCTCGCGGGCGACCATCTCAAAAGCGCGAGCGACCTCGGCCTGCCGCTCGTCGCCGTCGGCCTGCTCTATCATCACGGCTACTTTCGTCAACGCCTGCGCCGCGACGGTTGGCAAGAGGAACATTACGGCACGATCAATCCGGCCAAACTTCCCATCCAACTCGTGGACGACCCGCAGACCGGACAACCGCTTCGCGTCGAACTGGAGATACGCGGACGCCTCGTGCGCTTTCAGGCGTGGCGCGTCGAAGTCGGGCGCGTGAAGTTGTACTTGCTCGACTCGAACCTCCAAGAGAACGACTACATCGACCGGCTCATCACGGGGCATCTCTACGGCGGCGACCGCGAGACGCGCTGCGTGCAAGAGATGGTGATGGGCATTGCGGGCGTGCGCCTTCTGCGCAAACTCGGCATCGAGCCGCACGTCTTTCATCTCAACGAAGGCCACTCGGCCTTTCTCACCCTCGAACTCACGCGCGAACTCGTCGCGCAGGGCAAGTCGTTCGACGAGGCCGCGCGCGAGGTGCGCGCGCGCTGCGTCTTCACGACGCATACGCCCGTCGCCGCCGGTCACGACGAATTTTTGCCGTCGCTCGTCGAATACTGTTTCGGGCGCGGCTACACGGAATCGCTGACGCTCTCGCACGAACAGTTTCTAGACCTCGGCCGCGTCCGCGCGGGCGACGAAGAGGAACTCTTCGGTCTGACGCCGCTCGCCTTGAAGATGTGCCGCACGACGAACGGCGTGAGCCGCATCCACGGCGGCGTGTCGCGCGAGTTGTGGCAAAAGATGTACCCGGAGCGCCCGGTGGAAGACGTGCCGATCACGCACGTCACGAACGGCGTCCACGCGCCGACGTGGGTGTCGCCGCTCCTGCGCGTGTTGTATGAAAAGTACGTCGCGCCGGATTGGGAGGAGCGCGAGTGCGACGCCGACGTGTGGCGGCAGGGCGTGGCGAACATCCCCGACGAAGAGTTGTGGCGCGTCCATCGCTTGATGAAGCAAAAGCTGATCGCCTTCATCCGCGAGCGGCAATACTTCGCGCGCCTGCAACGCGGCGAGGGCATGGAGTTCGTCGAGCAAGCCCGGCAGACCTTCGACCCCGATGCGTTGACCATCGGCTTCGCGCGACGGGTCGCGGCCTACAAGCGTTGGAGTCTGATGCTGACCGACCCGGACAGGCTGCTTCGTCTGATCAACGATGCGGAGCGTCCCGTGCAGTTCGTCTTCGCGGGCAAGGCGCACCCGCAGGATCAGGGCGCGAAGCAAATCTTGCAGCAGTTGGCGCTGTGGAAACTCGACCCGCAGGTCATCAACCGCACGGTCTTTCTGCAAGACTACGATCAAGAGATCGCGCGCAAGCTCGTGCAGGGCGTCGACGTGTGGTTGAACGTGCCGCGCCGCCCGCTCGAAGCGTCGGGCACGAGCGGCGAGAAGGTGGCGATGAACGGCGGCTTGAATCTCTCCATCCTCGACGGCTGGTGGCCGGAAGGCTACGACGGCACGAACGGTTGGGCGATTGCGGACATGCACTCCGAAGCCGAGGCGCAAGATAAAGAGGAAGCTAACACGCACGAAGAGGACGTGCGCGACGCCGAATCGTTCTATCGCCTGCTGGAAGAAGAGGTCGTGCCCGCCTATTACGAGCGCGACGAGCGCGGCGTGCCGCACCGCTGGGTCGGGATGATGAAGCGCGCCATCGAGACGCTCGTTCCGGCCTTCAACAGCGACCGCATGGTGCAGGAGTACGCGCAGAAGATTTACACGGGCGCGGTGGCGAGCGAACCGCCCGAAGTCCTGCACGCTCCGGCCGGAGTGTGAAGCGCCCGGAGTGTGAAGCGAAGGAGAGCGTTCGGATGAGCAAAGCGGACGAGGCGAAGAAGGCGAATCACGCGAAGACCGAACCGCACGACGAAACCATGGGCGATGTCGGCGACTTGGAGACCGCCGGCGAGACGACCGCCGCAGAGATGATCGGCGGCGAGCCGGACACCAGACCGGTCGGCCAAGACACGCTCGCCGACATCAAAGTCTCGGACGAGCGCGAATAGCAAAACAAGAAGCGGAACCACGCGCGTCACACGAAGCAACACGAAGAAGAAGTTAGTGTTGTTTCGTGTGTGTTCGTGGTTTCAGTTTTTTCTTGGATGCTTTTAGTTTCAATCAAACGAAGATCATCTTGACGGCCGCGACGAGGAGCACGACGGCGAGCAGTCGCCGGATGTGGATGCTCGCCAGTCGGCGACTGCCGAACTCGGAGCCGACGAGGCCGCCGCCGACGGCCGCGAGCGCAAGGTAGGGCAGCGCCGCCGAGAGCGCACGCAAGTTCGTCAAGTTTCCCAACAGCCCCGCGATTGAGTTGACGAGAATGAACGCGGCCGACACGCCCGCCGTGCGCCGCGCATCAGCCCAATTCGAGAGCAGCAACAGCGGACTCAAAAAGATTCCGCCGCCCACCCCGGTCAACCCCGACAACAAACCGATCAAGCCGCCGAGCAGCATCGCGGGCACGAGCGGCGGCTCGTGAGTCGCCTGCGCGCGCCCGCCGTCCGCGTCCGTCGTGCGCGTGAAGCGAAAGAGACGGAAGGCCGCGTAGAGCAGCGTCAGACCGACGATCTGTTTGTAGATAGTGGTCGGCAGCGTGAGCGCGCCGCCGATGAAGGCGAGCGGGATGGAGGCGACGGCGAAAGGCCAGAAGAGACGCCAGCGAAAACAGCCCGCGCGTTGAAAGCGAAAGGTGGCGATTGAAGCGACGAGGATGTTGAGACAGAGCGCGGTCGGTTTCATCTGCGCGGGCGCGAGGCCGAAGAGAGCCATCGCGGCCAGATAACCGGACGCGCCGCCGTGGCCGACCGATGAATAGAGCGCGGCGGCCGTGAGGATGAGCAGCGAGAGCAGAATAACGTCGGTCGTGGACATGAGGGAGAGTTTAAGTGGCCGCGACGGGTTCGCCGGAGAGCTTGAGATGTGTGACGCGGTTCTTGCCGCCGTTTTTGACTTCGTACATCGCTTCGTCGGCCAACTTCAACATCACATCGACGGTGCGCGGCGGCGTCGTCCACGTCACCACGCCGATGCTGAACGTGATCGGCCAGCCGTAGTCGCGCATCGCGTTCATGATGTTTTGATGGATGCGCGCGACGACCACCTGTGCCGCCTCTTCGCCCGTCTCCGGCATCAGGATGACGAACTCGTCGCCGCCGAGTCGTGCCACCACGTCGATCTCGCGGATGTTGTTCTTGATCGTCTGCGTCACGCTCCGCAGCACCGTGTCGCCGATGCTGTGGCCGTAGTTGTCGTTGATGAGTTTGAAATTGTCCACGTCCATGTAGGCGACGGTGAAGGGATGCCGGTGGCGACGCGCGCGGCTGATCTCCTGCTGCGACGCTTCAAAGAATGATCGTCGATTGATGACGCCGGTGAGGTCGTCCGTGCGCGCGAGTTCGCGCTCGTGGTCGTGCGAGCGACGCAGGGCGGAGACGAAGTAGGTGACGAAGAGAAAGGCGGCGAGTTGCGCGAAGACGTTGAAGTAGGGGATGAGAGGACGCGCATCGAAGTGGCCTGTCAGCCGCTCGGTGAAAAAATAGCTGACGGCGCTGGCGATGGAGACGAAGACGGCCGCGCGCCGCCCGACCAGCCACGCGACGAGCGAGATGGGCAGCAGGTAGAAAATGTAGAACGCGATGTCCGGCCCGATCAGGTAATTGATGGCGCTTTGCAGGGCGACGAGGAGAAGACCGAGTATGATCAGGAATGACCGTGAACGCTGGCCGAGACGTTCCAAGATCGTCATAAAAATTCTCCGAGCGGTCTGGGGGTAAACGCTAAGAGCACGTTTCTGATAACGTGCCCGAGTTTAACCTTTTGCTTCGATGTGCGCATCATGTTTTTGGGTTGTCGGCAAACACGCGCCGACCGCGAGCCGTCCGCCGCGCACGTCTCGAATGCCGAAGCCTTCGACGGCGCGGGCGCGCAAGGGAGATGTACGGAGAGTTGGAGAAGTTCAAATGCGAGATTTTAGATTTGAGAGTGCAAATTTCAATCTGAAATTTGCACTCTCAAATCTGAGACCGCCGAGTGCTTCGCAGCGGCGTTGCCTTATAATCAATTTGCCCGGTAAGTTAGCGGGTTGCTCCATAGGTGAGCGAGCCTGAAAGGCGAATTGCCGCGTTCAGTTGAACAGAGATTTCGCTATAATGACAGGATGAGACGTCTGCTCTTATCAATCACCGGTGGCGTAGTCGTGCCGGGCTTCTTTCTCTTTCTCGCCGCGGTAATCTCCACCCAAACTCAGAGCTATGCCGTCAAGCGTTTGCTGTTGATGCCTATCGTATGGCCGATGAGACTCTATTTTTACCTGTTCGACATGCATCCGAAGCTCGGGTTTGAATTTGAGTATCCTCATGTCACGGCCATCATGCTGATCGGCAACTTTCTCTTTTACGCCTCTCTAACTTACCTTGCCTTCCGAGTGCTCTCGAAAAGAGGCTCGCACCGTCTCTATCGCTAAGATTCCGTGTGCCCGCGCGGGCGTGTTAGACTTTTGCGCTTGAGCCTTCGCGGCCGTCGCTGTCGCCGTCATTTAAGCGTGCGTGTCGGCGCGAGCAGTTTCCCTTTGAGCGTCAACTGTCCCTTGAAACCTTCGGCAATGAAAACCTGCCCACAATGCGGAGAGAGTTATGAGAGCGCCGTGACGTTCTGCGCGCGCGACGGCGAGGTGCTGGAAGAGACCGAGGCGGGCGAGGAGATGGTCGGGCGCATCCTCGACGGGCAATACGAGATCGAGTCGTTCATCGCGCGCGGCGGCATGGGCACGCTCTACCGGGCGCGCCACATCCTGCTCGGCGACCGCGTGGCGATCAAAACGCTCAAGCCCGAAATGCGCAACAACACGGAATGGCTGCGTCGCTTCCAACGCGAAGGGCGCGCCGCGCGTCGCTTTCGTCATCCGAACGCCGTCACCGTCTACGACCTGCGCACGGGCGCGGACGGCCTCACCTACATGGTGATGGAATACGTCGAAGGCCATTCGCTCGATAAAGAGTTGAAGGAGCGCGGGCGTCTCACTCCGGTCGAGGCCTGGCGGATTCTCGAACCCATCGTCGGCGCGCTCGAAGCGGCGCACGCGCAGGGCGTCGTCCATCGCGATCTCAAACCGGAGAACGTGATGTTGAGCCGCACGAACGCGGGCGAACTGAATGTGAAACTGCTCGACCTCGGCATCGCCAAACTGCGCGACGTGGCCGAAACGCACGTCGGCGAAGGCGGCACGGCGCTCACGATGGCCGGACAAATTCTCGGCACGCCTTACTACATGTCGCCCGAACAATGGGGCGAGCCCGCGCGCGACGGCAACGCCGAAATCGATGGGCGCGCGGACATCTACAGCCTCGGCGTCATCCTCTACGAACTCACGACGGGCGCGAAGCCATACGTCGGTTACACGCTCGGCGAACTGAGACAAGGGCACGTCAGCCGGCGGATGCCTCTGCTGCACACGGTCGTCGAAGGCGTGCCGGAGGCGTTCGCGCTCGCGGTCGAACGCGCGATGGCGAAAGATCGCGCGGAGCGTCCGGCGACGGCGGGCGAGCTTGCCGCCGAGGTGCGCGCCGCGCTCGGCCTCGCGTCGGGAACTTACGGCGGCCTCGCGTCCGGAATTCACACGACGCCGGAGCCGGGCGGGACTGATGCCAACCGAAGTGACGCGGGCGGCGGCGTCGTGCCCGACTTTGAATCGTCGCAGACGCTCATACGCGGAGACGCGCCACCCACCACGACGCCGACGACGAGCGCGCCGCACGCGGGCGCACAGACCACGCCGCAAGTTCCCGCGCCGCAAGGGGCGGCGACCGTCGTGATGGAGCAGGCCAGCGCGCATACTTCCGGCGCGGTGGCAACGCCGGGCGCGGCCGTCTCAAACTCGACGCCGAAGATGACGCCGCTCGCGTCGCACACGGGCACGGCGGACGCGGCGACTAAAAGTTCGTCATCTGAAAGTTCGTCAACTGAAAGTTCGTCGTCCAAGTTAGTCGTCGCGGGCGTGCTCTTGTTGCTGGTCGTGGGCTTGGCGGCGGGCGGTTGGTTCGCTTGGAAAAGTTTACGAGGCGCGGGCGGCGTCGAACAGAGAAGCGCCGGAGGGACGACGAAGGGCGGCGGGGAAGTCGAAGCGCCCGCGCGCTTCGAGTTGATGAACTACTGGGTCGAAGCCTTCGACGACGCGGAGCAGGGCGAGGGGCGGCGTGTGGCGGCGAACGCGTTGTCTCTACCGTCCGGGCAGCAGTTCAAGTTTCATTTCGTCGTGCGCGAGCGCGGCTATCTCTACATCGTCGGCCCCGGCGTCGGCAACGCGCCGACGACCTTTTTGACCGCGCGCCCCACCGGCATCATGAAGACCAACCTCGCGCCTGCGGGCGCGGACTTCACTTTCCCCTACGGCGAGGGGCAGGTGCTCGAACTCGACAAAAATCCGGCGACGGAAGAATACGTCGTCATCTTTTCGCGGACGCCTTTGCTCGCGCCCGCCTTCCTCGCCACCGAAGCGGGGCACGAACTGACGCCCGCCGAGTTGAAGGAACTCGAAGACCTGCGCGCGCGCTCCAAAACCGCGCTCCCCTCGACGGACGTAAAAGATTCGGGCGCGTCGAACGCCGGCGGCGCGACGGCGGCGGCAGCCCCGTCGGTGACGGTCGCCGTCGAATCGCGGGGCGCGCCGGCGGAGCCGGTCGTCTTCGACATCCGGATCGAACATCGTTAAGCGCATGATGCTTGGTTGAACGTTGACGGTCGCCGAGTGTGTCGCGAACGTTTTGGGTGGCAAAGGAAACTGTGCCGCGCGTCGTCAGGTTTTCGAGTCCCCGGTTGAACAGCACGCGCCGCGTCTCCGGTTGTGATAAGGAGTGATTCCAAAAATGCGTGACAAACTTTTCTCGACGCTTCTCTGCGTTGCGTTCGCCTTCGCCGTCACGGCGCGCGCGCAAGATGCGCCGCCGCCGCAGCCGCAGCAACAACCGACACCGCCGCAGGACGAAGAGGTCTTGACGCGCGGCGCGTTTCTGACGACGCGGCCGAAGAACAAAGAGGGAGCGAAAGCGAGCGGCGGCGCGGGCGCGACCGTCTCCACGCCGGAGACCGCGAACCGTCCGGCGGTCGCGGCAAACTCATCGCCGAAGAACGCGAAAAAGAGCGCGCCGAAATCGTCGGCCAAATCGGGCGGGAAGAAGAACGCGGGCAAGAGCGCGGCGAGCGCGAAAGATGAAACGGCCGCTGTTAAAACGTCCACCGGCGGCGCTCCGGCGACGAGCGAAGCGGGCGAAGCGAACACGACCGCCGCGACGACGGCGACTGTTGCCAAGCCGCAAGCGCTCGGTCTCGGTTACACCTTCTTCACGCTCGGCGACAACGGGCTGGCCGTGCGCACCGATTCGTCGCGCCAGTTTCGCACGGGCGAGGCCATTCGCATCGCGCTCGAAACCAACACGGACGGCTACCTCTACATCTTTCACACGGAGAACGACGGCGAGCCGCAGATGATCTTCCCGGACACGCGGCTCAAGGGCGGCGACAATTTCGTGCGCGCGCACGTGCCTTACGAAATCCCTTCGAGCGAGGAGAAGAGCGAAGAGATGCGCTGGTTCGTCTTCAAAGACCCGCCTGCCGCCGAACGCCTCTACATCGTGCTCGCGCGCCAACCGCTCGCGGGCGTGCCGACGGGCGCGGCGCTCGCCAGCTATTGCTTCGAGGCGGGGAACGCTTGCCCGTGGCGTCCCGTCGCGGACGTATGGACGCAACTCAAAGCGATGCAGGAGCGCGAGCAAGTGGCCGTCAGTAAAGTCAAAGATCAAGGGCGCGCGCAGACCACGGACGAGCGCGAAGCGACCACGCGCGGCCTCGGCCTTGCGGCGGGCGCGCCGACGCCTTCAGTCATCCGCATGACCGCTTCGCCCGATGCGAAGATGCTCGTCACGGCCATCGACCTGATTCATAAGTGAAGCCAGCGGCTCGTCATTCATCAGTTACGCACGGAGATCAAATGAAATTTCGAACTGTTATTTCGACGTTCCTACTCGCCTGTGCGCTCGTCTGTGCGCCGTTCAATTTCGTCACTCCACCCGCGCTCGCACGCGCGGCGACGACGCAGGGAGTGCAGACGGGCGCGGGGAGCAGCGGCGTGGACGCGCTCAGGCAGGGACGCAGGTTGTTGAAACAGGGCAGGGCGGATCAGGCGCTCCCGCTGTTGGAGACGGCGCTCAAAAGTTTCAACGCGTCCGGTTCGGTGCGCGGTCAGGCGGCGACGCACGACGCGCTCGGCGATCTCTATTCGCGCCAGGGGCAACATCGCACGGCGCTCGCCAATTACCAGAAGGCGCACGAACTGTTTCAAGCGGCGGGCAACAAGCCGGGGTCTGTGCTCGTCAAGCGCGTAGTCGGGATCGGCGACGAGGAGTTCAATGCCAACCTGATGCTCGCCAAGATCGGCGAGGCGCATTATCGCGCGGGCAACGTCGCGGAGTCGGGCGCGGCCTACGCGCGGATGCGCGTGACGAAGCCCGACACGAGCACACTCGGCGTCGCGAAAAAAGGCGGCGGCTTGTTCGGCGGCTTGAGCGGCCTCGGTCGCAGCGTCGCGCGCGGCGACGTGTCCGTCTCCACCGGCACGAGCGCCGTCGGCACGATCAGTCAGGTGCAACAAACTTTCGAACTCTATCGACAGGCGATCATCTACGCGACTTATGAACTCGGCATGGGGCGCGTCAATTATTTCAACGACGAATTCGCGGACGCGCGCAAGCACTTTGCGAGCGCGCTCGAAGCGACGAGCAGCGGCGTTCCGCTCATCGGCAAGATCGGGCAGATGCGTCGCTTCCGCGTGGCGGCCAACACGAGCCTCGGCGACGTGGCGCTTCGGCAAGGCAACACGAAGGACGCGCTCAAGTTCTACACCGACGCGGCCAAGGGGGCGCAGGCCGACAAGCGACTCGATCTGCAATGGCCGGCGCAGCGCGGCATCGGCAAGGCCAACTTGTTGCTCGCCGCGCAAGCCACCGACGCGGCGAAGAAGGCGAAGGCTTTGCAGGACGCCTTCAACTCGTATCGCGCCGCTTTGCAAACCATCGAGACGATCCGTCAAGGCTCGCTCCGCGCCGACGAAGCGCGCACCACTTTTCTCGCCACCACGCGCGAAGTCTTCGACGAGGCTTCGAGCGCGATGGCGACGGCCGCGCTCAGTGCGGCGGCGGACAAAAACGCTCCGCTCTCAGGCGACGCGCTCGCCCTTGCATCCGAGGCGTTTCGCATCGTCGAACAGGGACGCGCGCGCTCTCTGCTCGACATGCTGAGTGAGACGGGCACGACCATCTCGGCGGGCGTTCCCGCCGAACTGCTTGAGCGCAAGCGCGAGAACCTCGAACGTCAACAGGAGCTCGCGCAGCAGATCGCGGGCGTCAGCCTGACGGGCGAGCCGCCGCAAGAAGGCATCGAGAAGATCGAAGAACAACTCGACGCGCTCGCGGTCGAATACGACAGTCTGGAAAATCAGATCAGGGCGGCCAGCCCGCGCTACGGCGCGCTCACGGCCGCCCAACCGCTCACGGTCGTCGAAGTGCAGCAGAAGGTCTTGGACGCCGAGACGGTCTTGCTCGAATACAGTCTCGGACGCGAGCAGTCGTATTTGTGGGTGATCACGTCGGGCGGCCTCGCGCTCCGGCAGTTGCCGCCGCGCGACAAGCTCGACGCGCAGGCGATGGCCTTGCGCGATAAGATCGTGCCGCAGAGTTTGCGCCGCTCTCTGCTCGACGCCGGGGCGCAGACGCGCGGCCTGTCGGAAGAACGCGGCCTCGCTTTGTCCAACAACGCGACGACGGCAAACGTCGCGGCCTTCGCCGAATCTTCCCATGCGCTTTACCGGAACACGGTCGCGCCCGCCGCGCAGTTCACCTCGGGCAAACGCCTGCTTGTCGTCGCGGACGGCGCGCTTAACTACGTGCCCTTTGAATCGCTCGTCACGGCCGCAGGCGGCGGGGGCGACTATTCCACGCTGCCTTATCTCGTCCGCACGAACGAAATCAGTTACGCGCCTTCGGCCTCGGTCGTCGCCGCCATCAGGCAACAGGCGGCGGGCGCGTCGGCCGCAGCCGATTCGCGCGGCCTGCTCGTCGTCGCCGATCCGATCTTCGACGCGTCAGACCCGCGCGCGAAAATTTTGCAGGGCGTGGGCGCGGTCGCGTCCGGCGCGCAGACGGGCGAGATGCTTGCAGTCAACAGCGCGGTCGCGGATTTGACGGGCACGCCAAGCACGTCTAACACGACCGACGCGAGCAGCCCCGTCATCAGACTCGCGCGCTTGAACGGCACGCGCGCCGAGGCGCAGCAGATCGCCACCTTCGCGCGCACTTCAGGGCTCGTGCCGGACATCTGGCTCGACCTCGATGCGAGCGAAGCGAAAGTGAAGACGGCGGACGTGACGAAGTACCGCATCCTGCACGTCGCCACGCACGGGCTGCTGAACACGGAGCGGCCGCAGTTCACGGGCGTCGTCCTCTCGCTCGTCGGCAACCGCGACGGCGACGGCTTCCTGCGCACAGACGAAATCTTCAACCTGCGGCTCGGCTCGCCGCTCGTGATGCTCTCGGCCTGCGAGACGGGCTTAGGCAAGGAGCGACGCGGCGAGGGCGTCATCGGTCTGACGCGCGCCTTCATGTACGCGGGCGCGCCGACGGTCGGCGTCAGTCTGTGGTCTGTCTCCGACAAATCGACGGCGGATTTGATGACGGACTTCTACAAGCGCCTGCTCGCGAAGCAAGCGCCCGCCGCGCCCGCCGCCATGCGCGCCGCGCAGGTGGCGATGATCGAGGGCAAGAAATTCAGCGCGCCGTTTTACTGGGCTCCCTTCGTCCTCGTCGGCGATTGGCGTTGAGCGCCCGGCGGCAAAGTCGAAATAGCATGCGAGCGGCAGCAGTAAATAGTTTTTGTGGCTATTTACTGCTGCCGCTTCCGTCTCTATCGCTCGGCGCGCTTCGTGTTCCTTAGTGACTTGGTGTTTGAGTGGTTAATGAATGTGAGAAACATTAACCACTTAAGAGACGAAGACGCCAAGCGCCGTTTGTTCGCCGCGCGCGGGTGCGTTAATATCAAACGCGTTCCCCACAGGAGAAAATCGAATCGACTTTATGTGGAAAAAGGTGCGCCAAATTCTGTGTGGCGGAGGCCATCTGCAAATGCCGGAGACTTCGGACAAACTAACGAACTTCATGCCCGTGACCGACACCGGAGGGCTCGACGAACTCGTGGCGCGCTCGCACGACGCGCCCGTCGTCCTCTTCAAACACAGCACGACCTGTCCCATCAGCGCGCGCGCGCATCAACAGATGGAGCGTTTGCCCGCGGACGTGGCCGGGCAAATCTCGCTCGTCGTCGTCCAGCGCGCACGCGAACTCTCGCGCCGCGTGGCCGAAGAGACCGGCATCCGGCACGAATCGCCGCAGGCCATCGTCCTGCGCAACGGTCAGGCCGTCTGGTCGGCCTCCCACTTCGACATCACGACCGAAGCCGTCGCCGAAGCCGTGCGCGACAATCAATGAGGTGACGAGTGACGAGCAAGAATCAAGACAAGTTTAAAGACAGATTTCTGTTTTAACTTGTCACTCGGCACTGCTTTCTTATGAATGGAATGACGCGAAGATTGGGGCCTCAGATCGAGCCGCATGAGATTGTGCAGGAGGGCGGCGCGGGCTTGCGCGTGAAGTGGGGCGACGGGCGCGTGTGCGGCTACGGCGCGGCGGCGCTCAGGCGCGTCTGCCCGTGCGCGCATTGCGTCAACGAAATGACCGGGCAGCGGATGCTCGACCCGGCCACCATCCCCGACGATCTCACCATCGAGCGCGTCGAGATCGTCGGCCGCTACGCGCTCACCTTTCGTTGGAGCGACGGCCACCAGACCGGCATCTACAGCTTTCGCCTCCTGCGCGAATTGTGCGAACAGGAAGACTAGTAAATCGTGAATCGTCAATTGTGAATAGAGAAAACCGGATTGAATCTATTTACGATTTACGATTCACGATTCACGAATTATGACTGAACGAAAGAAAATCTTGGTGGCGGAAGACGACGAGGTCGCGCGGCAGTTGATGTGCATGACGCTGGAGCGGCAGGGCTTCGACGTGTTGACGGCCGAGGACGGTTTGAAGGCTTACGAACTCGCCTTGACGTTGCGCCCCGACCTGATCATCACGGACGTGTCCATGCCGGGCGCGGACGGCGCGCACCTCGTCCGCCGCGTGCGCGACACGAGCGAGATCGCCGCGACGCCCATCGTCGTCACGACCGGCTTCGGCACGGGCAGCGCCACCTTCACGCTCACCGTGGGCGCGGACGCTTACGAGCCGAAGCCCGTCAATCCCTTGAGCCTGATCGAGACGGTGCGGCGTCTGTTGTCGGAGGGACGCGCGGGCGGCGAGGCGACGACGGGCGGGGACAGGGCGGCGGAAGATTTTTAGGAACTTAGGAACAAGGGGCGCTGAAAAGATGCAGGAAGCTATCGGTTGGATCAGTTCTTTGATCCTCGTGCTGACCATCGGCAAACAGGTTTTCAAACAGTGGAAGGAAGGGTCGAGCGAGAACGTCTCGAAGTGGCTCTTCATCGGGCAACTGGCCGCGTCCGTCGGTTTCACCATCTACAGTTGGATGGTCGGCAACTGGGTTTTCGTCGTCACCAACGCCATCATGCTCTTGAACGCGCTGGCCGGTCTCTTCATCGTTCTGCATCACCGCCGGCGCGCCGCGCGGGAGGAAGGAACGAAGGGCGCGAGCAAGGCTTCGGGCGGGCTGTCGGCCGGGCGCACCTGAACGGGCGCGCGGCGCACTTGAGTTAGGTTCGCGGTTAGCGTTATTTTTGACTTATGAACGAGAGAGATTTTTTCAACGAACAACAAGAGGCCAAGCGCGCGACCTACAGTTGCCCGCACTGCCGCGAGCGCGCCGAATACGAGGTGCGCTGGTTGCGGCGCACGAAGAAGAAGGAGTTGCCGCGCGGCGCGAGCGAACAGGATCGCGCGCGTTTTCGCAATTCGCGCGATTACATGGTGCGGATCGACGACATGCTCGATTGCCCGCGTTGCCGCCGCCGTTTCGACATCCCGAACGCGCAGTCGGTCGTCTTCATCTAAACCCTCAAGAGGAGAGAAGCAAATGGAAGAGTTGATCAAGCAAGTGACCGAACGAACCGGCATCACCGAGACACAGGCGCGCACGGCCATCGACACGGTGATGGGCTACATGCGCGACAAGTTGCCCGCCTCCGCTTCCGGCATGATCGACAGCGCGCTCGGCAGCGGCGCGAACGTCGCGGGCGGCGTGGCCGACACGGCGCAGAACGTGCTCGGCGGCATCGGCGGCATGTTCGGGAAGAAAGACTAGAGCGGCGCGAGGCGAACGTCGCGCGCCGTTAGCTGATTGAGACGTTCGCAACGCGCGTCCGCTCATTTCAGTTAACGCTAAAGTTCAACGTCGTGTGAGGAGGCGAAGGGAAATTCCTTTCGCTCTTCACCCGACGTTTATTTTTGTTCCGCCGCAGCGTTTATGTTGAGAGCGGGCGACGACGGTTTACGAACGGATGACGGAAGCGGTGCGGGACGACCGGGCGGCGCGTGTGTTGGAAAGCGTATCAGAAAAAGGCGCAGATGGGATGAGAGTGAACGATTGAGAAACTATCCGGTGCAGCACGGCTCTCATTGTCGAATTGTCACGCCGAAGTTGCACGCGTGTAAAGCGCATCCGAAACGCTGCGAAAATGCGCGTCGAACTTCTCGTGCGCAGCGAGGGAGAAGGCAGCGCGCCGCGCCTTGAAACTTGTGGCCTTCGATTTGCTATATCTGTGCGCGTGTTCCGATAGATGCTGCACTGTCGTGAAGTTATTGGAACTTTTCCGGCGCTTCAAACGTCTATAGTGACGCATCAGAAAATAACAACAAGCGGGTAGGGCAATCATGACGACCAATAAATCCATCAAGATCATCAAACGCGGAGAACGCGCCGCGCAAGGTAACGCCGCCGAGGCCACGAACGACGAAGCGAAGAAGTCGACGCACGAAGCCGCGCGCGACATGGTGGCGACCGTCAGCGGATGGGTCAACGAGTTCCAGCAGAAGCGTCGCACCGAAACTTCGCAAGCCTTGAAAACTCTCTTCGGCGAGACCGCGCCGCAGCCGAGCAAGGCGTAACTTTCCGACAGTTGTAAACGTTAGCTTGCGCCTGAGCTTCTCCTCACCGAGACGCTCAGGCGCAAACTTTTTTCCGCGCCCTCACACGGCGGCAACAACCCGAACCTCTCCTACTCCAACAGACCGAATGGAAGCGCCGGCGGCGACTATTGACAGTCGATGCCGGGCGCGCGTAGCATCGCGCCATCCACGGAAGAGAGGCTTGCCAAACCTTATGTCATCCAACGCCAAGAAGCCGTCGAAGAAGCGTGGCGAGCGTCCTCTCAGCGCCGCCGACGCAGCCGTCCTCCAGCGCACGCCCCAAACCTCGCACGGCCACCCGCTCACGCGCGCCAAACCGGAGGAACGCGCGCACCCGGCCGAGCGCAAAGTCAAACACAAGCGGCGCGCGGGCGAAGACGGCTAAAAATGATCGTCAGGTGTTCGTCGTCGGTTGCCGGTCGTTGTCGATTGCCGGTCGTCGGTTGTGCTTTCGACCGTCGCGTTTGAACAACGTCGCCCGTTGTCCGTCTCCTATTGGACGGGCGCTCGGCGGCGTCGAACGACGGCCAAAGGGCGACGGAAGAACGGACACCTGACGGCGGCAGTGGGGCGTTTCCGCCGTTGAAAATTTTGCTTTTCAATCTTGGCGGTTCGTGCTTAATATAGCGCGCTCGTAGATTTTCCGTGCTTTTGTCGCCGCGCTCAGGCGCTCACGCTTCCGCCCGCGTGACGCGAAATTTTCCGCGCGGTCTTAACGTCATACACTTTTTTTGAGGAGGCTAGTTTAATGACTTACGTTGTGTGCGAACCCTGCTTCGGCTGCCGCTATACGGACTGCGCGCTGGTCTGTCCCGTCGAGGCTTTTCACCTCGACGACGAGATGGCCGCGCTCGTGATCAACCCGGAGACCTGTATTGATTGCGACGCGTGCGTGCCCGAATGTCCCGTCGAGGCCATCTTCGCCGAAGACAAAGTGCCGGAGGAATGGGCGCACTATACGGAGATCAACGCCGAGCGTTCGCTCCGTGCCGGTTTGCCGATCCAGAGCGAAAAACTCGACCCGCTCTGCTGACAGCCCGGCCGAGGGCACGGGCGACGGCGACGACTGCAACCCGTGTTGCGACGGAAGACGGCGGCGCGAGGGCGCTCAAAGCCGCACCGGACGGCGCGCAAGTCTCTCACACAGGCGGAGGGGCTTGCGCTTCGTTCTATCTGGAGCGCGAGGGCGAACGGTCAGGCCGCCGGGACTTGAGCGAATGAGGATGAGCGAATTGAGACGAGGCGCGCGGGCGTCGGTCGGGTTCGAGTGAATGAGAAAAGGTGCGAAACGTCTGTTGGGCGGTTTGGCGCTGGCGCTCGGCGGCGTCGGGGCGGTGGCGCTCGTCAAGGGACGCACGACGAAGCGCGCGGGGCACGAGTTGAAAGAGCGGGAGGCCCGGCGCGCGCGTAACCGTTGGGCGCGTCCCGGCATGAGCGTCAGCTTTCGCGCGGAGTTGATGCCGGGACGGGGCCGTGCGGAGCGCACGTTTCGCGTCGCGGAGTTGTTGCCGAGCGGGCGCGTCCGGCTCGAAGGCGCGACGGGCGAGCACACGGAAAACGAGTTCGAGGGCGCGCGTTGAGCGTCATAAGGCGGACGGCGCGTCCGGGCGCGCAGAGAGGCGTTTGGGGAGGTTGAAAGATAAAAGTGTCGCAGGAACGAATCGAGACGTTTAAGGCGATGGTCGCCGCCGAGCCGAATCAGGAGATGGTCTGGTACGGGCTGGCGAACGAGTATCTGAAATTGGAGCGTTGGGAAGAGGCGGCGGAAGCCTTGCGGCAAGTCTTGAAGTTGAACGGCGACTTCACATCGGCCTACCAGATGCTCGGCACGGCTTTGATGCAACAGGGGCGGCGCGAAGAGGCGCGGCGCGCGTGGGGCGACGGCATCGAAGCGGCCACGCGCACCGGCGCTTGGAAAGCGCGGCAGCACATGGAGGGTTTGATGGCGAACTCGGAAACGAAGGCGGCGGGCGGTGAATTCTGCGAGTGACTGACTAGTGATGGCTGACGAAGGCGACTGAAAGAAGTCGCCGTTTCGTTGAGAGGTTCAAACAAAACAAAGAGCGGAACCAAGAAGCCACACGAAACAACACGAACCTTCTTCTTCGTGTTGTTTCGTGTGGCTTCTTGGCTTCAGTTGGCCTCTCGCAAAAAAGTGATAGTCGAAAGAGGAAACGCTCAGTTACCGGCTGGCGCGCGCACGCGTTACTTCCAGACGTAATCGCGCCCGGCTTCCATCGCGGAGAGACCACGTATGCCGAGCGCGTCGAGTTCGCGCACGAGCGTTTCGCGGTAAGAGGGTTTGAGGTGGACGGCGAGCACGTCCATGTGGTTGTGCGAGAGCTTGCGCAGTTCGGCGGCGACGCCTTCGGGCGTCAGGTGACCGGAGACATCGGCCAGTTTTCCCATCGAGTTGGGGAAACTCGCTTCGATGAAGATGGCGGAGATGTCTGGTCGCCGGTTGACCACTTCCCAGAACTCTTCGGTCGCCGCCGTGTCGGAACTGAACGCCACGGTCGTCGTGCCGTCGGAGACGACGAGGCCGACCGTCGGGACGATGTGGTTGACGGGCACGGCCGTCACCGTCAGGTGCGCGACGCGAAATTCTTCGTGCGGGCGGAAGGGCACGTACTCCATGACGGGGCAGTGCTCGTTCTTCAATTGGGAGAAGCGCGGGTAGACCGTCCAGTTGAACACGTCGCGTTCGAGCAGGTTGATCACTTCTTCGGTCGCGTGCACGCGCACGGGTTCGGTCAAGAGCGCGAAGTGATCGTCGATGAAGATCGGCAGCGTCGCCATGTGATCCATGTGCGGGTGCGTGACGATGATGTCGCGCACCATCTCGTGCTGCTCTTCGGAGAGGCCGAGGGCGATGCTGCCCGCGTCCACGGTGACACGGTCGTCAATGACAAAACAGGTGAGCCGCTGTTCTTGGCTGGCGCAGCCGTTTTGGTTGAAGGTGCTTGGAAGAAGTTGAATTTTCACGGGGGGATTTCCGTTTTAAGTTTCGCTTCGCTTTCAAGAGACGTTAAACCGCCCGCGCAACTCCAAGAGTTGCCGGACGTAGGATTCCTCGACGGCCGCGCCGTCTTTGACCACGCACCCCCGCGCGACGCGGTTGCGATGAAAGGCCAACTCGCTCGCCACGCGGTTGAACTCGCGCCGCGTGCGCCACGAACGATACCCGCCGCGCGTCAGCGCACGAAACGACGCGCCCATCCGCCCGCGGATGCTCGCCAGTAGTTCGAGTTCGGCTTGGGTCAGATGCCCGCGTTCGAGGTCGTGCCTGAGGTGCTCGCGCACGATGCGCCCCTCGCGCCGGAGCGCGAAGTAGATCGAGACGAGCACGGCGACGAAGACCGGAACCATGATCAGGAAGTAGACGACGAAGTAGAGCGCGGCGCTCAAGGTGGCCGAAAGATTCCACAGGCTGTGCAGCGACATCGCCAAGACGAGGCCGCAGGCGGGCGCGAAAAATTTGACGAGGCCGCTTTTCGACTGGCTCGCCAACCCCAGACCGATGCCCGTCATGCTCGTGAACAGCGGGTGCGAGAAGGGAGCCATGATCCCGCGCAGGATGAAGAGCACGAGGCCGCCGCCCGCTCCACCTTCGAGCGCGGCGCTGCCGTAATACTGGATGTTCTCCGTCATGGCGAAACCGAGTCCGACCATCGAGGCGTAGACGATGCCGTCGATCACCCCGTCGAACTCGTCGTGCTTCCAGAAGTAGAGACCGAAGAGAACCGCTGCCTTCATGCTCTCTTCGACGATGGGCGCGGAGATGACCGCGCCGTAGAAACTGCCCGCTTGGTCGCTGATGAGAGAGGCGACGATGAGGCTGCCAATCGTGTTGACGAAGGCGGCGATAAAGACCGCCACGACCGCGCCCCAGATAAAAGCAGTTACGAGCGTCCACGCCGGTTCGGATTCATAGCGGTCGATCCAGAGCGCGAGCGCGACGTAGACGGGCGCGGGCAGCGTGGCGAGCAGGAAGCCGATGAGCAGCGGGACGGGGCCGGTTTCCAGTCCCGTCAACAACAGCAGCAGGAGCGCGAGCACGAGGACGACGAGCAAGGCGAAGGCGATGCCGACCGCCCGCAAAATGCGGCGGCGCGGTTGCGCCGGGAGCGGAGTCGCGTGGGCAAACGGAGTCTGTTGGATACTTGCGAATTCGTCCATCGGAAGCGTCTAGGATATTCGTCTTGCAAAGGTGTCGAGAACGGTCGGGCTGCGCTCAGTCGGTGACGACCGCGATCACGAACACGAGAAACATCAGGAAGAGCAAGAGTATGACGAAGCCGACGCCGATGCGCCGCTTGCGTCGCCCTTCGGCCTGCGGCGCTGGCGCGGGCGGCGCGCCGCCGTGGGCGATGTTTGTCGTCGGCTGGTGCGCGACGGGCGCGGTCGGCCTGCTCGACATCGTGTGAGCCTCGTTTGCGGCCGGAGGCGTGAAAGATTGCTGCGGCGGCCGCTGCTGCTGCGGTGGCGGTGGCGCGAAAGGTTGTGGTTGCGGCTTCGGCGGCGCGGTGGCGGCGGCGCGACGCGGCGGTTCGATGATGGTCGCGCCGAAGTCGGGCATGGGCGTTTCGCGCTCGGCCTTGGCCGCGTCCATCGGCGCGCCGCAGTTGTGGCAGAAAGCCTTTTCCTCTCTGACGGCCGTGCCGCACTTGGGACAATTGATCATTAACTTGACTTGCCCGCTCCATCGTCGCGGCGAGAACGCGTCCTCGCACCGGCGCGACTTGGCGGCGGGAAATTTTCCTGTCTACGCGAGTTGGAAGAATCGAGGACGATTGGGCGGCAACCGTCCATGCAAACGGCGCGCGAGTAGTTCCGCAGGCGCGCGTCAGTATAAACAGATTTGCCACTCACTTCCAGTAGAATTTCGCCCTGTTAACAACTTCCCCCTCGGTCTTCCGACGTGTCTCTGTGCCTTCGTGGTTAATGTTTCTCATGGTCTTTAACCACGAAGACACCAAGACACGTAGGAAGGCCGCAAGGACAGAGCGATTTGAGACGCGGCGCGGCCATGCCGACTGTTGACAGACGCGTGTGAAAAGGTGACTATAATTTTCGTCTCGGCTCGAACGGCTTTAAATTTCATCACAGCTTGATTGACTGTCGCGCCCTCGCCGGTGTGCCGTCGCTCTTGTCCGCGCACACGGCCGAGTTCAACGCATTCCCAGAGCGGCGCGAATCGTCCCGTCCCTCGTTCCCGGAGAGAACGCTTGCCAAGCGAATCGGCAAACTACACAGAAGCGAATCGCCAGCCACAGCGCCAGAGCGCACTCGGACAACCGCGCCAGAGCGCAGTTGGACAACCGCGCCGGCGACCCGCAGCGCGCCCGCGCCGCCCTTCTTCGGCCGGGTTCATGTTGACGGCCGTCGTCATCTCGGTCGTCGTCTTTTTCGGTTTGTGGTGGCTGCTCTCGCTCGGCGGCGACGAAGCGCCGCTCTTGCCCGCAGGTCTCGCGGCGAGCGTCGTGTTGCTCGTGGCCTTTGCGGCGCGCGAAGTGGTGATGCGCCGCGCCTGGGCGCGCTACACGCACGAACTCGAAATGCGCATGGGCAGCGAGGGCGTGCAGGCGGCCGCCGTCGGTTTACAACGCCCCGCCGCGCGCAAAGCGAGCGTCAGCACGACGGCCAATTCCTTGCGCGCCTTGCAACAAAGTCTCGCGCAGGCCGACGAAGCGGGCGTGCAAAACCCGGCCGCGCACCTCGAAGCCTTCCGCCTCTGCGAACAATATCTGGCGACCACCGAAGAGACCATCCGCGCTTCGGGCACGGCGGCCGACGTGCGCGTCGCCCTGCGTGCCGGGCAGGAACGCGTGCGCGGATTGCAAAAGCATCACCTGCTCGCGTGGGCGCGCGGCGAGGCGCAACGCCTCACGCACGAAGCGCAGAGACGCGTCAGCGTCTCGGACAAGATCGAGACGGCCATGCGCGCGCTCGACGTGATCAACGAGGCGTTGCAGGTCTACCCGAACGAGCCGGAACTGAGGGACTCGGCGCTCGCCGTCCACAACTTCATCGCCTCCGTCAAGGTCGCGCACTGGGTCGAACTGGCCGAGCGCGCCGCCTTTCGCGGACGCTACACGCGCGCCGTCGCACGCTACCGCGACGCGCTCTTTTACCTCTCCCGCGCCGAGATGAGCGACGACGCCCGCGAAGAGGCCGCCACGCGCATCAACCGCGAAATCGAGATGCTCCGCGCGCGCCTCGCCATGGGCGACATCGAAGAAGAACCTCCCCTCCAGCGTCGCCGCAAGAAAAAATAGGTTGTTTCAAGTTTCAGGGCTGAAAGTTGTGCCTGCTCAAACTTGAAATTTGAGACTCGCGGCCGCGAAACCCGCTTCAACTCGAACCCTGAAACTTGAAACTTTTCCGCCTGCGGCCGGAATTGGCGTTTCGGCGCTTCTGTGCGACAATTGGCGCTCGGTTGGACGACTGGTTGAGAGTTTTCGGAGACGGCGAAGTTGGACGGTTGGACGACGGCGCTGGTATCTAATCCACACCCCGACAAATTAAGAATTGCGACTGAGGCAGCCGGACAGCTTCTTTCGGACATCTATAGGTCTTCCGCGCGCACGGAAATCTTTCGACCCCCGGGAACGCGCTCACATTCAAGAGACGGGAAGTAAAATTATGAGAGTACTCAGAGCCACATTTCTGTTCGCCGTTATCTGTTCGACTTTGACCCTGCCGCTCGGCGCGCAGCAGCAGCAGCCTTCGGCGCAGTCTCCGGCACAAGGCGCGACCGTGCAGCCCGTCAGCGACGCCGTGAGCGGCACGATGACGGCGCGGCGCGAATACAAACTCGGGCCGAACGACGTGATCGAACTCCGCGTCTTCGGCGAGCCGCAGTTCGACGGCTCATTCGCTGTGGACGGCGACGGCAAACTGGTCGTGCCCTTCGTCGAAGAACCGATCACCGCTCAATGTCGCAGCGTCAAAGAGATACGCAAGGACGTGGAGACGGCGCTCGCCAAGTTTCTCAAAACTCCGCGCGTCTACATGACCGTCAAGGACGAAAAGAGCCGCACGCCCGCCGTCGTCTACGGCGCGGTGCGCTCGCCCGCGCCCTATGAAATGCGTCGCCCGGCGCGCCTGCTCGAACTCATCTCCAAGAGCGGCGGCGTGACCGAACAGCAGAGCGGTACGATTCAAGTTTCACACACGCAGCCGTTGCTCTGTCCCGAACCGGAAGAGTTGCAGCAGATGGCCGCGCAGGCGCAACAGGGCACGGACTCAATCGGCATCCCGTTCACCATCTACCGGGTGGAAGACCTCAAGATGGGCAAGAGCGAGGCCAACCCATACATTCGTCCCGGCGACATCATCTATGTGGCCGAGGCTCTGCCGATCTACGTCACCGGAAACGTCGTGCAGCCCTCGAACCTTTATCTGAAAGACGGCATGACGCTGTCGCGCGCCATCAGCATCGTCGGCGGCCCGCGTAACGCCAAAGAGAGTCAGGTGCGCATCTACCGGCAGAAGCCGGGCGGAATGAAATCGGAGACGCTGACGGTCGACTACAAGGCGATCAAGCAGGGCAAGAAAGAGGACATCGCGCTTCAGCCCTACGACATCATCGAAGTGCCGGAGGAAGGGAAGTTCTCTCCCGCCGGGATCGCCAAGTTGCTGACGGGCTTCGCCACGGGCGGCGCAAGTTCCTTCGTCACGCAAGCCCCGCTGCGCATACTCTACTGACAGCGCGAAACGCAGACCCGGAGGTTGGCCGCAAAACGTTTGCGGCCAACCTCTCGTTTTGCGAGCAGGCAAGAGAACGCGCGCGGCACGCGTCGTCAACTCGTGCGGCCGCGTGTTAGATTGTCTCTTCAATTTCTCAAAACTTGAGAGACTCGATTTTTTACTTAGACCGGAGGCAGAGGAATTTAAGATGGCTCGGAGAACTACGACAGTCGCGAGTGCTCGTAAAAGCAATCGACGCACGACGCTGCTCTGGATCGCAGCGGCGGCGGCAGTGATCATCGCACTGATCTGGACGGAACAGGTGGCGCTGCTCTACGTGCTGGCGACGCTCAGCGTGACGGCGCTGCTCATCATCGTGGCGCTGTCTGACCTCGGCGGCGCACGTCAGGCTGTGACGGAACCCGCGCCCAACGACGACTCGGCTGCCGCCGCCGACGGGCTCGGCGCAACTGTCGCCGGACGAAGCGCGGCGAGACGGCGTTGAAGCCGCAAGTCAGTCGCAGTCAGTCACAATCAGCCGTAGTCAGTCGTAGCCAGCCGCAAGTCAGGCGACGACAACAGCGCGCCCGGCATTGAGGCGCGCGCGGAAAAATAGTTCTGGAAAATAGTTAAGGGCGTGGGGGGGG